>NZ_LR215979.1:2559612-3839419 GCF_900683735.1 Fusobacterium ulcerans ATCC 49185
AGTTAATTTATTTTTTATTTTGTTTTACAAATATTATTTAAAGCAAAATATTTGTTGACAAAATAAAATAAAAATATTATTATAAAAAAGATGATTTCATTTTATATTGATTTAGTTTGATTTACTAAACTATAGTTAAAATGATAACTGAGGGGAATTCAGCCTTACTTTTATTTAAAGTAAGAGTGTACAACAATTATAAATTTCTATGGAAAGATAAGGAGAAACAAATGAATTTTAAAAAATTAGCTTTACATTCATTATTAATTTCAACTACAATTTTTGCTAATTCAAGTTCTGAAAATACAGAAGGAATAAATCTAGGAAACACTGTTATTTATTCCAGCACAGGTTTTGAAACTACTGTAAGGGATGGAGCAAGCAATCCTACTATTGTTGTCAGTGAAACAATTGAAGAAAAACATTATCCTTCAATTGAAGACGCCTTGAAAGATGTTCCAGCTGTTAATGTACAGTACCAAATGGGAATGCCTGTCATTGATATGAGAGGACAAGGAATGGCAAAGGCTATGACTAATGTTCAACTTCTTGTTGATGGTATTCGTGCTAATGCTTCAGATACTTCTCATGTAGGCACTCCTGTAAATACAGTGTCTATCAGCCAGATAGAAAGAATAGAAATAATTCCTGGTGGGGGAGCAGTTCTCTATGGAAGTGGAACTTCTGGGGGAGTAGTAAATGTTATCACTAAAAAACAAACTGGCCCTAGAGCTACTGCTGGATACAGTTATGGAAACTATAGAGGAAATACCTATGAAGTATCTGCTGGACATACAGTTGGAAAACTTGATATAGATTTAGCCTATACAAGAAATGAAGTAAATGGATACAGAAAATATAATGAAGAAGATGCAAATCATTTCAGCACTAAATTGAGATATGATATATCTGATGACCATAGCATTACTTTTAGATATTCAAAATATGACAGTGAGTCTGAAATTCCTAATTCATTAACTAAAGCACAGGTTGACAATGATAGAAAACAAAGTGGAAAAAATCCCAGCGATATTGATAAATGGGATAGAGATAAAAATGAATTCTCATTGGAATATGCAGGAAAAATAAGTGAAAATATGGAATTAAATTTAATAGGTTATTTCCAAAATACTGATATGCACTATAAAATGGTTACTGCTGCAAGTGGTATGAATATGAAAGCTGCTTTTGATGATGAGAAAAAAGGTGCAACAGCAAAATTAAAATATAAATATGGAAATGACAGCAATATTATTTTTGGTATAGAATATTTAGATAATGAACTGCACAGAAAACAAAATATGTATATGGAAAGAATGGGTGCTACAATACCAATGACTAACATTGATTTAAAAGCTACTAAAGAATCTATCAGCGGTTTTGTATTAAATACATATAAATATGAAAATTTTGAATTTATTCAAGGATTTAGATATGAAAAAGCTGACTATGATATGAAAAGAAAAAGTTTTGGAAATAAATTAGATCTTGGTGGAAATACAAAAGATGCAGATAATTTTGCTGTTGAATTAGCAGTAAATTATCTTTATTCTGACACTGGGAATGTTTATTTAAAGTATGAAAGAGGATTCACATTTCCTGCTCCTGCTTTAATCACTAACAGATATTCTGCTTCACATCCAGACCCAAGTAAAGCTGGTCTATATTATTTCAATGATCTTGATTCTGAAACTTATAACACTTTTGAGTTAGGATTTAGGGATACATTTGGAATTTCAGAATTAAATGGAGCTGTCTTTTATACTTTGACAAATGATGAAATTAGAAGTTCAGGTCATGCCTCTAATACACAGCATTCAATAGAAAATATAAATCTGGATAAAACAGAAAGATACGGACTTGAACTTGCAGCTAAACAAGATATAGGTAAATTTACTTTTAGTGAGAGTTATAATTATGTACATGCTAAAGTAAAAAAAGCTAATGATAATGGAGAAAAATTAGATGGAAAAAGAATAGCTTATGTTCCTAATCATAAATTATCTTTAGGTGTATTATATTCATTTAATGAAAGATTTAATATTGGTGGAGATGTTGTTTATAAAAGTGCAACTTACCTTACAAACAATAATGAAGGCGGAAAGAAAAATGCACATGCTGTAGCTAATATCAGAGCTAACTTTAAAG
Source organism: Fusobacterium ulcerans ATCC 49185 (assembly GCF_900683735.1). Classification (NCBI taxonomy): domain Bacteria; kingdom Fusobacteriati; phylum Fusobacteriota; class Fusobacteriia; order Fusobacteriales; family Fusobacteriaceae; genus Fusobacterium; species Fusobacterium ulcerans. The sequence continues at coordinate 2,561,761 of NZ_LR215979.1, forward strand.
CTACTGAAAGTCTTAATTTATATGCCGGAGTAAACAATGTCTTTGATAAAAAATACTATGACTACGTTTCATACAGTTCTTCTACTAATGAATTTTTATATGACCCTGCATATGAAAGAAATTACTATGTAGGATTCAAATTCCAGTTTTAATAATAAATTTTCCCTTTAAACTATAAAATTAACTTATAAAAAAATTACTTGTTAATATTTTAACTCTATTTTTTATATATCAAATTTCTATAAAAATTCTATTAATAAATGATTTGATAAGTCAAGTGTAAAAAATACCATTTCATCTCTATAACATTAATTTTCTTTATCATCATTTGTCTATTTTAAAATAAAAGTGTATAATAAATTAAAATTATTTTTACACTATAAAATATAATACTTTTATTTTTTAACAAAGATATCTAAAAGGGGAGAAAGAGATGAAAGAACTGTATTCAATAGGTGAAGTAGCTGAAATAATGGGAGTCTCTGTACAAACATTAAGGCATTATAATAATATTAATTTACTTGCTCCAAAGTACATTAATCCTTCTACAGGATATCGTTATTACTCTGTTGATCAGTTTCATCTTATTGATAGAATAAAATATCTTCAAAAATTCAATTTAAGTCTTGAAGAAATAAGAGAAATTCTAGCTGAAAACAATATCAATACTCTTGTTCAATATTTAGACAAATGTAAAAAATCTCTTGAGGAAGAAATCAGTAAATTAAAAGACACCATTGATGATATTCAATGGTATAAAGACTATTTTACTTATATAGGTGAAGGAAGTATAGATGACCATTCTTATAGTCTTCATCTTGAGAAAAGATATATGGTTGCTGCAAAAGTTATAAAAAATGAGCCAAAAGAAGATTTTCACATCAGGCTTAATGAAATAAGAAATAGTAATGAATGTAAACATCTTAAATACATGAGACAATTTTCATATATTCTTGATTATGATGCCTTAATAAATGGTGAATTAAAACCACATTATCTTGGAATGTTTATCAAAGAAGCTCCAAATATTAAATCAGAAAATATTATTGAAATTCCAGAAGGAAACTATTTATGTTTTAAGGCAAGAATTTTGAGTGATGGATGGAATCCATATTTTACAAAACTATTTTTTCAAGGAAAAAAGAAGCCATCAATAGTTCTTGCAAATGAATATGAGAATAGCCTTTATGAATATTCTAGATCTGTTTATGAAGTTCAAATTTTAATCCCACAAGAATAATAAGTTTATCTGTTTTAAATAATAATTTATGTAATATAAAAGCTTAAAATTTTGAAAAATATACAAATTAAATTTTATATAAAAAAGCAGAAGTATAATTTACAAATAAAAATTACTCTGCTTTTTTAATTAATTTTTTATTTTTTTCTCTGCTCCTTAATTTTTCTGCAATTTTATTACTTACTAAATTAAGAAAGTAAAATCAATTTTATTTTTTCTCAAAACTCTCACTTAAATTTATCATACATACAGCCGCGATTACTAAGAATATTCCAAATAACTTTAATATCCCTGCTCCTTCTGAAAAAATAACTATTCCTATTAATGCTGCTACAACAGGTTCTATATTGGCAAGTATAGAAGCCTTACTTGCTTCTATTCCTGAAAGACCTTTGGTATATAATATATATGGAACTGCTGCTGAAAAAGCAGCAAATACTGTAACAAAAATCCAAGAGCTTGTACTATTTATTTTTTCAATTATCACAAATGGAGATCCTAAAATACTAAATAAAAGACCAGACATTAAAAATGTATAAAACACTACTGTAACTGGAGAGTACTTTCTAAGAGCATATTTTCCAAAAATACTGTAAAGCCCATATCCTATACCTGAAAGTATTCCATAAATAAATCCTCTGACAGAGATTATATTTCCTCCCTCAAATATTCCTGTAACCATCATGCACCCTAAAAATGTTATTATAAGAGCTACAAGTTTAACTTTTGTAATTTTTTCATTAAAAAGTATTGCTGAAAGTATCATTATAATGGATGGAGCTGTATATAAAAGAATAGCAGCAACCCCCATTGATGTTTCCTTTATTGCTGCAATATAACTCCAATTATACAAGGAAAAACTTATTATTCCTGTCCCTATGAAATATTTTAAGTCTTTTATACTTTTGAGTTTAAAAATACTTCTATCTTTTATAAAAAAGAAAATGCCAAGAATAATTACTGAAAATACAGAACGTATAAAGCATATATCAATAGATGTAAATCCCATATTTCCTGCTGTTTTTGAAAAAAGTCCTATTCCTCCCCATAGAAATGCAGCAAAAATAACTAATAAATATGATATTTTTTTCATTTTTTCCCTCACTAGAATATATTTTATTCAACTATAAATTTCTCTATATTTTCTGCTCCTGCATATTTTTCTAAATATTTAAAAGATTTTTCTAAAATTTCTTCCAAGTTTTCATTTTTTGAAAAGCAATATATTAATGTCAATATTTTTACTGATTCTAATGTAACCATAGCTTTTATTGAATCACTTGTAGGACTTCCAAAAGCTCCTTCACTATCAGCAAGAACAGGAAGGTTCTCTATATTTATATCATCTTTCCCTATTCCTTTATATATTTCTCCATTTCTTCCTTTTCTAAGCAGAATATCTCCTTTTATATTTTTTAAATCATAAGAACCTACAGAAAATCCTGTTTCTAAAGATATTAAATTATTGGTATCTACAACTGTATTTATTTGATATAGTCCTTTTCCCTGCTTAATTCTTCTATAAAGGGCTTCTGAAGACACTCTATAACGATTAGGATCTTTTCCTAAAGATTTATATGCTTTTTTTGATAAAAAGATATTTTCTATATCATTTATTCCTTTTACTTCCATAAGAGAAATTAATGCTGGAAATATTTCTTTATCAAGCTTTTCCCATAATTCTTCGTTCTTCTCTTTAACCTTAACATCATAAATAAGGCATCCAAGTCTTATACTCTCCACTTCTTTTTTAAGCATACTATCAATTTTTATCTTCATATTCCCTCCATAATTATTATAAGAAAAGGGTGCCTCTAGACACCCCTTTGCTTCTCAGTGATTTCTATATCAAACTATTCTCCAAATACTTCAAGGGCTTGATTAAAGTCTGCAATCAAATCATCTACATCTTCTATTCCTACAGAAAGTCTGAATAAACCTGGAGTAATTCCCATAGCTCTTCTTGCTTCATCTGGCATATGACTATGAGAACTTGTTACTGGATGAACAAGAGTAGTACGTATTCCTCCTAAAGTCATTGCATAATGGGCAAAATTTAGTTTTAACATAAATTCATCTATTTTTTCTGGGTTTTCTGGAACAATAAAGCTTATCATTCCACTCATTGTTTCGTCTGAACCAAATAAATCTAGAGCTAGTTTGTGATGTTTAAAACTTTCAAGGCTTGGGTGATTTACTTTAGATATATATTTATTCTCTTCTAATGCTTTTGCTAATTTAGATGCACTTGCCATTTGTTTTTTTATACGAAGGTCCATTGTTGCAAAACTTTTCATCATTGCATGTGCTGCATGAGGATCACCAGGTGTTCCACAAAGCATTCTCACTGGATGAATTGCATCTATAATTTCTTCTGTTGAAGTGATTGAACCAGCAATAGCATCACTATGTCCATTCATAAACTTTGTCATACTATTGATAACTATATCTGCACCAAATTTAATAGGTTTTATTGCTATTGGAGATGAAAATGTATTGTCAATCATCAATAATGCTCCATTTTTATGTGCTATTTCTGCTAAAACTGGAATATCTGCTATATTTAATGTAGGATTAGCAAAAACTTCTGAATATATTAATTTTGTTTCAGGTTTTACAGCCTTTATACAGTTTTCTACATCATCAAAATCGACTAAATCTGCATTAATTCCAAATTTAGGCATTAATTTTGTAAAGACATCAAATGTTTCTCCATATATATTTCTATTACATATTACATGATCACCTGGTTTTAATATTGTCATTAAAGTAGTAGTGATTGCTCCCATTCCTGATGAAAATATTAATGATTTTTCTCCAGCTTCAAGAAATGTTACCATATCAGCAAGAGCATCTCTATTAGGATTACATGTTCTTATATATGTATATCTTTTTTCATATGCCTCTTTTACTTCTGTCAAACTGTTCATTGTAAATGCTGTTGTTGTAAATAATGGAAATGCCTCTGGTTTATTAAAATCCATCCCTTTTACTTTTCTTCCTCTGTAAAGTAATTCTGTAGCTTCTGAACATTTTCTCTTCATAATTATAATCCTCCTTAAAAGTTATTTCAAATTTTATTTAATTTCTCTTATATTGTCAGTGTATTATATGTTGTAACAATAGAGTCAACAGACAAAATAAAATAAATTTTTTTAAATTATTTATTGACTCTATTGTAAATATAGGTTTTATACTTTGATTATAGATATTTTAAGAAAATTTTGTTTTTATTGAAGACATTTTTATTTTTTTTTAAAACAAAAATATAATTTTTTAGGAGGATTACATATGTTTAAGGAATTTGATGAATCTTTATCTTTTGAAACTAATATTCTGGAAGCTGGTGCATATTTTAGACTGTCTACTTCAAACCCTGAAGCCCTTCCAATACATCTCTCTACTGCACATAATGTTGAAGATCTAGCTGATCTGCAAAAAAGATATGATGAAAAAGGATTTTGCTACAACAGAAATAGAAATCCAAATAGAACAGCTCTTATTGAACTAATGAACTATGTTGAAGGAGGAGAAGATTCTCTTGGCTGTTCTTCAGGAATGGCTGCTATTTCTTCTACTGTAATAGCTCACACTAAAGCAGGAGATCATATCTTATCTGATAAAACTCTTTATGGTGAAACTTTAGAAATATTTACAAAAATATTAAAAAAATATGGTGTTGAAACTACATTTGTAGATTTTACAGATTTAGAAGAAGTAAAAGCTAATATAAAGCCAACAACTGTTATACTCTACACTGAAACTGTTTCAAATCCATTAATTGGAGTTCCAAATCTAAAAATATTAGCTGATATTGCCCATTCAAATAATGCTCTATTAGTTGTAGACAATACATTTATGACAGGAGCTTTAATAAAACCTTTAAAATTTGGAGCAGATCTTGTTGTAAATTCTCTTACTAAATTTGCAAATGGACATAGCGATGCTGTATGTGGAGCTGTTACTGGTAAATCTGAACTTATAAAAAAAATATATGAATTGCAAGTTCTCCTTGGAACTCAAGCAGATCCTTTCTCAAGCTGGCTTATAATGCGTGGAATGAGAACTCTTGAATTAAGAATAAAAAAACAATGTGAAAATGCTTCTGCTCTTGCAGCCGCTCTTGAAAAATCACCTTATATTCTTAAAGTAAATCATCCAAGTCTTGAGAGTAATCCTCAACATCTTTTAGCTCATGAACAATTTGGAGATTACTATGGAGGTATGTTGAGTATTGAACTTCCTGAAGATTTAGAAAAAATGAATAAATTTATGAGAACTTTAAAACTTGCTCATTATGCTATGACACTTGGAGGATATAGATCATCGCTTGCTTATCCTGTTATGAGTTCTCATAGTGATATGACTAGAGAGGAAAGACTTGCTATTGGAATTACTGATGGTCTGCTAAGAATATCAGTAGGAATAGAAAATACACAAGATTTAATTAATGATTTTACAAATGCTCTTGAAACAGCTTATGGAAATAAATAATTAAAAGTTTTATACGCGTATATTATTATTTTACTAGCTCTGCAGGCTATATAAATTTAACTGGATATCCACTCAAACTTTGAAATATAAAAATACTTTATCATTTTTGGTTAAAGTTTATGAGGAGGAAAGTAGGTATGTTTGCAAGTATTTTAAATGAAATAAATGATTTTTTATGGGGAAAACCATTTACTTATTTTGTACTATTTATAGGTCTTTATTTTACTATTAGATCTGGATTTTTTTCAATCTTTCATTTTAAACATATATTGAAAAATACTTTTGGAAGTATGTTTAGTGAAGAAGCCAACCAGAAGAAAAAAGGTTCTGTTACTCCTTTTGAAGCTGTTTGTGTTGCAATTGGTGGCTGTGTAGGATGTGGTAATATTGGCGGAGTTGCCAGTGCTGTTGCTGTTGGAGGACCTGGTGCTGTTTTCTGGATGTGGGTATGGGCATTCTTTGGAATGACTGTAAAATGTGTTGAAACTACTCTAGGTTGTCATTATCGTTCAAAAGATGAGACTGGAAGATTCTTTGGTGGTTCTACTTATTTTATGGAAAAAGGGATTTCTAGACAAATGGGATTTACTAAATTTGGTATAGGTTTGGCTGTTGCATTTGGAATTGGATTTCTTGCTCAATTTTTAGGAGGCTCTCAAGCTTATACTATAGCAGAAGTTTTAAATCAATCATTTGGATTTGATATGATAATAGTGACTATTGTTTATTCTCTTATTCTTTTCTATGTTATTTGGAAAGGAACTCCAAGAGTTGCTGCATTTGCTGCAAAAGCAGTTCCATTTATGTGTAGTATATTTATCTTAGGTGGTCTTGTTCTTGTTATAGCAAACTATCAAAATGTTCCTCATGCTTTTGCTATGATTTTTCATGATGCTTTTACTGGTACAGCAGCTGTTGGAGGTTTTATTGGTTCAACTGTTTCTCAAGTAATTTCAACTGGAGTTGCTCGTTCTATTAATTCAAATGAGGCTGGACAAGGATCTTCTCCTTTGATTCATGGTTCTGCAAATACTATTCACCCTTTCCGTCAAGGTATATGGGGATCATTTGAAGTATTTATAGATACTCTTGTTGTTTGCTCTATAACTGCTCTTGCTGTTCTTTGTTCAGGTGTATGGAATGATGGTTATACTGGTGCCACTCTTACGATTAAGGCTTACGAAAGTGTATTTGGACATTTTGGTTCTATATATATCGGAATTATGTGTGCTCTATTTGGTCTTACTACAACAGCTGGTTGGTATACATATTATATTGCTGTTATGAGACATGGTTTGAGATACAATCCTCTATTAGGAGATAGATTAGAGTTACTATTTAAATTTATATTTCCTTTACCAAATATTATAATTGTATCTTCTATTGTTTTAACAGGTAATGGTCCTGATTTATTCTGGACAATAGTTAATATCAGTCTTGTTGCTCCAGTATTTACTAATCTTTTAGGACTATTTATGCTTAGAGAAAAATTCTTTGCACTTCTTAAAGATTATAAAGCCCGTTACATGGGTATTGGTAAAGTAGATCCAAATTTTTATATTTTTTATGAAGATGATCCTGTTATAGCTGAAGAAGAAGAAATTATCAGAAAGAAAATTAAAGCAGTTAGGGACGCTGCATATCAATCTAAAAATATGGTTTTAGATGAATAAAATATTTAATAAAAATATAAAATAAAAAACCTAAAAAATAAAGTGACTGTTGCAAATAATTCTTACTTATAAATGCAGCAGTCACTTCTTTCAATGGTTTAACAAATTATTATTCATCAATTTCATCAAATACTGATTTTCCTGTTTCATTCTTTTTAAAGAATAGATAGTATATTACTACACCAATTACAGAATTTTTAGGATCTTCATATAGAGTAGCTATCAATACAACAAGTGATAAAACTATTGTTATTATTGGTAAGAATGGATATCCTATTACTTTATATGGTCTTGGAAGATTAGGATATTTTTTTCTCAAAACAAATACTGATGAAACTCCCATTGTATAGAATATCCAAGCACAAAATGCAACAAGAGCTGTTAGCTGCTCAAAAGTACCAAATAAAATTAATAAACTTGAAATTATTGCTGTTGCAATCTGAGCATTGATAGGTGTTCCTGTTTTAGGGTTAATTTTAGCAAATACTGAAAAGAATCTCTTATCTCTAGCCATTGCATAATATTCTCTGGGATAAGCCAGTATACATCCATTACATGAACCAAATATTGCTAAAAGAGCTCCTATTGTTACAAGAAGTCCTCCTGATTTTCCAATTAAATTTGTAGCTGCCAGTGCTGCTGGTGCATCATTAGATGCAATATCTACAACAGGAAGTGTCTTCAAAAGAGCAAGATTAAATAGTATGTATATTAAAGTTACTCCTATAACTCCTATTGTTACTGCTTTTGGAAGATCTTTCTTAGGATTTTTCAATTCTTCTGATACTATATATACAGAACTCCATCCATCAAATGCCCAAAGAGCAGCAACTATTGAAAGAGCAAAAGCTGTGACTATACTTTTTCCCTCGCCTGGTACCATTGTCATAGGATTATTAACATCTCCCATTGCAAGTCCGAGAATTATTATTAATACAATAGGTACAAGCTTAGCCACCATAAAAATTCCCTGCACATTTCCACCCTTTTTTATTCCCAACATATTAATTCCTGAAAGCACAAGTATCATAACAATTGCCATTATTTTTATTTGGATATCTGTAAGTCCAACTATAGTACTGAAATATGTAGCAAATCCCACTGCCAAAGCACTAATTGATCCTGATTGTGATATAAAGAAATCTGTAAGTCCCATTGCAAAACCAGCTGCTGGACTGAATGCTTCTGATATATATGTGTATGTTCCTCCTGATTTAGGAATAGACGTTCCAAGTTCAGCATAACATAAAGCGGCCATTAAAGACATTAATCCTGCTATTAACCACGCTAAAATAGCAAATCCTGGTGACATTCCTGATCTTTGTAGAACGAATGTACTTACATAAAATATTCCTGACCCTATCATTATTCCCCCAACTATTGAAACCGCATGAAACAACCCTAGTTCTTTTTTTAATCCTTTTTCTTCCATAACAATTCCTCCCCTATTCTGCTTTCTATTGTACTTATAATTTTTTCTACTTCCCTACTTTTTTTATAAGTTCCTGTTATTACTAACTTTTCATTTTTCACATTTTGAAAAAGATAATAAAAAAGCTTTCTGCTCTTTTCATCTAATTCAATAAAATTTCTAAAAACAGCTATTATATTCTTTTTCTCTGCTGCTTTCTCCAAAAATTTTCTTATTACATAAAAAAGTTTTATTTCACTGCTTTCTTCTTTCATCTTTTGGGAATTGCTCAATTCTGGAAATAACATTGCCAGTTCTTCCTTTGAATTTTTATAGTGATACTCCTTTATAAAAACAATTTTCTCTAGAAGATTATATATTCCTTCCCCTTCTAACATCTGAAAAATATGATTTCCAGTATGCAAGAATATATATTCATCTTTTTGTTTTTTCAAAAATGTTTTAATAGTCTCTATTTCCTCTTCAAAAATATAGTTATTAAAAAATTTTATTTCTTTGGCTAAAGATTTTTTTGGCAGAATTTCTTGAAAAATTTGTTCTCTATTTTTTATATTGACAATTTTTTCATAAATTTCTTTCAATTTCTGTGAAGGGCTTATATTTAATTCCTTTCTCAAAATTTCTGCACAGATATTATACTGTTGAACAGCTTTATGCCTTTCATTATTTTTCAAATAAAGTTCCATCAGTTTCAAATGAGTTTCCTCTGTGAGATTATTTATTTTTAAAAGTTTTTTTAATAAATTTTCTCCTTTTTCTATCTCTCCCTGTTTTTCATATATCTCTGCAGCCATATATATCCCATCTTGAAGAAGCCTTGATATATGTTCTCTTTCAAACATTATCCATTCATCAAGAACAGCACTTCCTTTTATAAAAAATCCTTCAAAAAATCCCTGTTCATATAAATCAGAAGCTTCTTTCAGAAGAGCTGCATCTGAATTTTTTATTCCATTATCTATATTTTTATAAAACTCTTTTACATCAACCCAAAGTTCAAATTCTTCATTTATGAAACACTTTCCTTTTTCTGAAATAATCATAGGACTTAATACTCCATTTTTTTCTAATACTTTTTTTATATTAAAAAGTACCTGTCTAAGATTTGAACTTGATTTTTCTGCTGAAGATTCAGGCCAGAAAATTTCTGCTAGAATATTTTTAAAAAATTTTTTTTTACTGTTCATACACAAATAAAAAATAAGACCTGCTCCTTTACTGCTTATCTCCTGAAATATTTCCCTACCATTTATCTCTATTCTTGGAGTACTTAAAAGATATATAGTTATTTTTGTTTTATCCATATACTAGTTCACCATATTTTATAGTTTTTAATATCTTTACATCTTTTATCTGCTCTTTTTTTATAGTAAAAATATCTCTGTCTAAAACGACTAAATCTGCATCAAATCCCCTTTCTATTTTTCCTTTCCTCTTCTCTTCAAAATTGGCATAAGCAGCATTTACAGTGTATATCTTAATAGCCTCATCTATATTTATTCTATTTTCCTCTTCAGTATGATTTATAGCACTATAAATTCCATAAATAGGTGAAAGAGGTGTTATATTACTTTCTGATCCCCCTACTACAACTCCCCCAAATTTGATAATTTTTCCAATTGGATTAGCCCTTTTATATCTTTCACCTATATTTTTGATATATTTTCCATTTTTTCCTCCCCACTTGTTATCATAACCTGGCTGCATAGAAAAAATTAACCCTAACTGTACTGCCCTTTTTATCTGTTCATCATTTGGAAGAACAAAATGTTCCAACCTATGTCTATGATTTTTTCTTCCATAAATTTTAATCGCATTTTCATAAGCCTCTAAAGCTTGATCTATTGCTCTTTCTCCTATACAGGAAAGAGCTATTTGCATATTTTTTTTATGTGCATCTAATACAAATCTATTTAATTCTTCTTGAGTAAAATAGAGAATACCATAATTTCCCAACTCATTTTCATAAGGTTCATAGAGAGCTGCTGTCTTAGAAGAAATAGTTCCATCCAAATAAAAATTTCCTCCTATTTTTTCCAAGCCAAATTCTACAGCTTTCTCTATATCTGTATTTTGAGCATATATAGATAAATCTATCTTGTTTTTTTTCTCATATCTTTGTACTATGTCTATATCTTCATCATCAAAAAAAGCTCCCCCCTCCATAGCATTCATAGTGGTAACTCCATTTCTCAATGCCTCTTCCACTGTCATTTTCATAGCTTGCTCTTTCATTTTATAATTTATAAAAAGTTTCTGGATTTTTTTTCTGGCAAAACCACTGGCCTCACCAAAAAGATATCCTGTTGGCATTCCTTTCTCATCTTTCTCTACTCCATTAAGAGTAGATGGAATCGCCAGTAAATTATAGGCATAAGTATTAACAATAGTAGAGTGTATCTCATCCTTACTTACAACAATAGGATGTAGAGAAGAAATCTTATCTAAATCCCAACGATTTAATCTTTCTTTCTCTTCCCAATTAAATCCTATACACCATATGAGCTGATTCCTTTTATATTCCTTCACAGTTTTTTGTAGCCTTTTTAAAAATTCCTCTCTTTTTTTTGTTTCAATTTTTATACAGTAATGCCCAATTCCATTTTGTACAGCATGAACATTACAGTCATAAAATCCTGGAAGAACTGTTTTCCCTTCTAAATTTATAATATTTACCCCAAAGCCTAGTTTATCATCTAGTAAATTACTCTTTGAAACCTCTATAATCTTTCCATCTTTAATTCCTATTAATGAATAAATATCCCCTCTTTCATTCATTGATACAAATCTTCCATTATAAATTATAGTATCTGGCAACATACCATCTTTATTCTGCCTCAAAAACAATTTTTCCTCCTATGATAGTTTTTAGTATTTTTACATCTTTAATATGATCAGGTTCTGTTTCATATAAATCTTCATCTAAAATAACTATATCTGCATATTTTCCAACCTCTATACTTCCTTTTTTATTTTCTTCAAATGTTGCATAAGCTGGTCCTGTTGTAAAAGCTCTAATCCCCTGTTCTATACTTATTTTCTGTTCTGGATTATAGCCCCCTTCTGGAAGATGGCTATATGTTTTTCTTGTCACTGCGGCATATATTCCATGAAGAGGATTATATTCTTCCACAGGACTATCTGAACCAGCAGCTACTACGCAACCTAAATCATAAAACTTTTTAAAGTTATATGATTTATTTCCTCTTTTTTCTCCTACTCTGTCTTCCAGCATATCAATATCTGAAGATAAAAATATAAATTCCAGTCCTCCTATAATATTATATTTTGCAAAGTCTTCTATTATACCTTCAGTTGTTATCTGACAATGATCTATTCCAAAACGAAGATCTTTTCCTTTATTTTTTTCTAATATTTCTATATATATATCTAAAATAGTTCTCATTGCTCTGTCACCAATTGCATCTGATACTAATTGAAAATCATTTTCAAAAGCATAATTATGAAGCTCTCTCAATTCATTACTTGTAAGGTACATCTCTCCTACATTATTTTTTCTATCTTCAGGGTTATCTGAATAAGGTTCTCTCAATGCTGCTGTTCTTCCCCCCAATGAACCATCTATTATAGTTTTAAAAGGTCCTATTTTAAAATATGGGCTTCCATCTCCACTTTTTAATCCTAGTGTAATAAAATCTTTTATCTCTTCTAACGTAGCCAGATGTAACATAAGATTTACACGAATTGGAAGTTTATTTTCTCTGTCTAATTTAAAATAAACTTTTAATATATCTCTAAATGTTCCTGCTCTCAAAAGTTCAAAATCATCTGTCTGAACAGAGGTAATTCCTGAACTTACATATCTGTTTGAAGCTTTTAAAATAGCTCTTTCTATTTGTTCAGCTGTTAATTTAGGAATTATTTTATATACTATTTCTGTAGCTAGTCCAGTAAGAATTCCTGTAGCATTTCCATTATAATCTGTTTCAATAGTCCCACCTTCTATCTGAACAGGATGTTTGTATATACCAGCCAATTTTAATACTTTTGTATTTACTACAGAAATTTGAGCACAAGTTCGAGTTAGTACAATATAAAATTCTTTAAATTCTTCATCAAAATCCACTGCTAAAGGCATTTTTTTATCTAGGAATAAATTATTATCCCATCCTCTTCCCTCTATCCATTGACCTTTCTCAATTTTATTTTCAGCTATATATTTTCTTATCCTTGATTTCATTTCGCTTATACTTTTACAACTATTAAGGTCCACCATCTCCAAACTATATCCATAGCTTAAAAGATGCATATGACTGTCATTAAAACCTGGAAGTATCATTTTTCCTTGAGCATCTACCAATTTTGTTTTTGAAGTTTTTTCTCTTAAAATATCTTCATTACTTCCAATAGAATAAATCAATCCATCTTTTATACTTACAGCAGCAAATCTAGAATTATTGTTGTCCATAGTATAGCCTTTGCCATTAAAAATTATCATATCCATATAACATTCCTCCCCCTTTTTTTATTATTTTCCATTTACTAATACTTTTTCAATATTTATTCTATCTATATTTTTTGCTCTATATATATCCTCATTAAGTACAACTATATCAGCATAATATTCTTCTTTTATTTTTCCCATTATATTTTCCATTCCTATTGAATAAGCAGAACCTGTGGTATATAATTCCAATGCTTCTTTCAAAGTAAGCTTTTCAAAGGGTCTCCATCCTCCAAAAGGTTTACCATCTGCTGTAGTTCGTTCAACAGCTGCTCTTATTCCATGAAGTGGTGCAAAATCTTCCACTGGACTATCAGAGCTTCCAGATAAAGAGATCCCATTTTTTAATAATACTTTCCATGCATAAATATTATCTCTATATTTTTTATCAATTCTTTTTTCTGCTAGTTCGTAATCTGATACTGTAAACATTGGCTGAATATCTACAATAATTTCTAATTCCTTTATTTTTTTTATTTGTCCATAACTGGGAAGTTGGCAGTGTACAATTCTTGGTCTTAAATTTATATTATTATATTTTTCTTTTATCTTTTCTATAATATTTAAAATTTGATCTATTGCTCTGTCGCCAATAGCATGGCAAGCTATTTGTATTTTCTGTGAATAACAGTAATCACATATTTTATAAAGTTCTTCATCACTGAAGTTTAATATCCCAATTTTATCAGGAGCATCAGCATAAGTATGATTCAAAGCTGCTGTCCATCCTCCAAGTGAACCATCTAATAAAACCTTTACAGTTTTTATAGTGAAATATTCATTTTCTTTAAGTTCTTCTCTTTTTTTCATAAGAAGTTGCAAAGTTGAAAACTCACTTATTTGTAACTGTTCAAATATTCTTATTGAAAGCTTTCCTTTGTTATAAAGATTTTGAAAAGCCTGTAATATATTTAATCTGTCTATATCTCTTGAAAAAAAATTCATATCATCTGTCTGTATTGTTGTAAGCCCTTTTACTATTATCAACTTCAAAGTTTTATCTATTATATTTTCAAGTTCTTCAATAGTATAGGAAAATCTCTTTCCCCAAAATTCATTAATTTTCTCTTCATATATTAGCCCATTAGGTTTACTATCTTTATCTTTCCCTATATTTTTATTTTCCAACTGTATTTTTTCATCATTTAGACAAAGCTCCAAGACTTTACTATTAACACTAGCTATATGAATACAGATCCTTTTCAAAAAAATATAATGTTCTGTAGATATTTTATCCAAATCATTTCGATCTGGCATTCTTTTCTCTTTCAACTTCTCATGATTCCAATTAAATCCTAATACCCAACTTCCAGCAGGGATATTATTTTTTTCAATATGTTCTTTTGTGAACTTTATTATATCATCAATTGATCCTGCATTTTTAAGATCTACCGCCTCTATAAGATTTATTCCTGTATTCAACATATGCATATGACTATCATGAAACCCAGGCAATAGACATTTTCCCTCCATATCAATAATTTTTGTTCCTTCTGGTACTTCATTAACATTTATATCTATTTTTTTTATTTTTCCATTTTCTATATAGATATTTTCAGCTTGTGGTTTTTCATCATCCATTGTATAAATTACTGCATTTTTCAGGAATAATTTTTCCATATTCATTTCCCCTCTGTCTTTTTTTTATTATTATACAAGAATCTTGTAATTTATTTGTTTTTTTTCTGTTATTAATTTGTCAATATTTATTTTTTTTATAAAAAGAACTTGTAATAAATATTTTTTATCAATAAAAACATTTCTAGAATTTTACTGTTTTTTTAATTTCTAGAAACTTTAATTTATTTGTAACTGTAACAACTTTCAGTATATTTAAAAAGTCAATATATTAACAATAAAAAAATACCACAGATTTCTCTGTGGTATTGATAACCAAGTTTTGGTAAATCCAACCAATTATCTTTTTGAGAATTGAGGACTTCTTCTTGCTTTTTTCTTTCCGTATTTCTTTCTTTCTACCATTCTTGAGTCTCTAGTTAGGAATCCAGCTTCTCTTAAAGCTGCTTTTAAAGTTTCATCAGAAAGTAGTAAAGCTCTTGCTACACCATGTCTAATAGCTCCAGCTTGTCCAGAGTTTCCTCCTCCAACTACATTAACTCTTACTTCAAATTTATCTAAAGTTTCAGTTAATACCAATGGTTGCTCTACTATTCTAGAAAGAATTTGTCTTCCTCCAAAATATTCAGCCATTGATTTTCCATTTATTTCAATTCCTTTTCCTCCAGGAATTAGTCTTACTCTTGCTACAGAAGTTTTTCTTCTACCAGTTCCTCTATATTGAATCATTTCAGCCACTGTCATTTACCCCCTATTAAAATTCTACCTTTACTGGTTTTTGTGCTGTATGTGCATGTTCTGCACCTGCAAACACTCTTAATCTTGTTAGTTGTTCTCTTCCTAATTTATTTTTTGGAAGCATTCTTTTAACAGCTAGCATTAATAGTTCTTCTGGTTTTTTATCTAAGATTTCTCCTAGTTTTCTTTCTCTTAATCCACCTGGGAATCCAGAGTGATTGTAATATGTCTTATCAGTTAACTTATTTCCAGTAACCATTATTTTAGCTACATTAGTAACCACTACAAAATCTCCTCCATCAATATGTGGAGTGAAAGTTAATTTTTCTTTACCCATTAATTTTTTAGCAACTTCAACTGCTAATCTACCTAATATTTGTCCTTCTGCGTCGTAATGATGCCATTCTCTAACAACATCTTCTTTTCTTTGCATAAAAGTATACTTTTTCACTTTAATTTTTCCTCCTCAAATGTTATATCTTCATAATATAACGCAACGGTCCTTTTGTGGGAAAGGTTTAATATACCTAACTATTATATTCATTTTCCCTTATTATGTCAAGCTTTTTCTTTATTTTTCCTCAGTTTTTTCAACATTTTCTTCTTCTTTTTTTTCTGGATCAGTTTCAGGCTGTTTAGGAATAGGATTTCCAAACATCCATTCAATTTGTCTTCTTATTCCTGTAAGATCAAATATTCTATCTCCAACAGTTATTCTATCATTTTCTGGTATAGCAATATGCCCTTCTTCTAATGGAATATTTTTATCAAGACTTATTTGAATTTTTACAGGCTCTGCATCTTCAACTGGCTTAAATTCTGTCTTAACAGTTTTTATTACTCCTTCAGCTGCTAATATATGAGCTATCTCTTCATCAGAAAATCTTCTTTGAGGTGGATAATCAGCTATAAATAAGTCTGCTGTCTGAATAAATTTCACTTTATCCTCTGCTATTTTTTCAAATATATCTATTGTATATTTTCCTCTTTCAGTTATCAAGAATTTTTCTAAATCAAGTATCTTTTTCCCTACTCCAAATGGATCTAAATATACCCCAAATTCTCCTTTTGTAATTAGTGTATCATCAGGTGCATTTAATCTTACTTCAAACATTGTTGGTCTTTCTAAATCAGAAAAAGTCAAAACCACTGACAAATTTGCCATTGGAAATGGAAATATAGGTTGAATTAAGTTATCAAAAGCACCAAATATATCAACCATTCCTGATACTTGTGGATTTACCTGTGCTTTGTATGCTGTTACAATACTTTTCAATTTCGCCATTACTCTTACCCCTTTTTTTGTTTTTTATTTTACACTTAGCTTTAATATACCATATTTTTATTTATTTTGTAAATAGTTACAACCATATTTTAAAATATTACTGAAATAAAAAATGAGAATAACCATTAAGCTAAACTATATCATTAAAATTTAGTCCTGCTTTTTGATTACTCTCATTCAATTTTATTTTTTATTTTTCTTTAGCTGCATTTTCTCCAGCTATTCTACCAAATACAGTTATATCTGTTAAAGCATTTCCTCCAAGTCTATTAGTACCATGAATTCCACCAGTAACTTCTCCAGCTGCATACAATCCAGGAATTGGATTCCCTTTAGTATTTATTACCTGAGCTTTCTCATTGATTTCTACTCCACCCATAGTATGGTGTACAGTAGGAATACGTGGTCCTGCATAGTAAGGTGCTTTATCAAATTTTATACCAAAAAGTTTTCTTCCAAATGGATCTTTTTTAGCATCTACACTTTTATTATAGTCTGCAATAGTCTTTTTAAGAGTATCAGCAGGAACTCCTATTTTTTCAGCAAGTTCATCTAGTGTATCTGCTTTTACAGCTCTTCCAGCTTTTATTAAATCTCCAATAGGTTCATTAAAGTTATTTTTAGTTTCTAATGTAGGATAAACTTTTGAATCTACTATTACCCACATATATGCATCTTTTTGCTTGAAAAGAGCATTTGTCATAACATCTCTTCTCTCATCTTCTGCCACAAAACGTCTTCCATCTTTATTTACAAATATTCTATCTTCAACAGTAGTTTCAATATTTCCACTTAAACTTCCAGTTACAGGATCTCCCATAGGCAGAAGCTGAATATCTTCCATTCCTATCAATTTAGCTCCTATTTTTTCAGCCATTTTTATCCCTGCTCCATCTCCACCTGGATGATTAGTAGTAAGAATATTTTCTGTTAAATTAGAATTGAATTTCTGTCTATACTCAACATCTCCTGCAAATCCACCAGTAGCAAGAATTACAGCTTTTTTAGCATTGAATACAATTTTATTTTTTGCATCTTCAGCTTTTACTCCAGCTACTTTTCCATCTTTCACAATAAAATCTTTTGCTTCTGTTTCATAGAAAATCATTATTCCATTTTTTTCAGCAAAATCTTTGTGTGCAAGAATCATTCCAGTTCCTACTGGTGTAGTTGGCTTATGACTTCTTGGATAAAGAGCACCCAATACTGTAAATACTTCATCTTTGAAAGTCATTCCTAAACTTTCTAACCACTCTAATGCTGGATAAGCATTTTCAACAAGTATTCTTATCAGTTTTGGATTTCCTTTCTTATCTCCACCTTCATATGTATGTTGATAATGAAGTTCTATTGAATCTTCTATTCCTTGAGGTACCTGTCTTTTAGGGTCAACAGCATTATATGCTCCCCCTGCTAATACAGTATTTCCTCCTAATCTAGGCATTTTTTCTATAAGAATAACACTTGCTCCATTTTGTTTGGCTGAAGTAGCAGCTGCAAGACCTGCGCCTCCACCTCCAATAACTACAACATCTGCAATATATTCTTTATTTCCTTTTTTTATCTCTGGAGCTGGAACTCTTTTTCTAAGCTCTCTTACATCTCCTCCTGCTTCTTTAACTGCATTAGTTATTGCAGTGAGAACCCCTCTGCTGCTCACTGTTGCTCCTGCTACTGTATCTATACCAAGACTTTGTTTTTCAAGTACCATTGCTGGTATTCTTTCAATTGCTAAACTTGATATAAATGGTGTTTCTTTATTAGGAAGAACTTTTATATTTTCTATCCTTTCTTTTGATACAGTTACTTCTACCTCTATTTTTCCTCCATAACCAACAGCTTCACCTTTATAGCTTCCTGGCTCATAAGAAAATGAAAAGGCAGAAAGAAACATCATAAATGTAACTAATAAAATACTTCTTATCTTTCCCATATTCCCTCCTGATATTTTAATATACTCTTCTAATATTATATTAGGTTTAAAATATTTGGTCAAGGATTATTATTGCCCCTCTTTCATTATTTGGAAATGTAAAATTCAAATGTTGTTCCTTTTCCTTCCTCTGAAATAACAGCTATCTTTCCACCATATTTCTCTATAAGGCTTTTTACAATTGCAAGTCCTAATCCTGTTCCACCAAGATTACTTGTTCTTGCTCTATCCACTCTATAAAATCTTTCAAAAACTTTGTACTGTTCATCAGCTG
The DNA here is from genome assembly GCF_900683735.1 of Fusobacterium ulcerans ATCC 49185. Classification (NCBI taxonomy): domain Bacteria; kingdom Fusobacteriati; phylum Fusobacteriota; class Fusobacteriia; order Fusobacteriales; family Fusobacteriaceae; genus Fusobacterium; species Fusobacterium ulcerans. Next base: position 2,580,873 of record NZ_LR215979.1, read on the forward strand.
GTATACCTATTCCATTATCTGAAACTGAAAAATTATATCTTTCCTGTTCCTCTGTTATTTTTACTTTTATCTCAGGCCTTTCTGATTTATTATATATAATTCCATTTTCAATAAGATTTTTCAATATCATTGTTATTTTATCAAAATCAACCCTGATATAATTATTTTCATCTGATACTTCTATTTGATACTTAATTGAAGCATTTTTATTTTTAAGGAGCATTTCCATAGTTGATTGAATATTACTTTTTATTTTTTCAATACTTACTTGTGTTACATTTAGTATATTAGAATTTTCTATTTTTGATATATTCAAAAAATCCAGAACTATATTTTCCAGTTTTTCCACATTATTTTTTATTACATTTAAAAACTTTTCTCTCATAGGATCAGGAGCATCTTCAAGAGCTATCAAATACCCTTTTATATTAGTGAGAGGTGTTTTCAACTCATGACTTACATTACTGATAAAATTCTTCTGTACTTCAACCGCTTTTCTTGTGCTTGTGATATCTTTTATAGTAATAAGCACCTGATTGCTGAATTCCAGCTGTTTCAATGTAACAATAAAATATCTTTTTAATCCCTGTACATAGATTTCTTCCTTTACATTTGTTTTTTCATTGACACCTTTTTTTATTATATCAATTATTTCTATGTATTTAATACATTCCAAATACTTTTCTCTAGTTGAATCTACAAGATAACTAAGTACATTATTTTTTACAACAAACTTTCCTTCATTGTTTAGTAATCCGATAAAAATATCAACTGATGATACTACTAAAGAAAGTGTTTTTCTTTCTCTCTCGAGCCTTTCAATATTTTTCAGATTTCTTCCCTGCCATTCTTTTAAAATATCCCAAAATTCAAAAAACCATTTTTCCTCTTTAAGATAATTTATTTTCTCCTTTTCTCCAACTTCAAGAAATCTTTTCATTTTTTTAATTTTATTATAGAAATCTCTTTTGATATAGTTTTTATAGAAAAAATGAATAGCAAAATTCAGGGCAAGAAAAAACATTATCTGAACTAATAAAAATTCTCTTATCTGCCTGATTTCCTTTGAGTAATCACTAGAAGTTCTTATTATATATTTTTCTCCAAAATCATTTGTAAAACTTGTTGTATAATAAGCAAGCTGATATCCAAAAGTTTTGCTTTTTCTGATAGCAAATCCTTCTTCTCCATTGATAGCTTCCTGTACTTCTTCTCTCTTTAAATGATTATCCATATGTTCTTCTCTATCTACATTTTTAGAATCAAATACAACGTTGCCATTATAATCTATCAATGTAAATCTAAGATCGCTTTCTGAAAATACATCTTTGTATTTATCATGTCTATAATCTTCTGCCAGCCTCTTGATTAAAATATTATCCTGTTTCAAATTCTGTTTTACCCTTTGTTGATAAAGATTTGAAAGAATAGTTGAATTAAGGCTGATAAATATCCCTTCTATAATCAATATCATTATCAAAGTGATTATTTCTTTTCTTCTAATTTGTATCCCACTCCTTTCACAGTCTTTATACATCCAGATAATTCAGGAATCTTATCCCTCAGCTTTGATATGTACACATCTACAGTTCTGTCTCCTGTGTAATAGTTACTATTCCAAACCTTGTCTAATATTCTCTCTCTTGTAATAACCAAATCCCTGTTTTTAATAAGCAGAAGCAATAAATCATACTCTTTTTTTGAAAGCTCTACCTCTTCTCCATTGGCTGTTACCATATGTCTGCTTTCATCAACTTCTATATCCTTAAATCTATATTTCTCATTTTTAATCTCTCTGTCTGTTATTTTAAGAAATTTTTTTATTCTTAAAACAAGTTCTCTAGGATCAAAAGGTTTTTTCATATAGTCATCTGCTCCTATTTCCAGTCCATCTAATACATCTTCTATCTCTGTTTTAGCAGTGAGCATTATTATTACTGGCTCTCCATATTCAGAAGATATATCTCTTACTATCTTTGTAAAGTTCTTTCCATCTAAATTTGGCAGCATCAAATCCAGAATAACTAAATCATTTTTATTTTCTTTTAAAAGTTTTAATCCCTCTAATCCATCAGAGGCTCTATCTACTTCATATCCTTCTTTTGTTAAAAAATATGTTATCAATTCCTGTATCTCTTTGTCGTCTTCTACAACCAGAATTCTCATCTGAGTCCCCCTGTTTTATTTTTTATTTCTCTATTTAATTATATCATAAAAAAGCCCACTTAAAAATCTCCTTTAAGTGAGCTTTGATAATAATCTCATTTTTCAGTCAATGCTATTTTACAGGTACAAATCCTTCATTTTTGATTATTTCTTGTCCTTTTGGAGATACTGCATAATCAACTAAATCTTTAACAACACCTTCTCTGGCATTATCAGCATACCAGAAAACTTCTCTAGCTATTGGATATGATTTATTTAATACATTCTCAGGAGTAGCTGCTATACCATCTACTGTTACAGCTTCTACTGATGAATCCATATATCCCATACCAATATATCCAATGGCATATTTATTTGCTTTTATTTCCTGTTTTATAGCCTCATTAGATGGCATATATAGAGTTTTAGCACCATATTCTTGAGTTCCTTTAGAATTTCCTTCTCTGATTATGTGTTCTTTAAAGAATTCATGTGTTCCTGATGAAGAATCTCTTGATAAAACAACTATTTCTGCATCATCTCCACCTAATTCCTTCCAGTTAGTAATTTCTCCTCTGAATACTTTACCTAGAGTTTTATCATCAATATCTTTTATTGGATTAGATTTATTAGCTATTATTGTAATTCCATCAAATCCAACTACAATTTCATCTACATTTATTCCTTTAGCTTTAGCTTGTTCAATTTCTTTAGCTTTAATATTTCTTGATGCCATTGCTATATCAGTAGTTTTGTTTATCAAGGCTGATATTCCCACTCCTGATCCTCCACCAGTTACTGCTATTCTTGCCCCTTTGTTTTCACTCATAAATTTTTCTGCTATAGCCTGAGAAGCATTTAATATAGTATCAGACCCTTTTACTTGTACAACGCTTGATCTTGCTTCAACCTTTTGTCCTAATCCTATACCTCCCATAACTATTAAAGCTGCTATTAATCCTTTTTTTAAAAAACTTTTTTTCATAATCTTTACCTCCTTAATATATCTTAAATTAAATTTTCTTCATCTTTACAACATCACTATATCTCTCTACTGTTAATCAATTATTAAATTACTGTAAAATTAGCGTAAATTTTTTTTTACACCATTTTTACATTGGATTAATATCCATTTTACATAGTGGCTTTAAGATTATTTTAAATGAACAATGTTAAATACATAAATGTATGTAAATTCTTTATTTATATAGGAGGTATTATGTTTTCCATAAGAAAGGTCAAAGATTCAAGTATGAAACATGCTTTATTTGGTATTGGAGTTTCAAATATTGTAATCATATTCCTTATTTTTCTTTTCATATTTTTAAACGGAATAAAGTTTTTTAAACATTATCCTTTATCAGAGTTTCTCTTTGGTACAAGATGGATATCACTTTCAGAATTTTATGGATTGCTTCCATTACTGGCAGGATCTTTCTGGGTAACACTTGTAGCATTACTGATTTCTATTCCAGTAGGTATCTCTACAGCAGTTTATATATCAGAATATGCCTCTCCTAAAGCAAGAAGTATATTGAAAGTTACCATTGAAACAATGTCAGCAATCCCATCAGTTGTTCTTGGTTTTATAGGCTTATATGTTCTTTCTGGACCTATAAAGAATCTTTTTAATCTAAACAGTGGACTGACAGCTCTAACAGGAGGAATAATGCTGGCATTTATGGCAATTCCCACTATAGTAAGTATTGCAGATGATTCATTAAATGCACTTGATAAATCATATAAAGAAGCATCTCTTGCTCTTGGAGCAAATAAAATTGAAACTATATTTAATATTCTTCTTCCAGCTGCTTTTCCTGGTATATTTGCTGGAATAATGTTAGGATTTGGAAGAATAATTGGGGAAACTCTCACAGTTTTAATGATTACTGGAAATTCTCCAATACTTGCACTTTCTCCACTTTCTCCAGTAAGAACTCTTACAGCTACTATTGCAGCAGAAATGGGAGAAGTAGTTCAAGGAAGTACACATTACTATGCCTTATTTGCAATAGGTATCATCTTATTTCTTATAAGTTTCATTACTAACAGTGTTGCAGATAATTTTATACAAAAATCTAGAAAAATGAATTAATAACAGAGGAGAAAATCATGCTCATAATAAAAAAAAGAGGAGAAAAAATATTTGAAAATGTAATAAAAGCTATTGGAATAATTTCTATACTCCCTGTATTCTTAATCATTGGATACATTGTGTATAAAGGTCTTCCTGCTATTTCATGGGAATTTCTTACTGAAATGCCTAAAAATGGAATGAGAGAAGGTGGAATATTTCCTGCTATTATAGGTACAATCTATTTAACTATTGGTACTATCGTTGTATCTGTTCCCTTTGGAATATTTACTGGAATATATCTGGTAGAGTACGCAAAAGATAATCTTCTCACAAGAATAATAAATCTTACTATTATTAATCTTGCTGGAATACCTAGTATAATATATGGACTTTTCGGAATGGCTCTTTTCGTAATATTTCTAGGACTTGATGTTTCAATTATATCTGGTTCTCTTACCTTGGGAATCATGTGTCTTCCAGTAATTATTACTTCTACTAGAGAATCATTACTGGCTATACCTAATCATTTGAGAGAAGCCTCTCTAGCCCTTGGTGCTACAAAATGGGAAACTATCACTAAAGTAGTTCTTCCTGCTGCACTTCCAGGAATTCTTACTGGAGTTATCTTAAGTATATCAAGAGCTGCTGGTGAAACAGCTCCTATAATGTTTACTGCAGTAGCATTTTATCTTCCATTCCTTCCAGAAACTCCTTGGGATCAGGTAATGGCTCTGCCTTATCACTTATATGTAATATCTACACAAGTTCCTAATATGCCAGCAAGTTATATGAACGGTACTCTTTTTGTTCTTGTGGCAATAACTATCAGCTTTAATTTAATTGGAGCTGTAATCAGACAAAGATTTAATAATAAATAACTTTATGTAATTCATAAAACTAGGAGGAAAAATATAATATGAGTAATGAAGATATCAGAATACTGGTAAAAGATTTCAATTTCTATTATGGCAGTTTTCAGGCTCTGAAAAATATAAATATGGAAATCAAAAGAAATAAAGTAACTGCTCTTATAGGACCATCAGGATGTGGTAAGTCAACTTTTTTAAGATCAATAAACAGAATGAACGACCTTATCACTGGAACAAAATATGAAGGTGAAATACTATTTGATGGAAAAAATATTTTTGATAAAGACTATGATATAGTTGAACTTAGAAAAAAAATTGGAATGGTTTTTCAAAAACCAAATCCTTTCCCTAAAACAATATATGAAAATCTTGTATATGCTCCTAAACTTCATGGAGAAAAGGATAAAGATAAACTTGAAGAAATAGTTGAAAGTTCTTTAAAGTCTGTTGCCTTATGGAACGAGGTAAAGGATAAACTTCATCAGTCATCTCTTGGACTTTCTGGAGGACAGCAGCAGAGGTTATGTATAGCCAGGGCTATATCAGTAAGTCCTGAAATACTTTTGATGGATGAGCCTACATCAGCTCTCGACCCAATTTCAACAGCTAAAATAGAAGAGCTTATTAGACAGCTTGAAAAGCAATACAGCATAATTATTGTTACACACAATATGCAGCAGGCTTCCAGAATATCTGAGTATACAGGATTCTTTTATCAGGGAGTATTAGAAGAATTTGATAATACAGAAATAATATTTACAGCTCCAAATAATAAAAAAACAGAAGATTATATTACAGGAAAATTTGGATAAGATATTTTCTGATTTCAAATTTACATTTTCTTTATCACAAATCCAAACAGGAGGAATAAAATGAAAAATCTGCAAGAAAGTCTTGAAGGACTTAACCAGCATTATTTAGAACTTTTAAAAAATCTCAATAGAGTATTAGATGTGAATATTGAGATGCTGTATAACCAAAAATTAGATTCTGCTCTATATGGTGAATGTGTAGTTGTAGAAGATGTTATAAATGCTTTTGAAGTAAAACTGAAAGAGGACTCTATTATATCAATAGCCAGATTCCAGCCAGCAGCAGGAAATTTAAGACTGCTTATTATGCTTATTAACAGTGCACGTCTTTTAGAGAGAATGGGAGATCTTCTTAAAGCTAATTTTAAGATAATAAAAGATATTGAAAAAACTTCTCCTCAGATATCAAAATACCTGAAAGAAACTCTTTACCCTATGGTATTAAAAATAAAAGCTATCTATGAAACTTATATTTCTGCTTTTATAAACAGTGATGAAAAAGCTCTCTATCTACTTCTTACACAAGATGAAGAGATAGATGAAATGGCTGAAAAAAATATGAAAACTCTTATTGATTTGATGAAAACATCTCCTGACAATGTTGAAGGAGGAACTTATTTAGTTCTTTTAAACAAAAAATATGAAAGATTCTCAGATCATGTTATGCATCTGGCTGTTGACCTAGTATATATTTTAAAAGGAGAAAACCTCAGAAAGCTGGAACTTCTAGAAGAAAAGAAAATAAAAAAATAAAAAATTATTGACAATTATATTTACATATGATATACCTAAAACAATAAGAAATTAAAAAAGGGGGAAGTTCAGAATGTTATTTAACAAACTAAGGATAAGGAACAGGAAAAACAATAAAAATATTGAATACCTTATCTCTTTTGTCTGCTAAACGACATTATGGCTTTTTGATGAATAAATTTTAGATCATATCTTAATTATTTTTGAAGATTTGGGCTTATATTTTTTATATAACCCATGATCATATTTTTAAATCAATGTCAGTGTAGCACTCGAATGTTATACTGACTTTTTATTTTACAAAAAATTATATAAATATAAAATATCAATGGAGGGAAAAATGGAAAACATGACAGTAAAACTTTCAGAACTTTTTTCAAAATATGCAGAGGAATTTAAAGAATTAAATGAGTATCTATACAACAATCCTGAGTTAGGATTACAGGAATTCAAAGCTTGTGCAGCTCATACTGAAATGTTAAAAAAACATGGTTTTACAGTTGAAACAAACTTTGCAGGACTTCCTACTTCTTTTATTGGAAAGTACAGTACTGGAAAACCTGGTCCTAAAGTAGCTATTCTTGCTGAATATGATGCTCTTCCTGGAATAGGACATGGATGTGGACATAATATATTTGGTGTTACAAGCGTAGCAGCTGGTATTCTTACTAAAGAAATCATGGGAGATGTTGCTGGGGAAATAATGGTAATTGGTACTCCTGCTGAGGAAACAAATGGAGCTAAAGTTCATATGGCTTCTTTAGGAGTTTTTGATGATATTGATGTGGCTATGGCTGCTCATCCTACTGGTGAAGCTCATCACAGAAGCGGTACTTCTCAAGCTATGGAAGCTATCCAGTTTACATTCAAAGGTAAAACTGCTCATGCTGCGGGAGCTCCTCATGAAGGTATAAATGCTCTTGATGGTGTATTAATACTTTTCAATTCTATCAATGCTCTTAGACAGCAGACTTTAGAAACTGCCAGAATACATGGAATCATCTCTAATGGAGGAAAAGCAGCTAATATAATACCTGACTTAGCAGTAGCCAACTTCTATGTAAGAGCTAAAACATTAGATTATTTAAAAGGGCTTGTAGAAAGAGTTAAAAATTGTGCTAAGGGAGCTGCTCTTGCCAGTGGAACTACTTTAGAAATAACAAACTATGAAACTAGCTTTGCTGATCTTGTTACTAATGAAAAACTTTCAGCAGCTTATGAAAAAAATCTAAAATCTTTAGGTGTTACTGATATCAGAAGCAAAGAATCAGGAGGTTCTACAGATATGGGAGATGTAAGCCACTGCTGTCCAGCTATACATCCATATTTCCCACTTACAACAGCACATCTAACAGGTCACAGTGTAGAATTTGCAAGTGCATCTATAGCTCCTGAAGCTTATAAGGGAATGAAAGAATCTGCTGTATCAATGGCTCTTACAGCTATGGACATTTTCACTAATGCTGAATTATTAAAAGAAATAAAAGATGAATTTAACAAAAATGTTAAAAAAATGTAGAGAATAACATTTAAACTATAAAACCTTGGGAGGAAAATTTATGAAAAAACTTATTATATTATTTATGATGATTATATCAACACTTTCTTTTGCAGGTAAAAAACTTTATGTTGGAACTAATGCTGAATTTAAGCCTTATGAATATCTTGAAGGAGATAAAATAACTGGATTTGATATTGATTTTATGGATGCCATTGGAAAAGAGATTGGATATGAAGTTCATTGGGTAAACATGGGCTTTGACGGACTGCTTCCTGCCCTTCAAATGAAAAAAGTAGATGCTGTTATCGCTGGGATGTCTCAAACTCCTGAAAGACAAAAAGCTGTTGATTTCTCAATGCCATATATGTTCACAAAATCTGAGCATTATGTTATAGTTAATGAAAACAGTACTATTGTAAAAAAAGAGGAGCTAAAAGATAAAAAAGTCGGAGTTCAGATTGGAACTATTCAGGAAGAATTTACTATTGCATTAGGTGGAATACCTCAAATATATAATGCATGGACTGGAGCTTTGATGGATCTTCAACAAGATAAAATCTCTGCTGTTATCATTGCAGATGTATCTGGAAATGCTTATCTTGAAAATATGAAAGGTCTAAAAAAAGTTGACATTGTTGTAGACAGTCAGCCTGGTGCTTCTATAGCATTTAGAAAAGGAGAAACTGACCTTGTAAAAGCTGTAAATGAAGCTATTTTAAAGTTAAGAGATGATGGGACTTATCTTCAATTATTGGAAAAATACTTTCCTGAAAGAGCTGAAGAATTTAAAGAAGCATTTAAAAAATAGGGGGATAATAAATGAAAAAACTTGTACTTATATTTACACTACTTTTATCAACACTTTCTTTTGCAGCTAAAAAACTTTATGTTGGAACTAACGCTGAGTTCAAACCTTATGAATATCTTGAAGATGGTAAAATGGTTGGATTTGATATTGGGGTAATGGATGAACTTGGAAAAAAATTAGGTTATGAAATAGAATGGGTAAATATGTCTTTTGATGGACTGCTTCCTGCTCTTCAAATGAAAAAAATAGATGCTGTTATTGCTGGGATGTCTCAGACTCCTGAAAGACAAAAAGCTGTGTCTTTCTCTATACCATATATTTTCTTTACTTCTGAACACTATGTTATAGTTAATGAAAACAGTACTTTTAAAACAAAAGAAGATTTACAAGGAAAGACTGCTGGAGTTCAAATGGGAAGTATGCAGGAGCAATTTGCTATAAATAATGGAAGTGTTCCTAAACTATATAATACTTTCACTAATGCTTTAATGGATCTTCAAAATGGAAAGGTTGACTGTGTAATTATTGCAGACAATTCTGGAAAAGAATATCTTAACACTATGGATAGAATTAAAAAAATAGATTCTATTATTGATCCTAAGCCAGGTGCTTCTATCGCTTTTAGAAAATCTGATAAAGAACTTGCAGAAAAATTTAGTGATGCTATAGTTGAATTAAAGACTACTAAGGAGTATTCTGATCTTGTAGAAAAATATTTTCCTGAAAGATTTGAAGATTTTAAAGCGCAAAATTTGACAAAATAGGTTATAATATAATTACTGATACGCCTATTCTAATTTTTGCTATCATATAAAAAATCCCTCAGCCCTAACTGAGGGGTTTTTTATTTATTCTATATCCAATGGAGTTTTTCTGTTAGGAGCAGGAAATTCAGCGTTTAAAAGTTTTATATCCTCTTCATCTAACATTATATCCAGACATTGAATATTTTCTTTCATATGTTTTAACTTTGACGTTTTAGGTATTGATATCATATTTTCCTGACTTAACGTGAAGCAAAGAAGCACCTGAATAGGAGATATTCCATATTTCTCACTTATTTTTGCAACAGATTTTGATCTTAAAAGTTTATCTTTTAGTCTTCCTCCCTGCGCCAGAGGACAATATGCCATTGTTGGAATATTCCTTGAATCGGTAAAAGGCTTTAAAGAATATTCTATTCCTCGAGAACCTAAGTGGTACAATACCTGATTCACCTGGCATTGATCTCCTTTTGCTGCATGAGTTATTTCAAACATATCATCTATATCCATATTTGATACTCCCCAACGCTTAATCTTTCCAGAAGCTTTCAATTCTTCCATACACTCAATAGTTTCATCTAAAGGTACAATTCCTCTCCAATGAAGAAGATACATATCTAAATAGTTAGTTCCCAGTCTTTTAAGAGTATTCTCACATGACTTAAATATTCTGTTTCTCCCTGCATTGCTTGGAAGAACTTTTGATACTATAAACAAAGATTCTCTTTCATATCCTCTTATGGCTTCTCCTATTAAAGATTCACTATTTCCATTTCCATACATTTCTGCTGTATCTATCAGATTTATCCCATTATCAAGTGCATATCTTATACATTCTATTTCTTCATTTCGAGTAGATAGTAAATCTCCCATATACCAAGTTCCTATTCCCATATTTCCTATTACTGTTCCATCTGGCAGCAATATCTTTTTTCTCATATAGTTCCTCCTAAATTATTTTAAAATAATAAAAAGAGAGTGACTTATAAGTAAAATACTCTTTAGTCACTCTTATTTTATTTAATGATCTCCTCTCAAGAAAAATGCTCTCATAGCCTTTTCTCCTGCAAATTCCAATAACTCTTTTACATCACGAATAGCTCTTTCAAGATTCATAGGTTCATTGATTATATCCATTACTAAATCTATTCCATTAGCATAAATATCATCTAGATTTCTAGCAGAACTTCCAACTACTGCTATAACAGGAATATTATATTTTTTAGCAGTCTTAGCAATCCCTACTGGTGCTTTTCCATTGACAGATTGGTTATCGATTCTTCCTTCACCAGTTATTACAAGATCTGCATCTTTTATTAAATTTTCAAGTTCTATAAGTTCCATTATTTTAACAATACCTTCTTTGAACTCTGCTCCACATATACTTAATAGTGCATATCCAAGTCCACCAGCAGCACCACTTCCTGGCTCTTCAGAAAAATTTTTTCCAACAGCATTATCAATAATATTTCCATAATTTTCAAGAATTTTATCAAGAATTTTTACATCTTCAGATGTTGCTCCTTTTTGAGGTCCATATATATATGATGCTCCATTTATTCCACAAAGACTATTGCAGACATCTGACAGAACTGTTATATTTGCCTCTGATATTCTTGGGTCTAAGGATGAAATATCTACTTTAGCTATGTTCTTTAATTCTTCTGGTGTATAGCCTATTCTTTCCCCTTTTATATTATAGAATTTTACTCCTAATGAAGCAAGCATTCCTGCTCCACCATCATTAGTTGCACTTCCTCCTAATCCTATATAGATATCTCTTATTCCCATATCTAATATAGCCTTAAGCATCTCTCCTACTCCATATGTATTTGCTTTATATGGATTTAGATTTTCATGTTTTACCAGATTCAATCCAGAAGATTCAGCCATTTCAAGAACAGCAGTATTTCCTCGTATCACTCCAAACCTTGCTTTAACTTTATCTCCCAAAGGTCCAGGTACTTCTAAAAATTTGTATTCTCCATTGACAGCTTCAATGATGGCTTCTACTGTTCCTTCTCCACCATCAGCAATTGAAACTTTTTTTATAATAATATTATTTCTGCCTAATTTCTTTATACCCTTTTCAATACTTTCTGCAACTTCTCTTGAAGATGCACTTCCCTTAAAAGAATCAACTGCTATAATGACTTTTATCTCTTTCATAAGTTACCTCTTTATTTGACCAGCTTCTGCCATCTTTTCTGCCATAAAATCCACAACAGTTTTATTAGATGGAAGACTTGGTTTTATAGGTTCCCCTACATTCATTTTATTGATATTTGCCATATCTTTTGTAGCTACAGGGAAACTTGCTTTATCCATAGATAGTCTGACAGGATTAAGTTTAAACTGAAGTTCCAATGATTCTTTAAGATCTCCTTCTTTATATTTATTATATATAGATGTAACAAGCTCTGGGAATATATTAGCTGCAGTACATACTCCTCCAACTGCTCCTACTGTAAGTGAAGAAAATAATAAAGTATCTTTTCCTCCAAATATTTTAAATTCTATATCTCTTGTTCTTCTTATAAACTCAAGTAATTGATTAATGTCTCCGCTAGAATCTTTAATTCCAACAATATTTTTTACATTTCTTGCCAGTTTTTCTACTAAATCAGCAGATAATGTATATCCTATTCTAGGATTATTATATATCAAAAGTGGAAGTTCTTCAATAGATTCTGCAACTGTTTTATAATGAAGATAAAGTTCTTCTTCTGTAGGTTTTAAAAACATAGGCTGTAAAAGAGCAACTCCATCTACACCTATTCTTTTTCCCAGTTGAGCCAATTTTACACATTTAGATGTTCTTATAGCTCCTATTCCCATTATTACAGGAACTCTTCCTTTTACTTCTTCAATTATAGTTTTTACTATGAGTTCATAGTCTTCATCATCAAACATATAGAACTCACTATTACTTCCATGAGCCAATATTCCGCTGACTCCTCCATCTATTACAAAATTTACCTGCTTCCTTAATTTTTCTATATCTACATTCTCATTCTCATCCATTGGAGTAAGAATTGGAACATATATCCCTTTTAATAAATTTAAATCCATATTGTATTTCCCCCTAATCCCTATCTAAACAAGGTCTTTTATTATCAAATTTCCAGTCTTTTATTAAATACTGCATAGCCACAGAATCATCTCTTGCTCCTAAATTTTTCTCTACATATAATTTATGGGCCGCCATTATTTTATCCATATCTATTTCAATTCCAAGACCTGGAACATCTTTAGGGACTGTTATTTCTCCACCAACTATTTTATGGGCATTTTTAGTTAAGTCCTGTCCATCCTGCCATATCCAGTGAGTATCTATAGCTGTAATATTTCCTGGAGCTGCTGCTGCAACATGGCTGAACATTGCTAGAGAGATGTCAAAGTGATTGTTTGAGTGAGAACCCCAAGTCAATCCAAATTCATTACACATTTGTGCAACTCTTACTGATCCTTCCATAGTCCAGAAATGAGGATCTGCAAGAGGAATGGAAACACTATTCAGAGCTATTGAATGCTGCATTTGTCTCCAGTCAGTAGCTATCATATTTGTTGCTGTAGGAAGACCTGTTGCCTTTCTGAATTCAGCCATAACTTCCCTTCCAGAGAATCCATTTTCTGCACCACATGGATCTTCAGCATAAGCAAGTATTCCATGCATATCTTTACATAAAGATATTGCTTCCTTTAGAGACCAAGCTCCATTTGGATCAAGTGTTATTCTTGCTTCTGGGAATGCTTCATGAAGAGCTTTTATAGCTTTAATTTCCTCTGCTCCCTTCAGCACTCCTCCTTTTAATTTAAAGTCTTCAAATCCATATCTCTTATGAGCTGCTTTTGCTAACTCAACAACAGCTTCAGGTGTCATTGCTTCTTTTCTTCTAACTTTTCCCCAATCATCTGAATTATCATCATTATCTAAATAAGGAAGATCAGTTTTATCTTTATCTCCTATGTAGAATAGATACCCTAGTACTTTTATTTTTTCTCTTTGTTGCCCTTCTCCCAATAATGCTGCTACTGGTACATTTAAAAATTTTCCTAAAAGATCCAATAGAGGAGCTTCAACTGCTGTCATTACATGAACTGTAGTCCTAAGATCAAATGTTTGATTTCCTCTTCCAGAAGCATCTCTATCTTTAAATGTATCATAAATATTTTTAACTATATTTTTATATTCTCCAATACTTTTTCCTACCACTAATTCTTTAGCATCTTCCAAAGTTTTTCTTATTTTTTCCCCACCTGGAACTTCTCCCACTCCGATAGCTCCATTATCTGCTTTTAAAATAACTATATTTCTTGTGAAATAAGGTCCATGAGCTCCACTTAGATTAAGCAGCATGCTGTCATATCCAGCTACTGGAATTACATTCATTTCTACAATTTTAGGTATCATATGTATTCTCTCCCTTTTATTATTTTTTTTCTCCAACTGTTACATTGTTTATTTTTTCATAGTAATTTAAAATAGCTGAGTGATCTTTTTTCTCTCTTCCATCTATTTTTAAAGCCTGCATCATTTCCATTACTTGAGCTGTCAAAGGTAAAGAAGCATTTATTGAATGAGAAGTATCCAGTGCATTTTGAAGATCTTTTATATGTAATTCAATTCTGAATCCTGGTTCAAAGTTTCTTGATATCATCATAGGAGCTTTTGCATTCATTACAGTACTTCCTGCAAGTCCTCCTTTTATTGCATCAAATACTAATTGAGGGTCTACTCCTGCCTTTTCACAAAGAACAAAAGCTTCACTTAATGCTGCAATATTAAGAGCAACTATCATCTGATTTGCTAATTTTGTAGTATTTCCTGCTCCTACATCTCCTACTCTTACTACTGATCCAGACATAGTTTTCATAAGATCATAGTATTTGTTGAATATTTCTTCCTTTCCTCCAACCATAACAGATATAGTTCCATCTATTGCTTTTGGTTCTCCACCTGAAACTGGTGCATCTAAAAGTTCCACTCCTGTTTCAGCTAATTTTGCTGCTATACTTTGGCTTTCTACTGGATTGATAGAACTCATATCTATAACAGTAGTTCCTGCTTTTAACCCTTCAGCTGCTCCATTTTCATCAAAAAGAACTGCTTTTACATGAGGAGAATTTGGAAGCATTGTTATCAATACATCGCAGTTTGCTCCAACCTCTTTAGCTGACCCAGCTGCTTTTGCTCCTGCTGCTGCCACATCATCCAGAGCTGCTTTATTCATATCAAATGCTACTACTTCATAACCTGCTTTTAATACATTTTTACACATTGGTCTTCCCATGATACCTAATCCAATAAATCCTACTTTCATTTTTTACCTCCATTTTTATATTTTTAATGTTATTCTTTTTTATATTCTCTATAATATATTTTAGAATTATTTCCACTGTTAAACAATGTTATGTATGCTAAATTTCCAGCTTATTAATTGTTATACAAAACATCTGTCTGCTTATTATTTTATAAATATACTTGCTATAAGAACTACTGCCAATGCTGCTCCTGATCCAACAAATGAAATCATCGTTTTAGCCCAGAATTGATCTTTAATATCTTCCAAACCATACAACCCATTGAATACCCAGAATCCACTGTCATTAAAATAACTAAATGCTACTCCTCCAGCACATGTAGACATTGCTGCAAGTACAGGACTGATTCCCAATTGTGCTAACAATGGAGCTGTTAAAGTGGCTGCTGTAGTTAGTGCTACTGTTGCTGACCCTAACGCTATTCTCATCAAAGCTGCAATTATAAATGGAATCAGTAGCCCAGGTATACCTATGTATATTACTGCATTTCCTAATGCATTTCCTATTCCTGATTCTCTTACTACAAATCCTAAAGATCCTCCAGCTCCAGTTATAAGCATTATCATTCCTGTAGATTGAATAGCTTCTGCCATAGCATCATGGACTTCTTTTTTAGACATTTTAGCTCCAAGACCATAAATAGAAATTAATGTTCCTATTATTAAAGCAGTTATTGGACTTCCAAATAATTCAACTGCTGTCATATAACTTCCTTTTAATCCTGCAAATTTAGTTATTGTATTTATAAAAATCAGTATTAATGGAACTACAACTGGTGCAAAAGATAATCCTACTGATGGTAGATTTTTAGCTTTATGAAGTTCTTCAATATTTTCTATCGATTTTAAATATTCTTTCTTAAAATCCATTCTTGTAAATTCATTTTCCCCACAAGCTGGATCATCTGATGGTACTTGATATATCTTAGTTCCCAACCATTTACAGTAAAGCATAGAAACTACATATACTGGAATTGTACAAAGTATTCCTGCCATTATCATGACTCCAACATCTATTCCTAAAATACCTGCTACTGTTAGAGGTCCTGGTGTAGGTGGAACAAATACATGTGTCAGTTGTAATCCAGTTGCAAGTGCCAATCCTAATCCAACCACTGATTTTCCACTAAGTTTTGATAATGCTTTTGCTATTGGAGTTAAAATAACTAAAGCTGAATCTGAGAATACTGGTATAGATACTATATAACCTGTAAGACCTAATGCCCACTCCTCTTTATTTTTTCCAATCATCTTGATTACAGTAAATGCCATCTGCTCTGCTGCTCCTGATTTTTCAAGGATAATTCCCATCATAACCCCAAGTCCAATAATTATTCCTGTACTTCCCAATGTATTTCCAAAACCTGTAGTTATACTTTTCATAACTACTGTAACTTCCATTCCTCCAATTAATCCTGTTACAATAGTTGCTATTATTAGTGCTATAAATGTATGTACTTTTGTTTTTAGTGATAGTGCTATCAATATACCTATTCCTATTGCTAGTCCAACAAGCATTTGTGTACTGCTTACTGCTTCCATCAACCTTCCTCCTTACAGTTTGTTTTATTTTTGATTGATATAATGATACCATTTCTTTTTTTAATATTCTATGTTACAGAAAACATTATTTTAATATTTTTTTCATTATTTTTTGTTCTTTGTAATAAAAATAATTTCTAATTATTCTCTTTTAATGATATAATTGAATATAAAATATGATTTATGAAAGGAGAAGAGAAATGAATATATCAGTAAGTCTGGCAACTAATATTTTAAATAAAATGAAAGAAATAATACATCAGGATTTGAATTATATAGACAAGAGCGGTATTATTATTGCTAGTACAGACCCAAACAGAACTGGTACTTTTCATGCTGCTGCTCTAAAATGTATAAAAGAAAAAGCTCCTATTATTATCAGCAGTGATGATGAATTTCAAGGAAGCAGAAAAGGAATAAATATGCCTATTTATTTTAACAATGCTATCATAGGAGTTATTGGGATAACTGGAGATAAAAATGAGGTTGAAAAATATGGTGAAATTATAAGAATGATGACAGAAATTCTTATAAAAGAAGCTTGGATAAAAGATTCAGATATAAGAACAAAGGAAATTAATAGAACTTTTATTGAGCGTATTGTTTTAGGGTATGACTATGATTTTTTTCCTACAGCAGATTTTACATTTCCATATGTTGTAATAGTTGGAAAACTTAATAAAAATAATAGTTTCTTAATGAATGATAAAATATATGATATTTTAAAAAATTCTCTTTCATACAACAAAAACAATGTTTATACTATATCAAGAAATGAAATTATCATTTTATATCATTTTCATAAAGATGAAGATATATCTAAAACAATATTCCAGCTTCAAGAAAAACTTTTGGAAAAAACAAAGCTGGATTTTAGATTTGGAATAGGAACAAAAGCTCTTGAATACAATGCTTTAAAAGATTCATATAAAGCTGCAAAAGAAATTTTAAATTTTATGATAAAATTTTCTTTAAAAAAACCAGTATCTGAATATGAAAAAATGGACCTTGAATTCATATTTTTAAATTTAAAAAAGTCAGATATTGATAATTTTACAAGTAAGATTCTAAAAAATTTCACTCCAAAAGAGATAGATGAATTTTCTATTCTAATGAATTCTTATGAAGAAAATAATGGAAGCATACTTCACACTTCTGAAGATCTTTTTATGCATAAAAATACTCTTCAATATAAATTGAATAAAATAAAGCAGTTAAGTGGATATGATCCAAGACAGCTTAGAGATTTTATTGTTTTAAGTTTGGCCTTTAAACTTCAAAGAACTATTTAATTTTATTTTTCCAATAGTCTTCTGCTAGTTTTATAAAGTTTTTTGCTGCCTTACTTAGATATGCTCCCTTTCTGTAAACAGTACATAGCTCCCATGAAGGAGATTCTGGAAGAGAGAAATAAACTATCCTGTCATTTATTTCTGCATATGTTTCAGAAATAAATGTACATGCTAAATGACTTGAAGCCATTTGATACAGAGTCCTGCTGCTCTTTGTTTCAAATAATATATTTGGAACAAATCCAGCCTTTTCAAAAAGTGGGTCTATTATTTCTCTCATTGTTGTATTTTTAGACAGCAAAACAAAAGTATCGTTTTTAAATAATTTTAGATCTATTCTCTGAATATTTTTTCCTCTAATCGATTTAGCCAATGGATGAATAGATGGAACAGCCATTATTATATTTTCTTCAAGGATAGGAATGTATGTATTATTTCCTGTCCTTTGTTCTTCTGACAAAGTCATAAATCCAATATCCAACTGCCCATTCTCTATCATTTTCTCCTGCATTTTTACATTCATCTCTACAGGTTCTACAGATATATTTGGGAACATCTCGTAAAATCTAGGATATACAGAAGCAAACATTGATATTCCTCTTTCAGGAGTAAGTCCTATTCTCAAATTTCCTTTATGTTTTTCCAATAAATCATTTATTTGATTGTAAGTTTCTTTTTTTATATTTAATATCTTTTCAGCATTTTGAATATATATTTCTCCTATTTCAGTAAGTTTCCAATTAGTTCGAGAGCGATAAAACAACTGACTCCCAATCTCTTTTTCTAACTTTAAAAGCTGCTGATTTAATGCTGATTGAGTAATATACATTTTCTCCGCTGCCTTTGTTATATTTCGTTCCTCAGCTATTTTTACTATATATTCCAATTGTTTTAGTTCCATCTTTCCTCCACTACTCTTAAAAAAATTAAGAGAAATCTAATTATAATGAATTTGACTTATTTGTAATTATTTTATACACTAAAATCAATAAGAATACAAGTAATAATTAAAAAAGGAGTTGTTTTCATGGGTAAAAATTTATACATTAAAGTCAATGAAAAAGATAATGTAGCAATTGCAGTTGATAAAATATCAGCTGGTACGGAAATCATGAATGGAATATTTACAGCAGAAGAAATTCCACAAGGACATAAAATAGCCCTATGTGATATTCCAAAAGATTCTCCTGTTATCCGTTATGGTGTAGAATTGGGATATGCCATCATCAATATAAAAAAAGGAGCTTGGATTAATGAACATATGCTGAAACTTCCTATCCCTCCAGCTTTAAATGAAATGAAGTTTGGAACAAATATTGTAACTTCTCTTCCTAAAGCTCCTATAAGAACTTTTGAAGGATATCGTAATCCTAATGGAGGATATGCTGGTACTAGAAATATTTTAGGAATAAGTACAACTGTTCAATGTGTCACTGGAGTATTAAATGTTGCTGTAAAAAAAATTAAAGATGAACTTTTACCAAAATATCCTAATGTAGATGATGTAATCCCTATCAACCATGCTTATGGCTGTGGAGTTGCTATTAATGCTCCTGAGGCTGTTATCCCTATCCGTGCACTGCGTAACCTTGCTAAACATCCAAACTTTGGTGGTGAACTTATGGTTATAGCTCTAGGATGTGAAAAATTAACAGTTGAAATGCTGATTGATGAAGCTGATATTTCTCCTGAAAATGTAATCACACTTCAAGAAATTAAAGGTTTTAATGCAATGATAGATGCTATTATGAATATGGCAGATAAAAAGTTGGCTCATTTAAATGCAAGAAAAAGAGAAACTCTTCCTTTGTCTGAGCTCCTTGTTGGAATGCAGTGTGGTGGAAGTGACGCCTTTTCTGGAGTAACTGCTAACCCAAGTGCTGGATATGCTGCCGACATGTTAGTTGAAGGTGGAGCTACTGTTATGTTTTCAGAGGTAACAGAAGTCCGTGATGGAGTACATATGATTGCAGAACGTTGTATCAATGAAGATGTAATGAAAAAATTAGCTTCTGAAATGAAATGGTATGATAGTTATCTTGAAAATGGACAAGTGGACAGAAGTGCCAACCCTACTCCTGGAAATAAGAAGGGAGGGCTTTCAAATATAGTTGAAAAAGCTATGGGTTCTATTGCAAAGTCTGGTAGCTCTCCAATAGTTGAAGTATTATCTCCTGCTGAAACTCCTACTAAAAAAGGATTGATATATGCTGCCACTCCTGCAAGTGATATTGTATGCGGACCTTGTCAGCTGGCTTCTGGAATTGGACTTCAGGTATTTATGACAGGAAGAGGTACTCCATATGGACTGGCTCTTGCACCTGTTATCAAAGTGTGTTCAAGAAATGATATGAAAGATATGTGGAGTGATCTGATAGATGTAAGTGCAGGACCTATTGCTGCTGGAGATGTCACTATTAAAGATATAGGTACAGATATTTTTAATATGATAATTGATGTTGCAAGTGGTAGAAAACAACCTTGGGCTGAGAAATACAAACTTCATAATGACTTCTGTATTTTCAATCCAGCACCAATCACATAATTTTATATGATAACAAAAAAGAAGTTGATTTATTAAATTGAAATACAGTCTTTGAAATTTTCCAGTAGAAATATTTATTATTAATTTTGCTCATAAAACTAAAAATGGTGAACTCGTTTCACTCAGACAGCACCATTTTTTAAGTTTTACTTGCTTCATCAATTACATAAATTCTTCTAATTTCCAAATTTCAAAAACTTATTTACTTTTAATCAACTTCTTTTTATTTTAATTATTTATTTCTATTTCCAATATAATCAGCTAACTCTAAAAGAATATTGCTTTTTTCTACACCAAACTTTTCTGCAACAATTATCTTAGCCTCAGCTATTGTTTCTTTTAAAAGAGCTTTGCTTTCTGCCATTCCTATCAATGCAGGATATGTTGATTTTCCAAGCTCAATATCGCTGCCTACTGGCTTTCCAAGAGTAGAGAAATCTCCTTCAATATCAAGAATATCATCTTTTATTTGAAATGCAAGCCCTATAAGATCAGCAAATTTTATAAGAACTTCTCTTTCTTCCTCATCTGCATCTCCTATTATGCAAGCTAATTCTACAGGAAGTTTAATTAATTTCCCTGTTTTATTAGAGTGCATATACTTAAGAGTCTCTAAATCTATTTTTTTACCTTCACTTGCTATATCTACTATCTGTCCACCAATCATACCATTTATACCTGCATAGCTTGATGTCAATCTAACTATTTCAACTATTTTTTCAGCTGGAAGATGTTTATTTTTTTCTGTAAGTATATAAAAGGCATGTGTTAAAAGAGCATCTCCTATTAATATTCCCTCTGCCTCTCCAAATTTCTTATGAGTAGTAAGTTTTCCTCTTCTGTAGTCATCATTATCAAGAGCTGGAAGGTCATCATGTACCAATGAATATGAATGTATCATTTCAATAGCAGCAGCTGAAGCTGTTCCCATTCCTTTTTCACATTCAAGTATATCCAGTATCATAAAAAGTAAGATAGGTCTTAATCTTTTTCCACCATTTAAAACTGCATATTTCATTCCTTCAGCTATAACTTCTGGATAGTTAAGCTCTCCTAGATATGTGTCCATACTTGATTCTATTAATTTTTTATTACTGTCTAAATAATTCTTAAAAAACATCTTAGACCTCCTCAGTTAGAATATTACCACTATCTTCTGTTACTTTTAAAATCTTTCCTTCTGCTTTA
Organism: Fusobacterium ulcerans ATCC 49185; assembly: GCF_900683735.1. Classification (NCBI taxonomy): domain Bacteria; kingdom Fusobacteriati; phylum Fusobacteriota; class Fusobacteriia; order Fusobacteriales; family Fusobacteriaceae; genus Fusobacterium; species Fusobacterium ulcerans. The sequence goes on from NZ_LR215979.1 coordinate 2,602,493, forward strand.
TTTAATAAATCTGAGGATTTTTTTAAAAGCTTCATAGCATTTTCATATTCTTTTATAGACTCAGTCAGTGTAAGTTCTCCATTTTCCAGCTTTTCTATTATTTCATCTACTTCCAAAAGATTATCTTCAAAACTTCCACTTCTCTTTACCATCTTATCACCCCAGAAATTTTATAATTAAAACTATCTTGTATAAAAAGTTATACATTTTTTACCATATTTTCTTTCATCTGCTTTTTTGAACTCTCCAATTTCATCTTCCAGTTCTTCAAAAACATGATGTTCACTGATAATAAGTCCACCATCTGCAAGTATCCTATTTTTTTCTATTGCTTTTATTACTCTAGTACATATTTCTTCTTTGTAAGGAGGATCCATGAATATTATATCAAATTTTTCCCCTTTTCTCCCTAAGATTTCAATAGCTCTCAAAGCATCATTTTTATATGCTCTGCATCTATCTTCATATCCCAAAGTATTAACATTTTCTATTATATATTTTAAAGCTTCGGTGTCCTTCTCTATCATTACTGCTCTTTTTGCCCCTCTGCTCAAAGCCTCAAGAGATATGCTCCCACTTCCACTGAAAAGATCTAAAAATACACTGTCAGGTACATATGGCGCTATGATAGAAAAAAGAGATTCTTTCATGCTTCCTAAAGTAGGTCTTGTATCTGTTCCTTTCCTGCTCTTTATTCTCTTGTTTTTTGCATCTCCTGCAATTATTTTCATCTATATCAACTCCTAATAGATAAACATAGCATCTCCAAAACTAAAGAAATGATATTCCTCTTTTACAGCTATATCATATACTTTCAGCATAAATTCTCTTGATGAAAGTGCTGAAACAAGCATAAGAAGCGTCGACTTAGGAAGATGGAAATTAGTAATAAGTGCATCTATCACTTTAAATTCAAAACCAGGATAAATGAATATTTCTGTACTTCCTTTCAGTGCCTTTACTAATCCATTTTCATCTACAGCAGATTCCAAAGCTCTTGTACTGGTAGTTCCTACTGAGATTATTCTTTTCCCATTTTTCTTTCCTTCATTGATTATGTCAGCTGCTTCCTGAGGTATTTCATATACTTCTTCATGCATCTTATGTTCCAATACATTTTCAGTTTGTACAGGTCTGAATGTTCCTAACCCTACCTCTAAAAATATATCTACTATCTTTATCCCTTTTTTTTCTATTTTTTCTAAAAGCTCTTTTGTAAAATGAAGTCCAGCAGTAGGTGCTGCAACAGATTCTCCTTTGATAGCATAAACAGTCTGATATCTGTCTTTCTCTTTCAAAGCTTCCACAATATATGGAGGAAGAGGCATTTTTCCCAATCTATCCAAAACTTCTTCAAAAGCTCCCTCATATGTAAATTTTATAATTCTGTTTCCATCATCTTTTATTTCTAAAAGCTCTCCTATCAGCTCATTTCCATGACCAATAAAAAGCTTCTGTCCTACTTTTAACTTTTTAGCTGGCTTTAAAAGACATTCCCAAGTATCAAGATCTATTCTTTTAATAAGAAGTATCTCCAATACCCCTCCTGTTTCTTTATTTCCAAAAAGTCTTGCTGGGATAACTTTTGTAGAATTTCTTACTAATATATCCCCTTCATTCAGATAATCTATTATATCATAAAATCTTTTATGTTCTATACTCTCATTTTTTCTATTTACCAGCATAAGTCTTGCATGATCTCTAGGTTCTCTAGGCTGCTGACCAATCAATTTCTCTGGCAGATGATAATCATAATCACTTAATAATGTAGACACTATTTGTCACCACTCTTCTTTCCAATCACTACTCTATCTATTCCTCCATAGTCTTTCACTATAGAAAGAATATCAAATCCATTTTCTTCCATTAATTCCTTAACAACTTCAGCTTGATTGTATCCAACTTCAAAAGCTAAAAATCCACCCTTATTCAAATAGTCAGAAGCCTCTTTTGAGATTTTAGAATAAAAATAATATCCATTTCCATTATCTGTGAGAGCTGATGAAGGTTCATAATTCAGCACTTCTGGCATTAATTCATTATATTCTTCCAAAGGTATATAAGGAGGATTTGAAACTATAAGATCAAATTTCATATCTTTAAAAGATGAAAATACATCTGATTTTACAAATTTCACATTCTCAGCTTTATTCAATTCTCCATTTGCTTTAGCTACTTCTAAAGCCCCCTCACTTATATCAGCTCCAGTTATATCACTATGGACACATTCTTTTCCAAGGGATATTGCTATTGCTCCACTTCCAGTACCTATGTCAAGAACCTTAGGGGCTTCTAGCTCATTTAAAATAAACTTACATTGTTCCACTAATATTTCTGTATCACTTCTAGGTATCAAAACTCTTTCATCTACTTTAAATGGATATCCATAAAACTCCCATTCTCCCAAAAGATATTGAAGAGGTTTTCTGTTTTTACCTCTAAGTTTTAAATACTCTCTTATTTTCTCTTTGTTTTCTTCTTCTATTTTTTTGTTAAAATTTAAAGTTAATGTCAGCCTGTTTACCCCTAATATATGAGCAAATATATATTCTGCATCCAGCTTTGGGCTAGCTACCCCATATTTTTTTAGATATTCTGCTGATTTATTAAGAAGCTCTAAATTTTCATCTCTGTAACTTACAGTTTCAACTTTGATATCTTTACTTTTTAAAAGTTCATCAAATCCTATTCTTTTTCTAGCCATTTCTTTAAGATATGTTTTTACTTTTTCTTTCTGCTCAGAAGAAAGCTCCATATCAAAATAAGCATACAGTGTTATCCTATCCAGCTTTAAAACATTAGATATAACCTTTTCACTTTCCAGACGCGGTTTTGAAAAAGAGTATTTTTGCAAATACTCTTTTGAAAAATTCAATATCTCAAGTAAATTCATAATTACTCTTCTGAAACACTTGAAAGCATTTCTGCTTGGCTGAATGTGATTAATGCATCAATCATTTCATCAAGGTCTCCATCTAAGTATGCTTCAAGCTGATATACTGTAAATTTTATTCTGTGGTCTGTGATTCTTCCTTGTGGATAGTTATATGTTCTGATTTTTTCAGATCTGTCTCCAGTTCCTACTTGAAGTCTTCTTTCACTTTCTACTTCACTTCTTTGTTTTTCACATTCCATTTCAAAAAGCTTTGAAGCCAAATGTTTCATTGCTTTTTCTCTGTTTTTAAGCTGTGATCTTTCATCTTGACATTGAACTATAATTCCAGTAGGAAGGTGAGTAATTCTAACTGCTGAGTCAGTCATATTTACATGCTGTCCACCAGCTCCTCCTGATCTATATGTATCTATCTTAAGATCTCTTGGATCAATTTTTACTTCTTTTACATCTTCTACTTCTGGAAGTACTGCTACTGTAGCAGTAGAAGTATGTACTCTACCTGCTGATTCAGTTTCAGGAACTCTTTGCACTCTATGTACTCCTGATTCAAATTTTAATCTAGAATAAGCTCCAAATCCACTTATGCTAAAGACTGCTTCTTTTATTCCACCAATACCCATTTCCTGCTTTTCAATTATTTCCATTTTCCATTTTTTTCTTTCAGCATATCTTGAGTACATTCTAAATAAGTTTCCAGCAAAAAGAGCTGCTTCATCTCCTCCAGCTCCACCTCTTATTTCTATGATAACGTTTTTATCATCATTTTCATCTTTTGGAAGTAAAAGTACTTTTAATTCTTTTTCAAGTTCTGGTATAGATTCTTCAAGTTCTTTTAACTCTTCATGCATCATTTCTCTCATATCTTGATCTTTTTCAGTTTTAAGATTTTCTTTGATAAAATCAAAATCTTCTGCAACCCTTTTATACTCTTTATATTTTTCAACTATTGGAGTTATCTCACTCAATGATTTGTTACATTCCATCATTTTTTTAGGGTCTGCTAATACCTCTGGGGAACCAAGCAATTCATTCAATTCATCGAATCTCTTTACTACTTCTTCTAATTTTCCGAACACTATTTCTCATCTCCTTTTTCACACTATAACTTTATAATTATATCATAAACATATAAAAAAATCAATTTTCCTTAGCTTATAACATAAAAAATAACCTCAATATTCAAAAATGAATATCAAGGTTATTAAAAATTTTTTACAATAATATAGTCAAATAAAAAAATTTATAATTAAAATTTAGCTAAAGCTTGTTCAAAATCTTTTAAAATATCTTCTATTTCTTCCAAACCAACTGAAATTCTTATTTGTCCCATTGTTATTCCAATAGCAGTAAGCTCTTCTTTATTAAGATCACGATGTGAAGCTCTAGGTGGATATGTCAATGTTGTTCCAACTCCAGCTAGTGTAGGAACAAAACGAACAATTTTTAAATTTTTAATTAATTTATTTATTTCAGCCATTCCTCCATTAAAATTTACACTAAGCATTCCACCATAACCATTTCCTTCAAATTGGTTATCTGCAGCTGCCTTATTTAGAGATGACTCAAGACCAGGATAATATACTTTTTCAACTTTTGGATGAGTTTCAAAAAATTTAGCAAGTATAAGAGCATTATCAGACATTTTTTTAACTCTTAAAGGAAGAGTACGAAGACTACGTGCTAAAAGCCATGACTCTGTGGCTCCCAAATTTGATCCGTAAAGACCAAGATAATAACTAATTTTTTTTATAAGTTCTTTTGAACCAACAACTGCTCCACCAACAAGATCGTCATGTCCTCCAAGATATTTTGTTGCACTATAGAGAACTAAGTCAACTCCATATTTTATAGGTTTTGCAATAATTGATGTAGCAAAAGTATTATCAATAAAAAGCAGAGCATTATTAGCATGAGCAATATTTGTAAGGTACTCCATATTTGGTACAGACATCATTGGATTAGCTATTGTTTCTCCATAAATCAATGTTGTATTTGGGCGAATATAGTCTGCAACATCTTGAGTGCTAAAATCCACAAATGTTGTTTCAACTCCCCAACGTCTTAATTCATGCTTAAAAAAAGCATATGTTTCTCCATATATTATAGGAGAAGCTATAATATGATCTCCAGGTTTTACTACAGCCAAAATAGAAGTAGTAATTGCAGCCATTCCAGACGCAAACACAAGCCCTTTTTCTGCTCCATCTCCAGCTGCTAAAATTTCTGAAACTGCATCAGCATTTGGATTTCCTAACCTGAAATATCCATAAGTAGGGATACCATCTTCGGAAACATCTTCACAAATTTTATCTATTGGCTCAATAGCATTAAAAATATAAGCAGATGACAAATAAATAGGAAATGTTTCAGGAACTGTAAGACTCTTATTCATTTTATAACAAAATTCACCATTACCAGTATGAATATATTTTGTTGCATCACTTTTTTGAATAGACATGTTAAATCCTCCTTATATAAGAATAACATAAAGTAAATTTATATTTTAAGATTACTGTTTCTTATTATAAACAATAATACCAATTATTGCTCCAACTAAAGCAGGTACTAACCAACCAAAACCAATATTATGAAGTGGAATATTTTTGATTATACTTTCAATTAAATTAATATGTATACCATACTGTGATGGAAAATTTAAAAATACATAAATAATTGTAAAATATATTCCCCCTTTATACCCACCATCATTTGGAATAAATTTAGAAAAAATACCTAACAACATTAATACAAGAGCTATTGGATATATTAATGAAAATAAAGGTGTTGTAAGTAATACAATAGTATCAAGTCCAAAGCTTGCTACAAAAGCTACAAAAATACAAACTATAGGAACAAGTATTTTATATGAAACTTTTCCATGAGTTTCTGTTTCAAAAAAATTAGCAACAGCAGTAATCTGCCCAATCGCTGTAGTAAGACAAGCAAGAATAACAGAAATACACAAACCATAAATTGCTATTTGTCCTCCACTAGATCTAATAATAGTTAAAAGAAGGTCTGCATTGCTTATTTCACTTGGAAGATACTTACTACTTACACAAGAACCCATATAAAAAAGTCCACCATAAACAATTCCAAGAAGAATTGCTGCAATAATACCTGCTGATAAAGTTATTTTTTTCACTTGACTTCCTACATACCCTTTATTAATAATTGTACTTAAAAATGTATTTGCCATAAGAAATGAAACAAGTACATCTCCTGTACCATATGCGCCAATAAAACTATGTAAAAAAGGATTACTGATAGATTGTTCAGTAGGAATTCCCAAAGGTGCAATCAATCCTTTAATAGTAAGAATAATCAAAATAATAGTCATTACAGGAGTTAAAATTTTTCCTATTTTATCAATTACAGAACCTTCATCTTTAGAAAAAAAGTAAGCAATTGCAAAATAAGTAATTACCATCAAAATATATGGTGCTTTACCCCATATTCCTTGAAGACCCATTTCAATACCAACTGCTGCTGTTCTAGGTATTGAAACACAACAGCAGAACAGCATTATTATACCTACATATATGGTATAAAATTTTTTATTAACATGATCAGTAATTCTCTGCACAGAACCTTTAATACCTATAATAACAATTGTCAGAACAGGTAAAACCACCCCAGATAAAATCATTGCAATGACACCTGTGCTCCACCGATTTCCGCTTTCTAATCCAAGCATTGATGGAAATATTAAATTTCCTGCTCCAAAATATGTAGCAAAAAGTGCAAGCCCAATAATAAGAACTTCTATTTTATTAATTTTATTAATTTTTTTATTTTCCATAATATTGTTCCCCTCCATTTTATTTTGGAAATAAATAGTTTTATTTAAAGCTTTTACTATATTCAAACATTATGATTTAAACATACTTTTTTTCTATAATTCACTATTTTTTCTCATTTGTTCAATAGTTATTTCTAAAAGTTCTATATATTCTTTTCCAAGGGGGCTAAGTTCTTTTCCTTCTTTTATCAAATATCCAATTTGAATATCTGGACCATCTTCTAGTACAACACTATTAACAACACCTAACATATTATCTGTTAATAACCCCGTCCCTATATCATAGGCTAGAGAATTTGAAATTAATTCAAAGCTAATATTAAGATCATTAATAAACAAAACTTTAGAAGGAAGTTTTTTAAAATACATGATTTCTTCCATCATAGAATTTGGAGTTTCTTCATCTTGGGCATAAACAATACAAGGATATGGTTCTAAATCTTTAATCATTAATGTTTTTTTCTTGGCTAAAGGATGTTTTTCTGATAAAAAAACATGTACCTTTTTTTGAAATAATGAATAAAATTTTAATCCATAACTTTTAAAAAGTCGTTCAAAATTATGTATTTTTTCACAATTTACTATAATTACACCTAACTCACTTCTATTGCTTTGTACTGATCTCAAAATATCTATTGTTTGTTCATAATAAAGGCTAAAATGATATTTATCTTTGGTAAATTTATTTACTAATTTGCTAAATGCTATTGCCACAAATGTATAATGTTGAGAACTTATCGAAAATTTTAAATCGACTTTATATTTAGAAGAAAAATTTTCTTCTATAAATGCTGCATTTTCGAGTAATTCATTGAAGTAAGGAATAATTTTCTGCCCATCTCCTGTAAGTATGGAACGATTACTTAATCTTTCAAAAATACAAATACCAAGCTCATTTTCCAGTGCTCTTATTTGTTTGCTGATGTTAGCTTCAGTTACAAAAAGTAAACTGGCAGCACTTCTAAATGATCCAGTTTTAGCAACTGTTAATACATAACGCATTTGTGACAAAGTCATTTATCGCCTCCTTTATTTAAATATAGTTTTTACTTTTTTATGCATAATAATATTATTATATGATAATATCATAACAAATCCCTATAACAATGTAAAACGATTTATTTTTATCACTTTTGATAACTTTTAGTACAAAAATTTTCATTTAATAATTTTATTAATCATTCTTTTAAAATAATATAAATATTATAAAAAGCTCCATTGGTAACAGAGCTGGATTTTATCTTTTTTATTATTTTTAAATTTCTTAATATATAAAAAAGGACTGATTTTTCTTCTCAGTCCATTAATTCCTACTTAATTGTTATTAGGGAATATATCCTTTGTTGTTTCTTCATCATCATCATACTGGAATCTCACTATATCTCCATTGTTTTTATAAAATATTCTTTCCTTTATTCTTCCATTTTCATAGAATTTAAAAGCAACTCCAGTTTTTTTACCTTCAGTAAAATGTCCTAATTCCTGTAATTTTGAATTTTTATCAAAAATTATATAGTTACCATCTTCTTTATCATCTTTATATGTCACTCTATATTTCAACTGACCATTTTCATAAAAATAGAAATATTCTCCATCTTTCTTATCTTCTTTATATGAAATTTTTTCTTTCATATTTCCATTCTTATAAAATATAAACCAGTCCCCTAATTTTTTATTATTCTTATAAACTCCTTTTTCATGTATTTTTCCATCTAAATAATATGAAAAATATTCTCCTGTAGTTTTATCCCACGAGATTTTATAGGTTTCCTTTCCAAAAGCAACGCTGCTCATAACGAATGTAGCTGCAATGAGTATCGCACACATAATCTTTTTCACTAATACACCTCATTTTGCCTTATTTGTTATTTATCAACCTCTGTTCATCATTTATTCTTTTGATAGCTATATCTCTAGCTCTCATATATTGCTCCTGAGTTATATATTTCTGCATTTCTATCTGACTTCTTATTCTATCTTTCAATATAGAAGCTTCTATTTGACCCATTCTATCAAAAAGCTTATCTATTTGTTCGAGATTACTTTCTGGTCCTTCTAATACAAATTTATTTACTTCTAATTCAAGTTGTTTCTTTTCTAATAGTAACATTTTGTAATTTGTACTTACTTTTCCTACCATTCCTTTTGCTTTTTCTATATTTTCCTGAGAAACTCCTACTTTCTTAAAATCTTCATCAGAAACTATCCCTAATCCATCATTATTTGCAAATACTAAGGAAGAAAAGATAACTACAAATACGCTGCTTAAAAATTTTCTCATTCCTGTCCTCCACTAAATTTGTACTTCTAATCCAAATAAATCATCTGTATTTAAATCTATTTTCTTATCATCAAAAATTGAATTATTAAAAATATGATCTAATGTAATATCTTCTTTTATAGCTTTATTATCGTTGAAACTTCTGTTAATTACATACTTATCTACACCAGTCATAGGAACTTCCTTGAAAAGCATTTGATAAGTAGAACTTGTAAAAATTCCTAATACAAATAAAGACAGCGAAAATACTCCCCTTCTTTTATTTTTCCTTTTTTCCTCTTCTAAAAGAGTTTTATATATATTAGCTCTTACTCTTTCTTTAGGCGTCATACTAATTTCCTCCCATATCTTTAATAGCCTTATAATATACTGATTTTACTGTAGATATATTCATATTTTTCATATCAGCTATTTCCTTAAGCTTATAACCATATATATCTTTTAAAACTACAATCTCTCGTTCTTGAAGAGAAAGTTCTTTTAGCCGTTCCTCTAATATCAGAGGTGTGTCTATATCAGAATTACATTCAAGGGCAAGTATCTCTTCATTTATATCAAGCTCTACTTTCCTCTTTCTGAAAAAATCATATATTTTGTTGATAGCTATTTTATATATCCATGTATAAATATTGCTGTCAGCTCTAAATTTCTTTAGATTCTTATAAACACTTATAAAGACCTCCTGAGATATATCCTCGGCATCTTCAGGATTCTTTACCACACCTAATATTTTGTAATATATCCTATCAAAATACTGTTCAAAAATCTCATCAAAGTCCATTATATTTTTATCCCTCACAAACTGTTATATTTTATTAGACGATATAAGTTGGAAAAAAGTTTAGTTTTAAAAAGATTTTTTGCTATTTACTCTTCCGCCTACACTAATCTCAAATTTATTCCCTGTTAAATCCACTACTGTATCATCTTGGACATTTATTATCTTAGTCATAGCCATATTTCTTTCTAAATGACTTCTTCCGCCTTCACTGTCACGATCCCCTTTTCCTCTTCTGAAAGAAAAATCCATAATCCCTCTTACCATTGGAGTTTCAATATATGTAAGCCTATATTCTCCTGGCTCTACATAATAAGGTACTCCTGAATCTAAGAAAATTCTTTGTATTTCTACACTTTGTATTTCGCTTCTATCATAATTTACAATAAGAATTTTTCTTCCTTCTATTTTATCAAGAGATATTTCATGACTGCTCTTTATTGATGTACATCCTGTTATCAGTATGATTAATAGGCTAATTAGATATCTTACCTTCATTTTCTTCATCCTCCATTATTAATTTTTTTAATTCTATCAATATTTCAGACTCTTTTACTTTTTTTACAATCTGCCCTTTTTTGAAAAGTACACCTTCTCCTTTTCCTCCAGCTACACCATAATCAGCTTCTCTAGCTTCTCCGGGTCCGTTTACTACACATCCCATAACAGCTATCTTTATTTTACGGTTTTCTTTTTCAAATTCCTTTTCTACTTTTTTGGCAAGATCTATCAAATCTATTTCAGTTCTTCCACAAGTAGGACAAGAAACAATTTCCACTCCTGCTTCTATCAATCCCAATACTTTCAGAATTTCTTTTGCTACTTTTATCTCTTCTACTGGATCCTCTGTCAAAGATACTCTGATTGTATTTCCAATTCCATCTACTAAAAGTGATCCTATCCCAATGGCTGATTTTACTGTTCCTTGAAATGCTGTTCCTGCTTCTGTTACTCCTAAATGAAGTGGATAATTCACTTTTTCACTTATTTTTCTATATGCCTCTACCATCATTTTTACATTACTTGACTTTAGAGACACAATTATATCATGAAAATCATTTTTTTCCAATAAACCAATATGGTACATTGCACTTTCTACCATAGCATCAGCAGTTGGGCTCCCATATTTCTTTAATATTTCTTTTTCTAATGAACCTGAATTTACCCCTATTCTTATTGGTATATTTTTTTCTTTTGCCATTTGTACTACTTTTGTTACATTTTCATCAGCACCAATGTTTCCAGGATTTATTCTAAGTTTATCTATTCCATTTTCCATAGCTGCTAAAGCAAGCTTATAATCAAAATGTATATCTGCTGCCAATGGAATTGTTACTTTTTTCCGTATTTTTTTTATAGCTTCTGCTGCTTCCATATTATTTATAGTCATTCTTACAAGCTGACATCCTGCTTCTTCCAGTCTTTTTATTTGGGCTACTGTAGCCTCTACATCACTTGTCATAGTGTTTGTCATAGACTGGATAACAATATTATTGTTTCCACCTATTATTATATTTCCAACTTTTACTGCTCTTGTCTTTTTCATTATTCCATCTCCTAAACAAAGAAGTCCTGTTAAAAAACAGGACTTTTCTTATTTTTATTTTCTTGTTAAGTAACTCATAGGGTTCTCTGTTTTTCCATTTTTTCTAACTTCAAAATGAAGGTGAGGTCCTGTCACTCTTCCAGACATTCCTGTTTTCCCTATTAATTCACCTTTATTAACATTCTGCCCAACTTTTACACCAATTTTATCTAAATGAGCATATCTAGTTTCATAGCCATTAGAATGTTTCAATATTATTATTTTTCCATATCCATTCATATATCCAGCATAACTTACTTTTCCAGTTTGAGCTGCACGTAAAGGTACATATCTTGCTTTTAAGTCTACTCCTGCATGGAATATATATCTTTTTAAAACTGGATGAAATCTGCTTCCATATGGACTATTTACTCCCTTATATTCAACAGGGAATCTAAATCCTGCACTGGCCACTCTTACTCCACCACTTTTTCCTGAACCTGCAAGAACTCTTATATCAGGATTTTTCAAGAAAATATCCTGTCCTATCTTAAGGTTTTTTGCATCTATTTCATTATAAGCAGTTATATCATCAAGTTTCATTTTAAACTTTGATGCTATTTTAGATAATGAATCTCCCTTTTGAACTTTATAAAATATTCCATTTTCAGAAACTATAGTTAGTTTTTGTCCTATCTTTAGATTCTTTACAGATACATTTGGATTATTAGCAAGAAGCATAGTCATAGTCATTCCATTTGCTTCTGCTATTTCAGAAATTGTATCTCCCTGTTTAACTATATATTCACTTTTTACAGGTAATTTTTTTTCAGGTGCAATAACTTGTTCAATAGCAGTTTCTCTAATTCTTTCATTATCTTTTTCAATAGATTCTTTATCTTTTTTATCAAATCCTATTGCCTTATATTCATTAGCAAAATTATACTCTTTTTCAAATGTATAAAAGCTATCTTTAAGCAAGGTAACTCCACCATTCTGCTCTTCAGTAGCTTCATAGTAGTCTGTAAACTTTTTTAGATCCACCACTTCCTCTTTAAAAGGATTGGCAAACTCTATTCCAAAATAAAAAACAACTGCTAATATTATAAAAACTTTTATTTTAGATTTCATTTTTAGTCCTCTTCTCCCCTTTTTCATAGAATTCCAAAAGCTTTTTATTGCTTTCTGTATTGAGTATGGTGTCTATAAGTTTTCTCGAAGCTGTGGCCCTATCATACTGTGCCAAATATCTTCTTATACTCCAAATGCTTTCTAATTCATTCTTTGGTATGAGAAGTTCCTCTTTTCTAGTTCCTGAACGCTGAATATCTATAGCTGGAAATATTCTTAATTCAGCTAGATTTCTATCTAAATGTATATCACAGTTTCCCGTTGATTTAAACTCTTCATATATGATATCATCCATTTTACTTCCTGTATCTACAAGAACTGTCGCTATAATAGTAAGACTTCCTCCTCCTCTTATATTTCTGGCAGTTCCAAAGAAATTCTTAGGATAATATAAGGCTGTTGGATCTATTCCACCTGATATTAATTTTCCACTTGAAGGAACAACTATATTGTATGCTCTTGCAAGCCTTGTTAGAGAGTCCATAAGTATAACTATATTTTCTCCATTTTCTACTTTTCTTTTAGCTCTCTCCAGTATCATCTCTGTGACTTTTATGTGATTTCTTGGGTCTTCATCAAATGTCGAAGCAAATACCTGTGCTCCGATTACTGATTCTTTTATATCTGTAACTTCTTCTGGTCTTTCATCTATCAGAAGTATCCACACTTCTGCTTCTTTATTCTGCTCTATCATTGAGTTTGCTATACTGCTTATAAGCATAGTTTTCCCAGCTTTTGGAGGAGCTATTATTAATGCTCTCTGCCCTTTTCCTATTGGTGCAACAAGGTCTATTATCCTTCCTGAAACATTTTTTCTGTCAGTCTCCAGAATAAATCTCTCAGTTGGATAAGCTGGAATTAAATCTTCAAAAGGCACTCTCGATTCAGCAGCTTCCAGTGTTCCACTATTTACTAACAAAACTCTTCTAAGAGCATAATTTTTTTCATCTCCAGAAGGTTCTCTTACTTCTCCAACTACAATATCTTCTGTTCTTAGCTTAAACCTTCTTACTTGTGAGGCTGATACATAGACATCTTTTTCCACACTGGTGTTTCTTAAAAAACCATAACCATCAGGTAGTACTTCCAAGCTTCCCCAAGCAATATCTAAGCCTTCTTTTTCTTCGATATCTTTTTCTATCAATTCTTTCAATTCAGATTTTTTTATTCCATTTTTATATTCTATCCCCAATTGCTTTGCTATTTCTTGAAGTTCTTTTAAAAGAAATCTATCCAACTTATCCATATTCACCTCAGTTAATTTTAGTCTACAATATCACCGTATAAAGTCCATGTTTTACAATCATTTATTTTTACATTTACAAAAGTTCCTTCTAAAGTTTTATCTCCTTTGAATAAAACTATCTTATTAGTTGAAGTTCTTCCAGTAAGAACATCTTTATTCTTTCTGCTTTCTCCCTCTACTAATATTCTTACTATTTTCCCTCTATAAGTTTCACTTTCGGCTAATGAACAGCTGTTTTGAACCTCTATCAATCTTTGAAGTCTTTCCTTTTTAACTTCTGAATCTATCTGTTCATCCATATCTGCTGCTTTTGTTCCCTGTCTTATTGAGTACATAAACATAAATGAATTTTCAAATTGTATTCTTTTTACTACATCTAAAGTATCTAAGAAATCTTCTTCAGTTTCCCCTGGAAACCCAACTATTATATCAGCAGTAAGAGCTACCCCTGGTATTTTTTCTTTTATTTTTTCAGCAAGAGCTATATACTGTTCTTTTGTATATCCTCTATTCATCATTTTTAAAATTCTTGTAGACCCTGACTGCAATGGAAGATGTAATGATTTTGCTATTTTGTCATTTTTAGCTATAACATCTATTACTTCATCTGAAAAATCTCTTGGATGTGGAGAAATAAATCTTACCAAAAAATCTCCTTCTACTTTACATATTTCTTCTAAAAGTTTTGCAAAGTTATCTCCATTTTTAAAATCTTTTCCATAAGAATTTACATTTTGTCCTAAAAGTATTATCTCTTTATATCCCTTTTCCGCATATTGTTTTACATCGTGTATTATCTCATCTAAAGGTACTGATCTTTCTCTTCCTCTTACATATGGTACAATACAATATGTACAAAAATTATTACATCCATAAGTTATTGAAATTGATGCTGTTTTTCTAGAATCAAAGTCAGCATCCAATCTTGGAGGTAATTCATCTTCACAATCAGTATAAATAATATGTTTGTTTGTTTTATGTTCTATATCATCTATTGCCTGTGGTATTCTTCCTATATTTTGATTTCCCATTATTATATCTATCTGAGGGAATTTTTTCAAAAGTTCCTTTCCCTGCTCCTGAGCAAAACATCCAGTAATACCTATAATGGTTCCTCTTCTCTCTTTTATATGTTTTAATTCTCCTAATTTCCCATATATTTGTGTTGCTGCTCCTTCTCTCACTGTACAAGTGTTAAGAAAAATTGCGTCTGATTCCTCTATATTTTCAGTTATTTCATATCCTATATTTTGAAAGATTTTCTTTATCTTAGCACTTTCATTTACATTCATCTGACATCCATATGTTATAATCGATGCTTTTTTCACTCTATTCCTCCTAAAACTATTGCTGCTTATGTCTATTTTTTATTATAACAATTTTTTTACTGTTTTACAAATAATAAAATAAAAAAAGTATCACCTTTTTACAATAATTACTCAGATTTTTTTGAGCAAAAGAATATTAGAATAATCTTTAAAATTTTACCATTCCTTTATGGCCTAAATGTGTCAAAAGTTTTTATCAAAAATTTACTAAACTTTGAAATAAGTATTCTTCAGTATTGCCATGTGAATTACAAATGGTATAATATAAAAAAAATGAGGTGATAATAATATGCTTTACCAAGGAAAAATATTTAGTAACAGAAAATTTATAATCAACCATTTATTATCATATGGATTTATTCAAAAAGATGAACAATATACTTATTCAGTAAATTTAATGGAAAACTCTTTTAATTTAAATATATGTATAAAAGAATTAAAAGAAGTAACAATAAAAATTATAGATATAGAAACTAATGATGAGTATACTCCTATTTATATTCAAAATATAAGTGGAGGATTTGTTGGAAAAATACGAAAAGAATATGAATTAATACTTAATGATATTGCTGAAAAATGTACAATAAAAGAGATATTTAAAAGTGATTATGCAAAAAAAATTGTAAAATATATTGCTGAAAAATATAAAAATGAACCAGAATACTTGTGGGATAAAACTCCAAATAATGCTGTTTTTCGTGAAAAATCAACTGGAAAATGGTATGCAGCTCTATTAGAAGTTGAAAAAAGTAAAATTGGGATAAATGAAGTGGGAAGAATTGAAATTATTGATTTGAAAGCAACATCAGATAAAATATTTTCTCTTGTAGATAATATTAATTATCTTCCTGGCTACCATATGAACAAAAAACATTGGTTTACTATTAAGTTAGATGGTTCTGTTCCAATCGAAATAATTTATTCATTAATAGATGACAGTTTCAATATTATTAAGAAAAAGTAAAAATTTAACAAACTTTTAAACTAGAATTGATCATCTATAATTTTTGTATCATAAAAAATAGTTAAATATAAAATATTCCTATATTGAAATTTATTTTAAGGTTAATTTTAAATAAAGATTTTTGATATAGAAAATAAAATAAAAAAATCTCCCTCTTAAACGATCTAAAAGGGAGATAATATTAATCAAATTATTTTAATTAAAGCGATAATATTTTTACATCATCAGCAACTTTTAATTCTGCTCCTGTTGATGCTTTTATATCTTCTATTGAAGAATAAGGGCTTACTTCAGTAAGAAGCAATCCTTCAGGAGTTACTTTTATAACACCTTTTTCAGTGATTATCAAGTTTACTTGACCAGCAGCTGTTAATGGAAGATCACATTTATCAAGAATTTTTACTGCTCCTTTAGCTGTATGTTCCATAGCAACTATAACTTCTTTAGCTCCAACTACAAGGTCCATAGCTCCACCCATTCCAGGAACCATTTTTCCAGGAACCATCCAGTTTGCTAAGTTTCCTTCTTTATCTACTTGAAGAGCTCCAAGAACAGTAGCATCTACATGTCCTCCTCTTATGATTCCAAATGAAGTACAAGAATCAAAGAATTGTGCTCCTGGAAGAACAGTTACAAATCCTGCTCCAGCATTTACTATGTCTTTATCTTCTTTTCCAGGTTCTGGAGCTGGACCTACTCCTATAATTCCATTTTCTGATTGGAATACAACTTCTATTCCTTCTGGTACATAGTTAGCTACTAGAGTAGGAAGTCCTATTCCTAAATTTACTACATATCCATCTTTAAATTCTTGTGCAACTCTTTTTGCAATATATTCTCTTACTAATTTTTTATCTAATTCCATTTCTTGCTTCACCTCTCCTATTTAACTATGTAGTCTACGAATATTCTAGATGTCATTACATGATCTGGGTCGATTTCTCCCACTTTTACTAATTTTTCTGCAAAAACTATAACTGTATCTGCTGCTGTTGCCATCATTGGGTTAAAGTTTTTAGTTGTTTTAGCATAAATAACATTTCCTAATTCATCAACCACAGAACCGTTTAAAAGTGCTACGTCAGCTCTTAGAGGTTTTTCTAAAATATATTTTTTTCCATCCACTGTAAGAACTTCTTTTCCTTCTTCAACAATAGTTCCTATTCCAGTTGGTGTTAAGATTCCTCCAAGTCCATTTCCTCCAGCTCTTACTCTTTCAGCTAATGTTCCTTGAGGTGCTAGTTCAACTTCCATTTCACCAGACTGCATTCTTCTTCCAGTCTCTGGGTTTGTTCCGATATGAGAAGCAATTACTTTTTTAACTTGGTTATTAACAACAAGTCTTCCAATTCCTTTGTCTGGAAATCCTGTATCATTACCTATAACAGTAAGATCTTTTACACCTTTAGCTATTAAAGCATCTATTATTTTTTCAGGTGTTCCTACTCCTAAGAATCCACCAATAAAAACTGTCATTCCATCTTTTACATGAGATACAGCTTCTTCCATTGAAACTAATTTGTTTTTCATTTTGCCCTCCTAACACTTTTTTATTTAAATATTTCTCCGGCTTCCTTGTACCATAGAAGTAAATCTAAACTATCCATAGATATATCTACATAATCACAATAAGCTTTCATCTTTTCTTCGATCTCTAAATACAATTTAGGAGTCAGAGATTTTGGAACTTCTTCCATTACTTCTAATTTTACTAAATTTTTCAGGATATGTCTATCTAAAATCGAAATTTTCTTTCCGAATCCGACGTTTCTCAGAAAATGACTAGCTTCTTTATAAGCCATCCCCTTAATATTTTTTACTATCCATTCCCTCTTTTCATTCACATCAGAAATACTATTGAAAAAATCTCTTGTTATTATTTTTCCATTCTTATCTTTCATCTGTTCTCTAAGAGTAACAAGATATTTTGCTTTATTATTTTTAAATCTTACTATATTGAGATACTCCACCATTTCTTCAGCAGTTCCATTAAATAAAAGTCCATTATCTCTAAGAGTTGTAATAGCTTTCCATGCATTTACTGCTTTAGATTGAGGTGTAAGGATACAGAAAGAAAGCTCTGTATGAATATCCTCATTGCTTCCTTTCTCCCATATATCTTTAAAATCTTTTAATCTTCTTTCTATCTCATCTTTTTTTTCTTCGTATATTTTTTTTATTTCATAAAAATATTCATTTTTTTTCATTTTTTTACCTAGAACAGTAAGAATCCTGCTGAAATAACTACTCCTGAACATAAAAGTACTATCAGACAGTATCCCATGATATCTTTAGCCCCCAATCCTGCTATACCTAATGCTGGTAAAGCCCAGAATGGCTGAATCATATTTGTCCAAGCATCTCCCCAAGCAATAGCCATAGCTGATTTAGCTGTAGATACACCTATCTCAACACCTGCTGGCATTACAATTGGAGCTTGAACTGCCCATTGTCCTCCTCCAGAAGGTACAAAGAAGTTTACTATTCCTGCACTTAAGAATGAAAATAGTGGGAATGTTTTTGGAGTAGAAATATTTACGAAGAAATTAGACATTAATATAGCCAATGATGATCCATCAGCATTTGTTCCTGTCATGATACCCATAATTCCAGCATAGAATGGAAATTGTAAAAGTATTCCTGCTGCTCCTTTAGTTGCTTCACCAAAGGCATTTATGAATTTTCTAGGTGTTCCATGAAGGATGATTCCTGTAAATAGGAATATAAAGTTAACTAGATTTAAGTTCAGATTGAATCCTTTAGTTACAAAATATTGAAGAATATAAGCCCAACCCATAACTCCTAAAATCATAGATACAACTTTGCTGTTTTCTATTTTTTCAGCTGGAGTCATATTTTTATGAAGTAAAACTTTTTCTTCAGGTTCTTCCAATAATTTTGGATCAACAGTAACAACTTCATTATCAGCTGGATACATAGCTCTGTTTACCACTGGAAGCATTATGATAAGTGCTCCAACAATGAATAGATTCATTGGCGAAAATAAAGTTAAACTTGTAGGGATATTTTCAGTTACAGCCCCAGCAGTTTGTTTAGAAAGAGCCGCCACACTGTCACTTGCTACTTGTAGAGGAATAGATCCTGATAGTCCACCATGCCATACTAAGAATCCTGTATATGCTGATGCAATAAGAAGTCTGTAATCTACACCTTTTACTTTTTTAGCTATTTCTTTAGCAAAAATAGCTCCTATAACCAATCCAAATCCCCAGTTCAATATACATGCTATAGTAGAAACTAAAGTTACTACAACAATAGCTTGTTTAGGACTTGTTAATTTAGATGCCATACTTGATAATATTTTTTTAAATACACTTGAGCTAGCCATTGTATGTCCAGTTACAAGCACTAATGCCATCTGCATTGAGAATGCAAGCAATGACCAGAACCCATTTGTCCAATGACCAATAACTCTCATTGGTGATTGTTTAGTAAAAATAACTGCTCCTGCAAATACGATAAATGTTAACATTGCACAGAAAATATATGGATCTGGCAAATACTTTTGCATTAAAGAAACACAGAAAGATGTGAATCTTTTAAATGCTCCTTGTTTAGTTTGTTGATTGTTCATTTCTTTCCTCCCTCATAATCCTTAAATTTGAAAAACGAAAATTCCTATTCTAAGTATATACTCATCATTATTTAAAGTCAATATATTTAATCATATTCATGACATCAAAACTCAAGAATATATAAACAGTCTTTATTTTTCATTTATACTTCCTCTGCTTCCAGAAGTTCATCATCATAAACATCTTTTATATCATCTGTCTTTTTAGCCAACTCAAACCAGAAATTTACAACTTTCTCTTCTGAAAAATATACTCCAAATTTACTCTTATGATTATCTAGAATTCCTCTTACAATGGATAATCCTAATCCATGTCCATCTCTATCTCTAACTTTATCCAATCTATAAAATGGCGTCCATATACTGTCTAAATCATTTTCTGTTAAACGATCTGTTTCATTACTTACAATTATTCTTTCTTTATTTCCAAGATCTTCTGCACTAATTATTACATCTCTTTCTCCAGAAGAGTATTTCAGAGCATTTACCACAAGATTATCCAATACTCTTTCAATATATTTTTCATCACATAAAACAAAAATTTCTTTACTTCCACTATAAATTACTTTTTTATATTTAGAGGAATATTTATCTCTTATATCTTTAATTATAGGATAGAAATTTACCTCTTCAATATCCATTTTAAAATATCCTGATTCCATCTGTGATATAAGTAAAAGTTCTTTAACCAATGAGTCCATTTTTAAACTTTCTTCCATAATAACTTCACAGTAGAAATTTTTATCCTCTTCATTTGCAACATTTTCTACCAATCCTTGAGCATATCCTTGTATTATTGATATAGGAGTTTTCAATTCATGACTTACACTTGCTATAAATTCTTTTCTTAATTTATCCAATCTCTTTTCATTTTCAATATCTATCATGAGTTTCTTATTGACTTTATTTAACTCGTCTATACTTTTTTCCAGAGTTTCTCCCATTCGATTAATAGCATAACCTAGTTCTCCAATTTCATCTCTGCTATCTTTTTCAAACTTTCTATTGAAATCAAGTTCTGAAATTTTCTGAGTTATTTCCTTTATTTCCAATATAGGATCAGTCATCTTTTTAGAAAATATAAAAGACATAGATGAACCTATTATCAGTGCCAATACTATTATTAAAAGATGGTATCGTGTGGATATTTCAAGTCCCTCTTGAATAAAACTCAAAGGAGTTATTATCTCAATATACCTATCACTTCTATAGGGCATAAATAGTATTAAAACTTTTCCTCTATAGTCAAGAAGAGTTATTTCTTCGAAAACATATTCATTTTCTTTAAGTCTCTCTGCTATACTATCTATTTCACTTTTAGAAAGTATTGATTCTGTTTCTAGTTTATACAGCTCTTGATTTTTTTTTATAAGTATGGCAACATTTGAATGCATTTCAAGATTTTGAAAATCTATGACATATTTAGGATCGACAAGTATTTTTCCCAGTTCTACAAGTTTTTCTTTCTTGTTTTTTATATAGAATTTTTCCAAATAGATACTGTTTGTTACTAATAATCCTAAGATTATCATCACTACTACACTGAACATCAGGAAAAATATCTTCCATCTTATTTTCATTTGTCTCCCTCGAATTTATATCCAAATCCTCTTACTGTCTGGATAAAGTTATCTCCTATTTTCTTTCTTAATCTTTTTATATGTGTATCCACAGTTCTTGAATCACCAAAGTAATCCCATCCCCATACTGAATTCAAAATCTTCTCTCTTGATAAAGCCAGTCCTTTATTCTCGATGAAAAAATATAAAAGATCATATTCTTTAGGAGTAAGTTCAAGTATTACATCTCCTAATTTTACCTCTCTCTTAGATGTATCTATAACAAGATCTCCAAATTCAAGATATGTTTTATCAACTATTTTTCCATCTCTTCTCAGTAGGGCTTTTACTTTTGCTACTAATAATTTAGGATTGAAAGGCTTTATCATATATTCATCTGTTTCTAGTTCAAATCCAAATAACTGATCACTTTCATCAGCTCTAGCTGTAAGCATGATAATAGGAACCTGTGATTCTTCTCTTATTTTTCTGCATACACTCCAGCCATCTATTTTTGGCATCATTATATCCAGAATAACAATATCATATGTAGTCTGGAAGAAGAGATCCAGCCCCTCTTCTCCATCACCAGCTTCATCTACACTATATCCCTCTCTCACAAGGTAATCCTTTATGAGTTTTCTTATTTTCCATTCATCATCTACTACAAGTATCTTTTTCATAAAGCCCCCCAATCATAAAATCTTTTCCTTATTTAATCATTTTATTTAATGTGTATAAAAGTTCTGTAATAACTCTGTCTTCATTTCCTGATTTTATATCTCTTACTATACAATTCTTTATATGTGATTCAAGCACTAATTTTGATACTCCATCAAGTTCTCCTTTTACTAAAGATATTTCATTAAGAACCTCATTACAATGTTCTTCTTCTACCAAATCTTTTATTTTTCCTACTTGTGTTTCTATCTTCTTTATCATTTCTGGCAGATCTTCTTTTACTTTTTTACTTGTTTTATCTATCATCTTATTTAATGTCTGCACAAGTTCAGAGATAATTTCATCTTCTGAACCTGCTTTGATATCATTGACTACACAATTTCTTATATGAGATTCAAGTATTAATTTAGATACTCCATTCAAAGCAGATTTTACAGATGATATCTGATTAAGAACATCATCACATCCAACTCTATTTACCAACATCTTCCCTATTCCTCTTATCTGCCCCTCTATCCTGTTTATCCTTGCTTCCAGTTTTTTCTTAAATGCTGGGCATTCCTTGCTCATACATTCATTGGATATACAGGTTCTCTTTAATTTATCCATCTTTAAAATCCCCCTTGTTACTATTTCTTAAAATTCTTAAGTCTCAATGCATTAGTTACTACTGAAACAGAACTCATAGCCATTGCTCCTCCTGCTATCATAGGATTCAAAAGATGTCCTGTGAAAGGATAAAGTAATCCTGCTGCTATTGGTATTCCTAAAGTGTTATATATAAATGCCCAGAATAAGTTTTGTTTTATATTTTTGATAGTAGCATTGCTTAGATCCATTGCTGTCAGTACATCTTTTAGATTTCTTTTCATCAAAACGATGTCTGCACTTTCCATAGCAATATCTGTTCCTCCACCTATGGCTATTCCTACATCAGCCTGTACAAGAGCTGGCGAATCATTTATTCCATCTCCTACCATAGCTACATTATAACCTTCTTCCTGTAATTCTTTTACTTTCAAATATTTATCCTCAGGTGTAACTTCAGCAAATATCATATCTATTCCAACCTGTTTTCCAATTGCTTCAGCTGTTATCTTATTATCTCCAGTAATCATTCCAATTTTATATCCTCTTTCTTTCAATTCTTTAATAGTATCTACAGCTTCCTCTTTCATTACATCAGCAACTGCTATTATACCTAAGAATTTTCCATCTATAGCCATATACATTGGAGTTTTTCCTTGAGATGCCAATTCATCCAGTTCTTTTTTCATAGTTATTTCTATATTTTTAGCTTTCATCAGCTTGATGTTTCCTATTAAAACTTCACTCTCTTCTATTTTACCATATACTCCCTGTCCAGTTATAGAAATAAAATCATTTACCTGAGGAAATACAAGTTCTCTGTTTTTAGCTTCCTCAACAATAGCCTCTCCCAATGGATGTTCTGAGTGAAGTTCCAAAGCTCCTGCTATTTGTAGTATATCATTTTCTTTATATCCATCTAAAGTTAAAATATCTGTTACTTTTGGTTTTCCCTCTGTTAATGTTCCAGTCTTATCAAATACAACTGTATTTACTTTATGAGCTTTTTCCAGAGCTTCTCCAGATTTTATTAATATTCCAAGTTCCGCTCCTTTTCCAGTTCCTACCATTATAGCAGTAGGTGTAGCAAGTCCTAATGAACATGGACAAGCAATTACCATTACAGAAATAAAAATAGTAAGAGCAAATATAGAAGGAGTATTATTTATTTCTACAATACCACGGCTTCCTAAGTAATACCATATAATTCCTGCTGCTGTTGCTATAAGCATAACAATTGGAACAAAATAAGATGATACTTTATCTGCTATCTTGGCAATAGGAGCTTTAGATCCCTGAGCATTCTCCACTAGTTTTATTATTTTAGATATTACAGTATCTTTTCCAACTGCTGTTGCTTCTATTTTTAGACTTCCATTTTTATTTATACTTGCACCATACACAACATCTCCTGCTGCTTTATCAATTGGAATACTCTCTCCTGTCAGCATAGATTCATCTACAGTACTGTTTCCATCAATTACTTTTCCATCAACTGGAATACTTTCTCCAGGTTTTACTAAAAGAACTTCACCTTTTTCCACTTCTTCTATATCTACCTGTACTATTTCTCCATTTCTTATAAGATTAGCTTTTTTACTTTTTAAGCTCATCAATTTTTTTATAGCTTCAGAAGTTTTCCCTTTGCTTACTCCTTCAAGATATTTCCCTAAAAGAATAAGTGCCAGAATAACTACAGCAGATTCATAATAAAGAGAGTGAACATAGTGATGATTTCCTTCTGCTATCTTAAAAGTTCCATATATACTATAAAGTAAAGCTGACCCTGTTCCTGTTGCTATCAATGAATCCATACTTGGACTTTTCATAAATAATTGTTTAAATCCAACTATATAGAATCTTCTTCCTATATACACCACTGGTAAAGCAAGTATAAACTGCACTATTGCAAAATTTAATGGATTAGCATCTGGTGAAATAATAGAAGGAACTGGAAGTCCTATCATTGTACCCATAGCTATATAGAAAACAATAGCAGAAAAAACAATTGCTATTTTAAATTCTAAAAACTCTCTTTTTAAATGATCTTCTTTCTCTTTGTCTTTTTGGTTTTCAGAAGATTCTTCATGCCTTGTTCCAGTATATCCCATTTTTTGCATTACTTCAAGAATTTCTGAAAGCTTAATAACATCTGAATCATAAACAATTTTTCCTCTGCTGTTTGCTAAGTTTACTGCTACTGATTTTACTCCATTAAGTTTTGAAACTTTTTTTTCTATTTTATTGACACAGACTTGGCAGCTTATTCCATCAATATCCAATTCTATATCTTTTAAATCTGATTCTTCCTCTATTTCATATCCTAATTTTTTTACAGTTTCTATTATTATTTCTTCTTTTAAAATTGTTTCATCATAATCAACTGAAAGTTTTTCTGTGGAAAGGTTAACAGTCGCTTCTTTTATTCCTTCTAATTTAGATAATTTTTTCTCTATTTTATTTACACAAACTTGGCAGCTTATGCCACCAAGTTTATAAGTTTTTTTCATTATTCCTCAACCTCGTATCCTGCATCATCCAATGCTTCAATTATTTTTTTAAAATCATATCCTTCTGGGATATCAACAGATGCCTCTCCAATTTTTACATCCAATAAATTTACTTCATCTAAACCTTCTAAAGCCTCTTTCACGTGTGCCACACATTTCTGACAACCCATACCATCTATTTTTATTATTCTTTTCATAAATAATACCTCCTGATTTTAAATTATAGGGTATACCCCTATATAATAGTAACTCATTTTTTTCTAAAAGTCAATATATTTTAACATTCTTTAACTATATACCCCTATATTAACTTCTAAAAAAATCAAATATTTTATTATAATTATTCTATATTGATTATTTGAAATTTTTTATTATTATCCTCTTATTTTTTTATTTTTCATTAAATTTTTATTTAAAATCAAAATTTTACTTTTACTTCAAAGAATTCTATAAAATTCATTTTTATATTTGACAAAATTGGTTCTTTTTGATATAATTTCAATCGTTAAGTATCAATTTAATATGTTAGCGGAGAGAAGTGAAAGCTAAAATAATTTTATGGATATCCATGAATTTATTTTAGTTTATTTTTTTGTAAAAACACTGTAAAAAAGCTGGTAAAAGTTTAAAAAATATATTATTATCTAAAAAATGGTTTTTAAGAATTGGAGGAAAATAAAATGACAAAGAATTTCGCACATAGAGGATTCAGTGGAAAATATCCTGAAAACACTATGCTTGCTTTTAAAAAAGCTATAGAAGCTGGTGCTGATGGAATAGAACTTGATGTCCAGTTAACTAAAGATGGAGAAGTAGTTATCATTCATGATGAAACAATAGATCGTACAACAGATGGAAAAGGGCTGGTAGCAGACTATACTTATGAAGAATTGTGCAGTTTTGATGCTTCATTCATCTATCATGGACAGATGGGATTTAATAAAATTCCTACTTTAAGAGAATATCTGGAACTTGTTAAAGATAAAAATATTATAACTAATATTGAACTGAAAACTGGCATTCTTGAATATCCTGGTATTGAAGAAAAAGTTTGGAATCTTATCCAAGAATACAAAGTTGAAGATAAAGTTATAATTTCAAGCTTCAATCACTACAGTGTACTTCGGATGAAAAATATAGCTCCTAATCTAAAATATGGGCTTCTATCTGAAACTTGGCTTATAAATGCTGGTAAATATACACATGATCTTGGTATTCAATGTTATCACCCTGTACACTATAATTTAGTTCCTGAAGTTATAGATGAGATTAAAAAATATGGAATAGAAATAAATACATATACTGTCAATAAAGAAAAAGATATACATTATCTCATAGAAAAAGGAATAGATATTATTATAGGAAATTTTCCTGATCTGGCAGGAAAAATAATTAAAGAATATAAATAAATTTTTATATAAAACATTGGGAGGAGTTAATATGGACCAATTTGAATTTCTGTTAGAAAGAATCAATGGAATAATCTGGGGAAAATGGCTTGTTTTTATTTTACTGGGACTTGGAATACTTTATACTTTTACAAATGGTTTTATTCAAGTGAGATATTTTGGATTTATTATGAGAAAAACTCTTATAGAGTCTTTTAAATCTAGAAATGATGAAAAAGGTGAAGGTTCTATCCCATCTTTCAAAGCAATGATGGTAACTCTTGCTGGAAATGTTGGAGGAGGAAATGTTGTTGGTATAGCTACTGCTATCACTGCTGGTGGTATGGGTGCTGTATTCTGGATGTGGGTTGCTGCATTTTTTGGAATGGCTTTGAAATATGGAGAAATTGTTCTTTCTCAGCTGTATCGTGGAAAAGATTCAAATGAAAATATTTTAAGTGGACCTATGTACTATATCAGAGATGGATTGAAAATGCCTTGGCTTGGAGTAGTTATTGCTGTACTTATGTGTACAAAAATGATGGGAGCAAATCTTGTTCAGTCTAATACTATTGCTGGAATTTTAAGTTCTAATTATAATATCCCAACTTATATCACTGGAGTAGTTCTTATCTGCCTTTTAATGGCTATTACACTTGGAGGACTTAAAAGAGTTGCTAATATTGCAACTGCTCTTGTTCCTATAATGTCAATTTTCTATATTTGTGCTGGACTTTTAGTTATTTTATTAAATGCTCAGCAAGTTCCTACTATATTTGCTACTATTTTCAGAGAAGCATTTTCTCTAAAAGCTGCTGCTGGAGGTACTGGTGGATATGTTATGGCAAGAGCTCTTCAATATGGTATTACTCGTGGTATGTATTCTAATGAGGCTGGAGAAGGAACTGCACCTTTTGCCCATGGTTCTGCAATTGTTGAACATCCTTGCAGAGAAGGAATTGCTGGTGTTACAGAAGTTTTCCTAGATACTATAATAGTTTGTACTATCACAGCTCTTATTGTTGGGGTTACTGGTCTTTACAAAACAAATACTCCTGGTTCAGTAATGGCCATTGAAGCATTTGGTACTGTATGGTCACCATTAAAGCATGCTGCAACACTTTCATTATTAGTATTTTGTTTTACTACTTTAATGGGACAATGGTTCAATGCTGCTAAAAGTTTTACTTATGCTTTTGGTCCTGAAGTAACTGCTAAATGCAGATATGTATTCCCTTTCCTATGTATTGTTGGATCAATTACTAAAATCAGTCTTGTTTGGACTATTCAAGACTTGGCTATGGGATTAGTTGTTATTCCTAACATGATAGCATTGGTTGTTTTATTCCCTAAAGTTGTTGAGCAGACTAAGGATTATTTTTCAAATCCAAAATTCTATCCAGGAAATAAATAGTTAAAAAATGGGTGGCCAGAGTGAGTCATCCATTTTTTATTTTATATTTATGTAAAAGAAAAAAGGGTCTAAACCCTTTTTCCAATTTTTTTATATAACAATAATTATACTTCAATATATAAAAAGACTATTTTTTTATATTTATTATATATTTTACTGTTTTCTCTATTCTCTGTAACCCGTCTTCTACTTTCTTGATAGAGCACCCAACATTAAGTCTTAGGAAATATCTTCCCTCTTCTCCATAAGTAAGTCCAGGCATTATTGCTACTCCCCCAATATCAATCAGATACCTTTGAAACTCTTCATTTGAAATCCCTAGTCCTGAAAAATCTATCCATGCAAAATATGATCCTTGAGGAATTTCACATTTTAGTACTGGAATATTTTTTTCTAGATACTCTTTTACATATTTTATATTATTCTCAGTATATTTTACTAATTCATCTACCCAGTATCCACATTTATCATAGGCTGTTATTGTAGCTATTACAGCAAGTATTGAAGGTGATGAAAGAGCATCTTTATTTTTTAATATTCTTAAAAATTCATCTCTATCACTTTGATTTGTTATAAATAGATACGATCCACACAATGCTGGTATATTAAAAGTTTTTGAAGCTGATGTACATAAAACTATATTATCTATATAATCTCCAGCTTGTGATAAAATAGGTTTATGTTTTCCTCTGTAAATTATATCCATATGTATCTCATCTGAAATTATAAACACATTATGTTTTTTACATATCTCTATCATTTTTTTAAGTTCATTTTCAGTCCAGACTTTTCCAGTAGGATTATGAGGACTACATAAAAGAAATATTTTTGCTTCTCTGCATTTAGATTCAAAATCATCAAAATCTATTTCATATCCATTTTCAACTTTTTTCAGTGGAGAAGTAAGAAGTTTTCTCTCATTGTCTCCTATTACTTTAAAGAAACCATCATATCCTGGAGTATTTATCAACACTCCATCACCTTTATTAGATTTCATTTCAATAAATTTTGATACTGCATAGATAACACTTGGACTATATATTATCCATTCTTTATCTATCTGAAAATCAAACCTCTTGTTATACCATCCCTCAATGGAATTTTTAAAATCATCATGATTCCATCTGCTGTATCCAAATATTCTATGATTTATTCTTTTTATAAGAGCATCTACTATCTCTTCTGGAGATTCCAGATCCATATCTGATATAGTGAAAGGAAGAAGATCATCCTTTCCGAATCTGTCTTTCACATAATCCCATTGAGTACAGTAAGTACCTCTTCTATCCTTTACTTCATCAAATTTCATTATCTCACCATTCTAATTATTTTTTCATTAATTTTTCTAATTTATTTTTTACAACATGTACTTGTGGTCCTATTACCACCTGAAGATTTGTATCATCTAATTTTACTACTGCTATTGCTCCAGTTGCTTTTATTTCATCTGAATCTACAACAGACATATCTTTTACAACCATTCTAAGTCTTGTGATACAGTTATCAAGAGAAACAATGTTATCTTTTCCACCTAAAGCTTTCAGCATTCTCTCTTCATCATATCCACCTAATTTTACATTATCTCCTTCAGTTATAGCTTCTCTTCCAGGAGTTTTTAAATTAAATTTCAATATTGCATATTTAAATACTGTATAATAAACTGCAAACCATACTGCTCCTACTAGAAGAACTAAATACCATTTTGTTCTTGTTCCTTGTAATACACCAAATACTATAAAGTCTATAAGGTTTCCATCAGTATTTCCAATTGCTACTTTTAAAATTCCCATCATCATAAATCCAAGTCCAACCATGATACAATGGAAAATGTATAAAACTGGTGATAAGAAAAGGAATATAAATTCTAGTGGTTCTGTTATTCCACCAATTACACAAGCTACAAGTCCAGAAGCAAGAAGTCCTTTTATTTTTTTTCTATTTTCAGGTCTTGCAGTATTATATATTGCCAAAGCTATTGCTGGAAGTCCAAACATATATGATGGCATTTTTCCTTGTGAAAGGAACTTTGTTACATTAGGATCAAGTATTCCATCAGCAAACTGTTTATAGAATATTGTAAGAGCTCCTGAAACTGTTTCTCCATTTACAATTGCCTCTCCACCAGCTGGTGTAAATCTTATCATAGCAACTAATATATGATGTAGTCCAAATGGTCTTAACAGTCCTTCTCCAGCTCCAAAAAGGAATGGTCCAAAGGCTCCAGCTTTTCCTATCATTTTTCCTATTCCCATAATCACATTATTAAAGAAAGGCCAGATGAATGGAATTAATAAACTTACAACTCCAACTATTACTGCTGTAGCAATAGGTACAAATCTTGCTCCACCAAAGAATGCAAGTGCATCTGGAAGTTTGATTTCACAATATCTGTCATGAACTTTGTAAACGATTATACCAATTAAAACTCCACCAAGAACCCCTATATCAATACTTTGAATACCAAGAACCATAGACTGTCCTGCTGCTTTCATATTTTCAGGTGTAGCTAAAGTTCCAGTTGCTTTTAAGAAGAAATTAACTGATAGACTTGACATAGCAAATCCAACATATCCAGAAAATGCTGCTACCCCTTTATCCTGTCTTGCAAGTCCTAAAGGTATAGCCATTGCAAACATAACTGGAAGGTTCGAAAATGCAAATGAACCTATTGTTGCCATAAATTCAAAGAACACTTTTAAAATAGGATTATTTAAGAATGGAAGTATTTCAGCAGTTACTGAACTTGCAAATGAACTTCCTATCCCAAGCATAATACCACAGGCTGCTAATAGTGATACTGGCAGCATGAATGTTTTTCCTAATCCTTGAAAAAATTCCCAAAAACTAACTTTTTTCTTCATCTTTTCCTCCAAATATTTTTATTTTATTTTAAAAGTATTATATAGTAAAGAATCCTCAAAGTTAATATACATAATCTTTCATATTTTTTTGAAAAAAAGTTTTACCATAAATATATAAAAATAAAAAAACAGCTGTCTTAAATTTTTCAACTTAATCCAGCTATCCTTCTTATAGATATTTTTTAATCAGCATTTCTTCCCTTTATGAAGAGTATATCCATTTTTTCCCTTTTCTTTTGTCTGATATAAAGCTATATCAGCATTTTTATAAATATCTTTAAATTCTTTTCCATCTTCTGGCGTAATAGCAATCCCAATACTTGCGGACATATCCCAATAAGAGGAATTATTTTCACATTTAATATTTAATGCTTTAGATACCTCTTTAGCCTTTCTATCAACCCACTCTGTATTTATAATTGGAGTAAATACTACAAATTCATCTCCTCCAACACGTCCCATTATAGCATTTTCTTCACCAAAACTCTCTTTAATAACTCTAGTAAATTCTTTGATGCATAAATCTCCAAACAAGTGTCCAAAATTATCATTTGCCTGTTTAAAATTATCAATATCAAAAATAAAAAAATCATATTTTTGTTCTGGTGATTCTAAAAGCATCCTATCAATAATTCTTTCTGTAACTTTTTTATTATAAAATCCTGTCATCTCATCTAATTCTGCTTTTTGTTCCTTTTTCTTTTCTTCATCAATATTTTTTCTATATGCAAACATATGAATTGAGTCATCTTCTGGAGAATAGAAGATATAGGCATCAACTCTCATCCAATGGTAATTCACTCCATCTTCTGTTATCATAAATTCATATCGTAAGGATTTATTCCCTTTTTTATATTCTTTAATTACATTTTCTGGAGAAAAAATATTTATATATCCTTCTCTATATTCCTCTTTTATCTGTTTATCTGCAATCACACGTAACCCTTGATCAAATGGGAGTCCTTTAGCTCCTATAGTTTCAAAATAATGCACTGTATGTTTCCCTACATATGTATTTTTAGTAATGTTCAATTCATTTATCTTATCATATAATTGCTCTGTTGATCTTCTAAAAATAGTTTCTCTTTCTTCTACTAATTTTATAATTTGTTTATTAAAATTTCTGATTATAGAAGTAATTATAACAAGTATAATCAAAATAATAAATGTAATTATAAGACATGTCTGAAAAATGCTATTTCTTATTTCAGAAATCAATTTACCTGTATTCTGCCTGACAATGAGATGCCAAGATAGTTCTGGAATATAACGAGTTACTATATAATCTTTATCAATAGTATTTTCACTAGAATTTATCCACATTTCCAAATTTACAGAATCCTCTTTCCAAGCTAGCATCTCTTTCTTGATATTAGTTTGTCCATAAATCTCAAACCAGTTTTTCTCTTCATATCCTGTATAAGTAGTTGATACCTCTATAGTTCCTTTTTTATTGATTAAATAAGTTTCTAGTTTAAATTTCTTTTCATAGCTTAATAATAATTCTTTCAAATGTTCTATCTGTACCCCAACACCTATAATACCCAAAACATTTCCCTTAGAATCTTTTACTTTGCAATTTACAAAAACTGTAATGGCATTATCAGCACCCTTCACTTGATCATTGTCTATGTTTAAAGAATACTCCTGATCATTTTTTAAAAGATTAAAAAACCATGTATTTTCAGGATCATTTTCAATTAAAATACGGTCTAACCCAGTAAAAGTATAATAATTTTTTGTAGCAGTAGAAGCTAAAAATACTGAATCAAAACCATATTTTTCTTGATATGTTTCTAAATAATTTCTTGTAGTTTGAATATAGTCTTCATCCCTAAAATATTTTTCTTCTTCCAATAAATGTTCTACCAATAAACTGTCATGCGCCATTGTTAAAGAAGCATTTACTGATTTTGTGAACATAGATGTTAATTGATAATAGATTCCTTCTGTAGTAAGAGAAGATACCTGCTCTACATTATCTAAAGATGCCCTATAATTTGCTTGGTAGCTAAATACTGCTGTAAGTGAAAATCCTACTATCAAAATAACACTAATCAATATATTAGTTCTTAAAAGCTTATTGCCTTTCAAGATATTTGCTCCCCCTTTAATATCATTCTAAAATTATTTACTCTTATAGATTCTATAATTATAACAAACAATTCATCAAAAGTCCATTAAATAATTTTGTTTTAAAGAGGGAAAACGAAATCAAAATATTAAATACTAATACTTTCTATTTTTCATTCTTTTAAAAGAATTTTTATTTTATTTTTTATATCTTCTGGTTTATCCAACTCTATTATTTCATTAAAAAATTTCTTCTTTTCTATCAATTTTATCAATTCAGATATGACTTTTAAATGTTCAATTTTATTTCTTGCAGCCAGCAGAAACAAAACATCTGCATCTTCTTCATCATCTACTTTTATTCCATGTTTTGAAATTATAAGTGTTATTCCAGGTTTTAAACAATTTTCTTTCTCTTTATCATAACAGAACAATATTCTTTTATCAATAAAGAGATATCTTCCAAATTTTTCTACCATATCTTTAAGATTATATATACTTTTCTCTTTTATACATCTTTCTTTCAATAAAATATTTAATCCAATTTCCAGAGCTTCTCCAAAAGTTATTCTTTCATCAGAAATATATATACGATTTCTTCCTAAAAGTCTAATAAGTCCATAATCTGTGCTTTCTTCTCTGTCATCATCTATAAACATTCCAAATTTTTCTTTTATACTCTCAGCCAGGAGATCATTATCTATATCTCTTGCATTTTGCTGAATCAGTTTTAAAAGCTCTTTTAAAGATATTTTTTTATTTTTCTTTTCCTCTAAATATTCCTCTATATATTTCGAAACATAAAATATCTCTTCATCTCTCAAGGGTTCTTTAAGATAATGATCATTTTTCTTGATTATTTCTTTCACCTTAGTGAAAATTTCTATATTTATTTCACTGAAATCAAGGGTTTTATTTAAATAGAAATTATTCTTTATTCTGTAAATAGCTGGAAGAAGATATTTCATAAGTTTATCTATAAGTTCTCTCTCTTTAAGGAGATGTGTTCCTATTTCTATATCCATATTCTCTAATACTCTAGAAATAAACCTCTCTAATATAAGAATATTTTCAGAAAAAGTATCATTATAATATCCACTTAAAAAATATTCTGTAAGATGGAGCATTTCATATTCATGATTTTTATCTATAACTTTTTCAAGAACTTCCTTTATTTTTTTATATTCTTCAAGCTTTCTTAAAAAATCACTATTATTCTTCTGAGTTATTATATGTCCATTTTTTATCCTTTCAAATGTAGCTATCAAGTATATTCCAATCACATTTTTAAATTCATCAGTAAAATGAGCCTCTAATTTATCTTCTATTTCATCTATTACATCAGCTATTTTTCTAATATCATATCCTTTTACATACTCAGCTATTATTTTCTGCTCCTCTTTTTCACTGATATATTTTTTTCTTATAAAAACTATCTCTCTATTTTTTATCTCAATATGATTCAACATTTTTAATAATTTTAAATGCCTTAACTTCTTTTCTTTTCCTGCTATATCCATTTTATTTTCATCTCTATAGAAATAAAGTTCAAATTCAGCAAGATAATTTTCTAAATCTTTGATATCTTTTTTTATAGTAGTTCTGCTTACTTTTAGGTCTGCTTCCATCTCTGATATTTTCACATTATCTCTAAACAGATAATTTATAAGGATATATTCTTCTCTCTCTTCCTGAGAAAAAACATACATACTCATATCTAAAACTTCTACAAATTTTTCAAGTTCAATATCAGCTATAGAAAATTCAAGATTTCCCTTTTTTATCATTATTTCTGGAAGTTTCATTTTTTTAAGATAAAAATTTATATTTTCTACACTGTATCTTATATTTCGTTCACTGACATTATATTTTTCTGCCAGAGAACTTATAGGAAAAATATTATTATTTATTTTTTCTAAAAGTTTTATATCTTTTCTATTTAAACTCATATTTTTCCCTCCATTATATAATTCATATCTATATATTAAAGCATTTTTAGAAACTTAGCAAGCTCTAAAAAAAGAAAGAGATTGACTTATAGCTACTGAAATATAATTTTAGCTTTTTAGTCAATCTCAAATCTTATTTTATTTAACTTTATTTATTATATCAAAACTAGCAGTTACTCTTGCTGTTATCTTCATTTCCTGAGCTGTTGAAAATGGTATATCTGTAGAGTCTGAATCTGCTTGACTTACAAAATATTTAGCATTAACTCTGCTTTGATTCATCATAACAGCTGGTGCTGGAATAGTGAGATAATCTCTTCCACTTTGAGTTCTATCCCAAATAGTTACATCTCCAAGTTCATATCCTCTATTCTTTATTATAATTTTTGCCTTCTCATATAAATTATTCATAGCCTTTTCATAAGCCTCTAATGTAGCTTTATCTCTTAACTCTTCTGAAATATCATAAGTCATTCTTCCTGGATTCTTTATTCTAAGAGCTTCACATTTTTTTAATAATTTTCCCATATCTATTGATGATTTCATTTTTACTTTAAAAGCATGAGTTATTGTATAAATTTTTTTCTTCTCCCTTTCCTTTGTTTCTTCTACATTGTAATTGAATATAGATACATCTTGAACTCCTAATTTTTTTAATGATGATTCTATCCTGTCATATTTTTCTTTTGCAAGTTTTCTAGATGTTTCTCTATTTTTATCAAATGTGTCTATCACAAAATAAAAATTATTTCTGTAATCACTGTTTATATTTTTTAGTTCTATAATATTTTCTTGGCTCAAGATATCTGTTACAGGATAAAATTTATTATTTTCCATAGTAATAATTACTTGAAATGTTGTTTTATATATATTTGATTTTTCATCTTTTAATTTTTCTTCTACCTTTTCTCCTTTAGTATATCTTGCAGTTTCAATATCACTTTCTTTTACTCCTATTGAAAGTAGATAATTTTTAAGCTCATTCATAGATTTTGCATTTTCTTCTGAAGCTTTTTCCAAAGTATCAGCTTCTGTCATAAGTTCAAAATTTGTAATTATTATATCTGGCTTCACTGTTATTTCACCCATTCCAGATACATCATTTATCTTCCCTGTTACAATATATTCCTTCCCATACTGTAATCTTTCTCTTGCTAATTTATTATCTTCCTCTGGAGCTGAATAAACAACACTAGTTAAAAGAAGAGCAAATAGTATCAGCAAAGTTTTTTTATACATAACTCCCTCCTGTTTCAATTCAAAATACAATAAAATTACTTCCAATTTTTTTAGGTTATATCTAAATTTTATCATCTTTATATACATATTACAAATACAATAATATTATATGTAAATAAAAAGGGAAACTACAAAACAAACAAAATGTTTCCAGCTTCCCCAATATTTATTATTTTATATTTTTAAGTATATTTTCTCCATCTTTTACCTGTTCATCAAGATGTTTTCCAAATTTATAAAGCTGGTAAAATGTTCCAATAGTAGGAGTTCCTTTTCTTATACTCCCTATATGAAATTCTAGCATCTCTTTGGAATTTTTCATTCCATTAGACTCAAAAGCTCTATACATTTCTGTTAGTTCTTTTATTTGATCCTTTGTTTCTTCTGCTGTTCTATCATCATTTAAAAGAACATCAAACTTTTCCATATTCTTCCCATAGAATGTTAAATAATTTTTAAATGAAGAGATATTTGCCTGTTTAAAATATGACACTCCTATAAAGTTAATTAAAGCTGCAGTTATAAAAACAACAGACAGTACAGAAATCATTTTTTTCATTAAATCACTCTCACATAAGAACAAAGAATAATACTAATATTCCTAATACTATTCTGTATATTCCAAAAGAAACAAAATCTCTCTTTTTTATGTACTGCATAAACCATCTGATAACAAGGTATGCCACAACAAAAGAAACTACAGAACCTACTCCTAACAGCTGCCATTCAATAGGAGAAAATTTAAGTCCATTCTTCATAAGCTTTAACAATGTAGCTCCAAACATAGTTGGTATTGCTAAAAAGAAAGAAAACTCTGTTGCTACCCCTCTTGAAAGTCCCAAAAGCAAACTTCCTATAATAGTTGCTCCTGATCTTGAAGTTCCTGGAATCATAGCAAGACATTGGAATAATCCAACAGTAAACGCTGTTTTATAACCTAATTTTTGAAATGAATCTATATGAGCTGTTCCTGTATAACATTTTTCTACAACGATAAGGATAATTCCATAGAATATTAGTGTCATAGCTACTACCACTACATTTCCCATAAAATATTCAGAAATATAGTCATCTAAAAGAAGTCCAATTACAGCAGCTGGAAATACTCCAACCACTACCTTTGCCCAAAGTCTGAATCTTTGCACAAATACTTCTTTCTCTCTTACAAAAGGATTTATGTCCTTCCAGAAATATATTACTACTGCAAGTATTGCCCCAAGCTGAACTATTATTAAAAAACTATCCATAAAACTTTTAGAGAAAAAACTGCTATTGATAAATTTTTCTACTAAAATCATATGCCCTGTACTGCTTACAGGAAGAAACTCTGTCATCCCTTCTACTATTCCTAGAATTATGACAATTAAAAATGGGTTCATCTAATTTTTTCCTCCTATAAGTATGGATCTTCTTTAGCCATATAATTCTGTACATAGTCTTTTACTCCATCTTCTAATGAATGGAATTTTTTTGTATATCCTGCTCTTTTTAATTTTTCCATAGTTGCCTGTGTAAAATATTGATATCTTCCTCTAAGATCTTCTGGCATAGGAACAAATTCAATTACTTTTTCTTGAGCCAGCTCAGGATTATTGGATGCTGCTCTCATTGTAGCCATAGATAAATCTAAGAAACTTCTAGCTTCTCCTGTTCCTATGTTATATATTCCAGATTCTACTTTTTCTGTTAGTAGAAAATATAAAACATCAACCACATCTTTCAGATAAACGAAATCTCTCAGCTGTTCACCATCTTTATATCCCTCTTTATGTGATTTAAAAAGTTTCACTCCTCCATTTTCTTTGTATTGGTTAAATGTATGAAATACCATTGAAGCCATTCTTCCTTTGTGATATTCTTGTGGTCCATACACATTAAAAAACTTAGTTCCTGCCCATTGTTTTGGGGCTATTTTCTGCTTAAATGCCCAGTCATCAAATATTTTTTTAGAATATCCATATTTATTTAAAGGCATAAGTTTTTTTAATTCTTCAGGTGTTACATCATCATTATATCCAAGCTCTCCAGCTCCATATGTTGCTGCTGATGAAGCATATACATAATTTATCTGCCTTGCTGCACAAAACTCCCATAATTTTTTACTGTATCCATAATTATTTGACATAAGATAATCTGCATCTTTTTCTGTAGTTGCAGAACAAGCTCCCATATGCAGTACTCCTGTTATCTTTTCAGCATTTGCTGGATTTGAAAGCCATTCAAAAAGATCATCTCTATCTACCCAGTCAGCATAATCTCTTTTTCTTAAATTAAGCCATTTCTCCTCTGTTCTGAATTTATCAACTACTATAATATCGTTGATTCCCATTTCATTTAACTTCCAAACGAATGCACTACCAATCATTCCAGCTGCTCCAGTTACTATAATCATAATTTCCTCCTGTATATTCAAATAATAATTATCTGCTGCTTCTCTCTTTTATTAATCTGAATTGCGAGTATTCCAAACCTGTATCACCTATATCTATTCCTTCTCTATTAGCTCCGTGAAAATCTGAACCTCCAGTTACTAAAAGAGAATGTCTTTTTGCCATTTTTTTATATTTTCTTTTTTCTGCTGGAGTGAAAGTACCATAAACTGCTTCTAATCCTCCAAGTCCCAGTTTTTTAAGTTCTGATATCATATTTTCCAAAATCCCATCATTTTGTGTAATTAATTTAGGATGAGCCATAGATACAAAAGCTCCATTTGCATGAAGCATTTTTACTGCTCTTTCTGGTGGAAAATTTTCTTTTGGTACATATGCAGCACCTGTTTTTCCAAGATATTTCTCAAAAGCATCATTTTTAGAAAAAGCAGCTCCTATCTCCACAAGATAATTTGCTATATGAACCCTGCTGATAATATTTCCAGGTGCCATATTTTTAACTTTTTCCATATCAACCACTATACCACATTTTTCTAATTTTTCCACTACTTTTTTATTTCTATTTTCTCTTGCTTTTTTTAATTCTTCTAGTTCAGTAAGAAATTCTTCATCTTCAAGATTAAGAAAATATCCTAATATATGTACTTCTAAATTATCAATGTTACATGATATCTCTATTCCCTGAATAAATTCTATCCCTACTTCATCAGCAATTTTTTTACCCTCTGCCAATCCATCCACTGTATCATGATCTGTTATAGCTATTGTTTTCATACCAAATGATTTTGCTCTTTTTACTACTTCTTCTGGTGTGAAAGTTCCATCTGAAGCTATAGTATGTATGTGCATATCCACTTCCATAACTCTCACCTCTATATCTTTCAGCAAAGAAAGGCGTCTATTTCCCACAGACGCCCCACCTTTTTGTTATACTATTCTTTTATTTATTAGTTATCCCATTTCTCTAGTTTTGAAAAATATTCAGGATAAGCAATATACAATGCTTTTGCATTTATATTATTTTTTTCTATAGCTGTTTTATTATCTTTTGCATTGATGTTAGCTATCTTTATCATTCTTGCAGAAACTTCTCTATTATACCATACTTCTGTAGAGAAAAACTCATCTCTTTTTAGAAATTTATTAAGAAGTTTTCTTAACTGCTTAGTATCTTTTTCACTGAGATCTGTTTGTTTTGAATATTCAACTATTTTATTCCATTCATCTTCAGTAGCAACTACATCTTTAATGTGATTAGATGGATTTTCCATTCTAACAAATGATTCTCTTACCATTTTATCAACTAATCCCTTAGGGTCTTTAATATTTTCATTGTCTAAGAAGAATTTTCTAGGCATTTTTTTATTATATTTTGTTACTAAACCTAAAAATTGATCATATTCATCATCAGTTATTTCAGTTGCATCTTTTTTCTCTAGAGATAGTAAAAATTGGAAATCTTTTTCACTCATTTTTCCAGTTTTTCTCAAATACATGATAGGATTTTCATCTCCATACCAATCTTCAATAAGTGCTTCTCCCTCAATAACATTGATTATAGTTTTATCCCATTCTTTAGCTGAAGCTTTTGTTATATTATACTTTTGTTCTAAAGAGCTTCCTTTTTCCATAGAGCTACAAGAAATAAAAAGCATTGAAATCAATAAACCTAAAAATAACTTTTTCATTTAGTTCCTCCTAATTTTTGATTACACTCTTCCACAGCAGTTTTTATGTTTTTTTCCGCTTCCACAAGGACAAGGATCATTTCTTCCTACTTTTTCAGAAGTTCTTGGCTGATTATTATCCTCTTCTTCATCCTCTGTATTATAATTTACTTTATCCAGTGGTTCTTCTTTTACTTTTAATTCTTCCTCTTCTGGACTTTTAATTATAACTTTAAATAGGAATGAAGTTGTTTGTTCCTTTATTGTTTCCAACATTTTTTCATAAAGTTCTCCTGAAAGAAGTTTGTATTCTACTACTGGATCTCTTTGACCGTATGCTCTCAGATAGATTCCTTCTCTCAGTCCATCTAATGATTTTAAATGTTCTCTCCATCTTGAATCAACTACTTCAAACAGTATATATTTCTCAAGTCTTCTCATTAGATCAGAACCTATTCTCTTTTCTTTTGCTTCATATTCATTTACAATATCATTATACAATTTTTCTATATAATTTTCTATACTTGTTGATTTATATTCAGCTAAATCTGCTATTTCATATCCATATTTTTCATTTAAGAATTCTGCAAGTCCTGTAATATCCCAGTCATCTTTAAACTCTCCAACAAATCTTGTTGTTACTTGTAAACGTATAGTATCTTTAAGCATATGTAAAACTGTGTCTTTAAGATCATCTTTTACCATAGCTTCATTTCTGCTTGCATAAATAGCAGTTCTTTGTTTATTCATAACATCATCAAACTCAAGAAGATTTTTTCTGATTCCAAAGTTTCTTGATTCAATTTTATTTTGTGCATTAGCTATTGCTTTATTAATCATTGAGTGAGTTATAGGCTCTCCTTCAGGAAGTCCTAATTTTTCCATTACAGTTTTAACTCTGTCTGAACCAAATAATCTCATCAAGTCATCTTCGAGGGATAAATAGAATTCTGATTCTCCAGGGTCTCCCTGTCTACCAGATCTCCCTCTTAACTGGTTATCTATTCTTCTAGACTCATGTCTTTCAGTTCCAAGGATGAATAATCCTCCTTGTTCCATAACTTTTTCTCTTTCTTCTTCACATTGCACTCTGTATTTTTCCAATATTTCAGCATAGTTTTCAGCATCTCTGCTTCCTACTTCTTCTACAGCAAGGAATTCAGGATTTCCTCCAAGCATAATGTCAGTACCTCTACCTGCCATGTTAGTAGCTATTGTTACAGTTCCGAATCTTCCAGCCTGTGCTACTATTTCTGCTTCTTGAGCATGGAATTTAGCATTTAATACATTATGAGGTATCTTTCTTGCTTTAAGAAGTTCAGAAAGGTCTTCAGAACTTTTTATTGAAATAGTTCCCACAAGTACTGGCTGTCCTTTTTTATGTAATTCTTCTATTCTATTTATTATTGCATCTATTTTCTCTTTATGCGTCTTGAAGACCAAATCTGGATGATCTTTTCTCATTACTGGTTTATTTGTAGGGATAACTACTACTTCCAAACCATATGTATGAACAAACTCTGCTGCCTCTGTTTCAGCAGTACCAGTCATTCCTGATAATTTTTCATACATTCTGAAATAGTTTTGAAGTGTGATTGATGCAAGAGTTTGGTTTTCTCCAGCTATATTCACTCCTTCTTTTGCTTCAATAGCTTGGTGAAGACCATCTGAATATCTTCTTCCTTCCATAGCTCTTCCAGTAAATTCATCTATTATTATTACTTGTCCTTCACCATTTACTAAATAATCTCTATCTCTTTTGAAAAGTTCTTTAGCTTTTAAAGCCTGATTTAAGTAATGAGTAAGTTCTACATTTTCAGGAGAATAAAGGTTATCTATTTTCAATAACTTTTCAACTTTTGTTACACCTTTTTCAGTAAGAACAATGTTTTTAGCTTTTTCATCAACTTCATAATCTCCCCATTTTTCAGGTGGAATATCCATTTCCTTTTTAGCTTTTACATCTTTGATTCCTTCTGTTTCATAACTTCTGCTTAACATTGAAACTATTTGATAGAACACTTTATACCATTTGATAGATTCAGTAGCAGCACCAGATATAATAAGTGGTGTTCTTGCTTCGTCTATAAGGATAGAGTCAACCTCATCCACTATACAGTAGTTAAGTTCTCTTTGTACTCTCTCTTCTATACTTCCTACCATGTTATCTCTCAAGTAGTCAAATCCAAATTCTGAGTTTGTACCATATGTAATATCACTGTTGTAAGCTTGCTTTCTCTGTTC
Organism: Fusobacterium ulcerans ATCC 49185; assembly: GCF_900683735.1. NCBI lineage: Bacteria > Fusobacteriati > Fusobacteriota > Fusobacteriia > Fusobacteriales > Fusobacteriaceae > Fusobacterium > Fusobacterium ulcerans. Next base: position 2,644,602 of record NZ_LR215979.1, read on the forward strand.
TGTTGATATACCATTTAGTATAACTCCAGAATTTAATCCAAGGAAGTCATAAACTCTTCCCATCATATCTCTATCTCTGGCAGCAAGGTAATCATTTACTGTTATGATATGTACACCTTTTCCAGTAAGAGCATTTAAATATACAGGACAAGTAGCCACAAGAGTTTTTCCTTCCCCAGTTTTCATTTCCGTTATTTTTCCTTCATGAAGAACTATTCCTCCAATAAGCTGAACATCATAATGTCTTAGTCCTAAAACTCTCTTAGATGTTTCTCTTACAGTTGCAAATGCTTCTGGCAGAATATCATCTAAAGTTTCACCTTTTGCTAATCTTTCTTTAAAATATGCAGTTTTTGCTCTTAACTGCTCATCAGTAAGCTTTTCAAAATCAGGTTCAAGCTGATTAATAACATCTACTATTTTTCTTATCCTCTTTACTTCTCTATCGTTTTTTGTACCAAATATCTTTTTTAACAAATCTCCTATCATCTACAATTTTCCTCTCTTTAAATTATTATTCTGACACTTTATCAAGATATATGCTACCATAAATCTTCTCGATAGTCAATTAAAGGTGCTTGTTTTTATATTAATTTTTATTGTTATTCTTACATATCTCTACAAATTCGTCCTCTGTAAGAATCTTTACAGTTCCTAACTCCTGAGCTTTCTTTAATTTACTTCCAGCTTTCTCCCCAATGATAAGATAATCAAGGTTTTTACTTACTGCTGACAAATTCTTTCCACCAAGTTTTTCAATTTCTTCTTTTATTTCTTCTCTTTTAAAATTTTTAAGAGTTCCTGTGAAAAGGAAAGTTTTTCCAGAGAAAATCTTTTCTGATTGATCTTCCTCTTCTTTTTCCTCCATAGCAAACTGTAGTCCATGACCTTTTAAAATATTTATAAGTTCAATATTTTCCTCATCTCTAAGAAAATCATACACAGCCTTTGCTCCCTTATCACCAATTCCATCTATCTCTATCAATTCTTCTATTTCCATTTTCATAAGATTGTCTATGTTCCTGCTTGCTTCTGCTAAAAGTTTTCCAGAATATTTCCCAATAAAAGGTATTCCAAGTGCATAAATAACTTTTGAATAATCTCTCTTTTTACTTGCCTCTATGGAATCTAAAAGATTTTCTACACTTCTTTTTCCCATTTTTTCTATATTTTCAAGATCTTCTTTATGAGATTTCAAATCATATATATCTCCAACATTTTTTATAAATCCAAGTTCCAGCATTTTTTCCACCATTTTGCTTCCAAAACCGCCTATGTTCATGGCATCTCTTGACACAAAATACTCAATTCTTCCCTTTACTTTTCCTGGACATATTGGGTTGGTACATTTTATATCTACCTGTCCCTCTTCTCTGGCAACTGGACTTCCACATACAGGGCATTTGTCAGGTTCATCTATCATTTTTTCACTGCCATCTCTAAATTCTTTTATAGATTTTACTACCTGTGGTATTATTTCAGCAGCTTTTTCTATAAATACCTTATCTCCTATTCTTATATCTTTTCTTTCTATTTCATGGAAATTATGAAGACTGGCTCTTTTTACCTTGCTTCCAGATAATACTACCTCTTCAAGCTCTGCGACTGGAGTAACTTTTCCTGTTCTTCCTACCTGCCATGTAATTCCCAACAGAGTAGTTGTTACCTGTTTAGCAGGAAACTTATATGCTATAGCCCATCTAGGACTTTTAGTAGTATTTCCAAGTTCATCCCAAAGATCAAGATTATCCACTTTTATTACCATTCCATCTGTTTCATAGTCCAGCTTCTCTTTTTCCTGCTCCCAGTAATCTATTCTTTTTTTCAGAGCAGAAGCTGTGTCCAGCACCTCGCATACTCCTGTAGTCTTTATTCCTAAAGACTCCAGATATTTTATACTCTCACTATGAGTCTGTATTCCATAATTCTTAGCATCTACTATAAAATAAAAATAACAGTCTAAACCTCTTTCTTTTATTATGCTTGCATCTATCTGTCTAAGTGTTCCGCTTGCTGCATTTCTTGGATTGGCAAATACCTCTTCTCCAGCTTCCATTCTTCTTTCATTCAGACTTTCAAATCTGCTTATAGGAAGGACTATCTCCCCTCTTATCTCCATATCTAAAGGCTCTTTTAATGTATGAGGAATTGTTTCTATCTCCATTATATTTTCTGTAACATCTTCCCCAATAGCTCCATCTCCTCTAGTTACACCTCTTACCAGCTTTCCTTTTTCATATTGGATGCTTATAGAAAGTCCATCTAATTTCAATTCAAGAGCATATTTTACATCATCTCTTTCAGGAAGAAGTTTTTTAATTCTATCTATAAAATCTCCTATCTCCTCTTCATTGTAAGTATTAGAAAGGCTTAGCATAGGTTTTTTGTGAGTTACTTTCTGAAACTTATTCTCTCTAAGATTTGAAGCTCCTACTATAACTGTTGGGGATGTTTCACTTTTATACTCTGGATATTTTTCTTCCAGTTCTTTAAGTTCATTCATCAGCATATCATATTCCACATCAGAAATAAGGCTTTCATTATTTGTATAGTAATACTGGTTGTACTTTAAGAGATCTGCTCTCAGCTTCTCTATTTTTTCCTTATCCTTTTTCATGTCATTCTCCTCAAAAAAATTTAATTTCATCTCTTTCATTATTTCTGCTCCAATTTCTAATTTAATCATCTATGTTTTCATAATGATATTATATCATTTTTTTTTAAGATTTTTTTCAAAAATATTATTTGTTCATATTGTAAAAAAATGTTAATATATTTGAAACAGCAATTCAAGAAAAATAAGGAGGTTTTTTCAAATGGAGCCTATTTTGATTTTTGGACATAGACATCCAGATACAGATTCTATCTGCTCTTCAATTGCCTTAGCTGAACTAAAAAAAGAGATGGGAATAAATGCTATTCCTTACAGACTTGGTGATATAAATAAAGAAACAGAATATGTCTTAAAATATTTTGGTGTAAAAATTCCTAAACTTTTAAAAACAGTTAGTGCTCAGATATCTGACCTGACTAGAGTGGAAAAAAAGACTTTATCTATAGATGATTCTTTAAGATCAGCTTTAGATATAATGACTGTAGAAAACTTTTCCAGCCTTCCTGTTGTAGATGATAAAAAACAGCTTAAAGGTATGATACATATTTCTGATATAGCTAATACTTACCTTAATCTTGAACATTCAGATCTTTTTGGAAAATATAAGACAACATACGAAAATCTGAAAGATGTTCTGGATGGAATAATTGTAAGTGGTACTTATCCAAGCGGTATTATTACTGGAAATCTGAAGGCTGTATCTGAACTGGAAAATGTTACTCAGGGAGATATAGTTGTAACTACATCTATGGTAGATGGTATTGACAGATCAATCAAAGCAGGAGCAAAAGTTATAATCGTTGCTTGTGATGAAGATGATTTTATCAGCCCAAGAGTGACTTCCGACTGTGCTATTATGAGGGTTCATGCTAATCTTTTCAAGACAATAAGTCTTGTAAGTCAGTCACTTTCATTATCTTCTATAATGAATAATACAAAATTCTATTCATTTAAAAAAGATGATTTCTTACATGATATAAAAGATATAATGAAAGAGGCAACACAGACAAACTTCCCAGTTACTGAAAAAGATGGAACTGTATATGGAACAATCAGGACTAAAAACTTGATTAACTTCACAAGAAAACAAGTTATTCTAGTTGACCACAATGAGTTTGCCCATTCAGTAGAGGGATTACAAGATGCAAAAATACTACAGGTTATTGACCATCATAAGTTTGGAAATTTTATTACTGATGAACCTGTAAAAATAAATGCTGAAATAGTTGGATGTACTTGTACCATCATTTATGAATTATTCAGAGATGCAAGAATCACTCCATCTAAAAAAGCTGCTGGACTTATGATGAGTGCTATTCTTTCAGATACACTTATGTTTAAATCACCTACTTGTACTCAGAAAGATATAGATACAGTTAAAGAGCTTGCTCTTATTTGTGAAGAGCTTGATTATGAAGAATATGGAATGAACATGCTTATAGCAGGAACTTCTCTTGCTAATAGATCTTCCTATGAAATACTTACTACAGATATGAAAGAATTCTCTATGAATGGAATCAATATGGGAATAGCTCAGGTAAATACTGTAGATGTAGCTGGACTTTTAAATAAACAGGCTGATTTGGAAAGAGTTATGAAAGAGATAAATAAAAACTCTGGATTCTCAATGTTTGTGCTTATTATTACAGATATAATAAAATCTGGTTCTTATGCTATGATAGCAGGGGATTTCCCTCAACTTATAGAGAGAGCTTTCAATGTTCATCTGGAAAATAATCTTGCATGGCTGGAAGGGGTAGTTTCAAGAAAGAAACAGATAGTTCCTTTCCTTATGGCTGCAAGTCAGAGTTTAGATTAATATATTAAAATAGAGGCTGATTAAAAACCAGCCTCTATATTTTTTTCTCCCCATCTAATGTATATTTTTTCATAAAATCCTTCTTAATTTCAAGAAATTCCTCTATATCATTAAAGAACTGCAGCAGCATAGCTCTGCTCTCAAATTCAACTCTACTTTTTGGAAGAGGCATATTTTTAAATTTCTCTCTCAATATTTCTAGTTCATCTAAAGCTTCAAGGTACAATCTATCTACTCCTATTGAACTTCCTACTTTTCTTGTAAATTCTGAAACAATGAATGTATGCTCGCTGCTTATAAAAAAGTTATAAAAATGCTTTCTCATTCTTACCAAAATTTTATACTGAGCTCTTTTCATATTAAAAACTTCTATCTCATATCTTGAACCATAGAATAAAGCATTATTGTAATCTTTATATGCTAAATCTCTTCCTATATCCAGTTCTTTTCTTAAATCTTTAAATATTTTATCTTCATCAACAAATATTGCTCCTGTTATTAATTCATCACTCATATAGCTGAGAATTTTTTTCATACAATCATCTACATTTTCCTGAGTGTGCTTTATTTTTTTAGTTACATCAGGCATATATAGATTTAAAACTATAGCTATTAATGCTCCAAGCACAAGTATTAATATTTCATTTGTAAGTATTTTTAAGGATATATTTCTTTCTGTCAGAATATGTGTTGCCAATACTACTGTTACCAAAAATCCTTGAAACAAATTAAACTTCAGGCATATAGGCATAAATATTAAAATAAAAAGTCCAAATACAAATGGTGTATATCCCCAAAAATAAAAAAACATTGCTGCTATAAAAAGTCCTACAAGGGAAGCAATAAATCTTTCTATTGCTATTTTCACTGATTCTTTTTTCGTTGTCTGTATACTTATTATTGTAACTATTCCAGCAGTTACTCCATAACTTATTCCCATGATCTGAGCCAAATATATAGCCAAAAATGTTCCAAATGCAGTTTTTATAACTCTATGATCAAAGTAACTCAAATTATCCCTCCTTTAAAATTTTATATATATTTTTATACATCCAAAAAGGTGCTTTTCTTTTTTTCTGCCCTATCTTCATTACAACTTTTCTAACAAAAAAAGGCGGACAACCGCCTTACTTATTTTTTTCTCTTATATCATTTATCTCTTCAGCTAACTTTTCAGCTTTTAATCCAATAATGATATGAATTTTTTTATCAGTTAATTTTATAACTTTATGAGCTCCTAAAATAATTATTCTCTTTTCATCCAACAGAGAACCATCTTTCATTATTACTCTTATTCTTGTCATGCAAGGGTCTACACTTACTATATTTTTTTCTCCACCTAAAGCTTTGATATATAGTTTTCCCATTCCAGAAAATTTCTTTTCTTCAAGTTTATCCAAATCAACACAATTTACTCTTTTTACTTTAGTGATCAGTTTATATTTTCTGATAATTATAGCTGCTACAACTACTATGATTATTCCAATTATCCAATATAACCACTTGGTCGACTCCATAACTCCCTCCCTTATTAATTAATCATCACCTATAATATAACGATTTTACTAAAAGTTGTCAAGTTATGATATTATTCCTCCACCAAGTACTAAATTTTTATAATACAACACCAAATGCTGTCCTGGAGCAGTCTGGGGATTTTCTTCATCAAACTCAAAGTAGAGTTTTTCATTCTCAAATAAAATTTTTCCACTTGTACCAAAGCTGGAAAATCTAGGCCTTCCAATAATACTTTTATCTAAAATATCATTTATTTTTATAGAAAGCTTATATTTTTTTAGCTCTACCCTTTTTTGGTACAATTCTTTATATTCTCCAATAGTTATTTCATTTTTCTCTTTATTTATTTTTGTTATAAAATATGCTCTTGGAAGTTTAAGTCCTAATCCTCTTCTCTGTCCAATTGTATATAACTGATATCCTTCATGTTTTCCCATAATATTTCCATTATTATCTATAAAGTTTCCCTTTTTTATTTTATCTCCTAAATTTTTTCTAAGAAATTCTATATATCCTTCCTTAGCAAAGCATATTCCCTGACTATCTCCTTTATCATGTACTTCTAGTCCAATATTCTTGGCTATCCCTCTTATCTCCTTTTTTTCATAAGAATGCAAAGGGAATATAAGCCTTGATATTTTATCATTATCCAGTCTGTAAAGCATATAGCTTTGATCTTTTTTGGGGTCATAGGAAACTTTCAGTAGCTCTCTTTTAAACTCTTCTGAATATTCCACAGAACAATAATGCCCTGTAGCTACAAAATATGCTCCCTCTTCATCTGCAGTTTCAAAAAGAACTCTCATTTTTACTCTTTCGTCACAGATAACACAGGGAGAAGGAGTTATTCCTTGAGAATATCCCTCTAAAAAATCATCTATAACTTCCTTTTGGAATAATTCTTCTATATCTATTGTTCTATGTTTTATTCCAAGAAAGTCACATATCCTTTGAGCAGCTTTTATTTCTTCCATGAGAGATTTTTCCTTCTTATGATTCAATGTTACACCTATGACTTCATATCCTTGTTCTCTCAAAAGATAGGCTCCCACAGAAGAATCTACTCCACCACTCATTCCTATAACTGCCCTTTTTCTATTCATTATTCTTTTCTCCTGATTTATCAGTTTCTTTTGTCTTATCTCCATCATCTTTTTGACCTATCTGAAAATTTAATATTCCTGAACTCAAAGTTATTCCTAAAGAAAAGTTTAAAAGGAATATCCCAGTCAATGCTTCTATTATAACAAAGAACTGCCCTAAAAATTTCAATGGATAGATATCTCCATATCCCAAAGTTGTCAATGTGACAAAACTAAAATATATATGTTTAAAATAAAAATACAGAGTAGTATTTACCCCTTCCATTCCATGAAAAGCTTTTCCATCATAATAGATATTTATTACAGAATAAAGTGCACCAAAACTTATTCCCAAAGTTATATATGTCATCAGCGTAATTATTACATCACTGCTTTTCACTTTTCTCTTTCTAAGAATTATATCTGTTACACAGTACTTTATAAGTACAATATGGCTGGTAAAAAGAAGCATTATATTTACAGCAAAAACTAGGAAATAAACATCTTCATACTCATTTCCTATTTTTTCTATATTAAGTCCAAAAATAACTATTGTAATTGGTATACATACAATATAGTAAAGTATCAATATAATTGCTTTTAATGCCCCATCTTTAAAGATAAGATTTTTTCTTCCTATGACAATTATTGGAAATATACTCACAAAAAGTACTGGAATCTGTTTGAAAGTTTGAAAGTTAAGTTTAAATATATTTATAGACTTCATACTGCATAACTGAGATATTATAGGAAGAAAAACAGATATAGCTGCTGTCATTTTTATTAGAAAAATTATAAAATCATAGTTTTCACTTTTTTTAGCTATATCTATTATCATCCTCATCTTAGATTTAAAGTCGAGGTTTTTCTTTACTATATCCACTACATATCCAAGATCCAAATCTTCAGTAAGCATTCTGAATAACTTATCTTTTATACTATTCAATTTCATTTTTCATCCTGCTTATATGTATTTCTCCTATGTCAAAGAGTTTTTTTGTTCCAGATATTTCTACTTCCAATCTTCCATCTTGTGCTATCTCATCTGCCATCCCAGTAACTGTTCCATTTGTACTTACTATATTTATTTTCTTTCCTTTGAGGTAATTTCTGCTGTTAATCTCATCTAATATGTATTTCCATTCTCCACCACAAAATCTTCTGTAATATTTTTTAAATTCATCTATCACAGTGAAGATAATATCCTCAATTATATAGTTCTTTTTTGTCTTACTTGTAAGAGATACAGCTATTTCTTCTGCTGCTCCCATTTCCTTATTATTTACATTTATTCCTATTCCTATGATAAAAAAATCATTTACTTTTTCTACTAGTATTCCTGATAATTTCTTATCATCAAGATAGATATCATTTGTCCATTTGAATTTCAAATCCAGTTCCTCTATCCTTTTAATTCCTTTCAACACAGATATCCCAGTAACAAGAGGAAGTTTAGAGTAATCCTCTATTGATATATCTTTCTCAGCTTTTAAAGCAAAACTAAAGAGAGCCATTCCTTTACTGGAAAACCAATTATTTCCTCTTCTCCCTCTTCCTTTAGTTTGAATTTCAGCTATTGCTAAATCAAAATTTTCAATATCTTCTTTATCTTTGAGATAATCACTTGTAGAATCTATGCTTTTAAATCGGAATATTCGCATATTTCCTCCTTTTCTTTCTACATATATCTTACATATAGATAAATAGTAGCTAACAATAATGTTTGAAAAGCTATAAGTCCTCCAAATTTAAAGAATTTAAAGAAATCTATTTTACATCCAGCTTTAGCAGCAGCTCCTACAGCAACAACGTTTGTAGCTGATCCAAGCATAGTGATGTTTCCACCTAAACACGATCCAAATGAAAGAGCCCACCAAAAAGCTTTTGGATCTCCTATTTTATCAAATGTAGGCACCATTACTCCAAGTATTTTAGAAACAGTAGCAGCATTAGCAACATTTCCTATTATAGATGTAAATCCAGCAGAAAGCCAAGTTACAGCTATGACAGCAAGGTCAAATTTACCTGAAGTTATTTTTATAAGTTTATCTCCAATCATGTTTATTATGTTCAAATTCTCTATCCCTTTTATCATCATAAACAAACCTATAAAGAAAAACAGAGTTTCCCATTCTACATTCTCAAATATCTCTTTTGGTTTTCTTTTTGCTATAACAACTAAGAATATTGCTCCAGAAAGAGATATAATTGCCAAACCTTTATTGATAAAGTTATTTAAAACAAATCCTATCAATACGAGAGTAAATATTACTGCTGCCTGTTTCAATAGTTTGGGATCTTTCAAACTTCTTGAAGAATCCAATTCCATTATTCTTGCTTTTAGCTCATTTGGTACTACCATATGTCTTCCATAGATGAAATAAACATTTGCTATAAGCAGTGCCATTGAAAGTACAGCTACTGGTGCTGTATTAAAAAGAAATTCATTGAATCCAAGATTTCCTTCAGCTCCTATAATCAATTGAGTAGGGTCACCAATCAATGTAGCCAGTCCACCAATATTAGCAGACATAACTTCTGTTATTATAAATGGGAAAGGATCTAATTTTAATTGTTTTGCCAGCAATATAGATACTGGTGCCATCAAAAGGATAGTTGTAACATTATCTAAGAATGCAGAACAAAGAGCAGTTACTATTGCCAGTAAAACTATCAATCTAAAAGGTTCTCCTCTTACCAACTGAGCTACTTTAATAGCAAACCATTGGAACACACCTGTTTCAGACACTAGCAAAACTATTATCATCATACCTATTAAAAGAAATAAAATCTCCAGTCTTTCAGAAATAGCTGTCAAGGCATCTTCTTCATTTATTATCCCTACTAGTGCCATTACAAGTCCACCTATCATTGTTGCCCATGGTCCAGGGATTTTATCTGTTATCATCAAATAGAATACTGTAAAAAATACAACTAATCCTATCAGCATATATATCATAATTTTTCCTCCTTATTTTAATTCTTTCCCCAAAGATCAAGAGTTTAAATATGAAGTACTTTCTTGATTATATCTGATCTTCTTATCATTCCATAATATTTTCCTTCATCTAGTACATACAATCTTGTAAGTCCTTTATTTACCATAATAAAACATATCTCCATAATAGGAGTTTTTCTATCTATTTTTACTCTCTCATCTACTCTGTACAATTTTTCAATAGTTGTTGTTGTTTCATTTACCAGATATTCTTCAAAAGGTTCTCCTACTGTTAAGAAATTAAGATCTCCCATCAAAGAAAGATAATCAGGCATACCAAAATCAATAAGTTCTCTTTCAGTTATTTCTCCTAGAAACATACCATCTTTATCAACAACTGGAAGTCCGCTTATCTGTTCAAGTATAAGCCTTTTTGCTATCTCCTCCAAAGTATTATCTGGAGTAGCTGGCTGTATATCTGGACTCAATACATCTTCTGCAATTATTCTGTGGTCTATTTCAATATTAGATTCTTGAATATATTCCACTATTTTATTTGGATTTTTTTCCTGCTTTATCTGCTCTAAAAGACTTTTTCTCTTTAGAGCCATTTTAGAAACGGCACTCATCACCTTTAATATATTTTTATTTTTTAATACATCTGAAATAATCAAAAATACAAGTTTAACTTTATCCGTTCTATGTGTGGCTGCAATTTCAACCTCTATAGGTTTTTCAAGTATACCAATAGCAACAACAAAGTCATTGAAATTTTCTATTCTGGCATGTGGTATTGCTATTCCATTTCCCATTCCAGTAGATATTTCCTCTTCTCTTTTAATTACTGATTTTACAATCATATCTTTTAACTCATTTATCTTCTTATCCTTCAGAGATAATCTTTCTACCATCTCTGTGATAATTTCTTCAGGAGTTGTTCCTTTTAAATCAGTAAAAATAAACTGTGGATCTAAATAACTTGAAAACTTCATATATTCCTCCTTTAAAACTTTAATACCTTAGATTAATATAAACAACACTTAAAATCACTGACTCAATAACAATCAGTATCCCCAATTTGAAGAAATCCATAAAACTTATTTTTACTCCTGCTTTTCCTGCAATAGATACCCCAACTATATTAGCTGGTGCTCCTACCAATGTCATGTTTCCACCTAGACAGGCTCCCAAAGATAATGCCCACCACAAGACATCTGTATGTCCTGTAAAATTAGGTACAATACTTGCTATAATTTTTGAGAAAGATAGAGTATATGGTACTGATCCAAGTATTGGTGACAATAATGATGAAATCAATACTATAACTGTTCCAGTTTTTTCCAGATTTCCATCTGTAAATCTGATTATCAATTCCCCAATTTTTGCAACTACTCCAAGCTTATCTACTCCTTCAACTAAAACAAATAACCCTCCAAAGAAGAACAGAGTTTCCCATTCCACTTTTCTGTATATCTCTTCTGGACTTTTTTTGCTTATAGTAAGCAAAATAACTGATCCAGTTATAGATATAACTGCAAGCCCTATATTTGTTACCATGTTTGTTAAAAATCCTATAAGAATTATTCCAAACAAAACACATGACTGTATTAGAAGTTTTTTGTTCTTTATGCTTCTGTTAGGTTCCAAGTCCATTATGCTGGCTCTTAATTCTCTAGATACAGTAAACTTTTTTCCAAAAAGCAGCCTAGCTGTAATTAAAAGAACTATCATATTTACTACTACAATTGGTGTTAGATTTATCAAAAAATCATTGAAATCCAAACCACCAAGGCTTGCTATGATAAGATTTGGCGGATCACCTATCATTGTAGCTGTTCCTCCTATATTACAGGCAAATATCTGCACCATTATAAATGGAAACGGATCTATCTTCAGCTTTTTAGCTAATAAGACAGTGACTGGCACTATAAGAAGAATAGTTGTAACATTATCTAGGAATGCTGAACATACAGCAGTCACCACTGATAACATCATCAGTATCTTCATTGGATCCCCTTTTGCCTGCTGAGCAACTTTTATTGCTACCCACTGGAAAATACCTGTTTCAGACATCACTTCAACTACCATCATAAGCCCCATTAAAAGCAACAAAATCTCTAAATTTCTTCCTATGGATTCCAAAGCCTCTTCTTGATTCATAACCCCTATCAGCACCATTAAACTTCCTCCAATGATAGCTGTAAGCGACTTAGGCTGTTTTCCAAAAAGAATAAAATAAAAAGATACCACGAAAATTAATAAACCTGCAATAAGTTTGATGTTTATCACCTTATTCCCCCTTATATATAAAAAATTTTAAAAACTTTTTACATGGTTTATTTTACCATTTTCAATAATTAGAAATATTTATAAAAAGAAGTAAGGATTCTCTATATAGATATACTAACCTAATAAAGAATCCCCTGCTTTCAATTATCTTATTTTTGACATCATTCCAAAACCAAATACAGGACCTGAATGAGAACCAATAGTTGCACCAATTTCAAATCTTCCTTTATATTCAACTTTTTTAGAATTGTCACACATATTTTTTATTGCATCAGCTTTTGAAAGTTCTTTATTTGTTCCTCCCCATGCTGTATACAGGATTATACTATTTTTCTTGCTTTCCGCTTTTATTAATTTTTCCATGTATGAAAAGGCACCTCTATCTCCAAAAGTTTTGGTTTCAATAGTTACTTCTCCATTTTCTAGTTTCAGTATAGGTTTTACTTTTAATAATCCTCCTATAACAGAAGAAGCTCTTCCTATTCTTCCACCTTTTTCCAAGAATGAAAGGTCATTTACAACAAAGTATAACTTCATTTTTTCCTGCATCTCATCAAGCCTTTCAAGTATAGCTTCATACTTTGCTCCAGCTTTTACCATTCTTGCTGCCTCTAATACCTGATGACCAAGTACAAGAGTAACAGCTTTTGAGTCTACTATAGCTATATCTTCTGCTCTATTCAGCATTCCTTTTGCCACTCTTGCTGCCTGCTGTGTCCCACTTAATCTGCTTGAAATATGAATAGATATGATTTTTTTATAACCTTTATTGAATAATTTTTCATATAGTTCTTTAAACTCAGCTGGTGAAGGCTGAGAAGTTTTTGGAGCTGTATTTTCTGTAAGAAGTCTTTTCCAGAACTCTCTTTTAGAAATATCCACTCCATCTCTATAATAATTATCATTTAATTTTATTTTCAGTGGAATAATATTTATAGACAGATCTCCTATGAATTCTTTTGTTAAATCTGATGTAGAATCAGTAACTATCGCCACTTCTGGCATATTAGGATCTCTATTTTCTATATAAATATAATATGGATAATTTCCCTGATTCGCTTTAAATTCGTTGTATCTTACTCCATTTGTTTCTTTTAATACTTCATCTGCTTCTTCAGTTGATTCATCCCCAATTACAGCAAATATATTCAATGTATTTCCATTTATATATTTTTTATAAACCTCTTTTATAAGAGAAGGCAAATCCTCTGACTTTTCTTTTATTTTTCCATTTACGAGGGCTATGTAATTACCTTCTTCTATCTGAAGTTCATCAACTTTTGTATTTCTTACAGCTTTTGTTATTTCAATAGAGTAGTTTCTGCCTGTCTGTTTCAAAATATCTTCAATTTTTTCATCTTTATTCTTTATAACATAATGTCCTTCCAACATTGATTTTGTTTCAAGGACCATAATTTCTTTATTAGATCTTTCTGCTGCTATCTTTGCTGCTGAGATGATATTTTTATTATTTGGAAGAATAACTATCTTTTCAGCACTTATTCTTTTCAATCCATCTTCTATATCTGCTACACTTGGGTTCTGTGTCTGTCCCCCAATAAGTACAGCAGCAGCTCCATCATCAAGAAATAAATTTCCTAGTTCCTTGTTATCTACAATAGCATAAAAAGCAACTGGCTCTGCATTCTCACTTCTTACAAATACTTTTTCTGTAGATTCCATTTGATAAGATTCATTTTCAGAAATAAGAAGATTCTGATGCTGTATTTCCATATTTTCTATTTTTATATTGTTAAGATTTCCTAACATTCCAGCGATTTCCAATACCTGTCCTGGATGATTTGTATGTATATGTGTTTTTGTCTTTTTAGCCGTTTGTGCACATACAAGAGAATCTCCTAAAGGGCTTATTTTCCCTTTATATTCTTCTAAATCAAAACTTCCTGATTCAATTATAAATTCTGTACAATATTTAAATTTTATATCTTCTATTATCTGTGTTGTATTTTCAAGTCTTTCTTTTCTTTTTGCTCTCGATTTTACTATTCTTTCCAAATCCTTCAACATTTCTGGATCAGTTACAGACTTTTCAAATCCCTCAAGAACATAGAATATTCCCTTTCCTCCAGCATCAACTACTCCTGCTTCTTTTAATTTAGGAAGCTGATTAGGTGTATTTTCAACTGCTTCATAGGCTACATTTTTTAGATGTACAAGAAAAAGAATAAAATCATCCTTATCTCCTTTATAAGCCACTGCTTCCTCTGCCACCCTTCTGATGACAGTAAGCATTGTTCCTTCTACTGGTTCAGAAACAGCCTGATATGCCTTTTCTTTTGCTAAAACAAAAGCCTGAATAGTATCATCTACTGTAATTTCCTCTTTATCTCTTACTCCATTTAAAAAACCTTGTACAATTTGAGATAAGATAGTTCCTGAATTTCCTCTTGCTCCCAATAACACTGCTTCTGATACTCTATCAGCAAGTTCTTTCATACTTGGTTCATGATTCATTTTTATCAATTCATTTTCCACTGCCTGAAGTGTCATGGACATATTTGTTCCTGTATCACCATCTGGTACTGGATAAACATTTAAATCATTTAATACATCTGCATATTTTGAAAGCCATCTGCTTGCAGCTATTAAAAGTTTAGTCAATCTTATAGAGTTAAGTACCTTTACCTCTATTTTCATATATAATTTACCTCCGAAATCTTCTTTTTATTTTTCCCTAAAATGTTGGAGGATTTACAACCCATATAGCCTTTGTAAGTTTGTCAGTGGTATTTTTAAATCTATGTTTTTGGCTAGATTTAAAGTACAGGCTATCTCCCTCATTTAAACTATACACAGCCTCATCTATATATACATCCAGTTTCCCTTCAACAATAAAGATGAATTCCTCTCCATTATGAGTATAGAAGCTTCTTCCACTCTCTCCATTTGGTCCTATTTCATAAAGAATAGGCTCCATTGTCTTATCAATATTAGATGTTGTAAGAAGAGCCATTTTAGTATTTGAATCTATACTTTCTATATATTTTCTCTCATCTTTTTTTACAACTTCCATATTTCTAGTTTCTTCTTCGTCTTCAATAAGGTAGCTTACCTTTACATCTAATGAAGTAGCTATTTTCTTTAAATTTTCAATAGAAGGAGAAGCTTTTCCCTGCTCTATTTGAGATAAAAAACTGGCAGATAAGTCTACTCTTGAAGCTAACTCTCTCAAAGACAGCCCTTTCTCATTTCTACTTTTCTTTATTCTTTCTCCTATACTACTCATTATACTCTCCTTTATCTAATATTTTTATCAGACTAAAAAGACTCTGAGAAACTGCTCTTTCTCTGACTTTCATTCTATCCCCATTGAAAAATCTTTTTTCTATATAGATATCATTTTTAACTCTTATTCCTATATAGACAAGTCCTACAGGTTTTTCAGGTGTTCCACCATCTGGACCTGCTATTCCTGTAGTAGCAATAGCAATATCAGAATCAAGTCCTATGACCATCTCCCTAGCAGTTTCTTCACTCACTGCTCCATATTTTTCCAACGTTTCTTTTTTTACTCCAAGTCTTTTCATCTTAGCATCATTACTATATGAAACTATTCCCTCTTTAAATATCTCAGATACTCCTGGAACATCTATCAAACGGCTGGCAATCATACCTCCTGTACATGATTCTGCTGTAGAGATATTCATTCCAAGTTTTTTTATAAGTTCCACTGCTTTTTTTTCTAGTCTGTCTGCATTCTCACCGAATATAAATTTACCTATTTTATTATATATCTTTTCTACTATTTTTTCTACTTTATTTTTATTACTCTCTTTACTTTGAAGTCTTACTATTGTTCCATAATTTTTTACCAAAAACTCATAGTAAATTCCATCTTCTGTAAAAAAGTCTCTTATTTCCTGATCTAAAAGAGATTCTGCCAACCCAAATGTAAGTATATCTCTTATATAAATTCCATCATTACCTATATTATTTTCTTTGCTGTACCATTTTAAAAATTTTGGAAGCATATCATATAATTCTTTAGGAACTCCTGGAAAAGCTGCTATCCCATCAATATATACAGCTGGTGCCATTCCAGCATCATTTCTAAAAGTTATTGCTCCCTTTGGTTTTTCTACTTCTTTTACATTTGTACCTATAAAATTTAGTCTTGCTTTTTGAAATTTTTCTTTTAACTCTGACAATTCATTTTCT
Organism: Fusobacterium ulcerans ATCC 49185; assembly: GCF_900683735.1. Lineage (NCBI taxonomy): Bacteria > Fusobacteriati > Fusobacteriota > Fusobacteriia > Fusobacteriales > Fusobacteriaceae > Fusobacterium > Fusobacterium ulcerans. The sequence goes on from NZ_LR215979.1 coordinate 2,661,041, forward strand.
TCTACTATAAGGGGTCTATTCAGATACTTTGCAATAGCTTCTTTTGTTATATCATCTATTGTAGGTCCAAGACCTCCTGACATTATAATAAGATCAACATTTCTTTTTCCATAATCTATAGTCTTAATGATCTCATCCATAAAATCTCTGATTGTTACTTTAAATTCTATCTCTATTCCATATTTATTCAGTTCTTCTGCTATATAGAGGCTGTTGGTATCAAGCATACCTCCATTTAGAAGTTCAGTACCTACAAGTATCAAACCTGCTTTCATCTATAAATGCCCCCTGTTATTTAAAAAAATATACTCCAGATACACACCATTAAAAAGTTCCCTATTATTCCAGCTAAAAAGTCATCTAATACTACTCCTATTCCTCTTTCAAAGTGCTGAGATTTATCAATAGGACCTAGCTTTGTTATGTCAAAAAATCTAAATATAACAAATGCAATAACCATAGCTTTTATATTTTGAGATACTCCCACTGGATTTATTAGAAAAAGGGTAGTTAAGTATCCCAATACCTCATCTATTACAACATTTTGAGGATCTTTTTTCTTAAATATCTCTCTTTCACATATATCACTGACATAAACTGCTACAGCAAAAAACGTTATTAAAAACATAAAATAAAAAGAATTATAAACCATATTGTTAGGAAAAAACCTTCTTATATAGGAAAGAAGGATAAATAATGGCACTCCGCCTAATGTTCCAAATGTTCCTGGTGCTTTAGGCATATCTCCAAGCCCAAACCATGTACCTAAATCTCTCACCCATTTTTTATTTTTATCCATAAGATTAATACACCCCTCTTTCATAGTTAAATGCTCTATATATTCCTGCTCTTGTTTCCATATTCTTAAGAATTTCTCTTACTTCTTCTGGTGTTTCAATAGTAAATTCTGCAACTATTTCATCAATATGCAGTTTTTTCATTCTGCTCATATCATTCAATATATTTAACGGTCTTTCAAAGAATATTTCACTATTTCCTATATTATTTTGAACAACAGTAAATTTATCTCCTTCGCTATTTTCTATTGTTTCCCTGCTTCTGTCAAAAAGAGGTATCTCAACATACATCCCCTTTAATCTTGAATATCCTAATATAGCTTTTCTTAAACTCGTTTTACCTATTTCCTTTATTTTTTCAAAACTTATTTCAGGAGAAAGTATTACAGTTTCAGCTTTTCCTAATTTAGACAACTCTTCAATGGTATATCTATTAGATATATTCAAATTCCAGTTTATAGTTATATCATTGTTTTTATTCTCAATAAGCTGATATAAATTTGAAGCAAGTTTGCTGCTCAGATCCTGCTCTTTCAGCATTCCCTCTCTTGCTATATCATATCCTCTTCTATATATCTTTTCTATTCCACATAATTTTACTGCTTTTTCCTGTGCATCATTTGATACTATTGCTGACAGAATAACATCTCTTTCTTCATCTTCTTCATAAGGCATTTCATATTTTTTCCCAGCTTTTCTTCTGTAGCTTTCTTTAAGAAGTTCTTCCAGCTCTGCTGCTGCCTCTCTTCTTAAAGATTTTATCACTGATACTGGTAGAAATATTCCCTCTGATATATGGCAGTCAACAGAAGTTATATTAAATGTACTGTCCCCTGATTCCTTTAACTTCTCTATAATTTCATCTGCTGTTGCTGATCTTTTAGCTGCTGCCTCAATTTCCTTTTCTCCAAGTTTTTCTACTCTGATTTTCTTTCCTTGATTGCTTACTGCCTCAAGTACCAACATAGGTTTTTCTCCTAGATTTCCAAAAAACTCTCCTTTTATATCCAGCTTTTGATCATATTTTTTCAATTTATTCTCAACATCATCATTTACTTCTTTGGCAAAGCTTCTGAATATATATTTACTCCCTCTTGGTACATCTTTTAAAAGTATAGTTTCTCCAGATTCAGCTGACTTTCTAGCTTCTTTTGAACCCTTCACCTCTATCTTATTCAGATATCCTCCACCAAGTTTTTCAAAATCCTTAGAAAGATATATTATTCCATCTCCCAAAACTACCTTATCTTTAAGCTTCAATTCTCTTCCAAATATTAATCCTATCTCTTTACCTAGATTATATGAATAATTTTTATTAATGAGAGAAGAATCTGCTCCATGAAAATATCCCTTACTGTATCCTCTGTTGAATATTTCAGATACTCTTTCTTCTGCTTTTTCTCCATTTATTATTTGAGAATAGTATCCAACAGTTTCAAATACATAGTTAGGATCTTTCATTCTTCCTTCTATTTTTACACTTTCTATTCCAATCTCTTTTAATTTCTGTATCTCATCATATCCCAGCAGCTGATCTTTAGGACTTAAAAGATATCCTTTATTCCCCTTGCTGTCAGTATATTCTTTTCTGCACGGTTGTGCACACATACCTCTGTTTCCACTTCTGCTTCCTATAAAGCTGCTCATATAGCAGTTACCAGAATAACATATGCACAATGCTCCTGATACAAATATTTCCAACTCTATGCTTGTATTCTCTCTGATTGTTTTTATCTCTTCAAATGTCATCTCTCTTGGGAGTACCACTCTTTTGAATCCTATTTTTCTAAGATACTCAGCTTCTATATGATTTCCTACTGTCATCTGTGTACTTCCATGATATTCCATATCTGGAAAATTTTCTTTCATATATCTGAAATATCCTAAATCCTGAACAATAACAGCATCAAGTCCATGTTCATAAAGAACTTTTAAATTTTCATAAAGAAAATCCATTTCCTTTTCCATCATTATTGTATTTAGTGTAAGAAATATTCTTACTCCTCTTTTATGAGCATAATCAAGAGCTTCCTTGTATTCCTCTAATGTAAAATTTTCTGCATTTCTTCTTGCTCCAAATCCCTTTAATCCCATGTATATCTCTTGGGCTCCTGCTTTTACAGCAGCATAAAATCTCTCCATATTTCCTGCTGGAGCTACTATCTTCATATTTTACCTCGCATTTTTTATTTTTTGCAGATTACAGTATACCACATTTACCTGATTTTTTAAATCTTCTAGTGTACCATTATTATTTATCACAATATCTGCTCTTTTTGCTTTTTCTTCCAGAACCATTTGTGCATCTATTATTTTTTCTGCCAGCTCTCTACTGTTACTATCTCTTTCTATTACCCTTTTTATCTGTAATTCTCTTTCCACATATACTACAATTATTTTATCACATAGGTTTTCCATTTCTGCTTCATACAAAAGAGGAATATCAAAAATAACAATAGATTCCTCTGGAGTTTCCTTTTTCTTTTCCACAAATATCTCTATTACCTGAGGGTGGATTATTCCATTTAACTTTTTTAGTAATTTTTTATCTTCAAAAGCTTTTTCTCTCAATTTTTCTCTTATGAGATTTCCTTCCTTATCAAGAATATCTTTTCCAAAGACTTCTGCTATTCTATCTACAATATCTTTTTTTTGACTGACTTCTTTCACTACTTCATCTGCATCTAATACTTCAAGTCCCAGTTCTTTAAAAAACCTGCTTACTGTAGATTTTCCACTGGCTATTCCACCTGTCAGACCGACAATCATCATGTCCACCTCTTTTAAATTTCTATGTAAATAATACCATATTTTTCTCTTGAATTTAATTGAATATTAATTATTTTTTTAATTTCCTTCTGTTTATTATACTACATTTCATGAATTATAAAAAGGCTGAACTATGTCAGCCTTTATATAAACAATATATTAATAATATTTAGTCTAAAAAGTTTTCATTAAAATAAGCAAGCAGTGACTTCATTACTTTTTCTGTTCCACCTACTGTGTATAAATCTATTCCTGCTACCCCTTTTCCACATTTATATTCTAAGCTTACTATCATCTGTTCATGATAATTCTGAGCTAATGAGAATTTTGAAAAAGCTATATTTCTATCAGGGTTATAATATACAACTTTTAATTTCTCTACATATGGACAGCATTTCAATGAATTTACTATATTCTCTAATTCTTCAGTTACTTTTATACTTCCTGCCATTTCCTTATCTGCTGGAGCACGTTTGCTTGTACTTAAAGGAAGATTACTTGTTGAAGTCATTCTCTTCATGTAAAATTCTCCCATAGCAGAAAATTCAGCATACTTTTCTCCATTCTCTTCTTCAAATTCTATAAAGTTTTTTAAATAAGGACTTTTTATTAAAATATCTTTAATTTCAGATTCTTTAACTTTTTCTTTTCTATCTATTAATTTAAAGAATTCCTTATTTTCCAGATAAAAATCATAATCTATTTTCATTGGTAAGGGTGATATTTCTGTCACTTCATTGAATTCATCAAACATAAAATATGACTTTAAATGAAGAAGCTGTGCCATAAGTCCTACTAGAAATATTTCTGCCTTATATCCTCCAACTGTACATACACTGACATTTAAACTATTTCCTATTTTATTAACTATATTTCTTATTTCTTCAGTAAGTCCTTTAAGGCCAAGAGTTTTAAATTCTTTATGATTTCTTTTGTTCAAGTTATGAATAATTCTTTTTTCTACTATTTTAGCTATATTTTTTTTAAGGATAAACTCTTCAAGAACATCTCCAGCCAATTTTCCATTTTCTGTATCATGAATTATGAGAAATATTCTTTTTCCAGAAAATATTTTTTTATCCATAAGATTTTCCAGTGCTATTATTTCTGCACCATATCTCCTATCTCTAAAATCTTTTATATTTTCCTTTTCATAGTACCCAAGTATATCTTCTTTAGTTATATTTTCTTTCTTTGGGTTATTGGCAATGTAATTTTCTACAAGGCTAGTTCCCACAGTCATAATAATGTTGTCCATTATGAGTTCCTCCATTCTGAATGTTTTTCTACCTAATTTATTACCCTTTTAGAAGCCATTTGTCAATAGTTATACAGCATTTTTTTTAATTTCATGAAATAGTGAACCTTTGTATTTTTTAATTAAATTAAAAAAGAGATATCTGGTTGCGACAGATATCTCTCTACTTGGTGTCAACATTGATGCTATATTTTATTGTGGTGACTTGAATTATATACTGAGCTATTCAAAAAAATGAACAATACATTTTTGAATAATATCAATTTTTTCACTAGTTCATTTCCTCTATACTATAAGGCTTACTACTTTTGATTCTGCTACATCAATAAGTCCTTTATCTGTTATCTTTAATGCAGGTGATACAGGAAGAGATAAAGTACATAAAGACATTATAGGATTATAGTGCTTATATCCAAGAGCTTTCATAGAACTCCTCAATCTTTCTACTTCTTTTCCTAATTCCTCCACACTTTTTTCTGATAGTATTCCAGCTACTGGCAATTCTACCTCAGCAAGGATATTTTCATTTTCTACAACACATATTCCACCTTGAATTTCAATTATTCTATTGGCAGCTTTAACTATATCTTCAGAAGTTTTTCCTAGTACCATTAAATTATGGTGATCATGAGCATATGTTGTTGCTATTGCCCCCTTTTTTATAGAATCTCCTGTTACAAGTCCGAATCCTATATTTCCATTCTTTCCATGTCTTTCAAACACTGCTATTAAACAATATTCACTGCTTTCCCAATCTAAAAATCCATCTTTTACTGGAACTGCCCTAATAAGTTCTTTAGTTCTTGTACTTCCATCACTTACTTCTATCACTCTGCACATAACTTCTTTTTCAGCAGTTTGTACTGGTATTTTTATGTCTTCAGCTTTTATATTTTTTACATGTACACTTTTATAAAAATCCTCTGGAAATCTATATGTTGTAGGAATATATTTTTTCTCCTCTAAAGAATCATACACTTCTTTTCCATCAATAAAAGTATTTTTTATTTCAAATTTCTCTAAATCCTCTATAAACAAGAAATCTGCTTTTTTTCCAGGTGCTAACACACCTCTATCCAAAAGGCGCATTCTTCTGGCTGGAGTATATGTTGCTGAATATATAGCATCTTCTATTTTCAATCCTTCTTTGACAGCTTTTTTCATAACAATATTTAGGTGTCCTTCATTAAGAAAAGTATCAGCCATTACATCATCAGTTACAAAAGAGAAATGCTCATAAAGATTATTCTCTTTTATATAGTCTATAAGCTCTTTTTCAATAGATTTTCCTTGTATTTCCACAAACATACCATTTTCAAATCTTTGTTTGAATTCTTCCATTGTATGCTCTGTATGATCTCCATTTATTCCAAGATATAGGAACTTTGAAAGTTCAAGATCAATAAGTTTTGGACAATGTCCTTCAATAGCATATGTTGGCTTTTCTTTTTTTACATATTCTATGAATTTACATATTTCTAAAGTATCATCTACTATAACTTTTCTGTAATTCATTACTTCTCCAACACAGATAACATTTGGATTTTCAGCAATTTTTTTCATTCCTTCACAATCAATGACTGCTCCTGTTGTTTCCAATTCTTCAGAAGTAGATGGAACACTGCTTGGTATTCCATAAAATATACTTGTATCAATACTATCTTCTGCCTTTATCATAGCATATATACCTCTGCCCCCAAATACATTAGCTATCTCGTGAGGTTCTGCTACTATAGTAGTGACTCCATTTTTTGCAAGCTGATGGCAAAATGGTGCTGGAGTCATCATAGAACTCTCTATATGCATATGGATATCTATTAATCCTGGTATCATATACTGATTTTTTCCATCTATTACTTTTTCAGCATCAAATTCTATCTCTTTTTTAGTATCTATATGAAGTATTTTTTTATCTAATATAGCTACATTAGCTTCTCTAAATTTTTTTAAATATGAATTGTAGATTTTTACATTTTTGATTAATAAATCTATTTTCATTCTTTTCTCCTGTTTTTATTTTCTATATTGTCAATGTATAGAAATAATAGCAAAGAATTGCTGCAAAAGGATACATAGCTGCTGGTACTTCTTTGCTTCTTCCACTTGCTAATTTTAATATTACATAAACTATTATTGCTGCAGATATACCATTTGCAACATTGAATGTAAATATAGTTAAAGCTACTGATAAAAATGCTGGTATACATTCTGTAGCATCATCATAATTTATATTTCTCATTCCACTAAGCATTTTTACTCCAATAAGCATCAATGTAGGAGCAGTTGCTGCTGCTGGTATCATTAAAGCCAATGGCGTTATAAGGAACATAAACAAAAATACTACTGATGTAGATATAGAAGTAAGTCCTGTTTTTCCTCCTGCTTCTACTCCGCTTGCTGATTCTAGATATGTAGTCATACAAGGCATACAGAAGAAACTTCCCAACACAGTAGAAATAGAATCCACATAGAAACATTTTTCTATTCCAGGGAGATTTCCGTTTTTATCAAGCAATCCTGCTTTTGCTCCTACTCCTATAACAGTTCCAAAAGTTGAGAAAAAGTCAGGTATGAAAAGGGCAAATAAGAATGGAATATATTTTATATTTAATGCTCCTATTATATCTATATTAAATGCCATTTCTGAAATGCTTCCAGGAGCTGCAAAGATAGTAGTAGGTATTTTAGTAACCCCTAAAGGTATCCCTATTATTGTTGTAAGAATTATTGCAAGAATAACTCCACCATTTATTTTTCTAATTTCAAACACTAAAAGTATAACAAGTCCCATAACTGCAAGAATTGCTGCTGGACTTGTAAGATCACCAAATCCAAGTACATTTTTCTTTGCATTTGCAACTATTATTCCAGCATTTTTAAATCCAAGTAAAGATATAAATAATCCTATACCTGCACTGATAGATATTTTTATACTCAATGGAATAAGTTTTACAATAATATCTCTCAGTCCTACAAATGAAATAATAACAAAAACTATTCCTTCCCAGAAAATAACCCCTGAAGCTACTGCTGGTGACATTTCTTCTCCAACTATCATTGTTATAGCATATACTCCTACACTTCCAAGTCCTGGTCCAAGTACAAATGGTCTGTTAGTTGCAAGTCCCATTGCAGTAGATGTCACAGCACATAAAATGATAACCATAGTAAGAACTGCTGCCTTACTGAATCCTGCTGCTCCCATCATAGATGGTACAGTTGCCAGCACATATGCCATTGTTGCAAAAGTAGTTATTCCAGCTAATATTTCAGTCTTTACATCTGTTCCATGCTCTTTCAGCTTAAATTGCTTCTCTAAAAAATCCATTCTAAAAGTTTCCCCCTTAAAAATTATAAATTAATAGAAGTAGTATAACATAAATTCAGGTTTTTTCAAACTATTTTATATATGAACTCTATATTATCCATATGCCAATTTTATAGAACTTTTTTATTCGCTTTTCCCTTTCAAAAAATATTGACTTTTTTAATGAAGTATAGTATTCTCTAATTAGAAACACCTGCTCAGAAAAACGATTCAAAGAGTTTTTATAGCAAAATAATGGAAACATTATGACGCAAAGCTATAGGGCCTATTAAAATGGCAGCCAGTTGCAATTCTAAAAAATACAGAAGCTCTCTGTCTTTTTGTGATTGCACTTTTTTTATCTAGATTAAAAATTAAGTTATTTAGAAATTTTGGAGGAAAATTTATGAAAAAAATATTAATTCTTTTAGGAATATTCATTTCCTCAGTTATTCTCTTTGGAAGTGATAATGAGGCTGCAGTAACTGTTACTGCTGAATTTTTAGCACCTTTAAAAATTGAAGTAGTACAAAATGCTGATTTTGGAACTGTTATAGCTCAAGACAATAATACAGTAAAAACAAAAACTGATGGTAAATTAGAAGTTACTGGTAATGGATATGTTACATTAAAATGGGCTGATTCAAGTATTGGAACCCCAACTCAGGTTGATTCTTCTCCCCTTAAAGTTATCCTTAGAAATGAAAAAAATTCCAGCAATGAGCTTATAGCCTATTTCAAAGTTGGAACTCAACCTAGTGTAAAGAATGATGCAAACTTCATTTTAAAAGAAGGAATTCCTTACACTCTTTTTGTTCCAGGAGAACTTAGTGTTACATCAAAGACTGCTTCTGGAATTTACAAAGGTTCGATCACTTTCAGAGTTGAATATACTGATGACCCTATGATATAAGCAATACACCTTAAAATCATAATTCCAAATTTTTAGTTATAACTTCACTTCACAATATCTTTATAAATAAAAAAATAAAAATAATATAAAAATGGTGGTGCTAATGAAAAAACTAATTACAATCTTCTTTATACTTTTTAGTTCTTTTGTCTTTGCAAAAGATTCTTTAACTATAAAGATACCTCTCAACCTTACAGATATGTATCTGTATAAAAATTTAGAAACTGGAAAGTATGAAGGTGTTTATGCTGAAGTATTTGAAAAAATTAACACTGAAAAATTAAATTCTAAATATAATTTGGATTATAAATTAGAAAGTGAAAATCCTGAAGTAATGATAAGGGTTGTTGATTCTTATCAAGATGAACACTATGATTATATTCCTACATCTATTACATACAGGGTAGCTGTTCTAGTAAAAAACAACAGTAGTATTAGAAAAGTAAGTGATTTAAATGGATTAAAAATTGCTTATATTCCTAATTCTCGTGGTTTGGCAGAATTTGAAGAAAGGTTTTCAAATATAGTATTTGAAAAAGTTAGTGCTCCAAATGAAGATAAAGGACTGGAATATCTGGAAACTGGAGAAGCTGATGCTTTTATTGCTGTAGATTGGGCTGAAAGCAACTCTGTTGAAAGTCATATCAGAGTGATAGAATCTCTTCAATATAGAGAACAAATAGCTGTAAGAGAAGATAAAACTGAAATATATAATGCCATAAAAACTTACATAACTTCCCTACCTTCTTCTAACTTTACAGATATTATAAAAAGAAATAGAATAGATTATTATACTTATCTTTTAAAAGATACTCCTAATCAAGATATCATAAAAAATAAATTCAAAGAAATAAAGGTACAGCTCCCTAATTCAAAATATATTCTTCCGCTTTTTTATGAAAAAGATGGAAGATACAAAGGACTTCTTCCTGAAATATTAAATGACTTGCAAACTATTATTGGAGTTCCTTTTAAAATAACTAAAGATAATGGAGATATAAATGCTTACATTATAAAAAATCAGAAAAAAACGGAAAAGTATATATTCAGTACTCCATATTATTCAAGTGATATAGGTATAGCAAATAAAAAACTTGATTCATATAGAGCTAGTATAAGTGATTTAGACAATAAAAAAGTTCTTGTAGTTGAAAATAGTTATTTTTCTGAATATCTTCCTCAAGTAACTAAAGATATTACTATAATTCCTGTTAAGTCTGTTCAAGAAGGTCTTAAAAAATTAGCTGCAGGACATGGAGATTACTTTGTAGGATTTTCAAGTGTTATCAGAGGAGCTATAACTAATGAATTCCTTGATGATGAGGTTAAAATAGCTGGAACTATAAATGAAAATATGGCTATCAGTCTTGGTGTAAAGAAAAACGAAGAAGAATTAAGTCAACTTGTCAATACAATAATGAGAAGTTTCGCAGTTGATAAAACTCTCTCTGACCCTGAAGCTAATAAAAATATTCTTGTAGAAAAGAATTATAAACTTATGATGAAAGTAGCTGTTCCAACTGTAATTTTTATTATTATATTGATAATAGTTCTTATAAAATCTGAGAAAAATAGAAAAAAAGCTGAAGTCTTAGGTAATGCTTTAGTAGAAACATTGGAAATGATAAATCAATTAGACCAGGAAGAAGCTGGAGATCATGCAAAAAGGTTATCTATGTATTCTGAATTACTTGCTGAAAAATCAGGTTTAGACAAAAAAATAGTATCTGAAATTAGAAAATTTGCTATTCTACATGATTTAGGTAAAGTTATTGTTCCTAATGAAATTTTAAATAAACCTGGAAAATTAACTGCTGAAGAGTTTAATAAAGTAAAAGAACATGCAATTGTAGGACATAGACTTGCTGAAAAATTAGGATTAGGAAGCGTTGCTGAAAATCTTGTTAAATTCCACCATGAAAAATGGAATGGTTTAGGATATCCATTAGGATTAAAAGGAACTGAAATTCCAATCGAAGGAAGAATTGTAGCTTTAGCAGATACTTATGATACATTAAGACAAGATAAGGCATACAGACCTGGATTTTCACACGAAAAAGCTGTACAGATTATAACTGAGGAAAGTAATATTAGCTTTGATCCTGAATTGGTTAATCTTTTCCTAAAAAATAGTGAATTGTTTAAAAAAATCTATGAAGAAAATACAAAATCTATATATCTTGCTGATGAAATCTACTCAGCTATAAAAAATAAATAAATACTGCAGAGGTGAATTTTTTGAGAAAATATTTATTATTATTGATATTTAATTTTTCTTTGATCTTTAGCTTTAGCAGTACTACTAACGACGTAGAAAATATTTTTGCTGATGAATTTGGATATCAAAATGAAAAAACTAGTGAGATTCCTGAAACTTTGAATATTCTGCAGGGAATGAGAGTTTCAACCATTGATCCTGCCATGATAAAAGATAATTATTCTAAAAGGACTATTCCATTGATGTATGATACTCTTTTTACTTTTAATAAGAATGGAGATATAAAACCTTGCCTTGTTAAAAATTATAAATGGCTGAATGACAGAGAACTCTCTATAGAATTAAAAACTGATATAAAATTTCATGACAAAAGTATTCTTACTGCCAAAGATGTTAAAGATTCATTAGAATATCTGAAAAAAAATGGAACATTGAAAACTTTTTATTCTGAAATAACAGACATAAAAGTTTTAAACACAAAAGAACTAATAATAAAAATTGCTGAAAAAGACAGTCTTTTTTTAACTGCATTGACTTATGAAATTAGTTCTATAGCTAAAAGAAATGAAAAAGGAATAATTGGTACTGGTCCTTTTTCTATTAAAAGTTTTAATGGAAAAACTTTAAAGTTGGAAAGATTTCCCAATTATTTCAATGGAATTTCCAGTATAAAAAAAGTAAATATTGGAGAAGAAGTTAATGAAAGTCAAAGACTTATAGCTTTGTTTAATGACAAAGCTAATATTGCTTTAGATGTAACAGAAAAATCTCTAAATAATGCAAAAGAATATGGAATAATTGATGATGATGTTGCTGTTGAAAAAAGTGAAGAAACAGAAAGTACTGTTCTTATGTTTGGGAATCAAAAAAATTACTCTATTGAAAGTAGAAAGGCTATAGAAAGTGCTGTTCAAAGAACAGCTGACTCTTTTTTTCCTAGTACAATGTTTACTCCCAGACTTTCTAAAGTAAATATTGATTACAACACTTCAAAAGCTAAAGAAAATATAAATAAAGCAGGATTAAAAAATAAAGAAGTTAATATTATGGTTCTTAATACAAATAATAGTATGGAACAGGCTGAGAAAATAAAAGCCTCTCTTGAAAAGGCTGGAATGAAAGTAAACCTTCTGCCTCATCAAATAGATTCATACTATATTAAATTTCAGAACAAAGACTTTGATCTTGCTATTTTCAATGTTGCATTTAATAGCAATTATACTGTATTTAATCTAGGTAAAGTTCTTCTTTATGATATTGGAGATATGGAAATGTACAATGCTTTACAACCATTTCTCAAAATAATAAAAGAAGAAAAAGATAAAGAAAAAAGAGATCAAGTATTTGATAAAATAGTTCAACTTATTTATAAAGATCTTCCATATATTCCAATTTCTCATGGCAAGACTCTCATAGTAGGAGCTGAAAAATATAAATATATAAAAAGATAAGGGGAGGGGATTAAAATATATAAGAGGCTAAAGTTAATAATAGGACTTATGTTTGTAATATTTTCTTTTTCTTATTCAGGTAATACTGCATTTGATGTTTCAGTAAGAGGAATATACACAAAAGAAGATGTTATAAAAAATCAAACTCAAATTGTCAATTTTGAAATTAGTGAAGTTACAATAAGAGCTAAAAATAATACTAAAGATACTTTTTTTCAAGTTACAAATATAGAAACTACAAATGAAAATTTTATTAATGGGCAAAATTTAAAAATAACAAATATAAATAAAGGTATAGGAAATGAAAATCGCGTTTATTTTAAAGATAATGAAAACAATTCAATTGATACCATTAAATTTTCTTTAAAAGGTACTCTTATTTTTAATTGGAAGGAAACTAATAAAAAACCTGACTTAGCAATTGGTTATAGAGGAGAAGAACATCAATATAAAAACACTAGTAATTATATAACTGTTGATCTTAGTGATGTAAAGCCAATAACTTTACTGAAAATAAGTGTCAAGGAAGATCTGAATCTTGGAAAAGGAATAGCTGGTTCTGTTCTTGATACTTCTAATGGCAGTGGTTCTCCTGCAACAGTTGAAGCTACTGGAGAATATGGTAAAAATGTAAAATTTAAAATTCTAAATCCTGAAAATATAAAAATTACCAGCATTAAAAATTCTCAAGATTCATTAAAAGTTGATGTCTGGTTTGAAAACTCTAATATGAGCAAAACAATTATAAAAAAATTAAATGAAAATACTAATGAAACTTACACTGGAAAAACATCTGACATTAAAATTCATGGTAGATGTCAATCAAACTCAAATAGTCGTGGAATCTATAAAGGAAGTTTTATAGTAAGAGTGGAGTATGATGATTAAAAAAAGGAAGCTTCTGCTTTCTTTAGTATTTCTTATGCTTGTATCTAAATCTCTTTATTCAATAGAAAATTATGAAAATTTTGAAGATTCATATATACAAATAAGTGCAAAAAAGATCAAAGATGACTTTTTCATGGTAAAATATGACTATAATAATGAAGAAGTTTACATAGGAATGAATGCTTTATTTTATTTTATGGAACTTTATGGACTTGAAGTAAATATCAATCAAAAATCCATATCAGGAAAACTTGATGGAAAAGATTTTAATGTTTCTTTTTCAGATGATGAAGCTTATGTCTTAGATGGAGAACTGTTTGTTAATTCAAAAGCTTTAGAAAAAAAGATGGATTTTACTTCAATAAAATATGATTTTTCATCTTTGAGATTAACTTTAGAACCAAATTTTATTCTTCCATATGAAGAAAGAGAAAAAGGAAAAGTAGAAAGATTAAGATTAGACAGCAGAAAAGAAGAGGAAGAAAAAAAAATTGATATTGAAGTTCCCAGAAAACTTATAACTCCTGGATTATTAAAATTAGATTATTCTCAATCTGATATAAAAGGACCTGAGAATCAGCTTTCATATGAATATGCTTCACAATTTCTTTATGGAGAATTATATCTCTCAGGTAGTATAAGACCTGAATCAGAACTTACCTATGGTAACCTTACTTATTCTGATATCGTTGGAGATAATGACCTTGTATTAGGTAATTTTTCTCTTATAACACCTAGTTTTTTAAGCATAGACAGTAATATTCTAGGAGTAAGTTTTAATAATGAAGAAACATATGTAACAAAAGATGGAGCTATTACAGTTATCAAAGGGGAGGCATTTGATGCTGATATAATTGAACTATATAGAAATGGAATGCTATTAAGTTACATAACCCCTCAAACAAAAGATTTTGAATTTAGAATAGATGATGGAATACTTAGTTCTGACTATACATTAAAAATTTATTATAAAAATGGTGGAATAGAAGAAAGAACTGTCTATTCTCTATCAGATTCTGAATTATTAAAAAAGGGAAGATACAGATTTTCAGCTCAAAGTGGTAAAAATGCTGATAATGGTGATCCTCAAAGTATTGTAAAAGCTTTTTATGGACTAGCAGATAACCTTACTATAGGAATAAGTGGAAGCGACCTTATAAGTACTTCTGGAAGAAAGTACAGATTTTTAGAAAATACTTTTTTATGGAGTACAGGTCTTCATAATTTTCCTACTTTAATTAATTATAAAAATTTTTATGAAATAGAAAAGCAAGAAAATAGCTATAATCTTTCAATAGAACAAAAATTATTTTCATATAATTTAAGATTTACTGAAAATAAATATTCACCATATGTCTATGAAGACACAAATTTAAAAAAATATAATTCAATATCTATTGGTAAAAGTTTTGATAGAAACTCTCTTGAATTTGGGCTTAATAGATATATTTATTATGATACTGATATTGAAAGTAAAAATGTATATGGAACATGGTACTCATCAATGCTTAATCCTGTTTCTTTCTCTTTGAGAGCAGAAAAGGAATTAACAAAAGGAAGTGAAGGGGTTGCATTCTATCCATCTTTTGCTTATTCTGGATTCCAAAGTTTAAATATGATGTTAGATGGGGAAATAAGCAAAAAGAAAAGTGATGATGAATATAAACAGGAATACTCATTAAAAATAAATAAAAGAAATATGGAACTAATAAAAGATACTTTATTTGTTGATTTTGGTGTAGAAGCAAAATATTCCAGTGAAACAGAAAAATTTAGATATGGTATTACTTTCACTGTAGAATTAGACGATTTTATCTACCTTGAAGTTCCAACTGATGTTACAATAGATGAAAACAATAATCGTGAAACAACTACAAGTCTTCATGCAAGTAAGATTATCGATCTTAGCAATCCCCTTAGAAAAATTAAAAGCAATGTTTCCATTACTGGAGCTTGGATACATGGTAAAGTATTCCTTGATAAAAATGGAAACGGTATATTTGATGAAGGGGATATTCCTATTCCAGAAGCTGGTGTTATGGTAAATAATAAAACTTTCATAGCTGATGAAGATGGAAATTATGTAGCTGAAGGAGTTGTTACTAACGAAGTTATAGATCTTACAATAAACAGAAAAACTATTGACCCTATGATGAAAAATTCTAAGGGTGCTTTAAAAATAAAAACAAGAAAATCTTCTGGGCTTAAAGTTGATATCCCTATTGAAGTTGTTTCAATGGTTACAGGAAATATCTGGAATACATCTGAATTTACAGAAAGGCAATTTATACAAGCTGTATCTATGACCACTATAGTCCTTGAAAAAGATGGGCAAGTTCAATATGAAGTCGATCCTGAATTTGATGGAATGTTCTTCTTTGAAGATATACCACCAGGACAATATAAAATGAAATTCATATATCTTGGTCAGGAAAATTTTGATTTTACTGCTCCTGAACTAGATGTTGATGTTACTCTTACAGATACAGAAACTGGAGAGTATTTCGAAGGTTATGACACTCAACTGATGAGAAAAGTTGATGAAGAAGCAACTCAAGAAACAACAACTGATATGAATGAAGATGAAATAGATGACATCTTAAATAATTACTAAAAAATCAAAGGAGAAGGGTTATTTTGAAAAAATCAAAACTATTAATGATAATTATGATTTTATGTTTTAGTATATTCGAACTCTCATACTCTGATAACAAAAGGATAGAGAAAATCGAAAATAAACAGATAAAAAATAATATCGTCTATTTCAAAAATGAATCTGTCCCTTTTACTGGTGAATTCAGAGGTCCTGGCATCAATGAAGAGTATAAATCAGGGATAAGAGATGGATTTTTCAAAGGCGTTATTTCAGATGAAGGCAAAAGCTTCATCTATGAAGGTAGATATGTGGAGGGAATAAAACATGGTCAATGGGTTATTAAATATCTTACAGGAAGCAATAGAGCTATTCTTAGATATAACTATGATAAGCCACATGGTCAATGGGCATATTTCTATGAAACTAATAAAATAGAAAGTTATGAAAATTTTGAAGATGGCATTCTTTCTGGAAAAGTAGTAAGTTATGATCCAAAAGGAAATGTAAAAACACAAGTAACATACAAAAGTGGACTATTGGATGGAGAAGCTGTCTTCTTCCATAGTCCAAGTGTACTAGATACCACAGCTATTTTTTCATATGGAAAACTCAATGGTCCTCTAAAAATGTTTTCTACAGATAATGTCCCACTTATAGAGGGAGCTTATAAAAATAATAAAAGAGAGAATACTTGGAAATTTTTCTATAAAACAGGGGATATAAAAACTACTGTTACATATAAAAATGGATTAAAAGATGGAAAAGTCATCATTTATGATAAAGGGGGAGGAATAGTCCTTGTATCTTTATTTAAAAATGGAGATGAAATTGATGATAAGGGAAATGTAATTGAAAAAAATCAACCATTTAAAGATGGAATTGTAGAAAGATTTAAAAAATTCAACAGAAATCTAAAATTTGAAAAATATGATAAATTATTATCAGAACTTTAATGTAGAGGTGACTTCGTGAAAAAAATATTTGTATTTTTTATGACTTTTATCATTGGAATCAATTTATATGCCCTTAATTTTTCTGTAGCTCCTACAAGTTTTAAAGTTGAACTTAAAAAACCTGTAACTCAGGAAGTGTATATAATCAATAATACTCCTGCTCCTTTAAGAATAGAAACACATTTGGAAGCTGCTGATTCTTTTGAAAATTTTAATTTAAATAATGATATCACTGTTTTTCCTAAAATGATATCTATCAAACCTGGTGCTAAACAAACTATAAGATTCAGAATAAAACCCAACCCAGAAATGAAAGATGGTGAATACAGAAGTTTATTAATATTTAAAGAAGTTCCCAAAGAAATAAAAACTGTAATCACTGATAATCAAAATAATAAGGGATTATCTACAGAACTTACTTTTATTACAGAAGTAGCAATAGGTGTGTCAGGTATTAAGGGAAAACCTGTAATTGATGGTACAGTACAAGATGTAAAAGCAACTTATGCTGGAAAAGTTCTTTCTCTTCAATGTAATACTATTTCAAAAGGTAATACTGCTATGAGAATAAACTATATATTAGAAAATGAAAATGGTAATATTATTTCTGAAGGAAGATTTGGAACAAGTGCAAGATCTGGTGAAAAAAAACTTTTCACTAATATAGAAATTCCTGAATTAAAAGCAAAAAAAATAAAGCTTATATTAAAAAATCAAGATAATAAAATTATTTATGCTGGAACAAATTCTTTATAAGATTAAACATAGAGGGAAGGGGAAAATAATCTCCTTCTTTTTATTTTTATGTTCAGTTTTATATCTCTGACTTTTTTAATTCACTTTCCAGTCCTGCTATCATAAAACTTCTTTTATTCGTATTTTTATAAGGTTTTTATTAAAAATATTTTGTTGACATACATTAATTATTAATGTATAATTATATTACATAAAACAAGTATATTTTAATTTCTTGGCAAAGTAATGGAAACATTATGACGCAAAGCTATAGGGCCTGTTAAATGGCAGCCAGTTGCAATTATTATAAAAAATATGATTTCATAATCGTGTTTTTATATAATAATTGCATTTTTAGTATACAGGAGATAAATAAAAATATAAAATATTTAGGAGGGATAGATATGAAAAAATTATTATTATTAGCAGGACTATTGGTTGTAGCTAGTTCGGTTTTTGCTGTTGACAGTACACCTAAAACTGAAGCTGAAGCAGAAATAGGTGTTCGTGCAGAAGTTTTAGATGATCTAATTATAGCTAAACAAAAAGATGTTAATTTTGGTGTTTTAAGAAAAGGTGCTACTAAAGATACTCCAGAAGAAGTGGGAGAATTTACTATAACTGGTTCAAAGGGTACAAAAGTACTTCTTTCTGTTAAAGATGCTAATGGTGCTACTGATTATCAAGCAGTAAGTGATAGTGGTATTCCAGTAATATTAAGCTTAACAGATGTAACTCCCAATGATAGAAATAAGAAATTTAAACAAATGACTTCTCTATTAGAAATTTATGATAGTAATGATAATAAAGTTACAAAGGAAAGTGTTATTCTTGATTCTGGTGATTATCAATATGGAACTTCAAAAGGTTTTACATCTACCTTTAAAGTTAAAGGTTCTGTAACTACTGATCCAAGCCAATTTGGTGGAAAATATAATGGTACTTTAATGGTAAAAGTTAAACATAATGGATGGCTTGATGGAAGTTTGAAAAAATAAGATTAATTAATAAGTTATACTTATAATAAAAACGGCAGCTATGCTGCTGTTTTTTTAAATATTCAGGAGGATTTTTATGAAAAAACTCTTATTATTTTTATTTCTAATTAGTATTTCTATTATTTCATATTCTTTTAATTTTTCAGTAATGCCTACAATTTTCGCAGTAGATTTAACTAAAGTATCTACTAATGAAGTTTATCTTACTAATAATACAGCTGATCCTCTAAGAATTGAAATATATCCTGAAAGTGATTCTGATTTTAGTGAAAAATATACTTTAAATTCTAATATTGTAATATTTCCAAAAGTTGTAGCTATAAAGCCTGGAGCTACTCAAACTGTTAGATTTAGAATAAAAGCTTCTCCCAATATGGAAAAAGGCGAATATAAAAGTCTTCTTACTTTTAGAGAACTTGAACAAAATATAAAAACTGCTCAAACTGGAGAGGACAACAGAGTTAATGAAACAATTGGAACAAATATAACTATGTTGACTGAAGTTAGTATAAGTGTATTTGGACAAAATGGAGAAGGTCGCATTAAAGGAAGCCTTTCTGACATAAAAATCAATTATAATAATAATTATATAAATATTTCTTCCATGAGCAATTCTGAAGGAGACACTTCTTTAAAATTTTTTTATAAAATAAATATATTAAATTCTAATTTAGAAACAAATGGATTGTTTGGCCTTACTTTAAGGAATGGAAAAGCACCTATTAGTGTTTCTATTCCAGGGAAAAATTTGAAAGGTAAAAAGGCTGAAATTACTATTGTAGATCAGGATGGAAAAATATATTATAAAAAAATTCATACTCTTTAACTTTTTCAAATATTTCCTTTAATTCTAATTTATTTCTCGATTTTTTCATTGACAGTTAATGAAGAATAGAGTATAATACAGTAAAGAAGTATATATTAAATATTTGGCAAAATAACAGAAATGTTATGACGCAAAGCTATAGGGCCTGTTAAATGGCAGCCAGTTGCAATTATTTTTAAAGATGCAAGTAATTCTATCCTTACACTTTAATAATAATTGCTTTTTTATTATATAAGTTGTTGTTATTATTAAATATTTTATATTCTGGGAGGGATAGATATGAAAAAATTATTATTATTAGTTAGTATATTAGCAGTATCTGGAATTACTTTTGCTGCTACAACAAGTTCTGACACAACAGGAACTGTTGATGTTAGAGCAGAAGTGGTAACTCAATTAGAAATTGTTGATACTACTCCTGTAGATTTTGGACGTATTGCTGCTGGTCAAGAAAATAAACCTGAAGAAAAATCTGGTTCTTTTACTATTGTAGGGTCTTCTGGTAAAAATATAAAAATTACTGTTCGTGATGAAAATAAAAGTGGAAGTCAATATATAGATCCTTCTAATGGTATTGATGTAGTTTTATATCAAGATGGAAGTCTAACAACTATAACTAATAAACAAATGATATCTAAATTATTTTTATATAATAATTCAGCTAAAGTAGGCAATTCACCTCTTACATTTGGAAGTAAAGCTAATTATTATCCTAATAGTAATAATGCTCAACCAAAAACTAAACTTCCTTTAGATGTTAAAGGAACTCTTACTGCTGGAATAAATCAAGACATTGGAAATTATCAAGGTATATTAGGAATTAAAGCTGTTTATACTGACCCAGTTATAAAAAAATAGTATCTTAATTAATAGAAAGAACTGTAACTAAAAAGTTGCAGTTCTTTTACAATATAACTTTTATTTTTGGAGGATTTTAATGAAAAAAATTATTTATTTCGCAACACTTCTAATTCTTTCACTTAATATCTATGCTTTAAATTTTTCTGTTTTTCCTACTGGATTTCGATTTAGCTTAGATAAAGTAATTACAGAAGAAGTCACTATTACCAATAGTACTTCATCTCCTTTAAGATTAGAGGCTTTTACTGAATCAGATCTTGAATTTAGTGAAAAATATAATATAAATTCTAACATAACAGTTTTTCCAAAAACTATATCTATAAAACCAGGTGAAAGGCAAATAGTAAGATTCAGAGTAAAACCTACTTCTGATATAGGAGATGGAGAATATAAAAGTTATCTCACATTTAAAGAAATTCCTGGAAAAATAAAAACAACAGTGCCAGAAAAAAATGTTAATGGAACAAACATTGCAATACAAACTGAAATAAGTATTGGAATATTTGGAGAAAAAGGAACTCCTAATGTTAAAGGTTCTCTTTCAGCTGTAAGTTTAACATATAATGGAACCCATTTAAATCTTCATTTTTTATCTTTATCAGAAGGAAACACTTCTATTAAGTTCTTTTATTCTTTAGAAATTTTAAATTCCAATTTAAAATCAGAAGGTTTTTTAGGAATCTCTGCTAGAAATGGAGAAAAAGAAATTTCTTTAATGATGGAAGCTCCAGAAAAATTAAAAGGTAAAAAAGCCAAGTTAGTAATTACTGACCAAGATGGAAAAGTATATTATGATAAAGTTCATAATTTATAATTACAATTAAAAATTTATAAATCCATATTTTATGAGGAGTTCTATAAAGTAGAACTCTTTTTTTATTTAAATTCAAATTATATCTTTGAATCGTAAATTTAAGCTTTTTTTATATTGACATACATTATTTGCTGGAGTATAATATATTAAAGAAGTATATATTATAATTTAGCAAAATAACAGAAATGTTATGACGCAAAGCTATAGGGCCTGTTAAATGGCAGCCAGTTGCAATTATTTTTAAAAGTGTTATTTTTTGCACTTTAATAATAGTTGCTTTTTTTATTATATAAGTTATTGTTATTATAAAATATTTTATATTCTGGGAGGGATAGAAATGAAAAAATTATTATTGTTAGCTGGTATATTAGCAATATCAGGAGTTACTTTTAGTGCTGGAATGTCTGATAGTGCTGATTTAAATGTTAAAGCTCAAATTATTAAACCATTAAAAGTTACTACTGCACCTGTAGATTTTGGCATATTAACTCAAGGCCAAGAAAATGCCACTGAAGAAAAAGCAGGTGAAATAAGGATTGAAGGCGAAAAAGGAAAAGTAGTTTCTATTGAATTGGAAAACCTTGTAGCACCAAATGTTTTAGGACATAATAGTGGTGTGACATTAGTTAATACAAATAATAAAGATTCTACTTTAAATGCAATTCTTTATTCAATAGATAAATATAGAAATGGTGAAGCAAGAATAGCTATTGGAACTGTTTTTAAAGATAACTTTGCTATAGAAGAGAATAATTCATTAGTTTTTCCTGTTACAGGAATTATTAAAACTGTTCCTGAAAAGGCAGCTCCTGGTACTTATAATGGAACAATCACAGTTAATGTTAGATATAACTTTGATGGTTCACTTGAACCACAAAAATAAAATATAAATTATAAAAACAGTAGCAATATGCTGCTGTTTTTCAACTTAAATTAATGGAGGATTTTTATGAAAAAATTACTTTTTATTGTATTATTATTAAATCTTTCTATTTTATCATATTCGCTTAATTTCTCTGTAGCTCCCACAGGATTTTCAGTAGAATTAAATAAACCTTCTACTCAAGAAATTACTATTTTAAACAATACAACTGAACCACTAAGATTAGATGCAGTTTTTCAAACTGATTCTGATTTTGGAGAGAAATACAATCTTAATTCTACTCTTACTATTTTTCCTAAAACAATATCTTTAAAACCTGCTGGGAAGCAAACAGTAAGATTTAGAGTAAAACCTGATTCATCTATTCAAGATGGGGAATATACAAGTTTACTTACTTTTACTGAAATTCCTGGAGAAATAAAAACTGTTTCCTCTAACAATAAAAATAATGTTTCTTCAAACCTAAATTTTATTACGAAAATTAGTATTAGTGTTTATGGATATAAAGGAAATCTTATACACAAAGGAACTTTATCAAATCTAAATTTAGATTATAATGGGAACTCTGCAATTATTTCAGCTTCTTCATTTTCAGAAGGAAATACCTCTTTAAAATTTTCATATAATTTAAAAGTGCAGGGTTCTGATACTGAAATATCTGGATTGTTTGGAATTTCAGCTAGAGAAGGTAAAAAAGATATAAGTTTATCAACGCAGTTAGGTCCTAATTTAAAAGGAAAAAAGGCAAAATTGGTAATCACTGATCAAAATGGAAAAGTATATTATGATAAAGTACATACTTTATAATAACAACTAAATATAAATTTACAAGACTGTTCTTGAAGAGCAGTCTTTCTTTTTTAAAATAAACTCTTCAAATCGTATTTTTCAGTTTGACAATATCTGATTTTGGGGATATACTTATATTAATATATAAACAGTTAAGTATAAAAACTTTAATTCCAATAATAGAATAAAATTTAACTTAAAAATACAAGGAGCAGTTATGTACAATGCAGCTTTAAAAATTTTGTACCCTGACAACTCTCATATTGATACAGCAATGAATAACTTAAAAACGAGAGAAAATTTTAGTTATGATTTAATCAAATATCATGATTTAAAAGATGAAGATATTGAAAAAGCTGGTATTCTTTTAGTTCTTCATTCTGATGGCTATGAAGCAGAAAAATTAAAAAAACTTATGAAAACTAATACAATATTAATCTATATCCTAGAGCATAGTATTCTCACTTCTAATGATGCTCTTTTTAATTTTGCAGATGATATCTGGTTTTCTTCACTATCTGAAAATGAAATACTATTTAGAATGGAAAAAATAGTTGATGGAGTAAAGCTGAAAAAAGATAAAAATCTAGCTGAAAATTATCTTAACACACTAATAAATAGTATTCCTGATATGGTATGGTTTAAAGATAACAGAGGTATTCATCTAAAAGTTAATGACGCTTTTTGTAATATCATAGGAAAATCAAGGGAAAAAATAGAGGGACAGGATCACTTCACTATCTGGGATATTCCAAGGCCTGAGTATGAAAAAGGTGGATATATCTGTATGGAAAGTGAGGAAGATGTTCGTAAAGCTGGAAAGACTATTTTATTATATGAAAAAGTAAAAAATAGAAATGGATTCCGTCGTCTGAATACATATAAATCTCCTTTATATGATGAAGATGGAGAGATGATGGGAACTGTAGGAATAGCCCATGACATCACTGATTTAGAAAATATTGATATAGAGCTGCAGCTTATTATCAATACTATGCAGTTTGCAATATTGATTTGCAATAATAATGGTGAAATAATCAATGTTAATAATAAGTTTGTTGAATATTTTAATATTGAAAAAGATGTTATTGTTAAACATAACTACAGAAATTGGTTAAAAGAAAGTTTAACTTTAGTTACTACAACAGATAAAAATGGATGTTTTGAATGTAATAATCAAAAAAATTCAAAGCTTCAGATATTAAGTTGTCATGAAAAAATAATTTTAGATACATTCCAGAAAGAAATAGGAAAATTGTGTATTTTCCGTGATATAACTAAAGAAAGAGAATTAGAAAGCAAACTCATTCATACTTCTAATACTGATTATCTCACTGGATTATACAATCGTCGTTACTTATATGAATATATAAAGCACTTTAAAAAAGTCAATCAAATCACTATTTTATATATGGATCTTGATAATTTTAAATCTATAAATGATATATATGGACATCAAGTGGGAGATGAAATATTAGTACTTACCTCATCTATTCTTAAAAAAATTTTTCCAGAAGATTTAATAGCTCGTATTGGAGGAGATGAATTTCTCATAGTTTCATTGGGAGAATGGGATATAGAAAAAATAATGGATAAAGCTTCTCTTGTAATCAAAGACTTGAAAGAAGCTTACATAAATAAAACTAACTTCATTCATTTGAGTTCAAGTATAGGTATAACTACAGCTTATAACAAAGTTATTGACTTAGACAAACTTATCAAACAAAGTGATGTAGCTCTCTATGAAGCAAAAAGAAGAGGAAAATCACAAATTTATTTCTTACCATTTGAATAATAGGTATAGCAGAAACTCCTTCTGCTAAAAAAAGAAGCCATTATATTTTGACTTCTTTTTTCTTTACTTCTATTTTTTTAGATACATAAATGCTGTTTGTTATATAGAATCTCCAAGGTTTCAGAGCATCTTCTTCAGCGTAATCTATTCCTATTCTGGTAGTTTCAGTTATTTTCTCTGGAACATATCCATCATCTTCTATCCAAAGAGTTTTTTTACCTGTTAAATCAATTCCATTATCTTCTTTTGTTATTCCTAATGCCTTTGTTAATTTCCCTGGTCCATTAGATATATCCTTTTCTTTTTTTACTTTTCTTTCAGCCATCATCAGTTCTTTATTTTCAATAGGCTCTACTCCTCTGATAAGAACAGCTTGAGGATTATCTTTTACAGAAGCAGTTACATTAAAGCAATCATACATACCATAGATTAAAAACACATAGGAATATCCTCCCTCTTTGTACATAACTTCTGTTCTGCTTGTTCTTCTGTTATTATATGAATGACTTGCTTTATCCTCTGCTCCCATGTATGCTTCTACCTCTGTTATTCTCCCCTTAAAGAGTTTTCTTCCCCTCTTCTTAACCAATACCTTACCTAAAAGTTCCTTTGCCACAGTCACAGCATCTCTTATATAAAACTCTCTATTTAATATCATATATTTCTCCTATTATTCTTTTTCTTAATTATACCAAAATTTTCCATTTGAAAATATTTATTTTTTCAATAATGGATATAATTTTATACTTATTACAATATATATATATTTTATTTATACTTGTACATACACTCTATCACCTTAAAAGTATTTATATTTCTAATTTTTAAAGCTATTTTTATAGTTTAATCTTTCTAATAGGATTTTAATAATTATATAAATTTTGTATTTTATATAACTTTCATTGATTTACTATAGTTTTTTCTATATAATTTAAGTATATTTTATTCTAATTTCAATCAAGGAGGATATATGTTAAAAAAATCAATTTATACCCTTTTAGCTGGAAGTCTATTTTTAGGAATGAGTTTTAATCTTTCTGCTGAAGCAAAAGTTTATCAAGGTCTTGGAAAAGCAGCTAATTTTCGTGTAGGTCCTGGTAAAGACAGTAAAGGAGTAGAAGTATACAGTCTTAACTATGTTACTGCTTCTGGACTATTTGATGAAAATGGAAGAATAATCAATATTGTAGTAGATGCTCTTGAATTAAGTACTCCAAACTATGATGGATCATCAATGCCACATTTTTCTGGATGGCCTGGAACAGCTGGATACAATGTAACTGATCACGAGTCTGGAAATGTTACTGGAGTATCTGAAAATACAGTAGAAAATATAACTGCTGAAGTAAATGGTTGGAAAACTAAACGTGAACGTGGAAAAGACTATGGAATGAATCCTAGAAATGAATGGGATAAACAAATGGATTTCTATCAAGAATTCTTTAAAGGTAAAACTGTAGCTGAAATAGAAGCTTGGTTTGCTAAATCAGCTTCTGATGTAAATGGAAGACCTTTAAGAGAAAAAAGCAAAAATGAAAAAGATAAAGAAAAATTCAGCAAATTATCTGAATCTGAGAAAAAAGAACTTGTTGACTTAGTAGCTGGAGCTACTATGAGTATAAGAGATGCTCATGGAGATATTCTTGGAGCTATCAAAAATGCTTATGGCAATCGTGTAGAAGTAACTCTTCCAGCTTCAAAATAATTCTGTGAAATAATTTCTACAAATTAAAATTAATAACAGCTTTCTATGACAAATAAATATATCATAGGAAGCTGTTTTAATATGGAAAAATATAGCTTTAGAAAATTAAAAAACAGTAGCAGAAACTTAGAAATAATTTCAAATTAAACTCTTTCTATAATATCTTTTTTAGAAAGTCTTGATTTAGGCAATTTTTTGTTAAAATCGTCTTCACTATGATAACCAACTGATACAATAATTGTTGAAGTATAACCTTTTTTACGAAGTCCAAATTCTTCATCAATAACTTTAGAATCAAACCCTTCCATTGGAACTGCATCTAACCCAAGAGCAGCCACACCTAATAAAAAGTTTCCTAAGTTAAGATACACTTGTTTATCTGTCCAGTGCTGAAAATCTTTATAATCAAATTTATGCATATTAGCAAAAAACCTTCTTCCATTGTGATTTTGTTCTTTAAATTCCTTTTGTAAAAATCTTCCATCAGCATCTTCTTTTTCAAGTACTTTATTAAGAAGCTCATCTGTTAAATCAACCTGTGAAGCAAAAATAATAACTGCACTTGCATCTAGAATTTTCTTCTCATTGAAAAAATAAGAACCTTGTGTACTATTAGTAATTCTTTTTTTACCTTCATCAGTTGTAGTGAGAATAAAATACCAAGGTTGAATATTTGTTGAAGATGGAGAAAACTGAAGTAAGTCTTCAAGTTGAGAAATTTGTTCTTCAGTTAGTTTTTTAGTTTTATCAAATATCTTTGTTGAGTAACGTGTTTTTAATACATTTAAAATATTCATAATTAGTGCCTCCAAAATTTAGTCTAATCTATTATCTTTAGTTAATATTTATATATAGTTGTTCTTATATTAATTCAATCAATTATGGAGATATCCTTTTTTCTTCTTAATTAAAATTTACACTAAAAAAATCTAAATAGAAAGTTATTATTTACAAAATATTTCATACTTTTTAATAAAAAAAGATGGTTTTTACACCATCTTTTTTGCTTTCATATGCAGTATTGGAAAAGGATTACCCATACTGTCAAGTTCATCTCTTGATATCACTTCAAATCCCATATGCAGATAAAATTTAAAAGCTTTATCATTCTGTTCATTGACATCTACTTCATCTATATCCCCATTTTCCATAGCATATTTTATAAGAGTTTTCCCTAAAGACTTTCCAAAATATTCTGGGTCTACAAAAAGCATTTCTATTTTTCTGTCTGCTGTTCCTATAAATCCAGTTATCCTTCCTTCAGTATTTTTAGTACAGTGCATTTCCACTGCATCAAAATACATAGGAATTTCTCTTTTTATATCTTCTATATCTTTTTCACTAAGAAAATCATGAGTAGCTCTCACAGATTTTTCCCATACTTCTATAAGCTCTCCATAGCATTTCTTATCTACTCCAAAAATCATCTTAAACCTCCCTTCCCATTATATAATTGTCATAGTATACTCCATCTATGAGAAGACATTTTTTTATAGTCCCCTCTTTTTCAAATCCGAATTTTTCATATAGCTGGATAGCTTTTTCATTATCTACTCTTACATCAAGATTTACTTTTGTAAGACCTCCTTCTTTAGCTTTTTCCAGAGCATACTCCATCAAATAATTTCCTACACCAAGTCCCCAAGCCTTCTTTTGAACACATATTCCTAGATTTCCCATATGTTTTAATCTTATTCTCTCTTCCCTTGCTCCAATACTGCAGCTTGCTATTATTTCGTCATCTATTACAGCTACAAGCATAAAATTCTTTGAAGTAAATGATTTTATAACTGCCTTTTCCTGTTCAATATTCTTATCATACCCTTCTTTTCCAAATCCAAGAAAATCAGTTTCTCTTCCAGCTTGATTTATATGCACTAAAAGACCTTCTGCATCTTTTTCTTCAGCCAGTCTTACTACAAGTTTTTTTCCATTTTTCAGTATGTATTCTTTCATAGTTATTCCTCCAATAATAGTATAAAATCCATACTAAAACAGCATGGACTTAACTTTAAATTTCCTCAGACAACTTCCAAATAAGTTCGTCCTTCATTTCCTGAAAACCTTTCAAAATTGATATTTTCCAATTATCTCCATAAAGCTTCACTTCAAAGTTTCTTATTTCTCTTTCAAGATTGCTTTTGGTCACTGTTTTTTTATCAAATAAAAGAGCTCTTTTTTCCTCTTTTCCCTCTATATTAATAAGAAGCATTCCTTTATTGTACCCTAATATAGCTACTTCTGCTATCTTATCTACAGATTCTTTTTCTATAGCTCTCTCTTTTCTGCTTTCAGCATTTTTTCTTTTATTTTCAGTCAGTCTTTTGAATTTTTTCTCTTCTTCAAGTCTTTTTGCTTTTTTTAATTTTTTATGTTTTGAATAGGCTAATCCTTTTGGTTTATCCTTACTTATTATTTCCATTTTCTTTTCCTCACTTTATCTTTATATTAATGAATATTATAGCATATCTATTAAAAAATAGAAATAAAAACTATTATATCCCTTTCAGATACAAAAAGTCAAAATTTTAGAGCTTTCACTGGTATTTAAAGGGAAATTAAAAATTTTATAGCTTATTTTTCAGAAATGCTATAAAATACTGTCATAATAATATTATGAATAAAAACAATGGGGAGATTTTTAAATGGAAAAAATTAAAATCAAATCACTTATGTCCTTGACTATACCAATTTTTTTAGAGCTTCTTCTGGTAAATGTTGTAGGAAATATTGATACTATCATGCTTGGAAAATATAGTGATAAAGCTGTTGGAGCTGTTGGAGGTATCAGCCAGGTATTAAATATTCAAAATGTAATATTTGGTTTTATCTCTCTTGCTACAAGTATTCTTATAGCCCAATATATTGGTGCTAGAAACAGAAAAAAAATTAAAGAAGTTATCAGTGTGTCTGTTCTTTTTAATATTGCTTTAGGCATAGTTATGGGCCTTATCTATTTCATATTCTGGAACAGCATTTTAATAAAAATAAAACTCCCTGCAGAGCTTATTGGTATAGGAAAAACTTATTTTAAACTGGTTGGAGGTCTTTGCGTATTTCAAGCTATAACACTTACTTGTGGAGCTATTATGAAAAGTCATGGAAATCCAAAACCTATGCTTTATGTAAATATAGGAGTCAATCTATTAAATATTCTCGGAAATGGTATGTTTATCTTTGGATGGTTTGGAATGCCTATACTAGGGGCTACAGGAGTTGGTATATCTACTGTTGTTTCAAGAGGATTGGGTTGTGTTGTTGGGCTTATAGTTATGATGAGATACTGCAAATTTAGATTCAAGAAAAAATATATATCTCCATTTCCTTTTAATGTTATAAAAAATCTTCTTTCTATTGGTATACCAACAGCTGGTGAAAACCTTGCATGGAATATAGGACAGCTTATGATTCTTTCAATGGTAAATGCTCTAGGTACAAGCTATATAGCTTCTCGTACTTATCTTATGCTAGTTGCTACCTTTGTAATGACTTTCTCTATCTCACTGGGACAGGGAACTGCAATACAGGTAGGTCAGCTGGTAGGAGCTCATGAACCTGAAGAAGCTTATAAAAAATGCTTCAAAAGTTTAAAACTATCAATAGTCTTAGCTTTTGTTGTTACCTCAATAGTTGTAATTTTTAAAAGAAATATAATGGGTATTTTTACAACTGACCCTGCAATACTGGAAATATCTTTAAAAGTATTTCCTTTGATGATAATATTAGAAGTAGGGAGAGTATTCAATATTGTTATAATCAACTCACTCCATGCTGCTGGGGATATAAAGTTCCCTATGTTCATGGGAATAATATTTATTTTTATTGTTGCTGTTCTTTTCTCATATATATTGGGAATAAAATTAGGATGGGGACTTGTTGGAATATGGATAGCCAATGCTGCTGATGAGTGGTGTCGGGCTATAGCAATGCTCCTTAGATGGAAAAGTCGAAAATGGGAGAGCAAGCGTTTTGTATAAGGGGGAAATATGAAACTACTTTTTAGTGATTTTGACAGGACACTTTATGTGGACAGAAATATCACAAAGGAAAATCTTGATGCTGTGAACAAATGGCAGGTTGAAGGAAACCTTTTTATTATCACTACTGGAAGACATAAGAAGTCTATAATTGAGCAGATGGAAAATTTTTCTTTAAAGCCCGATTATTATATATGTAATAATGGAGCTGTAATTCTTGATAAAGAAAAAAATATAATTTTTTCTAAATGTATCTCAAATCAAATGATAGAAGAAATTATAGAATATATCTGTGAAAACTATGAAAATTCTTTTGAAATAATAGAAAAAGAAAGAACAATAAAAATCATGAATAATAGAGGAATTGACAATCATAATCCAACTGATATCATTCTGGATAGAGTACATATTTCATCTATAAAAGATGTGGTTCAACTTCATAAAAAATTTGATAAAGAAGAGAGAGTTGCTGAGCTTGTAATTGATCTTAATACTAAATTCCGCAGTTCACTTGCAGCTTATGCAAATGTTCTCAATGTAGATATTGTTGCCAATGGTATGAATAAATCTACTGGAATAGACTTTATATGTAGGGAAATAAGCAATGTAGATGATATTCTTGTCATTGGAGATTCATACAATGATATAGAAATGGTTCAGAAATACAACGGATTTACTGTGGAACATGGAAATGAAGATATAAAGAAAATAGCTAGAGAGATATTTTTTGATGTTGCTTCTCTTTTAAAAAAATATAGCTGATTTAACAGTAGTTAGAATGTACTCTCAATACATTTTTTATAATTTTACCTTTAAAAAGGAGCGGGGTGGTCTAAGACCACCCCTTTATATTATTTTGGTTGTGCAGACTATTTATCTAATTCTTCTCCACATCTTTTAAGAAGTCTTTCCCATTTCAAATCCACATCTTTTTGAATTCTATCTATGATATGTCTGTTTTGTGGTTTAAATAGATGCTTGAATCTTCCTTGTTTTTTCAAAAATTCTTCTACAGGCAGTTTTACTTTTGGTCTGTAGCTTAATTTCCATTCTCCATCTATTACTTCAAATAGTGGCCAGTAGCAAGTTTCTACTGCCAGTTTACACATTTCCATCAGGTCTTCACCTTCATATCTCCATCCTCTTGGGCATGGTGCTAATATATTTAGGAATGCTGCTCCCTCTGTATAGATTGCTTTTTCTGCTTTCTCATGAAGGTCTTTGAAGTTTCCTATAAATGTTGTTTGAGCAACATATGCCACATTGTGGGCTGATATTACATCTGTAAGATCTTTTCTTCCCTGTGGTTTTCCTGCGCTTTCTTTTCCTATTGGAGTTGTAGTTGTATCTGCTCCTATAGGTGTTGCTGATGATCTTTGGATACCTGTATTCATATATGCTTCATTGTCATAACATACATAAACCATATCATGTCCTCTTTCCATTGCTCCTGAAAGTGATTGGAATCCTATATCATAAGTTCCTCCATCTCCTCCAAAAGCTATGAATTTATATGATTCATCTATTTTTCCTTTTTTCTTTAATACTTTGTATGCTGTCTGGGCTCCACTTATTGTTGCTGCTGCATTTTCAAATGCTGAGTGAATAAATGAATCTTTCCATGCTGTATATGGATAAAGGAAAGTTGATACTTCAAGACAGCTTGTTGCACTGCATATTACTGCCTCATCTTCCTCTTTTAATGCTCTTAATACTCCTCTTACTGCTACTGGTGCTCCACACCCTGCACACATTCTGTGTCCTCCAGTAAGTCTTTCAGGTTTTTCCATTTCTTTTTTGAAATTATATGCCATATTCCTTTCCTCCTACCCTCTTACACCAAAATGTCTATATGTATCTTTTACTTCTTGATCTTTCTCTGCCAATAGAGTATTAAAGATCTCTTTTATATGATTTACAGTTATATCTCTTCCTCCAAGTCCATATACATAGTTGATCATTTTTGGTCTTGGGCTGCAGTCATAAAGAGCTGATCTTACCTCTGCAAATACTGGTCCTCCAGCTGCTGAGAATCCTTCGCATTTATCCATTACTGCTACCATTTTTACATTTTTAAGCGCTTGTGCTATTTCTTCCATTGGGAATGGTCTGAATACTCTGATTTTTAGAAGTCCAACTTTTTTACCTTCTTTTCTCATTTCTTCTATAGCTGCTTTAGCTGTTCCAGCAGTTGAGTTGATAACCACTATTGCAACTTCTGCATCATCTAATTTATATTCTTCAAACAGTCCATATTTTCTTCCAGTAAGTTTTTCATATTCTGCTGCTACTTCAAGAATTACTTTTTTAGCATTCATCATAGCATGAGCTTGGCTTACTTTATGTTCCATATAGTAAGAAACAATATCATATGGTCCTACTGCTGTAGGTCTTTTAGCATTTAGAAGATAATCTTCTGGGTTGTATTCTCCAACAAAAGCTTTAGCTTTGTCGTCTTCTAATAATTCTATATTTTCAACAGCATGGCTTGTGATGAATCCATCTTGACATACCATAACAGGAAGTTGAACATCTGGATGTTCTCCTATTCTGTTAGCTTGAAGCATATTGTCATAAGCTTCTTGATTTGTTTCACTGTATAGCTGAATCCATCCAGCATCTCTTGCACCCATAGAATCACTATGGTCTGCATTGATATTGATAGGTCCTGTAAGAGCTCTGTTAACACATGCTAAAGTTACAGGAAGTCTTGCAGAAGCTACAACATAAAGCATTTCCCACATCAATGCAAGTCCGCATGATGAAGTAGCAGTCATAGTTCTAGCTCCTGCTGCTTGTGATCCCATTGCAGCCGACATAGCGCTGTGCTCTGATTCTACTGGAATAAATTCACTGTCTACTGATCCATCAGCAACATATTGAGAGAAATATTGTGGTATCTCTGTTGATGGAGTGATTGGAAAAGCAGGTACTACATCTGGATTTATTTGTCTCATTGCTATTGCAATAGCTTCGTTTCCTGACATTCTTTCTCTTATACTCATTAATTCTACCTCCGAACTACTCTTTTATCAATTCTATTGCTTTGAATGGACATGCTTTAACACAAATTCCACATCCTTTGCAATGATCCATATCAAACTCTAATCTTTTTCCATCTTTTACAGGTATTGCTGAATCTGGGCAGCAAGGAACACATAGAAGACAGTCAATACATTTATCTCTCAAAAGAACTGGTTTCATTGATCTCCAGTCCCCTGTTCTGAAGTGCTGAGCACTTCCAGCTTCATAAACTACTCCACCAGGAGTTATATCTCTCCAGCTAATATCTTCAGTAATTGGTACACCAGCTTTATTTTTCATTATTCTTTCACCTCATTCATAGAACGTACTAATGCAGCCATATTTCCTTTTAGTACTTCTGGTTTACTTGCAAATTTGTGCGCAAAAGAGTTTTCCATTGCTTCTAGGAAAGCTTTTTCTTCCATAACTCCACTTACTTTTACAACTGCTCCAAGCATAGGAGTGTTAGGGAAGTTTTTCCCAAGAGTTTCCTCAGAAATAGTTCTTGCATCACAAGTACATACTCTTCCTTTGTATCCTTTTAAAAGAGCTTTAAATTCAGAAGCAGGCTTAGAACTATTGATAATGATAGCTCCATCCTCTTTAAGACCTTTAGTAACATCTACACTTTCAATAAGAGTTTCATCAACAACAACTACAAAATCAGGTTCATAGATATTAGAGTGAACAGTAACTCTATCTTTAGAGATACGATTGTAAGCGGTAATAGGAGCTCCCATTCTTTCAGGTCCATACTCTGGGAACCCTTGAACGAACATTCCACCACTGAATGCTGCATCTGCCAATAGTAAAGAAGCTGTTTTGGCTCCTTGTCCACCTCTTCCATGCCATCTTATTTCACAAATTTCTTTCATAAATCTCCTTCCTTTGCAAATTTATTTATTAAGAACGGATTCCATTCTTGATATCTTAAAATTTAACCATTTATAAATTTTCTGACAAAATCATTTTTAGGATTTTTAATGATATTTTTAGGTGTATCATATTGCATTATCTCTCCATTATTTAAAAGACATATTTTATCAGCTATTTTTACAGCTTCCTGAATATCATGAGTTACAAAAACAATTGTCTTTTCAAATTTTTTCTGAATAGCTATGAGTTCATCCTGAAGCTGTCTTCTGCTTATTGGATCAACTGCACTAAAGGGTTCATCCATAAGTATTATTCCTGGATCAAGAGCAAAAGCTCTGGCTACTCCCACTCTCTGCTGTTGCCCCCCGCTAAGTTCCAGAGGATATCTCTCAGAAAATGTCTCATAGTCAAGATTTATTATTTTCATAAGTTCTTTTGTTCTTGCATTTATTTTATTTTTATCTATATTTTCTATTTTAGCAATAAGTTCTATATTCTCTTTTACATTCATGTGTGGAAAAAGTCCTGTCTGCTGTATTACATATCCTATATTTCTTCTCAATTTGATGGTGTCTTTTTGAGAAATATTTTCCCCATCTATATATATTTTTCCTGAAGTAGGAAGAATAAGCTTATTTATCATTTTCAAAGTTGTAGTCTTTCCACAACCACTAGAACCTATTAACACTGTAATTTTCCCTTTTTCTATTGTTAAAGAAAGGTTTTTTATTATATGATATTCTCCAAATTTTTTATTTACATCAACGAATTCTATCATTTTATATCCCTTCCTATTTCAAAAGTTTATATTCTTCTATAAATTCCAGTGCTGCTTCATTTGGTTTCTTTCCAAGATTTTCTACTTTATAATTAAGAGAAGATATGACTTTATCATTTAATACATTTTGTAATTCCTCTATTATTGGAACTATTTCTGGATATTTTTCTATTGTTTCATCTCTTACAAGAGGAACAGCATAGTATGGTGGAAAGAAATATCTGTCATCTTCCAATACTACTAAATCAAGTTTTTGAAGAAGAGCATCTGTTGTATATACATCTATTACATCACTCTCTTTATTTGTCAAAGCAAGATATTTAGAACTTCCATCTATACCTATTACTTTTCTAAAACCTAATTTATATTTTTTACTTAATCCTATATAACAATCTTTTCGATTAAGAAATTCAAGACTTGCTGATAAAGTAAGATTTTTTGCTATTTTTTCTAAATCACTTATTGTTTTCAAATTATACTTTTCAGCAGTATCCCTTCTCACAGCTAGAGCATAAGTATTATTAAATCCCAACTGCTGTAAAACCTCTATATTATATTTTTCCTTCATATCTTTTTTCACTGTATCATATACTTTTTCCATATCTTGAATAGGTGGATATTTTAAAGTATCTCCATATACAGTTCCTGTATAATCAACATACATATCTATTTCATTACTCTTTAGAGCATTGAAACATATTTGTGTTCCTCCAAGAGCAAATCTTCTATCTATAGATATATCTGTTTTTTCCTCTATCATTACAGCCATTATATTTGCCAGTATTTCCCCTTCAGTGAACTCTTTACTCCCCATAACAATAACTTTTTCACTAGAAGGTTTGTACATAGTCACCATTCCTGAAAAAATTACTGTAAAAAATATTCCAACAAACATTGTCAATGCCAGTATTCTTTTCCTTTTCCTATTATTAAAAATAGATCTTTTCTTATTCAGCTGTATTCCAATGGGAATAACTGCTTTTTCCAAAACTCCAGTAAAATAATCTATCAGCAGTGCTAATATACAAGCAGGTATAGCTCCTGCTAAAATCTGATAATTATTTATTGTCCTTATTCCTGAAAATACCAAATAACCTAGTCCCCCTGCTCCTACAAAAGCAGCAATAGTCATAAGCCCTACAGATGTTACTACTGCTATTCTCACTCCTCCCATTATTACTGGCAGAGCCAAAGGAAGCTGAACTTTCTGTAAAATCTGATACTTTGTCATTCCTATCCCCTCAGCTGCTTCAATAGTAAGAGGATTTATTCCTTCTAAACCTATATATGTATTTTTTACTATTGGAAGGAGTGAATAGAGGACAACAATTATTATTGCAGGGAGTTTTCCTATCCCTATGATTGGAATCAGAAAGCCGAAAAGTGCCATACTTGGTACTGCCTGTATGATATTTATTGCTCCAAGTATTGTCTTTCTTGCTTTTTGATAGTAAGTTATAATTATTCCCATAGGAATTCCTATGACCACTGCCATTATAATAGCCACGAAAGACAGAAATATATGTTCACAGGAGAAAAAGAATATCTCTTTATGTATTTTTAAAATATATTCTAAAAATTCCATAATATTTTTCTCCCCCTTCCCCTGTTAAACATAAATATAATATTTATTATTGATTTATAATCTCTTCTTTTTTCTCTCTGCTCACTATTCTCAATAGTGCATAAGATGCTATTATTCCTAAAATACTGCATGCCAATGAAAGTGAAAAAACATATTTATATGCTGTATTCCCATATTTATCCAGCCAGCTTCCAACTAATGTATAGTAGAAAGCATCTGGAAGGAATCCAATCACTGATACAAATCCTACTACTATTCCTGTTACATTAAGAGGAATATTTGATTCATCTACAGTTGCAAAGTAGATTCCTCTAAAAGCAAACATCAATATTGTAAGAACAAGCATATTCACAAGAGCTACATACACTAATGATGGATTTCCTGGTGTGATTAAAAATACTGCTTGTGTTACTGTTACTAGAATAAATCCTCCAAAAAGACATTTTGTTGAAGAACCAATTTTATCTGCTATTACTCCAGCTAATGGAGAAGCTATGAATTTTATAACATATGTTCTACCAATAGCAACGAACGAAACTAGAGCCATAGACATTTTAAATACCTCTGTCATGTATGGATTGAGGTAAGTCAAACTTGAGAATACCATATATGCTGAGAAAATTATTGCACTTATAAGCCATGCTTTTGGCATTCTTACAGCTTTTATCAAGCTTGTAAATTTTACCTGTTCTTTCTTTTCTACTTCTCTTTCTTTTATTGCTATGAAAAGTATAACTCCGCAAATCATTGAACAAACTGAATACATTATAGTAGCTGCTTTAAATCCCTCTACAATATTTGCAAATTTTGAGAAGAAATATAGTCCTCCAAATGAAAGTACAGTTCCAGCTACTCCTCCAAATCCTTCATAAAGTCCAAATAATCTTCCTTGCTCTGAACTATCTCCAAGCATTCTTATTACTTTAATTATTGCAGCAAAGTATGTAAGAATAGTAGTTATTCCAAATAGAAAGAATATTATACACAGAATAGGATAACTTGGTGCCATTGCCATCCACATACCTAAAATTCCTGTTGATACCAAAGAAAAAGAAACAAGTTTTTTAGCTGAATATTTATCAGCAAGCCAACCACCTGGAAAATACGAAACTGTTGCCACTATTCCATATATACTCAATAAATTTCCCAATTGCTTATGATTTAAGCTTAGAGCTTCTCTCATTGGATCATAAAATACTGATTTCATATAAGGCAGGCTATACATAGCTGTTGTTGCAAATCCTATCATAAACACGATTATAATTTTTTTAAATCTATCATTCATAATTATCTTTCCCCCTCATTTACTGCATCTAAGGCATCTCTTAAATCCCCTATAAGATCACTGTCTTTTTCCAGCCCTACTGCTATCCTTACAAGTCCTCCATCATAAAGAGATATAAGAGTATGTCCTTCTCCAAGACTTGTAGCAATAGTTATTAATTTTACTTTATTTATAAATTTCTTTGTCATAGCCACTGTTTCTTCATCTGTTCCAGTTTTTTTCAATGTAAATGAAAGCATTCCTCCTCCCATTCCATTCATTTGTTTTTGACATAATTCATAGTCTGGACTAGATTTCAATCCTGGATAATTTACTTTTTCAACAAGTGGATGATTTTCTAAGAATTCAGCTATTGCCAGAGCATTTTTGCAATGTCTTTCTACCCTCATGTCTAGTGTTCTTACTCCTCTGAGAATAAGCCATGCTGTCATTGGTGCAAGACATGCTCCTGTAAAACAAGGCATAGAAGGCCATTTTATTTTATGAATAAGTTCTCTTTTCCCAAGAACTGCTCCTCCTATTGCATCTCCATGTCCATTAAGAAATTTTGTAAGGCTGTGAACAACAAGATCTGCTCCTAATTTTGTTGGATATTGTATAGGATTTGGTGCAAATGTAGAGTCTACTACAAATATAAAATCCTGCTTTTCTTTTAATTTTGCAATTTTTTCTATATCTACCAATCTCAATGAAGGGTTCAATGGTGATTCTATATATACTATCTTTGTATTTGGTTTCAAGCATTTTTCTACATTTTTATAATCTGTAGCATCTACAAAATCTGCTTCTACTCCAAAATTCATAAGACATTCTTTTACAAAAAGTGTTGTATGAGAAAACATTCCATTTGCACAGATTATGTGATCTCCACTTTTTACCTGACTGAAAAACATAGAAGTTACTGCTCCCATTCCAGAAGATGTGACTACCCCAGTTTCACATCCTTCCAGCAGAGCAAGGGTTCTCGCAAGTTCATCAGTTGTAGGATTTGATTCTCTGGCATAAACATGCCCCCAGTTGTAACATAGATCTTCAAAATTTTCCTGACTGACAGCCCCATATGTTGCTGTCTGATATATAGGTGAAGTAAGTGATCTTGTTTCACTATCTGGAGTATGACATCCATGAGCTAGTTTTGTTTCTAATTCCATTTCTTTTATAGACATATAACCATCTCCCATGATACTTTTATTTATCTTTGAAATAATTATATATCAATTTAAGTCCAATAATATCAAAAAAGAACAAAAACAACTATTTATTTCCCGAAAACTTTATTTTTTTCCTCGAAATTTATTTTTTATTACAATCTATAAAAATCTTCAAAATAATTTTCACTTATTTTTTTTAATATACTTCTTCCTAAATATATTTTCTGTCCACTATTTGTCATTACATACTCTTCTTTGTAATCTATCTCCTTTATCTTCTTTATATTGAGAATTATCCCTCTTTCAATTCTTATAAAATCTGAATCTTCCATAAATTTTTCAATTTCTGTAAGTGATTTTTTTAGAAAATATGAATTCCCATCAACAATAGCAAAAGATTTTTTCTGATTCCTGTCATATGAAAAATACTCAATGTCTTCCATAGGAATTATTACATCTTTAAAACTATCAGACAATATAACCTTATTTCGCTTATTTAATTTTACTTTATCTAATTTTTCTGTAAAAAATTTCTCAAAGAATATATATTCATCTCTTCCATGAAAAGACATTTTATTTATAAAATCGCTATATCTCTTCAAGAATTTTGTTTCTACTCTGTCAGAATAAATATATATTTTCTCTAGATTATCAAAAGATATATTTTCAATATTAAAAATATTATTATCAGTTATAAGGATGCTTTTTTCTATAAAGCATATCTCAAAATTTTCTACTCTTTCAATATCAAAAGTAAAAGTTTCTTTTAAAAGGTAAAAAAACAAATCATCTCCATAAAATAGAAATTTCATTATTTTTCACCTCCGCTGTTTCCAGCCAGTTTTGCTCTTATTATCCCTAGTATTTCAATTTTTTTCTTATCATCAACTTTTTCTATAAGGCCAGCTAATTCTTTTATATAGAACAAATCTTTTTCCAAAACTTCTATTTTTCTATTAAGTTCTTTTTCTATTTTTTTATAATGATGTATTTGAAGATTTTTAAGCAGAAGATTTTCAATTACAGGAGCTACTTCCAATGTAAGTTTTTTCAAATTTTTAAGTTTTCTCCTGTATAACAGCATACGAGGATCTTTTATATAAATAAATCCTAAAAGTTTATTTCTGTTCTGTATCTTTATTCTTATATCATATTTCTTTCCTTCAAAAATGGGAGAAAAGGTTATCAATGGCTCATCTTCATATTCACTGGAATCAAAATCCAGATCAAATACTATCATTTTAAATTCTATCAGCCTGAACATTTTCATATATCCATCTTCAAGAAAAATATAAAATTCATTTAAGGATTCAATTCCTTTCAATTTATTTAAAAAATTATCAAAGTTCACTTCTTCCTGTTCTGAAAAGAACAAAAAAACAAAAGAAATAATTTCTACAGATATTATTATTGCAAGCATTCCAGTAACATATCCTGTAAGTATATTTTTCTTTATAAAGTAACTTATAGTTATAAAGGTTATTAATATCCTTGTTACATTAAAATTTATAGTTCTAAAAAACTGATTATCTGTTGTAAGTTTGATATCTTCAAGCTGCACATGAACAAAAAGTATATTAAGCATAAAATGAGCCATAAATTCAAAATTTCCATATAAATTCAGTTCATTGTAAATATATATACTGCATAAAAGCTGTATTGAGAAAAGTATAAAATAGTAAAGAGATTCTTTTTTCTTATTTTTATTTTTATTGTAAAAAATTGAAATAAAACTGAATATCATTATTATAACAATGAATCCATTTTTAAAATAATCAAAAAATATCTGAAGTCCCAGAGTTGGACTCATAAAATCTTCAGTAAAATATATAGCATGAAATTCTTTAATAGCAAGAGAAAGTGGAAAAACTGTCGCAAGTATAAGAATAAGATTTATTACATTTATTATCTTTGATTGTTTATTAAATAATAATTCCCAGAAATATTTTATAAATCTTATATAGCCGCAAAATACAAATATCCAGCTTAGAATAGTAAGAAACACTTTAGTATTATCAAAAGGCAGAACATAACTTAAAATTTCTGTCCCTATGGCAAATGAAAAATAAAGAGAGCCTATATACAATATGCTTTCTTTGCAAGTCTTATGAAAAAGTATAGTAAGAAGAATAAGATATGTCAGATATCCACTTCCTAAGAATAGTATAATATATCTTTTATAGGCATAGATAAGAGACATATTTACATTTTCAGTCACTACATCTATTTTTAAAAGCTGTATTAAATCTGATATTCTTGAATAATCTGTAAATTCTTCTTTAAAAGGTATATCTCCTATAAAATTTAAACATATAAATGATAAAAAAAGAAAAAATATTATCAATACAATCTCAGACACATGATTTTTTCTCGCAATTTCTATTAGTTTCATCTTCCACCAACCCTTATAAACCTTATTTTCTTTTTTCATTATAGCATTTTTTATTAAAAAGTATTTTAAATTTTAAGAGTTTTTATCTTCATATACATCAGCTCATTATTTTTCACTGCACAATATATTCTACAATCCTCTTAAAAAATTTTTTCAGCTCATTATTTAAAATTTTATTTATTCTAAAAATCGCTTTTTAACATTAATTTTCTTTTAAACAACAAAATATTTTCTTTTTAAAATTATTTTGTTTAAAAATATATTGATTTTCAAAATAAAATGTTTTATAATTCTATTATCAGAAAAAATAAAATGAAAAAAGGAGAGTTATAATTATGAAAACTGGAATTTTTTATGGAAGTACAACTGGAGTTACACAAGATATCTCTGAAAGAGTGGGAAAACTATTAAATGCAGATGTTATGCCAGCATCTGATATCGATAAAATAAAAGATTATGATCTAGCTATCCTTGCTACATCTACATGGGGTATGGGAGATCTTCAAGATGACTGGTTTGATCCTCTTGATAAATTAAAAACAATGGATCTTGCTGGAAAGAAAATAGCTTTCATAGGAGTAGGAGATCAAGAAGGATTTGGAGATACTTTTGTTGACGGAATAGGAATAATCTATGATGAAATAAAAGGTAAGGGAATCACTCTTCTAGGAAAAACTTCTACTGATGGATATTCATTCTCAGATTCAAAAGGTGCAGATGATGGTGAGTTCTTAGGACTTGTTATTGATGAAAATAATCAAAGCAACCTTACTGATGAAAGAATAGCTGCATGGGTTGAAAAATTAAAATAATTATATAAATAAAAAGAGAATGGCTAATTTGTCATTCTCTTTTTTATTATTTATATTCTATTTTGTATGCCAAAATCTCCAACTGCTATTCCTTCAGCTATCATAAAATTTCCAGCAATATCTAAATTATATACTCTATCTCCATATTCAATGCAGCTTATTGAAGATATTTTATATTTTTCTCCATAAACCATGACTATTTCATCATTTTCATCTATTGCATCTGCTCTTTTTATTCCTGCTGTAGTTTTTATAGGGTGATTATCTGTAAGTATAATTTTTGAGCCATTTTTTAATTCTATACACATCATGTGTTCTTCTCTTCCCTGCCATACATTTCTTACTATTTTAGGTTCTCCTAAATCACACATTACCATATCTCCTATTCTTATCTCTCTAATAGGTTTTTGTGATCCATCAGCCATAAGTATTCTAGTATTTTCTTCTAAGCACATCTGCATCATCCTCCATAAATAATAAATATAACCCCATTTCCCTTAATACAATTATAACTTATTTTTTATTATTTTCAAAAGAATAATACTATTTTTTTACAGGTATCTGAATTTCAGTGACATATTCATTTACATTATCTGTAATATGTATCTCTATATGGTATATTTCAATTATATCTCCTATTACAGTAAGATTATTTTCCTCTATATATTTTTTTAAAAAAGTATAATGATCTCTTACTTTTTCATAGCTTCCCTTAAATACAAAAGTGAGATACCATCCCTTTTCTATCACATTTTCTGTCCTGTCAGCAGTTATTACAAATGTACTGCTGTAATCAAGATATTTTCCATTTTCCCAATTCTCTTTAAGAATAGTAGTTCCAACTTCACTTTCAGTAAAAATAAAATCATTATCATCTGGCAGTTTCTTTTTGAGTTTTTTAAGTTCAAAATCTATCTCCCATTCCTCATGAAAGTTTCCTTTTTTATATAAGATATATCTTTTATTTATTTCTCGCAACACAGGTTTTTCATATTCTTCAAAATCTTCAAAATACTCTATATTCTTCTTTTTATCTTCAAGTTCTTTTTTTAATTCAGAAAGTTTTTTTAGATTTTCCTCTATTTTTACAAGCTGAAAATCTATGACTTCTTTTGTTTTTATTAAACTTCTGTCTTCCATAAAATTTATTATCTCTTTCAGCCCAATTCCTAAATTTCTTAAGTTTCTTATATTATTCAGCTTCCAAATCTGTTTTTGAGAATAGTATCTATATCCATTCTCATCTCTTATATCTGGGATAATTAAGCCTATTTTCTCATAATGCCT
Organism: Fusobacterium ulcerans ATCC 49185; assembly: GCF_900683735.1. Lineage (NCBI taxonomy): Bacteria > Fusobacteriati > Fusobacteriota > Fusobacteriia > Fusobacteriales > Fusobacteriaceae > Fusobacterium > Fusobacterium ulcerans. The sequence goes on from NZ_LR215979.1 coordinate 2,704,764, forward strand.
TAATATATCGCTGCTTATATTATAAAGTTTGCTTATCTCTCCAATTTTATACAATTTTTTCATAATGTCCCCTCATTAAACTCTGTAAATTAAATTTTTTCCTTTAATTATATCATATTTTTCTTGACCTTAGAATCGTTCTAAGGTTTAAAATATAATCAAATATTAAAAGGAGTGATTTATATGAAAGAAAAAAATTCATTAATAAGGACCATACTGAGGTATAGTATACCTTCTGTAATCTCTATGTGGATGTTCACTATTTATACTATGGTAGATGGTATCTTCATTGGAAAATATGTTGGTCCTTTAGGTCTTGCAGGAGTAAATATTACTATGCCTCTTATCAATTTCACATTTGCTGTTGGAATAATGATAGCTGTTGGAAGTTCAACAATGATAGCTATACATTTTGGTGAAGGTGACTGAACAGCTGGGAATAAAATATTTACTACAGCAACTTTAGCTTTAGCTGTTTTTGGAATAATTCTCTCAATTCTTATAACAATATTTATAGAACCTGTTATCCACTTTTTAGGTGGCAGTGGAGTATTATTCCCATATGTAAAAGATTATATGAGTGTTGTTATTTTATTCTGTACTTGTTATATGGTTGGTTATGCCCTTGAAATATATATAAAAGTAGATGGTAATCCAGTGTACCCAGCTATCTGTGTTATGACTGGAGGTATTATCAATGTAGGTTTAGATTATCTTTTTGTTGTAGTATTTCCCTATGGAATAAAGGGAGCTGCTTTTGCTACCGGAATGTCTCAGCTTACATCTACTTCTATGCTTCTTTTCTATATACTTTTTAAAACTAAAAAAATAAGATTTGTAAAATTAAAATTCTCATTTAAAGAATTATTAAAAATTTCTAAGATTGGTTTTGCTGAATTTCTGGCAGAAGTTTCTACTGGTATTGCTATTTTTGTTTTTAATATTATTATCTTGAGAGAATTAGGAGAAAAAGGAGTATCTGCTTTTGGTATAATTGGATATATCTCATCCTTTGTTGTTATGACTATGATAGGATTCAGTCAAGGAATACAGCCTATTGTCAGTTTTAATCTGGGAGCAAAGAAATATGCCAATGTAATAAAAACATTAAAAATAAGTCTTTTGCTGATAATTGCCACTGGAGTTATTTTTTATGGAAGTATAAATTTCTTCTCTAATAAAATAATCTCTACTTTTTTAAATGATACTGAAACATTTAAAATGACTAAATATGCTCTTGCAGCTTATAGTTTTGCCTATATAATCACTGGACTGAATATAGTTACAGCTGGATATTTTACTGCTGTAAAAAAAGTTAAAATATCTACTATAATAACTATTTTAAGGGGAGTTGTTCTTATAATTATTTTCCTTGAAATTCTTCCTAGAATATTTGGTACAGCAGGTATATGGTGGTCTGTTCCTGCTGCTGAATTAGTTACTCTTGTTTCATCTTTTTATTTTATCAGAAAATATATGCATAAATATGAGGCTATTAGAGTTTAATTATTTTCTATACACATTCCACTCAAAATATAAACCTTTAGTTCTCAAAACATTCATGAAAAAATAAATTTTTCCTATATATCAAAATTTTTCCAACTTTTATCTTTAATATGATAAAATAGAGAAAAATTATATGGAAAGGTTGATATAAATGGTAAAACTGATTATTACAGATATGGACGGTACTCTCCTTGATGATAACAACAATATAAATGAAGAGTTCTGGAATATTGAAAAAGAACTTAATAAGAAAGGGATCATCTTTGCTGCTGCAAGTGGAAGACAGTACTACAATCTTCTTCACAGATTTTCCTCAATTAAAGATGATATGCTTTTTATAGCTGAAAATGGTACTTATGTTATGTATAAAAATAAAGAATTGTATGTTAATACAATTCCAAAAGAAGAAGCTGTGAAACTTATAGAAGCTTCTAGAGGAATAGAGAGAACTCATGTGGTGCTTTGTGGAAAAAAGTCTGCATATATAGAACCTTGCAATGAAAAATTTATGGAAGAATTTAAAAAATATTATACTGAACTGCAAATAGTTGATGATATTACAAAAGTGGAAGATGATATTTTAAAATTAGCTGTGTGTGATTTTATGGGTTCTGAAAAAAACTGCTATACTCATTTTAAAAAATTTGAAAATAAATACAAAGTAGTTGTTTCAGGAAAAATATGGTTGGACATTATGATGTCTGATGCTAACAAAGGAAAAGCTGTTGAGATGATTCAGAAAAAACTTGATATATCATATGATGAAACAATGATATTTGGAGATTATTTAAATGATCTTGAAATGATGTCTACAGGAAAGTACAGTTTTGCGATGGAAAATGCTCATCCTCTTTTAAAAGCACATTCTAACTTTACAGCTGAAAGCAACAATAATAATGGTGTAATAAAAGCTATAAAAAAATATGTTTTATAAATATTATTATTTCTTTTATCTGTAACAGAATTGCCATAAAACAATGGTATATTTTAAACATAAATAAATCTTTCCCCAAGATGTTTTATATATAAATTTATAAATAAAGAAAGCAGTCCAACTGGACTGCTTTCTTTATTTTTGGATATTAATAGTCAAATTGTCTGTAATATCTTCTGATATCAAGACTATGCTTAGTATTGTCTTCAAAATGAAATGCCATACGATCTACCAGTACAGTAGAAGCTATAGTAGGAGCTATTATCCAACGATATTTTTCATCTATTCCATTAAGTTCAAAGTCTTGTGTATCTATTACTGTAAGTTTATCTGTATAGTCCTTTAAAAATCTTTCTGCTCTTTCATCTAAAGTACGAGTTTTTCCAGCTCCTTTTACAAGGAATACACATACATCTTTTTCTACTATTTCCAGAGTTCCATGAAAAAATTCAGCACTTGTCACTGATTTAGTTCTTATCCACTGCATCTCTTCCAATAAACACATAGAGAATAAATAAGTTTCTCCCCATACCTCTCCTCCACCTACCCATATTATATATGGTTCTTTATAGTATTTTTTTCCAGCTTCTCTTGCTATTGGATCAAATTTATATTTTGCTTCCAATAAATTTTCAGGAAGATTCAACAACTGATCTGCAAACTTATCATAATCATTAAAATCTCCATTATTTTTCATTAATCTGAAAAACAGCCAAAATAGTAGCATATATTCATATTCTACCCCATTCTCATGTCTCATAGGAATAATATAATCTGAATTTTGGGCTAAAGGTGATTCTTGATTTTTAGTACAACTGATGACAGTTATCTTATTTTTTTTACACCAGTTAGCTATTGCCACTGTTTCTTTTGTATCTCCAGATTTTGATAAAGTAATAACTATTGAATCTTTTGATAGTGATTTATGTCCTCTTACAAGAAGCTCTGCTGCCTGCTCTACAAAGACAGGTTTCTCTGTTATCTGTTTTGCTATTTCCCCCATAGCCATCATAGGAGCTAAACTTCCCCCTACTGCTGTAAAAAATATATTCTTATATCCTCTTGCTGACAATTCATCTGCTGCTTTCTCTGCATAAGGACGAGCTTCTTTTATCAACTCTGCACTTTTTCTATATTCTACCTCATTAAATTTTAACATTTCACCATACTTTGACATTATTTATTCCTCCCATTTTATTAATTAAATTTTACTTTTCAGTACTGCATCAAAATCTTTAAATATTTTTATTCCCAGATTTATTCCTTTAAATCCTGCTATTGTACAGCTCATAAGTTGTATTGGTACAACCAAAAGCAGAGCTGCCAGATGTTCATTAAGTTTTTTGCCTACTTTGATATTTATCTCCCCATGATTAAGTCCTATAGTTATACTTTTTCCTACATATGGACTCATATAATTTTTCAACATTTTAAGTCTTTCACTTAACTTTCCTCCATTATCCAGATAAAATACCACATGACTCTTGTCAGCTTCAAGATAAGGTCCATGCATATATGCTTCCAGTTCAAATCCCTGTGAAGGACATCTCACTGTTTCTGTAAACTTGGTTTCAAATTCTTTGGCAACTCCATAGCATGATCCATATCCAATAGCATTGAATCTCACTGCTTTTTTCAGTTCATCTTTATTTTCTAACAGATATATCTCTGTGACTTTTACTGCCTGAGGCACTACTTTTATTACATCTTCTATCTCTGATAAATACTTTTTCTCTTCATTTTTGGAAATTAAATTCTTTTCCACTCCTACTAATACAGCCAGTAAAAAAAGATTTAATACTGTAGCAGAGAATCCTTTAGTTACAAATCCTACCTGTTCTATTCCAAAGTTGAGATTCAGCACCATGTCTGCATATTTTCCTATTAAACTTTCTGAATTTGAAGTTACTGCAAGAGTCTTTACATTAGAGCTATTTTTTACATACTCAAGAGCATGTATAGTTGAAGCACTTTTTCCACTTTGAGATACAGCTATTACCAAATCTAAATTTTTGTTTACTTTTTCATAATTATAATAATTAAAAGGTTCTTTTATATCTATATTTATATCCAATAAACTTTCCATAAAATATCTAGCTAACTGTGCTGCATTCATTGATGAACCAGTAGCTAAAATCAATACATTTTTTATCTCCTGTTTTTTCAGTTTCTCAATAATCATATAATTTTTATCTTTAAATTCTATAAATATTTTTTTTAATACTTTTTCCTCCTCAAGAATATTGCCCAACATTGTTTCTTTTTCTATTTCTGTTTCAACTTTCATGAACTCACCTGCCTCTTGGGATAATCTAATTAAAATAAGCCAATGAATGAACCTATTATTCCTACTACTGCCATTCCTAATAAAATAGCTAAAGGCTTTACTTTCTTTCCAAGAAGATAGTATACTGCTCCAAAAGTTCCAAGTTGTAACAATCCTGGCATTATATCATTCAATATTCCCTGAACTCCTATTGCATTATCTCCACTTCCAAGGCTCAATGGAATTGTTATTTCTATCATTCTGGCTGCCATAGCTCCTATTACTATCAATCCCAATATGGATGCTCCAAAAGTAAGTTTTTCCATAGCTCCTGTTTTTTCCAACTTGGTAAGAAATTCTATCCCCAGTTTATATCCTAGTTTTACTAAAAGATATCTGATAATGATATGAGGTATATTAAATATTAAGAGAAACATAATAGGTCCCAGTATATTCCCTTTTAATGAAAGTGCAGTTCCTATTCCTGTAGCTATGAGTCTTAGAGTTCCCCAGAAAAATGAATCTCCTATTCCAGATAGAGGTCCCATTAAAGCAGTTTTAATATTATTTATAGAATTATCATCAAAATCTTCTGATTCAGAATTTTCTTGTTCCATAGCAGTAGAGATTCCCAGCATAAGGGTTACTATATGAGGTGTCATATTAAAAAATTCAAGATGTCTTTTCAAAGCTTTTTTTAGTCCTTCTTTATTATTAGCATATAATTTCTGCAAAACAGGTATCATAGCATATATGTATCCAAGATTCATTTGTCTTTCATAATTCCATGAAAATTCCATCTGAAATGATCTCCAAAATACTCTATTCAGCTCTTTTTCTGTTATCTTATTTTCATTAGAAGTCTTCATCTTCTTCCACCTCACTCTCATTATTTTTATCTGTATTACGCAGCTTTATTCCACTTGTCATGTTTACTGTAATTACTGCTAATATTGCCCCAAGTATTGCTATCCCTGTCAATGGAATCTCAGTATACACTGCTACAGCGAATCCAAGAAAAAGATATGGTACTACTGTCTTATTCAGAAGAAGTCTAGCAAGCATTGCAAACCCTAAAGCAGGAATTATTCCAGTGGCTACTGCTAATCCTTGCTGTACAAAATTAGGTATAGTTTTTAATACAGCTGATATAGCATTACTTCCCAGCAAATAAGAAAGAAACACTATCATTGCCAACATGAAAGATAATCCAAATCCAGATAACAGCTGCATTCTTTCTATCCCTTTACAGTTTCCCTCTTCAGCATAGGTATCAGCTTTATGACACAGAACAGGAATTAGAATTCCCAAATATATATTTTTTAATACTAATGCAAATGTAGCAATTGGTAGAGCTAAAAGTAACACTGCCTCTACTCCTGAGTTTGAAGCTATAGCGAAAGCAACTCCAAGTATTCCTCCTGTCACTACATCTGGTGGAATTGCCCCTCCTACTGAAAATGAGCCTATAAAAGCAAGTTCCAATGTAGCTCCCATAATAAGTCCTGTTTTTACATCTCCCATAACAAGTCCTGTAAACAGTCCTGTAACTATCGGTCTAGATATCAGACTGGTTCCCAGAGCAAATTCACTTTGTGCTATGAAAGCAATTACTCCTAATAATAATGCTTGTAACATAATTCAACCTCCTCCAATATTATTTATATATAATTTTACTGTCTGCTGGCAATTGTCTGATTTCTATTTCTATTCCTTTTTCAATCAGCTTCTTCAACATTTCTTCTTCTTCTTCTGTCAAATTTATTGTTTTAGAAATATTTCTGCTTCCCTCTCTGCTCTTTATTCCTCCTAAATTTATTTCTTGTACAGTTTTTACTTTTGAAGCAATTTTATAAGCATCTTCTACAGATTCTACTACTATAAAGAGTTTATATTTATCAGTTACTCCTGAATTTAAAGCTATTATTCCATCTTCTACATTTTTTATTACTAATTTTACCCCCTGTGGTTTTGCCAGTTTCATTGTAGTTTTTCTTAATTCATCTGAAGCTACAGCATCATTTGCTATAAGTATACAATCAGCTCCTAAATTCTGTGTCCATGAAAATGCTACCTGACCATGCATCATTCTATGATCTACTCTTAATAAAAGTATCATAATTTTCTCCTCCTAATTTCTTTCTCTCTTTTTTAAAAGTCCTCATCTTCTATTTTTTCATTTTTTTCTAATTCAAAATTACAATATTTTACAGCATCTGACGAATTAGCTATAGCATCTTTTATTAGCTCATCCACTGCTTCATATTCTTCATATTCCCCTAAAAGTGCCAGCATCAATGAAAGATTTAACCCACACACCACATACAGATTATGATTAAATACTGTTTTCTCCATAAAAGCATTATTTACACTTCCACCAAAAATATCTGTTACAGCTATTATCTCTTTATCTTTATATTTTGTTAATATTTCATCTATCTCTCTATCCAGATTAAAATTTTCCTCTGTATAGCACGATAAACACTCCAAATTTTTAAATTTCCCCAATACTATTTCTATTGAATTCTTTATTCCTTCTGCAAATTTCCCATGTGTAGCCATTACGAACTGAATCATTTTGTTCACCTCCAATATCTTTTCTCATAAATTAGCACACATAAAAATAGGTGTCAAATTTTTCAATTTTATCGTCAAAATATTGTTACCCCTTTGAATAATATATGTTATACTATTCTTAAATTAAGTTTTTTTATAGAAATTAACGATTTATAAATCTCGTTTTTTTCGTTAACTATAGTATATTTTTTAAATAAAAAGGGGACAAAAATGAAAGAAAGAAATAAAATTTACAATAAAAATTTTAATTTTTCACCTTTCAGAAACACTGAAATACAATTTACAAAAAAATTTTCTAAAAATGATACTCTCTTCAAGCAATATCTCATAAAAAAAATAATTCTTACTGATGAAAAAGTCTTCCAAATTACACAAAAAGATATTGAAAAAGTTATGACTTTTCCATATAAAGAAAATTTAGATTCTTTCTTAATAAAATTCTGTTCCAAAAGAATAATTATAAATTATACAAAATCTAAATTGGATTCTTACGAGCTTTCTTTAAATATAATAGCTTCTTATCTAAAACATAATGATAATTATACAATAAAATTAAGTGATGATTTTTATAAAATTTTTAACTCTGAAAAGAATGATTTTAAACTTTTTAATTTAAATACTCTTTTAAGTTTTTCCAATACAATCAGCAGAGATTTATTTTCTCTTATAAAAGATACATATAATGAGTCCTCTATTGAAATAGCTCTAGACGATTTAAAATCCTATCTGAATATAGATGATAGTTATGACAGATTTTTTGATTTTGAAAGAAAGATTCTTATTCCTTCTCTAAAAGAAATAGAAGAGTTCGTCTCATATAAAATTGAATATTCAAAAATTAAAGATTCTCTAAGTAGAAATGGAAGGGTTAAAGGAGTGCGTTTTGATATAATACAAACACCTGACAATAAAAGAGAAAAAAATCTTTCTCTTTTGTATGAACTTATTACTCCTTTTGCTAAAAATAGTGAAATATTAAAAGAATTTATAAAAAATCAATCTGTATTTTATAGTTTTAATTATCTAAAAAATAATATTGAGTACTCCCTTCTTCACAGCGGACAGAACTTTGATAGTTTTTTAATAGAAGCAATTAAGAATGACTATGTAAATACTAGATTTAAAAATAAGATTAAGAACTATACTGAAAAATATACTCTTATCTCTAATATTACTCAAAGCTTTACTGCTCTGGATGATTTTAAAACCAGAGTTTTAAAAGAAATAAATGATAAAAAAATACATGAACTTTCCCTAATTTTAAAATTTTTCAAGCATTCTCTGGATAAAATAGAAAATAATTTTTATCAAAATGAAGTTTTAATGAAAAGTGAAATTTATTCTATTTTTTATAAAGAATTAAAAGAGGTAAATGAATGTACTTTTGAAAATAAAAAAATTATAATTATAGCTGAATTTAATGATACTTGTAGCAATAGCAATCTGGCTATTTTTAAAAAATAAAAAAAGAAAGCTCTGACAATATTGTTTTAATTTTCAGAGCTTTTTCATTTATGAAACACTATTCTTATTTCAATAACTTCTTATAACTATAGTCTATTGCAAATGCTCCCAATGGAGCAGTTACCAATATAGATAAAACTGCAACTGTCAAAATAAGCTCCCCACAGGCAAGTCCCATAGCCAAAGGTATGCCTCCAATAGCTGCCTGTACTGTAGCCTTGGGAGTATATGCCATCATTGTAAAAGCTCTTTCCTTTGTATCAAGTCTGCTTCCTAACAGACAGCAAAAAACTCCTGCCATTCTGAAAATTAATGCTCCCAGTATCAATATCACTGCTAATACTCCTGCTGCAACAGCATATTTTATATCTACAGTTGCTCCTACTAATACAAAAAGAAGTATCTCAGCAGCTACCCATAATTTTGAAAACTTTGCTGAAAGTCTTTTAGCAAGTACATCATAATTTTTTAAAATCCCTACTCCTATACTCATAACTGCTATCAAGGCAGAGAAAGGAACCTTTTCTCCTATTTTTTTTTCAAGTTCGAGGAGTAAAAATGACACACTCAATAAAATAACTACCTTTACAGAATCTCTCATATGAAACTTTTTAAATAATCTCACTAAAATATATCCTGCAATCAAACCAACTATTATTCCAACTATTATCGAAACAGGAACATATACAAGTTTTATTGCTGATAATCCTCCACCTTTTTCAAATCCCAAAAATGAAGTGAATAGTACAATAACAAATATATCATCTACAGAAGCTCCTGCCATTATAAGCTGAGGGATACTTTTTCCTGTTCCCCTTTTTTCCTCTATTAATTTCAGCATTCTAGGAACTACAACTGCTGGAGATACTGCCGCTATTACACTTCCTATTATAGCAGCTTCCAAAACTGTTATTCCTAAAAGTTTTGGAGCTATAAGAACAGTTCCTGTTATTTCAAATAATGCTGGTAAAAAACACATAAGAAAAGCTGGTCTTCCTACTTTTTTTAAATCCTCTATATCCATTGCCAATCCTGCTCTTGTAAGAATTATAACTAAAGCCAGCTGTCTAAGACTTGAAGATATTGAAAGTATTGAACTATCCAAAAGATTTAAAACATATGGTCCTAATATTATTCCAGTTATTATCATGCCCAAAAGAGCTGGAAGCTTCAATTTAGTAAATAAAGAACCTAATATCAATCCTAATAAAAATATAAATGCCAGACTTGTTAACATTTTTCCTCCTTTAATAAAAAAAGCTGATGAATCTGCATAACAAAAAAATGCAGAAGTCATCAGCTTATAAGCGGTTTTTGTGTTGTCACAAAGGGAGAACCTCATTCCCAAAGTATTAAATTTTCAATTTATATTATCATTTTTATTTATTTTTGTCAACTATTCTCATTAAAGAACCATATGAGCCTGTAATATTCCCATAAGTCCACTAAAAAATATTCTTATACCTATAGACATAATAAATATCTGCATTACTCTGGATAAAATATATAGTACTAGTGTTCCTACTATTTTTTCCAAATAATTTCCAATAATAAAAGTTAAATATATGAGTATAAAAGCTATCAAAATAGAAAAGCTTGTCATCATAGTTCCTTTTTCTGCTTTTAGTATTAACACAGTAGTCAAACTTCCAGGTCCTACCATCATAGGAAAAGCCATTGGTATTACAGCTCTTTTTATCTGATCTTCTGGTGAAATTTCTTCAAGCTGTGCATTTTGCTTGCCTACTGAAAATATCAGATTTTTAAAAGCCATCACAACAAGAATCATTCCCCCAGCCATTTTCAATTCCTTCATATCTATTTTATAGAAATTTGTCATCAAAAATTCTCCTACCAGGCTGAACAACCACATTATAAAAAAACCTGTTATAGCAATGGTTTTAAAAAGTTTATCTCTTGTTTCTTTTTCCATATTTGCTGTCATTCCTACAAAAAGAGGTACATTTCCAAATGGATTGAGCACTGCTATAAGCATTAAGGTTTCAGTAAATATTCCATAAATATTCATTTTTCCTCCTTCATTAAAATTGGTTTATATATAATATCTTATATATTTTTTAATAATTTTCCTTTTTTAATTTACACTTCAAATACTCTTATATTTAAGTTATAATTATAATAATTATAAGCTGGAGGTAATTATGGGAATAGAAAATTTTAATATAAAAATAGGAGAATTTCCTTCTGGAAAAAATAATCTGATAACTGATGTAGAAGGAATAAAAGTTGGACACACTACTTTAGATGAAGGAAAAATAAAAACAGGAGTTACTGCTCTAATTCCTCATAGTGGAAATATATTTATGGAAAAACTCATATGCTCTTCTTATGTAATAAATGGTTTTGGAAAAAGCTGCGGACTGCTGCAGATCGAGGAACTAGGAACTCTTGAAGCTCCTATTATTCTTACAAATACTTTAAGTGTGGGAACTGCTTCCACTGCTCTTGTCAAATATATGCTTGAAAATAATGAAGATATAGGAAAAAGATTTGGAACAGTAAATCCTGTAGTTTGTGAATGTAATGATGGCTTCTTAAATGATATAAGAGGACTCCATGTAAAGGAGGAGCATGTTTTTCAGGCTATTGAAAATGCTGATATAAAATTTCAAGAAGGAAATGTAGGTGCTGGTACAGGGATGAGCTGTTACCAGCTAAAGGGAGGAATCGGTTCAGCTTCAAGAATAATAAAATTAGATGATGAGGAATATACTATTGGTGCTTTGGTTCTTTCTAACTGCGGTTTAAAAAAAGATCTAATGATAAATGGAAAGAAAATAGGAGAAAAGATTATCTCATCAGAAAAGGAAGATGAGTTGGAAAAGGGGTCTATTATAATCATAATTGCTACTGATATTCCTCTAAGTGAAAGACAATTAAAAAGAATTTCTAAAAGAGTTCCTGTTTCTCTTGCCAGAACTGGTTCACACATTGGAAATGGAAGTGGTGATATTGTTATTTCTTTTACTACTGCAAATAAAGTTAATCATCATGAAAAAAAAGATATTGTAAATATGAAAATGATCAATGAAAATAAAATAGATACAGTCTTCAGAGCTGCTATTGAAACTGCAGAGGAATCCATTATAAGTTCTCTTCTCCACAGCACTTCAACAACAGGCAGAGATGGGAATACAAGAGAATCATTAAATAAATATATTGATTTTATACTGAAATAATCCCTAGTAATTCTTTAATAAATATGTTAAAATATAAAGTCGTTTAAATTAGAATAATTAATTTTTTATTTTTATAATTTTAAAGGAGAGATGAATGAAGATAGGATTTGATCATAACAAATATCTTGAAGAACAGTCAAAATATATTCTTGAAAGAGTAAATAATTTCGATAAATTATACCTTGAGTTTGGAGGAAAACTTTTGTTTGACCTTCATGCTAAAAGAGTTCTTCCTGGTTTTGATGAAAATGCCAAAATAAAACTATTGCACAGATTAAAAGAGAAAGTAGAGATTGTTATCTGTGTATACTCTGGAGATATAGAAAGAAATAAAATCAGAGGAGACTTTGGAATTACTTATGATATGGATGTCTTCAGATTGATAGATGATCTTAGAGAGTATCAATTAGCAGTAAACAGTGTAGTTATCACAAGATATGATGATCAGCCTGCTACAAATCTATTTATCAACAAATTAGAGCGTAGAGGTATCAAAGTATATAAACACAGATCAACTAAAGGATATCCTACAGATATAGATACTATTGTAAGTGATGAAGGTTATGGAAAAAATCCTTATATAGAAACAACTAAACCTATAGTTGTTGTTACTGCTCCTGGGCCTGGAAGTGGAAAACTTGCTACTTGTCTGAGCCAGTTGTATCATGAATACAGAAGAGGAACTTTTGCAGGGTATTCAAAATTTGAAACTTTCCCTGTGTGGAATGTACCTCTTAAACATCCTTTAAACATCGCATATGAAGCAGCTACTGTAGATCTTAAAGATGTAAATATGATTGACCCTTTCCATTTGGAAGCTTATGGAGAAACAGCTATAAATTATAATCGTGATATTGAAGCTTTCCCATTATTAAAAAGGATAATAGAGAAAATAACTGGAAAAGAATCTATGTATAAATCTCCTACAGATATGGGAGTAAATAGAGTAGGTTATGGAATCGTTGATGATGAAGTTGTAAAAGAAGCTTCTAGACAGGAAATAATAAGAAGATATTTTAAAACTGGATGTGAATATAAAAAAGGTTATGTAGATAAAGAAACTTTCCAAAGAACACAGATGATAATGGAATCTTTGAACTTAAAAGAAGAAGATAGAAAAGTAGTATCTGTAGCCAGAGAAAGATTAGCTAAATTAAAAATTGATCATAATGATAAAAATGGTATCTGTTCTGCTATTGCTTTAGAACTTTCTGATGGTACTATTGTTACTGGAAAAAAATCTGCTTTAATGGATGCTGCCTCTGCTGCTATCCTTAATGCTATTAAACATTTTGCAAATATAAATGATGAGATACTTCTTATCTCTCCAGTTATACTTGAACCAATTATTAATCTAAAATCTAAAACATTCAAAAGTAAAAATATAGCTCTTGACTGTGAAGAAATATTAATAGCTCTAAGCATTTCTGCTGCAACTAATCCTATGGCTCAGGTAGCTATGGACAAAATACATATGTTAAAAGGAACTCAAGCTCACAGCACTAATATTCTTGGAAGAAATGATGAACAAACTCTAAGAAAATTGGGTATTGATCTTACTTGTGACCAAGTATTCCCAACTGAAAATCTTTATTATAACATCTAGATAAATTTGAAGGATAACCAAAAGATAGATCAATTTCTTCTTAGAGGTTATCCTCTTTTTATTTTTATCAAGATTTCAACTTTTAAGCTCTATAACGCAACTATCCTGTGACAAAATGCAAAGAAAGATTACTTGTATTCAAATTAAGTATATGCTAATATTTATCAATACAGATATTTAATTATTTCAGCATCAGGGGGAAAGAAAAATGGAAAAAGAAAAAGCATATTTTTTTGTAGCTGTTTTGGGCATTATTACATTAATAATTATTGTCTTTGTTTCAAAACTTATGTCTAAAGTTTTAGAAAATAAAAAATATCCTAAGGATAACTTGATAGAAATCCTATTCACAACTTCACAGAATAAGGAAAGAGATAAGGGAATTTTAAAAAAATCCTATGTAGGAAAAAATAATTCTCTGTTGGAGATATATGAAAATGCCTTAATTATTTCGAGGAAAGATAAAGAAAAAACTTATTTTTTTTCCGAAATAGCTCTTATTAGTTCTTTTATAATTATGAATAGTTGGGGAAAAATATATGGTTATGGCTACCATATCTACAATGACAAAGGTATCCTTATAGAAACGATAACTAACAGTGAGAAAAATATTGGAACTGACACTTCTTCTCATACAAGTTTTGAAAATTTGAATGATTTTGAAATTGAGTTATTAAGAAACAATAGCTGGGTACTTGATATACAATGTCTAAAACCTCATGATGGGAAGTTTAAACTGCCATATGCTGCTGTTGATAGAGCTTTTAAACGTCGTGATGAAATGCTGAAAACAGCAGTTTAGGATTTAAAAGAACTCAAAGCTGGCTTGAAATTTTCTTTCTTGTCAGCTTTTTTTAATAAAAAAAGAAGCTATATAAATTAGTTCATTAACAACTAATTTATAACAGCCTCTTTTAATATTTTTTATAAGATTGTTCCTAATTTTTTCACTTCACTGCATTTCATTTTAATAAAGTGTAAAAAATCTACATAATCACCTGAATAAAATCCATTTTTCTTTAATATAATTCCATTTGTTTTTCCTATCATTAAAATACAAGTACCCTTAAGATTGTATAAAGAAGTTATATCTTCATAGTCAAAGTATTCTTTACTCTCACCAATTTTTACTATTATTCTATCTGTAAAATCTACCTCTGTTTCTAAAAGTCCTTTTTCTTCTAATGAATTTCTATATATTATCTCACTCTCTAAAGTATAGAGAAAATTTATCAAAACAAGAAGTATAATCATGCCAATCATACAGATAACAAATTTTATATCTGCCACTCCAAATTTATTAGCTATAGCCAGACAAAATACAGTCATTATAGTAAGAAATATAATGCCACTATGCAAATATCTGTATTTACAATATTTTACAAACTCTCTAAACATCTGCTGGGTATAAATATATTTATTTTTAAATTCCATTTTTACCCCTCCTTTTTCCCTTTATAGAAAATGCTTATTTATATAATTATTCTGGAAATCGTCAACATTTCTTCTTTTTTGCTGAATTTATCTCATAAAAAAATACCAGATCATCCCTGGTATTTCAATTTCTTATTTAGTTGAAAACAGTATCTTATCTCCAGCTTTCAATATTACATCTCCTCTTGGAGTTATATCTTCATCTCCACGTCTGATAGATATAATATGCATACTTTTTGGCAGCTGAAGATCCTTTATTCTTTTATCCACATACTCTGAATGCTTGTCCAGATAAAGCTTCTTAATAGAGAGCTCTTCTAATTCTTCTAAATCTATTTCATTTGCTTTATCATCTACTACATCTTCTACTAATCCAAGATATTTTGCAAGGGGCTTCAACGTCATTCCCTGTATCAATACTGAGAAAACAACCAGATAGAATACCATATTAAATATCCCCTGAGAATTATCTATTCCCGCTGTGATTGCTGTTGTAGAAAATATAATTGGCACAGCACCTTTCAGTCCTGCCCATGACATAAAGAATTTCTCCTTTTTACTGTAATTGAATGGTGCCATAAGGGAAAATACAACTGCTGTTCTGGCAACAATAGTTATCATTATTGCTAGAATACTTCCAGTTATCATAACCATTTTTAACTGGCTTGGAAAAACAAGAAGTCCAAGGATAATAAACATTGTTATCTGCATCAGCCATGAAGCTACTCTCATATTTCTGATAGTATTCATCCTGAAATCAAATCTTTCATTTCCTACTATTATTCCCATAAGATATATTGCAAGGAATCCATTTCCTCCAATAAGGTTAGTTGCAGAAAAACATATAAATAACACTGCAATCATATGAATAGTAAGAAATTCTTCTCTCTCTATCCGAAGAAGTCTTCCCATTGGAAGTGTTATTTTACCAAATAATACTCCCATAAGAGCTCCTACTATTATTTGCTGAATAAGGAACAGTATACTCATGAAGATATTTGAATCTCCAGCTTGAAACATAGATAGGACAAAGAGGATTAGTGCATATGCCATAGGGTCATTACTTCCTGATTCTATCTCTATTACTGTTCTTATTCTTTTCTTTAAATTGGAACCTCCCAGCATAGATATAACTGCTGCTGCATCTGTCGAAGAAACTATTGCCCCAAAAAGAAAAGCTTCTTTCAGAGTAAAGTCTGTTATCATATATGCTGCAAAGGCTGCCAGTACTGCTGTAAGAAAAACTCCTGCTGTTGCTAATATACCACTGGGGTAAAGTGCCATCATGGCATCTGATTTTTTAGTTTCCAAAGCTCCTGCAAAAAGAATAAATAATAATGCAAAGTTCCCTATATTCTGAGTTAATCTTGCATCATCAAATTCAATTTTTCCAATTCCTTCTGAACCTGCTGCCATTCCTATAAAAAGGAACATTATCAGCAAAGGTACCTGTACTTTTTTCGTTACTCTTATTGAGAGTAAACTTATTAATAACAAAATTCCACATACTAAAATTTTATAATCCATAGCTCAACTCCTTTCGCTTAAAAGGTTTATACTATATTTTATAATATATTTAAAAAACATACAACTTAATTTCCTTTATAAACAAAATTACTTAAAAACAGTGCGAAAATCGAACCTTATTACTTCTTTTTAAAGATAATACTGAACAAAACAGCAAATATTAAACTTGGCATTACCCATGCAAGTCCAAAAGTTTGTAATGGAAGTTTTATATATATTTTATTCAAAATTTGAAGGTTAATTCCAAGAGTCTGAGTCATTTCAAAAAAACCTATTATCCCTGCTCCTATTACTGCACCAAGATAAGTTTTATCTGAAGATATATATTTCTTGAAACAATTAAGTACTATCAAGACTATTGCTATTGGGTAAAGAAATGTAAGTATTGGAGCTGAAACCTTTACTATTGCATCCACTCCAAAACCAGCAAAAATAAAGCTCAATATAACTGTACCTATAACTATCTTTTCATAAGAAACTTTTAAAAGACCACTGAAATAATCCCCAACTGTAGCTGTAAGTCCTATTGCTGTAGTAAGACAGGCTCCTGCTACACATATTCCCAATGCTAGATTTCCTTCTTTTCCTAATAGTTTATTTACTATATCTGTAAGAAGCTGAGTAGTTCCTGTACTATGAAGCACTCCATAAGATGTCGCTCCTATATATAAAAGTCCTCCATATACAATTGACAATCCACATACTGCTATCATACTTGAATTGCTTAAAAAACTCATCTCTTGTTTTGCAGTGAGAGTTCTTCCATTTCTTATTGCTTTCAATATTATACTTGAAAAGATTATAGCTGCAAGAGTATCCATTGTCTGATATCCATTATAGAATCCATATCTAAATGTATTGCTTATCTCTTTAGCTGCTGGTTCTCCCATTGGGAAAAATACTCCTTTTACAACAATCACTGCCAATATTATTAATAATATTGGAGTAAGAATCTTTCCTATTCTCTCTATTACTGCATTTGCTTTTATAGAGAATAAAAATACAATTATAAAGTAACAAGCTAAAAAACTATATTTATATATTTCATTATTCCCATCTACATGGGGAAGAAGCATTAATTCAAAAGCTGTAGCTCCTGTTCTTGGAATCGCAAGAAAAGGTCCTATAGCTAAAATCAATACTACATTAAATATTTTACTAAATAGAGGTGATACTTTATCAGCAAAATCATCCAGCTCTTTTCCTGCTAATGCTGAAGACAATATAGCAAGAAGAGGGAATCCTATTCCTGTTATGAAAAAACCTGCTGCTGCTGATACCCATTTATCTCCTACTACATATCCTACCATAGGAGGAAATATAAGGTTTCCTGCTCCAAATAACATTGCAAATAAAGCAAATCCTGTCAATATGACATCTTTCTTCTTATAAATATAAACCACTCCAATCTTAAAAATTATCTTATTCATAAAAAATAGTATGCCTTAAAAGGAATATTTATCTTTTCCACCTGCTTTAAGGCATACTTATTTATTTTTAGTTATTAAATTGTAACATTTTTTATAAAAAAATATCAATGTTTTTTGAAAAAACTAAATATTACTCCACCTAATATTCCTGGAAGTACCCAAGAAAGACCAAAACTTTCTAAAGGAAGTTTTGAATAAATAGTATTAAATAATTCAATATTTATTCCCATAGCCTGCATAGCTTCATAAGTACTTACTATTCCAGTTCCCACAACAGTTCCTACATATACATTATCATTCTTTATCATATTTTTCATGAAGTTTAAGAATATAAGAGCAATAGATATTGGATAAATAAATACTAGTACAGGTACTGCCAACTTAACTATAACATCTACCCCGAAGCTTGCAAAAATAAAACTGATTATTACTGTTATTATTGCTAGCTTTTCATATGCTACCTTCAGAAGTCCACTGAAATAATCTGCCACTGTTGCAGTAAGTCCAATAGCTGTAGTCAGACAAGCTCCTGCTACACATATTCCAAGTACGACTTTCCCTATTTTTCCTAAAAGAAGAGTTACTACAGTAGAAAGAAGTTCTGTACTTCCAATTCCCTGTGCCAATACTCCTGTTGCTGTTCCACCAATATATACAAGCCCTCCATATACTATTGTAAGTCCTCCAATAGCTATAAAACTTGCTTTTATCAGAAATGAAAATTCAGCTTTAGCTCCAAGATTTCTTCCTTTTCTTATTGATTTTAATATAATTTCTGAAAATACTATTGCTGCAAGAGTATCCATTGTCTGATATCCATTAAGAAATCCATATTTAAATGGTGTCGCTGTTCCCATTACTTTCGGATCCCCCAATGGAGAAAATACTCCTTTGAATATTATTATTGCCAATACTACTAAAAGTATTGGTGTAAGAATTGCTCCTACTCTATCTACAACCTTACTTGATTTTAGTGAAAACAGAATAGTTATTGCAAAAAATACTATTAAAAATCCAAACTTATACATTTGAAAATTTTCTATATTTTGAGGAACCATCATTTCAAAAGCTGTAGCTCCTGTTCTAGGCAGAGCTAAAAGAGGTCCAATAGATAAAATAAGTGCTATATTGAAAACTTTACTGAACAAAGGAGAAACCCTTGTAGCAAAACTATCAAGATCTTTTCCTGCCACTGCTGCTGCTATTATTGCTAAAAGTGGAAATCCAGCCCCTGTCAATATAAATCCTATAGCTGAAACTATCCAATTATCTCCATTAGTAAATCCTACAACTGGTGGAAATATTAGATTCCCCGCCCCAAACAGCATTGCAAATAAGGCAAATCCTGTCAATATAACATCCTTCTTTTTATACATTTTTTCCTCCTAAAAATTATATATCTTTACTTCGTATATCCAGTCTTTAAATTTTTATCTTCAAGTTTAAATTTTAGACTTAATGGTTAATAAGTGTACTAACAAAAATTATATCAATATTTTTATTCTATGTCAATATAATAATATCAACAGACTATTTTTTTAGTATAAAATTCATATATAATTTTTACTACTTTCTCTTCATTTCTTTAGAGAATATCTGTATATAAATATTAAAATTTGTTGTATAATAGTCGTAGCAAATAAAAACAAATTTTTAAGGAGGATATTTATGTCAGTACTATTTATTAATTACCCTAAATGCAGCACTTGTATCAATGCTAGGAAATGGCTTGAAGAAAATAATATTAAATTTACAAGCAGACATATTGTAGAGGATAATCCAAAAGAAGATGAGTTAAAAAAATATATAAAACTAAGTGGACTTCCTGTAAAAAAATTCTTTAATACAAGTGGTATGCTTTACAGGGAAATGAACCTAAAGGAAAAAACTGCTTCTGCTACTGATGATGAGATGATAAAAATATTAGCTACTAATGGTATGCTCATAAAAAGACCTTTAGTTGTGACAGAAGATGGAGTTCTGATTGGTTTCAAATCTGATCAATGGAAGGAGTTTTTTAATAAATAAAAATATATTTTGGGGAGTGAATATGAATATAAAAAAGTTAGCAATTTCCTTTATTGCTGGTACTTTTCTCTTAGTTGGATGCAGCAGCCTTCAATCTAATCCAGATGGTAAATATGAACTTGTTGTCATTCATCTGAA
This sequence comes from Fusobacterium ulcerans ATCC 49185, assembly GCF_900683735.1. Lineage (NCBI taxonomy): Bacteria > Fusobacteriati > Fusobacteriota > Fusobacteriia > Fusobacteriales > Fusobacteriaceae > Fusobacterium > Fusobacterium ulcerans. The sequence continues at coordinate 2,724,874 of NZ_LR215979.1, forward strand.
TGATGTACATGGAAGAGCCGAAGAGGAAAAATATGATGGAATGGGGTATCCTAAGGTTGCCTCTATAGTCAATGAGTACAGAAAAGTTTTAGGACAGGAAAATGTTCTTTATCTTGATGCTGGAGATAATACTCATGGAACTACCTTTGCAACACTTGAAAAAGGTGAATCTATGATAAAACTCTCAAATGAGATGAAACTTAATGCCATGACTCTGGGAAATCATGATTTTAATTATGGAATGGAACAATTGTATAAATTAGAAAATTTGGCAGATTTTAAATTCCTTACATCTAATGTATTGAATAAAAATGGAAAACCTATTGGTGAAAAATATATAATAAAGAAAATTCGTGGTATAAAGGTTGGAATATTTGGCTTGACCACTCCTGAAACTGTATATAAAGCTAATCCTCAAATTGTTAAAGATTTGACTTTCAGCGACCCAATAGATACTGCTAAAAAAATAACTGAAGAACTTAAAGGAAATGGTGTGCAATTTATTATTGCTGTCACTCATCTGGGAGATGATCCTGCTACAAAATATGAATGGCAGAGTATAGGTCTGGCGGAAGCTGTCCCTGCTATAAACCTCATTGTTGATGGACACAGTCATACAGCTTTAAAAGATAAAACTGTAGTCAATGGTGTAACTATAGTACAGACAGGTGAATATGATAAAAATCTTGGCATTGTAAAAATAAATTTTGATGAACTTGCGTATGGAGAAAATGCTATTTATCCTGTTCTTTTATCTAAAGCTGAAGTAGAGGACGGAAAATATTTATCTGTAAAAATGGAGTTAAACGAAAAATTTGTAGCTAAAGATGATGCAAAAATAGCTTCACTAATATATGATATAAAAGAGAGACAGGAGAAAATAATATCAGAAGTAATTGGAAAAACACCTGTACTATTAGAAGCAAGCAGAGAACTGGTAAGAACAAGTGAAACTAACCTTGGAAATCTTGTTGCTGATGCTATACTTGAAAAAAGCGAAGCTGACATAGCTATAACAAGTGGGGGAAGTGTAAGAAGCTCTATTGGTGCAGGAGATATAACAGTTGGAAATATCATAAGTGTTCTTCCTTTTGGAAACTATGTTATAGTAAAAGAACTCACTGGAAAACAGGTATGGGATATGTTTGAGAATGGATTCAGCAAATATCCTGAAACTGATGGAAGATTCCCTCAATTCTCTGGAGCTGTAGTTACTTTCAATCCTAAAAAACCAGCTGGCGAGAGAGTAGAAAATATAACACTGAAAAATGGAACTCCTCTTGATTTAAATAAGACATACAAAGTAGCTAGTGATGACTATATTGCTGTAGGTGGAGATGAATATAATATGTTTATCAATGCTAAAACAGTTGCTAATTATCCTGCTCTTACTGAAATAGTTATAGAAAATATAAAGAAAAATGGTGTAACTAATCTCACAACTGATAATAGATTAATAAGAAAATAGTATTTTCAATTAGAAAATCACTCTGTAATAATATACAGAAGGGATTTTTTTAGTTTATTTCCAAAACTTTTGACTGTACAAACTTTATTGTTTTTTTAGGAACTATTTCTCTTACTTCTTTTGAAGTTGGACTTCCTATTCTTCTCTTTTTTCTTTTTAAAAGTGAAAATGTTCCTCTATTTTTAAATTTTACCTCTTCATCCATAGCTATTACTTCTGCTATAAGATTAAATATTTCTTCTATCTCTTCCCTTGCTTCTTCATATTCTACTGTCTCATCTTGTTCTTTTCTCAATTTCTTGTAATATGATACAAATTCTCTAGTGTTCATATTCTTCCTCCATTAGAGTATTGAGCTCATTTACTTTATCTATCATTTTCATTCTAGGTCTAAATTTAATAACTTTCTTTTCTTCTGTCACCATCATTTCTCTTGTTGCTAAATTTAATATCTTTCTGGGTTTTACTTCTTTCTTTTCAAATATTCCCCAATCTTTTATTATTACTTTTTCTTCTTCTTCTAAAACATCAAAAAGAGCTTTCCAGAAAGAATCTAATCTTTCTTTTGCTTCTCTTATGCTTTTTAGATTCCTTCTTTCTTTGTATAAGGTTAAAAACTCTTTTTCTGTCATATTATTTTTTTCACTCCATTTTTTTTATAATAAAATAAACCTGTATAGGCATTATTATTGTTAAAGGCAATATACATATATTTGTTCCAAGAATTGCTCCACTACTTCCCATATTTAAATCTCTTATAAAATATATAGAAAGTGGAATATTAACAGCAGCTCCAATTACAAGCAACCACATTTGTAACTGAATTTTTCCTGTTCCATTTATAAATATTGCATATATATCTCCATAAACCCTATTTAATACAAATATTCCCCACAATAGAATAAGATATTTAGGAATAAATATTTCTTGTCCTATCCATATTTTAATGATATATGGCACTAAAAATATAAATATTATTATTCCTATTATTAACACTAAAAATAATATATTTAATTTCTTAAACATACCTATTATCCATTTTTTATCATTTTTTATATATGAATCAAGAAACAAAGTCCACATAGGAGCTGATATTATTGCTTCTATTACTATAAATGCTTGAAACAATTTAGAAACTACACTATAAGTTGCTACAGCATCTGTTCCTACATATTTTATTATCAACATATTATCAACAGTATATATAAAAAGCATTGCTATTTGTATAATAAAAAAACTTATTCCTATACTTCCTATTTCTTTTATTTTTTTGGAAGTAAAACTTTTGATATTAGGAAATAATTTTTTGTAATTATAGAAAAATTTTTTTGTAAAAAATAATCCTAATACTAAATTTATTCCAGGGTAAATTATAGCTATTGTTATTAGCGAAATTTTATTGCACCAATTAAGTACATATAATGAAAAGACAAACAATATCTGAAATAACAAGCTACTTAAATTAACAATAGAGCTATCATGAATTGAAAAATAAAAAATTTTATATAGGAAAACTACAAAATTTAAAATAGTTATTGAAAATACTATACTAAATATTAATTTTATATAGCTCTCACTATAAAAATTTATATTTAAAAATTTTCCAATATCTATTACTTTAATTCCAATTATTCCTAAAATAAAAATAAATAGAGCTATTATACCTAAAACAACATATCCAGTAGTTATATATTCTCTAGCTTCATTATAGTTTTTTTTAGTTAAACTTTCTGTAAGTTTATTTTTTAATCCATTCCCTATCCCTAAATCAAATGTATATATCCAACTTACAATTGAAAAAATTGCCATCCATAGTCCATAATCTTGTTGCCCTAAATATTTAAAAAATAAAGGAATTGAAATATAACTTATCCCCATACTTAGTATTTTATATATCATTCCAAATGATACTTGCTTTTTTAAAATATTAATTCTATCCAATATTTATTCTCCTAACTTTAAAAATATTCATTAATTTTTTTTAGAATACTTTTCCCTTTTTAATTCTTATTTAAAATTTTCTTTACTTCTTGTGTCTTATTTTTCTTTGTTATTAAAAGGTCTTTATCTTTTTTCACTATTACTAAATTCTCTATCCCCAATAATGATATATTCAAGTCATCTGATATTACTATATTGTTTTTTGAATCCAATTCTCTTATCTCTTTTCCTCTTACTACATTTCCATTTTCATCTTTTTCAAATATTTCATCAAAAGCATTAAAGCTTCCTATATCATTCCAGTCTATATCTACTGGTATTACTCTGATATTTTTTGAATATTCCATTATTCCAAAATCTATTGATATCTTTTCAAATTTATCAAAATATTTCTTTACTTTATTGCTAAGTTCTTCACCTGTTAAATCTTTTTTTAATTCTTCTTTTATCTCTTTAAATACTGTTGAGTGTTCCTCCATCAATACTTCAAAATTCTTAAATATAGTATCTGTTGTAAATATAAACATTCCGCTATTCCAAAGATATTTACCACTTGCCAAATAGCTTTCAGCTAATTCCTGACTTGGCTTTTCTCTAAATCTCTTTACTTTACATATAGAATTAAGTTCTATTTCATCATCTTTTACTTCTATATACCCATATCCTATTTCTGGTTTATTTGGTTTTATTCCTAAAGTAACTATCATTCCATTTTCTGATGCTTCCTTTGCTGCAATTAGTATAACTTTTCTAAATTCTTCCTCTTCTTTAATTAAATGATCCGAAGCCAATACTACTACTTCTAGTTTTTCTCCATCTTTTAATCTATTTTTAAATCTATTTTCTATTATTAAAGATGAATATCCTATTGCTGCTGCTGTATCTTTAAAAGCTGGCTCTATGATAATATTTTCTTTAGGAATATCGCTTAATTCTTTTTCTATCTCTTTTGCCTGTATGATATTTGTCGCTATAAATATATTTTCTGCATTTATTATAGGAAGTATCCTGTCAACAGTTTCTCTTATCATAGTTTTATCTGAAAATATTTTTAGAAGTTGCTTCGGCCTTTCTGGTGTTGATAATGGCCAGAACCTCTCTCCACTTCCTCCTGCCATAATAATTGCTGTTAACATTATTCTTTCCCTCCTACTTCAAAAGTGATTCCATATACTCTTTTAAATTATTTAATATATTTTCTAATTTTTCATCTGATTCTTTCTTGTTCTTTCCTCTAGTATAGATGTAATATTTTATCTTTGGTTCTGTTCCTGATGGTCTTACTGTTATGTATGTTTCATCTTCTAAAATATATTGAATAACATCTGACTCTGGAAGAAATAACTCTGATTCTGAATCATTTAAATAATTCTTTTCTTTTTTCAACTTATAGTCTCTTACAATATTTATCTTTTTATCTAAAAGAACTTTTAAATCTCTTTTTCTAAGCTCTTCCATCATCTTTTTTATTTCTTCTATTCCTTGCATTCCTTCTCTTGTTACAGAATATGTTATTTCACTATACCAACCATATTTATCATAAAGTTTTTCTAATTCTTTTATTGGAGATGTCCCTATACTTTCAAAGTATGCTGTCATTTCAGTTAAAAGCATTACTCCAAGTATTCCATCTTTATCTCTTACATAAGTTCCTTTTAGATATCCAATAGATTCTTCCATTCCAAATACAAAAGAATTCTCATATTTTCCCTCTTCAAATTCTCTTATCTTTTCTCCTATATATTTGAATCCTGTAAGAGTCCTAAATACTTTTAAATTTCTCTCTTTGGCTATTTTATCTAATATCGGAGTAGAAACTATTGTTGTAACTACTGCTCCATTTTTAGGTATATCTTTTTTATTATCTAAAATATATTTTAAAAGAAGCATTCCTATCTGGTTTCCATTAAGATATATCCATTCATTATTTTCTTTTACCATCATTCCAGTTCTATCTGCATCTGGATCATTTGATAAACATACTTTAGCTCCTATTTCATCAGCTAACTTTATTGAAAGATCAAATACCTTTTTTTCTTCTGGATTAGCATATGAACAAGTTGGAAATTCTCCATCTGGTTTCTCTTGTGCTTCAACTATGTATACATTTTTATATCCCAATTCATTAAGCAATCTTTTTATTGGCCTTCCACCTGTTCCATGAAGAGGTGAATATACTAATTTAAAATTTTCTTTATTAGGTAAATCTTTTAGAACAGATTCTTTCTTTACATTTTCTAAATATTTTTCACCTAATTCATCATTTAAAATATTTAATAAACCTAGTTTTTCAGCTTCTTCTTGAGTTATTAGCTTCACTCCTTCAAATTCATCTGTTTTATTTACTTCTTCAATTATTCCAGAAGCTTGAGGCTCTACTAATTGTCCTCCATCTTCCCAATATACTTTATATCCATTATATTCCTTGGGATTATGTGAAGCAGTTATCATTATTCCAGTCTGACATCCTAATTCTCTTACAGAAAATGAAAGTTCTGGAGTACTTCTTAATGAAGAAAATAGATATGTTTTTATTCCATTAGCGCATAAAACTAATGCTGAATTTAAAGCAAATTCATATGAATTAATGCGACAGTCATATGCAATTACAACACCTCTATTCTTTCCAACATCTCTATTTGAATTAATTAAGTAGTTTGAAAGTCCTTGAGTAGCTTTTCTAATCATATATATGTTCATACGATTAGTTCCCATACCCATTATTCCTCTCATTCCACCTGTTCCAAATTCAAGATATTTATGGAAACTTTCTTTTTGTTTTTCTTTAGTTAATTCTCTTATTTCTGTTTTTTCATATTTATTAATGTATCTTGAGTTTAACCATTTTTTATATTTCTGTTCTATAATATATCTTTTAGCATCCATACTCCATATCCTATTTTTTGTAATATTCCTTTATTTTTTCACAAATAAACAATACTTGTTCATTTGTAAGTTGAACTGCTGAAGGTAACCATAAACCTTTTTTCCCTACTTCTTCAGCTATTGGATAAGTTTCTTTTTTTCTATCAAATACAGGTTCCAAATGGAGAGCTGGATAAAATTCTCTTGTTCCTATATTGTTTTCTTTTAAATAACTTTTTAATCCTTCTCTATCTTCTACTAAAATATCAAAAAACCAAGGAGCTGTATCCTCTAAATTAGTTGGAATTAATTCTATTTCATTTATATCTTTTAATAAATCAAAATATAACTTTCCTATTTCTTTTTTTCTTTTTACTCTCTGGTCCAATTTTTTCATTTGTTCTATTCCTATTACAGCTTGTAAATCAGAAAATTTAAAGTTCCATCCTTGAGTTAAATAATGATCCGCTCCTGGTTTTTCTCTTCCAAAATCTCTTGCTTTTCCTATTCTTTCAGCTAATATAGAGTTATTTGTTACTAATGCTCCTCCCTGCCCTGTAGTAATTATTTTAGGCATTGAAAATGAAAAGCTTCCTATATCTCCATAAGTTCCTAAATGTTTCCCATTGTATTTAGAACCTAAAGATTGTGCAGCATCTTCAATTAACCAAATATTTTTATCTTTGCAATATTTTACAAATTCTTCTATATTTTCTGGATATCTTCCATTTATAGTTACTAACATTACAGCTTTTGTTTTATCTGAAATAGCCTCTTTCATTTTTGTAAAATCCATACATAAACTTTTTTTATCTATATCTACAAATTTTACTTCTGCTCCTAATATTACAGCAGAGTTTGCAGTAGCAACCATTGTAAAATCCGGAACAATGACTTCATCTCCTGCTCTCACTCCACAAGCCCATAAAGCTGTTGTTAAACTAACTGTTCCATTTGATGTTATATAACAATATTCTGCTCCTGTATAATTTTTTATCATTTCTGCAAATTCTTTAGTTTTTTTAAATTCTGTAAGCCATGCTCCTGATTCCATATATTCATTTACTGCTCTTTTTTCTTCTATTTCTATCAATGGTTCCATTTGATTAATAAATTCCATTCTATTCTCCTCTAAGATAATTTTTATATTCTTTTTCACCATTTAATATATTTTCTTTATTCCTTTCTTTTATTTTTTTGCATGGACTTCCAATATAAATTCCCCATTCATCCAAATCTCTATTCACCAATGTCATTGCTCCTGTCCCACTTCCTTCTTTTAAAATAACATTAGGCATAATTACTGAATTAGTTCCTACTATCACATGCTTCTTAATAATTACTGTTCCTATTTTACAATTAGGTCTAAACTTTATTGGGATAGTTGGGTTTGTAAAAGGTCCAGAAATAAAATCATCACTTGAACAAATTATTCTTGTCCCTGCTGAAATAGCAGAAAAATCTTCCATTATAAAGTCAGAACTTTTTCCACCAATTACAGAACAAAAAGGTGCTATATGTATATTGTTTCCTATTTTCATTTTAGTAGTAAAATAGCAGAATTCATCAATTATTACATTATCTCCTATTTCTATTTCTTCAGGATATCTAAAATATACATTTTTTCCTATTTCTACATTTTTTCCTATTTTTTTAAATTTATATTCAACATCTGTATATCCCATTTAAAATCTCCTTCTATCTATTTCAGCCCCTAAATATGGTCCATTTTTTATCTCTAAAACTTTTGTTCCTTCTTCTAAAACTTTATATCCATGACCACTTTCTAACAGTATTAATATATCTCCTTCATTTACTCTTATTGTTTCTATTAGACTTTTTTCCAAATCATAAATTTCAGCTTCAATCTTTCCTGTTATTATATACAAAACTTCTTGCGTTCTTCTAACTTCTCTGATAACCTCATTATGAATATGTTTTAATAATTCCTTTCCATTATTATAATTCCAAGAACCAACTTGAATATATTCACTATCATTTGAAAAAAAACTCAGTCCTTCTTTTATTTCATCACCTGTAATATGTCTAGCTAATATTTTATTATTTTTCCTTATTTCTTTTATCATTAATTTCCTCACTTCTATTAGTAATTCTTTAAATACCATTCTATGGTTTCTTTTATTCCTTTTTCAAAGTTTCTTTCTGGCTTCCAATCTAATAATTTTTCTCCTTTCGAACCATCTACAGTTTTATAAGGTGCTCCATCTGGTTTTGAAGGATCTAATTTTATTTCACCAGTATATCCTACATATTTTTTTATCATTTCAGCCATTTCAATTATACTTATTCCTTTTGCTATCCCTATATTTATCGGTTCTATATGTGAAGAAATATCAATAGCCCTAACCATAGCTTCAGCACCATCATCTATGTGTAACCATTCTCTAACTGGGGTTCCTGTTCCCCATACTTCTACATAAGGAGCATTTTCATTTTTAGCTTTTACAAATTTCATTATCAAAGCTCCTAAAGCATGAGATCTTTCAGCTTCAAAATGATCTTCTGGTCCATACATATTAGACAAAATTAAATTAATTACATCTAAGCCATATTGTTTATTATATCCCCATGATCCTATCCATGAAGCTTTTCTTACAAATCCATATACCATAACTGATTCATGCAATGGTCCATCCCAAAATTCATTTTCCTTAAATAAAGTTGCTTCTGCTGGATATGCACAATTAGATATTGGATTAACTAATCTTTTTACCTTATATTTTTTACACGCTTCTAATAAGTTTATTGTCATTAACAAATTGTTTGTAAATAATTCAGCTGTATGTTTATATCCAAATTGTATTCCTCCTACATATGCAGCACAATTTATAACATACTCTGGTTTTATTTCTTCAAATAACTTAAAAACTTCTTCTTTATTTCTTAAGTCAACTCCCAAACTTAAAGAAGTTTTTATAAAATTTTTCTTCTTTTCTTTTAATAATTTACAGACTCTTTTTCCTAAAAATCCAGTAGCTCCTGTTACTAATATCATGTTTTCTCCTACTTATATTCTTTTCTATAATTATAATCTCTTTCTACAAATTCAATATCATGTTTTACCATTATTTTTACTAAATCCTTAAATGATGTTTTTCTTGGATTCCACCCTAATACTGTTCTCGCTTTTGTTGGATCTCCAAGTAATGTTTCTACCTCTGATGGTCTAAAATATCTTGGATCTACTTCTATTACTACTTCACCTGTTCCTTCATTTATACCTTTCTCAGAAATTCCTTCTCCTTCCCATTTTATTTTTATTCCTACTTCTTCAAATGCTAATTCACAAAATTCTTTAACTGAATGTTGTTCTCCTGTTGCTATTACATAATCATCTGGTTTATCTTGCTGCATTATAAGCCACATGCATTCCACATAATCTTTTGCATAACCCCAATCTCTTAAAGCTTCAAGATTCCCTAAATATAATTTTTTCTGATATCCTTTTGCTATTCTTGCTGCTGCTAATGTTATTTTTCTAGTTACAAATGATTCTCCTCTTCTTTCTGATTCATGATTAAACAATATTCCGTTTACTGCAAATATTCCATATGCATCTCTGTAGTTTTTAGTTATCCAATATCCATATTGCTTTGCTACTGCATATGGTGATGTCGGATAAAATGGTGTTGTTTCTTTTTGAGGAATTTCTTGAACTTTACCAAATAATTCTGATGTTGATGCTTGATATATTCTACAAGTTCTTTCCATTCCTAAGAATCTTACTGCTTCTAGTATTCTTAAAGTTCCTATTGCATCTGCATCTGCTGTATATTCAGGTACTTCAAATGATACTTGAACATGAGATTGTGCTGCAAGATTATATATTTCTGTTGGTTTTATTTCTCTTATTAATCTTGTTATACTCATAGAATCTGTCATATCAGCATAATGAAGATAAAACTTTCTTTTTTTATGCATATCTTCTATTAAATCATTCATATATAAGTGCTCTATTCTTTCTGTATTAAATGAAGAACTTCTCCTTATTAATCCATGCACTTCATATTCTTTTTCTAACAATAACTCCGCAAGATAAGATCCATCTTGTCCTGTTATTCCAGTTATCAATGCTATTTTTTCCATTTTTTTTCACCTTTTTTTAATATTTTCATTATTAAATATTTTCCCCATATATATATATATCTAATATTTTTTTCTGTTTTACTATAAATACCATTTATATATCCAACTTCCAAATCCTCTAATGATGTATTTAAAAAATTGGTATTTGAAATACCTTCAAGACTAAAATTAGTTAATATTCTTTCTATAAATTTACATCTTACATTTTGATTTTTTAGTCTTAGTAATAAATCACTATCTGCTGCTATTTTGTATTTTTCATTAAAAGTTCCATATTTTTTATATGTTTCTTTTTTTAAAAAAATTGTTGGAGCTTGTCCTCTACCATAACTATTATAATCCCCAATTATTTTTTGGTAACTATCTTTGTTAACTGTTCTTAAAATTCCATAAACCATTTCTAATTCTTTATCTTTTTCAAATTCATTAGCTACTATTTCTAAAGTTTCTTTTTCATACCAATCATCTGAACCAATTATTCCTATAATATCTCCATTTGATATTTTTATTCCTTTATTCATCGCATTAAATATCCCAGAGTCTTCTTCACTAATCCATTTGTATTGAAACCTTTTTTCTTTGAATTTTTTTGCATAGCTTTTTATTATTTCTATTGATTTATCTGTAGATTTTCCATCAATAATAATATACTCGATATTATTATATGTTTGCTCTAAAATACTTTCTATTGTCTTTGATAATGTCTTTTCACCATTATAATTGGTTGTAATTATTGAAAACTTCATTAATTCTTCTTCTCCTTCTTAATATTTTTCAATTTAAGTGTTCTTTATTTTTTAAAATTATGTAAATAAATTTATATAGTTTTAACTTCATTAAAATTACTGCTATTTTATGTTTTAAAGGTAAATATAAAGTAAAAATAAATTTTATCTCATTTATGTCTTCTTTACTATAATAGTTAAATTTAAGCATGTAATTTATTTTATAAATTTTCATTCTAATATAAATTCCTTCTAAACTTAATTTATATTTTTCATAAAAATTGTGGTTTTTATAAAATAATTTTAAATTATTATTTAAATCTAAAATCGCTTTTTCTATGTAAGGATTATAAACCTTCCCTTTAGTTATTGAGCCTTCTCTTTGAATATAATTATAAAATGCTTTATTCACTATTGAAACTTTTCTAGTATATAGAATGTATTTAGAATTAAATCCTAAATCATCAAAAAATGCTTTATTTATAAAAAAAATATTATTATTTATTATTATTTCTTTTTTATAAATTTTATTACAAGAGATAGCAAAAATCTCATCATGTCTTAATAAAAAATTATGCACTAATTCACCTTTAAATAAGGTGTAATTTAACTTAGGAATTTTTATTTTATTTGAATATATTTTCCTAAAATTACAAATACACATATCTGAATTTTCTCTTATCATTTTATCAAGCATCTCTTCATACATTTCTTCATCAACATAATCATCGCCATCAACAAAAGTGATATATTCACCTTTAGAATGATTTATCCCATAATTTCTTGCTGAACTAAGACCACCATTTTCTTTATTTAATAACTTTAAATTTTTATATTCTTTTTCATATTTTTCCATTATTTCTTTTGTATTGTCTGTTGAACCATCATTCACAACCAATATTTCTAAATTTTTATAAGTCTGATTTACTAAAGAATTTATACATTTTTCTATATATTTTTCTACATTATATGCTGCTACAATAACACTTAACATTTTTCTCCCTCTTTAAATTTATCTATTAATACATAAACCAATGACATATAAATAACTATATCATTGTCATAACCTAAATATTGTAGAGAAATAACTGCATAAAATGGAACTAATAACAATAAAGAATCCCATTTAAAAGTTTTCACTACTTTCTTTATGAATAAAAAATGAAATAGTATATATATTACTCCAATAATTATTCCTTGTTCTAAAAAAGTATTAAATATAAAATTATGCATATTTCCATCAGGATATCCGCCATAATATAATAAAAATTTTTGTGTGTTTCCAATTCCAATTCCCTCTAAAAAATCAGTTTTATCAAAATATTTAAAAAAAATAATCCAATTGATTATTCTACTAACTCCACCATCATTTTTCAGAGATAAATATTTTTCTAAATTATTAAAATCTATTCTCAAAAATTTTTCAAATATTAAATTTATATTAAATAACAAAGTAAAAAATAATCCTAGAAAGACACTTACCAATATTTTCTTATTTTTTTTATATTTTTTTATTATTGTCAAAAAAATTTGAAGGACAATATAAAGTAACAAAGCTAAATATCCTGTTCTAGAAATTAATAATAAACAGTTAAAAATTATTAAAATATAAAAAAATAATCTTTTATATATTTTTATAAATATAAAACATAAATATTATTTCTAAAAATAATATTTTAGTTGACCATATGTTTTTATTTTCAGCAGCAAATAAAAATGGAACTTGATCTATATCTACCAAATATGCTTCACTAGAATTATTTATTTGAAAAAAATAGAATAAATTAATATCTTTCAAATAATAAACAATTAAAATTTGTATAAATATTAATATTATCAATATTTTTATTAAAATTATTATTTTTTTAATATCATATTTTCTTTTTAGAATTAAAAAAGATAATAAAAATCCAAAATTAACAGTTAATTTTAAAATATATTGAAAATTAATAAAATCATTAGAAAATAAAATATAATTTCCTATTGAAAAAATTAATAATAGCGTTATTAAAATACATTCTTTTTTTATTTTCTTCATATTTGGAAAATTTATAATCATAAGAAAAATAAAACTTACCATGATAAAAGGATATATTTTAATTTTTAAAAATATACTTATCAATAAAAATAAATATAAATAATTCTCTAATTTTAAATTCAAGACTTAGACTCCCTTGCATAATAATTTATTGATTATTTTTAACAATTATCCTTTCTTAATTTTCTGCCTATTCATAGTTCTTTAATACTTTCTAAAATTTATCTATAGGGATATTTTAAAAACTTTAAACAACTTTTTTTCTATTCCTTTGAATAATACATTTACTTCCATAATCTTTGAGTATATTTTTTAAAAGATTGATGCTTTTTATCCTTTTCTGACAAAACTATATCCTCTTCTTTTAATCCATGTTTTTCAAAATTCCAATTAATATCTATATCTTTATCATTCCACATTATTCCAGAATCATATTCAGGGTGGTATAAGTCTGTACACTTATATTGAAATTCTGTTTCATCTTCTAAAGTAAGAAATCCATGGGCAAATCCTTTTGGTATGAAAAACATTTTCTTGTTTTCTGCACTTAATTCTATTCCATGCCATTTTCCAAATGTACTGCTGTTTTTTCTAATATCGACTGCTACATCATATACAGAACCTTCTATCACTCTTACAAGCTTTCCTTGAGAATGTTTAGTTTGAAAATGAAGCCCTCTAAGTACACCTTTTTTAGATTTAGAATGATTATCTTGCACAAACTCTTCGAATATCCCAATTTCTTCAAATTCTTTTTTGTTGTATGTTTCTAGAAAAAATCCTCTTTCATCACCAAATACAGTTGGCTCTAATATGTATAAACCTTCTATTCCTGTTTCTATCTTTTTAAATTTACTCATATCTTCCCCTTTATTTATCTGATAAGATCCATCAAGTATTCTCCATATTTAGATTTAAGCAATGGTTTTGCTAATTCACATACTTTTTCTTTTGTTATCCACCCATTTCTATATGCAATTTCTTCAAGACAGGCTACCATTACCCCCTGTCTGCTTTGAATTGTTTTTACATAGTTTGCTGCTTCTAAAAGTGCTTCATGTGTTCCTGTATCAAGCCATGCCATTCCTCTTCCTAAACTTGTTACATTTAGAGTTCCTTCATTAAGATACATTTCATTTAGTGTTGTTATTTCAAGTTCTCCTCTTTTTGAAGGTTTTACTTTCTTAGCTTTTTCTACTACTGTATTATCATAAAAATACAATCCAGGTACTGCATAATTAGATTTTGGATTCTCTGGCTTTTCCTCCAATGATACTGCTCTGTTATTTTCATCAAATTCTACTACTCCAAAATCTCTAGGATTTTGTACATAATATCCAAATATTGTTGCTCCTTTTTTCCTTGCTTCAGCTTCCTTAAGCATTCCTGTAAAGCCATGACCATAAAATATATTATCTCCAAGAACTAAAGCACATGAATCATTTCCAATAAAGTTTTCTCCTATCAAGAATGCTTCTGCTAAGCCATTAGGTTGTTCCTGTACTGCATAACTTAGAGATATCCCAAAATCAACCCCAGTCTGTAATAACTCTTCAAACATAGGGAGGTCTCTTGGAGTAGAAATAACCATAATATCTTTTATTCCAGCTAACATTAAAACTGATAGAGGATAATAGATCATTGGCTTATCATATATTGGTGTTATCTGTTTTGATATTGATTTTGTTATTGGATAAAGTCTTGTTCCACTTCCTCCTGCTAATATTATTCCTTTCATTTATTAACATCCCCATATTTATATTTTCCTATTTTATAACCCAACCATCTAGCTCCAATATCAAATGGTAGGTATATTAATTCAAATATTTTTTTTCTTTTTATTAATTCTTTTATTAAATACATCAATAATTTCTTCCCTTCATTCTCTGTTTTTGAGAAATCTATTTCTTTTTCAAATAACTTTTCAAATTTTCCTATATCTCCATATCTTTTATAAGAATCTTTTAAAGATAATTGGTGTGAATGCCATATTTTGCTTTCAGCTATATAAATAAATGATTTTCCACTTTTTATTATTTTAGAAGCTAAGTATACATCTTCATTTGTTGGAGTAAAAAAATCATATCCCCCTAACTTTAAAAACTCTTCTTTTAGTATTGCTGAGGAAGCATCACTGTAGAATATATTTTTTCTTCCATTAATATTTTCATTTTGTTTGTTACAAATTCTATTTTCATCTGGATAATTAAATCTTCTAATAATTTTTTCTGTTTCAGAATGTTCCTCATATGCTATTTGCTTTGAAAAAGAAGCAATAATATTTTCATTTAAAGGATTAACTAATTCTCTTAACCAATTATTATCATAAGGTAATATATCTTGTGTTATAAAGACTAATATATCTCCCTCAGCTATTAATGCTCCTCTATGTCTTGTTTTAGCATGATTAAACTTTTTAACTTCTAAAACTTTATCAAATAACTCCTTTGATATTTCTAAACTTTTATCTTTGGAATGACTTATTAATGCTATTAATTCAATAGAAAAATTACCTTTTTGTTCTTTTAGTTTTTCTACTAGTTTTTTTAAATATTTTTCTCCATTGTATATGGGAACTATTATTGAAATTTTCTCATTTTTCATCAATATGCCCCCTTTTTTCCAATAACATTCTTTATTGTTTTCACTGTTATTATTATATCCAGCCACAATGACCAGTTTCTTATATAGTAAAGATCCAGCGCTATTCTTTCATCATAGTTCTCAACATCTGACCTTCCATTTGCCTGCCACATTCCTGTTATTCCTGGTTTTACTCCAAATATCTTTTTGCTATTTTCTTCCCCATAATATAAATCTACTTCTTTTTGTACTACTGGTCTTGGACCTACAAATGACATTTCTCCTCTTATTACATTTATAAACTGAGGAAATTCATCTAATGATGTCTTTCTTAAAAACTTTCCCACCTCTGTTATTCTTGGATCATCTTTTAACTTAAAGTTCTTATAGAACTCCTCTTTTAGTTTTTTATCTTTAGATAGTATCTCTTCCAATCTTTTCTCTGCATCAGTATACATAGTTCTAAACTTATACATCTTAAAAGTCTTTAGATATTGCCCTATCCTTGTATGGAAAAATATTGCTTTTCCACCATCCTTTTTTATCTTTGGAGCATATATTAAATAGAGCATTCCTAAAACTATGCACCCTACTGTTCCTGTCGCTATATCAAAGCTTCTTTTTAAAAACTTATTAGTTCTTCTATTCATTCCATTGTATGAAGATACAAGCATTATTCCATCATAGTCTTCTATAGTTGCGTTAAAAGTATATGTTCCATTTAACTCTGGTGTAAATTTTATCTTATTTACTTTTCCATCCAATCTATTTATTATCTCTGACATCTGTTTATTATCTGCTAGTGGAAGAGCTATTATTACTTCATTTATTTTATTTTCTTCTATTACTCTTTCAATATCACAGCAGTTCCCCAGTATTTTTTCTTCTTCTACTTTTATACTTTGATTAACTCCCTCTAAAGAATTAGCTGATATATATCCCAGTAAGTTGTACATTGTAAAATTATTTTCTTTTATTACATGAGTTAATTCTCTAGCTGTATTTCCTACTCCTATAATAAGAAGCCTTTTTTCCAATGATTTTCTAAATATATTTCTTATAATTTTTATTATAATTAAGTTAAAGAAAGTAAATGTTATTCCGACTATCAGATGAACTGGTATATACTTGCTTCCCCAGAATGCTGCATCATTTATCAGCATTATTATGAGATATTCTGTATGTACAAAGAGCTGTTTCTTCAGTTCTTCCCATATGAGTATAGTTTTAAAGGAATACATATTCTTAGTAAGGTTTAATGCAAGATAGATAAAGAAAGTGTTATACATAATTCTGTCTGGAACTTTAAATATTTTATTTATTAAAAAATAGAATAAAAACTGTAATACTATCATTAAAATCTTTGAACTCTGTCTTTTCACTTTCCCCTTGCTCCTTGACTTTTATTTTAAGATGTTTCTTTTTTTATATTTTTTCATTTTATATATTTCTATTTTTTATTTTTCTTAATTTTATATATTTTGTAATATTTTTAATTTTAAATACACAATTAATAGTATTATTTAAAATAGATAGATTTCAACTTATATTATCTGACTTCTACCTCTTTTTTTCACTCTTTTCCAAAACTTAACTCTCATATTTTTTCTAATTTTCAAAATTTAGTATCAATTTTAAAGTTTTGTAAAAATTACTACTTTCACAAAATTGAAAAAAGTTCGCATTATTACAATAATGAGAACTTTTACACATCCAAAACTCAGCAAAGTCGTTTTAACATTTCTTAAAAATATCAACTTATGACTTTTTTTGGTATTGACAATATTCTGTTTTAGTAGTATTATTTCACTATACTGTTCTATAATTCTAAAAAGTTTCAAAAGAAATTTTCTTGAAGAGATTTCTACAGGGCGCTTTATTGTAATAAGGCGAACTTTCACGCTACTTGAACCCTTATTTTTTAAGGGGTCATTTTTTACCTCTCTATTTTAGAACTTTTTTATTTTTCTCCCTCTTGTATAATTTTTTCTTTTTTTATATTTCAATTATCAATTTTTTATATATTTCATCATACTTTATTTGTTTTTTTATATTTCTATTTTTTATTTATATATATACACACATTATTTAATTAATTTTATTAAAAAATTATTAATCAATAGCATTTTCCTTATATTTTTTCTTACAATTTTCTTTTTATTTTCATCATTTTTTCTCAGTTTAATGTTAAAACTAATTTATTTATACTCTTTTCTAAAAAATATAGCCCATTTCATTAGAATATATACTTTAAAAATTTTATAAATAAAAAAAGACCAGCTTATATTTCAAAACTGATCTCTCTATTATTTCTATTTTCTGTTTTCCTCTACATATATTCTTATTCTTTCTACAGCCTTTTCTAATTTAGATATATCCATTGTAAGTGATATTCTAAAATATTTTTCTGTTCCAAAAGATACCCCTGGAACTACTGCCACCTGCACTTTTTTCAGCATATCCATCGCAAAATCAAAAGAATTTAATTCTGAAATCCCTGAATACTCTGCAAATATATAGAAAGCTCCCTTAGGCTCAACTACATTAAATCCCAGCTCTGTTAAAGCATTTTTCATATATAAAGCTCTTTCTTTATATATATTCATCAGTTCGCTTCTGTCTTCAAACTTTTCCAATGCAACTTCTCCTGCTGCAATAGACAGTGCCATTGGAGAACTTAAAGTATACAAGGTAGTATTTAAAAAATTTCTTCTATATTCAAGTGGAAAAATAGTATACCCTATTCTCCATCCTGTCATTGAATGAGATTTTGAAAATCCATTTATTACAATTAGTTTATCTTTTATTCTGTCAAAAGAGCTGAAGGAATGAAAATCATAAAATACAAGCTCACTATATATCTCATCTGCTATCAGAAAAACATCTCTTTTCTCTACAAAGTCTGCCACTATATTCATCTCTTCAAGAGTCAGCACATTTCCTGTGGGGTTACATGGGTTGCTCAAAAGGATAGCTTTTGTTCTGTCAGAATAATTTTCTTCTAACAACTCTGCCGTTATTTTAAAATCTGTTTTTGTTATATCCATAAAAATAGTTTTGGCATAGCACAGATTTATCATTGGAGGGTATCCTGGATAAAAAGGTGCTGGTATCATTACTTCATCTTCTGGATTCAATATTGTTCTCAAACATGAAGACAAAGCTTCTGATGCTCCTACATTTATTATCACATTATCAGGTACATAGTTGGAACCATATTTTCTATTGTAATAATCAGCTACTAATGATCTAATTTTTTCTCCACCACCAGTAGGAGGATATCGCAGCTGATGTTCTGCTCCATATTGCAATGCCTCTGTTATCAGTTCTTTTGGGGAAGGAATATCTGGCTCTCCTATTGTCAGATCTATTGCATCTGAATATTTCCTTGATTCCTCATTGAGAGCTCTGATAAGGGAATATTGAAGTTTTGATACTTCTCTGTTTATCTCCATCTTTTCCTCCTATTTTCTCAAATCATCTACTAACTGTGTCTTTCCTAATGTTTTTTCATCTACATTTTTTATTATTCTGGCTGGGTTCCCTGTAACTACTGCTCCAGCTGGTACATCTTCAAGGACTACTGCCCCTGCTCCAACAACTGCTCCTGTTCCTATTCTTACTCCTTCTATGATTACAGCATTAGCTCCTACAAGAACACCATCTTCTATCACTACAGGTTTAGCTGAAGGAGGTTCTACTACTCCTGCAAGAACTGCTCCTGCTCCTATATGGCAGTTTTTTCCAACTGTTGCTCTTCCACCAAGAACTGCTCCCATATCTATCATAGTCCCATCTCCAATGATTGCTCCTATATTTATTACTGCTCCCATCATGATAACTGCATTATTTCCAATAGCTACTTTATCTCTTATTACTGCTCCTGGTTCTATTCTTGCATTTATGTTTCTATAGTCTAAAGTTGGTACTCCTGAATTTCTTCTGTCATTTTCAATATAATAATCTGTTATATCAGCTGTATATACTTCTAAGACTCTATTTATTTCATCTGATTCTCCAATCAAAATATATGAACCATTTCCTCTAAAGACTTGCGCTGTAGTTTCTAAATTCTCTATATTTCCATTTATATATGCTTTTACTGGGGTCCTTTTTTGTGAACTTTTTATAAAGGCTATTATCTCTTCTGCTGTATTTAAATTTGTCATCTTTCCTCCTAATTTTTAAAAATATCTTTCATAGTATATAGTCCAGCTTCTTTTCCAACAAGAAACCTAGCTGCTTTTAAAGCTCCCATGGCAAATATCTTTTTAGACATTGCTGTATGTTTTATCTCTATAATTTCATCTTCTCCACAGAAAAGAACTGAATGTTCTCCAACAATAGTTCCCCCTCTCAAAGAATGAATTCCTATCTCATTTCTCTCTCTTTTACTGTTTCCTTCTCTACCATACTGTTCTCTCATCTCTTCAGTACAGCTCCTTTCTATGGTTTCAACTAAAGTTTTAGCTGTGCCACTTGGAGAATCTACTTTTTTATTATGATGTTTTTCTATTACTTCTATATCATAATTTTCATAGAGTACTGGAACTATTCTTTCAAGAATATCGTTTAAAAGATTTACTCCTAAAGACATATTTGAAGATAGAAGTACAGGTATTTCCTTTACAGTTTCTTCTATTTTCCTCATTGTTTCATTTGAATATCCAGTAGTAGCTACAATCAGAGGAATTCTTTTATTCTTTGAATAATCTAAAAGAGCATCCAACCTTGAATAATGAGAAAAGTCTATTATTATATCTCCTGTTTCATCAGTTAATTCATCTGCAAAACCAGTTATCTTTATATCTTCATAACCTTCTGCTATTTCTTTAAGGAGTCTTCCCATTGCTCCAGTTCCATGTATTATTATTTCCATCCTGTCACCTCATGAGCTATTAAAATATCTGTAAGTTTTCTTCTATTTGCCTCCTCCATTACTCCTAGAGGAAGTCTGCAGTTCCCCACTTCATATCCAAGAAAGTTCATAGCTTCTTTTATTGGAGCTGGATTTGTTTCAAGAAAGAGAGCATTTACAAGATCATTATATTTCAGTTGTAATTCTCTAGCTTTTTTTACATCTCCCTTTAGAAATGAAACTGTCATATCATGACTTATATCAGGAATTATATTAGCTGATACAGAAATGACTCCCTTTCCTCCTAAGGAAAGAACTGGTACTACCATGTCATCATTTCCAGAATAGATATCAAGCTCTGGAACTTCTCTTGCTACCTCTGCAACATATGATATATTTCCACTGGCTTCTTTCAGAGCTGTAATATTTTCTATCTGTGCCAGTCTTTTCAAAAGCTGTATAGATAAATTTACCCCTGTTCTTGAAGGAACATTATACATTATTATAGGAATTTTAACTCCTTCTGCTATTGCTTTGTAGTGTTCATATATTCCGTTTTCATTTCCTTTGTTATAGTAAGGAGTAACTACTAAAAGTCCATCTACTCCTAATCTTTCTACTCTTTTGCTAAATTCTGCAGCATGTCTGGTATCATTTGACCCTGTTCCTGCTATTACAGGTATTCTATTATTTATTATATTGACTGTAAATTCTATTACTGAAATTTTTTCTTCGTCATTGAGAGTACTTCCTTCCCCAGTAGTCCCAGTTACTATTATTGCATCTGTATGATTTATAACATGAAATTCAAGTATTTCTCTAAGTCTTGAGTAATTTACCTCACCATTTTCATCAAAGGGAGTTATGAGGGCAACTCCCGATCCTGTGAATAATTCCATCTATTTCCTCCTAAGTTACATTCTTCTATATATTTCTCCATTTTCTTCAATAATCATATTTTTCCCTCTTCTTTATCAATAAAATTTCTTAATTATATTTTCTCTCTTATTCATCATTAAATTTCTCTATTATATTCCTCTGAAAAGTTCTGCTATCTGAACAGCATTTGTAGCTGCCCCTTTTCTTATATTATCAGCAACTACCCACAAATTTATCCCTTTTTCTGTGCTGAAATCTTTTCTCACTCTTCCTACCAGCACCTTGTCCTGTCCAGTAGCATCAGAAGCCAATGGATACTCATTTGAATTTACATCATCTACAAGCACCATTCCAGCAAAATTTCCCAAAGCCTCCTTCACTTCCTCAAGGTCAAAATCTCTTTCCAATTCTGCTGTAATAGAAACAGAATGTGAATTCATCACTGGAACTCTTACACAAGTCGCTGTTACAGGAAGATCTGGTATTCCCAATATCTTTCTTGTTTCATCTATCATTTTTATTTCTTCTTTTGTGTAGCCATTCTCTAAAAATTTATCTATGTGGGGAAGGCAGTTATTAACTATTGGATGAGGATAAGTCTTTGGTTCCTCTCCTCTAAGTCCATTTTCTAAATCTTCTACTCCTTTATGACCACTTCCTGATACAGCTTGATAAGTACAATAAATGACTCTTTTTAAACCATATTTTTCTTCTAATACTTTTAGAGGAAGCATGCACTGGATAGTTGAGCAATTAGGGTTTGCTATTATTCCATTATTTTTAAAGGCTGTCTCAGGATTTACTTCTGGTACTACCAAAGGAACTCCACTTTCCATTCTCCATGCAGATGAATTATCCACAACCAGCACTCCTTTTTCTGTTGCTATTGGAGCAAATTTCTTGCTTATATCTCCCCCAGCAGAAAATAGAGCTATGTCTATATCCCTATCAAAACTATTTTCTGTAAGTTCTTCCACTATATATTCTTTATTTTTAAATATCACTTTATTTCCTGCACTTCTTTTTGAGGCAAAAAGATAAAGTTCTGTTATATCAAGTTCTCTTTCTTCCAATACTTTTAAAAATGTTCTCCCTACTAATCCAGTAGCTCCCACTATAGCTATTTTCATTATTTCCTCCTAAAGTCCAAATTCTACAGCAGCTGATTCTACAGCTCTGTTTATTAAATTTCTGTCTACACTGCATGATATACTTATTTCAGAAGTAGTCACCTGATAGAATTCAACTCCAGCACTGCTTAATGCTGAGAAAAATCTTCCAGCTATTCCTGAATTATTTATCATTCCAATTCCCACAACTGATATCATTCCTAGATTATCCTGATACTCTATCTCAATTTCTGGATATCTGCTTCTTATCTGTTTCACTACCTGATCCAGCAGATATTTTTCTCCTAAAGTACAGCTGAATGATATATCTGCCTTTCTGTTTCTGCTTATATTTTGAGTAATCATATTTATATTCAGTCCGCAATTATTTATTGTTGAAAATATCTCTGCTATCTTCTCTGCTGAATAATCTATGTTTGAGATTGTTGTTACAATTATTTCATTTGCTATACTAAGCCCAGTTACTAATTTTTCTTCTAAAGCACTATCTTTTTCCATGATATATGTTCCTCCTGTTTCGCTTAAACTTCTTCCCACAAAAATTGGTATATTAAACTTTTTTCCTAATTCCACTGCTCTTGTTTCCATTACTCCTGCACCAAGGTGTGCCATCTCCATCATCTCCTCATATGAAATCTTATCCAGTAATTTTGCATCTTTATATCTTCTAGGGTCTACACTGTATATCCCTTCCACATCTGTATATATTCTGCATTCACATCCTAAAGCAGCTGCCAGAGCCACTGCACTTGTGTCTGATCCCCCTCTTCCCAGAGTTGTTATATCTCCATCTTCATTAACTCCCTGAAATCCAGTTACTATGACTACTTTTCCATCTTTCAGGTGACTCTCTATTCTCTCTACATCTATACTTTTTATCTTACTCTTTGTATGTATCCCCATAGTTTTTACATTTGCTTGAGAACCTGTAAGTGATACTGCCTTTTCTCCTTCAGCATTCAATGCTATAGCTAGAAGCGTCACTGTTTGTTGTTCCCCAGTTGACAAGAGAGAATCAAGCTCTCTCTGATCAGGATTTGAAGAAATTTCATTAGCCATCTTTATTAAAGCATCTGTTGTCTTTCCCATTGCTGAAGCAACAACAACGATTTCATCATATTTTTCCTTCTTCAGCTTACTGATATATCCAGAAATCGCTTTTATTTTTTCTATTGTTGCTACACTTGAACCACCATACTTTAATACTACTCTCATAAAAAAATCTCCTTTAAAAAATATTTTGTAATAAAAAAACCAGCAGATTGCAATCCGCTGGTCAGTATTCATCAAAAAAAAATTAAAATAAAAAATTATTAAAATTTTCCATTAGAAAAAAGACTCAACAGAAAGCACACCATTGGATACCCAATGACAGTTATATAGATATTATCTATATTCCCAAAATTGATTTGTCCGCCTCACAAGATCAAAATTTCGGCAATTTCCCCTTTTACTATACTTCATAGCTGGCTAGCTCCATATAATTACTTTTGTCAATTGCGCCTCAATCTGTTTATTTATTTATGAGAAATTCTACAATACAATTTAATAATTTAACAATTCAAAATATATATTTATAATATATATATATTATATTATTATTTTTTCTGAAATTGCTATATACTTCTTTAAATATGACTAAAATAATTTGATAGAGGTGCAGAGAACATTAGTAAGGATATTTAGTCTGGCAGACTGTGAGGTATTTTGAAAGGGAACTTTGCCGAAATAGAGATATTAGCCCTGATATTTCTGTTGGCAGTATGGAAAATATTTATACTGTTGTCATTGATTTTTATCAATGGAGTGCTGTCTGGAAATAGATTTTTTTTGATGTTTTTTGTTGTCAAAAATTTTTATCACAGCTCTCATGGCTGTGATTTTTTTATTACATAACTTGGAGGTTAGAAAATGGATTTACAAAATGTTTTTTTTGATGGTATAGAAGACTCAGAACAATGGCTCATAAATGTGAGAAGAGAGCTTCATGAACACCCCGAACTGGACTTTGATCTGCCAGAAACTACTGGTATAATATGCAGATATCTTGATGAAATTGGAATTCCATACAAGACAGGTATCGGAAAAAGCGGTATAGTTGCTGACCTTACAGGGAAAAACAGTAATATTACCATAGCATTGAGAGCTGATATTGATGCTCTCCCAATTCTTGAAAGTACAGGATGTGAGTATTCATCAAAAAATACTGGAAAAATGCATGCATGTGGCCATGATGTTCATACCTCTGTTCTTTTAGGTACTGCCAAAATTTTAGCTGATAAAAAAGAAGAACTTCCATGCAATGTAAGATTTATATTCCAGCCTGCTGAAGAAACTACTGGAGGAGCTGTCCCAATGATAGAAGATGGTGTCCTTGAAGGTGTAAATTGTATATTTGGACTCCATGTAGATCCTTCTACAGAATCAGGAAAAATAGCTGTTAAATATAGAGCAATGAATGCTTCAGCTACAGATGTAAATATAAAAATTACAGGAAAAAGCTGTCATGGAGCATACCCAAGTGGGGGAGTAGATGCAGTAGTTACAGCTGCTTATGTCATTACAGCACTACAGAGTATTGTGAGCAGAAATATTGATTCAAGAGATTCTCTTGTACTGACTTTTGGAACTATGCAAAGTGGTACAAAAGAAAATATTGTGGCTCAGGAGGCCTTCTGCTGTGGTACTATGAGAAGTCTTTCAAATTCTGTAAGAGATAAGGCTAAAAAAAGAGTAAATACCATAGTTGAAATGGTAAGTGCTGCTTATGAAGCTAGAGGAGAGGTTTTCTATCGTGACAGTTACAATGCTCTTATTAACCACAATGAGTATGTTGATATAGTTAAATCTAATGTGGAAAATATTCTTGGAGTAGATAAAGTAAGAGTAAAAGAACTTCCTGATATGGGAGTTGAGGACTTTGCATATTTCCTTGAAAAAATTCCTGGTGCTTTTTTTAATTTAGGTGTTGGAAACAGAGAGAAGAAAATCACTGCTCCTCTCCACAATGATAAATTCAATATTGATGAATCAGCTTTAATTATTGGAGTAAAAATGCAGATAGCTAATATTCTTTCAGCTTATGAAAAATTAAATAAATAGAAAAATTAATTTTATTAGAAATCAATATTCTTTTTATTTAACACTCTCTTTATTATAAGTTTTTTATAGGAAATATTTGTGATATAATAATTACAAGATAAGATATTAAATAAATATTTTTAAGGGAGATTTTTTATGAAGATACTTTTTGTAGATACAGAAACTGGAGGAGTAACTGAAAGATCAGCACTTATTCAACTCTCAGGAATAGTACAGATAGGAAAAGAAGTTGCAGAGGAATTTAATTTCCATATAAAGCCTTTTCCAGGTTCAGAAGTCACAGATGAAGCTTTAAGAATTCAAGGAAGAACCAGAGAAGAAGTTGAAACATATGATTCTGAAGAAGAAGTCTTTATAAAATTTATGAAAATTTTAAATAAACATATTGATAAATACAATAAAGAGGATAAGTTTCTTGTGGGTGGCTATAATGTCAGATTTGATATAGATGTTATAAATAGATTTCTAAAAAGAAATGGAGAAAAATATCTTTTCAGCTATATTCAGGCAACAACACTGGATCCTCTTCAATGGATTGCAGCATTACAGCTTTTGAAAAAAATACCTGTTCTTAAAGATAACAAACTTGAAACTTGGTGCAATCATTTTGGAATAGAATTAAAGGCTCATGATTCTTTAGAAGATATCAAGGCGACTAAAGCTCTTACCAAAAAAATGATGTTGCTAATGAGATAAAAATAAAAAACGGATGATAAAAAAGCTAGACTAAATTTTAGAAATTTGGAAATTAGAAAGAGCTGTGAGCTTTTTCTAATGGAAAAATTCTAAAATTATATATCTGCTTATACTAATCCGTTTTTTTTATATTTTTTATTATATTAAATACTCTCACATATATAGCTCTATTATTAAATTTCATAGGCTCAATGTCTGGAAAATAAAGATACATTCTCACTATCCATACTCCTATAAAAATCATTCCAAGAATATATATAATCTTTTTATTCTTATACCCAAGTAAAATAAATGGCACACTCCAGAAAAGAGGATGATAATAAAATGCTCCTCTTATATCTAAATGAATAAGGGACATATAGGCTCTTGTCATCCCACATGCTGGACATGGTATTCCAAATATGTTGATAAAAAGACATATACTTTTATTGAAAAAAACTACAATTATAAAGCTTATAACTCCTCCAATTAATATTACTCCTATAAGTTCTCTATTTTTGGACATAATTCATTTTCCTGATGCTGGATAAGAGCCATTGCTATTATTCCAAAACCAAAAAGGCTTAAAAGAAGATAAACTATACCTTCATTTTTTCCTCCAGCTTTTTCTATCTCTTCTCCCATTCTATATATCCATACAAAATAATATATTCCACATGTAATTATGCTTAAAAATATCATCATCCAACCATTTTTTTCTTTCCCATTATGTTCAGCAAAATCGTTATTCAAGTTTACATTCCAAAATAAGCTGTAAATTCCGCAAGTTACTAATGTTAAAATTATGCACAAAGCTATGTTTCTGTTTTTCACTTTTTTCTCTCCTTTTTCTAGTTTTATATTCTAGTATATCGTGTATTCTCAAAGTTTGTCAAATTATTCTTTGATAGAATTATTTCTTTTTAAAGCTATAACTATTCCTATCATAAGTATAAAGACCCCTATGCACTACAGCATATTTTCCCTTAACAAAATAAAAGGATGGGAAAAAGAAGTATTTACCACCATTTTTATCCATCCTTTTATCTAAAACTATTTATCTTTTTTGCTCATCTCTTTTGATTTATTTATAGTTTCTATAACTGCTTTGATTATAGCTCCTCTGAAACCATTTTCTTCTAAAGATTTTACTCCAACTATAGTGGTTCCTCCTGGAGAACATACATTATCTTTCAATTCTCCTGGATGTTTTCCACTTTCAAGGAAAAGTTTTCCACATCCTATAAGAGTCTGTCCTACAAGTTTATAAGCTGCTGCTCTAGGAAGTCCTTCTAATACTACTGCATCTGCAAGAGCTTCTATAAACATAAACATAAATGCTGGTGATGACCCTGATGCTCCTATTACAGCATCAAAAAGCTCTTCTTTGATCTCTATTGCCATTCCAATTTTTTCAAAAAGTTCTTTAAAGAAAACTTTTTCCTCATCTTCAAGATTCTCATTGAATGAATAAGCTATACACCCTTCCTGTACCATCAATGGAAGATTAGGCATAGTTCTTACTATTTTACTGTTTCTATTTTCCGTTTCTTCAAGAATATCTTCCATAGTTATTCCTGGTGCCATTGCTACTAATATTTTGCTACTATTGATACTATCTTTGATTTTATCAATTACATCAAAGTAAATATTAGGTTTAACAGCAAGGAAAATTATATCACTATTGTGAATCAAATCAAGATCACTTTCAAGAGCCTTAATTCCATATTTACTTTCTATCTCTTTTCCTCTTGCTAAATCATAAACACTTATATCACTTATTTCAACCATAAGAGAATTGATTATTCCTTTCAGAAAAGCTTCTCCCATATTTCCACAGCCGATAAATCCTACTCTTTTCATTTTCATCTCTCCTATTTTATGTATAAAATTAAACTATTTTAGTTCCAAGTTCAATTTCCTTCTCTGGTGTCAAAAGGATACTTTTTGATGCATCTTCTGTTTCTGCACACAACAGCATACATTGAGAAAGTTCTCCTCTCATTTTTGCAGGTTCAAGATTTACTAAAACAACAACTATTTTTCCTAAAAGTTCTTCCTGAGTATAATAATCCACAAGACTTGTAACAGTCTGTACAGTATTCTCTCTACCAATATCTATTTGCACTTTATATAATTTATCTGCAGCAAGTACTTTTTCCACCTTTACTATTTTTCCAACTCTCATTTCAAGTTTGGCAAAATCTGAATATTTGATTTTTTCCATATCTCATCCCCCACAAATATACTATTTATCTATATATATATTAAATCTATCAGTGATTTCCTTTAACTTATCAAATCTATCCATAACATTTTCTTTATCTTCCATTCCAAGTTTTACCAGAAGGGCATTAATTAAAACTATTCCTGGAACAAAAGTATATGCTTTTTCACCATTTTTAGTAGTTAATACAAGATCAGATATATTTCCCAATGTTGAATCTTTCTTATCTGTTACTGTAATTACTTTATTTCCGTGTTCCTTAAAGAAGTCTGTTACCTGACATGTAAAATTTGTATAAGGATGGAAAGATATTGTAAATAATAAATCTTCCTTTTGTGAATAAAGAAGTTTATCAGTAAAATCAGATGCACCTGATATCATCAATTCTACTCCCTCTCTAAATTCTTTCAGCATAAAATAAAGATAATATGCAAGAGCATATGATCCTCTAGCTCCTAATACATATAATTTTCTGCTGTTTTTTATCCATTCTACAGCTTGATCCAAAGATTTTTCCAGCTCTACTGTATCCATTTCTTGAAGAAGCTCTATATTAGTATCAATAATATCTTTGATTACATTACTGCCAGTAGCTGCTTCTCCTATACTATTCTTAAGTCCCTTCATATATGAAGTTTCTTTTTCTACTTCTTTTTGGAATATTTTTTGAAAATCTGGATATCCTTTAAAACCAAGATTTTTTGAAAATCTTGTGATAGTAGCTGGACTTGTTTCAGTTTCTATTGCTAATTGGTTTATTGAAATGAAAGATATTATACTTTGATTATATTTGATATAATCAGCTATTTTCTTAAAACTTTTACTAAAGCTTTCATAATTTCCATCCAAATAATTTAGTATTTTTTTCTTCATAGTTTTTCCCCTCTTATTTAAAAGATTTTATTTTAATTATAAACTATAATTTATATAAAAGCAAAGTAAAATATTATAATTTTTTCACAAATTTAGGTAATTTACCTTTCATTTTTCTTAAGTTTTTTAAACATATCAGTCTAGTATCAAAAGAAGTCTAAAATCTTTTTATAATTTCTTATTAATTTTTTTTAAATAAAATTTTAAAATAAAAAACAGGTGCCTCTTAGATATAAATTTAAGTTTCTGTCACCTGTTTTAGATAATTATTTATGCCTTCACTTTTTCAAATTTCTGAACTTCTGTTCCCTCAATAACTTCTCCTTCACTCTTGGCAATTACTAAAGTACATACAGCATCTCCAGTAACATTTACAGTAGTTCTGAACATATCCACAAATCTATCTATTCCCATTACAAGACCAATTCCTTCTAAAGGAAGTCCTACCTGTACAAGAACCATTCCCAGCATTATTACCCCTACTCCAGGTACTCCAGCTGTTCCTATAGAAGCAAGTGTTGCTGTCAGTATTATAGTTATATAATTTCCCATTGTTAAATCAATTCCATATATCTGAGCAATAAAAATTGTAGCTACTCCCTGCATAACTGCTGTTCCATCCATATTTATTGTATTTCCAAGAGGAATACTGATCCTGCTGCTATATCTGACACTCTTACTCCAAGTCCAGGATTTATTATGTTTCCTCCTATCAGTGCCAGAGTTACTGCTGCTGCCGTAGTTCCAAGATAGAAAACAAGAGTTTTTATTCCTACTCTTCCTAGTTTAGTTATATCTTCTATTCCTGCTGCTCCTACTACAAGAGAACAAAGAACCAAAGGTACTACTACCATTCTGATTGCTCTTACAAATCCATTTCCTAAAAAGTGAAATATAAATCCTATCAGATATGTTTTAACAAAAGGATTTTCTCTTATTGGATAAAGAAGCAATCCTGTTGCTATTCCTAGCAGAAGTGCTTTAAAGATTTTGTTGGTTAAACTTATTGTTTTTGTACTTTTCATAAAATTTCCTCCAGATATATTTGAAATTATTTTTTATTTTTATTTTTTTAGAAAAATTTATTTTAAAAACATTTTAATTATACTGTATATTTTCTTTTTTTTATGTATTTTTTAAAAATATTTTTTCTTTTATAATAAAAATAAAATTATTTTATCATTAAAAATAAAAAAATACACCTTAATTTTAGGTGTAATATATTTCAGTTATTTTATTTTTATAGGTTTTGTCAAAACTTTTGCTCAAACTATCCTATTATAAATACAAAAATCCCCAATAATTTCATATTGGGGATTTTTTAATTTTATTCTTTTTTATATGAAAAATTTTTATACTATTGTTGATTTCTTATATGCCCCTTCAGAGCCAAATACATTGATAATTTTAGTTTTGTAATAGGCTTTCATTTCTTCTTTAGCTGCTCCTAAATATTTTTTCAAATCAAATTCTTCTGGTTTTTCTGCTAAAGCTTTTCTCAATGCTCCTGTAAAAGCTAGGGAGCCATCTGTACTGACATTAATTTTAGCAACAGCTGATCTTGTAGCTTTTCTTAATTCTGTATCTGGTATTCCAATAGCATCTTTTATTATTCCGCCATATTGTTTTATCATCTCAATATACTGTTTAGGTACTGCTGAAGACCCATGAAGAACTATTGGAAATATTGGTATCTTTCTTTCAATTTCTGCCAATACCTCTAACTTTAATTTAGGATCATCTCCTGGTTTAAATTTGTGAGCTCCATGGGAAGTTCCTATAGCA
The DNA here is from genome assembly GCF_900683735.1 of Fusobacterium ulcerans ATCC 49185. Lineage (NCBI taxonomy): Bacteria > Fusobacteriati > Fusobacteriota > Fusobacteriia > Fusobacteriales > Fusobacteriaceae > Fusobacterium > Fusobacterium ulcerans. The sequence goes on from NZ_LR215979.1 coordinate 2,756,130, forward strand.
ATTGCAAGAGAATCAACTCCTGTTTGATTAACAAAGCTTTCTACTTCCTCTGGTCTTGTAAATTCATGTTTTTCTACTTTCTTTCCCTCTTCTACTCCTGCTAATACCCCAAGTTCAGCTTCTACTGTGACATTTTTTAAATGAGCATACTCTACAATTTCCTTTGTTTTAGCTATATTTTCATCAAAGGGATAATGAGAGCCATCAAACATTACAGATGAAAAACCAATATCTATACATTTTTTAGCCATTTCAAAATTTGAACCATGATCTAAGTGTAAAGCTACTGGAATCTCTGACCCAGATGCTTTTACATAGTCCACTGCTCCCTTTGCAATCAAAGGTATCATTGTTGCACCTATATATTCTATAACCTCTTTTGAACATTGAAGTATCACTGGCGACCCTGTTTCTACACAAGCTTCTATTATTGCCAAAGCCTGTTCTAAATTATTAAAATTGAAAGCTGGAACTGCATATCCATTTTCATTAGCTTTCTTAAACATCTCTTTAGTGTTTACCAGTCCTAATTCTTTATAGCTATAAGACATTTTTCCTCCTGATCATATAATTTAACAATTTTCTTATTTCTTGTTCAATAAAATTTCTACAGCTTCTTTTAATGTTGTTGCCTCTCCTACATTTCCTGGAAAAATAATATATGGTATCATTGGGAATTTGCTCTCTGCTCCTGTCTGCCAAACTGGTATTCCTGGACATATCTGTCCCAGTACATTGGCTTTTCTTACTTGAAGAGCCTTTGTTCCCACATCGCTGGAAGTTATCCCCCCTTTTGCTATTACAAAAGCCGGAGTTACTTTAAGTTTACCCACTAAAGACTGTACTGCATCAGAAATTTTTACAGAACGTATAAGAGCATCTTCCTTAGTGTCATTTTCTACAACAAGCAATTTTCTTTTTGTATATACTACAACTGTTTTTCCAGAAGATATCAACTCTTCCTCAGTTTTTAGTGTGTTCTCTATCTCTTTTTGAAAAGCTGCTTCATCAAGTACCAGATCAGAATCAAATTCCATAAAAACAAGATCCTTCAATTTTTTTAATTCCTCTACCTGACTTGTTGTTTTTTGAGTATGTGAACCAACTACAATTATTCCACCATTTTTTGTTTCTTTAACTACCATATCTTTTCTTGTAAGAAGAGGCTGATCAGAAATTCCACCAATAACTTTAACAATTGCTGCTGCTACACGGAACATAAAATTTTTCCCTTGTTCCATTGCTTTATACAAAGCTATTACAAAAACTTTTAAGTCGCAGTAATCCACTGCATTGACTACCACTTTTCCAAATTTTTCCACTTTTAACAGTTTTTCTGTTATTTCATCAATTTTAGCTTCACGAAGTTCTTCTAAAGAAATACAAGTTACTTCATCAGCCAGATACTTTCCTTCTGTTTTTTCTTCAATGTATTCACATAAATTTGAAGATGTATATCCAAATGTTTTATCTTTAGCAAATTCAGTCTGCCCTGCTGGTACAAGAAGATTTTCATTTTTAACATAGTGAATATTTCCTATGGTAAATCTTCCCCCCTCTTTAAAAAATGGACATATAATCTCACCATCTACATGTCTTGTCCTATCAGCTTCAAACCCTTTACAAAGCAGTTCTGTTTCTAACGGATAATGTCCTCTTAAAGTGGAATCTCCTCTGCTTATAATCATATATTCTTTCCCAGTTTCTTTAGAAATCTTATTTACATTCTGAATTATCTCTGTATGACATTTTATAGTTTGTTCCACAGTAAAACCTCTGGAATTAGTTAATATATAGAACAACTTTCCAGCATCATTAAAGCCTTCACGAATACTCTCTTCTGACCAGTCTGTATATACAGACACATCATGTACTGTTTGTACTCCAGTAGGATCATCATCTAAAACAATGATTTTTTTCTCATTTTTTTCTACACATTCTAAAAGTTGTTTATCTAGTTCTTCTTCATTCATTGATTTGTATGAGCCTAATATTTCAATCCCCAATGTAATCTCTTTCATTTTTTCCCCCTACATATTCAGCATTTTTCTTGCTTCATCTGGCGTCATTGCTTCCTTGTCCATTGCATAAAGAAGTTTCACTACTTTTTCTACCAATGGAACATTAGTATCTACTCTAGTTTCTGGATCTAAATAGTCGCTGTCTTCAAAACCAATACGTACTGTCTTAGCTCCCAGTCCAAGAGCCCCTGCTATAATTCCAAAATCTTTTCTATGAGCATGTGTAATTCCCCATATTGCATCTTTAGGAATAAAATTTACCATTGCCATCAAAGCCTCTGGTGTTCCTGGAGCTTCTCCAGGATGACCAAGTACAACACTGAATAAAAGTGGCATCTTCATATTATATTCTTTGCAAAGTTCTGTTGTTTGATGTGTATGTCCTATTTCAAATACTTCTATCTCTGGTGTTTTTCCCGTTTTTATAATTTCTTCTATACAGTATTTAACTTCTGGAATAGGGTTGCAGTAAACTGCATTTCCAAGATTTGTAGATCCTACATTGAGAGAGCAAGCTTCAACTTTATCATAGTATAAAGGTGCACAACGTTCCTCAATAGTCAGACTAGATATTCCCCCTGTTGACGCTTGAATAATAATATCTGATTCAGCTCTTATTAATTCTACTATCTCTTTCAATACAGTTAGATCAGGGGTTAAACTTCCATCTTTCTCACGTACATGAAGGTGAACCATTGCTGCTCCAGCCTTTGCACATTCAATTACATCTTTTGCTATCTTTTTTGGATCTATATGTTTATCTGCAGCAGAAACTGGTGCTACAGAAATTAATACTTTATCTTTCATTTTTTCCTCCTGAATCAATTTTATTCATATAGTACTTGTGCTATTACTACTAATGGCTCTTCTCCTTCACAGGCTATGCTGTGAGTATCTCCTGGCATTGCTCCAATAATATCTCCAGCTTCTAAATGCTGTATTTCTCCATTGATGATATGTGTAGCTTTCCCTGATACTACCACCATTGTTTCCATTTCTTTTTCATGAGTATGCATTCCTATACTTACCCCTGAATTAAGTGTATGACGTACATATGCTCTTCCTTTTCCCAGCATTTCATCTGGAGCATTTAAAAGCTTCTCCATCATTACAATTCCCTCTCCACCCATACAATGTTCTATTGGTACAGGTTTTATTTCTTTTGCTTTTCTATAAATCATAATATTCTCCTTTATCCCAAAAATAAAAGCGGACTTCAAGTTAAAGCCCGCTTTCCAGGCCGCATTATTTTCGCGGCTATTTTTTATTTTTCCCAATATTTATAGTGTTTTTCAACTATTTCATGGATTTTTGCTGATTGTTTTTCTCTGAACATCTCAATTATTTCTCTATGAAGTGCTATAAAATCTTCTTGATGCCCATGATCTAAAATATATTCATTTGCAACTATACGACTGGATTTTGTGATTTTATCTACATAATATCCTATACTTTCCAAAAGACGATTATCTAAGATTCCTACAATAATAGCATGAAATTTTACATCAGCTTCAAACATTTCCTGTGATGATGGAATTTCTTTATTAATTTTTTCCTCCATCTTTGCCAGTTCATCTTCCAGCTGTTTGAAATCTTCTTTAGTCATTCTTTTCATAGCTTCCTGAAAAATTCCCACATCAATTACTTTTCGCAATTCTACTATCTGTTCTTTAGAATCTTTTTGTAAAATAATTCCATACAAGATTGGATACAGCATCTTATCATCATAACCTTGACGTATATATGTTCCATCTGCACGTCTTATTTCCAAAACTCCATAAGCTTCTAAAACTTTTATTGCTTCACGTACAGAATTTCTTCCTACACCAAATGATTCACACAGCTCCACTTCAGTAGGGATTTTATCTCCAGGTTTCAATTCTCCATTAATAATTGCATTTGTAATTTGATCAGTTATCCGTTCCACCACTGACTTATTAGCTAATGAAACTGACATAAATTTATTCTCTTTCATTATTATTACTACCCCTTCTATATAACATGCCTATAGTTAAGTATATAACAAACTTAATTTTTGTGCAATTATTATATTAAACATGTTGTCAGCCAAGGAACAAATGTAATAATTAAAAGTGCTACTAAAGACATTATTAACAATGGAACCATCTTACGACAAATTACTTCAAATTTGACCTTACCTATATCAGCCGCGACATAAAGATTTGGTCCTACTGGAGGTGTAACCTGTCCAATTGATAAGTTCAATACTAAAATTACTCCTAAATGAACTAGATTAATATCTAATGCTCTTGCTATTGGAAGAATTATTGGTACAATTATGTAAAGTGCACTTGTGTTATCCATAACACATCCTGCCATTAAGAATACAACGTTTATTATTAGAAGCATTACATATTTATTTGTTGTAAATCCTATTGCCAATTCTGTTAATTGAGTTGCAATTCCCTGTTGTGTCAATATCCAAGAGAAAATTCCTGCATTCATTATAATCAACAGAATAATTCCAGTAGTTTTTGCTGTACTGAATAATGTTTCTCTTAAAGCTCCAAAAGTTAGTTCTTTATATACGAATTTTCCTACAATAAAACTATATATTACAGCTACTGCTGCTGCTTCTGTTGGTGTAAAGAAACCTGAGTAGATACCACCTAGCACAATAACTGGACTTAAAAATCCTGGCAGTGTTCCCCAGAAAATCTTCATAATTTCCTGTCTAGTTGCTTTTGGCTTATCCCCTTTCCAGCCATTCTTTTTAGAATAAATAAACACAGTCAGACAAAGCATCGCTGCAAATATTATTCCTGGAACTATTCCTGAAAGAAACAGATCACTTATAGATTCCCCTGTAATCATTCCATAGATTATAAATGTAATACTTGGTGGAATTACAGTTCCCAATGACCCCGATATTGCTGATAATGCACTTGAAAATCCTTTGTCATATCCCTGCTTTACCATTGCTGGTATTAAGATTGATCCCATTGCAGCTACTGTAGCTGTTCCTGATCCTGATATTGCAGCAAAGAACAAAGCACTTATAACTGCTACATACCCAAGACCTCCATGAATAGGACCCATCATACTATCTGCAAGATTAATAAGCCTTTTTGAAATTCCTCCTTTGTCCATCAATACTCCTGCCAGTACAAACAGTGGAATTGTAAGCAGTGAGAATTTCTGTACAGTTGCCTGCATCATTGAAGGAATTACTCCTAATGGCGATCCTGTAGCCATCAAAGTCAAAGCACTTGATAGCCCCAAAGAGATAGAGATAGGAATATTTAAAAATATAAAAACCGCTAATGATATAAATAATATTGCTGCTGCCATCTATTTATTCCCCCTTTCTCTTAGCCTGTTCTTCAGGATCTTTACTTATAGCTGCCTCATACTGAATCATTCTGATGATAGAAAATACTGCTGATAATGGAATTGCCAGTCCTATCAGCCAGCTTGGCATTTCTAAAACTCCTGTAAGCAATCCATATTTATATTGTCTATACACCATAACTGTTCCCCAGATAACCCAGATTCCATAGTTTGCACAGCAGATAATCAAACGAAACCAGGCATGGACTACTCTTGTATTTCCTCTGAATTTATCTGTTATATAGGCAAATCCCATATGAGAGTCTGTCTTAAAGGCACTTGCTGCTGCCAGACAACATACCCATACAAACATTGTTGTTACTAGCTCTTGGCTGAACGACATATTGAACCAAGTAATTTTACGTGAAAATACATTCATAAATGTTACCACTGCCATTACTACCAGGGCTATGGAACATAAATATTCTTCGAAATTATCCCAAAATTCTTTTAAGAAACCTTGTGATTTACTCATAACAATATCCTCCTCTTGTTATTTGCCCTGAAACAGATTAATAACATCTGGTCCTACTACATCTACATACTTAACAAAAATTCCTGCACAAGCATCTTTAAATTCCTGTCTTTCTTCATCAGTCAATCTTGCAAATTTTGTACCATTCTTTTCCAGATTTTCTATGATTGAAGATTCGTTTGCTGCAAGATAATCATTTCCCCATTGAAGAGCTTCTGCTGCACTTTCTTGAATAATTTGTGCATCTTCAGGTGATAATTTTTCCAATGTCTTATTGCTTATTACCCAAATATTTGTGTCACGAACTCCATCCCACAGCAATACATTTGACTGAACCTCAGCAAATTTTGATGAATTGAAAACTGCAATTGGGTTTTCCTGTCCATCAATAGTTTTTTGCTGAAGAGAAGTATATACTTCTGAGAAGTCCATAGCTGTTGGATTTGCTTTAAAGTAATCTCTGTACAAGTCTATAAATACATTTGCCCCTGGTACACGAATATTCATTCCTTTTAAATCTTTAGGTGAATGTATCTCTTTATTACTTGAAATCTGTCTAGAACCTGCATTATTTATTCCTAGCATTGTCATTTCCAAATCATTGCACCATTTATTTATTTCATTTTTAGCTCTTTCACTGTTTACAAATCTAACCAGATCTTCTGTTGAATCAAATAGAAATGGAAGCCAGAAAGCATAAAATTTTGGATTATAGTTTGCAATATTTGCTGGAGCACATGCATGAATATCTATATTCCCTGCCTGCACTAATTCAATGGCTTTTGTTAAATCTCCCCCAGAAAGTCCGCAGTTTTGATAAATTTCAATACGAATCCTTCCATCTGATTTTTCATCTACATATTTTTGGAACTCTTTGGCTGTTAAATCACTAATAGATTCTGGCTGTTGTGTATGAGTCATACGAATGATTATTTTCCCATCCTGAGAACTGTCCCCACATCCCATTAAGGAAAAAAGCATTATTCCTGCTGCTGCTATTGAGAAAATCTTTGTTAATTTTTCTTTAAACATTTCTATTTCCTCCTAGTTTTATTTATTCCTTATTTTATCATTCCTTTTGCTATTAATGCATCTCTTAAAGCTGGTGCTCCATATCTAGGACTTGATGCAACCATTTTACCATATTTCTCCCTGATTATATCTTCACAATATGCCATAGATCCTTGAGCAAACAGTATAACATCTGCTTTATCAGCTACTTTTCCTGCATATTCTGTCATTAATGTCTTAAATTGTTCTTGGTCTAATCCAAATGCTCCATCTACAAGGCAATCTATTAATTCAACATGTTTATTCATTTCTCTTGCTACACGTTTTATAGTATTTTTTGTTGGTTCAAGTGTTGTAGGAAGTGTTGCCATAACCACAATCTTATTTCCATTTCTAACTGCATCTCTGCACATTTCTTCATCTATTCTTACAATTGGAATTCCTGTATACTTAGCAACATCCTGTACTGAATCAGCTACTTCTCCTACTGAAGAGCAAATATTTAAAACTGCATCTGCTCCTGCACTTATTGCTTCCATATACATTCCTATCAAACGAGCTGCTGGAGCTGGAGTTACATATCCTGCTGCTCTTACGTCTGCCAATATACTGGGATCCTGATATGATAAAATTTCTGTGCCCCCTGGAAGTACTTTTCCTACTTCTTTCTCTACTAATTCTATTAATTCTGGTGTAGTACTTGTATAAACTAAAGCTACTTTCATATAAACCCCCTGTTTTCCATCCTTCGTATAACGTAGGATGTTTAATATTGATAATCGTATTATACTCCCTTTTTATTTTTTTGTAAATAGTGTTTTTTAAAAAATATATTTGTACTATTTAAATTCATATAAAACTTTTTTAGCATTAAAATTTTAAAATTATCAAACCTTATCCCCAGGCTATTTTTAGAATACAATTCAAATTAGAATATTTATTTGATTTAATTATATAAAAAATGAGAGTGCTATATTAGGATAAATTCCTATTATTTCATCTCTCATTCATTACTTATTCAATATTACTTTTGTATTTAACTTTTTCAAGGACAAGTTTTATTCCCTCTATCCTCAATATTTTTACCTTATCTCCAATTTCTAATTCTTCTTCAGATTTCCCAACCCAATGTTTTCCATCAAAATAGATTTCATAGTTTCCATTTGGAGCTATTCCTTTTACTTCAACAATACTTCCAATTATACGGTCTACACTGCCATCTTTTTTTTCAAGCATCTTTTTAGAAAATTTTCTAGTTGATGCAAGAAGTACAGCTGAAAGTACCACAAAGAAATATCCTTGATACAATCCACTGTCCACTGCCATAGAAAAGAATATGGTAATAGCTGCTGCTAAAGCAAACCAAATAGAAATAAGTCCAGGAACTATAAGTTCCACCACTGCGAAAAATACTGCTCCTGCTAGCCAGTATACTGCCATATGTATCCCCCCTATTCAGCTTTTTGTTGTTCTACACTTACGCTTTCAGTATCTTTTTCCTCTACAACTTTTTTACCATCTTTATCTTTAGTTAAAAGTTTTTCTATTTTCTTTACTCTTCTATCTACTTCATTGATTCTATATTCCAATGAATTTAATATCCAAAATTGAAAATGACTTGCTCTCTGTGCTTCATAAAACATCCATATAAGTTTGAATATTCCAAGAAGTACAGCTACCTCTAAAGTTAAAAATAATGTTATTTTTTGAAGAACTACTCCTAAAATAAGAAGAGCTATTATCAATACAACAAACAAAAGGTTTATTAACTTATGCTGTGAATTATTTGCTCCTCCAATCTGCCCAACGATACTTCTGATTCTTTCTTTTTCCTTCTGAAATTCATCTAATTCTTCTCTAAATTGTGCTTCTTTTCTTGGCAATAAAATCACTCCCTCTGTATATAAGATAATTTGCTATACTCCCCAATCTCTAGGATATCTAAATTCCATTCCCATAGTTCTTTTTGATATCTTAGCTATTGTTGGTAGTTTTCTTTTATATTGTGAAAGTTTTATTTTTTTAGTTATTTTTTCTACAGTATCTTTTAGAAATCCCTCTTGAATTATCTCTTCAGAAGTCATTCTTTCATCTATAAGTCTGTACAATATTTCATCTGCCATCTTGTATGAAAATCCAAGCTCCTGCTCATCAGTTTGTCCTTCCCAAAGATCAGCACTTGGTTTTTTCTCAATAAGTTCTCTAGGTACTCCCATATGTTTTGATAAGTTCCATACATGAGTTTTATATAGATCTCCAATAGGATTCACTGCTGAAGCTGAATCTCCAAACTGTGTACTGTATCCTAGCATTATTTCTGTCTTATTTGATGTTCCCAGTACTAAAGCTCTTTCTTTAGCTGAATGATCAAAAAGTATAGACATTCTTTCCCTTGCCATTTTATTTCCTTTTCTAAGGCTATTCATATCTGGATCTAAAGCAAAATAAGCATCTACCATAGGAGTTATCTCTATTTTTTTGCTTCTTATTCCAGAAGCTTTTATTACAAGTTCAGCATGTTCTACACTTTCTTTACTTGAAGTTTTATATGGCATCATTATTCCCAAAACATTTTCAGCCCCAAGTGCTTTTGCTGCAAGAAATGCTACAAGAGCTGAGTCTATTCCTCCAGACAATCCTAACACTACTTTATTAAATCCTACTTTTCCTACCTCTTCTTTTAAAAAATTGACTAGTGTTTCCTCTAAAACATTCAAATCTATATTTAGTTTTTCCATTATTCCTCCATTACTTGTCCAAACCAAATTTGCTCAATCTGCAGTTTCTATAGTCTCTAAGAACTGTATATGCTGCCTGTTGTATATTAAGACTTTCCCCTTTATTGAACATTTTATTTCTAAGTGCTATCTTTTCAAGAATTTCTCCTATGATTTCACTTTTGTCCTCATCTAAAAGTTTATATCTTTCTTTAAGAATATCCCATAATCCATATTTAATCATTTTTGAAATCAAAATACAAGAAATATCCTCTATTGGAAGTATTTCATCTTTAATTGCACCAGTTATTGCCAGATTTTGACCAACTTCATCACTTTCAAATTTAGGCCATAAAATTCCTGGAGTGTCTAACAGCTCCAATCCCTCTTTTATTCTTACCCATTGTTTTCCTCTTGTGAATCCTGGTTTATTACCAACTCCAGCACTGCTTTTTCCTACAATTCTATTAATAAGCCTAGATTTTCCAACATTTGGTATACCTACTACCATTAATCTTGTATTTACTTTTCTCAAACCTTTAGCTTTCATTTTCTCTTTTTTTTCAGCTGATACTTTATCTATGATAGAATAAAGCGCTTTTATGTTAAAACCAGTTTCAGCACTTATTTCAAGGACTTCATCAGCTAGATTATTCTCTTTAAAATATTTTTTCCAATATAATATCTCTGATTTTTCTACAAGATCAGATTTATTTAATACTATAACTCTTTTTTTATTCTTAGCAAAAACTGAGATATCTGGATTTTTACTAGATAGAGGTATTCTTGCATCTACCACTTCCAAAACAATATCTATCAGCTGCATATTTTCTTTTATCAGGTCTTTTGTTTTTTTCATATGACCTGGATACCAGTTTATTTTCGTCATTGACATGATTTACACTACTCCCTTAAATTAATCCTCTTGCCCCTTGATAAGAAGAACTATCTCACCTTTTATTGGATTTTTGGCAAGTCTTTCTATAAGCTCTGTAGTTGTCCCTCTCAATATTTCTTCATAAATTTTTGTAATCTCTCTTATAATTACTACTTCTTTTACTCCCATAAACTGTTCTATATCTCTTAAAGTTTTTTCTATTCTAAAAGGAGACTCATATATCATTATTGTTCTTTCTTCCTCTGCCAGAGCTTTTAAAAGTGTTTGTCTTCCCTTTTTCTTTGGAAGAAAACCTTCAAAACAGAATCTTCTCATAGTTATTCCTGCTACTGAAGCTGCTGCTGTTAAAGCACTTGCTCCTGGGATAGGTACTACTCTTATTCCTTCATTGTGAACTGCATCTACCAGCTCATATCCAGGATCTGATATACATGGTGTCCCTGCATCTGTTACCAATGCAATCTCTTTTCCCTCTTTTAAAAGATTTATTATATTTGCAATTTGATGCATCTTTGTATGTTCATCATATCTATATACTGTATTTTCTATTTCATAATGATTTAAAAGCTTTCTTGTAACTCTTGTGTCTTCAGCAAAGATATAATTTACCTCTTTTAAAGTACGAATTGCCCTGAAAGTCATATCCTCAAGATTGCCTATTGGAGTTGCTACTATATAAAGCATATTTTTTCACCTTTCTACTTACTGTTTTCTTTATTTAGAAGAAGTCCTTTAAGTATTCCTACAGCTGTATCCAATTGCACATCTTTATGTTGAGCATATTTTTCTGCTGCTTCTTCACCTTTAATTTCTTTTATTATTTCTTTTTTATTTTCTTTTGTTTCAGTTTCGTCTATATTAGTTACCATACTATCAAAAAGCATATAACCCTCTTTTTCTTCTACTACCACATCTGGCTCTATTCCTTTTCCATGAATAGATATTCCACTTGGAGTATAATATTTAGCAATAGTAAGTTTCATTCCATCTCCATCTGGTAATGGAATAAGAGTTTGAACGCTTCCCTTTCCAAAAGATTTTTCTCCTACAAGGATACCTCTTTTATTATCTTTTATTGCTCCAGATACAATTTCAGATGCAGAAGCACTTCCTCCATTGATAAGGATAACCAATGGAAAATCTCCATAATATTTTCCCTCTCTGTTAGATATTTGCTCTGCTCCCTCTTTAGATTTTACACTTACTACTCTTCCTTCTTTTAAGAACATAGAAGATATTTTTATAGCTTGATCCAATGCTCCTCCAGGATTACTTCTTAAGTCAAACACAAGAGCTTTCATATTATTCTTTTGTAAATCTTCCATAGCTTTTTTCACATCTGGATATACATTTTCTCCAAATTGAGTAAGTCTTAAATATCCAATTTTATCATCAAGCATTCTATGTTTTACATATTTAAGCTCAACAACAGCTCTTTCTATTTCTATATCTTTAGTTTCTTTTGTAGATTCTCTATACACTGTCACTTTTACTTTAGTATTAGGTTCACCTTTAAGTTTTTTTACACTTTCTTCACTTGTAAGTTTATATGTAGCTTCTCCATCAATAGCTACTATCTTATCTTTAGGTTTTACTCCCACTTTAAAAGCTGGCCCATCTTCTATAGGAGATACTACTGTAAGAGGTTCATTGACTCTTTTTTGCACTACCATTCCAACACCTACATAAGTTCCTTTCAAATCTTCTTTAAAACTTTCTAATTCAGCTTTAGTAAAATAATTTGAATGAGGATCATCTAAAGATTCCAGCATTCCTTTTACTGCACCTTGAAGGAGGATTTTTTTATCTATCTTCTTTTCTCCTACATAATTTTCATTAAGTATATCCATAATATCAGAAAGTTCTTTTAACTCTCTTATATTTGAAAGAAATCCACTCTTATCTTCATTTGCTGAAAAACAATTAGAAAAAATAATCATTGAAAATAACAGCACTATTACTTTGTTCTTAAACAATTTTTTCATACAGCTCCTCCTAAATTCCTACCATTTTCTACGGTTCTATCTATATCTATATTTTTTTTGTTTTCAACGTTAAGTCCAAATATTGATATATACTCTACATTCCCTTTTGTTCCTGTTATTGGAGAAAAGTCTAACCCTTCAATATACAATCCATTTCTCTCTCCCTCTTCAATAACTCTTTTTACAGCCTCTACATGCTGTGTGATATCTTTTACAATTCCACCTTTTTCTATATATTCTCTGTCTGTCTCAAATTGAGGCTTGATTAAAGCCATGAGTTTAGTCTCAGGCTGACAGAATTTTATCAAATGCTCCAATACCTTTGTTATAGATATAAATGAAACATCCATTACTATATAATCTACTCTCTTATTATCTAAATCCTTTTCTGTTAAATCTTTTATATGAGTATTCTCTATTGACTTTACCCTTTTATCATTTCTGAGTTTCCAGTCAAGCTGATTAGTTCCAACATCCATTGCATATACAAACTCAGCTCCATGTTGAAGTGAACAATCTGTGAATCCTCCTGTTGAAGCTCCTACATCCAAAATTGTTTTACCAGTAAAATTCATTCCAAATACCTGTAAAGCTTTTTCAAGTTTCAGTCCACCTCTGCTCACATACTTAGACATTTCTCCTTTTATTCTTATAATAGGATCTTTATCCAGCTTTATGAGAGTTCCGCTCTTGTCTATTTTTTTATCATCTACTATCACTAGCCCAGCCATTATGGCCCTTTGAGCTTTTTCTTTGCTTTCAAAAAAACCATTTTTTACTAAGAGAATGTCTAATCTCTCTTTCATTTTCCACCTCTAAAAATATCATTTATTTATCTTCATTTTTTTTAAAGATAACATTATCATCAAAATATGGAAGAAGAGGACTTTCAAGCATTATGTTTTTAAACCCTTTTCTATCTACCATCCTTTTTAATTTTTCTGTTTCTCTTACCCTTTGAATAAAGAAATTATCTCCAATTGGGATTTTTTTATTTTTCTTATAATAATTGATAAGCTGTTTTGTATTTTTTAAATTAAGTTCTTGCTTAGCTCTTTTTAATCTATCTTTTACTACCCCTTGAGTACAATTTAATTTCTCGGCTATCTCTTCAAGCTGAGCTCCCTGAGCCATAAGCTCAAGTATTTTATCTGCACCTATAGGATTTATTCTATGATACTTTGCAGAATACATATCTGCTCTATGAACTATGTGAGCTTCCTTGGAATTAGGTTGTATTTTTCCCCATTTTCCATGATGAGATAGTACTATATGAATTATATTTTTTCTTATAGCATCATTAAGTTCTGCTCCTATAGTTTCTTCAATATCTTTTAGTACTCTATCTGCTTCCTTTGTTATATACTCAGGTTTTTTAAGCATCATTTGTGAATGTGAAAATTTTTCCTCTGTTTTTCTAATACTCCCTTTACTCAGATCATGGATTATTATTCCCACTGTCATAGCAAAAAAATCTACTCTCTGTTTAGCTTCAGAAAAATTTTTATAGTCTCTTTTGAGTTCATCGATAGATATTTTTAAGACATCATAGGTATGAGTTGATACTTTCACACCCTGGTCATCAAAAAGTTCCAAATCTTTTACCATTTCTGATTCTAAAAGATTTTCTATGAATTCCAATGCTTTCTTATTTTTTTCCTGCATCTATTTTTTCCTCAATTCTTTTAATTAAATTTTCTCCTTTTAAACCGAACTCTTCTAAAAGTTCTCCCCGCTTTCCATGTGGCACGATTCCATTTTCTATTGCTATTTTATTTATCAGTTTCTTCTTCCCCATTTCATTAATAAAATCTAATATACTACTCCCAAATGAGTTTTTCTCATAAGCTTCTTCTACAACAAAAATATTATCATATTTATCCAGATTGTCCAATATGTATTTTTCATCAAGAGGTTTTATTGAAGCTGCACTTACTATTGTTCCATCAATTCCTTTTGATTTTAACTGCTCATCTATACTTAAAATCTCTTTCAGCATACTACCTGTTGCTATAAAGAGAGATTTTTTCCCTTTTTTTATCTCTTTCCATTTACCTATTTGAAATTTTTCATCATTTTCCAATGAAAAAGATATCTCTCTAGGTATTCTTATTACCATAGGTCCATCATCAAAATCTTTTGATAACTCCAGAGCTTCTACAAGTTCATCACAAGTAGTAGGAGCAATAACAGTATAGTTAGGAATAGTGGTAAACATAGAAATGTCATAAAGACCATTGTGAGTTTTTCCATCCTCTCCTACAATACCTGCTCTGTCTATTATAAAACGAACTGGTAGTTTTTGAATGGAGATATCATGAATAAGCTGGCTGAATCCTCTTTGTATGAAGGTAGAATAAACTGCTACATATGGTTTTTTCCCCATAGAAGCAAGACCCCCTGCAAAAGTCACAGCATGTCCTTCAGCTATTCCTACATCAATGGCTCTCTTAGGAAATTTCTCAAAAAATTCTCCAAGTCCTGTTCCCTTTACCATTCCAGCTGAAATAGCATATATATTCTCATCCTCTTCTCCAAGTTTTACCATCTCTTCCCCTAAAATACTAGAGTAAGTTTTTGTTTTATAAGGAGTAGAACCTGTTTTCATATCAAAAGGCGATATTCCATGAAATTTTTCCTGATCCTTTTCAGCAAATGAATATCCTTTTCCTTTCTGAGTTTTTATATGTATAAAGATTGGTCCTTCCATATCTTTAACTTTATTAAATGTATCAATTAGCTCTTCTATATTATGTCCATCTATAACTCCCAAAAACTTCAATCCTAAGCTTTCAAGAATACTTAATGGAAGAAAGAAATTTTTTACAGAAAACTCCATTCTTTCAAGTGTATTAGATACTCTATTTACTATTCTTATTTTATTTATAATAGCTTTTACATCATCTCTAAAGTTCATATATTTTTCACTTACCATTAATTTTCCAAAAAACCTAGAAAGAGATCCCACATTTTTTCCAATAGACATCTCATTATCATTTAATATTATGATAAGGTTTTTAAGTTTAGCACCAATGTTGTTCAAAGCCTCTAGAGAATGTCCATTAGAGATAGAAGCATCTCCAATAACTACTATTACTTTTTTACTGGGATCAGCTACTGCTATCCCTGCTGCTGCTGAAAGAGCTGTTCCTGCATGACCAGAAATAAATGGATCATATGGACTTTCTTTGGGATCCATAAATGGCCCAATGCCATTTCTCTGTCTCAGTGTAGAAAATCTTTCCTCTCTTCCTGTCAGTATTTTATGTACATATGACTGATGTCCAACATCAAAAAGTAATTTATTTTCAGAAAAATCAAAAACTTTATGCAGACACAGAGTAAGCTCTACTACCCCCAAATTTGGACCAAGATGTCCTCCATTTTTACTTACAGTTTCTATTAATATTTCTCTTATCTCTTCAGCTCTTTTCTTAATTTTATCTACACTTGCATCTTTCAAATTTTCCATATTCCTTCCTTACCCTTGTAGATATACTTTAAATATCAATCCTACTACTATTCCAAGGGCACATCCTACTACTACCTCAACAGGCGTATGTCCTAGGAGTTCCTTTAATTTTGCTTCTTTTTCTTTACTGAAATGCTTATTATATTGAGCTCTTCCAATAAATAATGGTATCTTTTCTACAAGAGAATTGATTACGCCTGCCTGTTTTCCTGCTGCTCTTCTTATTCCTGCTGAATCATACATAACTATTCCAGCAAAAATAATTGTTATTGCAAATATATCGCTGCTTATACCATAACGTATTGCTATACAGGTAGTCAAGCATGATACTGTAGAACTATGGGAGCTGGGCATTCCTCCAGTATCCCATAGTCTTGTTATATCAAATTTTCTTTTCTTGAATATAGGCATAAGTACTTTATAGAACTGTGCTATAAACCATGCTATAAATACTACATCCAACACTCTATTGTTAAAAATTATTCCGGGACTCATAACTTCCCTCCTAAATACATTTTCTATCTAATACTTTTTAATTCTAATGAAATAGCTGGTTTATCTTTATTTTCTCTGAACAATATAATAGTCCTTCCAATTATTCCTACAACTTCAAATTCATTACACTTAGAAAGTTCTTCTAATACCTCATCTTTTTCTTTTTCACAATTTTGAAGAATTTTTACTTTCAATAATTCTCTAGAGTCTATTGCTTCTAAAATACTTTGAATAAGACTGTCAGTTATTCCATCTTTTCCAATTCTTACTAAAGGGTCTAATTCATGAGCCTTCTTTTTTAAAAATGCTCTTTGTTTACTTGTTAATGCCATAATTTTTTCTCCTTTTATATTTCCATGATTATTGGTAGTACTACTGGATTTCTTTTTGTTTTATTATAAAAATATTTTGATGCTATATCCCTCGTAGTATTCTTGAATGTATTCCAGTCTTTTGTTGAATGTCCTTCTATATTGCTTAACTTAGATTTTATTGCTTCAATAGCCTCTTTTATTATATCATCAGATTCTTTAGAATATACAAATCCCCTTGTTACAATATCAGGTCCTGCTATTATTTTTCCAGTTTCTTTACTTGTTGTAAAGACTATTACTACCACTCCATCTTGTGATAACTGCTGTCTGTCTTTTAAAACTATATTTCCTATATCTCCTACACCTAATCCATCTACAAGTGTAGAACCAGCATTTACTTTTCCTTTAATTTTTACTGCTGATTTTGTTACTTCTACTTTACTCCCATTTTGAGCAATTATGACATTATTTTTAGGCACTCCTGTTTCTATAGCTGTATCTTTATGAGCTTTCAGCATTTTATGTTCTCCATGTACTGGCATAAAATATCTTGGTTTTATAAGATTAAGCATAAGCTTTTGTTCATCTTTGCTTCCATGTCCTGAAACATGTATTCCTGCTATTTTTTTAAATACAACTTCAGCATCATATTTAAGAAGGTTATTTATATTATTAGAAACAGCTTTCTCATTTCCAGGTATTGGAGTTGCAGAAATTATTACTGTATCTCCCTCTTTTATTTTTATATGTTTATGCATATTTTTAGCTATTCTAGACAGAGCAGCCATTGGCTCACCCTGTGTTCCTGTACATAAGATAACTACTTTATTATCTTTAAGTCCATCCACTTCTGATAATGCTACCATCATACCTTCTGGAATTCTAAGATATCCAAGGTTAGAAGCTATCTCGAATACCTTTACTAAACTTCTTCCATCAATAGCTATCTTTCTTCCATATTCTTCTGCTGTATTTATTATTTGCTGTAATCTATGAACATGTGAAGCAAAAGCTGCTACAATTATTCTTCCCTTAGCTTTTGAAAATTCTTGTTTAAATGCTTCTCCTACACTTCTTTCTGATGGTGTAAAGCCTTCTACTTCTGAGTTTGTTGAATCAGAAAGCATCAAATCTACTCCCTGTTCCCCAATTTGAGAAAGCCTTGCAAAGTCTACCCCTTCACTATCTACTGGGGTAAGATCTATTTTAAAGTCTCCTGTATGAAATACCACTCCTGCTGGTGATGATATTGCTAATGAATAAGCATCTGTTATAGAGTGTGTTACTTTTATAAATTCAACTGTAAAATATTTTCCTACTTTTACTTTGCTTCTCCCTTTCACTTCTTTCATCTTAGGGAGTTCTTTGGAAAAACCAGGATTATCAAATTTTGATTTAGCTAGAGCTAATGTAAGTTTTCCTCCAAACATTGGAACACTCTTGTCTATTTTTTGATAAAGGTATGGAATCGAACCTATATGATCTTCATGTCCATGAGTTATAAAAAGCCCTTTTACTTTATCTTTATTATTTTCTATAAATGAAAAGTCAGGTATTACCAGATCTATTCCTAATAGATTATCATCTGGAAAAGTCACTCCTGAATCTATTATTATTATCTCATCTCTATATTGGATGACTGTCATATTTTTTCCTACTTCTTCGAGACCTCCAAGAGGAATGACATACATCTTTTCTTCTTTTGGCCCCTTTGTTTCTTTTACTTCAGCAGCCTTTTCTGCTTTAACTTCTATTGTATTTTCTTCTTTATCCTCTTTTAATTCTTTTATTCCAGCTTTTATAGCTTTTAATTTTTCTTTTATATCTTTTACTTCTTTTATTCCGCTAGTTTCTGTTTTTTTCTTTTTTGAATATTCTTTTTCTGTATCTTTGTTTCTTCTTATCATCTGTTCTCCTTATTCTAATAGTATTTTTTCTGTACCTCCACTACTTCGAAATTACTATAACACTAAAATATACCTAATTAACTTTCTCTCCATTGTTAGTCGGATTTTCATTGGCTGCATTTTCTCTATTTTTTATCTCCAAATATTTATCTATAAATTTTCTAGCCATTCCTCCACCCATAGCTCCTCCACCTCCAGCTCCTTCCAGTATAACTGAAAAGACTATCTCAGGATTATCTGCAGGAAAATATCCTGCTACCCACGCATGTGTAGTTTTAGAGTGTGGGTTCTGTGCAGAACCGCTTTTTGCTGCAACTTTCATCCCAGGAGTTCTAAGTACTTTTGTTGTACCATTATCCTGTGCAACCGTTGCTATTAAAGCTTCATTTAATTCATCATAATATTTTTTAGGAAATTTTGTTACCTGACGTTTTTCTCCTGTTATTGGAGTTACATTCTTTCCACTAAAATCCACTAATTTTTTTACTAAATGGGGAGAATACACATATCCTTTATTTGCAATCGTAGCATAAAGAACAGCTATCTGTAGAGGAGTTACTGTAAGATACCCCTGCCCGATTGATAAAAGTATTGTGTCTCCTTTGTACCATCCACTTCCCATTACTTTCTTTTTCCATTCAGCATCTGGAAGCAGTCCTCTTTTTTCTCCAGGAATATCTATTCCTGTTCTTTCATTAAATCCAAATAAACGAGCTGTATCTGCTATTGGTTTATGCCCTATCTGATCAGATAATCTGTAATAATAAGGGTTAGCTGATTCAACAATGGATTTTTTCATATCTACATATCCATGTCCTCCAACTTTCCAAGCTCTCCATCTCCATTTTCCTATTTCATAATATCCATTTTTATCTAGATATTTTTCCTTAGGATCTATTCCATTATCAAGGAATGCCATTGCTGACACTACTTTAAATACTGATCCTGGCGGATACTCACCTGCTATTGTCTTATTAGTCAGTGGTCTTCCTGGGTCAGTTATTATTTTTTGCCAATCCTCATTTAAAATTTGAGAACTAAACATATTTAAAGAATATGTAGGATAACTTACCATAGTAATTATTTCTCCTGTTTTAGGATCCATGGCTATAAAAGCTCCCACTCTTTCCTCTTCTTTGAATTGTTCTTCCATGTATTCCTGAAGTTCCATGTTCAATGTCATATAAAGGTCTTTTCCAGGTATTGG
The DNA here is from genome assembly GCF_900683735.1 of Fusobacterium ulcerans ATCC 49185. Lineage (NCBI taxonomy): Bacteria > Fusobacteriati > Fusobacteriota > Fusobacteriia > Fusobacteriales > Fusobacteriaceae > Fusobacterium > Fusobacterium ulcerans. The sequence continues at coordinate 2,775,983 of NZ_LR215979.1, forward strand.
ATCTTTTTCTTCTGCAACTCTTCTCTGTACTTTATTAAAAGCATTTACCTCTATATATTCATATCCATCTTCCCCTTGAAGCTTTTTATCATAAGCTCTTTCTATACCATCTTTTCCTATTATATCTCTTGGTGAATATCCTTCATCTTTCAATTTTTCATATTCTTTTTCTGATATTTTTTTTACATACCCTATACTATGAGAAGCTACTGAATCATAAAGATATCTTCTCTTTGAATAAGTTTGTACTTGAAGATAAGGATAATCCACTATCTTTTCCATTAACTTATGGGCTGTTTCTTCATCCAGACTTTCTACTAATACATTTTCCCTAGTATAAGGAAATATTTCTCCATTTCTTATTCTTTTCTTTATATAATCTTCATCATAACCAGTTACTTCACTGATTTCTCTAACTATTTCAGGATCACTATCTCTTTCTTTCAAGTATACAAGTCTATATCCAGCACCATTTGTTACTACCAGTCTTCCTTCTCTGTCATAAATTTTCCCTCTTGGAGACTCTATCTTTTTTAGTTTAAATCTATTTTTTTCAGAAAGATACGCATACCTTTCACCTCTCACAAGCTGAAGATACATCATTCTAGATCCAAGTCCTAAAAATACAAGCAAAATAAAAACCTTGAATATTATATCTCTTTTACTGTTATCTGATCCTAATTTTATTTGAATTTTTCCATTTTTCATAGTTATTGTCCTCTAGTATTTTTCTTCTTACGTATAATTGCTATATACAGGTAATTAAATATTATAAAACCAATAAAATTAAATATCAAATAATACAGACTATAATTTTTATAAACCATTACATAATACATTCCAAGCTGTACCACAGAAATACTTAGAATATTTTCTCTGCTATAAACAAAATTTAAAAACATAAAGTTAAACAAATAATAAAATACCGCCATTATCAAAAACAGTCTCACAAAATCATGAGTCTGCAGTGAAAGAATTACAGTCATTAAAAATATACAACTTACTGAACGAATCCTTTTCAAAGTTACTAGATAAGTAAAAAATGGAATCGTTATTATTAAAACAGGACTGTTAAATGGCAAACTTGCTCCTATTATTATTCCTAAAAAAGATAATATATAAATCATTAGTCCATCCTTTATTTACTAACAAATATCATTATTTTGTTCTTTAGACTATCTTTTTCTATCATATCTTTTATATCAAGCTTTTGAGCTATTTTATATGCAATAAAGTAATCTTCGGAATTATATTCTATTATTGAACTTTCAACTTTTGAATCATTTTTAACATTTTTAATGTTTTTATATCCTAGTTTTTTAAGTTCTTTTCCCATCTCATCTGCTGTACTAGTATTTCCAACTACTTCCACATTAAAATCTACATTTTGTTCTTTCCCTAAAACGACCACCACATTAGCAAGTGTAGGAATAGAAGGTACTTCTTTAATTTTGAAATATTTTTCATCTAACTGCATTAAAACTTCTTGTGTTTTTTCTTTTGAAATATCATTCATTATTACATAACTTTCTTCAAGGAATGTTTCATAGTTTGCTGCATTATATTTCATTGAAAGATTCTTTTTTAAAGTTTCTCCTGTTTTTCTTGCATATCCAGCTCTTCCATTTGCATTCAATATGTCTACAATTATATTTTCATTTACTTCATTTGCTCTGTTAGTGTCTGTGTACAGAGTATCAAACATAGAGTACAAGCTTGAAGTAAGTATATATCTTTTATCTGCTATATTTGTTTCAGGAATATTTTTAGCATTTTTCACATTAAGTTTTATATCTCCAAACTTAATTACTTTATAATTATCAACCTTTTCAGGAAGAATTTTGTTTATTGTTGCCATTATTTCTTCTTTATTTTTATTTTTTACAAGTTCTTCAACAGTTTCATCTTTGCTGATGCTTATTTCATAAGGTATTTTTACAGCAAGTTTATCTTCATATACAGCTATAAGATTACTTTTACCTATTATAAGGTATCTGCTGTTTTTATCCAGGTCTCTATTTCCATCATTCATATTTATAAACAAAAAAACTGCTAAAGCTATTATTATTCCTATTACAAATATTATTAGTTTTAATTTCCCTAATCCTTTATTCATCAGCTATCAACATCTCCTTTTCTAAAGAATTTATTTTTACTTCAATAATACTGTTGAGCTCTGCTCCATTATCTTTAATTTTTACTCTAAGATAATTTTCACTATAACCATACATGTAACCATCTGCTTTTTCTTCCAAAAGAACAGCTAAGTATTTCCCTATGTATTGTTCTCTTTCTTTTTCTGCCATTTTTATCTTGAGAGTCTCTAATCTATCTGCTCTTTCTTTTTTTATTCTTGCATCTATTTTATCTGTAAAACTACTTGCAAGAGTATTTTCTCTATCTGAATATTGAAATATATGAATTCCTGAAAACCCTATTTTTTCTATAAGGTTATATGATTTTTGAAACATATCCTCAGTTTCTCCAGGAAATCCTACTATTACATCAGCTGTATATTCCATATCTTTTACTTTTTCTTTTAATTTTAAAAGTCTTTCTTCTATAAGAAAACTTCCATATTTTCTTCTCATTCTTTTTAATACATCATCATCACAAGACTGCAAAGAAATATGAAGATGAGGCATAAGTTTTTTATTATTAAATATCTCTATAAATTCATCAGAGATTTTATCAGGATAAACTGATCCTATTCTCACTCTCTGTAATTGACTTATTTCTAGTATAGATTTCAAAAGAGACTCAAAGTTTTCTCCTTCATCAAGATCTTCTCCATAGGCTCCTAAATTTATCCCTATGAGAATAACTTCTTTAAATCCTTCTTCTACTAATTTTTTTATCTCTTTTATTATATTATTTTTCTTTCTCGATCTACTTTTTCCTCTTGCAAAAGGAATTTTACAATAAGAACAGAAATTATTACACCCATCTTGAATTTTAACATAGGCTCTAGACATCTCTCTCAATGTTGCAAACTCATATTCAGTATATTCATTATCTAAAAATATATTGTGATTTTTCACCTTTTCCATGGTCCTGTTTTCTATATCTTCTATAAAATTAACTATAGCATTTTTATCACTATTTCCAATTACATAGTCTATTTCTTCCATCTCTAAAAGTTCTTTGCTGTTAGTTTGAGCATAACATCCAGTAACTATTACTATTCCTTCTGGATTTATTTTTTTAGCTCTTCTCAGCATATTTCTTGTTTTTCTATCTGCTACACTGGTAACAGTACATGAATTAACTATATAAATATCAGCTTCCTCTTCAAAAGCTGTCTCTGTATACCCTTTTTTTAGTAACTGGTTTTTTATACTTTCAGTTTCATATTGATTTACTTTACATCCCAAAGTATAAAAAGCAGCTCTTTTATTGAAACTCATTTATTAATATTCCTCCTACTACAATAGAGGCTGTTTCTGCTCTTAGTATCCTTCTTCCCAAAGTGACTATATCTGCTTTTTTATTTTTCAGAAATATTATCTCTTCTGGGTCAAACCCTCCTTCTGAACCTATTATATATAGGACTCTCTCTGGAAGTTTTTCTCTGTTTCTCAATAGATTTTTCAGTGTATATTCCTCTTCACATTCATAAGGAACAATCACAAGATCATATTTTTCAAACTCTATCTCTTCAAGTTTTTTTACCTCATCTATTTCAGTAGCTTTAACTGCTTGACATTGTTTCAAAGCTTCCTTTACTATAAGATCCCACTTATCTTTTTTCTCGGTTATCTTAGCAACACCTCTCTTTACAGCTAGAGGTATTATTTTATTAATTCCGATTTCTGTGAGTTTCTGAATAGTAAGATCCATTTTATCATTTTTTAATATCCCTAATGCAGCATCTATCTTTACTTTGTGAGAATATCTATCTTCAAATATCTGTTCTATTTCTAGAACTATCTCTTTTTTATCTATTGAAACAACCTTACAATAATACTCTTTTTCTCCATCTACAGCTCTTATTTCTTCATCTATTTTTATTCTGAAAACATTTTTCAAATGATTTATATCGCTTTTTTCATTAACTGTAATCCTGTTTCCACTAATATTCTCACTTGTTATTATAACACTTATCACTCTAAACTCCTATATCATATCTTTATTTTTTATAAATTCATTTAAAGTAGTTTCTTTCAATATTTTTGTCATAGCACTGTCAAGTTTACTCCATATGCAAGTAGTCCCACAAGTTTGTTCACTGCATGTAGCCTTATGCTCTTCACTTTCATTACAATCAATGACTTTGTCCTCTTCGTCAAGTATTTTATATAACTGATGCAGTGTTATTTCAGTTGGTTCCTTTGCCAATCTGTATCCACCATTAGGTCCTCTTTTTCCCTCTATTATATTTTCATTTTTTAATTTAAAAAGAATCTGCTCAAGATATTGTACAGAAATATTCTGATCATCAGCGATCTCTTTTATTCTTACTAATTTTTCTTCACCACTTTTTTCAGCTATATATGCTAAAGCTCTTAGCCCATATCTAACTTTTGTGCTTATCTTCATTTTCTCCCAGCTCCTTAACACCTTTAAAATGTTCATATGCTTTTTCAGTTACCATTCTTCCTCTATTAGTTCTTTTTAGGTAACCAATTTTTACCAGATAAGGTTCATAAACCTCTTCCAGAGTTCTTTTATCTTCTCCCAACATAAGAGAAAGAGTGTCTATACCAACAGGACCTCCTCCATAGTTATCTATAATAGAATTCACTATATCTCTATCAAGATCATCCAATCCTGCTGAATCTATTCCAAGTATATCCAGTGCCTTTAAAGAAATATCTCTGTTTATAACACCATTACCTCTTATTTCACAAAAATCTCTCACTCTTTTGAGAAGACGATTTGCTATTCTTGGAGTTCCACGACTTCTGCTTGCAAGTTCCTTTGCACCATCCAGTTCAATTTTTACTCCAAGAATATTTCCTCCTCTGAGTATAATGTCTGTTATTTCCTCTTCGCTGTAATATTCCATTCTGTGAGTTACCCCAAATCTATCTCTCAATGGGGAACTTAGAAGTCCTGCTCTCGTTGTTGCTCCTATCAAGGTAAAACTTGGCAGTTCTATCCTTATAGATCGTGCAGAGGGACCTTTTCCTATGATTATATCCAGCTCTTTATCTTCCATAGCAGGATACAATATCTCTTCAACAGTGTTGTTCAACCTATGTATTTCATCTATAAAAAGTATATCATTTTCTTCCAGGGAAGTCAGTATAGCTGCAAGATCTCCTGCTCTTTCCAACACAGGTCCAGAAGTAATTTTTAAATTTGCTCCCATTTCAGTAGCTATAACCCCTGCAAGAGTAGTTTTCCCTAATCCAGGAGGTCCATATAAGAGAATATGATCAATAGATCCTCCCCTTTTTTTAGCAGCTTCTATAGATATTGACATTTTTTCTTTTAAAGAAACCTGTCCTATATAATCTTTAAAACATCTCGGTCTGAGAGTTTTTTGAATTTCTATATCATTCTCCATTTCTGAAGTTGTAACTACTCTATCCACTTTCCTCTCCTTATATAAACAGACTTACTCCAAACTGAAAAAAACCTATTATTCCTCCTAATACAGCTCCTACTACTTCTATATGTTTTAATTCTTTTTTAGCAAGTGAATATGTTATTTCTTCCAATTTTTCAAGAGAAAATCCATCTACATTCTTTATTATTATCTCTCTGAAATCTACTTTTTCCTCTAAGTAGTTAGAAAACATCTCTATAATAGTGTCTTTATTTTCAAGAATAGAAGTTTTTATCATATTTTTAATTTTTCTAAGCATATCCTCACTCATAAACATAGCCAGCATAGGAAATTTTTTTACCAATTCCCCTTCTAATTTTGCATCAAGAATCTTATCAATCATATCTCCCATTCTTTTTTCTAGCTCTTCTCCATCCAGACTGTTTGTTACATCTTTTAAAGAGATAAGCTCCTTTTGTACTGTATCTGCTATGCTTATAGCTATTTCATGTTTTCTTTTAGGAATAAGTCCTTGTATTTTAAATAACCCAAAGTTTATTTCTTTATATGGTCTAAAAAGCATTTTGATGGCTACGTAGTTAGTTATCCATCCGATCATTGCTCCTATTCCTACTATAAGAGCTAATTTTATTAACATTGCATTCAATTCTGTCATTGTATTTCACCTTCAAATTTCATTAAAATTTCATTACTTCTCTAGTAAACTATTTTATCATAAATATTGTATTTTTTCAATTATTATAACCATAAACATTACAATCGTCACTATTTTTTTCCACTTTATGTTCAGAAATAAAAAGAAGATGCCTCAAAAAATTTAAAAATAAGATTTTTACTTTTGTGTCATCCCCTAAGTATATTTTATTTTTTTACAGTTTTTTGCAATACACTAATACCATTTTATGATGAATATAGAAAATTGTCAATACAGGCATTCTCTTTTGCTGATTTTTATTAAAAAATTACAGCGATAAAATTATTAATATAAAAGACAGTTTGATTTCTCAAACTGTCTCCATTATTTTTTTATATTTTAGTTCTCTTCTCCTGAAGTTCCATATTTACTAAGAAGTTCTTGATTTTCTCTTTTTTCTTCTTCAATTTCTATTTTTTTAATAGATAGTTTGATTCTTTGTTTTTCTTTGTCTATCTCAACTATTTGAGCTTTTACTACTTGTCCTACTGTAAATTTATCTTTAAGATTTTTTATAAAATCTTTAGAAGCCATTTGAGCAGGAACAAATCCATCTATTCCTTTACTTAAGTTGATGAATAATCCAAAGTCCATGATATTTTTAATTTCTTTTTCTACAGTTTCTCCAACTTTATAAGTTTCAAGAGCTACTTCCCAAGGACTTTTTCTTAAAGCTTTAATGCTTCCTTTTATTTTATTATCTTCAGTATTAAGTTCAATAACTTTAAACTCTACTACATCTCCTGCAGCAAACTTTTTATTTTCTTCTCCTTGCCAGTTGAAATCAGATTGATGAATGAATACATCCACTCCTGGTTCTACTTCAGCAAATATTCCAAAAGGTTTAACTTCAAGAACTTTTCCTTTTAATTCAGTTCCAACAGCATATCTTTCAGCTGCACTGTCCCAAGGATTTGCACTTAATTGTTTTATTCCAAGTTTCAATTTTCTTTCAGCTGGTTGGAATTCAATTATTTTAACTTTTACAATATCCCCCAATTGAACAAATTCATTTAGACTTACTCTTTTCTTGTTCCATGTGAAGTCAGACATATGTACAAGCCCTTCTACTCCATCAGCTATTTCTACAAATACTCCATATGGAAGTATTTTAGTTACTTTTCCTTCTACCACTGAATCAATTGCATATTGCTCAGCTGCTACTTCCCAAGGATTTCTTGTAAGAACTTTTATAGATAATTTAACATTTTTCTTTTCAGGCTCTAAAGAGATTATTTTAGCTTCTACTTTATCTCCTTTTTTGTATTTATCTGTTAATTTATCAAGTTTTTTCCAAGATACTTCAGAAATATGAACGAATCCTCTTAGATGCTGTAATCTTAAAGAAAGTCCAAAGTCTAATACATCTACAACTTCTGCTTCTACTACATCTCCTACTTTTAATCCAGCAAACTCTTTTTCTTCTTTTTGGAGAGTGATATCTTTTTTAGAGAAAGTAATTTTCTTACCTTTTTTATCTTTATCAGGTTTAATATCTTTTATCATTACTGTGATATCTTGACCAACTACTTTATCTCCATCTTTCATAGAAATTTCAGATAGAGAGTTAGGAAGAAATCCTTGATGGAACATAGCTTCTACCATATATCCACCTTTTACTCTTTTTACTATTTTTCCAGTTACAGTTTCCTTATTTTCAAAAGCATCTTCTAACTTTTTCCAGTTATCTTCCATATCTATTCTTTTTCTAGAACCGATTATAAATTCTCCTTCATCAGTTTCTCCGATAAGAAGTACTTCTACTTCATCTCCTATATTATAGTTTGCTAGTTCTTCACTTCTTACTCTTACACTTGTTGGTTGTCCTGGTACATCTAAGTAAGCAAAGTTTCTATCTACTTGAGATAATACTCCTGTTACCCTTACTTTTGATTTTTCCTCTGTTGGTAAGTACTCATTCAACAGAGCTTCAAATTCTTCATAATATTCGTTATTAGACATTAAAGATCCCCCTTATTTTATTTTCTATATTAATTACTATTTCTTCTGGTGTTGATGCTCCAGCTGTAATACCTATCTTTTCACAGCCTCTGAACCACTCTTTCTCTATTTCACTCTCATCCTGCACTAAATAAGTGGATTCATTTATTGATTTTGATATATCATAAAGTTTTTTAGTATTAGAGCTATTTTTACCCCCTACAACTAAAAGAATATCTACATTTTTTGATAATTCTTCTACTGCCTGTTGTCTAACTTGGGTTGCTCCACACACCTTATCTGATATCTTAACATTTGAATAGTGATTTTCCAAGAAACTTTTTATTTTTTCTAAAATTTTTTTATTTAAAGTTGTCTGAGTCAAAAGACAATACTTTTTATCCCTATCTATTTCAGCCTTTGTGATTTCTTCAAGATTTTTAAAAACTCTGATATTTTTTCCAAAAGATATTATCCCTTTTACCTCTGGATGTTCTTTATCTCCCACAAATAAAATTTCATATCCTTTTTTTTCCATTTCTATAAGAGTTTTTCTTATCTGAGTTACAAAAATACAAGTTGCATCATATATTTTTATATTTTTTTCTTTCAATATATTATATACTTTTTCAGATGTTCCATGAGCTCTTATTATAACTACATCTCCATCTTTTAATTTATCTTTTTTTTCTAAGATATCTTCTTCCTCTATTATTTCAAAACCTTCTTTTTCAAGTTTTTTTACTACATATTCATTATGAACAAGCATTCCAAGGATATATATTTTTTTCCCATAATTTTCAGATTCTTTCAATACATTATAACATGTTTCAATAGCTCCTGATACTCCAAAGCAGAATCCCATATGTTTAGCTCTGATTATCTCCATGATTTATTCCTCATTAAATTTTTTAACTTCTATTAAATTCACTAATGCATCCAACATCTCATCTTCATCAGGTCCATCAGCAATTAATTCCAATGTTCTTCCTTGCTCAGCTGCTAAAAGCATAAGACCCATTATACTTTTTCCATTTATTTCTTCACCATCACATTTAACTGTTATATCAGAATCATATTCTGTTACCAGTTGTACAAATAATGATGATGGCCTTGCATGGAGTCCTGCTTTATTTTTTATTTGAACTTTTCTGCTTTTCATAAAAATATCACTTTCCTTATCTTGTTCTATATATATTTTTTTAAAATTCCTTTTACTTCATTTGAATCATGGCATTGAAGAATTTGTTCTTTTAAAGATTTCAGAGAATTATAATTAAGATTTCTTACTAGAGCTCTAGCTGCCAGTATTGAACCTCCTACCATACTTAAATTAGTAATTCCCATACTCAAAAATGCTACTATAGCTTTTTGCTGCCCTGCCATTTCTCCACATATTGATACCGATTTCCCATATCTATCTGCTGCTTCTTTTACCCAAGAAATAGCTCTCAATACAGCTGGATTATAACTGTCATACATATCTGAAACAGTTTCTGATAAACGATCTGCTGCCAGTATATATTGTGTTAAATCATTTGTCCCTATACTGAAAAAATCCACTTCTTGTGCAAAAACGTCAGCCATTATAACTGCTGATGGAACTTCAATCATTATTCCCACTTCTATATCTTCTTTAAAATTTTTGCCCTCTTGCCTTAATTCTTCTTTCACTTCCTCTAAAAGTATATTAGCTTCTCTTATTTCATTTATATTAGTAATCATTGGGTACATAATTTTTACATTTCTTCTGTAAGCTGTTCTAAGTATTGCTCTAAGCTGTATCTTAAATATTTTTTTTTCACTTAAAGAAAATCTTATACCTCTCAACCCTAAAAATGAATTCATTTCACTTTTCATTTGAAAATATGGAAGCTGTTTGTCTGCTCCTATATCCAATGTCCTAATAATAATAGGGCTTTTTTCATCAAAATTTTTAATTATATCATTATATGAAGCGATTTGTTCTTCTTCATCAGGAAAACTGGTATTCTTCATATAAAGAAGCTCAGTCCTTAAAAGTCCTATTCCATCTGGTATAATAGCTTCTATCTCATTTCTAGTAGTTTTCCCACTGATATTAATATTTAATGAAACTTTCACTCCATCTAAAGTTACAGCTGGAAGAAAAGCAGTTTTTTCTATCTCTTCTTTTTTACTGTTAAACTTTTCTATTTTATTCTTATATTCTTCTAAAGTTTTTTCATCTGGTTCTATTATAACACAAGAATTCTGTTCAGTAGTATCTAAAATTACATCTTTTTTCCAATCATAACTGAAAATATTTTTTATACTCATTAAAGTAGGTATTTCCAGAGCTTTTGCAAGAATTGCAAGATGAGAAGTTTCTCCTCCATACTCCATTATTATCCCTTTTAATTTTATATTCTCCTGATATATATTCAATAATTCAGTTGGAAGTATTTCTTCTGTTATAAGTATTTTTCCATTAAGATCAACCCACTCATTTTTTTTTGAATTCAAATTTCTGATTATACGTTTTTCTATATCTTTTATATCCAGTACTTTCTGTCTATATATAGGATTTTCCAACTTATTAAACAAGGAGATATATTTACCTGTAACTATTTTAACAGAATCTTCAGCCCTTGTTCTATTCTTTTGTATATATTTCTCAATATCAGAAATATATACAGGATCATCAAGAATCATAAGATGCGCTGTTATTATTTCCAGATCCTTTTCTCCTATTTTCCCAGCAAGACTTGTTTTCAGACGTTCTAAAGACTCTTTTGATAATTCCAATCCATCTCTGAATCTTTCAATCTCAGTTTCTATCTCTCTTTCATCTAAGAGCGCAGTTATCCCATTGCTAGATAATTCTTTCTTGTCTAAAAATACTCTTCCTATTACAATTCCTTCAAAAGCAAAAGTTCCCTTTAAAATTTCCACTTTATACCACTCCCTTGTTATATCTTTAGTGGACTATATTAAATTATATCTCATTTTAATTCATTTTTCAATTTATTTACTTTTTTAAAAAATTTTTTTTAAAAATTTTATTGATTATCATGTTCACTTGTGCTACAATCATAAAATAAAAATTAATACAATAAATTTTATACTCCATATAAATTTAATTCTATATATACAACATATATAATTGTGTACTGGACACATATTTATAGAAAATATTTTTATCTTTTTTAAAGGGGAGGCGTTATAAAAATGAACACTATGCTAGAAGTATTTGGTATCCATTATTTTTCCGAGCTTGAATTAAAGAGCAGAGTACCTAGCTCAATTTTCAAAAAATTTAAATCTGTTCAACTTGGAGAGGCAGAAATGTCTCTAGAAGTAGCAGACATCATTGCCAGCGCTGTAAAAAGCTGGGCAACTGAAAAAGGTGCCACTCACTTCACACACTGGTTCCAGCCACTGACTGAACTTACTGCTGAAAAACACGAATCATTCATCTCTATTACTTCTGATGGGTCTATCATGTCTCAATTTTCTGGAAAAGATCTTATAAAAGGGGAAGCTGATACATCTTCATTCCCAAATGGTGGACTTAGATCTACTTTTGAAGCACGTGGATATACTGCTTGGGATACAAGTTCTCCTATGTTCTTAAAAGGAGAGGGAATATCTAAATCACTATATATTCCTACTGCTTTTGTTGGATACAATGGAGAAGCTCTGGATAAAAAAGTACCTCTTTTAAAATCTATCAAATCTGTTGAAGCACAAGCTTTAAGAATACAGAGACTTCTTGGTGATGACCAGACTAAACATATCGATGTAACATTAGGTGCTGAACAGGAATACTTTTTAGTGGAAAAAGAGTTCTGGGATAAACGTTTAGATCTTGCTCTTGCTGGAAGAACTCTATTTGGTAACCTCCCTCCAAAAGGTCAGGAAATGAATGACCATTACTATGGAACAATTAAAGAAAGAGTAGAATGTTTCATGGCTGAACTTGATGCTGAACTTTGGAAAGTTGGAGTTATGGCAAAAACTAAACATAATGAAGTTGCTCCTAACCAGTTTGAACTTGCACTTATGTTTACTTCTGCCAATGTAGCTGTAGATCAAAATCATCTGACTATGGATATAATCAAAAAAGTGGCAAACAGACATCATCTTGCTGCTCTTCTTCACGAAAAACCTTTCCAAGGGGTAAATGGATCTGGAAAACATTGTAACTGGTCTCTTGCAACTGATACAGGAATAAATCTTTTCAACCCTGATAATTTATCAAAAGATAATTTACAATTCCTTCTTTACATGATGGCTGTAGTTGAAGGTATAGACAGATATGCTGACATCCTTAGAGCATGTACTGCTACTCCTGGAAACGATCACAGACTTGGTGGACATGAAGCTCCTCCTGCTGTAATATCTATATTCCTTGGAGAACAATTACAAGAACTTTTAGAAAATATTGGAAATACAGAATCTAATGAATCTGCTGATGGCGGTACTCTTGATATAGGAGTTCATATTCCTAAAATTGCAAAAGACCTTTCAGATAGAAACAGAACTTCTCCATTTGCGTTCACAGGAAATAAATTCGAATTCAGAATGCCTGGGTCAAGTGCTTCTGCTTCTACCCCAGTATTTATGATAAATACTATTGTTGCAGATATTTTAAGAGAGTATGCAGATTATCTTGAAAAAACTGATCCTACAAAACATATAAACAAGTACATTATCAAACTTATTAAAGAGAGATATCCTAAACATAAAAGAATCATATTCAATGGAAATGGATATGAAAGTACTTGGATTGAAAAGGCAAAAGAACTTGGGCTTTCAAATCTAAAAAATACTATTGAAGGAATTCCTGTATTTATAAGAGAAGAAACTATTGATCTTTTTGAAAGAAATAAAGTTCTTTCTAGAAATGAACTTTATTCAAGATTCAAAGTTTATAGTGAAAGATACAATAAGCAAACAAATATAGAAATATCTACCGCTATAAGAATGGCAAGAAATGAAATATATCCTTGTATATCTAGATATATAACTAACATCTCTCAAATGATAAATAGTGTAAGAGAAGCTCTAGGTGAAGAACAATTCATTCAATATGACAAAGAACACTTAATTAAAGTAATAGGATATAAAAATCAGCTTAAAGATACTATAACAGAATTAAATGAAGGATTGAAAACAGCTGTTGCAATCCCTGATGAATATGAGAGAGCATGTTATTATAACAATGAACTTATTCCTGTACTTACTCGTATGAGGACTATTGTAGATGCCCTTGAATTATTGATAGAAAAATCTGTATGGCCTATACCTACTTATTATGATTTATTATTCAGACTATAAAAATATACTTCTATAATTCTGAGGAATCTCTGAAAGTTTGAACTTTCAAGGGATTCCTCTTGTTTTATTTTGTATTTCCATGATAAAATATAACAAAAATATAAAGAGGTACAAAATGAAAAAAATAGATTTTATTATACTTACTTTCCTTTTCATCTGCTGTATATTAGTTAAATCATCTTTCGGATTTAGATTCCTCTTTTTATTATATCTATCTCTGATATTATATAGAAATATACTGCTTAAAGCTGACAAAAATAGATTTTTTAAATTCTTAAAAAAAATCTGTAAATTTGGATACTGTCTATTTTTCTTTTCTTTTATTATTGTAGAAGGAGTAATCTTAAAAGATATCCTAGTTAATAGAAATAATAATCCTAAAGTAAAATATCTTATTGTTCTGGGAGCTGGACTAAAAGGAGATATTCCATCAGAAGTATTAAAATATAGGTTAGATAAGGCTGTGGAATATTATAAAGAGAATCCCAACACAATATTTATAGTTTCTGGTGGGCAGGGAAAAGATGAATCAATATCTGAAGCTGAAGCTATGGAAATATATCTTTCTAAAAGAGGGATTCCTATCAAAAATGTAATTAAAGAAGATAAGTCTACATCTACTTATGAAAATCTAAAGTTCTCTAATGAAATAATCAAACAAAAAGGGGTAACTGGAGATATAGCTGTTATGTCCAATAGCTTTCATATGTACAGAGTAAAAATGATATCTAAAAAATTAAATTTTCCTTTAAAAACTGTTTATGCAAAAACTCCAGCAATAGTTTTTCCAAATTATATGCTGAGAGAATATTTTGCTTTCTTCAATGAATATAGAAAAAAAGAGGTCTAGTATGCAAATTAACAGACTATTTGAGATGCTCTATATTTTAATCAACAGAAAACATATAACAGCTAAAGAACTGGCTCTTCATTTTGAAGTATCTGTGAGGACTATATATCGTGATATAGATATTCTCTGCTCCTCTGGTATCCCTGTCTATACTTCTCAAGGAAGTGGTGGCGGAATATTTATAGAAAAAAGTTATGTTTTAAACAACTCAGCTCTCACTGATGAGGAACAGGAAAAAATAATAACATCTCTTCAAAGTATTCCTTCATTAAATGACACTGATAATTCAAAGCTCATATCTAAATTATCAGGACTCTTTAAAAAAAATTACCTCAACTGGATAGAGATAGATTTTTCCAGATGGGGTGACAGTGATCACAATAATCAGAATTATATCCTCATCAAGAATTCCATCATTGGGCATACTATAATTTCCTTTGCATATATCAGTTCATATGGAGAAGTTACTTTAAGAAAAATTTGTCCTGTAAAACTTTTTTTCAAATCTTCTTCTTGGTATCTACAGGGATTTTGCCTTGATAAAAAAGACTACAGAACATTTAAAATCACCAGAATGTCTTCTTTAAAGGCAAATCCAGAAATATTTGATATTAATAAACTTCCTTTACCTCCATCATTAGAAGTAAAAAGAGAAGCTTGTCCATCACTTGTGAACCTAAAATTAGAATTTCCTTCTCATTTAGGTTACAGAGTTTATGATGGCTTTTCCTCTGAAGAAATAGAAAAAACAAAAGATGGAAATTATGTAGTAACCACATCTTTTCCACATGATAAATGGGTATATAGCTTTCTTCTCTCTTTTGGTTCAGATGTGAAAGTTTTAGAACCAGAAGAAATAAGAATAAATCTTCTAAATGAAATAGAAAAAATAAAAAAAATTTATAAAGAGTAACATGACATGTAGTTGTCAGGTTTCAAATGTTATAATGAAATATCTAAAGTATATAGGGGGGATAAATAATGGAAGAAAAATATTGTCAAAGCTGTGGAATGCCTATGGGAAATACTGATGAACTTTATGGAACTAATGCTGATGGTGAAAAGAATAATGATTACTGCAGTTATTGTTTTGATAGTGGAAAGTTTACAAGTGAGATGACAATGGATGAAATGGTTGAACTTTGTGTTCCTCATATGGTTGAGGCTCATCCTGAAATGACTGAAGAAAAAGCAAGACAGATGATGAAGGAATTTTTTCCTCATCTAAAGCGTTGGAAAAAAGACTAGAAAATTAAATGGGTGACTAGATGTTAAGTTAATTTCTAGTCACCCATTTTTAATTAAAATTCTATATCTTCCATATCTATTACTTGTGCAAAACGATTTTTCCAAATATTATTCATATAAAAATCATTCAAATCCATAGCACTAAATTTTCCATTATCACAAGTAGTTACTGTATCTCTAGGGATAATCAATTCATAGCCATATTCAAAAGCTGTCTTACAAGTTGCATCTATGCAATATTCTGTCTGCATTCCTGTAAGTATTATTCTTTCAATTTCCTTGCTTTCAAGGTATTCTTTTAACCCTGTTTTTCTTAAAGCACTGTTATAAATTTTATCAAATATTTTTTCATTTTCAGCAGGTTGAAGTTTGCTGTATATTTCCCAACCAGAAGTTCCATGTTCTAATTCGCTGCCTTTCCCACTGTCATGCCTTACAAAAATAACTTCTATTCCTTTTTTTCTACACATTTCAATAAGAGAATTGATATTATCTGTTACTTTTTCAGCATCATGCATACCATACAAAATCAAAGCTGTCTGAACATCCACTACTAGTAATACTGTTTTTTTCATTTTTCCTCCTAAAAAATTAAAAATACTTTACAAAAGGCCAAATTATTTCCATATAGTATATCATAATTTTTTTAGAATTCATCTATTTTTTATCTGAATCTTCCACATATTTCAGATAAAGATTATTTATTATATAATTTGTTGCTATCTCTTGTATCAAAGGAGATTCAAATTCTTTATACACTTTTGAAGATACCATTAAAAATATCTCATTTATATTTTTAGAATCTTTTTTAGAGGTTATAAATATAGTGTTTATTTTTTTCTCTCTTAAATACTTTTTTATTCTATTCATTTGAAAGTTATTATTTGAAAAACTTATTATAAATGCCAAATCATCTTCTTTTATTTTTTTGACCTCAATATTTTGTGAAGAAGCTGCAAGAGGACATATAGTATTTTTTCCTAATCTCATAAACTTTTCACTAGCATTTTGAGCCAATATATTCGAAAATGAAGTTCCAAAGAAATATATTTTTTTAGATTCTTTAATCAATTTTATTGCCTGGTTATATATTTCTTCATTATTTAATTTTTCAGTTTCTAATAATGAATCATTAAGATCTCTAAAATAATTTTTCTTTTCATTTTTTCTATGAACTTCTTTTTCTTTAAGAAAACTATTGTATATTCTACATTCTTCCTTTAATGTTTTAAAATCACTGTCATTTATTCTTCGACAAAATCTTGATACAGTAGATATTGAGGTATTACATTTTTTAGCAAACTCTTTTATAGATATCTCTGGGATAAAGTCATGATTTTCTAATATGTAATTAGCAATTACAACTTCTACACTTGGATACAAATCACTGTTATCTCTACATTTTTTTAGATTTGAAAAAAATGAATACATCTCAACACACCTCTGTAGTTTATTTATTCATGTTTTAAAAATTCTCTAAGTTCTATTTTAAATAAATTAGCCTTATTACCATATATTATCTGAATTCCATTGTCAACAATTATAGCTCCACTTGCCCCCAGTTGTTTTTCAAATATTTTTTGATCTATTATTTTAGAATTATCCTTTAATGTAAGTCTTAATCTTGTAAAACAGGCATCAACTTTTAAAATATTAGAACTTCCCCCAACATTTTCTATTATCTTTTCAAGTATATCATTAGAAATAGTTTTAGTCGATACTATTTCTGTATCTTCATATTCCTCTTCTTCTCTTCCAGGAGTTTTAAGATTTCTTCTTTCAATATACAATTTAAACATATAATAGTAAATTATAAAATATACAGGTCCTACAAAGAGTAAGTTATACCAGTGAGAACCTTTATTTGAGTTTAAAATTCCATTAAAAATAAAAGAAAGAAATGGCCCTCCAAAACTTGATGGTCCAGGAATATTTATCTGTAATATATATGTAAGAACATAAGCTATCCCTGCTAAAAGTGCATGTAAACAAAATAATATTGGTGAAATAAATAAAAATGAAAATTCTAGTGGTTCAGTAATCCCCATTAATACACAAGGAAGAACAGCTGCCATCATTAAAGCTGCTACTTTCTTTTTATTTTTAGGCAATGCTGTTTTATATATAGCTAATGCTGCTCCTGGCAGCCCAAACATTGCAAAAAGAACCTTTCCATTCATTACAAACCTTGTTATATTCACATCAAAAACTGCTGTTGGTGAACTTAACATAGCATTATATATATTTACTGCACCTTCTACCATTTTCCCATCAATTTCTATAAGTCCACCTAACTGAGTAAAAAAGAAAGGAAGATAAATAAAGTGATGAAGTCCAAATGGAAGTAATAATCTCTCTGAAAGTCCATAAAGAAAAGCACCAGATGCCCCTGTTGAATTAATAATCTCTGATGATTTTATTAATAACCCCTGAACAGGTGGAAAAATAAAAGCTAATACTATTCCTAGAAGACTTGAAAAAATTATTGTCAGTGCTGGTATAGATCTTGTTCCATTAAAAATTGATAAAATTGGTGGAAGCTGTATCTTATAAAATCTATTATGTATAGCTGCTACTAAAAAGCCTACTAATATACCTCCAAAAACTCCTGTGTCTAAAGTTAATACCCCTAATACTTGTTTCTGCCCTATCAAAAGACTTGCAGGATTAAGCTTATGAGTATATATTAAAAAACTTCCTAAAATAGTATTCATAGTCATATAACCTAAAAAACCGCTTAATGCCGCTGTTGCCTTCTCACTCTTTACAAATCCATATGCTATACAGATTGCAAATATTACTGGAATATTATTGTTTACAACATTTCCTGCATCTTTTAAAATATTAAACAATAATCCTAAATGTTTTAAAAATGGAAATATCTCTGTTATTCTTGGGTTAGTAAATCCACTCCCAACTCCAACTAATATTCCTGCAATGGGTAATATAAGAACTGGAGCCATCAATACTTTTCCCAACTTTTGAAACTCACTAAATACTCTGTTTTTATCCATTATTCCTCCCAAAATATTTCTAATAAGATTTCTTTTCTAATTTTGGCCAATATTCCCCATTTGCTTCTATTAAATCATCTAAGATAGCTTTCGCTATTGAGGTTGATGAAACTGTCTTATTCACTGCTATAGCTTGAAGAGCTTTATCATATGAATTTTCAAAATAAGCATCTACAGCTAACTTTTCTGACGATAATTGATTTTCTATCAACCCTTTATAAAATGATGAAATAGGTTTTCTAGCTACTGGTTCAGGACCCCAGCTTCTTAAATATGCTGGAACTTCTACCATTGCATCTGCTGGAAGATTAGGAATAGCTCCATTATTTTCTACAATAACTAAATATCTGTATCCTTTATTATATGCTATTGAAGCTGCTGCATCTACTATAAAGTCTCCAAATACAGTAAATTCTTGTACAGGGCTTTTATAATTATTAGGGTCTGCTAAAAATTTATTGTATTCTTCTTTTAGTTCTTTTTCTCTTCCTTCTATCACCATATCTGCTCTAGTATGAGTCAAGTCCATTTTTTTTACTACATCTGATGAATATAGATAATACTGTAAGTAACTGTTAGGAAGATATTCTGGATAATCTTTTACAATTTCAGCATATTTCTTCCAAGTTTTTTGCCAATCTTTATCTTTATGATGTCTATCACTGCAAGCTTCCATTCCTGTTGATATTATTTTTTCTCTCAATTCTGGCAATCTATCTTTTCCTGTTTGATCATATAATGCTGTAAACCATCCAAAATGATTTAGTCCAAAATATTCTGGGTCCAATTCTGTCCAATCACTTAATCCCAACATTTTACTATAAGAAAGAAGTATTGCTACTGGCATATCACATATATTTAATATTCTTTCATTATTAAATTTTCTTCTTGTTGCTTCTGCTACTACAGCAGCTGGGTTTGAATAATTAAGTATCCAGCAATCTGGTGAATACTTTTTAGCCTCCTCTATTATTTTTATAACTCCAGGAATTGATCTTATTCCATATGAAATTGAACCTCCAGGTCCACAAGTTTCCTGACCTATAACGCCATATTTTAAAGGTATTTTTTCATCATGCCTTCTCATTTCAAGTCCACCTTGTCTTATTTGAGCAAAAACAAAATCTACTCCTGTAAAAGCCTCAGCATAATCTAATGTAGCTATAACTTCTAATTCTTTATCATAATTATCTTTTATGAATTGAGTCATTACAGCTTTTACTCTATTTAATCTTTCTTCATCTATATCAAATAAAATTAATTTTTTCAAAGGAAGTGTATCTTTCTTTTGAATTAAACTTTGAATTATTCCTGGAGTATGAGTACTTCCAGCTCCTGCTATTACAACTGTATTCTTTTTCATCTTTTTTCTCCTTTTTAAAATAAAATATCTTTATTACAAGCAAAGTATAGCATATTAAAATTTTTAAAATAAAAATTTTCATTTTTTGAAAATTTTATTTGTTTTTTCATTCAAAATTTAGTTTTTTACACATTTTTAAGAAATAAAAAAATACCTTCCTAACATAAGGTATTTCTTATATTAGAAAGGTATTTATATTTTTGTTAGAATACTGGTACAAATCCACCTTTAAAAGTTTCATTAATATAGTTTCTTACTTTATCGCTTTGGAAATGTTTTACAAAAGTTTTTATATCTTCTCTGTTTTCATCTCCTGCCCTTACAGCTATGATATTTATATATGGAGAATCTTTATCTTCAAGAAGTATGCTGTCTCTAGTAGGATAGAACCCTGCATTAAGAGCATATCCTCCATTGATAATAGCTGCATCTACATCATCTATTACTCTAGGAAGCTGTGCTGCTTCTAATTGTTTAAATTTTAGCTTCTTTGGATTTTCTACAATATCAAATGCTGTAGCATGAAGATCTGTAGGGTCTTTAAGTTTTATCAGCCCTATTCTATGAAAAAGAAGAAGTGCTCTTCCACTGTTTGTAGGGTCATTAGGTATAGCTATTGTAGCTTTATCAGGAAGTTCCTCTATTGTTTTGTATTTTTTAGAGTAAAGTCCTAATGGAGCTATATATGTTGCCCCTGCTGAAACAAGATCAAGATTTCTATCTTTTTTAAATTGCTCTAAATATGGAAGATGCTGGAAAGAGTTCAGATCAATATCTCCTTCTGCAAGAGCTATATTAGGAGTTACATAGTCATTCATTTCAACTATTTGAAGTTCTATTCCCTCAGCTTTCAGATCATCTTTTATAAGTTCCATAATCTCTGCTCCTGGATAAGAAGTTGTCCCTATCTTTAAAGTTTTCCCAAAACATATTGTCGTTAACAGTATAAACAGTATAAATATTTTTTTCATCTTTTCAGCTCCCCTTATTATTTATGTATTTTCATTAGAATGTAGGTACTACTCCACCTTTATAGTTACTTAAAATATAATCACTTACTTTTTTACTTTGAAGTGCTTTTATAAGTTTTACTATATCTTCCTTATTTTCATCTCCAGCTTTTACAGCTATAATATTTGCATATGGAGATTCTTTCCCCTCTAATAGAAGAGAATCTTCTACTGGTGAGAATCCAGCTTCTAGTGCATAGTTTCCATTGATAACTGCTGCATCTACATCTGGCAGAACTCTTGGAAGCTGTGCTGCTTCAATTGGTTTAAATTTTAATTTTTTAGGATTCTTAACTATATCAAACTCTGTAACATATAGATTTGTTGGGTCATTTAAAGTTATTATTCCATTGTTATGTAAAAGAATAAGAGCTCTTCCTCCATTTGATGGGTCACTTGGTATAGCTATTGTTGCTTTATCAGGCAATTGTCCTATTTCTTTATATTTTTTTGAGAAAACTCCAAGAGGTTCAACATGAATCTTAGCTGCTGATACAAGTTTTAATCCTCTTTCTGTTACAAATTTTTCAAGATATGGATAATGCTGAAAGAAGTTTGCATCTATTTCTCCCTCTGCCAGTGCTAAGTTAGGAGTTACATAATCTGTAAATTCAATAATTTTAAGATCTACTCCTTCTGCTTTCAAATCATCTTTTACAAGATTTAAAAGTTCTGCGTGAGGGACAGGTGTTGCTCCGACTTTCAATTCCCCTGCGAATATTGTTGTTCCTACCAATACAAATGCTACTGTTAATAATGTTTTTAATGATCTTTTCATAAATATTCACTCCCTTTATAATTTAATTTTTTTATCTGTTCTTTTTTGCTCTATATACAAGATAGTTTCCTAATGACTGTAATACCTGTACCAGAAGAATTATAACAATTACTGAGTATATCATTATATCTGTCTTGAATCTCTGATATCCGAATCTTATAGCCAGATCTCCAAGTCCTCCAGCACCGATAGTTCCTGCCATTGCTGAGAATCCTATCAAACTTATTACTGTAACTGTTATTCCATGTATGATATGAGGCATAGTTTCAGGAATCATCACTTTCCATATTATTGTAGAATTACTTGCTCCCATACTTGAGCTTGCCTCAATAAGTCCTCTATCAACTTCGTTCAATGCTCCCTCTATCATTCTTGCAACAAATGGTGCTGCTGATATTGATAGTGGAACTATTGCTGCTGTACTTCCTATTGTTGTTCCTACTATTATCCTTGAAAGAGGAAACAGACAAATCATTAAAATGATAAAAGGAAATGACCTCAAAGTGTTGATTATAATTTCAAGAACTTTATTTAATTTAGGTTTTTCTAAAATATTTCCCTCTTTAGTAATTACTAAAAGTATTCCTATTGGAAATCCCATGAGCAATGAGAAGAATGTTGAGAAAAATACCATGTACAATGTTTCCAATGTCGAATCTAAAATCATACTAAATACCATTATAAATCACCTCTACTATAACTCCTGATTCATTGAACCATTCTATTGCTTCCTGCTGCTGCTCCATATCTCCTGACAATTCAATAAACAGATGTCCTACTTTCATTGTAGAAAGATGATCTATTGATCCTCCAATTATACTGAAATCTATATCAAACTTTCTCAGTGCCTGTGATATTATTGGTTCTTCTGCTATAGTTCCTAAGAATTTAAGTTTTACTATATATTTTCCTTTTGTTTTCATTATCTCTACTCCTCTTTCTTCTGTGCTTGGAAGATAAGAGATAAGCTCTTTTGTTATTTCTGCCTGAGGGTTTGAAAAGATATGGTGTACTCCCCCTGTTTCGACTATTTCTCCATCAGACATTACTGCTACTCTATTACAGATATCTCTGATAACTTCCATCTGATGAGTTATCATAACTACTGTAAGTCCAAATTTATGTTGGATATTTTTTATAAGTTCCAGTATTGAATTTGTAGTTTTAGGGTCAAGGGCTGATGTAGCCTCATCTGATAAAAGTATATCAGGGTTATTAGCTAAGGCTCTTGCTATTGCCACCCTTTGTTTCTGTCCTCCACTCAACTGACTAGGGTATGAATCTATTTTATCTGAAAGTTCTACTACTTCCAAAAGCTCCCTTACCCTGTCTTTCATTTTCGCTTTATCCCATCCAGCTATCTCCAGTGCAAATGCCACATTTTCTCCAACTGTTCTTGATGCTAAAAGATTAAAATGCTGGAATATCATTCCTATTTTTTTTCTTCTTTCTAAGAGTTCATCTTTAGAAAGTTTTGTTATATCTACTCCATCTATTACTATACTTCCACTCGTAGGTTCCTCTAATCTGTTTAAAAGTCTGATGAGGGAAGATTTACCTGCTCCGCTTAGACCTATTATCCCAAATATATCCCCTTTTTTTACTTCAAGGCTAACATCTTTTACTGCATGAAAGCCGTTAGAGTATACTTTGTTGATTTTTTCTATTTTGATCATTCCTGTGCTCCTCCATATCTATATTTGAGTAAAAAAAAATCTCTACTGCCATCAAGGAATAGAGATAAATTACACTAATTTTATTAGTCTATCCATCTGTCTGGAATTAGCACCACACCATAATGGCAGGTTGCTGAAACATCACAGGGCCAGTCCCTCAGTCTCTCTTGATGGTTGATTCATTTGTTAGGAGTATATTATAACTTTTTTCAATTTATGTCAATACATTTTTTAAAATTTTTATAGACTGGAAAAAAAATTTCATATACAATACTATATAAAGCTAAATAAATTGGAGGAAGTTATGCCTTTTAAATATTTTAATATTATAAAAAATGATGTAATAACCATAACAGGAGCAGGTGGAAAAACTTCTCTTCTATTTTTTCTTGCAGAAAAACTTTCTGAATATGGAAAAGTCCTTATAACTACCACTACAAAAATTTACTGCCCCTCTAAAGAAAAATATGAATCGCTTATTGTAGGAGATAATGTATCCTCTGGAAAAAGTAAAAATATAACTGTGGTTGGGAGCAGAATAGAAGATGAAAAACTTCATTCTCTGCCTTATGACGAGATAAATAATATGAGAAAAAATTATGATTTTGTATTAATAGAGGGAGATGGAGCAAAGGAAAAATTATTAAAAGAATGGAATGATTATGAGCCTTGTATTCCTGAATTTTCAACAAAAATAATTGGAGTAATCAATATAGATATACTTGATTTAAATATTTCCAAAGAAAATATTCATAGATTTGAGCTTCTAAAAGAAAAATTTCCAAAGGATATAAATAAAAAAATAACTTCTGATTTTTTACAAAGATATATTTTATCAGCTGATTATTTTAAAAATTCCAGTGGAGATTCAGAAAAATATCTTTTTTTTAATGGAATTGATGGAGAAAATTATCTCTCTAAATTCCAAGAAGCTATAAAAACAGCATATAAATTATCTAAAAATAGTTTTCTGCCAAAAATTTTTATGGGAAGTCTTAAAGAAAAAATGGTTTATCCTTTTAAAAAATTAGATGCTGTTGTTATGGCTTCTGGTTTTTCTAAAAGAATGGGAAAAAATAAACTGTCTCTCTCATACAAAGAGAGAACTCTTTTAGAAGCAACTTTAGAGAAAATTTCTCATATCCCTTTTAATGAGGTTATTATCTGCGGAAGAGAGGAATGGGTTGAAGATCTTGCTGATAAATATAATTTTAAATATTGCTATAACTCTTTTGCTGATCTTGGGCAGAGTGAAAGTATAAAGCTTGGTGCAGAAAATTCTACTGGAGAGGGGCTAGCCTTTTTCCCTGGAGATCAGCCTCTGCTGGCTGAGGATACAATTTTAAATCTCTATTATGAATTTCAAAAAACTAATCTTATAACTATCCCAACAGTTGAAGAAGATAGATTTTCCCCTGTATTTTTTCCAGAAGATAAAAAAGCTGAACTATTGAAATTGGAAGGAGACACTGGAGGGAAAGCTGTTATTAAAAAAACTCCAGTCATCAATCTTGTTAAGTTTTCTTCAAAAGAAGAATTTAAAGATATAGATACTATTGAAGATTATATGTATATACTTAATAATAAAAAATAATCTAACCTTTTCTTTTATATCTTACTAATTAATTAGTGAGCAAAAGCTAAATTATATTTTGGAAATTAGAAAAATTTTTGTAATTAATAAAGCAAGTAAAATGTAAAAAATAATACTGTTTGTTTAAAATAAATTTACAGTAATTAAGCAGTTGATTTTTAACTGCTTAATTACTGAGATGAAACAAGGGAACTTTTTATTTAAATATCTTATATTTTTTCATTGCCTTTTCTAACCCTAATTCAATAACACTATCCCAAAATTCTTCTCTAGTTTCAGGATAAGATATTGGATAGCTCAATCTTTGCTGATGTTTCACAGATTCTGAACTTTTCCTTTTCTCCATTTCCATATCATTTTTCATTTTATTAAGAATCTCTTCTCCTTTTTTATTGTTGACAATGACTAATGAAAGTCCTCTTTTATCATATTTCTCTGGAGCAAATTCCTCTATTCCAAAATAATCTGCAATTGTTATATCAGAAACTCTATGAGTGTCAGTAAATCTACATGCTGAACAAGATGGACGACTTATTGAAAGTAGTCCAAAGAACATTTTATAAAATCTCCCATCCCCTTGAACTTCATTCATTGCAGTTGTAGAAAAATGAAAAGATTTGTTGCTATTAGTCCTGTTCCAGTCTAATTTTTTAGTTCTGAAATGAACTTCATTAATAGTTCCCCCATTTTCTTTCTCCAGTACTTTTTTCAGTTCCTCCCAAATAAAAGGACTTGTGACACTGTGACAAATAAGGTCACAAATATATAGATTTTCTCTTAATGGTGTATTTCCTATAAAAGCTTTAAGTCCTGCACATTGACATGGAGTTCCAGAAAATAAGACTTTTCTTCCTTCTGCCAATTTCTCTTTTATTTTAGGAAAAATATCCCCTAATCTGCTCTGTACATACTTGGAAAATCTAAATCTATCTCTTCCCTCTTTTATTTCTGTCATTTCATGGACTACACAGAATTTATCATCAAAGTCAACACCACATATTATTCCTCCCTCTTTTAAGAAAATGTCTGAAATAGCTGTAAATGCTCCTCCAGAGGTGGAATGTTTAAGTGTATCCTCACTTTTGTGCTTCGATAGATAAAAACCTCCTTCTATTTTATTTTTTAGAGATTTTTCATTTATAACAGGACAGACTTTTTTACATAATTGACAATCTATACACAGTGACTGATCAATTTTAGGATATAGAAATCCCTCTCTGTCAGATTCCATTTTTATCGCTTCTTTAGGACAGATATTATAACAAGCAGTGCACCCACAGCAATCTTCTTTTTTCTCAAATATGTACTCCATTTAATTCCCTCCTTCTGTTTCTGTATCTCATATATAAATATCCTTCATATGACGCCATAAATATCCAGCCTATTCCCATTCCAACAGCTACTCCTGATATTCCCATATATTTTGTAAGTATGTATGACAAGACTACTCTAATAGGAATTTGAATAAATGTTGCTATAAGAGTCACATCCATTCTTCCGAATCCCCTGAAAAAACCTTGCAGAGTATTGCATAAAGCTGTAAGTATATAGAATAATGCTATTGTTTTTAAATATGTTTTTCCCAAAAATATAGCCTCTGTTTCTGATGATTCAATAAATATTTTCATTATTGAATCTGAAAAAATAAATATAAGTATTGCAGTTGCAACGCAATAGAGCAATGACATTGTTAAGGCACTTTTAAACCCTTTAAATATTCTTTCATCTTTTCCAGCTCCTCTATTTTGAGAAATAAAAGTAGTAAGAGCTGCTCCCATACTGTCTCCTGGTGTAAGTATAAACCCATCTATTCTGCTTCCAGAATTAAAAGCAGCTATTGAATCTATTCCCAAAGGATTTACTGCTCCCTGTACAAATACAGCTCCTGTAAAAATTATAGTCTGTTGAACTGCATAAGACAAGCTATATGACATAGTTTTTTTCAATAAAGTCAGATCTATCACAAACTCTTTCAAAGTTAATCTAAGAACAGGCATTCTGAAATAAATATTTAAAAGGGAAATAACAACAGCCACTATTTGAGATATTACAGTTGCATAAGCTGCACCCTTTACTCCCATCCCTAAATTTTTTATAAAATATATATCTAACCCAATATTTAAAACAACTGCTATTACAAGTATTCCCAATGGCGTCTTTGAATCTCCAACTGCCCTCATCTCAGCAGACAATATATTGTAGAGAAAGGAAAATATCAGCCCTATTATTATTATTCTCAAATATCCCTCTGCCATTTCCATTATCTCTATGGGAGTATTCATTAAAATAAGTATATATTTTATGCTGAATAATGCCACAACAGAAAGTAAAAAAATAAAAACTGCTCCTGCTTTTATTGTTGTAGCTATCTCTTTTTTTAATTTTTCTATATCTTCAGCACCATAAAATTCAGCCATAAGTATAGCAGATCCCAATGAAAACCCAACAACAAAAAATATCAGTATATTCATTATAGGGCCAGCTGTTCCTACTGCGGCTAAGGCTTCTTTTCCACTAAATCTTCCTACTATTACTGCATCAGCAGTATTGTACATCTGCTGAAAAATATTTCCCAGAAATATAGGAATTGTGAAGAAAAAAATATTTTTTGTTACATTTCCCTCTGTCATTTTTTTCATAATTTATCCTTCATTAGATTTTATATAATCATTATTGATTTTATTTTGGTTTTTCAAAATCATTTTAACACCATAAGATTTCTTTGTCAATAAAATTATCATTGACATTACTCTTTCAGCACTCTAAAATATTGTTATAATAATTCTAACAGGAGTAATCTTATGAAAACTACTATTGAAAATTCTTCATACAAATCTGATCTTACCAATAAAGATAAAATAATATTAGATTATATACTTCGTAATAAGAAAACAGCCTGTTTTCTTACCTCTAACGAAATAGCTGAACTTCTTAATGTCAGCCCTTCATCTGTTGTGAGATTATCAAAAAAAATTGGTTTTAAAAACTTCTCAACATTTAAAAAAGCTTTACAAATGGAAATAGCTGAGCAGGAACCATCTCTTGATATAAACGAAATTCCTTATGAAAAGATAGAACAATATGATAAACTTTCTGATATTGAATTGATTAAAGCTTTCCGACAGAATGTATTAAAAAATATTACCACTGATATTTCCAGTAAAGAAGACAAAAAGTTTATAGAAAGTGCTGATATAATTTCAAAAGCAAAGAGAGTATTCATTATAGGATATCGTGCTTGTGCAGGGCTTGCCTCTACATTTGGAATAATGCTTTCATGTATAAGACCTGATGTTTTCGTCTTAAATAATAATGGACCTATTGTTGACAGACTTATCGATCTTGGAAAAAATGATGTAGTTGTTGCTATATCTTTTAACCGTTATTCAGGGAATACAAAATTTGCTGTTCAGATGGCAAGAGATGCTGGAGCTAAAATAATATCTTTTACTGATTTTTATACTTCTCCAATAGCACAGGGAGTTGATCAAGTTATAATTAATAGTGTGGAAAATTTTAGTTTCTACAATTCCTATGCAAGTTCTATGATGAATATAGAAACAATTGTTGCCCTTGTAAGCAGGAAAAATATAGCAGGAAATAAAAAACGTCTTATGAAAATGGAAACATACTTAGAACAGAATGGAGAATATTAAAAAAGAGGATAACCCCCAGAGTTAAGATAATTTTAGAAATTTCTAAGATTCTCTTTTCTGCTTTTTGGTTATCCTCTTATATTTTTACTTATTTTTTCTATCTATGTAATGTGTGTGAAAAAGTTTATGTGTCATAACTCCATAAGGTTTTCCTAATGATTCTCTATAAAGATCTATAACATATCTATTATTATGAGATGTTCTTATTTCTTTATGGTAATCTATATTTTGAATAGCTGCTGCTCTTGTCTTAACAATGTCAAAGTTTCCATGATGATAAGGTTGTCCTCCTCCACCTACACATCCACCTTTACATGCCATTACTTCTACAGCATGGAAATTCTCTTCCCCTGCTTTTATCTTCTCTACAACTTTTCTGGCAGCTCCTAATCCGTGAACTACAGCAAGTCTAAGAACTTCATTTCCAACTTTTACTTCTGCTACTCTCACTTCTTCGAATCCTCTCATAGGAACAAAATCTACATCTTCCAGTTTAGTTCCAGTAGCCCACTCATATAATGTTCTTGAAGCAGCTTCCATAACTCCTCCAGTTCTACCAAAAATATCTGCTGCTCCTGTAGATTTACCCATAGGTGAATCAAATTCGCTTTCTTGAAGTGAATTAAAGTCTATGTTATATTGTTTTAAAATTCTTCCAAGCTCTCTTGTAGTTAATGAATAATCTACATCTGGGTTTTGTTCAACTGTAAATTCTTCTCTAGATGCTTCATATTTTTTAGAGATACAAGGCATTATAGATACACATACAAGATCTTTTTTGTCTATTCCCATTTTTTCAGCCCATACATGTTTAGCTAAAGAACCAAATATTTGTTGTGGTGATCTTGTAGTTGAAAGATTATCCAGTATTTCTGGGAAGTTAAGCTCAGCAAATCTTACCCATGATGGACAGCAAGAAGTAAATAATGGAAGTTTTACATCTTTATTTCCAGCTAAATAATCATCTAGTCTATGCTTTAACTCTGTAGCTTCTTCCATTATAGTGATATCTGCTGCAAAGTTTGTATCAAATACTCCGTCAAATCCTAATTTTTTAAGAGCTGTAACCATTTTTCCAGTTGAGTCAGTTCCAGCAGGTATTCCAAAAAGTTCCCCAATGGCTACTCTCACAGCTGGAGCAACTTGTACTATAACTTTCTTATTAGGATTTATAAGATCACGAGATAATTTAAAGCTGTTATCAGTTTCATATAATGCTCCAACTGGACATACAGCTACACATTGCCCACAGAAAGTACAGTCAGTTTCAATAAGATTTCTATTAAAAGCAGTATTAACTACAACATTAAATCCTCTGTCTATTCCTGTAAGAATTCCACAAGTTTGAATATCTCCACACATAGTTTCACATCTTCTGCACATGATACATTTTGTAATATCTCTAGTTATAGAAATAGAGTATTGTTTATCATGAGTTGCTTCCTTTCCTTCAAATCTCATTTCTCTTAATCCAAAAGAAATAGCAAGTTTTTGAAGTTCACATTCTCCATTTTTTCCACATATCAAACAATCTTTAGGGTGGTCAGAAAGCATAAGCTCTACCACCATTCTTCTTTTCTGCATTACTTGAAGAGAGTTAGTTACAACATCCATTCCTTCAACTATTGGAGTAGTACAAGAAGGAAGAAGCCTATTCATTCCTTTTACTTCAACCACACAAACTCTGCATGAAGCACAGTTATTTTTATATCCTATATCATCCATTTGCATATAGCACAAGTGAGGAATATGTATACCAGCTTTTAATGCTGCATTAAGTATAGTTGTTCCTTCTGGTGCTAATACTATTTTACCATCTATCTTAAGTCTTATCATTCTCATTTTATTCGTTCACCTCATCAGAAATATTATAGTTTTACAATTGCACCGAATTTACAAGTTTCATAACAAGCTCCACATTTTATACAGATTTCATTATTTATCTCATGTCTATGCTTTACTGTACCTGTAATAGCATCTATTGGACACACTCTAGCACAAGCTGTACATCCAATACATTTATCTGTAATAGAATATGTTATAAGTTTTTGACATGCACCAGCAGCACATCTCTTATCTACTACATGCTCAACATATTCATCATAGAATTGAGCTAATGTAGAAAGAACTGGGTTAGCAGATGTTTGTCCCAATCCACATAGAGAAGTTGCTTTAATTCCTTCTGATAACTCCTGCAGAAGATGAAGATCTTCCAATGTCCCTCTTCCTTGAGTTATTTTATCAAGCATCTCATAAAGTCTTGTATTTCCGACTCTGCAAGGTGTACATTTTCCACAAGATTCATCAAGAGTAAATTCCAAGAAGAATTTTGCAATGGCAACCATACAGTCATCCTCATCCATTACTACCATTCCTCCAGATCCCATGATAGAACCTTTTTTACTTAAAGTATCAAAATCTATTGGAGTATCAAGATCTTTCTCAGTCAGACATCCACCAGATGGTCCTCCTGTTTGTACTGCCTTGAATTTCTTATTATCTTTAATTCCTCCACCTATTTCAAATATTATTTCTCTTAAACTTATTCCCATAGGAACTTCAACAAGTCCTACATTATTAATTTTTCCTGCTAAAGCAAATACTTTTGTTCCTGGAGATTTTTCAGTTCCAACTTCTCTGAACCATTCCTTCCCATGTAAAAGTATTCCTGGTACATTTACTAGAGTTTCTACATTATTTACAACTGTAGGTTTATTCCAGAATCCTTTTTCTGCTGGATATGGTGGTTTAGAAGTAGGTTCTCCTCTTCTTCCTTCCATTGAATGGATAAGAGCTGTTTCTTCTCCACATACAAATGCTCCTGCTCCAAATTTCAATTCAATATCAAATTCAAAATCGCTTCCCAGTATATTTTTTCCTAGGAATCCATTTTTTCTCGCTGCTTCAATAGCAACTGATAATCGGTGAATAGCCAAAGGATACTCAGCTCTGATATATACCAAACCTTTTGTAGCTCCAATAGCATATCCTGCTATCATCATCCCTTCTATTACTGAATGGGGGTCTCCTTCCAGTATAGATCTATCCATAAATGCTCCTGGGTCTCCTTCATCAGCATTACATACAATATATTTTTGTTCATCTTCTATATTAGAGGCAATCTCCCATTTAATACCAGTAAGGAATCCTCCTCCACCTCTTCCTCTAAGTCCAGAAGCAAATATTTCTTTTATTACATCTCTGTTGCTCATAGTTTTTAAAACTTTTTCAATTCCTTTATATCCATCATTTTTCAAAAAATCATCTATATTTTCAGGGTCAATAACTCCACAATTTTTAAGAGCTCTTCTTTCTTGTTTTTGATAAAATTCCATATCTTTAGAATCATGAATACGTTCTTCTGTTTTAGGATCTATATAAAGTAATCTTTCTATTTTTTCCCCATTTACTATATCAACTTTAATTATTTCTTCTGCATCTTCTGGTTTTACTTCAATATAAAAAGTATTTTCAGGTACTATTTTAACTATTGGCCCTTTTTCACAAAAACCAAAACATCCAGTAAGTACTACTTCTATATCTTTCACATTGTATTCAGCTATATATTTTTCTAAATTTTTCTTTATCTCATCACTTTTAGACGATAAGCAACCTGTTCCACCACATATTAAAATTTTCTTATTGCAGTTCATTAGTCCCTCCTGAATAATTACTTGTATTTCACCAAATTTAAGCGTTCTCTTGTCTTTCCTTTTCCATATATCCTTCAATTAGTTTTTTTATGTCAGTCGGTTTTACCTTTCCATGAACTTCCTTCCCAACGATAACTACTGGTGCCAATCCGCATGCCCCAACACATCTTAAGCAATCAAGAGAGAAAAGTCCATCTTTTGTAACTCCTCCCACCTCTATGTCAAGTTCTTTCTCAAGACTTTCCAGAACTTTTCCTGCTCCTCTAACATAGCATGCTGTTCCTGTACAAACAGATATTTGATATTTTCCTTTTGGTTCCATAGAGAAGAAGTTATAGAAACTTACTACCCCATATACTTTTGCTACTGGAACTTCCAGTTCCTCAGCTATAAACTCTTGAACTTCTGCTGGAATATATCCGAAAATTTCTTGAGCTTTATGCAAAACTATAATAAGAGAACTTTTTTTATCCTCGAATGTTGATATATAACTCTTTAGTTCTTTAAACCCAATATTATCTTTACATATCATTTTTTGACCCCTCCTCATTTAATTATGTAAGATTTTAATTCTATTTATATTATAATAACATAGAAACTATCAAAACTAAATACTTTTTTTAGCTGTGAACAATACAAATTTTTAATGTTTGAAGAATTCAAATATCTCTATTAATATCATTCTTCTTATCTCCTTTCAAGAATGGAAAACAGTTTTCAAAAAATAAAAAAATCCCAATAAAATGGAATTCTTTTTTTCATTTATTGATCAAATTTTTCAATTTTTTACATATTTCTTTAATAAGCATATCATATAAGAATGATTTCTATTCTTTATATATATAAAGAAAAAAGCTTAGCGAATTCCTATCCTCCCAGGAGGCTTCCCTCCAAGTACTTTCAGCGTTTATGGGCTTAACTTCTGGGTTCGGAATGGGACCAGGTGTACCTCCATAGCTATCTTCACTAAGCATATATATAAATTATTTATTTTCAGTTAAAAAGCTTGGCAAGTTCCTATCCTCCCAGGAGGCTTCCCTCCAAGTACTTTCAGCGTTTACGGGCTTAACTTCTGGGTTCGGAATGGGACCAGGTGTACCCCCGCAGCTATTCTTACCAAGCTGTGTCTTTATTTTTTCTAATAGACACTTGAAACTATATAGTAGCATACGCTTTCGCGCTTTCAATCTTTAGGTTAAAACTTTGACTTATTAGTATTGGTCAGCTAAAAGCCTCGCAGCTCTTACACCCCCAACCTATCAACCTTCTAGTCTCGAAGGAGTCTTAAAGAATACTTATCTTGAAGCTGGTTTCCCGCTTAGATGCTTTCAGCGGTTATCCGTTCCAAACGTGACTACCCAGCTGTGCCACTGGCGTGACAACTGGTACATCAGAGGTTTGTCCATCCCGGTCCTCTCGTACTAAGGACAGATCTTCTCAATATTCTAACGCCTACAGTGGATAGGGACCGAACTGTCTCACGACGTTCTGAACCCAGCTCACGTACCGCTTTAATGGGCGAACAGCCCAACCCTTGGGACCTTCTCCAGCCCCAGGATGCGATGAGCCGACATCGAGGTGCCAAACTTTGCCGTCGATATGGACTCTCGGGCAAAATCAGCCTGTTATCCCCAGGGTAGCTTTTATCCGTTGAGCGACGACCCTTCCATTCGGAATCGCCGGATCACTATGTCCTGCTTTCGCACCTGCTCGACCCGTCAGTCTCGCAGTTAAGCTCTCTTATGCCATTGCACTCTGCGGTTGATTTCCATCCAACCTGAGAGAACCTTTGAACGCCTCCGTTACTCTTTCGGAGGCGACCGCCCCAGTCAAACTGCCCACCTAGCACTGTTTCCGTGGCTGCAAACCACAGATTAGAATTTCGACATTGAATGGTTGGTATTCCACCGACAACTCCAATACAGCTAGCGCCATATCTTCATAGTTTCCCAACTATCCTATACATGCAATGCCAAAACCCAATACCAAGCTACAGTAAAGCTCCATGGGGTCTTTCCGTCCTACTGTAGGTAACCGGTATCTTCACCGGTAGTACAATTTCACCAGGCCTCCCGTCAAGACAGCGCTCAAATCATTACACCATTCGTGCAGGTCGGAACTTACCCGACAAGGAATTTCGCTACCTTAGGACCGTTATAGTTACGGCCGCCGTTCACCGGGGCTTCAATTCGGAGCTCTCACTCCTCCTCTTAACCTTCCGGCACTGGGCAGGTGTCAGCCCATATACATCGCCTTACAGCTTAGCATAGACCTGTGTTTTTGTTAAACAGTTGCTTGAGCCTCTTCACTGCGACCCCCAAATGCTTCATAATGCGTAATTACTAACATCCAGGGGCACCCCTTCTCCCAAAGTTACGGGGCAATTTTGCAGAGTTCCTTAACGAGAGTTAGCCTGTCCGCCTTAGATTTCTCATCCTGACCACCTGTGTCGGTTTCGGGTACGGGCAGTTATACCTTAACGTTAGAAGCTTTTCTCGGCAGCGTGGGATTTGTGCATTCATCTTACGACTATATATCACACCTCAAGTCTAATCTAGCGGATTTTCCTACTAGACCACTCTACATGCTTTTACGGGAACTTCCGTTCTCCCGCGCACATACCCTTCTGCGTCCCTCCATCACAAAATATAACTGGCACAGAAATATTAATCTGTTTTCCATTCGCCTACGCATTTTAGCCTCGGCTTAGGTCCCGGCTTACTCAGGGAAGACAAGCTTTACCCTGAAAACCTTGGTCTTCCGGCGAGGGGGATTCTCGCCCCCTTTCTCGCTACTTATTCCTGCATTCTCACTTCTGATACCTCCAGAGTTGCTTACGCTTCTCCTTCAACGGCCTACAGAACGCTCTCCTACCAATTGCTTGCGCAATTCCACAGCTTCGGTTTATAACTTAGCCCCGTTACATTGTCGGCGCAGAGACTCTCGACCAGTGAGCTATTACGCACTCTTTAAAGGTATGGCTGCTTCTAAGCCAACCTCCTGGTTGTTTGTGAATCTCCACCTCCTTTCCCACTTAGTTATAATTAGGGACCTTAGCTGGTGGTCTGGGTTGTTTCCCTTTTGACAATGGAAGTTAATTCCCATAGTCTCACTCCTGAGCTTTGAATTATGGTATTCGGAGTTTGATTGAATTCAGTAAGCAATATGCCCCCTAGTTCATTCAGTGCTCTACCCCCATAATTAAACACTCAAGGCTGCACCTAAATGCATTTCGGAGAGAACGAGCTATCTCCTAGTTCGATTGGCTTTTCACCCCTAAACCTACCTCATCTCCCAACTTTTCAACGGCGGTGAGTTCGGGCCTCCACTGTGTCTTACCACAGCTTCACCCTGGACAGGCTTAGATCACCAGGTTTCGCGTCTACGCCCAGCGACTATGTCGCCCTATTCAGACTCGGTTTCCCTTCGGCTCCGTTATACTTAACCTCGCCACTGAACGTAACTCGCAGGATCATTCTCCAAAAGGCACGCCATCACTCCGAAGAGCTCTGACCGCTTGTAAGCACACAGTTTCAGGTTCTATTTCACTCCCCTCCCGGGGTTCTTTTCACCTTTCCCTCACGGTACTATACGCTATCGGTTAGTAAGAGTATTTAGCCTTACGAGATATGGTCCTCGCAGATTCACACAGAATTCCTCGTGTTCCATGTTACTTGGGAGAGAACATACATTCTAATGAGTTTACCTGTACAGGATTATCACCTTCTACGATCTAGCTTTCCAACTAGTTCCAGTTCGGTCATTAGATATGTTGAATATCTTACAGTTCTTCAAACGTTCTTCCCACAACCCCATATAAGCAACGGCTGTATCCTTGACACTTATATGGTTTAGGCTCATCCCCGTTCGCTCGCCGCTACTTGGGGAATCGTTTTTACTTTCTTTTCCTCGAGTTACTTAGATGTTTCAGTTCACTCGGTACCCTCTTTCGTGCTAAGACTCCATCTTAGCAGATTGCTCCATTCGGAAATCTTGGGGTTGGCGCTCGTTTGCAGCTAACCCAAGCTTATCGCAGCTTACCACGTCCTTCATCGGCTCTTACTACCTAGGCATTCCCTGTGTGCCCTTAATTATTTTAACCTATTTTGTTTTTGTTTAATTTGATTGACAGCTAACTCTGTTTATATAAACAAGAGTTAAAATTGTATTTTATCTACTATATAGTTTCCAATGTCCATTTGATAAGTTATCCAGCGCTTAATACGCTGCAAGAACATTATCAATAGAATAGAGAAAGAGAAATGATCTCCTTAGAAAGGAGGTGATCCATCCGCACGTTCCCGTACGGATACCTTGTTACGACTTCACCCCAATCGCTAATCACACCCTCGGAACATCCCTCCTTACGGTTAGGCCTGTTACTTCAGGTGCAACCAACTCTCGTGGTGTGACGGGCGGTGTGTACAAGACCCGAGAACGTATTCACCGCAACATAGCTGATTTGCGATTACTAGCGATTCCAACTTCATGTACTCGAGTTGCAGAGTACAATCCGAACTAAGAATAGTTTTATGAGATTAGCTTACCCTCGCAGGTTTGCAGCTCTCTGTACTACCCATTGTAGCACGTGTGTAGCCCAGCGTATAAGGGGCATGATGACTTGACGTCATCCCCACCTTCCTCCTGCTCATCGCAGGCAGTCTCGCATGAGTCCCCAACTTAATGATGGTAACATACGAAAGGGGTTGCGCTCGTTGCGGGACTTAACCCAACATCTCACGACACGAGCTGACGACAGCCATGCACCACCTGTCACCAAGTTCCTCCGAAGAGGCACGAAAACATCTCTGTTAACTTCTTGGGATGTCAAACGCTGGTAAGGTTCCTCGCGTTGCGTCGAATTAAACCACATGCTCCACCGCTTGTGCGGGTCCCCGTCAATTCCTTTGAGTTTCATACTTGCGTACGTACTCCCCAGGCGGATTACTTATCGCGTTAGCTTGGGCGCTGAGGTTCGACCCCCAACACCTAGTAATCATCGTTTACGGCGTGGACTACCAGGGTATCTAATCCTGTTTGCTACCCACGCTTTCGCGCTTTAGCGTCAGTATCTGTCCAGTAGGCTGGCTTCCCCATCGGCATTCCTACAAATATCTACGAATTTCACCTCTACACTTGTAGTTCCGCCTACCTCTCCAGTACTCTAGTTTAGCAGTTTCCAACGCAATACGGGGTTGAGCCCCGCATTTTCACATCAGACTTACTAAGCCGCCTAGACGCGCTTTACGCCCAATAAATCCGGATAACGCTTGCGACATACGTATTACCGCGGCTGCTGGCACGTATTTAGCCGTCGCTTCTTCTGTTGGTACCGTCACTGACTTCTTCCCAACTGAAAGCACTTTACATTCCGAAAAACTTCTTCGTGCACACAGAATTGCTGGATCAGACTTTTGGTCCATTGTCCAATATTCCCCACTGCTGCCTCCCGTAGGAGTAAGGGCCGTGTCTCAGTCCCCTTGTGGCCGTTCACCCTCTCAGGCCGGCTACCCATCATCGTCTTGGTGAGCCGTTACCTCACCAACTAACTAATGGGACGCAAAGCTCTCTCACAGCGCATATAGCTTTCATAATCAGATCATGCGACCCAATCATAATATCCGGTATTAGCATTCGTTTCCAAATGTTGTCCCAGTCTGTAAGGCAAGTTCTTTACGCGTTACTCACCCGTCCGCCACCTTCACCCGAAGGATCAAGTAGACTTGCATGTGTTAAGCATTCTGTCAGCGTTCATCCTGAGCCAGGATCAAACTCTTCGTTCAATCTATTTACTCAGTTTTTTAACTGATTGTTTACACCTATTTATTGTTTGTTGATTTTTTCTTCTCTCTCTATTCTGTTGTTAATGTCCTTTTTTATTGTTTTTCTTTTCTGTCCCCTTTTCTCGTGGACAAGGATTATAATACCATAATTAATACTTCTCGTCAACAATTTTTTTAAAATATTTTAAAAATATTTTTTCTGCATTAAAAATCCCTTTATTTTATTGAGCTCTCAATCTATCTATATCAATTATTTTATACTTTCCCTTCTCAATTTTTTCTAAAATATTTTCTTCTAAAAAATTTTTTATTACTCTAGAAAGAGATGGACGACTTACATCAAAATATTCTGCTAAATCTTTTACAGATATTTTCATTTGGAAAAAACCATTTTTTTGATTTTCTAAAATATATTGGCTGAATTTTTCTCCAATAGTTTTATTAGTAAAATTATTCCAAAGGTGATTAGATAGGAACTGTGCTTTACAACTTATTCCATCTAAAAATTTTTTTAATAATCTATCATCTTTTTTCAACAATTGTATAAGTTCATTTTTTTCTATATAAAATATAGATGTAGGAGTAGTTGCATTTAGATCTACAGGAAATCTATTTTTATCTCCAAAGATAAATGCTGTAGCTAAAAGAGAAAAACTTTCTATCTCTTCTATTCTTTTTACTTCTCCACTTTCTTTTAGCATCTCTGTAGCAGCCTTTCCTTCTAAATTAATATACAATCCTTTTACCTCATCTCCTCTGAATGCTATATTTTCATCCTGAGAGTACTTTTTAATTTCATATTTTATTCCATTAAAATATTTTTCTATATCTTTTTCTTCTATATCACAAAATAATTCTGTATTTTTTAATTTTTTTATTATATTTAAATCCATTATGCCTCCTATCATCTATACATACTTATTATTTTTATCTTATCATATTTAAACTTGAAAACATTATATTTCTCTGTTAAAATTACTACATCAAATAAATTAATTATAGGGAGATATTATGAAAAAAATTGTTATTGTCTGTCCTTCGTGTCAGAAAAAAATGAAGATATCAGATAAAACAGCTAAATATAAATGTCCACATTGTGGAAATATATACAAATACACTTTTGATAAAAAAATCATCCATGATGTTAAAGATGTAGCTGTTGGTTTTGTTACTACTTTAAAAGATATTAAGTACAATGTAGTCAAAAAATACAATGACACAAAAGCAACTTATAAATATATGAGTCAGCTTAAGAAAAATATGAAAAATGATCCTAATTGGTCAAATTACAGAAAACAGCAAGAAGAAATGAAAGATGTAACTCCTAAAAGATCATTTAAAGATCTTTTCAAAAAGAAAAAATAATAATAAAAAACAGGCTGATCTCTAAAGTTTGAATAATTTTATTCTCACTTTGTAAGATCAGTCTTTTTTATTTTTCAACTAAAAAATCTATTTCTTTTTCTATCAATTCTTTTATATCATTATTTTTTTTAGGGGCTTCTTCTTCTCTGCTCAACATTTCCATCAAACTTACAATATTACACAAAGTTCCTATCTCTATCCAATTTTTATCAAGTTGAATCTTTATATTTTCATTATATCTTTTACAAAATATTTCTCTATCTTTTTTTGTAAAAAAATTTTCATATCTAAAAAATAACCCAATATCAAAATATCTGTTTCCATATCCTAAATATTCCCAATCTGTAATATATATTTTTTCATCTTTATCTATTATAAAGATTAGAAGTTTTAAAATCACAATGAATGAGGAAATTCTCTCTTTTTTTATCTATCTCTTTTTTATATTTTATTGTTACTGTATTTAACCTTTTCATTAAATCCATTCCCATTCTCTTTTTAAGAATAGGATTTTTTATTAATAATTCAAAGCATTCTTTTAAATTTGGAACTGAATTTATTTCCTGCTGATTTAAGGTTTTTATATTATGTAGTTCAGATAAAATAAAGGCTGTATCCTTCAACAATTTTTCAGAAAAACTGTTATTTTTCTCTAAATATTCATCTCCAGATATAGAATCTACATATTCATATATTATTATCCTTTTTTCCTTATTTTTTATTAATTGATTAAAAGCTAAAACAAGTTTTGGTACTGAAATTTTTTCTTTTAATATTTCAAAGGCAACTTCTTCATTCTTACTTAAATTTTTATCAGCACATATTCTTAAAAAAAATTTTCTTTGTAAAGTATTAACCCTATAGTTAGTGTTCCTTTGCCCTCTAGATATTAATTTATAATCAACTATCTTTATACTAT
The DNA here is from genome assembly GCF_900683735.1 of Fusobacterium ulcerans ATCC 49185. Classification (NCBI taxonomy): domain Bacteria; kingdom Fusobacteriati; phylum Fusobacteriota; class Fusobacteriia; order Fusobacteriales; family Fusobacteriaceae; genus Fusobacterium; species Fusobacterium ulcerans. Next base: position 2,816,343 of record NZ_LR215979.1, read on the forward strand.
TATTCACTTTTCTCATAATATTTATTATTTCTTCTATATTTAGTTTTTCTATTTCTATAAATCTTTCCCATTTATTCTCCATATCTTATCCTATTGCTCTTCTTTTCAAAAGTTTAGGAAATCTTATACTAAATACTGTAGCGGTTATTGAAGCTGCCAGTATCCCTGCCACTGGTTCTGCCAAGAATACTGCAAATACTTTATTTTCAAAGAACAATGGAAATATTAAAGCAAATGGCACTAAAAGTATTATTTTTTTCAGTAATGAAAGTATAAGAGAAACTTTCGCTTCTCCCAAAGCAACAAATGTCTGCTGACATGGTACCTGAACTCCCATCATAAAAAGTCCTGCTCCATATATATTCAATGCCCATACAGTAAATTTTATAAGTTCCTGATCTTCTGTAAACATAGTTACAAACATGGCTGGGAATAAAATTTCTATAAGCCATGCTACAGCACAATATCCCATACTCATAAACAGAAGTATTTTGTATGCTTTTTTTACTCTGTCTATATTTCTAGCTCCATAGTTATAGCTTACTATTGGCTGAACTCCCTGTGCAAGTCCAAAAACTGGCATTTGAAGTACCTGAATAACACTTCCACATATAGTCATAGCTCCTACTCCCAAATCTCCTCCAAACTTTTGAAGTGATGAATTAAGCACTACATTTACCACACTATTTGTACTCTGCATTACAAAAGGTGAAAGTCCAAGTCCTATTATAGGGACTATCACTGATTTTTTCATTTTAAAATATTCTTTCTTTATCTTTATTTTTGTATTTTTTCCTGTTAAAAACTTTGTTACCCATATTGCAGATACAGCTTGTGACACAACAGTTGCAATTGCTGCTCCTTGTACACCCATTTTAAAATAAAAGATTAAAATCGGATCAAGAACTATATTCAATATTGCTCCTATAAGAACTGTAAGCATACCAGTTCTTGCAAATCCTTGAGCAGTTATAAAGCTATTAAGAACTAATGTAGCCTGAACAAAAATTGTTCCACATACATAAATATTAAGATATTTAAGTCCATATATAACTGTTCTGTCACTTGCACCAAACATCATTAAAAGAGGCTTTTGAAATACTAAAAAGAAAACAGTAAGAATTATTGCCATTACTATCATCCCAGAAAAACAGTTTCCTAGTATTTCCTCTGCTGAATCATTGTCTTTTTCTCCCATCTTTATAGCAGCCTTTGGTGCTCCCCCCATTCCTAAAAGAGCTCCAAAAGCAGATATAAGCATTACTATTGGGAATGTTACTCCTACTCCTGTAAGAGCTGCTCCTCCAACTTCTGGTATCCTTCCAATATATATTCTATCTACTATATTGTATAAAGCATTTATCAATTGAGCTGTAATCGCTGGGATGGTCAAATTAATTATTAATTTTCCTATGCTATCCTTCCCAAGATCATTTTTTTTCATTTGTTCCATTTGTTCTCCCCCATTTTGGTTCTTTATATTATTTTTAGTAATCTGAAGATTTAAATGATAATTCCAGCTTTTCTAATTTTGATTCAAGTTTTCTGTATTTCACCCCTGCTGCATCCAACATTCTTTTTGATGCCATATCAGATTTTGTTCCACAATATTTATCTGAAAGATAAACAAGTTCTTTTATTCCACTTTGTATAATTGCTTTACTGCATTCGTGACAAGGGAAAAGTGCTACATACAGTGTGCAATTTTTCAATGTTTTTGTACTGTTCAATATTGCATTTAATTCTGCATGACATACAAAAGGATACTTTGTATCAAGAAACTCCCCCTCTCTCTCCCAAGGAAATTCATCATCACTACATCCTTTAGGAAGCCCATTATATCCTACACCAATTATTCTCCTCTCTTCATTCACAATACAAGCTCCAACTTGAGTATTAGGGTCTTTACTCCTTTTTGCTGAAAGAAGAGCTACTCCCATAAAATATTCATCCCATTCTATATAATCTTCTCTCTTCATAATCTTCTCCTTAAAAATATTTTTTATCATATATACCAATATATCACAACTGTCTTAATTTTTTCAAAATTTTATTTGTTATATCTGAAAATTTAAAGTAAAATAACCTATAAGTACATTACTAGGAGGCTATTTATGAAAAAAATAATATTTTTATTTCTATGTTTATACAGTCTGGCTTTTGGAATTATTGATTTTAATGAAGTAAATTGGGGTGACAGCAAGAGCAATCTTGATCTTATATTCCCTAAATTAAGAGAAGAACCCTCTCTCTATCCAGATATGAAGATATACACTTTTGAAAAACCAAATGATAATGTCAGCAAGTATACTTTCTATTTTACTAATGGAAGACTTTTTAAAATAGAAGTCCTTTTTAATAAAGAAAATGTTGGCAGAAATGAAATAAAACAAATATATGATGATCTTGTACAAAAAATGGGAAAACCTATTTCAAAAAATCCTATTGATCAAAAATTTAATGGACTTAACTTAAGAGGTAATTCATTAAAATTTGTCCCTAATATTTCTACTTCAGTTTATTACAAAGGTGTTGACACTGTAGATGATCTTGGAAAAATGATAGATTCCAATCTGATTATTGAATATGTAGATGCTACAAAAGAATAAAATCAAAAAGCTGACTGAAAATTATAATATTCTCTAGTCAGCTTTTTTTATTAAATTCTTTACATTATTTTTATAGTTAAAGAAAAATTTCTATACTTTTAAATATTGTACAACTGCTACAACAAAACTTTTCCATTCTATCATCTTTTAAAATATTAAGCCTCCATTTTTACAATATTCTTTTTTCTTCTGTTTTCCCACAATACTTTTCCACCCTCAATAACTAAAATAAATGCAAGAGCAAATATAGGAATAATAATAGCGCATTGAAGTCCATGTACTGCAAGGCTTCCTCTTCCACTCATAAGTATAAGCACATTTGATTTAAATGAAATCAACAAAGAGCTCATTGTTGCTACAAGCATAAATACCATTGGGATAAAAAGCATCTTATTATTTTTTCCTTTTTTGGAAAGCCATACAGAAACTCCAAGAAAACAAGGAACTGCAACTAATTGATTACAAGCTCCAAATAGAGGCCAAATATTCTTATATCCTCCAAGACATAACACTCCTCCTAAAAGAACTGTTACAAAAGTTCCTACATACATATTTCCAAGAGATTTTCTGATACTTCCTGCTTCTTCTCCTGCCTTAGCAGCAAATAATTCCTGAAACATAAATCTTCCAAGTCTTGTGGCAGTATCTAAAGAGGTAAGAGCAAAAGCAGATATTGCAAGTGAAATAACTGTAAAAGTAGTACTTACTGCTATTTCTCCCATTCCCAAGGTTTTGAAAAACCCTGATATAGCAGAAGCAAAAACTACTGCTGGTGTTCCTTTAGGCATTTCATTATTTGTAAATAATGCTCCTACTGCTATAAGAGCTACAACTGCAAGCCCACACTCTATAAGCATAGCTCCATATCCAATAAGTTTTGCATCTTTTTCATTATCTAATTGTTTAGATGTAGTTCCTGAGCCTATCAAACTATGAAAGCCTGAAATAGCCCCACATGCTACTGTAATAAATAAGTAGGGAAACATAACCTGTCCATTAAAGCTACTTGTCCATCCTGTAAAAGCTGGAAGATTTACAGTAGGATTGCTTCCTACAATCCCAATAACTGCTGCTATTATCATAAAATATAAAAGAAAACTATTAAGATAATCTCTAGGCTGCAAAAGAATCCACACTGGTGTCACAGAGGCAATAAAAATATATACAAATACCATTCCTAACCAGAAAGTTTTACTTAAATAGATTGGATATTTTAATCCAACAGCTATACATACTACTAAAAGTCCTACTCCTGCTATTGATGATACTGCAAGAGGGGCATTCTTTCTATGTACAAGAAAGCCAAATACCACTGACAATGGTATGAAAAGCATAGAGGCTGTTGCTACTGAACCATTTGCTGAATTATATATTTTTGTTCCATCATCTGCAATTATATATCCTTGAAATGTAGAGGCAACAATATCTGAAAATGCTGCAACTACTAAAAGAAGTACAAGCCATGAAAAAATAGTAAAAAGTATTTTGCATCTATATCCTATATTTTCTTCAATAACCTCTCCTAAAGATTTCCCTTTATGTCTTATTGAAACTATAATTGAAGAGAAATCCTGCACTGCTCCAAAAAATATTCCTCCAATAATTATCCACAGTAATACTGGCACCCATCCAAATACTGCTGCTTGAATAGGTCCATTGATTGGGCCTGCTCCTGCTATAGAAGCAAAATGATGTCCTAAAAGAACTGGCGCTTTTGCTGGTATGTAATCGATTCCATCATTAAATTCATGCGAAGGTGTCTTTCTCGAAGGATCCACATCCCATTGTTTTGCCAGCCACGAACCATAGGTTACATATGCAATAAAAAAGCATAAAATTGAAAATACTAAAATCATTACTCCATTCATAAATCTTTCCCCCCTAGTTTAATATATTATTTTTGTTCAAAAATTCTTTCATATAGTTTATTCAGAACTTTTCCTGCTTTATTTGTTGTTATTTTCATATTTTCTACATCTATAACAGCTATTCTGCCTGAACTGTATCCTCTTATGGAAAAAAGGTAATTTTTTTCAAATTTATATTTTTCTATTTTTCTTTTTATATCATCTGAAATCCTTTTAGAAGTAAATATGACAACAGTCAAGAAGGTATACATATGATTTTTCTCAGGATATTTTTCCCCTTTTCTCACTAGAAAAGGTTCCATATACTCTTTTAGCAGTTCATCAGTTTTATTTAAAACATTTATAGTCATTTCAGATACATCCATAAAAATAATATGTTCATAACTTTTAGCTTCCCAAAGCTGCACTTCTTTCACTAAAACATACTTTTCAGAATGAGAGTAAAAATGACCATAAGCCAGATATTTTTCTCCATTTATCTCCTTATCTCTATATATATCAAATGTTCCCTTGTATTGTTCTGTTATCCTATTAAAATATTCCCCTGTTGTCATAATATGCTCCTTATTTCTATCTTTTTACTTCATAAGTCCAGTTAAATTTATCCTCTGCTTTTCCCCATTGAATATCTGTCAATGTATTATAAAGTCTTTGAGTAAGTTCTCCTGTTTTAAAATCATTAATCATAGCTATTTCTCCCTTGTAGTTCAGTTCCCCTACTGGAGAAATAACTGCTGCTGTTCCTGTTCCAAAAGCTTCTTCCAGTTTTCCTGCTCTTGCTGCTTCCATCAGAAAATCAATGGTAAAATGTTCCTCATGAACTTTATATCCCCATTCTTTTAGAAGAGTTATACAAGAATCACGAGTTACCCCTGGAAGAACTGTTCCATCAATAGGGGCTGTATATATTTCGTTATCTATTTTAAACATTACATTCATAGTTCCAACTTCTTCTACATATTTTCTTTCTACTCCATCTAGCCATAACACTTGAGTATATCCAAGCTTTCTTGCCTTTTCTTGAGCAGCAATACTAGAAGCGTAATTTCCTCCACACTTTGTAAATCCTGTTCCTCCTTTTGTTGCACGAACATATTCATCTTCAACATATATTTTTATAGGGTTTACTCCTTCAGGATAATAATTTCCTACTGGAGAAAGAATAATAATAAACTTGTATGAAATTGCAGGATGTACTCCTACAGCAACTTCAGTAGCAAACATAAATGGACGAATATATAAAGATGTTCCTTCTAAATGAGGAATCCATTCCTTTTCATGGGCTACAATAGTTTCTACTGCTTCAACAAACATTTCTTCTGGAACCTCTGCCATACAAAGTCTCCTGTTAGAATTTCTCATCCTTTTTGCATTCATTTCTGGACGGAATAAAAGAATACGATCATCTGGCGTACGATATGCTTTTAAACCTTCAAATGTTTCCTGAGCATAATGAAGAACCATAGAAGCTGGACTCATAGAAATTGGACCAAAGGGAACTACTCTTGCATCATGCCATCCTTGTCCCTCATCATAATCCATAACAAACATGTAATCAGTAAAATGTTTTCCAAATCCAAGTTTATTTTCATCTGGTTTTACCTTTAAATTTTCCGTTTTTTCTACTCTTATTTTCATGTTTTTCCCCCTTAAAAATATATGGTTTCTGTTAACTTAAAATTTTTATATAAAAAAAACAGCCTGTCAGGCTGTTTATATCAACATTATTAAAATATTCACAATATTATTATAAAAGAATATTATTATTCTCCATTTAAAATCTAATCAAATGAAACAAATTTATCTTTTATAACAAGAGGATTGTAGAATAATGTTGCAACTCTTCCTAACATAAATATCTGTATATAATTTTTTTCTCTGCATATGAGTAGTATATATATGACAAATATTATGCTTGATATCACGAACATCTTTTTTCCTCCTCTTTTTAAAATCTTTTTTATAGGTTTGAGTATAAACCTAAATTAAAAAAAAATCAAGTATTTTTTGAAAAAAATATTTTATTCCATACTTTTTGAAAGATATTTTTCAAAAATGATAGAATAAAAAACAGCAGTTAAGGTTAATTAGCCTCTTCTGCTGTTTTCTTCCATTTTTTATCAATAAATATTTAAATATTTTTTATTGAAGTTTCATTAACACTCCACCAATAACAAATAATGACCCAAATAGGAAAAGCCATCCTTGGAATTTAATTTGGAATTTTGCCCAAATTCCCCATTCTAATTTAGCAATACCTAATATAGCCATTAAGATTCCTGATGTAGGAACAATAAGATTAGTAAATCCATCTCCTAATTGGAATGCAAGAACTGCAACCTGTCTAGGAACTCCAACCAAATCTGACAATGGAGCCATTATAGGCATTGTCAATGCTGCTTGACCAGAACCTGATACAACAAAGAAATTAAATACAGATTGGAATATATACATTACCCAAGCAGAAGCTGCTGCTGGCAATCCTCCAAGTCCATTTGCAACCCAATTAAGAACTGTATTAAGAACACTTGGTGTTCCAGCTTCTGTTCCACCTAATACAAGAACTATCCCTTTTGCCATCCCTACTACTATAGCTGCTCCAATTAAGTCTTCTGCTCCTTTTCTAAATGAAGTTGCTATATCATTTACAGTCATATCATTAAGTTTGAAAACTACTCCAATTATCCCTGCTACAACACCCATTATTACAAATTGAGTAGCGATTTCAGGAAGATAGTAACCAAACACTACAACCCCATATATTATCCAAGCCATTCCTAAAAGTACAACTAATAAAACTAATTTATGTCCAAATTTAAAATCAACTTCCTGTTGGTCTTCTAATTTAAATTCCTCTCTATAATATCTATCAGCTTCATATGAAATAGAGCTTTGAGGATTAGCTTTTACTTTATTTGCATATCTAATAGTATAGAATATTCCAAAGGCTGTAAAGAATGTCCACATAGCCATTCTGAATCCTGCTGCTGAAAGTACAGGAATTCCTGCTACCCCTTGCGCTATTGCAACACTGAAAGGATTCATCCAAGATGTTCCAAATCCTATTTGTGTAGAAACATAAGTAATCAATATACCAGTTATTCCGTCATATCCCATTCCAATTACTATTGGAATAAGCACCATAGCAAATGGTATTGCCTCTTCTCCCATTCCAAATACTGCTCCACCTAGTGAAAATACAAAGAACACTATTGGTAGAAGCAGCCATTCTGATCCTTTTGTTTTCTTTATTAAAGCATAAAGTCCTGATTCAACTGCCTTAGTTTTTAATATGATTCCGAAAGATCCTCCAGTGATAAGAATAAATGCGATTACCCCTACTGCTGTACCCCATTTATCTCCACTTACAATCCCTTCAAATACATAGTTTGCTACTCCAACTTCTCCACCTGGTTCAAAGAATTTTATTCCCTTTACTAAAGGTTCTCCTTGTTCATTCAATTCATAAGCAAAACTTCCTGCTACAGGAACTGTTCTAGTTTTTTCTGCCCCAGTTTCAGTTATATAAGTAACTTTTTCCATTTGGAATTTTCCTACTGGAACCGTATGTGTTAATATTGCAGCCAAAATGACTACAAAAAATATAATTACATACGTATCTGGCATGTTAAACTTTTTTTTCATTTTTACCTCCACAAATTTTTAATACTATTATTATACTTTATGTTTTTAATTAAATCAATACTTAATGATATAAACTATATTTAAAATTTTTAAGAGGTATTTCATCTGCTGTTTTTTTATGAGTATTTACACTAAAATCTTTTTCCTTGACTTATTAATTTCCCCTCTTGACTATAACGTTTATACTCTTTTTCCTTACCATTTTCATAGATATATTCTTCTGATATCTTTCCAGTTGTATAAAAAAATCTTTGTACTCCATCTCTTTTTCCAGATTTATAATTTTCCTCAGATATAATAATATCCCCTGAATACTGTACCCATCTTCCTTCTTTTTCATCCATTTGATAATTTCCCTGTTTATATAATTTTCCATTTGGATAATATTCAGTTACAGTTCCATGGCGAAGTCCATTTTTAAATTCTGACTCTCTTTTAAAATAATCTTTTCTATCAAAATCAGTAGGTGTATAGTATATCTGTTTTCCATCCATTTTGCCATTTTCATTGTAGTTATAGATAGAAACATTCTTTCCTTTTTCATCAAAAGTATTCCATATTCCAACTCTCATAGAATCCTTATATGTCCCTGATGTTTCTATATCTCCTTTTCTGCTGTATTTTTTATAATCACCTTCCAACCTATCATTGGAATATGTTTCTTCTACAGATACCTTTCCATCTTCAAAGTAAGTTATGAACATTCCTTCTTTCTTTCCAGAAACATAATTTAATCTTCTGTATATTTTTCCACTAGGATAATATATTTCTACAGTCCCATCTATACCACCATTTATATAGTTTCCTTGCTCTATTTTATTTCCATTCTTATCATATTTTATATATGTTCCATTGAGAACTCCCCCTTGAAAATTCTCTTCCCAAGCAAGAGTTCCTTTTTTACTTATTCCCTGCCACAATCCATCTTTTCTATCCTCTGCATAATTTCCTTTTACTTCAATATTTCCATCTTGATAATATTTTACATAATTTCCATTCTTTTTTCCATCTTCATAAGTTATTTCATATTGAAGATTTTTTCCAAAATATATTTTCTCTATTCCCTCTTTTTTTCCATTTGTATAATCTATTTCACTTTTTTTATCCCCATTAGCAGCATATATTACATACTTTCCATTAAGTACTCCATTAACATATATTCCTGTTGCTTTTATATTTCCATTTTCATATTTTGATATATATTCTCCTGTTGGTTTATTTTCTCTGTATGTAACTTCTTCTTTTAAAAGTCCATTAGTATAAAATCTGCTCCATTTTCCATCTCTTATTCCATATTTATATTCCCTTTTTTCCTTTATTCTTCCATTTGTATCATAAAGAATTTCTTCTCCATCTTTTTTTCCATCAGTATATGAAGTTTCTGATTTTATAGAACCACTGCTATAATATTCCTTGTACACCCCATTTTTTTGTTCTCTTTTTACAGTTGTTGGAAATGTTTTTACTTTTGGAAGCGGAGGTGTTACAACAGTTTTTGTAACTTTTGTTGTTTTTACTGTTGGTTTCTTGGATGTTTTTGATAAAATTGCTGCTATTTCCATATTTTTTTTACTTTCATTAATATTAGCCTCAATCTTTGATTTTATATCCAAATCTTTGATTTTTGTTTGAGCAAGGTACACTCCTCCAGCTAATATTGCTGATATAATCAATATTACAATAAATGCTATAAAAAAATTTTTTCCTTTTTCGCTCATGTACTTTCCCCCATTCTTGTATTTTTACAACTATATTGTACCATCTTATTCCTTTATATTTCCATAACCTTTTTCATATATTTTTCAAAATCGACAGACTTTAAATACAATTTATCAATTTTTTACATAATAACAGTTCAATATTTTTGTATTTTATATTAATTTAAAATTTAAAGAACAGTTACACTCACTTTATTTTTTCTTTCCTTTTCATTGAAAAAATTGGTGCAGAATAGAAATATCTAAGGTATAATTTTAATAAGGTCAACATTATAATAAAGAGGGGGTATACATGAAAAAAATATTATCTATTATTATGACATCTGTTTTATCATTTAGTTTATATGCTGTAAATACAGAATATAAAACTGATGTAGTTATTGTTGGAAGTGGGGGAGCTGGTATGACTGCAGCTCTTTTTGCAGCTGAAAATGGAGCTAATGTAGTTTTGTTAGAAAAAACAGGATATATGGGGGGAGCTACTCTTATGTCAGCAGGAATTATTCCTGCCACAGGAACTAAACAGCAAAAAGATGCTAAAATTGATGATTCTATAGAAAATTTCAAATTGGATATATTCAGAGCTGCAAACTATAGTCAAGATAAAGATATGGTTGAAACTGTTGCTTCTGAAGCTAAATTAACTATTGAGTGGCTTGAAAGCCTGGGGGTTAAATTTAACCTTATTACTAATGCTTTATATTATGGACAATCAAATTATAGAATGCACATAGCTGAAGGTTCTGGAGCTGGTATGACCACTAAAATTATAGAAGCAGTAAAGAAAAACCCGAAGATTACTGTGCTTAATTTTACATCTGGAACTGGGTTGATAACAGATAAAGAAGATGTTGGTGGAGTTAGAGCCAAAAAAGCTAATGGAGAAGAAATTGAAATATATGCTTCTAAAGTTATTTTAGCAACTAGTGGTTTTGCCTCTAATGAAGAAATGCTCAAAAAATATATTCCCGAAATAGCTAATGCTTATCCTTTGACAGCTCCTGGGGCAACTGGAGAAGGAATAGTATGGGGACAAAAACTAGGAGCAGAATTAAAAAATATGCATGCCTATCAAGGTCATGCAGTTTTCAATCTTCAAAGTAAAAGCAGTATGGATCTTTCTATTCTTTCAAGAGGAGGTATTCTCATAAATAAAGATGGAAAAAGATTCACTAATGAAATAATGGGATATTCTGAGCTTACTCCCCATGTTGTAAATCAAAAAGATGCTGCTGCGTACATACTATTTAATAAAGAAAATGCTGAAAAAACTAGCAACTTCAAAAATTATACTTCTGCTGGAATAGTTTTGGAAGGAAAGAATATAGCTGAAATTGCTAAGGCTATGAGAGTAGATGAAAAAGAACTTGGAAAAACTATTAAAATGTATAATGAAGGAATAGAAAAAGGAGAAGATGTCTTCAATAGAACTAAACTTCCAAAAAATTTCAATGGCCCTTATTATGCTATTGAAATAACTGGAGATTTAAGACATACACAAGGTGGACTTGTCATAACTCTTGATGGAGAAGTAAAAAAAGAAAATGGAGATAAAATTCCTAATCTTTATGCTGCTGGTGGTGTAACTGAAGGGTTTTCTGGTGCTGGGGGACCTAACTATATGTCTGGCAATGGACTTTTACAGGCATTTGTTTTTGGCAGAAGAGCTGGTATAGCTGCTGCTAAATCAATAACTAATCCTATGGATAAAACTATTATCAATAATATTACTAGTTTCAAAGATAATAGAATTGTAAAGGAAACTAAATATAGAGATGGAAAATATGTAGGTGAAGGAAAAGGATACAAAGGGAATATAAAAGTAGAAGTTACTGTTAAAAATAATAAAATTGCTAAAATAGAAGCTGTTGAATATAAGGACACTGAAATAATATTCAACTCTGCTGTTGAAAAAATATCTGATGATGTTATCTATACTCAAAATACTGATAAAATAGATTCAGTAGCAGGTGCCACAAGTTCTGCAAGAGGTATAGGAACTGCAATAAAAAATGCTGTAAAACCAGCTAAATAACCAAAACTTTAAAAGACTAACTTATAAAATAGAATAATGTTTTAAAATTTTTTAATATAATTTTTTAGAACTTGTTTACTATTTTTTAGTTGGTCTTTTTTATTTTTAATTTTAAAGAAATCATAATTTCTAATTTTAAACATATAATTTATTCTTTAATATAAAAAAATTTGACAAATTTAAAATAAGAGAGTATATTTCTAATTAAATAGATTAGATACTTAACTATTAAAAAGATAAAACATTTGAAAATATAATAGGAGGAATATATGAAATATAATTTTGATACTTTAATTTCTAGAAAAAATACTGGTTCACTAAAATGGGAACAAATGTATAAAATGAATCCCAATGTTGAAGAAAATGTAGTCCCTCTCTCTGTTGCAGATATGGAATTTAAAAATGCTCCTGAAATAACAGAAGGGCTAAGAGAATATTTAAAATCAGCAGTCTTGGGATATACTTCATCATACAAAGCATTTACTGACTCTATCATAAATTGGATGCAAAGAAGACATAATTTTACTATTAAGTCTGAGTGGATCGTAAATACTGCTGGAGTTGTCCCTGCATTCTTTGCTGCTATCAGAGCTTTTACAAAACCTGGTGATGGGGTTGTAATTATGAGTCCTGTTTATTATCCTTTCTATAATGCAATAAAATTTAATGAAAGAACTTTGATTGATTGTCCCTTAATAGAAACAAACGGATATTACACAATGGATTTTGAAAAATTTGATAAAATCACAAAAAAACCAGAAAATAAACTTTTTCTTTTCTGCAGCCCTCATAATCCAGTAGGAAGAGTATGGACAGTTGAAGAATTGAAAAGACTTGAAGAGATAATTCTTAAAAATAATGTAACTGTTATATCTGATGAAATACATCATGATATCATAATGCCTGGTTATAAACATACGATATTTCAAACATTATCTGATGAATTAGCTGACAGAACAATAACTTGTACAGCTCCCTCTAAAACATTCAATTTAGCTGGAATGGGAATATCTAATATTATTATTAAAAACCCTGCTGTTAAAGAAAAATTCATACAAGAAATAAATAATGTATCTGGTTTTCCTTTCAATATTTTAGGATATAAAGCTTGTGAGCTTGCATACACAAAAGCTGAAAATTGGCTGGAGGAATTCATCACTGTAATAGATGAAAATCAAAAGATAGTAAAAGAATTCTTTGAAAAAAATTACCCTGAAATAAAAGCTCCTCTTATTGAAGGCACATATCTTCAGTGGATAGATTTCAGAACTCTAGGCATGGAACCTAAAAAAATGGAAGAATTTATGGTTAAGGAAGCCAAATTATTCTTTGATGAAGGATATATATTTGGAAAATCAGGAGAAGGATATGAAAGAATCAATCTTGCTGCTCCTTCATGGGTTATTAAAGAGTCTCTTGAAAGATTAGATAAAGCTTTAAAAAGAGTATAAGATAGCTACATAAATAAATATTTTGGAGGTAAATTTATGCTGTCAAATGAAATGATAATAGCAGCTGCTAAAGAAGTTGAGGAATATGTAAAACTTACAAGAGGATATCTGCATGAAAATCCTGAGATTTCTGGACAGGAATTTGATACAAGTACATTTTTGAAAAAAGAAATTGAGACTTTGGGACTTCCTATTGAAGAAGTTTCAACAACTGGTTTTATTGCTACTTTAAAATGTAAAAATCCTGGTAAGACACTTGCTTTAAGAAGTGATATAGACGCTTTAAAAATGCCTGAAAGTGAAATTAATATGGTTGGTAAGAAAAAATATGTTTCTAAAAGAGCTGAAGCATGTCATTCCTGTGGGCATGATGGTCATATGGCTATGCTCCTTGGTTCAATGAAAGTTTTAGTTAAACTTAAAGACTATCTTAGTGGAACTATTATCTTCTGTTTTGAAGAAGGAGAAGAAATAGGCTGTGGAATAGATAAAATGCTGACAGTGCTTTCTAAGAAAAATATAGATGCAATATGGGGAATACACTTAACTTCTTTTATGAAAACTGGTACTGTAAGTATTGATCCTGGTCCAAGAATGGCTGGAGCCGCTCTTATAAAGATGGATATCATAGGAAGAGGAGGCCACGGTTCAAGACCTGACCTTTCTATTAATCCTCTGTTTGGTGCTGCTAATATTCTTATGTCTTTATCTTCTGCATGGGTTAACAGAATAAATTCAAATGAAACTGTTACATTGGGTCTTGCTACTATCAATGGAGGAACTGCTGCAAATATAATCCCTGATAAAGTTTCTATCTCAGGAACTATAAGATATTTTAATATTGCTGAGGGAGAAAAAGCTTTTAATCTCATTAAAGAAGTTTCTACATATGCTGCTAAATCTCAAAATTGTTCAATAGAATTCGCTCCAGACATGAGAATAGCTGCCAACCCTACAATAAATGATACAGAATTATCAGCTTTTGCTGCCAAACATTTAAGTGAAATACTTCCTGAGGGAACTCTTATTCATCAAGAAAAGTGGTATGCTTCTGAGTCTTTCAACAGATATTCAGCTCTATGCCCAAGTTTATTTGTATTTGTTGGAGCTGGAAATAAAAAAATTGGTTCAACAGCTGAACACCACAATGTTCATTTCGATCTTGATGAAAATGCCTTTATCGTTGGTGTTATTTCTACAACAAAATTTGCTTCAAGTTTTCTAAATATCTAAGGGGTGGATAAATTATGAAAGAAAAAGAAAAAAGCGGGTTTCTTAATTGGATAGAAGTTGTGGGAAATAAAATGCCACATCCTATGGCTCTGTTCTTATATATTATAATTATAGTTTTAGTACTTTCCTTTGTTTTGGGCAAATTAGGAATTTCAGCTATACATCCTACTTCTGGGGAAACTATTTCTGTAATAAATCTTGTAAGTTTAAAAGGTTTTATGCTCTTAGTTCCCAACTTTGTTAAAAATTTCCAAAACTTTCCAGTTCTTGGGGTTGTTATCATACTTGGTATAGCTACTGGTTTCTGTGACAGAAGCGGTTTTTTTACATCAGCTATAAAAATGGGGTTATATGGCAGAAAAGGTAATATAGCTATATATGTAATAGCTACTATAGGTGTCCTTGGAAATCAGGCTGGAGATGCTGCTTTTATTCTTATCCCAGCTATTTCAGGAGCAATATTTTATGGTCTTAGAAGAAATCCTCTAGCTGGAGTGTTTCTAGGTTATGCATCTGTTGGAGGAGGATTCAGTACCTGCCTTATCCCTGGAGGTTGGGATGTAGTTCTTACTCCAATTTCTATACAATCAGCTACTAGTATTCTTCCCAATTTTGATATGCCTCTGTTGAATGGATATTTCTTCTTATTTGTTTCAGCAGTTCTTGTAATAACCGCTTCTGCAATAGTTACTATAAAAATTATTGAACCAATGCTTGGAGAATACCAATTTGCTGAGGAAGATAATTCTGATATGGCTATAACAGATGAAGAAAGAACAGCAGTAAAAAAAGCTGGAAGAAATGTTTTAATATTTCTAGTTATCTTAGTTGCAAGTTGTATACCACAAAATAGTTTTCTTAGAAATCCAGTAAATCACTCATTAATATTTGGAGCTCCTCTTATGCAGTGCCTTCAATTTATTATCATAATAGTTTTCTCATTAGCTGGACTTACTTATGCAGTAACTATAAAAAAGATTCAAAGTATAAATGATGTTTATACTATGATGTCTGAGTCTATATCTTCATTAGCAGGATTTATAGCTTTAGCAGTAGTTATTGGACAGTTTCTTTTCCTTTTTGATAAATCAAATTTAGCTCAGGTTCT
Organism: Fusobacterium ulcerans ATCC 49185; assembly: GCF_900683735.1. NCBI lineage: Bacteria > Fusobacteriati > Fusobacteriota > Fusobacteriia > Fusobacteriales > Fusobacteriaceae > Fusobacterium > Fusobacterium ulcerans. The sequence continues at coordinate 2,832,010 of NZ_LR215979.1, forward strand.
TGCAATAAAAGGTGGAAATTTTCTTGCTTCTCTTCCAATACCTACACAAATAATAGTTGTATGTTTCTTATTATTGACAGCTCTTGTAAATCTTTTCATAGGAAGTGGAGGAACAAAATGGCTTTTAATGGGGCCTATATTTGTTCCTATGCTGATACAGTTAAATATACATCCAGCCTTTACACAAGCAGTATATAGATTAGGAGATTGTTCTACTAACCATCTTACTCCTTTATTTGCTTACTTTGCTATATTACTTACAACAGCCCAAAAATATGATAAGAACACAGGAATGGGTACTTTATTTGCAGCTATGCTTCCTTACTCATTTACATTCCTTTGTATATTTATCATTCAGATTGTTATTTGGATGACATTCAATCTTCCAGTTGGACCTGGTGGAGTTATCTGGCTTTCTTAATATTATAAGCCCATATTGAATTAAACTTTTCAATATGGGCTTTTTATTTTATTTATTTTTTCTCATAAGCAGCTTTGAATTCTTCAATATTTGCTGGAAAATATTTTTCTAATATTTTTAAATATTCTCCATTATCTCTTAATTCAATTATTTTTTTATTTACTTTTTCTACTAACTCTTTCTCATTTTTTCTGAATGCAATAGAAGCAGCTGGCTGTTCATCAACTAAAGTATCTATCTGTTTAATTCCTGTTAAATTTTCTAGATAGGCTTTTGATGATAATTCATCTATTATAACTGAATCTATCTTTCCAGCTTTAAGATCCATCAAAGCTCCAGTCCAAGAATCATAAACTTTTGCTTTCCCTTCTAATTCATTAACAAACTGTTCCTGTATAGCTCCCAATTGTATTCCTATATTCTTACCTTTTAATTCCTCTTTAGTCTTTATATCACTCTTTTCATTTATTATAATAATATGCTTAGAAGAGAAGATAAACATATATGGAATAGAAAAATCTACTGCTTTTTGTCTTTCGGGAGTTTGAGTAAGCCCAGCAATTACAGCATCTACTTTTCCAAGTTGAAGTGCTGGAAGAAGACCATCAAAAGACATATTAATCCAGCTGATTTCATACCCTAATTCTTCTCCTATTTTTTCCATAAGTTCAATATCAAATCCTACCATTTTTCCATCTTCCAAATACTCATAAGGCTTAAATTCTGCATTTGTCCCTACATAAAGTTTTTCAGCTGAAAAAGATAAAGTAGAGAACAGTAAAGTTAAAACTAGTATCAATTTTTTCATAATAAATCCCCCTTTATTTAAATTAAACTTTGTCTATTCATATTTTTTCCCATAACCAAATGCACCTTCTATGGTACAAATCTCAGCAGCAAATTCTGCTGCTTTTATTAAACTTACTTTTACAGCTTCTTTTTTATCTGTTCCTTTTTTTATCAAAGATAAATAACTCACTAAATAAGAAGCAATGAGAGAATCTCCTGCTCCCATTGTATCTACAACTTTTTCTAAAGGTACTGCTTTCTGTATAAAATAATCTCCCCCGTCATATAAAATACATCCATCTGCTCCTCTTGAAGCACATGCAGTTTCAGCCCCATAATCTACTATTTTCTTTAAATATTTTTTAGTTTCATCTTCTGTTCCATCAAAAGAACAAAAAGCAAAATTTATATCTTTTGCTATTCTTTTAAAATAATCTTCTGTTGAATCATCTGAAAAATCAAAAGAAACATACACCCCTGTTTCTTTTATTTTATGAAGTTCTTTTTCTGTAAAACAATAATTTCCACTGTGAACTAAATCAAATTTCTTTATGTATTCTAAATCAAATCTATCTAAAACAAATGGGACTTCTCCCCTTATTCCACCTTCATTTGACCCTAAAAATATACGCTCTCCATTAATCAAAGTTACTCTTGCACAGCCATTTTCTCCTTCTAACTGCCTGCATTTTATTGTTTCTATTCCTGCTTTTTCTAAACTTTCTATTACATGTTCAGCTTCTTTATCATTTCCAAAATATCCCATATATGCTGAACTTTCTGCCCCAAACATCTTAGAATATACAGCAAAGTTTACACAATTTCCTCCTGGGTACATTGTTTTGATATGCTCATATTTATCAACTACATTATCTCCAAACCCCAATACTTTTATTGAGTATTTTTCCATAACTCACCTCTCAATTTTAATATTCTACAACATCCATATAACGTCTCATATCCAAAGGATGATTACGTTTGTTCTGAAGAGCTGTACGATAGACTACTGACATAGCATAAAATAATATAGGGTTGAAATATTCAACACACATTTCATCTATCTCTCCAATTCCTAATTGTTCTGCATCTATCACTTCATATTTTTTCCCATATTTTTCAAGAAATTTAAGTGCTCTCTCATCCATCACTCTATTTTTTCCTTTACTCATTAAAAGAATATAAAGATGATCTTCATCTGTTACTTCAAATGGCCCATGAAAATATTCTCCAGAATGAAGATAACAGCAGTCCATCCATTGCATCTCCTGCAATGAACATATAGCAAAACCATATCCCTGTGAATATGAAGCACCAGAAGCCATAATATAAAGAAATGGTTCATTCCAATATTTTTCTGCAAAAACCCAAGAGGCATTCTTAGCTTTTTTAGCTGCATTTTTAACTATGGAATCTATTTTTTCCAGTCCATCAGAAATAGATTCATATAACTCATACTCTTCTTCCTGCATATGTAATAATTCATTTAACAGCGAAAGAACTATCCCCTGTGGTTTATCTTTTTCATTTATATCAAAAGACCAATCATACACCCATGGTATAAATTCAGTTCCTCCACATACAGAGTCTTTATTATGAGTTAAAGTAATAACTGATGCTCCTGCATTTTTTCCAACTCTTGCTGCTTCTATAGTTTCTTTTGTATTCCCTCCATGTGATACTGCAATCACCAGACTATTTTTTCCTAAAGTTTTTGGTGGAGTTATAGCAAACTCTTTAGCTGTATACCATGATGCATGTATAGAAGCTGATTCAGCCTGTATAAAATAAAATCCTGGATAAAGGTCAACTAGCGAACCTCCACATGCTATGAAATATATATCTTTGATATTATTTTTTTCATCTAATATTTTTTTTATGATTTCTTTTGAATTCATTTTTACTCCTTTCCCAATTAAATTTCATAACATAACTATATCATAATATAACGTTATAAACAATAGTGTTTTTTTAATTTATCATATAACATCTTATGATGAATTTTCTTGTTGTTTCTTAAATTACATAGTATAATAAAATAAATGTGATATATTCAGTAATTTAAGGAGATTTAGTATGGCATTAATTTCAAATACAAAAATACCTTTATATAAACAACTCAAAGAAGAATTAAAAAATTCTATAAAAAAAGGAACTCTTATTCATGGAGAAAAAATTCCTACAGAAATTGAATTGAGTGAAATCTATAAAGTAAGCAGAATCACAATAAGAAAAGCCGTCGAAGAATTAGTTAGAGAAGGATTCTTATTAAAAAAACAAGGAAAGGGAACTTTTGTCCAGCAAAATAGAATACAGAGAAAAATAGATAATTTATTAAGTTTTACTGAATCTTGTGAAATAAATGGAATGATTCCTTCCAGTATTGTTACCAAGAAAGAAATTCTTATCCCTACAGAAAAACAGATTGAAGAGATGGGTTTAAAAAAGGAAGAAAAAATTTTATTTATACAGCGTATAAGGTTTGCAGATGGTTTTCCTATAATGTGTGAGAATAACTATTTTCCATATCCTAAGTTTGATTTCTTATTTTCAGAACCTTTAAATACTTCCCTTTATTCTCTTTTAAGAAATAAATATGGTATAAAAGTTGATTCTTCAGATAATTCCTATCTAGACATAGTCTGTGCTGGAAGTGATATAGCTCCTTTGATGCAGCTGTCCAATGGAGAACCTCTTTTCTATCTTTATACTCAAATGTATGATGATAAAAAAGAACTTATTCACATTGGAAAACAGTTTATAAATTCAGAGCATTATCGTTTTCATTTGAATAATATTCGATACAGTAAATAAAAAATGGCTACCAGTTGGCAGCCATTTTTTACAACCAGAGATCTATGAACTGATTTAAATACTTTTTTCTTTGTCCACGAAACTTCTGCCTCTATCACATATTTTCCTGCTATTTCTGTTGTCTTAACTACTGTTGTCCACATTCCTAGTTCTTCCTCATAGCTCCTTTAAATATATTTTTCACATTCATTTCCCTCTTTCATTTTCTTCACTAATTTTCAATTATATATCAAATATCTTTTTCAATATACATAATTGATATTATTTTTTTTAATACTTAAAGTTAAGAAATAAAATCATATTATTAACCCTATTTAACTTGGTTTATACACATTTTACCTTTATAACAAAAATCATCTTATAGCTACAAATAAAATTTCAATCTTAAAGATGATTAATTAAAAATATTTAATTATCTATATTAAGTTAATATACTTATTTTCTCTATTTAGTCAAATATGGCTCAAAAATAATTTTTATACTCTTTCCACTTTCTCTGCTGGCTGTCACTATATAATAATCTCCGTTGTCATATATATTATTTGTTTTCTTCATATATGGAACTATATCAAGTTCTTTCCTAGAAGTTTCTTCTGGCATTTTTTTTAAGGATTCCATTATATTATTTTTCAATTTATTATCAATAATTCCCTCATTTAATGTTTCAACTAAACTTATCAATCTTTTTTTTAATTTCAACTGATCTACATTTAAATTATGACAAGATACAATTATTCCTATACCATAAGGAATTTCATCATCCTTTAATAAAATATCAATTTTTTCATTAAGTTTTCCCTCTCTTCTTTCAAAAAAATAATACGTACTTTCATCTTTAAAAATAAATCCATTATCTATGAGAATGGTTTTTATTTTTTCTAGCTCTATCTTTTTTAAAAATACTTCTTTAGAGAAACTAAAAACAAAAATTGTAAAAAACAAAATTAAGAATAGAAACTTTTTCATAATATTCCCCTTTTTTAGTAAATATTTTATAATTTTTTGTAACTTCTTTCTTATTCAAATAATATTCATCTTCATTTGTTAATAGTCAATCATGATATACAAAAAAGCAACCTTCACTGTATAGACATATTTCATCTTATTTGTTATTATGTTATAAAAACTGGAGGTTTTAAACTATGGAATGGTTTTCTTCTAAAAAATGTACAACAAATCTTTATGTCATGTCAGTAAAAATAAATGAAAAAGTAAAATTTAACTTTGTTTTTTACTCTCTTGATGAAGACATAAAAAATGATTATGTATTTCTAAAAAAAATCAGAGATAACATTGGAGATTTAAAAGAAAAACTAAAAACACCTGCTTGGGAAAAATTCAGTCTAAAGCTATGGTATAACTATGGAAAAAGCAGTGGACCTCTTGGGTCTGTTAATTGTGTTGCTGAACTTCCTAATGATGTTACTGAAGGAAAAAACCTCTATGCTGCTATTGTAAATTTGAATAAAAAAATAATAATTCCTGAAAATTGTATTTTACCAGTTACCATTAAAAACTATGATAATATAAAAAAATCTACCATTATATTTTAATATTTTTATTACTTTAAAAAAAATTATAAAATCAATTACTTAAAGGACCTATATAAACATTCTCTTCAAATTTATACTTTCTTTTTTATAAAAAGTTTAATTTTTCAATAATAGAATATTATTTATATTATAGTTCTCTTTTCTCCTTATTTTACCATATATTTTTTTAAGTTATAATTAATATTTTATTTTATGTAATATTCTCTAATAACTATTTTTAACTATACAATTCTATAAATGTATGTCACCAAATTAATTTTTTATTTTTATAATAAAAAAAACTGTAATAGTATAAAGAGATCCCAAAATCTTAACTGTAAAAGATTTTGAAACTCTTGCCTCTTCTAAAATGCATATATGTTTATAACAGAGGTACCCACATAAATCTGCTGGTAAATGTAAAAGGAGCTTTTATGTGGGTACCTATGCTTCCTGAGTACATACTAAAAAAAATCATCTGGTACAAAAAACATGTACCATTCCTCCAATGATTACTAGAGATATTCTTATCCATTCTGCTGAGAGAGTTAAAAGCAGTTATACTCAAGACTTTATTTTATCTTTGCATGATATTATAAAAAATATTTCTACTTCAGGTAATGAATTTCTTCTATAAAATAGCAAAAGGCTGTAGTTTTTAGTTACAGCCTTAATCATTTACTTCAATTGTTGGATGCTTATTTAATTTCCTGCTGCTATATCTATTTGGTTATCTATAAGTGAAGCAAGAGTTTCTTTAGATAAATATACCTTTGGAACTAAAACTTTTACTCCATTTACTTCTTCTTCTACATACCAGATAATATCATCTTTAAGATTATTTATCTGTTCTTTTGTAAGAGCTATCCCAATAGATAGACTAAAATCTTCCATAGCTTTTATGGAATTATCCAATAGTATCTGCATCTGTTCTTTTTCATTTGCAGCTCCATTCAAATATCTTTTTCCAGTACTTTCAAAAATTGCTCTGTTCACTATCCTTGATTCATAAAAAGAATCTCCTAAAAGTCTAATATCTCTTTCTGGATTATATCCTATTTTTCTAAAAAAATAATCTGAACCAAGGTAATAACCCATATCTGTATATTTCACATTTGTTTCTATCAAATATGTAAATTCTGGAATTTTTTCGTTTAAAACAGAGTTATCTCTTTTTAATATTTCATCTTTTCCTACATCTGTTTTTTCTTTAGCATCTATTGAAATATCTCTTGAATTAATTAAATCTCTGCTCACACTAAACAGTCCCTTATCTCCTTCAGGAATTGTAATATAATCTTCTGTATTAATTGTGCCAGTTCTCTCCACATTACTACTGTCAACAATTATCTGCTCTATATTTACGTATTTATTATTTACTAAATTTTCTTCAGTTAATAAAGCTCCATTTCCTATTTGTATAGCAGATATATTTATTTTATTTCCTGCTGATATTTTAGTTCTTCTATCAGTTTCAGCTTTTTGAGTAAATGATTCAGTTAAAGATAACTTTTTATCATAAACTTCTACTTCTTTTTTCTCATTCTCATAAAAAGAATATGCATTATATTCATATTTCTCATCGTTATTATAATCTATAATATTCCCATTTATCATTCTATATGCTGTTACATTTACATCTCTTCCTGCCAAAATGTTCCCCTCTCTATTTACTACATCTCCTATAGTTTTCAGAGTAATCCCTTTTCCTGATGAAATATATGCCATATTTCTTGCATACTCTCCATCTGTTCCTCCAGAGGCAGAATAACTTACTGCAATTTCTCCTAAATTCTCAATTTGTGCTCCTTCTATATAAATATCTCCCACTGCCTCTATAATTCCTGCATTATTTTGCACCTTACCTAAAGCTTTTATCTCTGCATTATTTCCAGAGTGTACCTCTCCTTTATTGTTGATAAAGTCTTCTTTTAGAGTTATAGTCATATCATTAGCTGAATATATTAAAGAATAGTTCCCATTTAATATATTTTCTGAGTTTAAAATTAAAATATTCCCAGAAGCTATCTGTCCATCATTTATCAAATCTTTTGAATTTATAGTAAGATTATTTTGTGAGATTAAATATCCACTGTTATTTATATTTTCAGCAACTGCTATTATATTATTTCCATTTCCTAGAATAATACTGCCAAAATTATCCAATCTTTCTGAAAGATCAACAGTAAAACTTCCTGTACTGCCCAGTATTTTATTATTTATCAGATTCACTGCATTGAGAGTTATATTTTTTCCACTGACAAATTTATTATTATTTAGGAAAGCTCCTGACAGATTAAGTACTATATCTCCACTATTTTCTATATCTGTATTTGTACTAAGAGATATTGTTGTTATTTTTAAAACTCCATTTCCTTTATAATTTCCATCCAGTGTAAAAGAATTAAAAATATCAAGCTCAAGCTGTCCTTGTGATTGTATTTTTCCATCAGCATTCTGAATATTTTCTGCCTGAATATACAGTATAGAATCATTATCAAATGTTTTTATACTTCCTGATTGATTATTAAGAGTTCCTGTATTCTCTATTTTTATATTTCTTCCTTCTATACTCCCAATGTTGTTGTCTAGCTCTTTTAGAGTTATATTATTATCAGAAATTATACTTCCTGTATTAGAAACATTTTCTGCTGTTATATCTCCTTTTACTGAAATAATACCTTCATTAAGAAGCTCTTTTTCAAGACTTAAATTTTCTCCAAGAATAAGCTTCCCAAAGAGTAAATTCAACAGTCCTTCTCCTTCAAAATTTTTCATAGCAGAAATAGTTCCTTTATTTTTTGTTTTAGAAGCTTTTATTCTTCCTTTAGCAACAAGTTTTCCACTGTTATCTATTTCTTTGAGTGTTATATTATCTCCTTGAATTAAATTAGAATTTTCAACAGCATTTTCAGTATCAAATATTAAATCTCCATCTCCTATTATTCTTCCACCATTGTTTAGAAATTGAGATGTAATGCTCATATCATTTCCAGAAAATATATCCCCTCTATTTATTATATTCTTTGAAATTAAATACAAATTATTTGAGCTTTGAATAAGGTTGGTATTTAAAATCTTATTTCCAGAAATAGTAATGCTGTTTTTTCCATAGATAGTTCCAGAATTATCTAAATCAGAAACATTAAAGACTCCTTCAACTGAAGTTATTGTTCCTTTGTTCTCAAGTTTGATTCCAGTAATTAAAAGTTCTAATGCAGATATCTCTCCATTATTCAAAACTTTATCACTTAACAAAATAAGTTTATTTCCACTGCTTATATTTTTATTATTAGTTACATCTCCAGTTATCTTCATATTCAGTAAAGACAATATGTTTCCACTATTATTAACATTTCCAATTATATCTACATTTTCACCATAAATATATCCATTATTTATTGTGTTTCCATATATATTCAATTCCTTCTCACTCTTTATATTTTTACTGTTATTTATATTTCCGTCTATTTCTACCAGATTCTTTCCTTGAACAGCTCCACTGTTATCCAAATCAGCATTGATAATCAATGTATCTTTTCCTGTAATATTTCCACTATTTTTAATACTTGTTCCTGCAAGCTTCACCTTGTCGCCCTGTATACTTCCAGCATTATCTCCAATTCCATATACAAAAATCTGTCCTCCTGCTATTATTCCATAGCTTTCGTTTACATATTTAGAAGCTGTTAGAGTGAGATAATCTTTCCCATAGATAATTCCTTTATTCAACATTTGCCCTGCATTTAATTTAGTTGTTTTCCCTGTTATACTTCCACTATTTTCCAGATAATCTGTGACTTTTAAAGTTAAAATATCTCCTTGAACAACTCCATTATTATATAGAGAATTTGAAGTTATCTCCAATGATGAAGATATGATATTCTTTTCATTTATAAAACTGCTTTCATTTTTTATCTCTATACTTTCTCCTGTAATATCTCCCTTATTTGTAAGAGTGGGACTTTCTATTTTTACCTTTTTATTAGCAGCTATAGTTCCTATATTTTCTATATTCTTAGCTTTAACATTTAAATTTTCCACTGCTTTTAAAGATTCATTTTTTAAATTTCCACTTAATGTGATATCTGCACTTCCTGCAGTAAGTTCTTTATTTTCCATATCTTTTGAAGTTATTGTTACAGTATCTGCTGATATTTTTCCTGTATTCACAATTTTTTCTTTATTAGATATATTTATATTTTTTGAAGATATATTTCCCTTATTTTCAACATTAGAACTTTTTATTTCTACATTTTTATTTGAAGATATATTTCCTGTATTTACTATATCTTTTGAATTTATACTAATATTATTTTCAGCAATAGCTCTTTCCTGTATCTTTACATTCTCTGCTTTAATATTTATATTATTCTTTGCCTGAGCATCTTTCAGTATTAAATCTCCATTAACATCTATTTCCAAATCTCCAGAGCCTGCCAGCATCTCTCCCTGACTGTTTACCCCAACACCTTTTTCTGTACTTTGAAGATATATTCTTCCAGCATAAAGAGACCCCAATGCTTTTGCATCCAGAGCCACTTTAGGTTTATCTCCCTCTTTCTCAGCTTTAGCTTTAACCTCTCTTGTATTATGATTATATTCATTTCTTCCCAGAACAACATTTACCTCTTCTCCGCCATATACTGCTCCATTTAGTTCAGCTGTTCTTGAAACGATATCTACCATTCTTACATTTTTTCCATCTATCCCCTGACCTCCAACTACAACTGTCCCATCATCTATATCAAATCCCTTTAAATCTCCAAGTTCATCTGTTATAGACTTTCCAGTTGTAAGTATTACCCTAGGAGTATTTATAAATCCTGCTCCATTCAGATATATTCCATTTGGGTTTGCCAGAATATATTCAGCAGATTTCCCAACAATTTCAGTATATCCCTCTATCTTACTTCTATTTACACCAGTAACTTCTGTCAGAATAACATCAGCTTCTCTTCCTTTCAAATTAGAATTTCCCTGAATAATACCTCCTAATTGAGTTTTATTATTTTCCTTACTGCTGTTATTTAAAAGTATTCCTTCCTTCCCTACATTATATTCCTCAAAATAATTGTGAGAAACTCCATTTTTATTAGGAGCATTTATATTAACTATAGGAACACCATTTGGTGCTCTCTCCACATTTGTCTGCTGATTTTTATTTCTATCAACTACTGTTCCTGCAGCCATTACAGACTGTACAAAGATACTAAAAAAGATGTAAGTATAGATTAGCAATCTTTTCAGCAGCTTATTTTTTAATATCTCCATTTTAATCTTCCCCCTTAAAATGTTTAAAATCTTGCACTCATACTAAAATATATTTCATGTGTATTTTTCTCTATGTATGCAGGAGCTGTTAAAGGCTTTGAGTATGAAAAACTCATATCAAAATGATTCAAGTATACTCTTAAACCTATTGTTGCTCCACTCATCTCACTTCCATTTTTCTCATAATAATCATCTTTATACACATCTTTTACCCTTCCATAATCATAAGCTATAAATGGTTCTAAAAATTTATAGTTATACCCAATCTCATTTCTTAAATAAAAACCTTTATCTCCCATTATCGAATTTTCCTTAAAGCCTCTCACAGTAGTATCATCCCCTATTCCCAATTTTTCTGAAGAATAAAGTATGTCATCTGAATACTGCCCACTGAAAGAAACTCTATATAAAAATCTCTTCTCCTTTATCATAAATGGCTTATACCAGCTTAAATCAGCTGTATATTTCTGAAACTGAGCTCTGGGAGAATAATCTCCCTTATTTTCATCTCTCTCTGCTCCAAATTTTTTTATTCCTTCATGATAAGTCAAACTCCCATAAAATACTCCATTAAAAAGCCTTCTATTATGACTTACATCTGCTTTTAATACTGAGAGTTTTCTTGAACTTGTTATTAATTTTATTCCATCAAAATAATTCTTAGTTTCTTTGTTTGTCAAAGTTACTCCTACAGAAGTTTTTCCACTGCTGTTTCTGTTTACTATCCTTCTTGCTGAATAATTCATATTTCTTGAAACCCCTGTTACTTCATAGGTATGAGCAAAGGACTCTATTGTAGAAAGATATTCTGACTGGTCCTTTGATATTGAAAATTCCCAATATTTTATTGGAACTCTATAGTAAAAAGAAAAATTCTCATTATCTTTGTATTTTCTATTGTTTCCAAGTTTTCGCTGATAAGTACTTGCAAATGAATCATTTATCCCTAAAATATCATCAAAAATAAGAGAAAATTTTATTCTGTCCTTTCCTGTAGATTTCTGCCCTAAATCATTATAATTTACAGTTCCAGATATTTTCTTACTTCTCTGATTAGCTATTTCTACTATACTTCCTCCCAGCTCATTTCCTGCTGTTATATCTAATTTTGCATTATTAGAAGAAACAGAATTAAGGTTATCTATTCCTTGATCAAGATCATTTATATTCAATATTTTTCCTCTATTTATAGGAAAAGAAGTAAAAATTTTTAAATTTTCCTGTTTTTTTTCATTTTTAAATCGAATCTCTTCTACATGACCTTCTATTACTTTTAAAAATATCCTTCCTTCTGGAATATTTGATTTTTCCATATCTATTTTTACTCTGACAGAAATATATCCTTCTTCTAAATAGAGATTTTCAAGTTCCTTCATCAGATTCAATATATTTTTTCCACCTTTTTTTCCTACATATCTTTTTTTCAAAGACTCAATTTGAAATTTCTTCAAAAGAGTATTTCCTTCAATAATAATACTCTTTATTTCACTCCCCATAGCTTGAATATCTTCCTCAATATCATTTAACTTGACTTCATCCTTTATCCCACTCTTTTCTAACTTCCTTATCTCTTCTGCCTGTCTTCTTCTTTCTTCTCTATTTAATTCCTGCTGATTCCCATAGGTGCAGTAATTAAGTATTAAAAAAATCCAAAAACATATCCCCTTGATTTTCATAAAATCTCTCCCGGCAAACTTTCCAATATATACTTCTAATATTATCTCTTTTTCAGTATATTTCTTAATATATATTTAAGTGCTTTTTATCAAATAAATTTCTACCCTCTATTTTTATCTTTATTTTTATATTTTTTTATATTTTCGATGTCATTTTAATATTTTTTTAAAAATAATGTTATTTTAACTATAAATATATACTTTTTAATATATCAAATATGCTAATTTATATTTTAATTGTATATTTTAAATATTATCATTTTTTAGGGATTTTATATACCTAAATATTAAGAGGTATACTTTTTCAAGTTATTAATCTTCTTGTAACCATTTTTTTTCATATTATACAAATTCTAAATCACTTTAATTATATAAATATATAATTTTAATTATAGATTATAATTGAAAAACAGAACTTTGAACTGTAAACTACCAATAGAAAAATATATTAAAATAAAAATTATAAAAAAACCTCAGACATATTGTCTGGGGTTAAAATAAATTTTTGTTTTTTATATTCATTTTTTGCTGAAGCTGCCTTAATAACATTACTACTAAATTTATTATATTTTATTCTATTATCATTTTGCTTTTTGCCATCATTCTACAATTGCTACAGCTCTAACAGGACAGCCATCTATTGCTATTTTCAAAGGCATACATGAAAAATAGAATTCTTTGTTCAAAATATTTTCTAAACTATACAAATTTTCCACTATTATCTTATCAGATGATAAAAGAAGTTTATGATTTTTCAATTCACAAGAATCATAATTATCTGGTGAAATACAATCTATTCCAATTCCTTTTAAATGAGAATCTGCTATTTTTTTAACTATTTTATTTGAAATAATTGGATAATTTTTAAAATATTTTTCCTCATTCCAATATTTACCCCATCCAGTATGAATTAATAGATAGTCAATATTTTTAATCAAATCAAAATCAATAGTGTCTAAATTTTCAAAAGAAATACATATTCCCTTCCCCCAAAAAGCAGCAACTGGAAAGTCACATATATTCCTTCCATTTTCAATTAAGTGAAGAGGAACATCTAAATGAGTCCCAAGATGTGAAGTCAATCCTAAATAAGTTACATTGAAATTATCTTCTTCATATGAAAAAATAGATTTAATCTCTGGTTTTTCTGCATCACAATATACAGTCATATTATTTTCTATTTTATGTGTTAAGTCATATATTTTCATAGATCCCTCACTATTTTCTCTGAATATAATTATTTTATTTCTTAATATTTATCCCTATTTAAAAAACTTATTATTAATGTTTTGTAATAAATTTCAAACTATTTTCTAAAGTTACAATTCACGCTGTTCAGTTTTATTATCTATTCTTTTTTTTAGATAAAAAATTAAAATTTTATTCATACTAAAATTATCATATACTAAGATAAAGGAAATTCAAAATATATCCAGTAAAAGAGAGAGAGAAGAAAAGAATACTATGAAAAGTTTACCTGAAAAACTGTTGAAAGTAAAAAATATTAAAAACACTAAAACCAATAGATTAAAGGAGAAATTAAAATGAAAGTAATGTTATTAAATGGAAGTCCAAATGAAAAAGGATGTACTTACACTGCATTGAGAGAAGTAGAAAAGGTACTGAACAAACATGAAATAGAAACAGAGATTATATATCTTGGTAAAAAACCTATTGCTGGATGTATAGCCTGCTCTAAATGTTTTGAAACAGGAAAGTGTATATGGAATGATAAAGTGAACGAAATAGCAGAAAGATTGGGTGAAATAGATGGACTAATTATTGGTTCTCCAGTATATTATGCCAGTGCCAATGGAAGTTTAATTGCCTTTTTAGATAGATTATTCTTTTCAGCAGGAGAAAAAATGGCAGGAAAATTAGGAGCTTCTATAGTTTCATGCCGTCGTGCAGGTTCTACAGCTGCATTTGATCAGTTAAACAAATATTTTACAATCAGCAATATGCCTATTGTATCATCTAACTACTGGAATCAAGTACATGGTTTTACTCCTGAAGATGTAATGCAAGATGAAGAAGGACTGCAAATAATGCGTACTCTTGGGGAAAATATGGCATGGTTATTAAAATGTATAGAAGCTGGAAAAAAAATGAATATCCCAAAACCAGAATATGAAGAAAAAATAATGACTAATTTTATCAAATAATGTTTTTTAATGACCTTGTGAAGTAATTTCTGTAAATCGAAGATAATAAAAAAATATCTATATCCTGGCATTTTCATTTTAGAAAGTTTGAAAAATTCTATCCAAGTTCAATGAAAAGCTGGAGCAAAAATTTGGATGTTATCAACCCAATATTTAAGTTTTCTACTAAGGTTAGAAAAGTTATCTATACAACTAAGACCATAGAAAGTTAAATAGTCAGAGAAACGTATTTCCAAGTGATTCAGTGCTATTAAAAGCTCTGTAGCTATCAACTTTTGAAGCAATAAAAAAATGGACTTCAACATTGAGAAACTGGGAAAGAATTTATGGAGAACTCCAAATTAAAATAACTGTTTATTTTTAAGTCAAAGCTGCCAACAGACAGCTTTGACTAAAACCTTATTATACATTTACACCATAATTTTGACAAAGAGCTTTAAGTCCATTTTGATATCCTGCTCCTACTGCATTAAATTTCCAGTCATTTCCATGTCTATAAATTTCGCAAACCACTATGGCTGTTTCAATAGAAAAATCTTCCATAAGATTAAATCTCAGCACTTCTTGTCCATCAGTATCAGTTTCATTTACCATTCTGGCTACTCTCACATAAGCATTTGATACTTGACCAAAATTTTGTCTTCTAAATACTGCATCATGAATAGTTACTGTTATAGCTATTTTATATATTTCCTGAGGAATTTTTCTGAAATCAATGATGATTACTTCATCATCTCCATCGCCATCTCCAGTTAAATTATCTCCAGTATGAGTAACAGCACCATTATAAGCAGTAAGATTATTATAAAAAATAAAATCTTCATCTTTTAAAACTTTTTCATTTTTACCAAGCAAAAATGCTGAAGCATCTAAATCAAAATCATAGCCACCAGAATATTTATTAGTATCCCAACCTAGTCCAATTAATGCCATAGTTATATTTTTATCAAGATTTACACGTTGTCCTTTTGATAAATTTACACTCATACATTTTCCCCTTTTTTTCTATTTTTTTATTACAATTTTTTTTCTTATTATATCAACTGGTATAATTGTAAATGCCATAATAATTACTGCTGCCCATTCTTTTAAAGTTAAACCATAACAGTTTAAGACAGCTCCTCCTAAGTATGTCATAATAACTTGTACAATTACAATAAGAATAATTATGTTAAGGAATCCTTTATTTTCAAAAATATTATCAAATAAATTAGTTTGCTCAGTTCTTGCATTGAAAGCATTAAAGACAGATATAAATATAAAGAAAGCAAAATATCCAGTCAGAAGATATTCATTATTTATTCCTGGTCTAAATAAAGCCTTTATTTGTGGTGTAAGAAGGAAGAACATACTTAGTATAAATGTCCAAATACTTCCTGTAAATATAGCACTCCACATATAGCTGCTGACAATATTTTCTTCTCTGCGTTTAGGTTTTTCCTGCATAAATCTTTTTAAAGCAGGTTCTCCTCCAAATGCCAGAGCTGCTAAAGTATCCATAACTAAATTTACCCATAAAATTTGAGTAATTGAAAGTGGATTTTCCATTCCAAGTAAAGGAGAAACAAATGATACCATTACTGCAGCTACATTGATTGTAAGCTGAAATATTATAAATTTTCTAATAGAATTGAAGATTGTTCTTCCATAGAGAATAGCTTTTTCAATAGACATAAAGTTATCATCTAGTATAACAATATCTGAAGCTTCTTTTGCTACTTCTGTGCCACCACCCATAGCAAATCCAACATCAGCTTTTTTCAAGGCAGGAGAATCATTAACTCCATCTCCTGTCATTCCTACTACAAGATTCAGCTCTTGAGCTATTTTTACAAGTCTAGATTTATCACTAGGCAGAGCTCTTGACACTACTTTAATATTTTTCATTTGAGCAGCAATCTCATTATCAGTCATTTGAGCTAGTTCATCAGAAGTATAAACTAAATCTGCCTCTTCAGTAAGAAGTCCAGCTTCTTTAGCAATAGCTACAGCAGTATCTTTTCTATCTCCAGTTATCATTACTACTTGTATTCCTGCCCCTTGCACCTCTTTTATAGCAGAAATAGATTC
The DNA here is from genome assembly GCF_900683735.1 of Fusobacterium ulcerans ATCC 49185. Classification (NCBI taxonomy): domain Bacteria; kingdom Fusobacteriati; phylum Fusobacteriota; class Fusobacteriia; order Fusobacteriales; family Fusobacteriaceae; genus Fusobacterium; species Fusobacterium ulcerans. Next base: position 2,848,748 of record NZ_LR215979.1, read on the forward strand.
AGGTCTTACTTCATCTCTAATACCTATAATACCAATTAAAGTACAATCTTCAATTTCTTTATCATCTTCATGTATTTTTTTTTCACAGCTTGCAAATGCTAATACTCTTATAGCTCTTCTGGCAAGCTCATTTATTATATTTTCTATTTTATCATGGTCATTAAACTCTTTTTTCTCCCCTTCTTCAGTATAATAATATTTACATTTTGAAAGGAGTTTTTCAGGAGCTCCTTTTACTAATGTTATATCACAATCTCCAGTTACAGAACAGGCAGAATATTTATTTGTACTATTAAATGGCAATGAACAGCAGACTTCAACATCCAAATCACAGCAGTTTTTTCCAACAAAGCCAAGAATAGCTCTTTCAGTAGCATTTCCTCCAACTATTTTAATATTATCTCCATCTCCTGTAATAAGGGCATTTGTATTTTTAAATATATTAAGAGAAAATATTTTTTTTAGTTCCTCAGAGATATGATCATATTTTTTAGTTTCCTTACCAGTTCCATCTACAAATAATATTGTTTCTAATTTTCCTTTTGTAATAGTTCCTGTTTTATCTGAAAAAAGGATATTTAAGCTTCCAGCAGTTTCAATACCTACTATTTTTCTTACTAGTACATTATCTTTCAGCATTTTAGACATATTCAATGCTGATACAATAGCTATCATTAATGGAAGACCTTCTGGAACTGCCATAACTATAATGATAACTGCAAGCATAACAGCATGAATTAAGTCATTCACTAAAACTATCCAGTTAGAACAATAAGCAATAATTCTTGCCATTTCAAAGCCATTATGTATTACAATTCTTTGAAATAAAAGTGCTATTGCTATTGCTATACCACCAATATACCCAAATTTACTTATATCATCTGCAAGTTTTCCAAGTTTTAATTTTAATGGAGATTCCCTATCATCATCTATTTGTAACTCACTTGCTATCTGACCATATACACTCTTGTCTCCAACTACAGTAACTTCCATCACAGCATTTCCAGAGCAGACAACTGCACCTCTGAATACTTTATATGGATTTAAAAAGTCCATTGAAGCTTCTTCATCTTTATAATTTTCTGCCAATGGTTTTTTAGTAGCTTCCTTAGTTTCCCCATTTAAAACAGATTGATCTACTTTAATAGTTCCATCTGTAATTATTCCATCTGCTGGAATCTTATCTCCAGATTGAAGTAAGACCCAATCTCCTACTACTATATCATTAATAGATATTTCAGTTACTTCATTGTTTCTATATACTTTGCACATTATTCTTGAAGCTTCTTCTTGAAGCTTCTGGAAAGCATTTTCATTTCTATATTCGGAAAATGTAGAAACAAATGTAGCAAGTATGACAGCTACAGCTATACCAAAAGGCTCATACCATTCTGTTTGCCCCATGAATGTAAAAATAACATTGATAATTAGAGCTACACACAATATTTTTATCATTGGGTCGCCAAAGTTATCCTTTAGTTTATCAAAAAAACTTTCTGTTTCCTGTTCTGTAATTATGTTACTACCAAATTTTTCTTTTGATGCTAGAACTTCTAAATCCGTTAATCCCATCTTTTTCAAAATATTTTATCCTCCTTAGATGCTTTTTCTTCTATTCTTGAAAAACTTTTTTTACTATTTGCAGCATTTTATCTGAAAAAAACTCTTTTTCAGATATAGCATATTGCTCCTTTTGTCTAGATAAAAATTTTTTTAATTGTTCTGGAAAAATAGATATATCTGCTTTTTCCAACATTGGAATATCCATTTCACTATCTCCTGCACAGATTACTGTATCAGCTTTTAAAAATTTTTTTAATCTTTCTAAAGAAGTTCCTTTATTCAATTCCTTGGGAAATATATATAATTTTTCTCCATGATTATGTATATCTACAAGTTTTTGATTTAGATTATTTTTTAATTTTTTTATGACTATTTCTATATTAAAACTTTTAGTAAATATAAAAAGCTCATCTACTTTTCTAACTTCAAAATATATATTTTCATCTTCTGTCAGCAGTTTTATTCCTTTTTCCAGTTCTTTTATAGATTTTACTGATATTTCTAATGATTTTTGGTACCATTCCTTAACAATTTTTCCTCTATAAAGAAGAATTCCCCCGTTGGCTGTCAGAGCATACTCTGGCTGATAATTTTCAAAAAATTTTATCCTTTGATATTGTTCAAGAGAACGTGTTGTTATAGGGATAAAATTCAGTTCTTTTAGTAATTCATGAGAAACTTTAGTCATATAGGAAAGTTTTTTTCCATTTTTTGTTTCAACAAGTATTTTATCTTTTCCTATATCTTTTTTATATGAATATATTAAAGTATTATCTAAATCTGTTGTAAAAATTTTCATTTTTATTCCTTTCAAATAAGTATAGGCGTTTCTATATAAGATACTTTTGTTTCTTTTTTATTAATTTTCCAAATTTTATCTATACCTAAAAGTTGATTTACAGATATATTAGGAATATTGATATTCGCTGCAAGACATGTATAATGTATTCCTCCAGACATTCTGGTATTTATTTCTAATAAATAAGGAATACCATTGTTGTATTTAAATTGAATATTGCAGGGATGTTCTACTCCATATTTCTTAAAAAAGTCTTTGCATGTATCTAAAATTTCTTTGTCGTATCTTATTATTTCTGTTCTTGTCAGTGTTTTTACTCTTGGAATAGAAATTAAACCACTTTTTGTTTTTAAACAGTCTACACTTACTTCTTCACCTTCAAGATATGGCATCAGCATTATTTCAACAGTATTTTCTCTTTTTTTAAAAGAATTATATACTTCTTCTGATGTAACTTTAAGCCCTTTTCTTACTAAAAAAATATCAGCATCCTTCATAGAATCATCAATTATTCTAAAACTTACAGCACCTTCATCCTCAACAAATTTAAAACAGATTTTTTTATGATTTACTTTTAGTTTTTGATAAGCCTCAATAAATTTTTCAGCTGTATTCACTATATAGTATTCAGGAATATTTCCAATTTTTAACATTTCAAATAATTCATATGTATTTTTTTTATTGTTAAGCTGCTTCATTTTTTCAAAATTTTTTTCTGCAAGAACTTTAACAGATATATTCTCAAATCTTTTTATATTTTTAACTATGGAAAGTTGTTTTTTTCTTGGGATAAATATATTTACTGAATGTCTTTGACAAAATTCTAAACAATATTGCACGTACTCTTCATCACTTAGAAAATCAGGTTCTTTTTCCCAGTAATCACATACTGTTTTCATAACATTTTCTTCATTTCCATTAGTACCTATTATATAAAATTCGGTATTATTATCATCTTTTATCATATTAACCATATGATAAGCAGTACTAAACCAGTGATTGAACCAAATAATGACTTTTTTCATTATTCCTCCAATTTAGAAGGGAGCATATGCTGCTCCCTTCATTTATTATTTATATCTAGCAGCAAGTTCACCAATACCATCATCAGTTGTTCCTTGACCTATTGCATTGAATTTCCATTCTTCATTATGACGATATACCTCTCCAAATATCAGAGCAGTACACCCACTATAGTCATCTGTCAGATTATATCTGCACATTTCTTTATTTGTTTTAGTATCAATTAGTCTTATAAAAGCATTTTTTATCATTCCAAAATGTTGATTTCTGTCTTTAGCTTTAAATATATTAACAACTATTACTATTTTATCGTATTTTTGAGGGATTTTTTTTAATTCAACAATAATCTGTTCATCATCTCCCTCCCCCTCACCTGTAAGATTATCTCCTGTATGTCTTACAGAATCAGTATAGTGCTTCAGATTTCCAAAATAAACAATATCTTTTTTATCTATCATTTTACCATTTTGAAGAAGCATTGCTGTAGCATCACAATCTATATTGGCCTTTTTGCCAAACATTGAAAAAAAACCGCCATTATCTTTTGAAGCTTGATCCCATCCAAGCCCTAATATAATTTTGTCTAAAGTGCTGTTATCTTTTGTAAGGCTTATCTTTTGTCCTTTTTGTAAACTTATTGACATAATATTATTCTCCTTTTTCTAATCAATATCTATTCCATAGTTGATGCAAAGAGCAGCCAGACCTCCTTGATATCCGCTTCCTATTGCATTAAATTTCCATTCTCCATTATTTTTATAGAGTTCTCCAAAGACTGCTGCTGTTTCAATTGAAAAATCTTCTCCTAAATCATATTTCAGTATCTCATTTTTTACATCCTCATCAACTATTCTTATATATGCATTTGATATCTGTCCGAAATTCTGCCTTCTTTCTTCCGCTTCATATATAGTAGCTGTAAATATTATTCTTGTAATATTTTCAGGTACCTTAGAAAGATCAATGGATATTTGCTCATCATCGCCATCACCATCACCAGTCCTATTATCACCCATATGAATAACAGAACCACTATTATGCTTCAAATTGCCATAAAAAATAAAATCACTTTGTGAAGTTACCTTACCATTTTCTCCTAGAAGAAATGCAGCAGAATCTAAATCAAAATCTCCACCTGTGTCAAATTTATTGGTATCCCATCCAAGTCCTACTATTAATTTTTTTAACCCAGGATTATCTTTTGTAAGGCTTACTTTTTGTCCTTTTTTTAAACTAATTCCCATTTGTTTACCTCCAAAATTGAAAATTATGCTACTTCTATTCCAAAGTTAGCACAAAGAGCTGCCAACCCTCCTTGGAATCCGCTTCCTACTGCATTAAATTTCCATTCTCCAGCATGTCTATAAATTTCTCCAACTACAACTGCTGTTTCAATTGAGAAGTCTTCTCCAAGATCGTATCTGATAAGTTCTTGATTATTGCTTTCATTTACTACTCTTATATATGCGTTTGATATTTGTCCAAAATTTTGTCTTCTTGTTTCTGAATCATAAATAGTAACAGTAAATACAACTTTTTCTACATTAGCAGGGATTTTAGATAAATCTACCTTTATTTGTTCATCATCGCCATCTCCTTCACCTGTTAAGTTATCCCCCATATGTTCTACTGAACTGCTTTTATGAATAAGATTACCATAAAAAACAAATTCTTCTTGTGAAGGTACTTTTCCATTTGCACCTACTAAAAATGCTGCTGCATCTAAATCAAAATCAGCTCCACCATCATATTTGTTAGTATCCCACCCAAGACCAATTACAAGATTTTTTAAACCAGCATTTCCTTTTGTTAAGTCTACTTTTTGCCCTTTTGTTAAGTTTATTGGCATATTAATCATCTCCTTGATTTTTATAGTAAAAAAATATTACTTATTACCAAACATTTTATTAAAATCATCTTTTATAGCCTTTAGACGTGCTTGATCTTCAATACGTTTTCTAGAAGCATTTTCTTGTATTTGCTTTGTTTCTTCTATTCCTTTTACAATAGTTTTCCAAGTCGTTTCTAAAGTTTCTATTTTTATAGAGCTTCCAGAAGCCAATTGTGCTGCAAGTTTAGCTTGTTCAGAAGTATTTTGAGCATTTTTAATCAGCATCTCATTTGTTTTTTCATCAAGAGCAGCCATTGCTTCAGCTTGTATACGCTGTCTCTTCAGTAGTATAGCTTGTGAAAGAGCTTGTTTAAATATAGGGAGTGTAATTATAAAAGCTGAATTTATTTTTCTTATAAGGTTTACATTGCTAAATTGCATAGTTTTTAGCATAGGGATAGACTGCATAGCCACATTTTCTGCTATTCTTAGGTCTTGTGTTCTTTGCTCCAGCATTTGCTTTGCTTGTACTAAGCTTGTTAATTCAAATTGGATACTTTTGTCATTTGACTTTTCCATCTCTTCAGTCCTTTGAGTGATAAAAGCATCTATTTCCTTTATTCCTTGCTCTCCTGCCAGAATATATTTTAAAAGTTCATGATAATAATTTACATTTGTTTGAAACATTGTTTCAAGTTTTTTATTTGACTGCTTGATTTCAACTTCATATTGTTTCAGTTTTACATATATTTTATCTATCTCATCTCCCATTGTATGGTATTTATCTAATATTTTTTCAAGTTGTTTTTTCAGATTTCCAAATATTCTTTCTAAAAATCCTGGTTTTTCCCTAATTTCATCAATATCAAACTTACTCATTATTTTTCCAAGAAGTGTAAGCATTTCTCCAGTATCATTAATTTGAGACATATTCATACTATTTAATACAGCGTCAGAACATCTAGATATTTCTTCAGCAACTTCTCCTCCAAAAGAGATGATAGTTTCAGTATCATAAACGGATATTGAACTTACAAGATTATCTACCTCACGTGAATCTACAAGCTTTTGAGTCATTTCATTTCTATCAGCTTGTATATTAAATTGTTTTACTTCAGCTTCAACTATAGTCATATTATTTTCATCAACAACTACAGGTTCTGTTGAATTCATTTTTATTCCCATTATAATCATACCCCTCTTCTTTATTTTTATAGTTTTTTAATTCATAAGGTTAAGAAGTGATCTTAATCCAAATCTTTCTTTTTTTATATCAAATTTTTTCTTTTCCTTATCATAAATGGGTATTTTCATATCATAAAGATATTCCCCGATTTGATGTTTTACAAATATATTTTTTTCAAGATGTCCATCAACACTTTTATATCCTGTTGGAACAAAAAGAAGGATATCAAATCCTAAAAATTTTAAAAAAGCTGTAATTATTCCATCTTCCTTACTTCCTATTTGTTCAGTAGTATCAACTATTACTAATTTTGGTATTTTTTTAGTAAAATCATATTTTTGTATAAGTCTTAATATTTCTATATCAAGATTAAGTATTGTATCCAGTATTGTAAATTCTATACCATTGTTGAAAGTTCCAGGAATAATACCACTATCTAATAGTTGCTGAGCTTTTTCAAAAATATAATTCTGCATTTCATCTCTGATAAATTTATAATTATATGAAGGATGTTTTTTTATTGTTTCCACTTGTATTTTTTTATTTTTTATAAATGAAACTACAGATTGTCCCAAAGTTTTTTTATTTTTTTCATTTATATATGGAAGATTTTTTACAAATATTCCTTCTGGCTGTAAAAATTGTTCTATTATTTTCCAATAATTATTTTTATCTTTATTTGGAACTCCACATATTTTAGAACATATTACTGGAACCATTACTCTGTCAGTAAGTATTTCAAAATTTTGTCTGTATTTAGCTTCCTGATTCCATAATATTCCAATTTCTTCATAGGTAGTTTGTAAAGTAACTGGAATAGCATTTTTAAATTGATTTTGTCTGAATAAGCCAGAATCTTGGTATAAAAGCGAATCTAAATCTCGTTCAGCATTATAAGCTGTTGTCCCAAAATTTATATTTTCTAGTTTTTTAGGAAATTTTCCTAAGGGAATAGAAAATTCATTTATTTCTTCAAATAAAATTTTATCGTTTATACTGCATTCTAAAGTTTTGTCAGGACAAAATATTATAACATCAACTGGAATTCTTGCTAGAAGTCTTATAAACAGCTTTTCATTTTCATTTTTGCAGTTGCCATAATAAATAAATACAGGATATTTTTTTAAATCTATTTTTTTGAATAGTACAGAAATATATCTATTTAGCCAACACAAAAGTATTACTCCACTATTGCTTAATTTTTGCAGCCTTTCATCTTTATTTTCTGTCATTATTTCAATAAAAGCTTTCTTTAAAAGAAGTTCAAGCTCAGAATTTTGTCTAAAAGAAATATTATTAGAAAGCTCATTTATCAGTTCTATAGAATTTTGATATAGTTTTTTCTTTATTTGCTGTACCTCTAACCCATCAGGATTATGTATTCCACCTTCTATGATTAATACTTCTCTTTCACTGCTGCTCAGTTTTAATTTCCATTTAAATAATTCATTCATAAAATTATTTTTATCTTCAACACCTGTCATTTTAACAAACATATTATAATAATAATTATCTTTGCTTCCCCTCACATTTGAAGATTTTAAAGAATCTTCAAATATATATCCAGCAGTAATCCAAGTGTTTGTACTCATTATTCCTTGAGGCTGAGCTATTTTTATCTGCTTTTTTTCATCATTAGAGTTGCTATATTTTTTTATTTCTAGTGCTGTTACAGAAAAATTTTTTGGAAATGGCTGAGGGTTATCATTTGGCATTATATAAGATAAAACTGAATTTCTATCTAAATTTCTATCTTCTACAGTTTGAAGCAAAATGATATCACATCCTGCTTTGGCAAGTATATTCAGCATTTTTAATTCGTGATTGCTTGCATTTCCATCAAAAAGAATTTTAGGAACATTATCCTTTCCCAATGCTTTTAATACAGATTGAAATCTATAATAGAACCAACACATATATTTTACATAAGTATTTTTTAAGATGTTAATATTTTTACCCTCTTTCTCCAATACTTTTAATTCTTCAAAAAGAGCTTCTATTATTATTGCAATTTGAATTTCTGAAAGTTGAGGTATCCATTTTTTCATAGTTTTTTCCATGAATACTTTATCCATTATGAATTCTTTTCCAGCCATTTCAATAAAATAATTTATTCTTTCTTGAGTTGGATTTTGAATATTATTTTTTATGTAGACTCCACATATTTTTACTTGTTCTAAGTACTTAAAGAGAAAATTTTCTATTTTTATACTGTATGAAGTTACTCTGTAAAAATATATGCCTTTGGGATTTCTTTCACTATATTTTTTAAAATAATCATCTGTATTATTAAATTTTATCTTTTCTACCATTTTTCCTCACATTCCACACAGTTATTCTCTTTTATTTTATAAATCTGATAGATTTTTTATTATTCCGCAGGCTTTATAATTATTCAAAGGATAATATTCTATAGGGACATTTTTCTCTTGAGCTAATCTATATAAATGCTGTAAAACAGGATCATTTTTATAATTTTCACTTATTAAAAGCTTCCAAGGAACTCTTCTGAGCAATACTCTAGTAGCCTCTCCTATTCCTGGTTTTATAAAATTAATCTCTTTTATTCCAAATTTTTCTCCAATATTTAAAACTTCTTCAATGCCATTTTTACCTGTTACATTATTTATGTTTTTTATATTAAAATCAAAATATTTTTCTACCTCTTTTATAAACTTATAGGAAACATCTTCTTTTATCAAATCTGAATAATAAACTGCCCCATGAAAATCATTTTCAGCAATTATATCCTTTCTTAAAAAAGTTCTGCTGATAAGACCTGAAACTGTACTGTTAAGACATGAACTTGGAATCAATATATCTTCATGTGTTCCACATAATTCTGTAATATTTGCAGGATCTGATAACACTGCAAGTTCTGGAGATACTTCTTTATAATTTTCAAGAGATTTTTTTAATTCTGTAAGAATTGCTCCCTTTCCTATCCAGCCATCTACAAATTGAATATCTTCTGCTTTGTGTTTTTCAAGAATATATTTCATAGCATTGTGGTCTATTTCTTTTCCTCTAATTATTGATATAGAATAATGTTTAAGATTTTTCATTCCATATTTTCTATTGAGATAATGTTTTATTAGTATTCCAACAGGAATTCCTGCTCTTGCCAGAGAAACCAATACTACATTTTCTCCCTTTATTTTATATATTTTTTCTGCTGTAAGACATACTGCTTCTGCTGTTTGCTTTGAATAATTTTTTAAGGCTATGTCATACATTTCCATATATTTTTTAGTAGGTTTATATTCTACAGGAAGCATTTCAGAGTAATGTGTTCCTTCTTGTATTTTTTTTTCTCTTTCCTCAGTTGACATGGGCATTACCATATTGGTAATATCTTTCAACAATAGAATTACATCTTCAGTATTATAAGAAGTTTTCAATCTAAATCACTCCATTGAAATATAGAGATGTCATCACATTCATGTTCTTTCAAGGCAGCTATCAAACTTTTTATTCCTTCACCTTTTATTAATTTTGAGTCATGAATAATAATAACTTTATCATATTTCTTCAAATTATATAAATAGACTACTCTATTTTTGTCATAAAGACTTCTTAACTCATGCCTTAAATAAAGAGGATAGTCTTTTTCTCTACTTGGAAGAATAGGACTTCTAGTAACAGCATGAAATTTTACTTCATTACATTTGTATTCTTTTTCAATCTTTTCTCCTGTTATCATAGCTGGATACATAAACTCTTCTGTTCCCAGTACAAGAACATCTTTATTTTCAAATTCTTCTTTTTTTAATTCTTTTATTATTAATTCAGCTAGTTTATTGCAGTTTTTTTTATATACTCTGCTGTCTATTCCTAACTTAGCATCTACATATTCTTTTATGAAATATTCCTTAATTAAAAATTTTTCTGCAAACTTTAGGTCATATCTTCTTTCATTTTCATAACTGTATTTATTTAATTGATCATCATAATTTTCTGCTGATAGTTTTATTTCATATATACATTCTATTTGAGATTCATTAAATTTCTTCATATTTTCTTTATTCATACCATTGAGAATAGAAATTACTCCAAAGTTTAATTTCTTTTTTGGATATTGTTCTTCTAAAATATTTTTTATATTCCAAATGGTATTTCCTGTCGTTATTTCATCCTCAGCAAATATTATTCTATCAGTTTCTTCAATCATCTCTTTTAGATTATTTTTTACAAGCTTTTGTTCTACAGCGTGACTGTGAGCTTCTGAAAAAAATAAATATTCACTATTTTGTACAATTTCTCTAGTAGTATGTATATATTTTGTCCCTTCTGGACATTGGGCTGCTATAGTTGCACCAATAGCAGTAGCTGTTTCTGCAAAACCTATTACTAATAATTTTTCATTTGGATATTTATTTATTAATTTATTAGCTAATTTTTTAAATAATTCTAATGCTGCTGTTGGACTTACAGGTATATGTTTTCCTTGCAGAGGATTTACCAAAAGAAAGGTTCTCTTGTTATTGTTATCTCTTTTAGCTACTTTTACAAGATCCTCTTTATTATATGTTTTCTGCATTTTTTATTTCACTCCATATGTTTCTGCTAGTATCATTATCTTTTCAGCCCATTTTAAATGAACTTTTACTTCATTCATTCTTTCCCCAGAATTGCTTTTTCCTACTGCAAGTACATTATTTTTCCAGCTTGTTATTTCAAGTGCATCTTCATAATCTGATTGATCTACTATTAAGTTGTCATTTACTATAGTTATCTGATTAGGATGGATGACAGTTTTTCCTATAAACCCATTGATTTTGTCCAATTGGACTTCTTTTGCTAAACCTGTTTTCCATTCATCATTTTTACTGGCAAAATATTCCCATACAGGACCAGAAACTACATATTCTCTTGAGAAGACAGTAAGAATATCACTTAATATATTTCTTACAGGAGTTATATCATAAATACTTTGAGTATAATTACGACGTACTTTAAATTCTTTACAGAAATCATTGCCTCCTACTCTTATGTTAAGAACCATATCTTTTACTTCATTAATTTTCTTTTTAAGTTCATATAGATATTCACTTCTGGTGTTTAATTCAATAATTTCTGAGCTTTCAAGTATAGGCATCATATATATTGTCTTTTCAATTTCTTTGTTGATTTCTTTCATATATGAATTGTATTCATCTGCACATTCCAAAGAATATTTTGGAAAGATAAACCCTGTGAATAGAGTACTATATTCTTTTATTCTTCTAAAAATAGTCAGTATCTGTTCTGGTTTTCTTACTCTAATAAATATTTTTGGGCAGCTATTCCATTGAGGATTATTTTTTTTATATGTTTCTAATTCTTTGAAAGTTTTTATTACTTGTTCCTCAGCCGCTTCAACAATATCATCACTTATGGAATCTTCTAAACAAAGAGAAAGAGAATACTTGCCTTTAATTTTTTTTCCTATTATCATTTCAAATACTTTATCATTGATAGCAGGAGAATACATTAATGCTCCAACTGTATAAGCCATTTTTTCTCTATTATCTAACATTGATTTCCTCCAAATAATTTTTTTAGTCTTTACTCCCATCTTGCCATTTGAATCCCCATCCATATTGTTTATCACAATCTTGATGTCCTTTATGAAATGTAACCAGCTTTTTAACTGTTATTGAATCCTGACCATCAAACAGCAGTTCAGCTATTGCACAGAAATTTCTGTGATCATTTTGTTTTCCCATTTCTACAACTATACTTTCATTTCCAGGAACCTGAACAGTAACTACAGCATTTGTTGCAGTCCAATTAGGGGCACCTTCATAGATAAAAGTATATATAATAATTTTATGAATATTATTTATCCCCTTAGGGTTTACATAAATATTTTCTCCAGATTCACCACCTGCATTTCCTCTGTCATCTCCCTTGTGCCATATGAATGGAGCACTGCTGTAACAACCTTGATTTGTTCTTTGATCTCTATTTCCTCCTCTTCCCTGAGAAAACTGTAGCCCATCAATTATCATTTTTTCTCCATTGTTGAGCTCATAATAACATCCTAAATCTAAGTCTATTTCTTGATTTCCTCCCAAAAATGAGGCTAAAAATCCTTTCTTTTTAGATTCTTGAGACCAATTTAGATTAATTACTATCTCTTGTTTTCCAGCCATATGCTCTTTGCTTAAACTAATCTTGTGTTGATCTCCAAATTTTTCTAATTTTACTGCCATTTCCTTCCCCCTTCATTATTTTTTATCTATATAAACCCTTTGATGAAACCCAATATTGTCTTGTGATTTACAGCTAAATTTATATTTTGTCCTTTATCAAATCCCGCTGTAATTACTCCTATTAATTTGCCATTTAAATCTAGAAGAGCTCCCCCTGAACTTCCATGAGAAATAGGAGCTGTAAATTGGATCATATATAAATCATCAATCATACGAAAGCCTGATATTATCCCATCAGAAACAGAATTAAAAAGACCTAATGGACTTCCAATTGCTATTACTTTTTGGCCTCTTACCAGTTCTTTAGTATCTTGATAAAGCTTTATGTATTTATGAGTTTTTTCTATTTTTATTATTGCTAAATCATTTAAATCATGATATTTAACAATCTCATTAGTGAAATATATCTTATCATCATTTTCCAGTTGTACTCCAAAATAATATCCATTTGAAATAACATGAAAATTTGTGAGTATATTCCCATTATCATTAATAATAACTCCTGAACCAGTTTTAATGCATTCTTTTTTTCTATTGAATACACTTATCATAACAACTGATGAAGCTAATCTTGCAAGTTTTTCATATGATATTTCTTTTGTTTTGCTTTCTTCAACAGTATTTACTTCTTTTTTTTGTTCTGCTTTTTTCAGTGATTCATTTCTTTTTAGGTTCACTTTAACTGTATTATTTGCATTGGTTCTGCTGCTTTCTTTAGTGTGATTAACTTCAGCTTTATTTTTTATATTTTTTGCTAATAAATCTTCAATGAAAATATCTAATTTTTTACTATTTTCTTCCTCATATAAAGATGATAGTTTTAATAAATTTTCTGGTATATTTATTTTTTTCTTTTCTGAATCTAAATAAATGACATCACAACCTAAAAGCACCAGCATATACAAGAAAAGATATTCTTGAATCTTTAATTCCCCTAGATATACAGCTTTGGGAAAGCCTTTCATTTCTTCAGTATTTTTAAATATTTTTGGAAAATATTTTTCTATCCAATAGAGGAGCTTAATTCCAAAATTTTTTGTTATTGATTCATTTTGATTTTTTATTTTAAAATATATTTCAATTATCTTTCCATAAACTTCTTTTAATGTATATTCCCAACATTTATCTTGAAATTTAAACGGAAACTTTAAAGCATCTAATTTTTCAACATCATGATATGATAAATTCTTCCATTCCTCATAAATAATAGAATATTTTCCAATTAAATTATTTTCTATAAAGTTGTCTAAATCTTTCTCTATAAAAATTTCTGGTAAAAGACCTGAAATTTCTTCTATATAGGTTTTTTCACATTTTATTCCAAGATATCTAAAAAAATAGACATCTTTTTTATAATTAAAAAAACGTCCTGAAATATTTTTAAAGGATAAAATAGAAGTCAAGGCTATTGGATTTATTCTAACTTCTAATTTTTGTATTTGATTCATAATTTTTGCTGAATAAATAACTGCCTATCAGCTTCCCCCTTTTTGATAAGATTTATAAAGTAATAGCTTTATTGCTTATTAAAATAACTTTTTCTTAACTGTATCTATATAGTTTTTCATCAAAAAATTAATTAAGTTATGTTTCTATAGATAATATTGATTATTATTTTAAATAGTTAAAAAATAATAAAATTCATTTTAATATTATTTATAAATATTCAATATTTTTTTAATAATATAAATTTTTAACCATAATAAAACTATGACATGACACCCTGTTAATCCTAGTATTTTATCTTATCTTGTATTATTTACTATCCCATATAAATAATAGCATAAAAAGTATTTATTTCAAAATAATAAATTCAGTAAAATTTAGATTGATAAAAATTTAAATTATATTTATAATAAATTAAAAATTGATTTTGTGAGTTAAAAAGAGAATGTAAAAAAATTTAAATTAATACTATTTTATAATGAAAATACTATAAAACTTTTTTTCTTTTGAAATAAATTTAAATATCTTGAAGAGGAAGTTAAATATTTAAGAATGGAGAATAAATTTTAAAAAAAGTTAATACATTTCTAATTATTGATGAGGTAAGAGATAGATATTCTTTAAGCTCATTATGTCATTTTGCTATGCATTCGAGAAGTGAATATTATGAGTGGAAAAATAGAACTAGAACTCTTTATAAAAGAGCTGAACAAAATATTGAAATAACAGCACTGATACTTGAATGTCATAAAAAAGTCAGAGGGATATATGGCAATGAAAGACTTCAAATTTTTCTTTTTTCATATATTTATCTTAATTTTTACTTTATTTTTAAAACTTCCCACAACTAAAATAAGAAAATTAAATATAAAGCTCCTTCATGATTTTTTAGATAAGCAAAAAATAAAAAATCATCTTTTAAATTTAAGTGAAGACTTTAAATCTAAAGATGAATTTCTGATAAAAAATATATTAGAAACATTCATTGAAAAAGTTACTGTCTACAACAATCGTGTTGTTATTGACATGAAAATTTTTTCAATGATGGACATGGCTAGAAATGGTGGAGATGACGGGAATCGAACCCGTGTCCGAAATTACCAGCGCCATAGGCTTCTACAAGCTTAGTCTGCTATTAGATTTCGCAGTAGTTAATCCCACAGACAGGGCTAACTAAAGCTATCCTCTGGAATGTCCCCTATAACTTAGAGAAATCATTTAGGGTAATCTGTATTTTTGTGACACCTTGGCTGAACACATTTACAGAAGAATATGTTCAAAGGTGAGCTGACATTAAGCAGCTAAAGCGTAATTTCTATTTCCATCTAAACGATGAGTTGACCTCTCACAGCGGTCACCCTGGCCTGCTACCTATAACCTGAGAACCCCGTCGAAACCTTTGCATCCCCATTATTCAATTTTTATGCTACATTAAAGTATAGCATATTTTAAAATTTTTTTCAATTTTATCTTTCTTTTGCTATCCTTTGAAGATCTCTTTCTACATCTTTTTTAGCTAAACTTTCTCTCTTATCATAGTTTTTCTTACCTCTTGCCAGAGCTATTTCCAGTTTTACATATCCCTTAGACATATGAACATTTAAAGGAACAATAGTATATCCTTTTTGAGATACTTTCTCATGAAGTTTTCTTATTTCTTTCTTATGCAGAAGAAGTTTTCTTACTCTTCTTTCATCTGGGTTATATACACTTCCGAATCCCCATGGAACTATTGACATTCCCATAATAAAAATTTCTCCATTTATTATTCTTATAAAAGATTCTTTTATGCTTATTTTTCCAGCTTTTGCAGATTTCACTTCACTTCCCACTAACTCAATACCGGCTTCAAATTTATCTTCTATGAAATAATCGAAAAATGCTTTCTTATTTCCTGCTAGTATCATTTTTTCCTCCTAAATCTATATTATCTAATATATTATATCAAATTATATAGTTTTCTCCTATATTTAATCTTTATTATACTCCTTTTCTCTTCAAATTCAAAACCTATTTCTTACAGTGGTTTAAAGAAATAATTTTTCTAAATTTTTTTATTTATTCCCTACAAACTTTTCAAAAGAAATGGTAAAATATATATTAGAAAGATAAAATCATTTTAAAATATATGGGAATGGGAGGAAATACTATGTTTTTTGGTGCAATAGAAGCTGGTGGAACAAAATTCGTATGTGGAATAGGAACTAAATCTGGGGAATTAATAGAGAGAGTTTCTTTTCCTACAGAACTACCACATGAAACAATGAAAAATGTTATCTCTTTTTTTAAAGGGAAGGATATAGAAGCAATTGGAATAGGATGCTTTGGACCTATCGATTTAAATAAAGGCTCTGAAACCTATGGTTATATAACTTCCACTCCTAAAACTGCATGGAAAAATTTCAATCTTGTTGGAGAAATTAAAAAGAACTTTGATATCCCAGTATATTTTGATACAGATGTAAATGCTGCTGCTTTTGGTGAATACGTATGGGGAGCTGGAAAAGACTTAAAAAGTTCTATCTACCTTACTGTAGGAACTGGAATAGGAGGAGGAGCAGTAGTTGAAGGAAAACTTGTCCATGGAATGCTTCACCCAGAGATGGGGCATATTTTTGTCAACAGACACCCTAGAGATAAATTTGTTGGAAACTGTCCATTTCATGGTGGAAACTGTCTGGAAGGTATGGCTTCAGGTCCAGCTCTTGAGAGAAGATGGGGCATGAAAGGGGTAGATATTCCAGATGATCATCCTGCTTGGGAAATGGAAGGATACTATATTGCTCATGCTCTTGTAAATTATATTCTTGTTCTTTCACCTGAAAAAATAATGCTAGGTGGGGGAGTAATGAGAGAGAAACATCTTTTCCCTATAATCAGAAAAAAAGTGGTTCAGCTTTTAAATGGATATATCCAAACTGAAAGTATTTTGAAGAATATTGATGAATATATTGTGCCACCAGCTCTTGGAGAAGATGCTGGAATTTTAGGAGCTTTGGCTCTTTGTTTTAAATAAAAGTAAAGGGTACTCAAAATCAGAGTACCCTTATTTTTTATTCACATTTTTTAATAGTTGTTTCATTTCTTTTTTATATTTAAATGCTAAAATTGAAAATATATTGATGATGTCTAATAATTATTATCCCAGCAAATATAAAATTCATTCTTTAATTACTCAACTATTAAAATAAATTATTTAAAAAAATTATTTTCTATTCTTTACATCTTTCTTGTCAAAAAGTTTTCTTCTCTCAGTTGATTGAATAAATAATTTTTTCATTCCTTCAACATCTTCATTTACAAGCTTTTCTCTGAAATTATCCAGTTCTGCTGCAAAGTCGTCTATTTCTTTTATCAAAACTTCTTTGTTTAAAAGAAAAAGTTCACTCCATAAAACTTCATTTATTTTAGCTATTCTAGTAAGATCTCTAAATGAATCTCCTGTATATTCTACAAGATGTGTATTATCATTTGTATTCATAAGGGATACAGCTATCACATGAGTTAGCTGAGATACAAAACCAATCATTTTATCATGTTCTTCCAAAGAAAGCTGAGTTATATTTCTAAAGCCAAGTATTTTCCCAAGTTCCTTTCCAAATTCTATTCCCTGAATTGTATTTTTTTCTGTAGGAGTAACAATAAAGTTAGCTATTTCAAAAATAGTTTCGTCACTGTTTCTTACTCCACTCACTTCTTTTCCTGCCATTGGATGAGAGCTGATAAACTCAACATCTCTAGGTAACCTTTCTTGTACTTTATTAACTATACCTCTTTTTACACCACTTACATCAGTAATTATACAGCCTTTTTTAAAATATTTTTGATTTCTTTCTATCCATTCTACCATAGTAGTAGGATAAAGTCCTGATATTATCACATCTGCTTTTTCTATCAATGATTTATAATCAGAAACTGCTCCTTCATCTATTATTTTATTTTCAAGAGCATATTCTATACTATCTTCATTTATATCAACAGCACTTACAAAGTAACCTTTTTTCTTGAGAGCTTTTGCATAAGCCCCTCCTAAAAGTCCCAATCCTACAATTAAGAATTTCATATTTTTATTTGCCATAGTATTCAACCTTTATCCCTATCTTCTCTATATCTTCAAAAAAATCTGGGTAAGACTTTTCCACAGCCTCTGCTCCATCTATGATGACTGGTTTTTTCATAATAGTTGCTGCCACTGCCAGACTCATAACTATTCTGTGATCTTTATGTCCTGCTGTTTCTATTCCACCATCATATATTTTTTTACCAGATATAAAAATCTCATCTTCAGTAGTTTTTATTTCCACTCCCAGCTTTAAAAGTTCCTCTTCCATAGCTGCTATTCTGTCGCTTTCCTTATACCTTAATCTTCCTGCATTATAGATTCTGAACTTTCCATCTCCATACATTCCCAATACATTAAGTATTGGTCCTAGATCTGGACAGTCAGCAAGATCTATTTCACAACTTTTGGGAATACTCTTATAAATAAGATATCCTCCCTCAATATTTTCTATTTTTATTCCAGCATTTCTTAATATTTCTATTATAGCCTTATCTCCCTGACTGGATTCACGATTCAGCCCAAGACATTCAATATCATTATTTATTGCTCCCAGTACTGCAAAAAAACCAAGTTGTGAAAAATCTCCCTCTATTGTATAATCACAAGGTTTATATTTCTGATTTCCTTTAATTTTAAAAGTAAGTTCATCTGTCTGAGATATTTCTATTCCATATCTTTTCAGCATTTCAAGAGTAAGCTCTATATATGAAGCTGATTCAAAAGGAGGTTTTATTTTTATTTCAGAATCTTCTTCCAGCAGAGGAAGAGTAAAAAGAAGTCCGCTTATAAATTGTGAGCTTATATTTCCATCTATCACATATGTTCCAGCTTTCAATTTACCTTCTATTTCCATTTTAGTTTCATCATGGAAATAATGCAATTTCTGTTCTTTAAATATATCCTCATATATTTTTTGAGGTCTTTTAAGAAGTCTGTTCTTTCCAAGAAAAGTTATTTTTTTTCCAGTGAGAGAAAATATAGGTATAAAAAATCTCAAAGTTGAACCAGATTCATTACAATTTATTATTTCATCTGAAATTTTTGTAATATCTTTTATTCCATCTATAATGAGAATATCTCCATTTTCTTCTATTTCAGCTCCTAATTTCCTCATTCCCTCAATAGTTGTTTTTATATCATCAGAATAAGCTACATTTTTTATGACACTTCTCCCTGCTGCTAATGAAGCACATATTATTGCCCTATGCCCCATACTTTTAGAAGGTGGTATAATTGTCTGCCCACTGCATTTTGATGGATATATTTTTACTTTCATCTCTTTATTTCCTCCTTACAGCAAGTTCTACATATCTCTTCCAATGACTTTTGCTATTTTTCTTCCCTGTTCTATCAAATGTTTGAATTTTTTAGGTTTTAATGATTGAGCTCCATCGCTCCAAGCATGCTCAGGATCATTATGTACCTCTATAATAAGTCCATCTGCCCCTGCAGCAATAGCTGCCAATGCCATTGATTCTACATATTCCCAGTTTCCAGTAGCATGAGAAGGATCAATTATTATAGGAAGATGTGTTTTCTGTTTGATAATAGGTATTACACTAAGATCAAGTGTATTTCTAGTATATTTTTCAAATGTACGAATACCTCTTTCACACAGTATTACATTTTCATTTCCTCCAGCCATTATGTATTCTGCTGACATTATCCATTCCTCTATAGTGTTTGAAAGTCCTCTTTTTAAAAGAATAGGTTTATTTATTTTCCCAACAGCTTTTAGTAAATCAAAGTTCTGCATATTTCTTGCCCCTATTTGAATAAGGTCTACATTTTCAACGAATTCATCTATCTTATCTGCACTCATAAGTTCACTTACTATTGGAAGTCCATAAGTTTCTCTTGCTTTCACCAGACATTGTATTCCTTCACTTGCCATTCCCTGAAAAGCATATGGTGATGTACGAGGTTTGTAAGCTCCACCTCTAAGCATAGAAGCTCCTGCCTCTTTTACTTCTTTAGCTATCTCCATAACAGAGCATTCTCCCTCTACAGAACAAGGACCTCCTATTACAGCTATTTTCTGACCTGCTCCTATCTTGATTCCTGCCACATCTATAATACTGTCTTCTGGGTGAAAAAGTCTGTTGGCTTTCTTATATGGTGCTGCTATCCTAGTTACATCTTCAACATATGGATTTGCCTTCAATGCTTTTTCATCTATTTTTGTTGTATCTCCTACAATACCAAATACATTGTAGTTTTCTCCTGATATAAGAGTTACAGCTACATCATTTTTGCTTTCTAAAGCCTCAATCATCTTTTGAATCTCTTCTTGTGGTGCATTCTTTTTTAAAGTTATTATCATTTTTGTTCCCCCTCAGCTTTTATGCTTTAATTTTTATTTTTTATCTGTCATCCACATATACCCATATCTCATACATATGAGATCAAGCAGTCCAAATGCTGTCATAGAATCTATAACTACTCTTGCTCTATGTATTATAGCTGGGTCATGCCTTCCTTCAATATTAAATTTTACATTTTCTCCTTTAGATATATCTATGCTTTCCTGCTCTTTATATATTGATGGTGTAGGTTTTACAGCAGTTCTCATTATAAGTGGCATAGAATTTGTTATCCCTCCATTGATACCTCCATTATTATTTGTTTTTGTTTTTACTTTTCCATTTTCATAATAGAAACTGTCATTAGCTTCACTTCCATACATATCTGTCATTCTAAAACCACCTCCAAATTCTATTCCTTTTACTGCTGGTATAGAATATATAAGATGAGAAAGTACACTTTCTACAGAATTAAAATATGGTTCCCCTATTCCAGCTGGCAATCCTGTCACAGCAGTTTCTAATATTCCTCCTACTGAATCTAGTTCCTCTCCAGCTTTTTCTATTATGTTTTTCATTTTTTCTTCTGCATCTTTTTCCAGTACAGGAAAATATTTTTCATTTACTTCTTTGATTTCCTTTAAAAGTATTATTTCATTTGATGAAAAATCTTTATCTCTTTCATTTTTACATTTTAATATATGAGTTCCTATTTCTATTTCCTTAGATTTAAGTATCTGAATAAATATTGCCCCTGCTGCTACCAGAGGTGCTGTTGTTCTTCCAGAAAAATGTCCTCCCCCTCTATAGTCCTGATACCCCATATATTTTATATCTGCTGTATAATCAGCATGAGAAGGTCTCATTATGCTTTTAGTTTTTTCATAATCTCTGCTCAGCTGTGATTTATTTTCAATTATAAGGCATAGTGGTGTACCAGTTGTATATCCATTGAAATATCCACTTACTATTTTGAAATCATCTGCTTCATGTCTTTGAGTTGATATTTTCCCTTTTGGCTTTCTTTTTTCCAGCTGCTGCTGTATAAAATCAGTATCTAATTTTATTCCAGGAGCCAAGCCATCTATCACTATTCCAATAGCTGTTCCATGTGATTCTCCAAAAAGACTGAGCTTTATACTATTTCCTATTGTACTCTGCATTTTTCCTCCTCTTATTTAAGATAATTTTTACACTCTTCTATTGGAACTTTTACTAATTCAGCTTTTCCCAGCTCTTTTACCTTTACCAAAGTTATTTTATCTTGATCAGCTTTTTTATCTTTAAGCATAAGTTCAAACACTTTTTCTCTGTCATATTCTATATCTGTATCTATATTCATTTTCTTCAATATTTTTTTAGTTCTCTCTCTTAAATCCTCATCCTCTATCATAGGAAGCATTCCTATAGCTACTCCTTCTCCATGAAGTACATCTTTCAAATGAAAGAACCCCTCTATTCCATGCCCTACAGTGTGTCCAAAGTTTAATATCTTTCTCAGATTTTCTTCTTTTTCATCTTTCTCTACCACATCTTTTTTTACCAAGAGAGCTCTGTATATTATCTCCTGAAGATTATCATTTATGTTTTTATTTTCAAATATCTCAAAAAGCTCTTTGTCATATATCAGCCCTGCCTTCAATGCTTCCACCAGTCCATTGTAATAGTGCCTTTCAGGAAGAGTTTCCAAAACTTCTAAATCTATAAATACCCCTTTTGGCTGATAAAAAGCTCCTATTATATTTTTAGTATCTCCAAGATTTATTGCAGTCTTTCCTCCAATAGAGCTATCTATCTGCGACAGTGTAGTAGTTGGAATATTTATAAAATCTATCCCCCTCATATAAGAAGCTGCTGTAAAACCTCCTAAATCTCCAATTACTCCTCCACCAAGAGCTATTATCAAATCATTTCTATGAAATCCCAGATCAAGAAGTTTTTTGCATACTTCTTCAAATACTTTAAAACTTTTTGCCCCTTCTCCATGCTCTACAGCTATAGAGTATCCATTTGGACACTGAAATTTTATTATATCTATATATTTTTGAGGAACTCCCTTATCTGTCACTATCATAACTTTTCTATCTAAATTTATATATTCTTTTATTTTATGAAGTATTCCTTTTTCAATATGAATATCATAACTTTTTTCTTTAAGCTCCACTCTCAGTTTCATAAAAATCCTCCTTATATTTTTCTCAAATATAAAAAAAAGCATTCAATTCCTTGAATGCTTCGCCTTGATACAACAAAAGACCATAAGGGCTTTATGGTTGTATCAAGGCTATCTAAAATAAAATCTGAATACTATATTGTCTGCTTTTTTATCTCTCATAAGTTACCACTCCGAAAAAACGAATTTTATTTATAATAAACCTATATTAAAAATTTTGCAACACTTTTTTTAAATTTTTTGAAACTTTAATTTTTATATTCTACAGAACTCCCTATTTTTACTAACTTTTCAAGCTTTTAAGAAAAACAAAAAAATTTTATGTAGAATGTCACATAAAATAGTGCTATAATAATTTCAAAATTTAAAGGGGGAGTAAATTATGAATAAACTGGAAGAAGCAAGAAAAGTCATAAATGAAGTAGATAAAGAAGTAGCAGCCCTTTTCCAAAAAAGAATGCAGGCTGTAGAAGATGTCATTTTATACAAACTGGAAAATAATATGCCTATTTTCGATGGGGGAAGAGAAAAGCAGGTGATAGAAAAAAACTGTGCTTATATCACAGAGGAAAAATATATTGAATCATATAAGGAATTTATTCAGAATCTTATGGATACTTCTAAAAGATATCAGGCTACTATTATTAATAAAGGTGTAGTTGCATACCAAGGAACCATGGGTGCTTTTTCCCATATAGCATCAAAAAAAGTTTTTCCTGATTCAAAATTAAAATCATTTGCAACTTTTGAAGATGTCTTTAAAACAGTTGCTGATGGTGGTGCTGCATATGGTGTTATTCCTTTTGAAAATTCATTTACAGGAGAAGTGGGAGAAGTCCTTGATCTTCTTTTAAAATACGATTGCCACATCTCTGGAATTTATGACCTTAAAATAGATCAAAATTTATTGGGACTAAAAAATGCTGAAATAAAAGACATAGAAAAGGTTTACTCACATCATCAGGCATTATCTCAATGCCAGACATTCTTAAAAGGAACTAATTTTGAGGCTATCCCTTACCCTAATACTGCCCTTGCAGCCAAATTTGTAAGTGAAGCTGGAGATATACACAAAGCTGCTATTGCCAGCAGAGAAACTGCAGAACTTTATGGTTTAAAAATTTTAGTAGAGAATATAAATACAAGTATAGAAAATACTACAAGATTTATTATATTAACTAAAAAGCTTGAAGAAAAGGGAGATAGATTTAATCTTTTATTTACTGTTGACCACAATGCAGGACAGCTTGCACATATCATTCAGATAGTAGCTGAACATGGGTTCAATATGGAAAGCATCAAATCTCGTTCTCTTCATAATCTTCCTTGGCAGTACTTCTTCTATGTAGAAATAGTAGGAGAATTAAAAGAACAGAGAACAAAAGATTTGATAGATGCTATGAGAAAAAATTGTAAAGACCTTAAAATATTAGGAAGTTACTCTGTAAAATAATAAAACTTCAAAATTATATTTTCTAAAATAAACAGTAATTTTCTTTATATTCTCCTAAATCTGCAATTATTTTCTATTTTATTCCAAATACAAGTAGATTAAAAATATGAATTACTATATAATATTTTAAATACTTAAAAATTTTTGAAAATATATATAAATAATAGGAGATGGGGGAGAGAAAATGAATATATTATTTGAAAATAGATATTACTCTGATAAAAAAGTTTTACTTGAATATGTGAAAGATGTCCATTGTAAATATCCTCGAATAATTGGATTTTTATTTATGATTGTTGCAATACTCTATACTTATCTTATATTATTTAAAATGAGAAGCTTACGTTTTGTTATGGCTGTACTGACTATATTCATTTTCATCATTTCATTACGATTAATTTTCTATCATTTAGTTTATCTGAAAAATATGAAAAAATCTTCTCTTAATCTGCATAATGGTCAGTCACCTGAATCTGTTCTGCAATTTATGGATAATAGCATTGCTTTAAAAGAAGGTAAGGTATCAATGGAGTTTGAATATAATCAAATCAAAAAAATAAAAGAGTATAAGTTAGCCTATGTCTTAATGATTGGGAAAAAACAGGGATTAATATTAAAAAAAGATAGTTTTGCAATTGGAACTTTTGAAGAATTTAAAAAATTTATAACTGAAAAAGTCAAATAAAATAACTTTTAATTATAATAAAAGAGGTTGACCAAAATTAAGATAAATATTGGAGTTCTATAAATTAGAAAGGTTTGTTTATTTAGCAACAAACCCTCCCACTTAAAAAACTCTAAAATTATACTTTTCTTATGAGTCAACCTCTTTTATATATTAATATGTTTTTTAAATTAATTCTCTTCCTGACTTTATATTATATCTTTCTTTTATAAATTTTATTCCAATTTTAATAAGCTCTCTTTCTATCTCTACCTTTTTTTCTACATCAGTGATACTTGTTATCTCCATCACCTTAGAATCTCCTACTACCCTTCTAATGATTTCCATACCTGCTGCACCTACTGAGTCTGCCATTATTTGATTTAAATACCAGTTTTCAAATTCTTCATTTATGTAAAGAGGATCTTTCACTATCTTCTTATACTTTTTATGAAATTTTATAATAAACATATCAAATATATCTGCAATAGCTTTAGAAAGCCATTCTATAAACTTTTCTTTCTTTTCTCCTGATTCCATGAGATATTTTCTATTTATCAAAGGAAAGAATAAGTTTCCAATAACATTTCCAATGTCATAGCCCATAGGACCATAGAAAGAAAATTCTGGGTCGATAACTTTCATTCCTTTTTCATTAATGAATATAGAACCTGAATGAAGATCACCATGAATAAGAGCTTGTGCATTATTCATAAAATTATTTTTTAGTTTTGCTGCTTCAACATGAAGTTCTTTATCATCATATAAGTATTTTTTTACAAATTCCATATTTTCTGGAATAACAATATTTCTGTTTCTGTCATTTACATAAGGCTCTGTAAATACAAGACATTCTGATATGTCACATAGTTCTTTATTTATAAAAGCTTTTACCCTGTCTTTTTTCTCTCCTCTATCCAATACCAAATCTGTTGTTGGAAGAAGTGTATCTGCTAGAAAACTGCTTATTTCATCAGCAAAATTATTAAATATCTTTCCATCCATGAGTTCTTTTCTTAAATTCTTATACTCAGAAATATCTTCCATCACTATTACACACATAATATCATCATAACGATATATCTCTGGTACAAATTCAGGAGCATATTCCCCTTCCAGCTTCAGTATTTCTGCTTCAATTCTGCTTCTATCTAAATCAAGAGGGCGCCCAGAAGAACGTAAAAATTTATCTGCCTGTTTTAATACAACAGACTTTCCAGTTTTATCTTCTACTACTCTGAAAATATAGTTTATATTTCCATCTCCAATTTCTTCCCCTCTTAATTCAGCTTCATTTGAAAAAATTCCAAAATACTTTGTATATTCAACAGCATCTGCTACTGACATACGAAAATGTTCTAAGTATTTATTCATAGTCTTCCCTCTTTCTTAATAATATTGTTCTACTTCTTTCTCATAATATTCTGCCAGATTATATGGAGAATATATTCCCTGATCTGTAACAACACCACTGACTAAATGAGGTGGAGTAATATCAAAAGATGGGTAATATGCCTCTACTCCTTCTAAAGTATTTTTTATGCCATTGCATGTCAATACTTCTTCTGGATTTCTTTCCTCTATTACTATATTTTCAAGTCTTTTATCTTCATCAGGGATACCAGTAACAAAATAAGGAATTCCAAAATATTTTGCAACTATAGCAATTTGCAAAGTTCCCACTTTATTTACTATATGCCCATCCATGCAGATAGAATCTGCTGCTGAAGTAAATACATCTATTCCTTTAGATTTTATTGTCCATGCAGGCATATTATCTGTAATAACAGTAACTTTAAATCCTTGATCTTTTAAAACACTTGCTGTAAGACGTGCTCCCTGAAGGTATGGTCTTGTTTCTGGACAGAAAAATTCTATGTCTTTATTTTGATTTCTTATTTCTCTTCCCATACACCCTACAATTGTTTCACCAAAGCATTGTGTCATCACTTTTCCTTTTTGTGGAAAAAGCTTCACAAGATTCTTAGCTACTTCTGACATTCTTCCATATCTTCTCTCAAGAGAATCGACTGTTCTTTGAAATATTGCTTCTACAGCTGACTTTCCTTGTTCAATAGCTTCTTTTCCTACTTCATAACATGATTCAGTTATGAGCTTCATACGATTCACAGTAGTAGGCCTTGCATGAGATATAATATCAGAAGCCTCCTTTAAGAAAGCAATCTGCTTTTCTTTAGGCAAATCCTCTGCCTGATGAGCAGCTAAAGCCATTCCCATTCCTGCTGCTGTATAAGGTCCTGCACTTTGTGTCACCATATCTGTAATAGCCTGTCTTACCTCAAGATAATCACTGCACTCCACAAATTTTACTTCTCTTGGATAAATTCTTCTATCTAAAATTCTCACTTTTCCATTTTCATACCATGCAATATTTTCATATTGAAGCATAAAAGCTAATCCTTGGTCCATTCTATTCATATTTATCCCTCTTTCTATTAAAAATACTATGCTTTGCTATCTTTAAAATTAGGCAGTCCTGTAGCTATTGACAAAGCTCCCATCACTATCATCAGCATAGAATACCATGAATAAGGTACAATAGAAGCTGGTGATATCTGAGCCATTCCTGCTGCCATCAATATCTGTCCTGCATAAGGCATCAACCCTTGAAATGCTGATGAAAATAAATCAAGAAGCCCTGCCACTCTCTTACGGTCTACACCGAATTTATCTGCTATATCCTTTGCCAAAGGTCCTGCTGTAATAATTGATACAGTATTATTTGTAGTTGCTAAATCAAGAAGGCTCACAAGAACTGCAATTCCAGTTTCAGCTCCTTTTTTGCTCTTTATTCTGGCTGTAAGATTTTCCAGCAGATAACTGATACCACCAAAATGATCCATAAGAGCAACCACTCCTCCAACTACAATAGCAATTATAGACATATCCTCCATCCATCCAAGTCCTCTTTGAAGTATTCCAAAAATTTCTACAAAAGTAAAACTTCCATGGAAAAGTCCTATTCCCAACCCTAAAGCTATTCCTATTCCCAACACATTAATTACATTAAGTCCTGTAAGAGCCAGAATAATGATAGAAATATATGGAATTATATTTACAAGATTATACTCATATACTTTTCCTTCTACCCCGCTTCCTCCCATAAAAGATATCAATATCATATTAATGATAACTGCTGGAAGAACTATAGCAAAGTTGACTTTGAATTTATCCTTCATTCCTACTTCCTGAGTTCTTGTTGCTGCAATAGTTGTGTCAGAAATGAATGACATATTATCTCCAAACATTGCTCCACCTATAACCACCCCACATACCAAAGGCAGTGCTATCCCAGTTTCTCTTGCTATTCCTACAGCTACTGGGGTCAAAGCACTTACAGTTCCCATAGATGTTCCCATTGAAAAGCTAAGTGCACAACCTACCAGAAACAGCCCTGGAAGAAGCATCTTTGCTGGAAGTACAGATAGTCCCAAATTTACTGTAGAACTAACTGCTCCCATAGCATCTGCTACAGAATAAAAAGCTCCTGCCAAAAGAAAAATTACCACCATTAAAATCAATGTAGATTCTCCCGCCCCCTTGCAGAAAATATTTACTTTTTCATCTAATGTTTCTTTTTTTCCTTCCTTGTTTAAACAGAAAGATACTCCCATGGTAATCATAAATGCTGTCAGTAACGGCATGTTCCCAAAACTTCCTGTAAAGATTCCAGCTCCTGCATATAACCCTAAAAATACAAACAGTGGAATCAAACCTTTGATATTTCCTTTTTTCTCCATATGTCCCCTCCTAAATATTTTTTATATAAATTTTAATCCACCCTAGATTTCTTCATGTTCTTCTGATTTTTTTCCATAATCTTTAAATCTTTCTATCATATTCTGCATCTCTTTTTCTGAAAGAATTTTTGGATCTCCTACAGTTTTTGCTATAAAATACAATTCACAGCAAAACTCTACATTTTCAGCTATATTATAGGCTTCTGACAGGTTGGCCCCTCCTGCCAGCATTCCATGATTGCTGAGAAGTACTGCTTTTGTACCCTCCATTGCTTTAAAAGCATTTTTAGCTAATCTCACAGTTCCATAAGTTGCGTATTCTGCACAGGGCACATCAGTTCCTGCTACTGCCAACAGGTAATGTATTGCTGGTAGTTTTTGATTGATACATGAATAACCTGCTGCATATTTTGAATGGGTATGTACCATTGCATTTATATCATTTCTATATTTATAGAATATTCTGTGCATATCTGCTTCACTTGAAGGAACTTTATTTCCATCTACTATTTTTCCAGTCTGTACATCTATTACTACAATATCTTCTGGAATTATTTCAAGATAATCAATTCCACTTGGAGTAATTGCCATAAGATTTTTTTCTCTATTAACTACACTTATATTCCCACCAGTTCCTTTGGTAAGACCTTCTTTTATCATTCGTCTGCCATATTCCATTACTTCTTTTCTTTCTTTTTCTAATAACATTTAGTTTTTACCTTCCTATTTCGACATTTTTAAAATATTCACAATATCCTCTTTTGTTAATTTTTTAAATCTTCCAAGAGTTATGTTTCCTGCCAAGGCTTTTTCAGCCATGACTTCAAAATTCTCTTCTCCTATCCCTGCTTCTCCAAGAGATGTTTTCATTTTAAGGTGTTTAAAAAATTTTTTAAGCTCTATTATTCCTCTTAAAGCAGTTTTTTCTTTATCTTCATCTGCTTTCATTCCAAAGACTTTTATTGCAAACTCTGAAAATCTTTCAATATTTTCATCTTTTACATATTCCATCCATGCTGGAAATACTATTGCCATACCAGCTCCATGAGTTATATCATATATAGCACTTATTTCATGCTCAATTCTATGAGAAGCCCAGTCAGCTGCTCTTCCTGCTGCTATCATTCCATTATGTGCAATAGTGGCTGCCCACATTATTTGTGCACAATTATTATAATTTCTTGGCTCTTTAATTACTTTTGGTCCAAATTCCACAACTATTTTCATTGCTGCTTCTAAAAGTGCATCACTTAGTTGTGTATCTGATGTCTGACTGAAATATCTCTCCATAAGATGTGACATTATATCAGTTATTCCACATCCCATCAGATAAGGTGGTATTGTAAAACATACCTGTGGGTCAAGTATTGAAAATACTGGAAAATTCTTTTCTGTATCACATACACATTTCATTGATGTTTTTTCATCACTTATTATGGAACTTTCTGACATCTCTGATCCTGAACCAGGTATCGTAAGAACTACTCCCACATTTAAAGAGGCTTCAGGCTGACTTTTTCCTGTAAAGAAATCCCATACATCTCCTTCATATACTGCACCAAGAGATATAGCCTTAGCAGAGTCTATTACACTCCCTCCACCTACTGCCAGAATAAAATCTATATTATTTTTTCTGCATATTTCTATTCCTTCATATACTAAAGATAGTCTTGGATTAGGAACTACTCCTCCAAATACTACATACTCTATTCCATTATCTTCAAGAGATTTAACTACTTTGTCATATATACCAAGTTTTTTAATCAGGCTGCCATCCCCCTCATAATGCAGCAGAATTTTTTTACTGTAATTTTTAATGTACTTTCCTGCTTCCTCATGAGTACCTTTTCCAAATATAAGCCTTGTGCTGTTTTTAAAATTAAAATTTTCCAATTTTTATGCGCCTCCTTAGAATTATATATATACAATATCTATCTTCAGCTTTTTAAGAGATTCTTCCCATTCGTTTGATAACTTTTGATCTGTTATAATATGCTCTATTTTTTCCAATCCGCAAATCAAATGAGATTCTAGATTATCAAACTTAGTTCTATCCACTATCAAGAATGTTTCTTCTGAATTAGCTATCATTTTTCTTCTGATTTCTGCTTCCCTTTCACTGTCATCTGTCACTCCAAATTTTCTATTAACTGCTGTACAGCTTACAAATGCTTTATTTGCATAAAGAGTTTCCAGCTGGTTTACAGCCTGACTTCCTATAAAAGATTTGGTTCTCTTTCTAAAACTTCCACCAACACATACTATTTTTACCCATTTAGAATCCTGAAATACTTCCACTACTCTTATTGAGTTAGTTATTACAGTAACCTTTTTCTCATATTTATTTATGTTCTGAGCCACACACACTGCTGTAGTACTACTGTCTATCATCAGTGTATCTCCATCTTGAATAAATTCAATAGCTTTATTAGCTATCTCATGTTTTTCTTCAAGGTATATCTTCTCTCTTATTTCTAAAGGAACCTGTTTGTCAGTTTCTGACTGAAGGTATGCACCTCCTCTTACTCTCTTCAAAACTTTGGTTTTCTCAAGTTTATCTAAATCACGTCTTATAGTTTCTTCAGATACATTGAATTGTTTGCTTAGTGTGCTTATTATCACACTCCCCTTTTCATTTAAGATTTTCTCAATTTCTTTTAATCTTTGAATTGCCAGCATTTTTTAAATACCTCCTTTGATACAGTTCACATAATATTACATTTTCTCAAAATATGTGTCATCATCTACAATTATATACTATATCAAAATTTGTATCTATTTATTTTTCCAATATATTTTCACATTTTACAACATTTATTTTCTATTAACAACAAGATATCACATTTAACAAAAATAATCAACAACTTTTTGAAAAAAAATTGAACTGTTTTTGAAACTAAAGATATCATTCAATACAAAAAGATATAAAAAATTTCTTTATATCCTTTATAATTCTATATTTTTTAATATTTAAAAGGCCTTTTCTTAATATCATATTTTATTTAGCTTCTCACATTTCACAACATTTTTCCACAAAAAAAGAACATGATTTCTCATGCTCTTTCTTTAAGGATTATTTAGAGTACAAAATTCATGAATGATTTTGTAAGTGGTAGCTATTTTTTAATTCTGATAACTCTTCCTGGCAATACTTCATTTTTCTTATAATTGTTAATTACAAGTTCTCCATTTACCATTACATGACTTATCCCTTCTGGGAATTGAATAGGATCAACAAAAGTCCCTTTATCAATAGTTGTATTTTCATCAAATATAACTACATCTGCAAAGTATCCTTCTTTTAATAGTCCTCTATTATCTATTTTAAATGTCTTAGCAGGTTTATTAGTCATTTTATAAACTGCTTCTTCCAATGTCATAGCCTTCATTTCTCTTACAAATTTTCCTATAACTCTTGGGAAAGCTCCATATACTCTAGGATGTGGTTTTCCTCCTAAAAGTCCATCTGTACATATATTGCTTTCTTCTCTTGTCATGAAAGTAACTACATGTTCATCTTTTCCATAGTAGTCATACATTCCAACAGCATTTTCTTCTTCTTTTAATAAATCAAATACTGCATCAAATTTGTCTTTTCCTCTTAATTCAGCTATTTCTATAAGATTTTTTCCTATACAGTCTTCATTAGCTTTTGTTTTTACTGAAGTTACATATATACCCTCGAACCCAGCAAAATCTATAAAGTTATCCCAACCTGGAATTCCATTGATTATATCATGCTTCATTTTTTCTCTGTCAACTTTGTTTCCTAATCTCTCTACAAGTTTATCAGTTCCTCCTGCATGCGCCCAAGGCGGAATAATAACTCCCAGCATTGTACTTCCAGCAACATATGGATACTGGTCATAAGATATTTTAATTCCTTCTTCTTTACATTTATCAAGAAGAGCAATGATATCTTTTATTAGATGCCAGTTCTTTTTACCACAGATTTTAAAGTGAGAAAAGTGAATTTTTACTCCGCTTTCTCTAGCTATAGTTATAACTTCATTCATAGATTCAATCATTGTATCTGCTTCACTTCTTTGATGTATAACTAGAGGTCTGTCATATTCTGCTGCCACTTTACAGATTTCTACTAATTCTCTAGTATCTGAGTAAGCACAAGGTATATATATAAGTCCTGTTGAAAGTCCAGCTGCACCAGCCTCCATCTCTCTTCTAGTAATATCTCTCATTTTAGCTAATTCTTCATCAGTTGCCACTCTTGCTTCAAGTCCCATAGCTTCCATTCTGATATTTCCATGAGGAACTAAGTACATTTCATTAGGTCCTGATCCAGTTTTTGCTATAAGATCAAGATATTTATCAGTTGTTTCCCAGTCCCAAGCTAGAAGATCACTGTCACCATCTAGCCCAGCTAGATTTTTTCTCCAAGAGCTTACAAATTCTTTTGGAAGAGGAGCCATTGAGATTCCGTCTTGACCTAGTATCTCTGTAGTTATTCCTTGACGAAGTTTAGGTTCGATAAATGGTTCTATTAATACTTTTAAGTCTGAGTGGCTGTGAGTATCTATAAATCCAGGGGCTACAATTTTGCCAGCAACATCTATAACTTCCGCTCCCTCTATATTATCTATTGTTCCTATTTTTTCTATTTTATCTCCATTTATAAGGACATCTGCCTTATATCTTCTCTCTCTACTTCCATCTACAATAATTCCATTTTTAATTAGAATTTTCATTCTTATCCTCCTATACTTTTCTTTTTAAAAATTTTCCATTTCCTTTTTTTCCAATAAATTTATTATTTTTTACTATAACTTCTCCCCTTTGGATTACAAGCTCAATATCTCCCATAATTTCTCTTCCTTCGTAAAGAGTATAATCTACTACACTATGAAGGCTATTATGAGTTATAATTGATTTTTTATTTGCATCTATCACCACTATATCTGCATCTGATCCAGGAAGCAATACCCCTTTTTGTGGATAACAACCATATATTTTGGCTGGATTAGTACATACTACCTCTACAAATTTATTTATTGAGATTCTTCCTTTTTTAACTCCTTCAGAAAAAATAATTTTGACTCTTTCCTCCACTCCTGGAGCTCCATTTGGGCATTTAGTAAAATCATTTTTCCCAAATTGTTTCTCCTTTCTAAAATTAAATGGACAATGGTCTGTTGCAATTACTTGAATATCTCCATTATTTATTCCTTCCCAAAGTGCTTCTATATCACTACCTTTTCTCAATGGAGGAGACATTATGAATTTTAATCCTTCATTATTTTCCTTTGAATATTCTTGTTCAGTCAACAATAAATATTGAGGGCAAGTTTCAACAAAAATATTTTTCATTCCTTTCTTTCTCGCTCTTTTTATCTCCTCAAGTCCTTTTTTTGTAGAAAGATGGACAATATATAATGGAGCATCTTCAGCTATTTCTGAAAGATAAATCATTCTATTTATAGCTTCTGCTTCACATTCTTCTGGCCGACTATAAGCGTGATATATAGGAGATTTTTTTCCTTCTAATAGAAATTTTTCTCTAAAATAATTTATTATATCATGATTTTCAGCATGCACAGCTATTATTCCATTACATTCTTTAGCT
This sequence comes from Fusobacterium ulcerans ATCC 49185, assembly GCF_900683735.1. NCBI lineage: Bacteria > Fusobacteriati > Fusobacteriota > Fusobacteriia > Fusobacteriales > Fusobacteriaceae > Fusobacterium > Fusobacterium ulcerans. Next base: position 2,882,791 of record NZ_LR215979.1, read on the forward strand.
TTTTTTAATGTTTGCAATATTTCTGCATCATTCAGCTTAAAGTCATAAGTCATATACACTTTTAAACTTGGAATACCTTCTTTTATAATTTTTTCCATTTCATTTATTATATCATCATTTACATGTTGTATCACTCCATGAAACGAATAATCTATAACTGATTTTCCAGCAGCAAGTTTATGGTATTCATCTACTTGATGCTGCAAATTACATCCTTTTGGTCCAAAAGCCATATGATCAATAATTGTTGTTGTTCCTCCACAAGCGGCAGCTATTGACCCAGTATAAAAATCATCTACTGCTCTGCATGTCCCAGCCTGTAAATCAAAATGTGTATGAGCATCTATTGCTCCTGGAATTATATATTTCCCTTCTGCATCTATTACTTTATATCCTTCTTTTATTTTTAAATCATTCTCTATTTTTTTTATTTTTCCGTTTTCAATAAGTATATCTGCTTTAAAAGTATCTTTTTCTGATACTATAAATCCATTTTTTATTAGCAGCATTATTCCTCCTTAAAACTTTAATTAAATAATAGTTCTGGTCTTTCTATACTTTTTTTAGGTGGAGTCATATATAAAGCTTTTTTAGATATTTTAAATTCTCCTTTTACCATCATTTCAAGAACTTTATATCCACATTCAACAGGATCTATTACAGTGACATTTAATCCTTTTTCTATTTCTTCTTTTATTCCAGTCATTCCAGCACATCCTAGAATCAATACCTCAGCACCTTTATTAATAGCTATTTTTCCTACCTCTATCAGTCTCGCTATACTTTCTTTTTTATTTTTTTCTACATCTAAAACACTCATATTTAAAGGTTCTATTGCTGCACATCTTTCTTTCACCCCATATTGACCTACCATATCTGTCATCAAAGCTACTGCTTTATCCAAAGCAACGAGTAATCCAAACTTTTGTCCCATTAAGTTAGCCATTGCAATTGATGACTCAGCAATACCTATCACAGGATAATCAAGCATTTCTTTTATTGCATAAAGCCCAGGATCTCCAAAACAAGCAATTAATACTCCATCATAATTATTTTTTTCTTTTTCAAGCATTCTTATACATCCAAAGGCTGCCAATGCATAATCATAAAAAGATTCCAATGACTGTGGTCCAAAATCAGGCTTTTTTACCATCACTTCTATATCTTTGCTTTTGTATTTATTTATTGTTATTTCTATATCTTTTGTCATTTCAGCAGAAGTATTTGGATTAATTATAAGTAATCTTTTATTCATCTTCATTCTCTCTTTCCATAAATTTATCTCTTTTTATAACTTTTAAATAAATATAGTACACTAATCCTGATCCCAAAATTCCAATAACATATGAATTATCAAATACAAATTTTAATGCTGAAATATACTTACCCGCTATTACAATTATTGTTGAAAGTACAAAAATAACTATAGCTCCTATATTCCATCCATTCGAATAGTAATATTTTCCTCCATCCTCTCTATAAATATCTATTAAATTAACTTTCGTTTTATGTTCAAACCAGTATGCAACAATATATAATCCTGAAATTGGTCCTAAGAGAGCACCTAATATTCCACATACTGAATAGATGAGATTATTTGCATCTGCGAGGGCTTTCCAAGGTTGAGCTAATAAAGCAAGTGCTGCTGCTAAAATCACCGCATGTTTATAGGTTAATTTTTTAGAAAATAAAGTTGCAAATACTACTGAAGGTGGTATTAAATTAGCTGCAACGTTTGTTGTTAAAGTTGCTAAAATTATAAATATTGAGAAAAATATTACTATAAAAGGATTACTAAATCTACTCACTAATACAGCTGGTTCCCATAAAGCTTCCCCAAACGCTATATAAGAACCTGATGTTCCACAAATTCCAACAAATGCAATAAATGCTGTCATGATAGGTGCACCAAGTAATTGTCCAAAATATTGAGATTTTTGAGTTTCACAGTGTCTTGTAAAATCTGGCATACTTAAAGCTATTCCACCATCAAAAGCAATCATTGAAGATAAAGCTGGAAAAAACATAATCCAGAAATTAGTTCCATTTCCTTGTACTGCTGGTTGTGTTAACAATGTTGTTAAGCTCCAATTTGCTACATATAAAGCCCAAATAATAACTGCAAAACTCAATGCTATAAGAACTGGTGCTGCATATACTTCAAGAGCTTTGACTGCTTTTGAACCAGAAGCAGCTATATAAAGATTCATTGCCCAAAAAATTAGAAATGATATAAATAGACCTGTAAATCCAAATTTTACCCAAGAAGGAACTATTACTGATATTATTGTATTTACAGCTTGTCCACCTATCCAAGATTGAACTCCAAACCAGAAACACCCTAAAATAGCTCTTACAAAAGTTGGAACGCAAGTTCCCTTTATTCCAAAAATTAACTTAGACATCATTGGAAATGTCAACCCAAATTTCGTTCCAAAATGTCCTATTGTTACTGCTGGTATCATTACCAAAGTATGCCCTAATACTATTGTAAGTAAAGCTTGCTTCCAACTCATTCCTGATACTATAAGTCCACTAGCAATCATATATACTGCTATTGAAACCATCATTCCAATCCATAAGCTCCCCATACTCCAAGCATTCCAATCTCTCTCTTTTGATGAAATTTGTCTTGTTGATTCTGTAAAATTATTTTCATATTTTTTAATTTTTGAAATTCCTTCTATTGTTAAATCATATAATCCATTTGTCTCTTGTTGAAATTTACCCATTCTTCCTCCTCTTATATAAAAGGTGTTCTATCCAGAACACCTTTTTACTTACTTCTATTAATCTTTAGATATATCAAATAAAGTTTCTTTTCCAATATTTTGATCATACTTCTTTAAAGTTATATATTTCATTAATATACAATAAATAATTACACTAGCTGCTGATCCTGCAAAGAATGCATAATCTCCAAAGAATAACCCTATAAAAAACGCTCCAAATAATGCTATAATTGCGCTTATATTAATCCCTTTCCAGTATTCATACTGTCCACCTGCTGTATATAAATCTTTTACATTAAGTTTACATTTTCTTATAATAAAATAATCAGCAAGTATAATCCCAATAATAGGTCCCAACATTTGAGAAATCCAACTTTGGATATCAACTAAAAATCCTCCTGAACTTTGTATTTTCCAAGGCATGATTCCAATAGAAATAACACCACAAATAATTGTACTCATCCAATATTTTATTTTAGGTGAAAAGTTTAGTAAAACAAGTGCTGGTGGCAAAAGATTAGCTGCTGTATTTGTTGACCATTGTGCAAACACAATTACTATAAAGCATAAAACTAAAGCAACATTATTGTTGGCAAATAAATCTGGAACAACATCATTCAAATCCCAAAATCCTGATGTTATCCCACTCGCTACTCCAATAAGCATAGTAACTACTCCTACTAGCATAAGACCAACTACTTGTCCAAAAATAGCACTTCTATTACGTTGAAAAAAATTCATATTTTCATACCCTGTACGTCTTTTTATTTGTCTTGTTAAATCACTACCATTAAGTGCCATAGTCAGCCATCCTCCTGCTATTCCTGCTACTGCAAATGCAAATGAATAACCTCCATCTGTTTCAACTGACATAATTTCTGGAATCGTAATATTATACTTATTTAAGGTTCCAATTAAAATTGCTGAGAACATAACTACTAGCGAAGGAATCGCTACCCATCCAAATTTCGCCATTGCTTTTAATCCATACATTGTATTTAAGATTTGAATTGCAGCAAATATTATAATCATTAACATCAAATTATTAAAACCTGGAAAAATAATTGCCATTATTTTATTAAGCGATCCTGCTCCTACCCAAGTTAAAAATCCAAACCAATACAATCCTGGTATTGCACGTATTAACCCTGCAATATTAGCACCCTTATATCCAAAAGGAGCTCTGATATATGCTGCAAAAGGAACACCATATTTAGTTCCTATATCTCCTACTAACGAAGTAAACAAAGTCACAATTCCATATCCTATTAACATGACTACCACCAAGACCCAAGGTGATAACCCTTTACCTCCATTATAATATTGTGCTCCTAAACTAAAAGCTACAATATTAATTGTCATCCCTGCCCATAAAATAATATAATCAAAAAGCGCCATATCCCTTTCTTTATCCCCTGTCGGTAATAATTCTTTACTTCGAAGTTTTATATTTTCCATATTAAAATCCATATTCCCTCCCCTAAAGTTTTAATTTAAACCATATTTTTCTAGATATTGTTTAGAGATTTCTCTCTTAATAAAACATCCATCCCCTTTTTTCCCTTTAAATTCACCATTTTCAACTATAATTTTCCCTTTTGCTATTGTCATTACAGGATAACCCTTAATTTTCATTCCCTCATGTAAACAATAGCTTATATTATTATGAAGTACATCTTTATTAAGAGTTACTTCTTTTTCCATATCTACAATAACTATATCTGCATCAGATCCTGAAGCTATAATTCCTTTTTGTGGAAAACATCCATAAATCTTTGCTATATTTGTACTTGTTAATGCACATACATTATTAATGCTTAATTTTCCTTTATTAACACCTTCAGAAAGAAGAATTGGAAGCCTTATCTCAATACCAGATAGCCCATTTACTACTTTAGTGAAATCTTGTTTCCAAGTTCCATCTTCGTTTTTTTCTAAAAACATTGATTTTTCATCTAGATCAAATGTACAATCATCAGACCCTGTTAATAAAATTGTTCCATCTTGCAATCCTTTCCAAAGAGCTTCTGCTTCTTTGGGAGTTCTTAGTGGAGGTGAACATATAGCCAAATGACCATTTTCTTTTTTATACAAATCTTCAAATAATGTTAAATAATGTGGACCAGTTTCTACATAAATTGGTAACCCTTGTTCATGTGCTCTTCTTGCAGTATTAAGCGCTTTTTCATTAGTAGTATGTACTACCAACAAAGCATTTCCTATGTATTCTGCAAAATTAACTGCTCTATCAAACGCTTCAGCTTCACATAAAACAGGTTTACATTTAGCAAAGTTTACCCAACTCATATCATTTGCTGCTTTACATTTTTCAATATTAGTTTCTGCTATTGCATTGCTTTCACAATGTACCATAGGTAATCCATTGACTTTTTTAGCACGTTCGAAAACTTTAAGCATAGTTTCATCATCACTCATGACACCTTCTTTTTTATATGTCATAAACATTTTAAAAGTAGGTATCCCTGAATTGGCCATTTTTTCAATATCATCTATTGCTTCTTCAGTTGATTCAACAAACTTTCCATGAACACTAAAGTCAATAGCAGACTCTTGCATTTCTTTTGCCCTTGCAAGTGCTTGTTTATAAGGAGAATCTCCTTTGTTCATATTAGCAAAATCCATAAACATAGTAACCCCACCAAAAGCTGCACTAACACTTTGCTCAAAAAAAGTATTAGCGCCTAAACATCCTTGAAATGGCGCTTGACAATGCATATGTGCCTCTATAACCCCTGGCATAACATATTTTCCATTTACATCAAGAACCCTTTCTGCTTCATTCTCATCAAATTTTCCAATAGCTGCTATTTTTTCTCCAATAATAGCAACATCACATTTTACTGTTGCTTCTGATGATACTATTTTCCCATTTTTAATAATTAGATCATATTTCATAGAACTCCTCCTTATTATAAACTTATAAATGCTTTAATAAAGACTACTTTGCCAAATAAGCTTTTAAAATTGCATAATATCCTTCAGTTACATTATATAGACTATCTAGTTCTATGTATTCATCTATTGTATGTGCTAAGTTTTCTCTTGATGGTCCATATCCTATTGTTTTTATTCCTGCTTCTCCTGCATAATGAGATCCATTTGTACAGAAATTATAATGAGTGATTGTAGGAGTCTGTCCTATTTCTTTTAAAGCTTTCAATGCTTTTTGTACATATTCATCTTTTTCTTCAAACAGCCATCCTGGGAAGAATCTTTCTCCTTCTATTGTTGCTCCTGTCCAGCATTTTTCCACTCCTTTTGCATATGATACTTTTGCTTTGAGAGTGTCATCTTCTTTTGACATTTCATCTAATAGTTTTTGAATAGGTGCTAGTACACTTTCAGGAGTTTCTCCTACTAAAAGTCTTCTGTCATAAGTTGCTCTGCAGTAATCAGGTACTACTGATGCTCCTGGGTATGGAGATGATTTTACATCTGTTAATTCAAGTATTCCATATCCTAATGTATCATGATGAGTCATTGGAAGTTTTTGAATATTTTCAATTATCTTCATCATTTTATATACTGCATTTATTCCTTTTTCAGGGTTAGCTGAGTGAGCTGGTTTTCCAAAAGTTTCTACTACTATTTCCCCTCTTCCTCTTTGCCCTATTTTAAGGTTAAGCTGAGAAGCTTCTCCTATTATTACATAATCAGGTTTTACATATTTGCTGATTTCTCTTGCTGCTACTCCTTCAAAACACTCTTCATGAACTACACCAGCTATGAATATTTCTCCAGCGAATTCTTTTTTTAGGTCTTGAGCTAAATATGCCCCTGCTAAAAGCATTGCGCACACAGCACCCTTCATATCAGTAGTTCCTCTACCATATAGTTTGCCATCTTCTATATTTCCAGCAAAAGGCTTCTTAGTCCATTTTTCCTCATCTACTGGAACAGTATCTATATGACCATCCATAAGTACTTTTGGTCCTTCATATTTTCCCTTTACAGAACCAATAACATTTCCATATTTATCTATATGTACAGTATCATATCCTACTTCAAGACATAACTTTTTAATATATTCTGCTACTTCTTTCTCTTCTCCTGAATAACTTCTTCTTTGAATAAGGTTTTGAAGTACTTCTACTATCTGTTCTTTTCTTTCATTAGTCAACATTTAAATTCCTCCTGAATTTTTTATTTAAAATATTATTTATTTGGATAAGCTCCATTCCACACCACATTTTTGAACCCTTCTACATCTGTATCTCCTTCAGTGCTGATACATAATATTCTTGAGTTTTCATCAATTTTAAGTTCATTCATAAGTTCTTTGTATTCTTCTTTCTTTTCTGAAAGAATAGTAAACAGTCCTAACCCTACAGCTCCAGATTCTCCAGAGATAACTCTTGCATCATTTCCAAGAGGACTTGAAAGTACTCTCATTCCTCTAGCTGCAACCTGGTCATCACATGACACAGAGAAATCTGCATTATCTCTTAATATTTTCCAGCTGATAGTATTTGGCTCTCCACAAGCAAGGCCAGCCATTATAGTAGTAAGATCTCCAGTTACATTATGAGGATTTCCATCATCAGCTTCCATAGATTTATATATGCAGTTAGCTCCATGAGGTTCACAAATAACTGTTACTGGTCTGTCATCTCCATAAAGATGAGCTAAATATCCCTGTACTGCTCCTGCAAATGATCCTACTCCAGCTTGGAGAAATACATGAGTCGGTTTTTCTTCTTTAGCTGCTTCAAGCTGTTCTACAACCTCATTTATTATTGTTGAATATCCCTGCATTATCCATAGAGGTATCTCTTCATATCCGTCCCATGCAGTATCTTGTACCATTATCCAACCATGATCCTGCGCACCTTTGTTAGCAAGTCTTACAGCATCATCATAGTTAAGATCAGTTATACTTACATCTGCTCCTTCTCTGGCTATTGCATCAAATCTCATTTGAGCAGAACCTTTAGGCATATATACAACAGATTTTTGTCTAAGTCTTGCAGCCATCCATGCTACACCTCTACCATGATTACCATCAGTAGCAGTAACAAAAGTAACATCTCCAAGCTGTTTTTTTACTTCATCAGAGATAAGAACATTAAAAGGAAGATTCTTCATATCTCTATTAAGTTTTTTACTTAGATATTTACCAATAGCATATGAACCTCCAAGTACTTTGAAAGCATTAAGCCCAAATCTTTTAGATTCGTCTTTCAGCCATACTTTTTTAACCCCATAGTATGAAGCAAGAGTTTTCAAATCAACTAAAGGAGTAGCACGATAGTCAGGGAGACTTTTATGAAAGTTGTAAACCTCTTTCATTTCTTCAGAGCTAAATCCTGAAAGTTCAGATTTTTTATATTCAGCATCTCTGCTTTTTTTATTATGTACCCATTTTAATAGTTCCAATTTTTTTCCTCCTGTTGTTTTATTTTCATAGTATATATAAGCAAAAACCATACCAATTTTTCAAAATCTTTTTTCGTTTTATTTCAGAACTTTTAGAATTGTTTTTATTCATTTTCAGAAAATATTTTAATTTCATATTTCTCATTTTGAGAAGTTTCTATCATTTTGATAATTTTCATTAAAGTCCTGTATTTTCTGATTTATTCTTTTTATTATTTTTTTCTTTCTCATTTTGAGAAAAAATTGTATAATACATATATGAAATAAAAGGAAGTGGGAATATGGATTTATTAAATAAAATAAAAGATGATATATCAAAATATGCTGAAACTATTTCTCAAGTAATAAATATAGATGTGGAAATTATGAGCAAAGATCTCATAAGAATAGCTGGTACTGGAAGACTGAAAGAAAAAGTAGGTCTTGATATGACTGGAGAATCTCATGTCTATGAACATGTTTTAAAAACTGGAAATACAGAAATCATTCTCTCTCCAAGAGAAGAGGAAATATGTCAAACCTGTCCTTCGAAATATACCTGTACAGAAGTATTGGAAATTTCTACTCCTATCATGTTTAATTCTGAACCTATTGGTGTTATAGGTTTGATATGTTTTGATGAAAAACAAAAAGAAGAGTTTATTTCAAAAAAAGATTCATATATAAAATTTTTACAGCAGATAGCTTTATTCATAAGTTCCAGAGTATATGAAGCCAATGAAAAAATAATGATAGAAAATAATAATAAAGTTCTTATGAATATAGTTGATAGAATTCCTGATTCTATTATTATAACTAATGAACATGATAAAATCGAGCTTATCAATGAAAAGGGAATAGCTCTTTTTAAACTTACAGACTATGAACATAAACTTATAGTTTCACCTATAAAAAACTTTCTTGATAAAAAAGAATTTTCTCTTTCCTATGCTGACATTTCACATGATGTTGTAGGTGATATAATCTACTTTCCAAAAAATATGGGAAGATTTAGAACCTTGTATATATTTCAGGAATCTGAAAAATTTAAAACATATCTCCATCAATTAAACTATAATTTTTCTAAAGAGTTTATTTTTAATTCTCAGGAAATGGAAGCTGTATATTCAAAAATAAGAAAAGTTACCAAAACAACATCAACTGTTCTCATTACAGGAGAAAGTGGAACTGGAAAAGAAGTGGCTGCAAAAGCTATTCATATGAACAGCAACAGGGCTGATATGCCCCTTGTTGCAGTCAATTGTGGAGCCATTCCAGATACTCTTATGGAAAGTGAATTTTTTGGCTATGTAAAGGGAGCTTTTACAGGAGCAAATCCGAAAGGGAAAGTTGGATTTTTTGAGCAGGCTGATAAAGGAACTATATTTTTAGATGAAATTGGTGATATGCCCTTATCTCTTCAAGTAAAACTTTTAAGAGTGCTTCAAGAAAAAACTATCTCTCCTGTTGGTTCTGATAAAATAAAAGAAATAGATATAAGAATTATTGCTGCTACCAATAAAAATTTAGAAGCTCTTGTTGCTGAAGGTAAATTCAGAGAAGATCTCTATTATAGATTAAATGTTTTTCCAATAGATATTCCTCCATTGAGAGAAAGACCCAAAGATATAGAAGATTTAACGAATTTCTTCATTGCTAAATATTCTCAGCTTTTCAATATTCCTATAAGAAGGCTTTCTAATGAAGTGATGTCTCTTTTCCTTTCTTACAGCTGGCCTGGAAATATAAGAGAACTGAAAAATATAACAGAATATATAATAAATGTACTGGAAGAAAGAGATTTAATGATAACTGTGAAACACTTACCACCAAAACTCACAAATTCTCTTAATATAAAGGAAATAAAAACTTTGGCTGAAATAGAAAAAGAAGCTATTGAAAGCCTTCTCTTAAAATATGGACATTCATCTAAAGATAAAATTAAAGTAGCTAAAACATTGGATATAAGCCTTGCTACTCTTTATAGAAAATTAAAATTATATGGTCTATAATTTAGTCAAAATAAAAACAAGGTTGACCTAAAAGTTGAAGTAAATTTTAAAATACTCTAAAATTATTTCTTACTTATAGGTCAACCTCTTTTATAAATATTGATTTTTAATTAAATATTCCCTTTTTTAAATGCAATTCCCAAAGTTATAAATAGTCCACCCCAAATAATTATACATCCCATTGTCATCATTATCAATGCACCTGTATTCATAATAAGCCCTCCTTTGTAATAATTACTCTTCTATATCTACACTATTTTCCCATTTTTTCTTATAGAAAATAGTTGCTGATATTATCATCAATAAAATTGTTCCCCAGCCAAATACTAATTCTGGCATATTAAGCTTTGACAATCCTTTTATAAGATTTGTTATTACTGTAGTTCCTAAAATTACTGGTGTTACATATTTCAATAAAAAATTAAACCATTTTCCTACTTTAAAATCAGAAAATTCATTTGCATCTTGTCTTATCTTTTCTACTCCATAAATATAACAAATAAGCAAAGTTTCTACTAATCCAGAAGTAGCTATTATATAACTTCCAACATATGAATCTACTATGTCTAATATATAATTAAACCCTGCATATGTTGCAAAACATGCACTTCCTATAAAACCGACAATTGAAACAATTCCTACTAACTTTTCCCGACTTATTTTAAATTTATCCAATGCTGCTGTTGAAAAAGACTCCAACATTGAAATGCTTGAAGAAAGTCCTGCTATAAATAAACATAAGAAAAAGAAAAAACCTATAATTCCCTGTAAGAATTGACTTGTTGTTATTGTTGAAATTGCTATTGGAAAAGCTATAAATGCTATCCCTGCACCATCGCCAAAAGAATTATAATCTACTCCCATATTTTGTACCAAATATCCAAGAGTTGAAAATACAGTTATTCCAGATATTATATCAAATGAAGCATTTGAAAATACAGTAATAAATGAACTATTTACTATATCCCAATCATCATGTATATATGAACCATAGGCTATCATGACTCCAACTGCTAAAGTCGTTGAAAAGAATACTTGAGCATATGCTGCAACCCATATACTTGGGTTTAAAATTTTAGTGAAATCAGGTGTAAATAATGCATTCAAACCTACTTTTGCTCCTGTAAGTCTAATTGAATTAAACATAAAAGCTACCATCATTATCATCAAAAGTGGTGTAAATATATTAGAACATTTTTCAATTCCACCTGATATCCCTTTTTTAACAATAATCCAGTTTCCAAGCCACACTAATATAACAAACCCTAATAAATATTTACTTATTCCTGCTGCAAAATCAAATGGCCCATTTCCACCACCTACTATCATTCCCATCAATTTTCCAGGGTCTGTCATCCAATTTGTCAGTCCAAATGCATGTCCAAGAGACCAAAACATAAATATTATTGATATTGATATTATTGTACTGTAAAACATCATAACTATTATTGGCACCATTACTTGAACCCAGCCAACCCATTCATACTTTTTTCCTAAAAGTCTAAATGCTTTTGTTGAGCCCCCTCTTATTTTTCTTCCATATTGGTATTCTAATATCATCAATGGAACCGCACATGTAAATAATGCTATTATATAGGGAAAAAAGAACGCTCCTCCACCGTTTTTATAAGCTTGAAATGGAAATCTCCACAAATTTCCCAAGCCTATTGCTGCCCCAACAGCTGCAAAAATAAATCCTTTTCTACTCTTCCATACTTCTCTAGTTTCAGCCATGATAAACCTCCTTAAGTTATTTTTAAAAACTTATTTTTATTAAAAACTTTATAAAGATTATTGTATTTATTTTTCTCTATAAAAACTATTTTTAGGTATTATCATTTTAAATATTGGCTGAAGTAAAAAATTATTGCTCTGAGCTTAAATATCTATAAATTGTTTTTTCAGAAGTATTAAATCTTTTTGCAAGTTCTCCAACACTTCCTTTAAGATTAAATATTCCCTTTTTATCTAAAGATTTTACAATTTCTATCTTTTCTGAAGTAGTCATTGCATCTATTGGTTTTTTTAAACTATCAAAATATTGATTTATTAGATATTTTGAATATTCTTCTATTGTTCCTAATTCATCTACTTCTTCTGATTCTTTTTCAAGATTTCTTTCTAGTCCTCCAGTCAGCTCTTTTAATGCTTTGTTTAAAAAATTAGCTGCATATACCATCTCAGATATATCAACTTTTATATTAAATGCTCCTTTAAGAGAATTTTTTTCCCCTTTTATAAAAAAAGTTGATACTCTAAATAATTTCCCATCATTATCTTTTCCAGGAAAATTTGTTATAAAATCAATATTATCACTTGATTCCTTTTCATTATTATATTTATCAAGTAATTTTCCTAAAGTTTTTGGTATAGGGCTTCCTAATTCAAAATTACAATTAGATGATTTAGCTATAAGTTTTCCTTCTTTTTTATCTTCAAAACTATAAAGTGTTATCTCTGTTAACTCCCCAAATGTTCTTTCTAAAAAATTAATAATAATACTGTAATATGAAAATCCATCTTCAAAAATCATAAAACCTCCCAAATTATTCATAAGATTTTTTTCTTATATAATTTTTTATTGAGAAAAATTTCTAAGGTTTTATATTCATAAGTATAATACATTTTTCAAACAAGTAAAATATAAAAAATATATTATAAAATTATAAAAAATAAATTTTTTAGAAATCATTTTAAATTATTAAATAGAATCTCCTTATTTTACAAAAATATCTCTAGATGCCAGATATTTAATTTTAAGTTCTATCCTTTTATTTCTCTCAATAATTTTTAAAGTTAATACAAATATATATTAACATAACTTAATAAATTTTAATCTAATTTTTTAGTTCAATAAATATTTTTTCAGCTTTTAATTTCTATAAATCAATTTTTTATTATTTAAAAACCTATATTATAAAATAATTGAAAAATATTTTTAAGAAATTATTGACATTTTATTTAAAAAAAGTTAAAATATTCTCAAGAAAAATAAAATAATTTAATTCATTTATTTTTTACTGTGAACTGAGTAAGTTCTATTTAAAAAGATGCCGCCTGCCAGTTGATATTTCAATGACCAGGGCACAGAAAAAATTTTCATACAAATTTTGGAGGTGTTTATTTATGGCAGTAAAGTATATTCCAGAACCATTTAGAATTAAAATGGTAGAACCAATCAAAATGCTTACTAGAGAGGAAAGAATTCAAAAAATCAAGGAAGCAAACTATAATTTGTTTAATCTTAAAGGTGCAGATGTTTATATTGACCTTCTAACAGATTCTGGAACAAATGCAATGAGCCATGATCAATGGTCAGGAGTTATGCGTGGAGATGAAGCTTATGCAGGTGCTTCAAGTTATTTTAAATTAGTAGATGCTGGTAAAGATATATTCAATTATGGCTTTATTCAACCAGTCCACCAAGGGCGTGCTGCTGAAAAAGTTCTGTTTCCTACATTTTTAAGTCCAGGAAAATTTGCTATTTCAAATATGTTTTTTGATACAACTCGTGCTCATGTAATTTTAGCTGGAGCCCGTCCAATAGATTGTGTAATTGAAGAAGCTAAAGATCCTTCTCATCGTTGTAAGTTTAAAGGTAATATGGATGTTGAAAAAATGGAAAAAATAATTCTTGAAAAAGGACCTGAAAATATAGGGTTAATTGTTATGACAATTACAAATAACTCTGCTGGTGGCCAACCTGTTTCTATGAAAAATATTAGAGAAACTTCAGAGATATGTAAAAAATATGGTATTCCATTTAATATTGATGCTGCTCGTTATGCTGAGAATGCTTATTTTATTAAAAGAGATGAGGAAGGTTATCAAAATAAATCAATAAAAGATATCATTAGAGAAACTTTCAGTTATGCTGATATGTTTACTATGTCCGCTAAAAAAGATACTATTGTAAATATGGGTGGACTTATAGGTGTTAAAGATCCTGAAAGCCCTCTTATTCTAAAAATAAAAGCTAATTGTATATCTTATGAAGGTTTCTTTACTTATGGCGGACTGGGAGGACGTGATCTCGAGGCCCTTGCTATAGGTCTTTATGAAGGAATTGATGAAGATTATTTAAAATACAGAAATGGGCAAATGGAATATTTAGCTTCTAGACTAGATGATGCTGGAATAGCTTACCAAGCTCCAATAGGTGGACATGGAGCATTTATAGATGCTAAAGCTATGTTTCCTCAAATTCCTTATAATGAATATCCAGGACAAGTCCTTGCAATTGAATTGTATATAGAAGCTGGAATAAGAACTTGTGATATTGGTTCTTATATGTTAGGAAATGACCCTGATACTGGGGAACAGTTAAAGGCAGACTTTGAATTTACCCGTCTTGCTATTCCTAGAAGGGTTTATACTCAATCTCATTTTGATGTAATGGCTGACGCTATCATAGAAGTAAGCAAAAGAGCCCATGAAATTAAACGTGGATATAAAATTACTTGGGAACCACCTATTCTTCGTCATTTCCAAGCTTCTCTTGCTCCAATAGAAGAATAATTAAATAATTACTAAAGGTTCTAGCTTTTTTAAAAATAGCTAGAACCTTTTTAATTTAAATTAGAAATCAATTTCATCCTATTTAAACATAGATTTAAAAATATTTTTTACAATTTTTCTATTTATAATACACAACTTTTATGGTAATATATAATAAAAAGCATTTTATGATTAGGAGATATCTATGGACAATAATAATAAATATCTACATCTTCATATTTTCGAAAGAGTTTCTTCTATGACTGATGATGGCTTTATTGTTGTAAATAGAGCTGGAGAAGTTATTCATATCAACAAAAAATATTGCAACTTTTTAGGTACTACTGAGGAAAAAGCTCTTGGCAGATCAATTTTTGAGATTATTCCAAACAGTAAAATGCTTGAAGTAATGGAAAAACGTTATTGTGAAGAATGTGTAATTCAAACTTATATCTTGGGAATTGAAAAAGAAGGATCTGCTATTGTAAGCCGTTCATATGTTGAAAATGAAGAGGGAGAAGTTATAGCTGGAGTAGCTCAGATAAAATTTAGGCTTCAAACTCTCGATGTTGCTAAAAAATTAATGAAGGAATATGCTGAACTTGAGTATTATAAAGAAGAATACATCAATGCAGCAAAAGAAAATTATTGTTTTGATAAAATAGTAGGTAAATCTCAATCTTTCCTTACTGTAAAAAAAATTGGTTTAAAAGCTTCCAAAACAAATTTTCCTGTTCTTATCACTGGTAAAACTGGAACTGGGAAAGAGGTATTTGCCAGAGCTATTCATACAAGTGGAGACAGAGCAGACAAACCTATGATAAGTATAAACTGTGCTGCTATTCCAGAAGCTCTTCTGGAATCTGAATTGTTTGGTTATGAAGAAGGATCTTTTACAGGGGCAAAAAAGGGTGGAAAAAAAGGTAAGTTTTTTATTGCCAATGGAGGGACAATCTTTTTAGATGAAATTGGTGATATGCCTCTTCCTATGCAGGGAAAACTTCTGAGAGTTCTTCAAGAAAAAGAAATTGACCCTATTGGAAGTGTAAATTCTATCCCTATTGATGTAAGAATTATTGCAGCTACAAGAAAAAATCTTCCAGAAATGATTGAAAAAGACCTATTCAGAGAAGACTTATATTATAGATTAAATGTCATAAATATAGAAATGCCTTCTTTAAGTGAAAGAAAAGAAGATATTCTGGAGCTTGCAGGTTATTTTCTGACTAAACTGAATCTTGAATATAAAACTGTAAAAGGTTTTTCAAAGGAAGTGAAAAACTGTCTTAAAAATTATCCATGGCCTGGAAATATCAGAGAACTAGACAATGTCATAAAAAGTGCTTATGCAATAAATGATAGTTTTTTAATTGAACTTGATGATCTCCCTGCAAAAATGTATAATAAACGATACTCTGATATTGAAAATAAAAATCTAAATTTTCAGGAGAAAATAAATTCTTATGAAAAACTTCTTATAGAAGAATTTTTAAAAAAATATCATTGGAACTGTAGTGAAGCAGCAGAAAAAATGGGAATTCATAGAAGCGTTCTCTATAAAAAAATTAAAAAATTTGATATAAAAAAAAGTTAAAAAAATAAAGACCTCGAATTCTTTAGAAGAGGTCTTTTTTTATGAAAGTTTTTATTTTAAGATTTTTTACTTTTCATAAACTCAATAATTCTAGGAATAACATCAAATAGATCTGCTACAATTCCAAAATCTGATGAACGAAATGATTCTGCATTAGGGTTATTATTCACCATAATAATATGCCTTGCTTGGCGTACTCCTGCCATATGCTGCATTGCCCCTGATATACCAAAGCCAAGATACAATTCTGGCTTGATAATTTTTCCTGTCTGTCCTATTTTTTCATATTCAGGCCGCCAGCCATTATCTACTACAGATCTGGTTACTCCTATAGTTGCTCCTAATAAGTCTGCCAGTTCTTCTATCATTGAAAAATTCTCTTTATTTTTAATTCCCTTTCCTACTCCAATGACTATCTTAGCATTTTCCAAAGGGTGCTTTTGCAATATTTTTTCTTCTCTTGATTCCACTGTAAATAAAATTTCATTATCTTTTTCTGTATCCACATCTATATATTCTATATCCCTTGATACAGGTCTTTTTTCATCTTTCTTATATATGTTAGAGGATACTGTAACTACAATAGAATTATTCTCTGTAGTAAATTTTTGTATTGCTCTTGTTCCATACAAGAATCTTTTCCATAAAATATTTTTCCCATCAATTTTAAAATCTATAATATTAGGTGCAAATTTCCATTTATATATACTTGCTAAATATGGTGCCAGTTCTCTTTCAAAGATTGAATTTCCCATCACTATGCAATCAATATTTATAATATTTGAAATTTTCTTAAAGAATGAGCTTGTTTTTTTTAAAGTGTCTTCCTTGCTGTCTTCTAAAATAAATATTTTATCAATTTCCCATTTTTCAATTTTATTCTTTATTAATAATTTCTTTTCTTTTGACACAGCTGCATAGAGTTTTCCATCTGTTGCTTTTTTCCATGAACAGGCAATATTAATTAATTCCTGAGTTTTTTCTGATAAATCTATATTCCCATGAAGATACAGCAATATATTCATACATCCTCCTTAGTCAATCAGCTTCCATTTTTTCATGTAGTCTAGTAATTTTTCTGTTCCTTTGTCTGCTGTTATATTCTTATAAATTTCCAATCTTCTATAAATATCCTGGTATACAACTTTTTCATCTTCTTTGGAAATGATATTTTCATAATAAACATCTCTTATCATTTTATCTTTGATTGACATAATATTGTTGATTGAGGGGTATTCTGGTTCATATACATTTTGACTGAATGCAAAAATACCATTCTTTAGAATTTTAATTGTATCTATTGTTTCTTCCTTTTCTCTTTCAGCTATAAAGTAGAAATTTTGGTAATCAATTGAAAGCAGATGAGAATAAATAGGAAGTTCCAATAATACTCCCAGTCTGCTTGGAAGCTCCTCTCTATCATCATTGACATCTCTATTTCCCATCAAAATAGCATCATATTTCTCTTCTTTTATCTCCCTTGCTAAAAACTCTGCTATTTCTTCAATATTTTTTTCAGGGTAATATACAAAAATTCCTCTATCTCCCCCAAGTCCTAAAGCAGTCCTTAACCCATATTGTGTTTTTCTATGAGATAAAAATAAGCATACTATCTCTCCCCCATATTTTTCTTTTATTTTTTTAGCTTGAAGCAATGCATATTCATCATAAGGATTTAGTATTCTCTTCTCCTTTAAATTTTTCTCTGTTAAAAGTTCATCTGTAGGAAAAGTTTCACGAATCAAAACTAATAATTTTTTCATGGTTGATCTCCTGTTTTATTTTAAAAATAAGGGACGCTGACTGCATCCCTTAATATATTTTATTTTGTATAATTATCTTAAGATTGCTCCTGAAATAACAAGTTTCTGTATCTCATTTGTTCCTTCGTAAATTTGAGTAATTTTAGAATCCCTCATCATTCTTTCTACTGGGTGATCCATTGTAAATCCTGTTCCTCCCAGTACTTGAACTGCTTCTGTTGTCACTTCCATTGCTGTATTTGTTGCTGTTAATTTAGCTACTGCTGCTGGAATACTATATGATTCATGTTGATCTTTTGTCCATGCTGCTTTCAATGTTACTGCTTCTGCTGCCTCTATCTTAGCATACATATCTGCCAGTTTAAAAGCAATTACCTGTTGTTTTGCTATTGGTCTTCCAAATTGTACTCTTTCTTTTGAATAATTCAGTGCATATTCATATGCTCCCTTTGCTATTCCTGTAGCATGAGCTGCTACCCCTATTCTTCCACTATCTAAAGTTGCCATGGCAATTTTAAATCCGCTTCCTTCTTTTCCTAATAAATTTTCTTTAGGTACTTCTAAGTTTTCCATTTCTATAACATTTTGAACAGATGCTCTGATTCCCATTTTCTTTTCTCTCTTTACAAATTTTATTCCTGGGAAATTTTTAGCTTCAACTATAAATGCTGAAATTCCTTTTGTTCCTTGTGATGGGTCAGTCATTGCAAATACTACAATAATATCTGCAAACTCTCCATTTGTTGTAAAACATTTAGTTCCATTTAATATATATTTATCCCCCTGCAGTACTGCTGTACATTGGCTTGCTCCAGCATCGCTTCCTGCACATGGTTCAGTCAGTCCAAATGCTGCTATATATTCTCCTGAACATAATTTAGGTAAATATTTTTTCTTTTGCTCTTCATTTCCAAAATTATATATTGGCCCTGTTCCCAATGAAATATGTACAGAATAAGAAATTCCCACTGAAGCATCTACTTTATTTAATTCAAACCCTGCCAGAGCATATTCTACATATCCCAGTCCTGCTCCTCCATATTCTTTTGCATATGGAAGTCCCATCAGACCAAGTTTTCCCATTTTCTTTAAAATATCTTTTGTTCCTAGAAAATCTTCATTTAAATCTCTCTCTTTTGCCCCTGGCGCTACTTCTTTTTCTGAAAACTCTCTAACCATTTGACATATTCTTTGTTGCTCCTCTGATAATCTTAAATCGTACATATTTTATCCCTCCTGATTTATTATAAGTTATTATATTTTTATTTAAGTTTCATTAGTTCATCTTTAAATATTCTTTCATCCATTATTTTTATTCCATTTTGTGGTATTTTCGGTTCAAAATCCATATAAGGAAGAATATCTTTTTCATAGCAGATTCCTGGAGCAATTTCTGTAATATATACTCCATCTTCCTTCAATTCAAATACAGCTCTTTCTGTTATATACATTACAGGCTGGTTTATTTCTCCAGCATATATTCCACTAAATGTTATCTGTTCCACTTCTTTTACAAATTTCTTTGAAGTTCCTTCTTGAAGAATAACCAGCTCTCCATTTTTTATTTCCTGCTTTAAACCTTTTGTAGTGAAAGTTCCGCAAAAATATACTTTTTTAGCATTTTGACTAATATTTATAAAACCGCCACATCCTACAACTCTTCCAGAAAATTTACTCACATTTATATTTCCATTTTCATCTGTCTGAGCAAGTCCTAGAAATGCCTGATCTACTCCGCCACCATCATAAAAATCAAATTGATAAGGTTCATCTAAAATACATTCAGGATTTACTGACCCTCCAAAACGCATTCCTCCTTGAGGAACTCCTCCTATTGCTCCTGCCTCAACAGTAAGAGTCATTTTTTCTCCTATTCCCTCTTCATTTGCGACACAAGAAATAAATTCAGGAATTCCTATTCCTAGATTTACAACTGAATTTTCCTGCAGTTCCATAGCTGCTCTACGGGCAATTATTTTTTTAGCATTTAGTTCTACTGGGGCTAACCCTGAAAGAGGAACTCTTGTAAGACCAGCCATACTTGAATCATATTCACAGCCAAAACATTGTTCATGTTCTTCAGGTTTAGAAATAACAACAGCATCTACATATATTTTAGGTATTTTAACAAGTTTAGGGTTGAGAGACCCTGCTTCAACTATTTTTTCCACTTGAACTATAACTATTCCCCCAGAATTTTTACACGCCTGAGCAATAGCTGTCATTTCCAGAGTTGCTACTTCTTTATCCATACTGATATTTCCATTTTCATCTGCATAAGTCCCTCTCAGGAAGCATACATCTACTGGAAATGCCTTATATAAAAGTTTTTCCTGTCCCTTTATATTAATAACTTCAACTAAATCTTCTGTAGTTATTTCATTTAATTTCCCTCCCTCAATTCTTGGGTCAACAAATGTATTTAATCCAACATGAGTTATTGTTCCTATTCTTTTTCCAGCTATATCTCTAAATAACTGAGATAAAGTTCCCTGAGGAAAATTATATGCTTCTATTTCGTTATTCATAGAGAGCTCTCCAAGTCCTGGAGTCATATTCCAATGTCCTCCAACAACTCTCTTTATCATTCCTTTATGTGCAAAATGCCCTGCTCCCCGTTCTCCTTTATTTCCTTGTGCAGAAACATAATAGAAATTAAGATTATTGGGATGGCCTGTTTCTAAAAATCTTTTTTCCAATGCTTCACTTAAAGTTTCTGGACAGCAGCTTCCAACAAACCCACTTGTAACTATATTTACTCCATCTTTAACTAAAGCTGCTGCTTCTGATGGCTGTAATACTCTCACTTTTCCCATATGTTTCATCTCCCTATTTATATTAGAAATTTTTAAATTCAGCTTTTCTTTTATTTAAGAAAGCTTCCATACCTTCTTTTTGGTCTTCTGTTGCAAAGCAAAGACCAAACATATCAGCTTCATATTTATAAGCAGATTCCATATCCATATTCATTCCATTATTAATAGCTGCTTTTGCAAGGCTTACCCCAAACATACCTTTTGACATTATTTTTCTTGCCATTTCTTCTGTTGCTGGCATAAGTTCTTCAGGCTTCACAACTTTATTTACAAGTCCTATTTCATATGCTCTCTGTGCATCTATCATATCAGTTGTAAATATTAATTCTTTAGCTATTCCTTTTCCAACCAGCCTTGGAAGTCTTTGAGTTCCTGCAAACCCAGGGAGTATTCCCAAATTAACTTCTGGCTGTCCAAATTTTGCTTTCTCAGAAGCTATTCTTAAATCACAAGCCATAGAAAGTTCACATCCTCCTCCTAGTGCATATCCATTTACTGCTGCAATAACCACTTGAGGCATTTGTTCAATTTTTGAGAAAACTTTTTGAGCATTTAAAGCAAGCTCTCTTCCCTCCATAGCATTTAAATTATGCATTTCTGCAATATCCGCTCCTGCAACAAATGATTTTTCTCCAGAACCTGTAATAATAACAACTTTTATATCTTTTCTTTTTTCAACAGAGCTTATTACCTCTCCCAGCTCATTAACAGTTTGTGAATTCAAAGCATTGAGAGCTTTTGGCCTGTTGATAGTTATAAACATAATTCCATCTTTTTCATTAAATAATACATTTTCCATTTTGCTTCCTCCTTGAATATTTTCCTTAGTTATCATTTTTTATATTTATCTCATTAAAAATTTTTTACTCTATGGCAGATTTGGAAAGAATGTAAATAAAACAACTGCTACTGCTGTTCCTACCAGTGGTGTAAATACTGTAAGCCAGAATACAGGCATATATGCATCTTTATGTGTTTCATTGCATAAACTGTTAGTTACAGTAACTATATATCCATTATGTGGCAGTGAATCTAAAGCAGCTGATGCTATTGACATTGTTCTGTGAAGAGCTGCTGCTGAAATTCCCTTTGCCATAAATGCTGGTCCCAATAGTGGTGTTGCTATTCCAAGTCCACCTGATGCTGACCCGCATACCCCTGCAATGACTGTTGTTCCAACTGCTGCTCCAAGGATTTTTGGTCCTGGAAAATTTACCATTGTATTTACTATTTCAGGAAAAGCTGTTGTTGACTTTACAACTGACCCAAAAGCTACAACTGCACAAGTATTGGTAATTGCAAGTATTGTTGTTTTACAAGTTTCTCCAAGATTATCTAGTACTTTTGAATTATCTTGATACTTATTTAATAATATGTATGTAAGAAATGTTCCTAAAAATACTCCTACTTCAATTGGTATAATTGTTTTTCCATTTATTTTTATGTTTATTGAAATGATACAAACCAGAAGTGGAATAAGAGCTATCCAGCCATTAGGTAAATCTTCTTCTTTGTCATCAAATGCATCCATTGGCTTAGCCACGAAATGCTTCCCTTGTTTCTTTTCCTTATCTACCATTCTGAATAAAAGGAAACTTCCAAGGACCAACATAACTGCACAGGCAATTACCCCATTCACAAGTCCTGCCATTAAGTCTGTTCCTAAATATTGACTTGGAATAATATTTTGTATCTGAGGTGTCCCAGGGACAACCATTGCAAATGTACTGCATCCAAAACAAAGTGCTGCTGGTATAAATCTTCTTGGAATATCAGCTTCTCTAAATACTTCCAATGCTATAGGAAATACTGCAAAACTTGCAACAAACATACTCACTCCTCCATAGAGAAGAATTCCACAAGCAAGAGGAATTGATATTAAAGCTTTATCTTTCCCCAAAAATTTTATAATCATTTTAGCTATTGCCTTAGCACCATTTGTAATTTCCATCATTTTTCCCATTGCTGTTCCTGCAAGAAATATGAAAAAATTATTTTTAAAGAAATCTACAAACCCACCCATATAATCAAATTTTAAAGCAGTGTAAAGATTCATTCCACCTGTTATTGCCACTATTGAAGAACATAAAATTGCAATAACAAATATATTTACTCCTCTCATTACAAGATAAATTAATAGTGATAACCCCACAATTATCCCTATTAAACTCACTATTACTGGAACTGTCATTAATATACCACCTCTTCCCTCATAATTTTTTCTATGCTTATATATAAAGCAAATAGTATGCCAAAAAATAAAGACTATTTTTAAGGGCTTTCTTATTTATTTTTGTGCTTTATTATATTTTTTTGTTTCAAATTAGATAATTTTTTCTCAAAATCAAGACAGAATAAATTATATTTCAACTCAATATTTTATAATTATTTTTATTAGAAATATAAGAATGATTCTTTATTACTTTTAAAATACTGACATTAATAAAAAAAATAATTGACCACTTAAGTTAAAAAAATCAACTCAGGCTGTCAATTATCTATTTTCATAATTATTAGGTAACACATAATTTTTACTTTGTTCATCTATATTATTTTTATATTTTGCTTACTTTATTAATTAAACATATTTTCTAATTTTAAAATTTATCTTATTTTTTACTCAACTTCTTTTTTTCTTAGCAAAGCCCTGTTTTAAATTTATCTATAACAACCCCTTCTCCAACTAAAGTTGCTCCCTCTAAAATAAAAAATTCTGTCCCTGGCACTAACTTGCTGTAGTCTACAGTATCTCTATAAATAGGTTGAACAATTCCAAGTATCTCCTTTTCAAAAATAAATTCCTCTCCATCTATAAATTGAACCCCTAAGTATTCAGAATCATTTTTTATTACAAAATGAGGCCTATACCTTCCACCAGAAAATCTTACAGGAGTTTTTCTTCTACCCTCAAAAAATTTTATTTTTATGTATATACATATTTTATTTCTTGTATGATCCATAAATTTCCCTCCTATAAAAAATATGAGGATGACTTATAAGCAGAATTTTATTCTAACTTTTTAATCATCCTCAAGTTAATCATTTATTTTTCCAAAAGTACAACACAGTAAGACTTCACTCCACTTTCATCTCCTGTAAAGCCTAATTTTTCCTCAGTAGTAGCTTTTATACTTACCTGTTCTACATCTATCTCCAGTACTTCTGCAATTCTTTTTCTCATAGCTTCTATATATGGTTTTACTTTTGGCTTTTGTAAAACTATTATAGAATCAAGATTAATTATTTTATATCCTCTTTCAGCAACCAATTCCTTTACCCTTTTTAAAAGTATAGTACTGTTTATGTTCTCATATTTCATATCTGTATCAGGAAAATGCTGCCCTATATCTCCCAGAGCCAATGCTCCAAGCATTGCATCCATTACTGCATGAACTAATACATCCCCATCAGAATGTCCCAGCACACCTTTAGTATGAGGAATTTCTATTCCTCCAAGCACTAGTTTTCTTCCCTCTATAAGTACATGGACATCATATCCATTTCCAATTCTTATCATCTTATCACTATTCCCATCTCTCATAAATTCTGTTATAGAATTCAAGTACTTCATCTTTAGTTACAGTAGAAGTTCCCATCTTTCCAACTACTACACCTGCTGCTGTATTTGCTATCTTTGCAGCTTCATGCCATGAAACCCCAGAAGCTCCAGCCAATGTAAATACTGATATTACTGTATCTCCAGCCCCTGTTACATCATACACTTCTTTTGCAAAAGTTGGTATAGTTATAACTTCATCATTGTCTAAGAAAAGACTCATTCCCTCTTCACTTCTAGTAAGAAGAAGATTATCAAGCTGAAGTTTTGCTTTAAGTTCTTTTCCAACAGCCTCCATATCATCTGATCTTTTCAGTCCAAGACATTCTAAAGCTTCTTTTCTATTAGGAGTTATAGATGTTGCTCCTGTATAGTTTACTGCATTTTTAGGTTTAGGATCTACTGTTACTATTTTTCCTCTTTCTCTGCACATTCTTACTATCTCTTTTGCTACCATTGGAGTAAGTACTCCTTTATCATAGTCTGAAAGTATTACTGCATCCAATTCATCTATTTTTGATTCTATATTTTTAAGGAGAGCATATTCTAAAAATGTAGATATTGGAGTTATATCTTCCCAGTCTATTCTTAATAGCTGCTGGTTTCCTCCTATTACTCTTCTTTTTACAATAGTTGTTCTGTCCTTGCTTCTTATAAGACCAGATACATCTATATGCTTATCTGCAAATGCTCCCATAAGTCTATCTCCATTAGAATCATTTCCAATAACACCAAAACAGATAGTCTGTGCACCTAGAGAAGCTAGATTATTCACAACATTTGCTGCTCCCCCCAGCACAAATTTTTCTTCTAATACATTGACTACTGGCACTGGTGCTTCTGGAGATATTCTATCTACACTTCCATAAATATAGTCATCTAACATCAAATCTCCAACTACTCCTATTTTTATGTTCTTAAAATTATCCAGTATTTTTTTCAAGTCAAAATTATTCTTTTTCTCCATAAAATTCTCCTTGCTTCCTGCTAGAATACAGGATATATTTTTTTATCTTTTATATCTTTAATTTTTTGATGCAATTCTGTTTTATCAAAACTATCTTTTTCCCAACTATCTTTTTCGATATCAACTTTTAATTTTATGTATATATCAGTTATTTCTCTTTTTACAGATTGGTTTTTAAAAAAAATATTTATTACAGGGATTGTTCCAAGAAAAGGTACTCTGCTGTCTAGGTTTTGAACTATTGCTCTTTTAAGTCCACCTATAAAAATTGTTTCACCATCTTTCATTTTTACAGTAGTTTCTATACTTCTTCCTATTTTAGAGCCTCCCTCAGAATTATATGTTCCTCCTTCAGAAGTCATATTTTCCTGTTCACTTTTCTTTAATCTAAAATTACTTACTTCTATCATTACTTTTAAAAATATTGTTCCATTTTCCTTAATTAAAGGTTTTACTTTTAGTATTATTCCAGCTTCTCTGAACAGCGGTGTATAAGTTGTCTTCTCTGTATTGTCATTTTCTTTTTTCTCTTCACCAACTATCACTTCTTCTGTTATTTTAAATTCTCCCTCTTCTCCATCAGCTACAAGTATAGATGGCATAGCACTTATTACTAAATCCTGAGTAGCTTGCAAAAGATTTATTCCAAGACCAAGTATATCATTTCCATCATTAAACTGTCTTACTAAATTTATTCCAGAACCAAAACTTATTCCTGCTCCCTCTACTGCTGCTTTTCCTATTAATGAAATATCCAGTCCATTACTTTTTTCTATACTTCCAGTGTTATTGTATAACCAATCAAAACCTAAATTTTCAAACAAATTATCTGTTACATCCAGTATTTGTGAAGTTATTCTTACCTGCTGTATCTCTCTATCCAGTTCTTTTACAAATCTTACAGCTGATATTGTACTATCTTTTTTTCCTACTATTATTATCATATTCATTTTTGGTATGGAAGATACTCTTATCCCCTCACCAAAAGAATTTTTCAATATACTGCTTACTTCATCTGCTGATATATTTACCAATTTTATTCTTTCAGTGTAAAATTCTTCTCCATTAATAAAAGTTTTTTCCATAATATTATTAATATTTTTTTCTTCTCTTATCTTTTCAGAACTATTTTTATCTCTCTCCATAGAAACAGTAACAGTATTTATATTTTTATCAATATTTACTATCTGTCCTGATGTAAGAAATCCCTTCTTCTCAAATTTTACCACATATATTCCAGGATTCAAATCATTTATAACAAAGTTTCCTCCATAGGTTGTATATACTGGGCTAGAAGAACTTTTTTGAACAGTTATTTTTACACCTTCTATTCCCATATCATAGCCTTCTATGAGAACTTTCCCTCCCAATGCCATTTCACCTAAAATATTTGAATTTCTTCTTGATAAAACCAGCATTTCATCTAGAGGACTTATTTTTAAATTATTAGTTGAGGCAATTCCTTCTAATATATTTTTAAAATTTTCCCCCTTTGCAAAAAAGAGATCCAAAATTATATCTTTAGCTTTATCATCTGCTATTATAGTCATTCCACTTTCTTTAGACATAACTGCTAAAGCATCTGAAAGAATCATACTTTTTAATTCCAGCTCTTGTTCAAGTTTTATTTCTTTTAAAGAAATCTTTTCTATTTTACCATAAATATTATAACAAATAAAAAAAATTAATAAAAGTACAAGATTTTTTTTCACATTCTCTCCCCTTTATTTAAAATCTTCCGTTTTTTCTAAATACATCTCGTTACCCTCTATTTTTAAGATGTACCAGTTTCTATCTTTTCTTATTTTTTCCCCTTCACTAAATATTTTTCTTTTTCCATTTTTAAATTTTAATATTATATAAACCTTTTCATTTATTTCAACTATATTTTTTTCTGTTACCATTTCCTTTTCATTATATGTATAAAAAATATTTTCCTTTTCAATATTTTTCATATTTTTTTCTTTAGGAGTATCATTAAGAATATACCCAGATATTTTCAAATTAAATTTTATATCACTTTCATTTTTTTGAAATTGAAATGGTGTATCTGTAAATGATATCAATTTTTCTAAATTTTCCATCTCCTTAATCCAATCAAATAGATTTCTTTCTTTTCCAGACAAAGAATAAGGAATATATATTTTTCCTTTTTTCTCTTTTCCTACAGTTCCAGTCTTTTCTATTCCTCCTATAGTTTCTATGGCTATTTTATTCTCTTTTGATTTTTCATATATAAAATCTTCCATTTCTCCAGAATTTTGAAATCCTTTTTTTAAAAGATTTTTCTCATATTTTTCATATTCAGTTTTTTCTTTTCTGTTTTCCTCATATTTTTTTTGATAAATTTTCTCTGTTTCTTTTAATTCCTTTTCTGATTTTTTTATTTTTATCTCTAAAGATATTTTTTGATTTTTCTGATTTTGAATTTCATTGTATGGTTCTATCACCAACTTATATGTCATCACAAGCCAGATACTGATAAAAATGAAAGCTATTACTTTTTCTTTCCATTCTGTAGATTGAAAATTATTTGTTATTTTCATTTTTTACCCCTATATCTATCTGGAACTCATATCCATTTTCCTGTTTTTTTATATAGTCATGATTTAAATAAAAGAACCTGTTATTTTTTAAAATATTTTTTTCAAACTCATATACTTCTTTCTCTTCCTGTACCTTTCCAATTATTTTTAACATATCTTTTCCATTATATTCTATTCCTTCAAAATTCATTTGTGATGGCTTACACTTTTTTAATTCTTCTAATACTTCATATATTTTAAATTTTCCAAAACTCACTTTCTCCATTAATTTACTTTTTTTCTCTTTAAAATTTTCAAAACTCTTTATTTCCTCTCTTTTCTTCTCTATTTTTACTTTAAAATTCCCTAAATTTTCTTCAAGTTTTTCTATATTTTTCATTTCACGATTTTTTATACTTGTTAAAAAGAAAAACAGTAAAAATTCTACAACTAAAATTCCTGACAGAATAATCATTCCAGATTTTATATTTTTTCTCTGTTCCATTCCTCTTCTATACTCTGCTGGAATAAAATCAAAATTCTTATTGAAAGTTATTTCAAAATTTTTCCAATTCTCTATCAATATTTCTTTTTGAGAAAGCTTGCTATTTTTTATAAGACTTTCCAGCTCCCTATCTTTTTCATAAATAGCTATTCTTTCTATATCATCAAAAATTTCTTCTTCAAAAGAAAACATTACTCTTTCTAAAAGCTCATTAAACTCTTCTTGTGAATTCAATATTTCATCTCTTTCTGTATCTGCAGTTACTATATCTTTCAGTATATTATTTTTAAATATTGCAGCTGTAGTTCTAGCTATTCCAATATCCAGAAAAATTTCATTTTCTTTATCATTATTTGAAAAATACTTTAAAAGAAAAACTGGTATTATTCCTTTAATTTCTATTTTTTTCTCTTTTACTCTATTTGTTATTTCATATATTTTTTCTCTTTTAATAAGTATTATGATGCTCTCTTCTATTCCATCTTTTTTCCCCAGAGAAATCTCTTTTTCTACATAGTCTAAAACTTCATAATTTATTATCCTATTTTCCAGTTGTTCCTCTATTTCATATTCTCTTTCTCTCTCTTCTAAACCTTCTTCCAATATTACTTTAATTACTTCAAAATATTCACTTTCTAGTACTAAAATACCTTTTTTTATATTCTTATTGTTTTCTATCTCCTTTAAAGAAAAAAGAATGTCATTTTCTCTTTTTAATAATTTATTGAACATTTTCTGATATCACAAACTCCTTTACATATTCAGTATTTGGTTTATCTATATCATCATTTTCAAATTCATATTCTATATTTATCACAGCAACAAATATTACTTCTAAATTAATTTCATCAGACTTAATTTTTTTCTCCATCCTTGCTGTAAATTTTCTTTTTTCTACAAAATGACTTTGAAGTTTATTTGATATTTTTTCATATATTTCTTCATTACTATTTGGATATATTATTTCAGAATTATTGTACAAAAATTTTTGCAGAGTATACCCTCCATAACTCATCTGAAGAACCTCATCTTTCTTTTTTAACCATACTCTTTTTTGGATACTGCTTCCAGCAAAAAAATCTATACTACTTTCATATTTTCCCTCATTTATATATCTATCTATTTTATATAGTTCATGGTATGCCAAAGTATGCAGAACCTCATTTTTTTCTTTAATTTTTAAACTATCCAGTCTGCTTATGAGCTTTTTCCCTCTAGTATGAGTCATTCTATATCCCACAAGAAAACTTCCCATTATAAAAGTTATTAAAAAGATTGTTATTAAAAGTAAAAAGGCCTTTCTATTCATATTTTTTTCCTATAAGTTCATAGCCTTTTAATATCTTTTCAACTCTTTCTTTTCCATTTCTCATTTGCAGATTTATTATTATTCCCTTCTCATCTTTTTCAAAATATCCATCTGTTTTTTCTAAAATATTTTCTATTCTCTCTACAAAAATATTTCCACCAAATAGGCTGCATTCTATAATTTCCAGACTTCCAGTATAAAATCTATAAATAATATATTTAGAAGAAACTATATCATCTTTGACATATGGAATCTCTAGAAATATTATATTTCCTCTTTTCACTTTTCTGTTGAAAAACTCTTCTCTCAATGGACTGTTGATATAACCAGAATGTTCAAATATTTCTTTTCCATTATTTAAATATTCTTTCCCCATATATTCCTTATTTCCAAAAGTACTTTCTCTTATATCTTTTTCTATAATTTCTATTATTCTTACACTATTTCTTGCTGTATTTCTTTCGCTTATAAAAAAACTCTCTGCTTTATTAATAATTTTCATAATAGGAAAAGAAAGAAGCATAAATATTCCCATTATTCCTATGGAAGCCATTGTTTCAATAAGAGTTATCCCTTTTATTTTTTTCCTGTACATTTTTCTCCTAATAATATTCATCATATTCTGATATTAATTTTTCCTTTTTAAATACCCTATTTTTACTATGAAATTCTATTTTTAAAATCAAAAACTTTTCTTCTTCAATTTTGCTATTAAATACTGCTTTATCTATTGAAAGTAATATTTTTTCACTCTCTTTATTCTCATACAAAAATTTTATATCATTAAAAATATAATGAATATCTTGATTTTCTTTCAATACATATTCATATTCTCCTAAATTTAAAGCTAAAAACTTATATCCTTTAGATATTATTTTTCTTTCTAATAAATGAAAATTTTTCTCACTTTGCTCTATTTCCATGTATTTTCTATTTGTCTTTAGTATTCCTCTATTGAGTTCCATAAGAGGAAGTATAGTTATTAAAAACAAACTCATAGATATAATTACTTCTATAAAAGAAAAAGCTTTACTTCTCATATTTTCCCTGCAAAGAAAATATAATAAAATGATATTAAAAGAAAAGGAGAAAAGGCAATTTCTCCTTTTACTGCTTTCTTTTTTATTATATATACTATTCCAAAAATAGCAGCTATAACAAAAGTTACAAGATAATAAATATATATTGTATAAAAATTACTATAACCAAGAATATATCCAACTCCCACCATAAGCTTTATATCTCCAAAACCTATAATTTCTTTTTTAGCAATATCTGAGCCATACCCGTAAAAAAAGAGCAGGGGAAGAGTGTAAACTCCTGCTCCTAATATTCCATTTTCTACTTCATATATATCCGTTCCTCTGTAACATATAGCTCCTATGAGAAAAATTATATTTAAACTATTGGGAATATAAAGTTTTTTTACATCTATCACTAATATCAAAAAAGAAACTGCAACAAGAAAAATTAAAATTATATTTTCCATATTCTTCTCCTCTTTAATACTCTATCCATTTATTTCCCTGAATATCATATACTTGATCTTCTGTTGGTGCAAACCAAATATATACTCCATCTCCCCTTTTAGCCATTTCATCATGTTGTGGACTTTTAAAAGTAAATCTCATTTCTCCACCAAAAGTTATTTTTGTATTCTTATCCTTATCTTTTCTACTCCCTCCAATCTGTATTTTTCCATCTTTTATTACAGCTTCTGCTTTAGGATCTAAGTAAGGCAATATATTCTTTATAGCCTTTTTATCTTCTTCTTCATCAGGTTCCACTACTGCAGTTGGTGCTTCTCCATTTTCTATATAATATAATTCTGCTGCTGTTCTCATAGCTCCCAGATATGAGATTGCTTTTGTATCTCTTCCTTTTGCTAATTGTATTCTCACTTTAGGTGTTACCAAACTTGATAATATTCCTACTAATGCTACAGCTATTATCAGTTCAATTAGTGTAAATCCTCCATTTTTCATTTGTTCTCCTCCAAGTTTTTATATTTTACTTAATTACATCTGACAAATTGAATATAGGAAGATAAATAGCTATTATTACATTTCCTAATATTAAACCCAATATGATTATCATCACTGGCTCTATTAAAATCAATATTTTCCCTATATAGTTTTCCAATTCCTCTTGACATAACTGAGAAATTTTATGAAACACATTTATTAACTCACCACTTTTTTCTCCTATTGCTGCCATCTTCTGATATTTACCTGTATATATTTCTATCTGTTTTAAAGATTCTGCTATTCCTTCTCCTGACATAATACTGAACTTCATATCTTCTATATCTTTTTTTACAACAACATTGTCACAACTTTCTATTATAACTTCCAGTACTTCTGCTATAGGCATTTCAGAATCCATCAACAATGCCATATTCTTAGAAAATCTTATTATCATATTTTTAATCATAATATTTTTATATATTGGTATTTTCATTACAAATTTATCGTACTCAAATCTACTTTTTAGATTATTTTTCATCTTTTTTCTCAAATAAATTATTATTATATATATACATATCATAGAAATAAGTATATAATGAATATTTTTACTTGTCCCCATTAACACCTTAGTAAGAAAAGGGAGTTTGGTTCCACTTTCATTGAACATTTCCACAAAATTAGGAAGTACATAAGTTATTAAAAATATTACCACTATCATAGAAAAAACTATTACTATACAAGGATAAAAAAGTGCTTCTATCATTTTTTTTCTTATTTTATTTTCTAATTCCAGATTGACAGAGATTCTCTCTAAATTTTCAATAATTTTTCCTGGTTTTTCTCCTAAATACAGCAAACTCACATAAAAGTTTCCAAAAATATTTCTATGTTTCTTAAAAGCATCTCCTATAGAATTTCCATTTAGTATATCCTTTCTTATTTCAAAAATAATTTCTCCAAATTTACTGTTTTCATATTGATTTTTTTGAATATCTAAAGCTTCTACTATACCTATCCTACTTTCCAGCATTATTTTTAATTCTCTAGTAAAAGATAATATATTCTCTTGTGATATTTTTTTAGTTTTCTTCAAAATATCAAATTGAATCAATATCATTCTTTTACTTTTTAGAAATTTTCTAAATTCCATTTCATTGGAGAATTCCTTTTTGCCTCTGCATTTTTTCCCTTTTAAATTATAAGCTGTATATCTATATTGTGGCATTTTCTCCCTCATTTAACATTGTCTTAGTATTTCATCTAAGGATGTCATTCCTATCCTTGCTTTTTCTATTCCATCTTCTATAAGTTTTTTCATTCCATTACTCAATGCTTCTTTTTCTATTTCCTGAGCTGAATTGCCTCTTTCTATCATTTCCTTCATCTTTTCATTTGGTTCAAATATTTCAAAAACTGCTGTTCTTCCTTTATAGCCACTATAATTACACCTTTCACAGCCCTTTCCTATATAGAAACTATCTTGATATTTTTCATATTCATAGCCTAAAAGCTGTATTTTAGTTTTCCATTCTTTATCTTTTTCTTGACAATGGGAACATAATTTTCGTACCAGTCTTTGCGATAATACAGCTATAATAGAAGCTGATATCATATATGGCTGTATTCCAATATTTAAAAGTCTGTTTATTCCTCCTATAGAATCATTTGTATGAATAGTCGAAAGTACAAGATGTCCTGTAATTGCAGCTTTTACTGCTATTTCAGCAGTTTCTTGATCTCTTATCTCTCCAACCATCAAAATATCTGGATCTTGTCTGAGATATGCTCTCAAAACAGAAGCAAAATTTCTTCCAATATCATTTTTACACTGTACTTGATTTATACCATCTATCTCATATTCTACTGGATCTTCTGCTGTTGATATATTAACTTCTCCTGTATTGAGTTTTTTAAGTAGAGCATAGAGAGTACTACTTTTTCCAGAACCTGTAGGTCCACTTACTAAAAAAATCCCATTTTTTCTTTTCAGCTGGAATAATAATCTCTCATAATTTGATTTTTCCATTCCTATTTTATCTATTTCAAGTTCTATTATCTCTCTATCCAATATTCTTATAACAGCTTTTTCTCCTTTTATCACTGGCATTATAGATACTCTACAGTCTATTTTTTTACCTCTTATTTCCAAATTGAATCTTCCATCTTGAGGCATTCTTCTCTCTGTAATATCTAAGTTTGATATTATTTTTAATCTTGAAATCATAGGAGATAACAGCTCTAGAGAAATTTTTTCTGCTTCAACTAATATTCCATCTATTCTATACCTTATTCTTATATAATCTTTATTTGGCTCGATATGAATATCGCTGGCTTCTCTTTCTACTCCCTGAATTATTATTGCATTAAGTCCTTTTACCACTATTGGACTTTCTGTTGAAAGAGATTTATATATATCTTCACTTTGAATTTTCTCATTTTTATTTCTTTTTTTCTGAAGTTCTTTAAATATATTTTCAATTTCTCTTATATTTCCATATTTATATATATTTTTAAATTTTTCTATTCCTATTAAAAAACTTTTTTTATCACAAAATAGGAATATTACCTTTAATTTAAACTTAATATATAAAATATCTAAAATATCTTTTTTCAAACCTTCAAAAAGTATCAGAACTATTCTTCCTTCATCCACATAACATGGAAAAAAATCATCTTTTATCATTTTATTTTCTAAAAAATATTGAATAACTTTATTTTTAAAAAATTTTTCACCTAAAATATAGTTTTCTTTTCTTATATCCTTTTCTTTTAAGATCTCTAAAGATATCTGATTTTTTTCAAACTTCATACTTTTAACTATATTTTTCATTTTTTCACATCTCTCTCAATATTTTAAATTTTTTAGACTCTATTTTATTTGACAACTGCACATAACTCATATACTCAGCACTTCCTATTCTAACTTTTACTTTTATAAGCTCCAATTTTTTCTGTTCTCCATACATCAATACAACACCTAGAAAAAATATTAATATAAATATTACCTTCATTTCTATTCTTTTTTCCACCCATCTTCTTCATAAGCAAATTTTTCATGATAAGATACTATGTCTTTATATTTTGCTTTTTTATTTTTTATATTTTTATATACATTTATTTTCATGAACTTTATCATATCAAATCCATAAAAAGATATTCTATATCTTGCTATATCATCATATCCAAAAATATATATGCTGAAAGATGGAGTTATATTTCCATCTCTTGTTATTTTCACTTCAAATTTTTCTACATTTTCTTTGTTATATACAGTAGCATATTTTAAAGAAGCAGGTAATTTTATTTTCTCTTTTTCTTTTAATATATTCTCATAGATTATTATTTTTTTTAAAATATAGTCAATTTTTATATTGTGTGCCTTTTCATTATCAAAAGCTTCTGCAGAATAATCAGTAAAAATATTAACTATCTTCTGCTTTGCTTCATCTACCTCTCTTTTTTCTTTTAAATTCCTATAATATATTATTCCTACATACATGAAACTTAATATTACAAGTGTTGAAACAACTATATTTAAATATGCATATCCTCTATTTTTATTCATTTTTTTCATCCTTATTTATATTATTAATAATAAAATATTTTATATAAATAAAATTTATGCTCAGTTATATACTAGATAATTATCTATTTTCCTCTATTTTTCTAAAAAGTAAAACATAAAACTAAACAATTAAAGCTTCAATAATAGCATAATATCGAAACAATTCCTTAAAAAAATAATTCTTTTTTATAAAAATTGTATTTTGATATAAATGTGTATATAATCTAAATATAAGAATAATTATGATTTTACAAACAGAGGGGGATATAAAATGAAAGAAAGAGTATTGAGCCAAAAAGCACTGGATATATTGCTTAAAAGTCAGGCAGATGAAGAAACTGACAGTTTAATTTATGATTTTATGTCAAGAAAAGAAAAAGATCCAAAAAATAAAAAGATTTTAGAAAAAATGGCTAATGATGAAAGAGATCATGCTAAAATGTGGAAAAGTTTTACTAAAAAAAATGTAAAACCCAATTTTAAACTTATTTACTGGTACAAATTTCTCACAGTAATTATGGGATTCACATTTGTATTAAAGCT
Organism: Fusobacterium ulcerans ATCC 49185; assembly: GCF_900683735.1. Lineage (NCBI taxonomy): Bacteria > Fusobacteriati > Fusobacteriota > Fusobacteriia > Fusobacteriales > Fusobacteriaceae > Fusobacterium > Fusobacterium ulcerans. Next base: position 2,918,518 of record NZ_LR215979.1, read on the forward strand.
TATTCAAAGTGATGAAACTAATGCCAGTTCTAAATATGCCGATATAATAGACGAAGTTCCTGAAGCTGAAAAAGCTTCTGAAGATGAACTAAGACATGAACATGAACTTATTGAGATGCTTGATGAAGAAAGACTTCAATATGTTGGTGCCATGGTACTTGGATTAAATGATGCTCTTGTAGAGCTCACAGGAACCATTGCAGGACTTTCATTTGCTCTTATGAATACCAGAATTGTTGCTCTTTCTGGTATCATTACTGGAATATCTGCAACTCTTTCTATGGCTGCCTCAAACTATCTTGCTGAAAGGGCTGAAAATAATCCAAATGCAATGAAATCAAGTGTTTATACAGGAGTAGCTTATCTTATCACTGTTGCTCTTCTTGTTCTTCCATATCTTATATTTCCAGAAGATATGTGGCTTGGTGCTCTAATTACAATGCTTGCTACTGTTATTTTTATTATTCTTTTCTTCAACTATTACATTTCAGTAGCTAAAGATCTGCCATTTATGAAAAGATTTTTAGAAATGGCTGGAATCAGTCTTTCTGTAGCTGCTATATCTTTTGTAATAGGTATATTAGTAAAAAAATTCTTAGGAATAGACCTTTAATTTAAAAAATTACTTTAAATATAAAAATATTTGATATAAAAGAAAAAAGACATTAAAGTGAAGAATGAATTATATTTCACAATTCCTTAATATCTTTTTTCTTTTTTTACTTTCTTCTATCCAATTTAGTTCTTAATCAACTAATTTTTTAAACTTTATATCAATGCTAAAAAATCCTATATAAATATTTTATAAAAATTTTTATTTCTAAAAAAATAACTCAAATAATATACACCATTAAAAAATATTTCTATATTCAAATTATTTTTTATTGAAAATAATCCAATTTGATGATATCATAGACAATATTAATGTCATCAAAGGAGGAATTAGATTTTATGAAAAAAGGCATTTTTAAACTTATTCTTGGAATAACTGTAATTTCTAGCTTATTAAGTGGATGTGGTTCTGATAAAGATACCTCTGCTGTTACTAAAAATGTAACTACAGAACCTGCAAAAAAAGAGGAGCTGACATTTGTAAACTATCGTGATATCCGTGATCTAAACCCTCATCTTTATGCTGGGGAAATGTATGCTCAAGAGATGCTTTATGAAACTCTTGTAAATATTACAGAAAAAGGATATGAACCTTGTCTTGCTGAAAGCTGGACTATCAGTGAAGATGGAAAAACTTATACATTTAATATTAGAAAAGGAGTCACATTCTCTGATGGAACTTTATGTGATGCAAAAGCTATAAAAGCTAATTTTGATGCAATTATTGAAAATAAAAGCAGACATACATGGCTTGAAATGATGCAGCTTTTAGAAAGTGTAGACCTTATAGATGATTATACTATTCAAATAAAAATGAGTAAGCCTTATTACCCTATGCTTACTGAACTTGGAGTTACAAGACCTTTTGCTATGATCTCTCCAAAGGCTATGAAAGATGGTTCTACCAAAAATGGTGTAAACGCATATATTGGAACTGGAGCATATATTTTAAAAGATTTTGTTACTGATGAATATGCAGTATTTGAAGCAAATGAAAATTACTGGGGAAAAGTTCCAGAAATTAAAAAAATTATTGTTAAAGTTATCCCAGATAATCAGACACGTATTCTTGCTTTGGAAAAAGGTGAGATTGATCTTATATTTGGTAAAAATATGATAGATGCTGATGCTATAAATAAATATAAGAGTAGTGAAAAATTTAATATAGCTCTTTCAGAACCTACTTCTACAAGACAGATTGTATTAAATACTTCAAATGGAATTTTAAAAGATAAAAGTGTTAGACATGCTCTTCAATATGCTACTAACAAACAAGCTATTTCTGATGGTGTTTTCTATGGGTTGGAAAAACCTGCTGATACACTTTTCTCTAAAACTATTCCATACAGCAACATAGATTTAAAACCTTATAAATTCAGTATGGAAAAAGCTGCTGAAACTTTAGATCAAGCTGGATGGCTTAAAAATGACAAAGGTATCCGTGAAAAAAATGGTCAAAAATTACAGCTTTCTCTTCTTTATAACAGTGATAGTGTAACTGAAAAAATAATCTCTGAATATTTACAGTCAGAATACAAAAAAATAGGTGTAGAAATATCTATTGCTGGAGAAGAAGAACAATCTTATCGTGATAAAATGAAAACTGGTAATTTTGATATGGTATTTAATATCTGCTGGGGTACTCCATATGACCCTCAATCTTCTCTTGCTGCTATGCGTCAGCCTGTCTATGGAGATTATGCTGCTCAATTAGGACTGGAAGATAAGAAAGAAATTGATGAAGCTATAACAAAAATACTTGTATCTACTGATGAAAAAGAAAGACAGGAGCTATATACTTTTGTTCTTACAAGACTTCATGAAGATGCAGTGTATATCCCGCTTACTTATGAATGTAACAAAGCTATATATAACTCTGCTTTAAAAGGAGTCAACTTCACACAAACTCAATATGAAGTACCTTTTGCAGATATGTATTTTGAAAAATAAATTTTAATGCTGAAAAGAGATGAGTAATTCCTTCTCTTTTCAGCTTTTAATATTTTTTAGGAGGAAATATTTTGAAGAACTATATATTAAAACGTATTCTTATGAGTATCCCTCTTCTCCTGTGTATATCTTTTGTCTGTTTTGTTTTCATTAATCTTATTCCCTCAGACCCTGCTGAAGTAGCTCTTAGGGTAAGACAAACTCCTATCATCACAGAAGAAGCTATAATGCAGGTAAGAGAAGAATTAGGACTCAATGACCCTTTTCTTTTGAGATATATTAAATGGCTTTTTCAATGTATAAAACTTGACTTTGGAGTAAGCTATACAAACCCCGCACGTACTGTACTTGGGGAGATTGGAAGATGTCTTCCAGCCACTTTAAAACTCGCTGGAATGTCACTTTTCTTTGTAGTAACTCTAAGTTTACCAATAGGATTTTTTTGTGCAGTATACAAAGATTCTCTTTTTGATCGTATAATGAGAGGAATAATTTTTATGACTACTGCTATGCCTGCTTACTGGATTGGATTACTTTTAATATGGCTGATCAGCATAAAACTTGATCTGCTTCCTACAAGTGGCGGAGGAGGATTAAAATATCTTATCCTACCTTCTTTTACTGTTTCTCTTACATATATTTCTACTTATATAAGGCTCATCAGAAACAATATGCTTGAAAATATGAAAGAAGATTATGTTCTTTATGCAAATGTAAGAGGTCTGAAACAAAAAGATATTCTTAGAAAACATATATTAAAAAATTCTCTTCATACTTGTATAGTTGCTATTGGTATGAGTATTCCTCAGCTTATAGCAGGGACTATTGTTGTAGAAAATGTATTTGCATGGCCTGGTATTGGAAAATTATGTATAGCTTCTATTTTTAATAGAGATTATCCTGTAATTCAGGCTTATGTTCTTATGGTTGGAACGCTCTTTGTAGCTTTCAATCTTATATTTGATATAATTCAATATGTATCTGACCCTAGACTTAGAAAGGAAGTGTATTAAATGTTTAAGAAACTTTTAAAAAATAAAACAGCTGTTTTCTGTATGGCACTTATACTTCTTCTTTCTGTCATGGGAATATTTGCTCCTTTGTTTGCTCCTAATGACCCCTATGAAAATGATATAATGAATAAATTTGCATCTTATTCATTACAATATCCATTGGGAACTGATCAGCTTGGAAGATGTGTTTTTTCAAGAATGATCTATGGAATAAGACCTACTCTTTTCCTTTCACTTGTAACTATGCTGGGAACTATTGGACTGGGAACTCTTATGGGACTTCTGGCTGGGTATTTTAAAGGAACTATAGACGAAATCATAATGAGAATTGTAGATATGATGCTCTCTTTCCCAAGTCAGATTATGATACTTGCTGTTGTGGCTCTTCTAGGGGTAGATATAAGAAATGTCATCATTGCAAATATATTTATAAAATGGGCATGGTATGCACGTATGATAAGAACAAATGTGGTAAAATATACTGATAAAAATTTTGTTCTCTTCTCAAGATGTATTGGTTCTGGAGAAAGATTTATTCTGATAAGACATATGATTCCTTGCATAGCTTCTGAAATGGCTGTGCTGGCTACTCTTGATATTGGATGGGCTGTACTTAATATTTCTACACTGTCATTTCTAGGACTTGGGGTACAGGCTCCTGTCCCTGAATGGGGGGCTATGCTTAACGAAGCTAAAAATGTTATGACAACTAACCCTATTCAGATGATAGCCCCTGGTATTGCAGTAGTTATTCTTGTAGCTTCTTTCAATCTTCTTGGAGATTGTCTGAGAGATGCTTTTGATCCAAAGGAGGCACAAATATGAGAACATTACTGAAAGTGGAAAACTTATCTGTTGAAGCAAGAGCTAATAAATCATCTATAAAACTCGTTGATAACATCTCTTTTTCTTTAAAGGAAGGAGAGTGTCTTGGGATACTTGGAGAATCTGGAAGTGGTAAAAGTATGACTTGTAAAGCAATCATGGGACTTCTTGATAAAAATTTTCACATTGAAGGTTCTGCTGTTTATGAAGATAGTGATCTTCTTAAAAAAAATAGTGAAGAAATGAGAAAATTAAGAGGAAAAGAAATCGCAATGGTTTTACAAAACCCTATGACTTGTTTTGACCCTTTATACCCTATTGGTTATCAAATGGCTGAAACATTTGCAGAGCATCTTAATCTCTCACAAGAAGAAATAAGAAAAAAATCAATTGAAATATTAAAACTCATGCAGTTAAAAGATCCAGAAGATATTCTTCATAAATATCCTCATCAATTGAGTGGAGGAATGCTTCAAAGAATAATGATTGGACTGGCTCTGGCTATGGAACCCAAACTTCTCATAGCTGACGAACCAACAACTGCTATAGATGCTGTTACACAATATGAAATAATGAAAGAATTTATAAAAATAAAAGAAAAATATAAAGTAGCAATAATATTCATCTCTCATGATTTAGGTGTCATTTCAAAAATTGCTGATAATGTTATTATTATGAGTAAAGGAAAAGCTGTTGCTCAAGGAGAGAAAAATTATATATTCTCCTTTGAAAAAGAAGAATATACAAAAATGCTCATAGAGAAAAAAATGGCTGTTATGAATAGATACAGAGAAATACTCCATAATGGAAGGAGGAAGACATATGTTGCTGGAAGCTAAGAATATATTTGTTAGTTTTAAAAAAGAAAATCAAACTTCTTTTTTTGGAAAAGAGAAACAGGAAGTTGTAAAAGGGGTTTCAATTTCTTTGAAAAAAGGTGAGTGTTTAGGTATAATAGGAGAAAGCGGAAGTGGAAAGAGCACTTTTGGAAAAGTATTGATAGGTCTTTTAACTCCTGATAAAGGAGATGTTTTTATCAATGGAATAACTCTTTATGGAAAATCTTCCAGAGAGGAAAAAAGAAAAGTAAAACCATCTATTAGTGTTGTATTTCAAGATTATACTTCTTCTGCAAATCCCAGATTTCGTGTAAAGGATATCATTGGGGAATCTTTGAGAATTATAGAAAAAAGAGAAAGTATAAGAGTAGATAGAGAAAAAAAAACAGAAGAGCTATTAGAATTAGTTGGACTCAATAAAAATTTCATGGATAGATATCCTCATGAATTAAGTGGAGGGCAGCTGCAAAGAGTATGTATAGCCAGAGCTGTTGCTACAAACCCAGAAATTATTCTTCTTGATGAAGCTATTAGCTCTCTGGATGCCTCTACTCAAACACAGGTTATGGATCTTTTGAAAAATCTGCAGAAAGAGTTTGGGTTTTCATATATTTTTATAACTCATGATCTTCCTTCAGTGACATATATGTGTGACAGAGTTATATTTTTCTATGATGGAAAAATAGTAGAACAGGTTGATGATATTTATATGCTGTCTGAAGTAAAAAGTTCATATGCTGCAAAACTTTTACATTCTATTTTAGAAATTGATCTACAAAATGAGGAGCAGATAGATTATGCAAAACAACAATCTTACTCATAAAATATATCTTAATATCATGATTCCTTTTATGCTCTCAACTGTGACACAACCTTTATTGGGAGCCGCTGATATAGCAGTAGTAGGAAGGCTTGGAGATGAAAAATATATTGCTGGGATATCTATTGGAACTCTCATTTTCAATACAATATACTGGATATTTGGTTTTTTAAGAGTAAGTACTACAGGGTTTAGTGCTCAAAGTATAAAAAATTCTGATATTCAAAAAACCTCAGATACTTTTTTCAGACCTCTTTTTATAGCTATTTTTATCAGTATATTATTCATAATATTTCAGAACTCTATATTTAATTTCTCTATGGAGCTCATAATTCCTGATATAGAAATAAAAAAAGCTGCAAGTGAATACTTTTTTATACTTATATGGGGAGCTCCCTTTGTCCTAATTAATTATGTCATTCTTGGATGGCTAATGGGACAGGGAAATATAAAAGGTTCTCTTACTATGCAGATAAGCAGCAATCTTCTAAATATAATTTTAGATGTGATTTTAGTTGTAATCTTTAAGCAGAAAATCGCTGGAGTAGCATATGCTACACTTATATCTCAGATAGTTTCTACTTTAATTGGGCTATATTATCTGCTTCCTTATGGTTATACTAAAAATTTATGTTTAAAAAACATTTTCAAAAAGAAAGAATTAATCTCTATCATGTGTGTAAATAAAGACCTTATGCTGAGAACAGTGTGCCTTGTTGTACATAATAATCTTTTTACAGCTGCAAGCTCTTCTCTTGGAGTAACAATTCTCTCTGCTAATGCTGTTCTTTTTCAGGTACTTTCAGTTATTTCATACTTGCTAGATGGAATAGCCAATACTTCCAGTGTTTTTGCTGGAAGGGCAGCAGGAGAAAAGAATAATATCCTTATGAAAAATACATGGAAGAAAACATTTCAATGGGGATTGATAATGGCAGGAATACTTACAATTATATATTTAATCTTATATCCAAGAATAATAGGAATATTTACAGATATAACTACTATAATTCATACAGCTGAAAGATATGCTTACTGGATAGCTCTCTATCCTATTTTAGCTTTTATCGGACTGACTTTCTATGGAATTTTTACTGGTTCATCTGTTACTGCTCCAATTCTTTATTCTACAGCTGGAGCTTTAGCTGGATTCCTTCTCTCATGGAAATATGTAATTCCAATTTTAAATAATGATGGTATTTGGATATCTCTGCTTCTATTTTATTTTTTAAGAAGCATACTGCTGATACCATTTCTCAAAAAAACTTTAAATTAAAAAGGAGATGATTATGAGTTTTGTTTTAGGCAATATAAAATGTGAAAATGGAAAAAAAGAAAAGGGATACTGGAACATAGAAAAAACTAGATATCATATTCCTATTACAGTTATCTGTGGGAAAAAAGAAGGAAAAACTATAGTAATTTCTTCTGGAGTACATAGTTGTGAGTATGTTGGTATACAAGCTGCCATTGAAATAGCTCAGGAACTTTCTCCAGAGAATATTTCAGGAACAGTTGTTATTCTTCACCCAGTAAACTATACAGGATTTTTTAAAAGACTTCCTGCTGTTATGCCTGAAGATAATAAAAATCTCAACAGAGTTTTTCCAGGGGATAAAGATGGAACTCTTTCTGAAAAAATAGCATATAATTTTTCAAAAAATCTTTATCCTAATATAGACTTTTTCCTTGATCTACATGGAGGAGATGTACAGGAAAATGTTACTCCTTTTGTATATTTTGCTGGTTCAGCTGCTGAAGATGTGAAAAAAATATCAATAGAAGCTGCCAAATCTCTCACTGTCCCTTACAGGGTAAAATCTTCCTCTGTTACTGGAGTATATAGTTCTGCTGCTATACAGGGAGTTCCATCTCTTCTTGTAGAAAGAGGAGGAAGAGGTCTTTGGAACAGAGAAGAAGTTGAAGCATATAAAAAAGATATAAGAAGTCTTTTAAATCACTTCAATGTTTTAAAAAGTGATTCTGATATCCCGAATTTACTACAAGTTGAAATTGATAACTCTAAATATCTTGAATCTAAGCATAATGGATTCTGGTATCCAGCTTTTCAAGCAGGAGATACATTTAAAAAAGGAACATTTCTTGGAGAAATAAAAGATTGTTTTGGAAATATTCTTGAAACTTACAAAGCTGAATTTAATGGAATTATTCTTTATGAAACAATATCTCTAGCAATAGCCATTGATGATCCTCTCATTGCTTATGGAGAAATATAATACTTTTAATTATCAGCTTTGAGAAGATTTGACTTTTTTTTTCTGAGTTATGCTATATTTAATAAGTTATAAATCATTTCTTCTACGATTTAAATGGTTTACAGTAATATCACTACAGACATCAAGGGGGAAAATATGAATTTTTTTACAATTATTTTAGTTATTCTTTTCGTAATTTTAGGAAATCTTTTCATTGTTTTCATGAATACTCGTATAGTTATGAAAGGAAAAAGGACTAAATGCTTAGAAAAACTTTCAAAAGAAAAAGGTTACAATTTTACTAAAAGATGGGATTGTAATTATGCTACAATAGCTATTGATGAAGAGAAAAAAATAATAGCACTTTTGGAACCTGCTTTCTTAGATTTTAAAGCACTTGAAATAAATGGGGCTGATATTTCATCTAAAAAAGTAATTATCAATTCTCTTATTCCAGGTTTAGCAACTGGAGTAGAAGTTTTTTTAACTTTAAGAAATGGGGAAGAATATAATTTAGAAACACTTACATTGAAAAAAGTTCTATTTGGAACTTTTAAATTTCATCCTGTTGTAACTAATGCTGTTAAAAATGCTGAAGAAATACAACAAATTATAAATTTATTTTAATAATTTTATATTTGTATTTTAACTTTTTTAATTGTGTCTAAACAACCATAATAACATTTTATGGTTGTTTTTTATTTTTTCCTAAATTTTATTTTATTTCTATATTTCTATTTTTTTTCTCTTCTTCATTATATAAAACTCTAAACTGTTTCTTTAGAATATATTTTTTTATTCCAAAAGATAATTTTTAATGTTATAATCTTAATATAACAACACATTTTATTTACTTTTACTATTTTTTAGAAAATAAATTTAATATTATCTGAAAGAATTATACATTCAAATTGATTTTTTGTATGTCATATCTAGATTTAGAAAGGAGGGAAAAGTTTTTAATATTTTATAGATCCATAAAATCTAAAAAATAAGTTTATTTCTGGGAGGAAAGAGATATGAAAAAAATGCTCACAGTATTTCTTTTTCTATCTTGTTTAACAACTGCACTTTATTCACAAGAAGTAAGTGAAAAAGAAGGAAGAAAAGTTCTTGAACAAATAAGAAAAGAAATTCAGGCAGAGGAAAGGGCTAAACAAAAAGCTATTGAAGATGCTGAGAAAGCAAAAGCAGAAGAAGAAAAAGCTAGAATAGCTGCTGAAAAGGCTGAAGAAAAAAAGGGAAAAAAAATACTTGAAGATATCAGAAGAGATATGAATGAATCTCTTGAAGAAAAAGTATTCAGAAGTGAAAACACTCCAGAAGCTAGAATAACAGCAGCAGTAGGAGCTTTTGAAATTGGAAAGGAAAGAATGGCTTTCCTAAAGATGGAAGAAGAGGAAATTGTGAAACTAGAAGAGGTTTTGGGGATGGAGCCTGATGAAAACAGAGTATTTTTAAGTCAAAAATTTGATGAAGTATATGACCAGTTTAACTCAAACAATAATGAGATTGAACTTCTTTTACTTGAAAATGAAAAGCTTAATGAATACTTGAGCAGATTAGATAAAATGGAACAGATTATTGCTAATTAAAATTAAGTAGCTTATTATTTAATTAAATAATATGAAATCACTAAAGGAGGGCAAAATTTATGGTTGAAAAAAAGAAAAGAGGCCGCCCTTTAGGAAGTGGAGTAAAAAATTACTGTGCTCTAGGATGCCGCTTTACTGAAAATGAATATTTGATGATTCAACAAAGTTTGAAAAAATTAAAAGAAGAATATGGATCAAATAATAAAATATTAATTAATCTTTTTAAAAAATATGGAAAAACTTTAGAAGAAAAAAATGATAAAAATAAGATAAAACTATAATAACTTGGAGGAAAATAGTGATGATAAAATTAACAAAAAAAGAACTGGAAGCTTTAGGAGAAAATAAGGATGCTGTAGCTCAGCTTCTAGTAAGAAAAGCTATTCTTGCAGAAATGGAAAAGAAAGAATACACAGAAGAGGAAAAAAAATATCTTGAGGAAATGAAACTTAATATGGAGATTGAATTCTATCTAAATTCAGTAGCTCAAAAAACAGTTCAAATATATGATTATGAACTATTAGAAGTATATAAAAATAATACTGAAATATTGAAGGATAAAAATACTGTAGAAGTATACCCACAGCTTCAGCAGGCATTATTCAATCAGAAATTAGGAGAAGAAAAAGTAAAAGTCATAAATGAACTAGTTGAAAAATATAAAATAAATGATGTATTAAAAGAATATGTAAAAATAGATGAACCTATTGAAAAAGATGAAAATAAAAAATAAAATAAGAGGGAACCAGAATTCTGGTTCCCTCTTTAACATTTATATATTTGTTTAATCATTCATTTTAATTAGTTAGCTGGTGTAGTAGGTATTTCTACTCCTGATACTTCTGCAATAGCTTTTGCCCATTCTTGAGCCTCTTTTATAGCATCTTGATCCCCTTTAGTTGCTTTTTCAGAAAGTTTTTTCATAATCTCTTCATACTCTTTTATAGCTTTTGAATCACTACTCATAACTTTTTTTGATAAAGCAACCTTATCACTATATGAGTAGTTGTCTTTTGCACCTCCACAAGCTGCAAGCAGTCCTATCATCAAAGCTCCTATTACAATTTTTTTCATTTTAAAATCCTCCTTAAGATATGTATTGGTTTTTATACTAATTAATTTTAGCACAAACCCTGTTTTACATACAACCAAGCAAGCTTCTCATTATGGCAACTGACAGGTGCTTTTATAAATTTTTTATTTTATTTTTCAATATTGATAGATAAAAATTTATTAATATTTCTATTGTTTCACTATAAAAAAACAATATTTAAATATTTTTTCTATTAAAAAGAAAAAATTATCAAAATTCTTTAATAAATTTTTTTAAATTTTATTTTTATGCTTTTTTAATAAAAAAAAGACACACAACTGTATGTCTTGTATTTTTTAATTAATGGCGGGAGTGACGAGGGTCGAACTCGCGACCTCCTGCGTGACAGGCAGGCGCTCTAACCAACTGAGCTACACCCCCAAGGTGTATATGGTGGTCACAATAGGACTTGAACCTATGACCCCCTGCTTGTAAGGCAGGTGCTCTCCCAACTGAGCTATGCGACCATATTAGAATTTTTAAATGGTGCCCAGAGGCGGAATCGAACCACCGACACGGGGATTTTCAGTCCCCTGCTCTACCGACTGAGCTATCTGGGCAAACATTTGAAATACTGGCGGAAGGTCAGAGATTCGAACTCTGAAGTCTTGCGACGCCGGTTTTCAAGACCGGTTCCTTACCAGTTAGGGTAACCTTCCATAGTGGTACCCCGTAGGGGAATCGAACCCCTGTTGCCAGAGTGAAAATCTGATGTCCTTACCACTGAACGAACGGGGCAAAAAAAATGGTGGATCCAGCTGGAGTTGAACCAGCGACCACTCGGTTATGAGCCGAGTGCTCTAACCAACTGAGCTATGGATCCACAATTAGTTAAAACATGGCGTGTCTGAAGGGATTCGAACCCCTGGCCCACGCCTTAGAAGGGCGTTGCTCTATCCAGCTGAGCTACAGACACATAAATGGTGCGTCATACAGGATTTGAACCTGTGGCAACACGATTAAAAGTCGTGTGCTCTACCAGCTGAGCTAATGACGCATCTTTGGAGCGGGAAACGAGGGTCGAACTCGCGACATTCAGCTTGGAAGGCTGACGCTCTACCAACTGAGCTATTCCCGCATATAATATTAAATTGTTTTGGTGGCGGGGGCAAGATTTGAACTTACGACCTTCGGGTTATGAGCCCGACGAGCTACCAGACTGCTCTACCCCGCAACATAATGGTGCCTAGAGCCGGAATCGAACCGGCACGGTACTAAGTACCACGGGATTTTAAGTCCCGTGCGTCTACCTGTTCCGCCATCCAGGCAATCTTCAACTTATTTTGATAACTCTCACGATTTATCTCTTTCCGTCGAGGACATTTATTATATTATCATAACTAACAAATTATGTCAATAACTTTTTTTATTTTTTTCAAAAAAAATTTTTTATTTTATAATTATTCCTAAATCTCTTAATATCAATGTTTTAAAACCATTGATTTTATTGAGCTCACGCTCCTTTTGATCCTTTGTCATTTTTTTTATATAATATTCAATTTTTGAAGCTTCACTTCTCCCATCACATTTAAAGAATGTTTCTATTTTTAAAACTCCTTTTGATTTTGTATATTTTGCCCCTGTTCCTTGTTCATGTTCTTTATATCTCCTTCCTATGTCAGTAGTTATTCCAGTATATAGGGAATTATCTCTGCACCTTATTATATATACATAATATTCCATTTATTTTCACCTTCTAAAATATATATTATCTTCATTATATTCTAAAATAAAAAAAATTTTGAGTACTTTTTATTTTAATATAATCTTTTTTATTCAATAATGTATTAAATCCAAAAATATAACCCTATATATAATTTAAATATAATGTATAATTGACTTTTATCTTAAAAAATAATAATATCTAATTAGATATTTTTTTATAAAGGAGGGAAGTGTGGATAATTTTAATAGAAAAAGAATGAAAAAAATAAAAATCTTATCAGGAATTCTGATAGGTTTTATTGCTATATCCTTTATTGGCTATGTTATTCATGAAAGAGAAAATGTTTTCACTGGAATTTTAAAAATCATCACATCTCCAGCTGTTCTTATTACAGATTTCCTTGTAATAGGAGGTATTGGAGCTTCATTTGTGAATGCTTTCCTGATATTTTTATTTAATTTCACCATTATCAAAATGCTGAAAATTGAAATAAATGGATTGATAATAGCTTCTTTTTTCACTGTCTTTGGATTTTCATTTTTTGGTAAAAATATCTTAAACATTCTGCCTTTCTATCTTGGAGGGATTCTCTACAGTCTTTATGAACACATAGATTTTAAAGAAATATTTATTACTATATCTTTTGCTAGTGCTCTTGCCCCATTTGTAAGTGAAGTTGCTTTTAGAGTAGACACTACTGACACTTCATATCTTAATGCCATTGCTCTGGGAATATTAATAGGATTTATTGTTACACCCCTTGCTAAAAAAATGGCTTCTTTTCATGAAGGATTTAACTTGTATAATCTGGGATTTACTGGTGGTATACTTGGTGCTGTAATCACTTCCATTCTGAAGCTGTATAAGTTCCAAATAACCCCTCAGAGAATAATTTCAGTAGAATATGACCTTGCACTTAAACTAATCTGTTCTGGAGTATTTATGAGCCTTATAATTATAGGATATTTTATCAATGGAAGCTCCTTTGCAGGTTATAAAAAACTTTTAGAAGACACAGGATTAAAAGCAGATTATATTCAACGTTATGGTTTTGGTCTTACATATATCAATATGGGGATAATGGGATTTGTTGCAATGGGATTTGTTGTTTTACTTGGAGAAACTTTCAACGGACCTCTTTTAGCTGGAATTCTTACCATAGTAGGATTCTCTGCCTATGGAAAACATTTTCTCAATACCATTCCAATTTTGCTTGGAGTATATCTTGCAAAATTTGGAAGCAATACTGATACATTTACTGTTGCTCTTTCTGGTCTTTTTGGTACATCCCTTGCTCCTATATCAGGAGTATATGGAACTTTCTGGGGTATAGTTGCTGGATGGCTTCATCTTGCAGTGGTACAAAGTATAGGAACTGTCCATGGAGGTCTTAATCTGTATAACAATGGGTTCTCCGCTGGTATAGTTGCTGGATTTCTCCTTCCTGTAATGGATATGATTAAAAATCATAAAGATAAAGAAAGATTAAAATACCTGAAAAGAAAAAAACAGCTTTATGAAGCAATAAATTTAGAAAGAAAAAAGTTTGAAGAATTTAACAAAGAAGAATAATAAAAAATATTCATAGCCAAAATTAAAGAAGGGGATAAAATGAAGTTAGAAAAATTAGAAGATTTAAAATTTCTTAAAGTTGCTATTGAAAAACATCCAACTACTGGAATACAATTAGAATATCTGGATAAACCTAATGCTATTGCTGCTTTACTATTAAATGCAGTTGGAGATAAAGTCCTCCTTGTAAAACAGTATAGACCTGGATTTCAAGGATATATGTACGAAATTCCTGCTGGAATAATGGAAGATGGAGAAGATCCTGTGTACACTCTTGAAAGAGAAATAGAAGAAGAAACTGGGTATCTAAAGAATGATTATAATATTATCTACAGTCCTAAAAAACCTTTGATTCTTTCTCCAGGGTATACAAGCGAATCTTTATATATCTATATCATTCAGCTAAAAGATGACTCTATCATGCCACAAAACTTGAAATTAGACATTGGAGAAGACTTAATCGATACTTGGTTCCCCTTAAGTGAAATTGAAGAAATTACAAGTGATTTTAAAACTATATTTACTATTCATCTTTATAAAAATATTAAAAATTCTTAAAAATAAAGGTGTTGTTGTAAATTCAAAATAGTTCAATTATCAAAAAAGCTGATTTAAAGATTTTCTATGATATAATTTTTTGATATGATAATTTTAAATAAAAAAATTATTTATTATTTGTTTAAAAACAAAGAAATTTTATATTTAAAGGTCTTACATCAGTTTTTTCCCTTTAGCACCAAATTTATAACTATATCAATAAAATCAATGGCTACTCACTAGGATAACTTTTTTATTACTACTAATTATCAATTAATGTTATATGATGTTTTAAAAGTTTCTTTGAAAATATTTTGTTCTAATATGGTGTGGTCTATCTAAACTTGAATAAATATTTATATCCATAAAAAAGGCGCTCTCAAAATGAGAGTGCCCTTGATATAACTCAAATTATAAAATATATTAAAAACATATAAAAAAATTTAAACTAAATATTTTTATCATAAAAAGTTAAAGCTTACAAAAAAAGTTCATACTCTCTTTTTATTTATTCTTATATTTGTTATATGGACTTATAATGTACAATAAATTATCCTATTATATTTTCTAATCTTCCTATTTCAGGAATTTCACAAACTACTATGTCTCCCTTTTTCATAAATTTCTGTGGCTTTAATCCCAGTCCTACTCCTGATGGTGTTCCTGTGATTACTATATCCCCTGCTTCTAATGTTATTCCTGATGATATTTCTGAAATTATTTCTCCTATATTTGACAAAAATAATTTTGTATTAGATGTTTGTCTTATTTCTCCATTTACATAACTTCTTATATCTACTTCTACTGGAAATGGAAGTGATGATTTATGTAATATTACTGGCCCCATACTCGAAAAACTATCTAAGCTCTTTCCTCTATACCATTGTACATGGCTTCCTTGAAGTTCTCTTGCTGAAATGTCATTAAATACTGAATATCCAAATATATACTCTTCAACCTTTTCTTTGGGAATATCTGTTCCTCTTTTTCCTATGACTACTGCCAATTCTACTTCATAATCTAATTTTTCATCTAAATCCATTCTACTTTTTACAGTATCTCCTGGTCCTATTATCTCTATTGCCCTTTTTGAAAAATACACTGTCTTTTGTGGCACAGAAAAATTTTTATCAAAATTCTTTTGTGTTTCTTCTAAGTGATCTCTATAGTTAACTCCAACACATACAATATCATGAATAGGTTTTTTTATTGGTGAACACAATTTTACTTCTTTTGTATAGTAACCTTTATATTTTTTATTTGATTCTGTTTCTTTTAATTTTTTTAGTTCTTCTTCTGTTATCTCTTCTATTAAGTTTATCATAGATGTAAACTCTCTCCCAAGAATTTTAGCTATTTCTAAAATTTCAGTTTCAGTTTTATTAAAAATTCCTAGTTTTTCAACTTCACCTATTTGAAATCTAATAAATTTCATTGCTCTGTCACCTTCCTTTACTTTTCTATTTTCAATAATATGACCTTTTCATTTGATAACCATCATATTAATTTTTTATAAAATTTTCTTCTAAATATATTTGCATATTCTGTTAATTGCTATATCTGAAAATCCAAAAATTTCAGCTTTTGTTTTCTTTCCATTACAAATTTTTATAATTTCATTGAAAAGATTATTACTTGCTTCTTCAATAGAAATTTTTCCAAGAATTACATCACTTACATCTATGTCCATGTTGTCAAACATTTTATTAAACGTTTCTTTATTACCAGTAATTTTTACAACTGGGGCTAAAGCATGCCCTGTTGGTGTTCCTCTTCCTGTTGTAAATGCTATTATTTGAGCTCCCCCTGCTACCATTGCACTGACAGAAGCTATATCATAACCTGGTGTGTCCATAACTATAGCTCCCTTTTTGCTTGGTAATTTTGCATAATCAATAACTTCAACTATAGGTCTTGTTCCACCTTTATATATACATCCTAGTGATTTTTCTTCAATAGTTGATAATCCTCCTTCTTTATTTCCTGGAGTTGGTTGTCCTGTTCTTAAATCTTGATTTGCTCTAGCTAAATGTTCTTCTAAATCTTTACAAATTTGAATAATTTTTTGTTGAACTTCTTTGTTTTCTCCACGTCTTGCTAAAATATGTTCAGCTCCTATAAATTCTGTTGTTTCACTCATTATTGAACTTCCACCATTATCAATAATAAAATCACTCAATTTTCCAACTACTGGATTAGTAGCTAATCCAGAAGTACTATCTGAACCTCCACATTCAATCCCTAAAATTAACTCAGATATTGGAAACTCTTCTAAAGTTACCATTGACGCTTCTTCAACCATTTTTCTTGTAATTTTTATAGCTTTATTAATTGTATTTACAGTTCCACCCTCTTCTTGAATAATTAGTACTTCAAGTGGTTTATTTGTTTTTGATAAAATAATTTCTTTCATACTTTCTGCTGAATTACTTTCACACCCTAAACCTATAAGAACTGTTCCATAAACATTTGGATTAGCTGCAAAACCAGATAGCACTTCTTGAGTTATTTCTTCATTACCTTTGACTTCTGCACATCCATCTTGATTAATTATATTTACAGCTCCTTTTATTTGTTGTGCTATAATTCTACAAGTTTCGCTCGCACATGAACAAGTTGGTAATATTAAAACTTTATTTCTTATCCCTATTTTTCCATCTGGTCTTTTATAACCTTTAAATTTCATAATCTAGCACTCTCCTATTTCCTCATTATAGTTTCTTGGAATACTTTCAATGTTTTTATGATCAACCAAAGTTCCTTGTTCAATTTCAATCATGCTCATTCCAATAATTTCACCATATTTTATAATTAAATCTCCCTTTGGAAAGTTTTTTAATGCTATCTTATGATAACTTGGAATATCAGACTGAGCTTCAATAGAAATTAATCGATCCTCTTTAAAATAAAAAGCTTTTTCTCCTTGTTTTAATGCAACAACTGTAGTAATTACATTATCTTTTTCATTTAATAAAATAGAATTAGCAATCATAAATCCTCCTTAAAATATTTTAATTTTTCATCCCTGTAAGTGGTGACCCAAATTTTTTAGCTGTCCAAGCTGTAACTATTGGAGTTAATATAGAAGTTATTACAACTGCAGCTGCTATCTGAGCTGTTGCTATTTCTGTATATGGAACATATTGTGGAACAATTAGAGCTACTGCTGCTGGTGTTGCTACTGAATTTCCAGCTGCACTAGACGCTGCTGCAGCTGCATAACCAGGTCTTTTATTTATATATCTGTCAGCAAAAAACATTGGAACTCCACTAACAACTATACATAAAATTCCTAATAGTATCCCTGATGGTCCAGCATAAATTACATTATTTAAATTTATTCCTGCTCCTAAGCAAAATGCAAAAAAAGGAATAGTTATTGCAACACCTGGTTTTAAAAAATTTTTTATTTCATGATCTAAATTACCCAAAATACATCCTATTAAAATAGGTCCAATAGCAGCTAACAAATTCAACAATGGAATTTCTGCTAATCCAGATGCTCCAAGAGCAACTAAAGTTAAAAATGGTCCATCATTTATATTCATTACAGCTTGTGATGAAACGTCTATTGAATCTCCAAATTCTCCAGTTAAAGCCATAAAAAGTCCACCATTACTATTTGTAATCGAACTTATAATTGCTAAAGAAGAAATTCCTAAAATTCCACTAGCACCAAACATTTTTTCAATCAAAATTCCAAATAATGCTCCTGCTAAAAATTTTACTATTAATAAAGTTCCTCCTCTTTTTATTGCTTCAGGTGCTTCTTTAAATGAAAGTTGTGAACCTATACATACAAGTGCTAAAGCTATTGTTGTTGAAGTCCCATTTTTTGAAAAAACAGCACTAGTCAATCCTCCTATATTTAATGCCTCTGGAAAAAAAGTGTATAAAATAGAACCTATTAATAAAGGAACTACCATCATTCCTCCTGGAATTTTTTTTATATTTTTTAGAATCATATCTTATTCCTCCTTTTTTTATAGCCAGCTGACAATTATTTTCTAGCAAATTTTATGCCAATAAAAAAAATCTAAAAACTACCTAAAACGCTTAGTATTTTTAGATTTTTATTTTTTGTTTGATGTAATTTACGACAACACTTATTGTATTTTTCATCAAAATTCTAGTTTTCTATTTAAAGTTCCTCTGTCAATATTTAAAATTTTAGCTACTTGACTTTTATTTCCATATTTCAGCAACATTTTTTCTATTATCTCCTTTTCTATTTCTTTTAATGTTTTAGAAGATTTTACTAGTTGTTTATCAGAAAAAAAATCTAAAATTTCTATTCCAATAATTCCATATTGAGTAACAGCTATTATTTTTTCCATAAAATTTTTTAATTCTCTTACATTTCCAGTCCATTGTTTTAATTGTAAATAATCTAACAATTCTGGAGATATTCCTTTCACATTATGTTTAAATTTTTTATTGTAGTAGTCTATAAAATATTCTACTAAAATAGAAATATCATCTTTTCTTCCTTCAAGAGAAGGAAGCTCTAAATTCAATATATTTAATCTATAATATAAATCTCTTCTAAATCTATTATTTTCTATCTCTTCCAATAAATTTTTATTTGTTGCAGATATAATTCTTATATCTATTGATAAAACTCTATCATCACCTAATTTTATAAATTCATTTTCTGATAAAACCCTGAGAAGTTTACTTTGAAGTGTTATATCCATTTCTGAAATTTCATCTAAAAATAAAGTTCCACCATTAGCTATTTCAATCAAGCCTTGTTTCCCATTTTTCCTTGAACCTGTAAATGCACCTTCTCTATATCCAAAAAGTTCACTCTCCAGTAATTCTTTTGGAAAAGCTGAACAATTTATTGCTACAAAATTTTCAAATTTTCTTTCTGATAAATTATGTATTGCTTGAGCGAACAATTCTTTTCCAGTTCCACTTTCTCCTGTTATCAATACACTTGAAGATACTTTTGAAAATATTTCTGCTCTTTCTTTAGCTTTTCTAATAATTTTACTCTCTCCTATTATATTTTCAAGTGTATATTTAGCTATAAACCCATTTTTTTGATTAAATTTTCTCAAAGTATTTTCTAATTTTAAAATATCACTGTCTATTTGAATAAAAAAAATACTTCCAATATTTTCAATTTTTTTTATCTCTATAACTAATTTTGTCATTTGATATTCTAAAACTACCTGTTTATCATTTTCAAATATATCTTCTTCATTAAAATTTGGTAAAATCTGACATATATGCTTAGATAATAAATTTTCTTTTTTTAAAATTGAACATACATTTTTATTAACCTTTTTTATAATTCCGAGAGTATCAACAACTATTATTCCTTTTGAAAAAGAAGAAAGTATTTTTTCTAAAAAAATATTATTTTTTCTCTCAGATAATTTCCCTTTAAAAAAAGTTCTTGCTTTATGGAAAGTCATTTCAATTGAATCATAATCACTTGTTATTAATTCATAATCTAACTCTAATTTTTCTATTGTATCTAATATTTCTGTTCCAAAACTTCCTCCTATAATCACTTTAGCACCTTCATTATGTGCTTGTTTTATCTTTTTAGAAAATTCTGAAATATCATCTACTTTATAATAAAATAACTCTAATTTTAAAATATTATTTATCTTCTTTATATTATCTATAAAACTTTTATTTTCAATAACTGCTATCTTTTCTTTAAAATTTCTATATTTATATAAAATTTTTAGTATAACTTCTTGAGAAATTTCAAACTCAATTACTTCGAAATTAAAAAAATCTCTTAATTTTTTAGCAAGTCCTCCTCTTGATAAAATTAAAGAATAATTTTCATTTTTATATTTTTTTCCCAAAGATAAAATGTTCTCACTGCTAATCATTTCTAATTCCCAATTTAAAGAATGTTTTTCTATATAATGCTTACAAATATTATACAAAGCTTTATATGGTGTTAATACTGCCACTTTAAATGATAACATTTCTTCCATTTTTTCTCCCTTAACTCAATCTTTTTATTTTTATTTTACTATATAAAAATAGATTATTCTAATAATTTTCACCTATTCCTTAAAATATTAAAAGAAGAACTGATAAAAATTCACATAAATTTATCAAGCTTTGTATTTAACTAACTCCTATGATAAAAAAACTAATTTGCTTTTATAATACTTATCATAACGTTAGAATATACAATATTAAATCTAGTATTTACTAAGGTTGAAAGTGTGAAATTAATTTTGCATTATTTTTACTGTATATTTCATCTATAACTTACTTTTAAATATAGTATTATATGCTGTATTTTTTTTAAATTTTTCAACTATTATATTTTTATAAATTTTATTAAAATTCCCAATTTAATAAACAATAGAAAGAGTATTCTATGAAAATAATTGAAGAATTTGATAACAATGATTATGTTCATCAAAAATATATAAAGAATACTTAACTAATGAAAACATCTCTAAAGTAACTTATTCTACATTTTTTTAAATTTATTGTCACATTAACTATACAGATTTTGATTATTCTGGTTTCTTTAATAACTTTAATATTTATTATATTTTTAAATTTTTATACATTTTAACTTTATAATATATACTTTTTTTCTGGATTGAATACATTGACTTGTAAAATCAAAAATACACTACCCTTTCTATTATTTTTAATAACTATTCTTTATTGAATATATAATATGATTATTTACAAGTTCATAAAAATAAAAAAGGCTGTACAAATTAGTTTATAAATCACTAATTTGCAACAACCCCTTCTTTTTTTATAAATTACTCATATTGTGAAGTTTATGATAAAAACCTTTATTTTCTAAAAGTTCTCTATGAGTTCCTCTTTCTTCTATTCCATTATCAGTAAGAACTATTATTTCATCAGCATTTTGAATAGTAGAAAGTCTGTGAGCAACTACTATCGTTGTTCTTCCTTTGCATAACTCTTCAAGTGATTTTTGAATAAGCCTTTCTGTAATATTATCAAGAGCAGAAGTTGCTTCATCAAGTATCAATATTGGAGGATTCTTTAAAAATATTCTGGCAATAGCAATCCTCTGTTTCTGCCCACCTGAAAGTTTTACTCCTCTTTCTCCAACAAAAGTATTATATCCATCAGGCATTTCCATTATTAAATCATGAATATTTGCTTTTTTAGCAGCAATCATGACTTCATCATCTGTTGCTTCCCCATTTCCTACTAAAATATTTTCTTTTATAGTCCCTGTAAATAAAAATACATCTTGCTGCACTATTCCTATATTTTTTCTTAAAGACTCTAATTTTACATCATATATACTTTTTCCATCTATTTTTATATCTCCATTATCAATAGTATAAAATCTTGGAATAAGATTACATAAAGTAGTTTTTCCTCCACCTGAAGGTCCTACTAGTGCAAGCATCTTTCCTTTTGGTATTTTTAAAGAAATATTTTTTAAAACCTCTTTGTCTTCGTGTTTAAATGATACATTTTGAAAATCTATTTCTCCTTCTACTTTTCCTATTTCATCTGCATTAGCTTTATCAGTTTCTTCTTCTTCAGAAATGATATCCAAGAATCTTTTAAAACCACTCATTCCATTTTGATACTGTTCTACAAATGCTATAAGTCTTTTTATTGGTTGAGTAAATATTTTTATATATAAAAGATAAGCAAGAAAATCCCCTATATTAATTTTTCCCATATATGCAAATATTCCTCCAAATATAAGAACTGCATAATCCAAAAGATCTGTTAAAAATCCTACTCCTGCACCATATTCTGCCATTATTTTATACGATTTGCTTCTGGCATCTACAAATCTCTGATTATCTTCTTCAAATCTTTCTCTTTCATTTTCATTAATAACAAAAGCTTTTGATACCCTTATTCCTGAAATACTATTTTGCAGCCTTGCATTGATATCACCAGTTTTTTCTCTAGTTTTTACAAATGCTGCCAGCATTCTTTTTCGTTGAAATAAACTATATATTATGATTAGTGGCAAAAGACAAAATATTATAATTGTCAATCCAACATTTATTCTAATCAGTACTAAAAAAGACCCCATTATCATAAAAAAAGATATGAATAAATCTTCTGGTCCATGATGTGCAAGTTCTGATATATCCTGCAAGTCATTTACTATTCTTGACATTATACTTCCTGTTTGAGTATTATCAAAATATCTGATAGGAAGATTTTGAAGATGACTGTATACATCTCTTCTCATATCAGCCTGCATTCCCACTCCTACAAGATGTCCCCAATACTGCATAAAATAGGCACAAAACATTTTTATCACATATATCCCTAAAAGTACTCCTGCAAATACTCCAATGGCTCTGAATTCTCTATTAGGAATTGTATGATTAGCTATTTCTCTAGTTATCATTGGGTATACCAAATCACATAATGCAGAAATGGTTGCCACTAACAAATCTAGAAAAAACATTTTTTTATACGGTTTATAGTAACTTATAAATTTTTTAAACATTTCTCCCCCTTGATTCTTCATGATTATAAATAGTATTATATCATATAATTCAAAATATTTGGATGATAAAAAATTATATTAATTAAATAAAAATAAGTTTTAGAATTTTTTCATTAGAATTATTTGCTCCATAAAATGTACAAATTTTTCTAATTTCCAAAATTTTAAAACTTACCTTATATTTATAAATTATTTCTCATCTACATACCCTAATTCTTTTAAAAATGGTTTTTTCTTTCTCCAGTCATCTTTTACCTTTACCCAAAGTGTAAGATAAATAGGTTCTCCAAGTAATGCTTCTATATCTTTCCTTGCTTCTGTTCCTATTTCTTTTAAAAGTTTACCATTTTTTCCTATAATAATTCCTTTTTGAGAATCTCTCTCCACATATATATTTACATCAAATTTATCTCTTCCCTTTTCTCTTTTAGCTACATCTAATATTTCAATAGCCACTGAATGAGGTATTTCATCTCTTGTTTTAAGAAGTATTTTTTCTCTCACTATCTCAGTTATTATCTTATAAACAGACATATCTGTATACATATCATCAGGATAATATTTGATTCCCTCTTCCATAAATGGATCAATTGCTTCTAATAATC
Organism: Fusobacterium ulcerans ATCC 49185; assembly: GCF_900683735.1. Taxonomy (NCBI): domain Bacteria; kingdom Fusobacteriati; phylum Fusobacteriota; class Fusobacteriia; order Fusobacteriales; family Fusobacteriaceae; genus Fusobacterium; species Fusobacterium ulcerans. Next base: position 2,942,325 of record NZ_LR215979.1, read on the forward strand.
TAGGCAGCCCAAAAGCATACTGACCAGATATTTCAACCACTGTGTCAAACTCACCAAGTTTTTCTTTTACTTCTTCCCTTTTAGCAACAAGCTGTTCATCAGAAAGTTTATCTATTTTATTAATTACAAGAATTCTTGGAGTTTTTTTAGCCTCCATTACTCTTTCCATAACAAATTGATCCCCTGTACTGATTTCTTGTGAGCCATCTAAAAGAAAAAGTATTACATCCACATCTTTCAATACTCTGATGGCACTATTAGTCATATATTCTCCAAGAAGATGTTTTGCTTTATGTATTCCTGGAGTATCTATGAAGATATACTGATTATTATTCAAATTAAGTATTCCTTTTATATTATCTCTAGTTGTTCCTGCTTTATCTGAAACTATTGCAACTTTTTCAGATACAAGCTTATTTATCAGTGTAGATTTTCCAACATTAGGTCTCCCTACAACTGCTATAAATCCTGCTTTCATTTATCAATCATCTCCTATACCTATTTTCATATAGGCTTCTCTTATTTTTTCTATAAAAGATACATCATTATTTTCATTTCTATCTTTTATCTCTATACTTATTCTTTTTATCATACTAGGAGAAATTTCCTGTTTTATCCCTGCTTTTTTTCCATATGATATAAATCTTGCTCTGAATCCTTGTCTTGAAAGCTGTCCAAACACTCTTTTTTCCTCTGGATTTTTCAGCATTTCTATATAATTTTTTAAATCTGATCCTAGTTTTTCACTTATAGGTTCTGAGTACACTCTTTTTCCCTTTGTAGTGGTTATATTTTTATACTCATAAGTTTCAAGCATATCTTTTTCTATTTCTAAAATATCATTTATTTTTAATCCTGTTTCATACAAAAGTCTTATCACAAGACTGTCTCTTTTGCCCTCAAAAGTGTCTCCACACTGTTCCAACACTCTATTCAGCTCTTGAAGCTCCAAAGTCCTTACAGGTCCCTTTTGAAGCTTTGGAAGCTCTATTTCCCCCATAGGCATAAAATCTATTATTCTTTTTTGGAGAAGATATCTATAAAAGCTTTTCAAAGAACTTACTTTTCTATAGATGGATCTGTCACTATATTTATTTTTCAGTTCCTCTATATACTTTAAAATATCATCATTATCGACATCTATCCAGTTTTTTTCTCCAAGAAATTCTTTAAAATCTTTTAAATCTCTTTGATACATTTCATGAGTAGTATCTGTGATTTTTCCATTTTCTTTTGATGTTTCTAAAAATTCTTTCACAAAATCCATATTTACTCCTCATTTAAAAGTTCTTCTGCATGTTTACGTACTGCTTCTGTAACATTTTCTCCTGCCAGCATTCTTGCAATTTCCTCTATTCTTCCTTTAGCATCTAATTTTTTAACAGTAGTAGAAGTATTATTGTTCACTGTTTCCTTTTTTATATAGAACTGCTGATGGGCTCTTGCTGCTATAGCTGGTGAATGAGTTATAGATACCACTTGAGCATGATCTCCTATTTCTCTCATTTTATTAGCTATTTTTCTAACAGTTTCTCCTCCTACTCCTGTATCTATCTCATCAAAGATAAGAATAGGAATATTGTCAACTCTTGAAAAAATTACTTTCAAAGCAAGCATTATCCTGCTTACTTCTCCACCAGAAGCTATTTTCCACAAAGGTTTCATATCCTGTCCTACATTTGTTGATATAAGAAATTCCACATTATCAGAACCATTTATTCCCATAGAATCAATTTTTTCCACAACAATATGAAACTTGGCATCTCCCATTTTCAAAAATTTAAGTTCATTTTCCAACTCTTTTTCTATTTCAAGAGATTTTTTCAGCCTGAATCTTCTCAATTCTTCAGCATCTTTCCAATAACTTTTTTCTATTTCTTCTTTCAATTTTAACAATCTTTTTATTTCAAAATTATTTTCATCTAAAAGCTCTACTTTTTCAGCTATTCCATTTCTAAACTCTATAATCTCCTCAATTGTTGCACCATATTTACTTTTCATTTTATTGATAGCATCCAATCTGTCTACTACTTTTTGCAGTCTTGTTTCATCTATATCTATATCCTGATCTATAGTGTCTAATATATCTACACAATCTTCAAGTTCATAATAAATTTTTTCAAGTTTTTCTAAAATTTCTTGAAATTCATCTCCATATCTGCATAAACTTTCAATGTTTCTTCTTGAATTATATATAAAGTGCAGAGCATTAAACTCTCCATCTCTCAGCTGTACATTTGAATCAAGTATTTTATCTTTTATCTTTCCAGCATTAAAAAGTTTTTTATATTCCTCTTCTAATTTAGTGTCTTCCTCAATTTGAGGATTTACTCTATCAATTTCAGCAAGCTGGAATTCATAAAATTCTCTTTTTTCAATAGCTTCCTGCCTGTTTTTTTCAATATTATCTATTTGCGAAACAATATCTTTATATTCATTATATTTTTTTGCAATGCTTTCTCTTAGAGTTTTTCCCTCATCTCCTAAAAATTTATCAAGAAGTCTGATGTGGTTATTTTTATTTAAAAGCATCTGATGAGAATGCTGTCCCACTATATCTACTAAAGTTCCCATAACATCCTTAAGACTGTTGAGAGATACCCTTATATTATTTACAAAGGCTTTTCCTTTTCCATTAGTATCCAGATATCTTCTTACAATTACCTCATTATCTTCTGTTTCTATGCCAAAACGGGCAGAGAGCTCCTCTGCCTGTTCATCATTTATTTCAAAAACTCCCTGAGCAAGAAGATGGTCTTCCCCACTTCTTATCATATCTACAGAGGCTTTTTCCCCTATAAGAAGATTTATTCCGCTGAGGATAATTGATTTTCCAGCCCCTGTTTCTCCTGTAAGAACTATAAGTCCATTACCAAATTCTAAATCAAGTTCATCAATTATAGCCAGATTTTCTATTTTAAGCTCTCTTAACATAGATTATCTCCCCATTTTAATTTTTCTCTAAGGACACTATAATAGTTTCTATCCTTAGGTATTACAAGGTTTAGAGTCATACTTGAATATTCAATATCTATTATACTTTCACTGCTGACTTTTGTACTTACCTGCCCATCTACCACTATCTGACCTGTTCTGTCTGTATCTTCCATCTGTATCTGTAGTTTTTCCTCTCCACTGATTACAATAGGTCTTGTATTAAGATTATGTGGTGCTAAAGGGGTTATTATCATAGCTTTCATATTAGATTTTACTATAGGTCCTCCTGCTGACATAGAATATGCTGTAGAACCAGTAGGAGTAGAAATTATAACTCCATCTCCTTTATATGTACACATATATTCATTATCAGAAGAAAATCTAACTCTCAATACCTTTGACGTTATTCCACCTTTAGATATAACAATTTCATTTAATGCATAATATTTCCTGTGATTTATTTTTACTTCAAGAACATATCTTTTTTCATATTTAAATGTTCCATTTAAAAAATTATCATATTCTTCAAATACTTTTTCTTTTTTTATCTCAGTCAGAAATCCCAAACTTCCAGCATTTATTGCAATGACATACATTTGAGCTCTGAATATAAAGTGTTTGAATGATCTTAAAAGAGTCCCATCTCCACCTATAACTACAGCAAAATCAGCTTCAGAACTTCTTTCTCCAGAAACAACTTCTATATTTCTTTCACAAAAGTATTCAATACTTTCTTCATATATCTCTTTTGCTATTTTTTTTTCAAAATTATAAATGATGCACACTTTTTTCATCTGCTCTGCCTCCCAAGTTTAAAACATTGGAACAGGGTCTATTGGTTTCAGATTGAACCTCAACTCATAATAAAGATTTGGTTTCCCTTCTGTAGAAAGTCCAAGTACCCCTATTTCTGCACCTTTTCCTACTGTCTGATTCAATTTTACATTAGTAGATATAAGATTTCCATAAACTCCAATCATATTATATCCATAATCTATCATTACCACTTTTCCAAGTCCTTGGAAGTTATCTGAATAAATTACCTTTCCTCCAGAAGAAGCTATTACTTTCCTTCCCATTTGTGCAAGTATTTCTATTCCATTACTCGTTACTCCTTGCTCTTTCTCTTGTTCAAAATTCACCACAATTCTTCCTTCTACAGGTTTTAAAACTTTTCCTAATTTAGAATAAGCCTGACTCTTATTTACTACCTGTTTATCTTCCTTACTTCTAGAAACAATAATCTGTTTAATTTGTTTTTCTATTCTTTCTTTTTCTTTTTGAAGTTTACTTATAGTTTTTACATGTGTAGTTTTTTCATTGTTAAGTCTTGCTATAAGTGAATTTTTTTCTTTTTTCATTCTATCTATATTTTTTAAATTTTGAGCAAGTTTATTTCTAAGGCTGCTTAATTTTAATTTTTCATTTTCAATATCTTTTTTTACTTTTTTTATATCCACTTGCACTGATTGAATATAGTCCATTTTTTTTAAATCTCCATTTAAAAGATTTTTAAAATTCTTTCTTAAAAGAGCTTCTGTTATAATTTCTTCATCTTTGTCATAAACATATCTGTTCCATGCTATCAGTTTAGCTTTGTATTCCAGCTTTTTTCTTTTCATTTCATCAGAGCTTATTGCCAGATTTTTTTCCCCATACTCTATATTTTTTGAAACAGTTTTTATCTCTTCGACTATTTTTTCTCTTTCTTTTTCTATACTTACAATATCCTTTTCAATATCCTTTATTTGTTTAGCTATTTTTTGTTTTTCCACATCAATAGTTTTTATTCTAGTGTTTTTCTGATTTATTTGGCGTTCTATATTTTTTACTTTCTTTTCCATATCTGATACAGAATCTGAAAAAGATAAAACACTAAAAAACATAAAAAACAGAACTACCCTTTTCAAGATTCCTCCTTAGAGGCTCTTTTTAGCTTTAAAGGATTAATCCAAATAAGAATATTTATCATAAGTACAATAAGTCCTTCTATGAGTATTATCTCTCCCAAACTTAATATCAGATATCTAGTGCTTATTTTAAGCATTTGTTCTCTGATATAGATATATCCATTAAAAAATATAAGGGTCCCTATTATAGATGCTGCTGTAAATGGCAGTAAATTTACTTTTTTAGATCTAGCTGCATTTACTCTTTCATCGTGAATTATATCCATATTATTAAGAAATTCTATGGATACTGCATTGTAGAAAATATAATATATCATAGCCATTGAAGGCAGAGTCATTCCTAAAATAATACTTACAAGTATCAACTTATAAAACTTCATTTCTCTTTCTTTATATGCTATAAAATTGGCATCTATAAAAACTTCCTTAATATTTTGATTATTTTCTAAATTCTCTTGTATTTTTTCCAGTTTTGCTGGACTATCAAAATAAATCAATAGTGAATCTGACAAAGGATTTTCTCCTTTTGGAATTGCTATATCTAACTGAAATTGAAGTTTTTTAAAAGCTTCTTCTTTAGACAAATATCTGACTTTTTTTACTCCTTCTATATTCAGAACTTCTATTTCCGTTTTATTTTTTTCTTCTTCATTAAGGTTGCTTCTCAAATCTGCTGTAAAAAAATAACTATTCTCAATTTTTTTAGTAGTAGAAGAAATATTGATCACAAAAGACAAGAAAAAATTTAAGATGACAAAGGAAATAACCAAAAGGATAAATGTTTTTTTCTTTAACTGTATTCTATTTTTAGTATAATTCTTCTCGATTTTTAATAAGTTATTCATACCCACCTCATCATAAAAATTTTTTCGTTATGATTAAAGGCTGACCTAATAAGAACAATAAACTTTTTGGTCAGCCTGCTTTTTCATTTTTACATGTTTTCTTTAACCATTGATACTAATTTAGCTGCTGTAAGTTCATATTTTTCTAGAAGTTCATTTGCTTTTCCACTTTGTCCAAATTTATCATATATACCAAGTTTTTTAACTTTAGTAGGGTATACTTCTGATAAAAATTCAGATACTGCCGAACCAAGTCCTCCTATTACAGAATGTTCTTCCGCTGTAATTATAAATTTAGTTTCTTTAGCTGCTTTCAGTATAGTTTCTCCATCAAGAGGTTTTATAGTTCCTACATTTATAACTCTTACTGATATACCTTCCTGTGCAAGAATATCAGCTGCTTTTATAGCTTCATAAGTCATAAGACCTGTTGCTGCTATTGTCACATCATTCCCTTCTTTCACAGTATTAGCTATTCCTATTTGAAAATCATAAGTTTCTTCATCAAATATTGTTTCTACATCTAATCTTCCCATTCTAATATATACAGGTCCTTCATATTCTGCTGCTGCAAATATCATTTTTTTAGTTTCAACCGCATCAGCTGGAGATAAAACTATCATTCCTGGAATAGATCTCATTAGAGCTATATCTTCTATAGATTCGTGTGAGCCTCCATCTTCCCCTACAGATATTCCAGCATGAGTAGGGGCAATTTTTACATTTAATTTAGGATAAGCTATTGTATTTCTTATTTGTTCAAATGCTCTCCCTGCAGCAAACATTGCAAATGTAGAAGCAAAAGGAATTTTTCCACAAGTTGCAAATCCTGCTGCTGTTCCCATAAGATCAGCTTCTGCTATACCCACATTAAAATGTCTTTCAGGAAATTCTTTTTGGAACATACTAGTTTTTGTAGATTTAGTTAAATCTGCATCCAATACTACGATATCTTTATTTATTTTTCCAAGCTCTACTAAAGCTTCTCCATAAGCTTGTCTTGTAGCTTTTTTACTCATTTATTTTTCCCTCCTGGATTCTTTTAGATTAATTATTTACTGTTAAGTTCTGCTAATGCCTTTTCAGCTTCTTCTTTAGTTGGTGCTACTCCATGGAATCCACAAACATTTTCCATGAAAGACACTCCTTTACCTTTTACAGTTTTAGCTATCACAATAGTTGGTTTTCCTTTTGCCTCTTTTGCTTTATCCAAAGCAGAAAGAATTTCTTCAAAGTTATGTCCATCTATTCTAATAACATTCCATCCAAAAGCTTCCCATTTTGCATCAACAGGTTCCACACCCATAATTTTATCTACATTTCCATCTATTTGAAGATTATTAAAGTCTAAGAATGCACATACATTATCAAGTTTATAATGTGCTGCTGTCATTGCAGCTTCCCATATCTGTCCTTCTTGTAATTCTCCATCTCCTAGGATGATATATGTTCTGTAAGATTCTCCAGAAAGTTTAGCATTTAATGCCATACCATTTGCTACTGATAATCCCTGTCCTAATGAACCAGTAGAGATTTCTACTCCTGGAACTTTTTTCATGTCAGGGTGTCCTTGTAATATTGATCCATATTGTCTTAAAGTTTTTAGGATAGCCTTATCAAAATATCCTCTCTCTGCAAGTGTAGCATATAATGCTGGTGCTGCATGTCCTTTTGATAATACAAATCTGTCTCTTCCTGCCATTTTAGGATTAGCAGGATCTATATTCATCTCTGAAAAATATAGAGCTGTTAAAATGTCTGTTGCTGACAGTGATCCTCCTGGGTGTCCTGACTTTGCTTCACAGATCATTTCTACAATAGATTTTCTTATACTAGTAGCTTTTTCTTCTAGAGTTTTGATATCTTTCATTTATTTCTCCTTTCAAATATTTATATTCTCTCTAAATTATATTATTTTATACATAATATTGTCAAGAAAAGGTATTTTTTTAGCTTAAAAAAACATACCTACCCTTTTTAAAACCAAGTCAATACTGCTTTCTAAAAATTTAAATATATCTTTATATTTGATACATCCTATGACTAAAAGAAAAAAAGAATAGGAAAATAAAGGTCTTATAAGTTTCCCTTCTTTTTTCATATTTTTGAGGATAGTAAATACCCCCAAAGAAAACAGATACAAAAATTCCATACTATTTTTAGTATAAGCAATAGCTATAATAGTGCTTAATACTGTAAAAAATATTAGTAGAGTCTTTGTTAGTTGTGGATTACAGCTTATCCCTATAACTGGTATTTTAAGAAGAGCTCCTCCTCCCCAGCCTTTTGGATACAAATCAAAAATAAAATGAAGAGATAATGCCAGTGCAAAACCTATAAGAAAATATCTAAAAGTATCATTACTATCTCTCTCATAAAATCTTATTAATATAAGAAGAATTAAAGGACTGTGTGTAAGAATACTCCTGTGTTTCAAATTAAATTTAAAATCCCAGTCAGGAAATCTTATTCCTAAAAAATAAGCTGTAAAAGAAACTATTATTCCTGCAAAGCTTACTTTATCAAAAAATTTTATCAGAAAATCCATTTTTTCTCCCTTGTTTTGAAAAAAAAGGAGCAGAAAATATCTGCTCCTTCTGCCTTTTATGTAAGGTTAATTACTTTAAATATTACTATTTAGTAATTTCAGCAACTACACCAGAAGCTACTGTTCTTCCACCTTCTCTGATTGCGAATCTTAATCCTGTTTCCATTGCGATTGGGTGGATTAATTCTACTCTCATTTCTATGTTATCTCCTGGCATTACCATTTCTACTCCTTCTGGTAATGTTACTGCTCCTGTTATATCTGTAGTTCTGAAGTAGAATTGTGGTCTGTATCCTGAGAAGAATGGTGTATGTCTTCCTCCCTCTTCTTTTGTCAATACATATACTTCTGATCTAAATCCTGTATGTGGTAGGATTGATCCTGGTTTTGCTAGTACTTGTCCTCTTTCTACATCTTCTTTTTTAGTTCCTCTTAATAGAGCTCCTATGTTATCTCCTGCTTGACCTTGATCAAGTAGTTTTCTAAACATTTCTACTCCTGTACATGTTGTCTTTGCTGTAGGTTTGATTCCTATTATTTCTAATTCTTCTCCTACTTTTACTATTCCTCTTTCTACTCTTCCTGTTACAACTGTTCCTCTTCCTGTTATTGTGAACACGTCTTCTATTGGCATCAAGAATGGTTGATCTACTGCTCTTTCTGGAGTTGGAATATACTCATCTACTGCGTTCATTAGCGCCATTATTTGATCTACCCATTTTTGTTCTCCATTTAATGCTCCTAGTGATGATCCTGTTATTACTGGAATGTCATCTCCTGGGAATCCATACTCTGTTAGTAATTCTCTTACTTCCATTTCTACTAGTTCTAGTAATTCTGGATCGTCTACCATATCTGCTTTATTTAAATATACTACGATATATGGAACTCCAACCTGTCTTGATAGTAGGATGTGCTCTCTTGTTTGTGGCATAGGTCCATCTGCTGCTGATACAACTAGAATAGCTCCATCCATTTGAGCTGCTCCTGTGATCATGTTTTTTACATAGTCAGCATGTCCTGGACAGTCAACGTGTGCGTAGTGTCTTTTTTCTGTTTCATACTCAATGTGAGCTGTGTTGATTGTGATTCCTCTTTCTCTTTCTTCTGGAGCTACGTCGATTTTATCAAAATCAACTTTTTGAGCTAGTCCTAAGTCTGATAAAACTTTAGAAATAGCTGCTGTTGTAGTTGTTTTTCCGTGGTCAACGTGTCCAATTGTTCCAATGTTTACATGGGGTTTGCTTCTTTCGAATTTTGCTTTAGCCATTTAAATTCTCCTCCTAATTTTTATATTTTTATTTTTTATGGTTGGTACTTAATAGTACCAACCCTTTATAAAGTTACTATATGCAAGAAAGACTATTTTCCTCTTTCTTCTTGAATTCCTTTTTGGATAGAAGCTGGTACTTGAATGTATTCAGCAAATTCCATAGAGTAAGTTGCTCTTCCTTGAGATTTAGATCTTAAGTCAGTAGCATATCCAAACATTTCAGATAATGGAACTTTAGCATCAATGATTTTTGCACCATTTCTGTCTGTCATTCCACCTATCATTCCTCTTCTTGAGTTAAGGTCTCCTATAATATCTCCCATGTATTCTTCTGGAGTAGTTACTTCTACTTTGAATACTGGTTCAAGGATTATTGGATTAGATTTAGCAGCAGCTTGTTTAACAGCCATTGATCCTGCAAGTTTGAATGCCATTTCTGATGAGTCAACCTCATGGTATGATCCATCATAAAGAGTTACTTTTACATCAACAACTGGATATCCAGCTACAACTCCACTTTCTAGAGCCTCTCTGCTTCCTTTTTCTACTGCTGGAATATATTCTCTAGGAATAACTCCTCCAGTGATTTTGTTAACAAATTCAAAACCTTTACCTGGATTTGGCTCAAGGATAATTTTAACGTGTCCGTATTGTCCTTTACCTCCAGATTGTTTTGCATATTTAACTTCATGATCTGTAGTTCCAAGAATTGTTTCTCTGTAAGCAACTTGTGGTTTTCCTACTGTAGATTCAACTTTGAATTCTCTTTTCATTCTGTCAACAATGATTTCAAGGTGAAGTTCTCCCATTCCTGAAATTATTGTTTGTCCAGTTTCTTCATCAGACTTAACTTTGAAAGTAGGATCTTCCTCAGCAAGTTTTGATAAAGCGATTCCCATTTTCTCTTGGTCAGCTTTTGTTTTTGGTTCAACAGCAACTGAGATAACTGGATCTGGGAATTCCATTTTTTCAAGAACTATTGGAGCATTTTCTGCACAAAGAGTATCTCCAGTTGTAGTTTCTTTCAATCCTACTGCTGCTGCGATATCTCCACAGTAAACTGCTTCAATTTCCTCTCTTTTATTAGCATGCATTTGAAGGATTCTTCCCATTCTTTCTTTTTTACCTTTTGTAGAGTTAAGAACATAAGTTCCTTTTTCTACAATACCAGAGTATACTCTGAAGAATGTTAATTTTCCAACAAATGGATCTGTCATAACTTTAAATGCTAGAGCTGCAAATGGAGCGTCATCTGACATTTCTCTTTCTATTTCAATAGAAGAGTCTTTCATATCAGTTCCTTTTACCATTGCAACGTCTGTAGGTGCTGGCATATAATCAACAATAGCATCAAGTAATGATTGTATTCCTTTATTTTTGAATGCTGTTCCACAAGTTACTGGAACTATCATATTAGCAATAGTTGCTTTTCTAAGAGCCCCTTTAATTTCTTCTTCAGTGATTTCTTCTCCACCAAAGAATTTTTCCATTAAGTCATCACTTGTTTCAACAACTGATTCTAACATGAATTGTCTTGCATCTTCAGCTTTATCAGCTAATTCTGCTCTGATTTCTCTTACTTCAAATTTTTGTCCATTATCTGAATCAATAGGCCAGATAATTTCTTTCATAGTGATTAGATCAATTACTCCTTCAAAGTAATCTTCTGCACCAATTGGTAATTGAATAGGTACAGGATTTGATCCTAATTTATCTTTAATATCTCCAACACACATGCTGAAGTCAGCACCGATTCTATCCATCTTGTTAAAGAATGCAATTCTTGGTACTTGATATTTATCAGCTTGTCTCCATACAGTTTCTGATTGAGGCTGTACCCCATCAACTGCTGAGAATACTGCAACTGCTCCATCTAGAACTCTTAGAGATCTTTCAACCTCAACTGTAAAGTCCACGTGTCCTGGTGTGTCTATTATATTTACCCTATGTTCTCTCCAGAAACAAGTTGTTGCAGCAGAAGTGATAGTAATACCTCTTTCTTGCTCTTGTTCCATCCAGTCCATTGTAGCTCCACCTTCATGAACTTCTCCTAGCTTATGCTCTACTCCTGTATAGAATAGAATTCTTTCAGTAGTAGTAGTTTTTCCTGCGTCGATATGAGCCATAATTCCAACGTTTCTAGTCATATCTAAAGAAACTTTCCTAGCCATTAAGTATTTCCTCCTCAAAAAAAATGAATAAAGTTAATCTCTACCATCTATAAAAAAATTAGATCTTGTAATGTGCGAAAGCTCTGTTTGCTTCTGCCATTTTATAAGTATCTTCTTTTTTCTTTATAGTTGCTCCATCATTATTAGCTGCTGCGATTAGTTCTGCTGCTAATTTTTCGATCATACCATATTCTTTTCTTTGTCTTGTATAAAGTGTTAACCATCTGATTGCTAAAGTTTGTTGTCTTTCAACTCTTACTTCAACTGGAACTTGGTATGTAGCTCCTCCGATTCTTCTTGATCTAACTTCGATTTGAGGTTTAATATTATCTAATGCTTGTTTAAATATATCATACCCCTCTTGACCAGTTTTCTCTTTTATTAAATCCATAGCTGAGTAGAATATTCCTTCAGCGATAGCTTTTTTTCCATCTAACATAATTGAATTGATAACTTTAGTAACTACTTTATCTGAGTATCTAGAATCAGGTAGTACATCTCTTTTTACTGCTGCTCTTCTTCTTGACATTTTTAACTGTTCACCTCCCTATAATTACGCTTTTTTAGCTCCGTATTTAGATCTTGATTGTTTTCTTTTTGCAACTCCAGCTGTATCCAAAGCTCCTCTGATAACTTTGTATCTAACCCCTGGTAAGTCTTTTGTTCTTCCACCTCTTACAAGTACGATTGAGTGTTCTTGTAAATTGTGCCCTTCTCCTGGAATGTAGCAAGTAACTTCGATTCCATTAGTTAATTTTACTCTGGCAACCTTTCTTAAAGCTGAGTTTGGTTTTTTAGGTGTAGTTGTATAAACTCTCACACAAACTCCTCTTCTTTGTGGGTTTCCTTGTAATGCTGGTGATTTTTTCTTTTCTAGTAAAGTGTCTCTTCCATTTTTTACTAATTGACTTAAAGTAGGCATTTTACCCTCCTTCCTATTATTTTAAAATAATTTTATATATTATAACTTAAATATTATAATCACTTTGTTTCAAAAAGTCAATATAAAGCTAAGGTTATATTTATAAATCTTTACAATTATATCATACTTTATCAAATTTAGAAAGTATTTTTTAAAGTTTTTAATTCATTTTCTAACTCTTCCCATTCTTCCATCAAAGAAAGTATCTCCATATCTAATTCTTCTAGTTCTTTTTGTATTTCCATAAGCTTATCTACATTATTTTCTATTCCTGCTTTATTATACTCTTCTTCTTTAGCAGATTTTTTTTCTTCAAGTTTTTCCACATCTGATTCAGCTTTTATTATTTTTTTCTCAAGAGATGACATTCTATTTTTATTTCTTTTTTGTTCTTCAAAGTTGAGAGAGGCCTTAATGTCTTTTTCTTTTACTTCTTCTCTTTGATTTAAATAAGAATTATAATCTCCTTTAAAAAGTTCTGCTCCATCTTTTTTTACTTCATATATATTATTAACAACACAATCTAAAAAATTTCTATCATGTGATACTACTAATATTGTTCCTGTGTAATCTTCAAGAGATTCAGACAAAATCTCCCTTGAATATATATCCAAGTGGTTAGTAGGTTCATCCAATATCAAAAAATTAGGTTTTTCCAACATGAGTTTCATGAATGCCACTCTTGCCTTTTCTCCCCCACTCAAACTAGATATTTCTTTATATACATCATCTTCTGTAAAAAGAAAACCTCCACATATATTTCTTGCTTCTTCTTCACTTAATACAAAATGATACATTAGTTCTTCTAAGACAGTTTTTTTGGGATCCAACCCCTGATGATTTTGGTCATAATATCCAATTTTTACTCTATCTCCTATTTTAAAATCTCCTTTACTCTGTTTTTCCATACCATTTATTATTTTCAATAAAGTAGATTTTCCCACACCATTTTTTCCAATTACTCCTACTCTGTCTCCTCTGTATATATCCAAATTTAAATTAGAGAATATTTCTTTTCCATCAAAAGATTTTGCTAAGTCTTTTATTCTTAGTACTAAATCTACGCTTGTAGTATCAGTTTCAAATTTAAGTTTTATTTTTTTTGTTGTAATAACAGGATTTTCCATTTTATCCATTCTGTTAAGTATCTTTTCTCTACCTCTTGCTTGTTTTGATTTTACTCCTGCTTTGTATCTTCTGATAAACTCCTCCATTTTTCTGAGTTTATCCTGTTCTTTATCAAAAGCTTTTACAGCTCCTGATAAATAAGCCTCTTTTTGAATAGTGAAATCTGTATAATTTCCATTATATGTTTTTAAAGTTTTCCCTTCTATTTCAAATATTCTGTTCACTACATTATCTAAAAAATAAACATCATGTGAAATAAGGATAAAAGCTTTTTTATAATCTTTTAATATTTTTTCAAGCCACTCAATAGCATTTAAATCCAAATGATTGGTAGGTTCGTCAAGTATCAAAAGTTCAGGTTCTTCCAAAAGAATCTTTCCTAATGCCACTCTTGAAAGCTGTCCTCCAGACAAATCACTTATTTTGGAACTCCATAAAGATTCTGCCAGACTAAGTCCATTCAATATCTGTTTTACTTTATATTCTATTGCATATCCTTCATTTTGCTCATATCTTACTGTTACAGTACCTAATTCTTCCATAGTTTTATCAAAGTCATCAAGATTTTCTGCCAATATGATATTTAATTCCTGTATTCTATGATAATCATTCTGCACATTAGAAAAAACTGTCATTAATTCTTCAAAGACAGTATTATCATGATTAAGATTAGGCTGCTGTGAAAGGTATCCTATTTTTAATCCACCTTTTTTTGATATTGTTCCCCTTTGATTTGTTTCAGGGTCAACTTCATCATATTCTAATCCCAAAAGTATTTTAATAAGGGTACTTTTCCCTGCTCCATTTACCCCTATCATTCCTATTTTATCCTTCTCATCTATTGAAAAGCTTATATTTTTAAACAAAGTTTCCCCTGTAAATCCCATAAATAAATTATTTACCTGCAGAAGTGCCATTTCTTATCTCTCCTAATTTCTTCCTAATATTTTCCATCTAAAATCTTAACACATTCCAGATTTATTGTAAAGGTCAAAGTATTTACAAAAGTTTTTCTTACTCCTTTCATAATTTTATGATAAAATTATATGTTAATAACTTTACTTAGGGAGATGCATTACTTATGATAAAAAAAATTTTGATTCTCCACTTCTTTATTCTGATGTTTTCTTTCTCATTTTCTGATGGAGTTCAGTCTAAAGCTTATAAAGTGGATGCCATCAATAAAGCAATAGAAGAATTAAAAATGCAGCAGGCTCATTTAGAGCTTTTAAAAGAAAAAATAGAAAGTACAGATACTGATGTTACAAAAAAAATTCCTGTTTCTGAAGGCAGACCAAAAATAGCCCTTGTCCTAAGTGGTGGAGGTGCAAAAGGAGCTGCCCATGTTGGAGTTCTTAAAGTTCTTGAAAAATATCAGATTCCTGTGGATATAATAATAGGAACAAGTGTTGGTAGTATAGTGGGAGGAATGTACTCTATTGGCTACTCTCCTGATGAAATAGAAAAAACTATACTTAACCTAAAGTTTACTTCACTTCTTACAAATTCAAAAGATAGAAATCTAAAAAATATAGAAGATAAAATAGAAAATGATAAATATCCTTTTACTGTCAGTATAGATAAAAATCTTAAGTTGTCATTCCCTATGGGATTTTTAAATGGAGAGAATATTTATTTGCAATTAAAAGAGATATTTAACAGAGCTGAAAATATTAAAAATTTTAACGATCTTCCTATTCAGTACAGAGCTATCACTACTGATTTACAAACTGGAAAAGAAGTAATTATAAGAGATGGAGATCTTGCACTTGCCACTTTTAAAAGTATGGCTATACCTAGTTTTCTTGAGCCCATAGAAGACAATGGAAAATTTTATGTAGATGGAGGAGTTGTTAATAACTTTCCTATAGATGTAGCTCTTTCATTAGGAGCTGATATAATTATAGCTGTTGATATTTCAGCTGAAGCCTCTAAAATAAATGAAAAATCTAATCTTATAACTATTTTAGACAAACTTGCTACATATAATGGAAATAGAAAAGTTGATTTACATAAAAGGCTAGCTGATATTTTAATAGTTCCAGATGTAAAAGATCATGATACAATAGATTTCAGCAATCTTTCAGCACTTGTTGATGAGGGTGAAAAAGCTGCTGAAAAATATGGGTATATTTTAGAAAATTTAAGTTATCCAAAGGAATTTAAAGAAATAAAAGAAAAAAGTCTTAAAGAAAAACCTATATTGATAAAAAATATAAAACTTGTTGGAAATCAAATTCTTACTGAAGAAAAAGTTAAAAATCTTATGCCAAATGTCAATGGCAACCAGTTCACCAGAGCAGATTTAAATGACTGGACAAAAAGAGTTTATTCAGTAAGCTATATAGAGAGAGCTTTTTATGAAGTAGATGGAGATACTATTATATTTAAAGTAAAAGAAAAAGATGGAATAAATATCAATGCTTCACTTAATTATGCTTCTAATTATGGTGGTTCTATGAATATTTCTGCCACTATACCAAACTTTGGATTATGGACTAGAAACTATACTGTAAAAGCAGAGGCATCAAGCTATCCTAAAATAGCTCTTAATAATCTTTCATTTTATGAACTAGGAAGAATTAAAATTTTAACTGCTGCAAGTATAGGTTATGAAGTAGACCCATTATTTATCTTTAATGATGGAAATAAAGTTTCAACATATGATTCAAATACTTTCAAAACTACTTTGTCACTTGGTACTGCAATATCTAATAATGTTGTTACAGGATTAACTCTAGGATATCAAGATACTGACAATAAATATTCCAGCGGAAGCAGAGCATACAGAGATTTCCATGAAAGTTATCAAACTGTTTCTACTGGTATGTATCTTTATATTGACACTCTTAATAAAAAGAATTTTCCATCAAAAGGAAATGTTCTGCGTTTTGATGGTTTTAACACTCAAGGTGTAGCAAGTAAAGATATAAATTATAATGGTTTTATGTTTTCTACTGATTTCTATCTTCCTGTAACTGAAAGGTTCTCTATGAATTTAGGAATATCTGGAGGAAAAACAGCAGGTGAAAATATTCCTAATAGTAGCCTATTTAAATTAGGTGGATTAAGAGATAATGATTTGACATTTTCATTTATAGGTCTCCCTATGATGGGAAGATATACTGATGAATTTTATATGATTCGTGGTGGGGTTCAATACAGACTTACAGATACATTTTATCTTATAGGAAAATATAATATGATGACTTATTCATCTGATGGATTATCTTTCCAAAAATCTTATGAAATTGGTGATAGAAGATATCATGGTTATGGTGGAGGTATTGGTTGGGATACATTCCTTGGTCCTATTTCTCTAATGCTGTCTAATGATTTGGATTCTTCTTCCCCATTATTTGAAGTATATATGGGATATACATTCTAAATAAATTAAAATTTTAAATAGATCAAAGGGATAATAAAGTTGAAAAATGTGTAAGAGTTTTTGTTTATTGTAAAAGAAATCAGCATTTGAATTTCATAATATAAAAATAAGTTTCAATCTCATAGCTGTAGCAGTAGTGTTATTATCTTTTATATTTTTAGAAAGCATCTATGGAATAAGAGAAGAAACATTTATTGTTGCTTTTCTAGTTGAAAGGGTTGTAGGGCTTATTTCAAAACTATCTAAAAAAGAAGTAAGAAAATCAAAATCATTTATAGTTTAAAAAGGAGGTATATACCTCCTTTTTTATTACATTCATATATTTAATTTATTTTCTAAACTTCTTGTTCTTCTAAATTAAAAAATAAATAATTTTTAAAACTTAAACTTATATCCTATTGAGATCATATTATCAGAAATTTTTGATCTTTCTATAGAAATATCATAAGAAGCATTTATTGATGTCTGCTCACTTATTTTTACTTCTGCTCCTAAATTTATCCATGTAGTATTTTTATTTAGTTTTATTCCTGTTATATTATATTCATTACCAGTTGTATCCCCTACATATCTGGCTTTGAAATCAAGTTTATCTTCTGAAAAAGAAACTACCTGAGTAACACCTCCATAGACTTTTACTTTATCAAATTTAATTTCTCCTCTTATTCCAGCTACTCCAGAAAATTGTTTATAATTTTTTCTGTCAGCTTCAATACCATATATACTACTGGAATCTTCTTTGAAGCTTCCTCTTCTTACATGATCATACATTAAGCCAGCAAAAGGATTTAATTTTATTTTTTCATTCACAGGGAATTTATATCCAAATTCTCCATATAGAGAATAGATAACACTATTATGATCTGTTTTTAAATGAAGATTGTCATTATTTATCCAGATATCTCTTTCAATATCACTCTCTGTATACCCTATTCCAGCTCTTCCTAAAGTATACAATCCTTTTTTATTAAATTCATATAATCCATATCCAGATAACATAATATTTGTATTTTCAGCTTTACCAGCATATTTATCAAAATCAGCTTCAGCTTTTGAAGCAAAAATAACAGTTCCAAGGAGAAGTTTTTCAGTGAAATATTTATCTATTCCTACTTGTCCCCCATATAATTTTGTATCTGCCTCAGCATATCCACTCTGATAAAGTTTTCCCTTTGCTCCTATTCCATTAAACCAAATTCCAGCCATATTTTTGTTTTCATCATCAGAAATAAGTGCCATTCTATTAGAAAGATCTCTGTTCATTTCTTTTAACTGTTTAAATATAAGATTCTGTGAAGAAGCATATATTTCAGCTGATAATGAATCTATAGTTCTTGGAAGAAGAGCATTAGGTGTAGCTAATATTCCAGAAGCTGCTTTTAAAAAAGAATCATTATTCCCAGCTGATACAAAAGAATTTTCTAAATTCATAGCTGTATTTATAGCTGAGAAAGATGTCATTCCTAAAGATTTTGCCACATATTCTGTAGAATTTCTTTTATAATCTAAACTTATTTTATTATTTGTTATTACTATATTCTGAAAGTTAAAATAGTTATTAATTGGAGCTGTGTTTATGTTTTCAGAAACAACATTTTGAATTAATCCAGCAGTAATAATATCTTTTGTAATATACACATTGGAGGCAGGAATACTTTTGGCTCCATAAGTTACATTTATTTTCCCATTTCCATTATCAAAAATTCCTGCAACTTCCAGAGCAGAAGTAATATCTATACTAATTGAACTGTTGCTGCTTCCTGTATAATTTCCATTAATTTTCAACCCTCCATAGGACACACTGAGACCCTCTGATGAAGTAGAATTATTTTTTATATCTCCATTTATAGATACTTCTCTCTCAGTTATCCCCAAAGGAGATATTAATCCAACAGCTCTTAATGTTCCAGTATTCTCTAAAATTACATTTGAGTCTAAATGATTTGTCACAACAAGAGTTCCTTCTTGTACTGTTGTTTCTCCTTCATATATATTATTTCCAGTAAACCACAGAGTTCCAGTACCTTTTTTTATTATACCAGCATCTCCAGATATGTCATTTGAAAAAGTATAATTTTCAATGTTTTCTGAAGAAGTTGGATATCCTTCCATGTCAATAATTACATTATCTACATGATTTCCTTCATTGTCAAATGTAAGTCTTTTATCAAAACTGGCAGGCCCTTTCAAAGCCTTTTCTAAATTAAGATACCCCCAACCATAAATATTATCTACCCCAGCAGCTCCTAAATCCGTTGCTGTAGTTAGCAAAGATTGTTTGATAATATCTCTAGACATCCATGGATATTTAAGTTGTATAGCTCCTGCTGCCCCTGCTATCACAGGAGCTGAAAAAGAAGTTCCAAATGCTGTAGTATTATAGATTACTCCATTGTACTCTTTATCTGCGTTAGCCACAAAACTAGCAGTAATAGTCCAATTCATTGCATCTCCAGCTCTGCTGGATTCTCTATGAATCTTTCCAGTTGATGGATCTAATCCAACAACTGCCAGCCAACCTTTTTCAGCTTTAGGATAAAACTTTGGTAAAAGAGCCTCTGCTGTTGGATTAAAATCTCCTGTATTTCCAGCTGCAAAAATAAATAAGGAATCAGTTGCTGCTCTATTTACATAAAAATCAACAATTCCAGATCCCACAGGATAATTTTCTTTGGTTATTCCATAAGAAGGATTTCCAAAGGATTGGCTGAATATTCTTACTCCGTTCTTGTACATTTTCTCATACATACTTGCCTGAAATTTTATTTGCCCTCCTTCAGCTAAATAAGCAGGAATAGCATAAATTTTTATTCCATCACTTACACCTATTTTATTTCCTCCTATGAGAAGAGATACCAGTTCTCCATGAGTATATGTATTGTTTAATTTTTTCTGTGGATCAGCACCAAAATTATTGTCAATGAATATCCTATAGTTACCTGAAGGATCTTTAAATTCATCAAAATATGAGAAAGATGTATCTATCACTCCTACTATTGTATCAGATTTTTTAAAATTCATTTCAACTTCTGGGGGAATAATAATATTACTGTTATTATTCTCTGATGATGATCCTCCACCACTGCTTCCACAACTACTAAGTAAAATAGACAAAATTATAAATATATATGAATATTTAGTCTTAATATTTCTCTTCATTTCTTACCTCCTGCATTTTTATCCTCAATTTGGACATTCAAAAAATTAACATTTTTCCTTTTTAAAAAATTACTTTATTTTTTAAAAATGTCAACTTTTTAAAATTAAAAAATCACAATTTAAGTTAAAAATATCTAACCATACAGAAAGTTTTTAATAATTATATTAAAAATATAATTTTATATTTTTTATTTAATTTCAAAAAATAAAAAAACTTCCAACAAACTACAAGTCTGTTAAAAGTTTTTTTGTTAAATGTGTAATCTTGATTAATATTGGGAAAAGATTTTATAATAATTTTATACCTCTTTTTTATGGCATTATTGTTACAAATAAAATATTTTTATTGCAATAAGCAATATCTTACAAGAAAAAAATTCAAACTTATGTTAAAATATTCCTAACACACAGGAGGATATTATGAAAAAAGAAAGTAGAACTGTCATATTTGATAATGAATTGAATATAGAGGCATATAGTTTTAAGGGAGTAATGCAAAAATTTCCAAATCACTTTCATAAACACTTTGTGATTGGTTTTATTGAAAAAGGAGAAAGAAAACTTTCTTGTCTTAATAAAGAATACATAGTTGGAAGTGGTGATATTACAATTTTTAATCCCTATGATGTCCATACCTGTGAGCAGATAAATGAACTTCCTCTTGATTATAGATGCCTTAATGTATCTGAAGAAATCATGGAAAAAAATATAATAAATATTACAGAAATAAAAGAAAAAATCAATTTTTCTCCAACAGTTATTACTAATCTTTATTTATCATCTTTAATAAAAGAGCTTCATTCCTTGATAACAAAAAAATCAAGAGAATTCCGAAAAGAAGAAATTTTTATACTTATTCTGGAATATTTAGTAAAATATCATTCTATACCTTTTGAAAATAATTATTCTGTAAAACAAAGTGAAAATATAAAAAGAGTATGTGAATTTTTAGAAAAAAATTTTGATAAAAATATTTCACTTGATACACTTACTTCTCTTACAGATTTTAGTAAATACCATCTACTTCGTTCTTTTACTAAAGAAACTGGTATTACACCTTATGGCTATCTTGAAACGGTAAGAATAGAAAAAGCCAAAAACTTTCTTGAAAAAGGAGTCTCTCCAGCAGAAACTGCTTTTCTCACTGGATTTAGTGATCAGAGTCATTTCAGTAATTTCTTTAAAAAGTTCATAGGCCTAACACCTAAGCAATATCAAAATATTTTTATTAATAAAAACAAATCTCTGGAGGAAACAAATGAATAACAAAAACACTTTAGGGCATATTTCTGCTATTCTTACAGTACTTATATGGGGAACTACTTTTATTTCTACAAAGGTTCTTCTTGCACACTTTACGCCTATTGAAATATTATTTTTTCGTTTCACTCTAGGATTTATTGCATTACTCCTTATATATCCTCACAAGCTGGTTCTTACAGATAAAAAACAGGAAAAATTATTTATGTTGGCTGGATTATGTGGAGTTACACTATATTTTCTTTTTGAAAATATAGCTTTAACTTATTCCTTTGCCTCTAATATAGGAGTTATTGTTTCTATATCTCCTTTTATTACAGGGATACTTACTCACTTTTTTTTAAAACAGGAAAAGTTAAAACTAACTTTCTTTCTTGGATTTTTTGTTTCTATTTCAGGAGTAGCTCTTATCAGTTTTAATGGAAGTACTGTTTTAAAACTTAATCCTATTGGAGATATTCTTGCTGTATTAGCAGCAGCTACATGGTCTGTTTATTCTATAGTTACCAAAAAAATAAGTGATTACCAGTACAATACAATTCAGGTAACAAGAAGAATTTTTTTCTATGGACTGATATTTATGCTTCCTGCTCTTTTCTTTTTTGATTTTCGTTTAGGAATGGAAAGGTTTAGAAATCCTCTTGTCCTATTTAATATATTGTTCTTGGGATTTGGAGCTTCTGCTGTATGCTTTGTTACCTGGAATCTTTCTCTAAAGCTTTTAGGAGTACTGAAAACAAGTGTATATATCTATGCTGTTCCAGTTATAACAGTAGCTTTTTCAGCTTTTATACTCAAAGAAAAAATAACTCCTGTTGCTATGTTTGGAACTTTTCTCACACTGGCTGGATTATTTATTTCAGAAAATAGACTTAGTTTGAAAAAAGGAGAAAAAAATGAATGATGAAAACAGTAAATGTGTAATAATTGTAGATGAAGAACTTCCCTTAGGAATAATTGCAAATACATCTTCTATTCTTGGTATTACCCTTGGAAAGCATATTCCTGAATTAATAGGAAAAGATGTCCAAGATGATAATAACAAAAATCATCTAGGTATAATTAAAATTCCCGTTCCTATATTAAAAGGAAATAAAAATATGATACGTGAATTGAGAGAAAAACTCTATACTTCTGACTTTGAAGATATCATTACAGTGGACTTTTCTGATGTTGCACAAAGTTGTAAGACTTATGATGAATTTGAAGAAAAGCTTTCTAAAGTTCATGAAAAAGATATGAATTATTTTGGAATAGCTCTTTGTGGAAATAAGAAAAAAATAAATAAACTCACAGGGAGTATCCCACTCCTTCGTTAAAAAAAGACTGCTTTCATTTTGCAGTCTTTTAGTTTATCTAATTTTTATTATTTTCTGCCATTTCTTTGTACATTTTAGAGAGATCTTTCTTTTCATGATCTGAATAGAAAAGTCCTAAGTTGTACTGAGCATCTTTTAGTCCTTCATCTGCTGCCATTTTATAAAATTTTTCTGCTAAATCATATTTTTTCTGTTCTTCATAGAGTATACCAAGATTATTTTGAGCTTCTAAATCCCCTTGATCTGAAGCAACTTTCCAATATTTTTCTGCAAGAGTATATTTTTTCTGATTTTTATATAAAAGCCCCAAATTATACTGAGCATCCACATCTCCTTGATCAGCAGACATCTTATAATATTTTTCTGCTAAATCATATTTTTTCATATCATCATACATACATCCTAAATTATATTGAGCTCCTCTATCTCCATGTTCTGCGGCCATTTTATAATATTTTTCTGCTTCATCAAAATTTTTCTGTTCATCATACATACACCCTAGATTATATTGAGCATCTTTATCTCCTTGCACTGCAGCCATCTTATAGTATTTTTCTGCCTCTTTATAATTCCCCTGATCATCATATAAAACTCCCAAATTATATTGAGCATCTTTATCTCCTTGTATTGCAGCCATTTTATAGTATTTTTCAGAAAATTCAGTCCTTCCAGTATCTTCATACAATATTCCTAAGGCATACTGAGCATCTATATCTCCCTGATCTGCTGCTATTTTCCAATATTTTTCTGCTTCCTCATAATTTCCTTCTTCATAATAATAATTTCCTTGAGTTACTTGGTTTTTTATATTTTTTGCTGCAAAACTACTACTTCCAAAACTTAATAGCAGGAGAACAACATAAAAAATACTTCCAAATCTATTTTTTAATTCCAAATAAATCCCTCCTTTATTTCTACTATTTTTATTCTACATTTTTTTGGAAAAAATTACAATCTTTCTTTGAATTTATTAGAAAAGACAGGAAGTTTATCCTGCACCCAAAATCTTAGACAAGTAAGATGGAGAGTGTATTTTTTTATGGCTAAATTAACACGAGAGCAAAGTATCCTTTCAAAATGTTGCTTGAAATTTCAAGTATAGCAAGAGCAACTTACTATTTTTACAGAAATAAAAAGATATAGATATAAAAAATCAAGATATTATTGATAAAATCAAGAATATATTTTATGTGCATAAAAGAAGATATGACTATCATAGAATTACATTAGAACTTAGAAATCAAGGCTTACAAGTCAATCATAAGAAGATTTTAAGGCTTATGAATAAATTAAATTTACATAGTATTATGCATAAAAAGAGGAAATAGTCTAAACAATGGATTAATGGAAGGTTTTTTGGCATAATGACATCAGAAATGTTTTATGGACAAAAAAATAATTTATAGAATAATAAAAAAATTAAAAGAATTAATTCCTATACAATATAGAAATCAATCCTTATTAATCAATGTTTAAAATTAAGTTGGCTAAGAAAAAGAGTTCATTACAATTTCCTGCCTCTTATTTTTTAATGTTTTTACATTTTCTTTCTATAAATTCTTTGAATTTATGAAATGTTCCTACTGAAAAACTATCTTTTCTTACAATTATTCCATTCTGCTTTCCTATCATTAGTACATAGAGCTTTTTTAATTCATATATTTTCTTTATTTGATTGTAATCAAATTCCATAAAGATTTTTCCTTCTTCAAGAGTTATTATATCTTCTCCAAAGCGAAAGATACTTTCTGGATGCACTCCATTATGTACAGCAAGAGTATTTTTCATCATATCTCTGCTTACTTTCATATGAATAAAATATATAGCTATTGAAAAGAAAAACATAACTACAAATACAAGTATCTCAAAACTACTTCTTCTTTTTACAATGTTTAAGTATGCTATCCAAAAGCATATTACTGCAAGAATGGCTCCACATACCCTCAAACGTTTCATTATTATTCCTTTCAGATACTCTATAAAAATATTTTTAGTAACGTAGTATCTATTTTCAAATAAAAGTTCTATATCTATCTCCTCACTTTCTTTTTTATATCAATTATATCATATATTTAAAACTAAAAAAATGTTCATTTTTATAAAAACAAACATTTTAGTAGTTTAAAGAGTATTATCATTTTATTTTTTATTAAAATAATATATTAATCTTCTTCATAATTTATATTTTCTTTCAAAAAAGTTCCTTCTTCTAAATCTTTAAATGCCTGCTGAAGCTCAGCCTTAGTATTCATTACAATTGGTCCCCCCCAACTGATAGCCTCATTTAAGCTAGTAGAGCTTATGAAAAGTACTTGTGTATATCCAGAATCTGCTTGAATTTTAACATAATCTCCTTCTGTTAGTTTTACTGCTGTTTTTTCTTCTACTAGTACATCTCCAATATATGCATTACCTGAAAGTAAAAATAACATAACTGAAGCTTCTCTATCTGTATTAATAGTAAAAGAAGTATTAGATTCTAGATGAATATCATAATAATCTAAAGGCAAATATTTACTTTGATATCCCTTTTTATCTCCATATTTTCCAGCAAGTAATCTTAATTTCCCATTTTCAAAAATAATTTCCTCAATTTCATGATTTTTTATACTATGATATGCTGGAGGAACCATTTTATCTTTAGCAGATAAGTTAAGCCATAATTGAATTCCAAGCATTTGTTTTACTGCTGGAAGCTTCTCTTCATGCAAGATTCCAGAACCTGCAGTCATCCATTGGACTTCACCATCTTCAATCATGTCTTCATTCCCTAAACTATCTTTATGAATCATTTTCCCTTTATATATATAACTTATAGTTTCTATTCCTCTGTGTGGATGAAGAGGAAATCCTGCTGTATAGTCATCTGGATTGGTACTATCAAATGAATCGAGCATTAATATTGGATCATAATCATTTACAGTTTTATGTCCAAGTACTCTAACCAAATTTACTCCTGCACCATCTTGTGTTTTGAAACCTTTTACCTGTGTTTTGATTTTTCTTTCCATAAATATCTACCCTCCATAATTTAAAGTAATGTTTATAATAATTAATAAAAGATTTATTTTTTAGTCATTTAAGTATTTTTTTAATGAAGTTTTTTATTATATATAAAACACTTCATAGAAAGATACTATATTATACTTTCATAAATCTATATTTCTTTTTATTTTTTATCATTACAAAAATAATAAAAATATATTAACCATAAAGAATAATTTTTAACATAATAAGCTAATTATTACAAATATAATTCAAAAAGAATGTCAGTCATTTACAGAGCTGAATTGGATATAAAACAAGAAAGATTTCAGTATAGTTATGAATGTAGGAAAAAATAACTTAGGGGAATAAAAAAACCGGCATTACCAGCCGGTTTTTTATATTATTTTTTAACTATTTTGAAAGGTTATAAAAAACGTCAAGTCCTTTGTATTGAGCTGTAGATCCTAATTCATCTTCTATTCTTAGTAATTGGTTATATTTAGCCATTCTGTCAGTTCTAGAAGTTGAACCAGTTTTGATTTGTCCTGCATTTGTTGCAACAGCTATATCAGCTATTGTTGCATCTTCAGTTTCACCAGATCTGTGAGAAACAACAGCAGTCATTCCAGCTCTTTTTGCCATTTCAATAGCATCTAGAGTTTCAGTTAATGATCCAATTTGATTTAATTTGATAAGAATAGAGTTAGCAGATTTTAGTTCTATTCCTTTTTTAAGTCTTTCAGTATTAGTTACAAATAAGTCATCTCCAACTATTTGAACTCTGTCTCCAATTGCAGCAGTTAATTTTGCCCAACCATCCCAGTCATCTTCTCCTAATCCATCTTCGATAGATTTAATTGGATATTTATTTACTAATTCTGTATACCATTCAACCATTTCTTCAGAAGTTCTAGTAACTCCACCTTCTCTTTTGAAGTGGTATTCAAATTTTCCTGGTGCTACTTCTTTACAGAATTCACTTGATGCAGCATCTATTGCGAAAGTGATATCTTTTCCTGGCTCATATCCAGATTTCTTGATAGCTTCAATCATAAGATCTAAAGCTCCTTCAGTTCCGTTTATTTTAGCAGGAGCGTATCCTCCTTCATTTCCTACATTTGTAGAATCTCCATTAGCTTTAAGAAGTTTTCCTAGCTTATGGAATATTTCACATCCCATTCTCATAGCTTCTTTAAAACTCTTTGCTCCAACTGGTTGAATCATGAATTCTTGAACATCTACAGCTGAATCAGCATGAGATCCTCCATTAAGAATATTCATCATTGGAAGAGGTAATTCTTTAGTATTTACTCCTCCTAAATATTTATATAGAGGCATTCCTAATGCTTCTGCTGCTGCTTTAGCTAGTGCTAAAGATACACCTAGTATAGCATTTGCTCCTAATCTTCCTTTATTTGGAGTTCCATCTAATTCGATCATAGCAGTATCAATTCCTACTTGATCTAATGCATCCATTCCTAATATAGCTTCTTTGATTTCAGTGTTTACATTATTTACAGCTGTAAGAACACCTTTTCCTAAATATCTTGATTTATCATTATCTCTTAATTCAACAGCCTCATAAGCTCCTGTTGAAGCTCCTGATGGAACTGCTGCTCTTCCTTTTGCTCCACATTCTAACACTACATCTACTTCTACTGTAGGATTTCCTCTTGAATCAAGTATTTCTCTTGCTACTACATCTACTATTCTTGTCATTTAAAAAAACCTCCTAATAAATTATATCTTTAATCTATCATTACTATTATACCATAGTTTAAAAAATATTTAAATTAATTTACTCTTATTTTATTTCAATTACTTTTACAGAGTTAGTAGTTCCTCTTTTGAATACACTTTCTCCACAAATAGCAACTACTATATCTCCTCTAGTTACTAATCCTAACTCAACTGTTACTCTTTCAGCTAGATTAAAGAATGAATCAAGAGTTTCTGAGTTTCCATCTACATATGGAATAACTCCTCTAGAAAGCATCAATTGATTTGCTGTTCTTTCATTATTAGTAATTGCAAGTATAGTTGCTGTTGGAAAATATCTTCTGATATCTCTTGCAGCTCTTCCTGATTCAGTTCCTACAACTATAACTTTTGCTCCCAAAGCTTCACTTACTTCTGCAGTTCCTTTTGCAA
Organism: Fusobacterium ulcerans ATCC 49185; assembly: GCF_900683735.1. Lineage (NCBI taxonomy): Bacteria > Fusobacteriati > Fusobacteriota > Fusobacteriia > Fusobacteriales > Fusobacteriaceae > Fusobacterium > Fusobacterium ulcerans. The sequence goes on from NZ_LR215979.1 coordinate 2,970,324, forward strand.
CAGCTGAAGTTATAGTTACTTTTTCATTTTTACATTTATTTCTTGGAGTCACTAATGGATCCATTTTTTCTGCTATTTTAGCCATTACTGAAACAGCTTCTATTGGATATTTTCCTTTTGCTGATTCTCCAGAAAGCATTACACAATCTGTTCCATCAAGAATTGCATTAGCAACATCATTTACTTCTGCTCTTGTAGGTCTTGGGTTTTTAATCATAGAGTCAAGCATTTGAGTAGCTGTAATAACCACTTTTCCAACTGCATTACATCTATCAATCATCATTTTTTGGGCTACTGGTACATCTTCTACAGGAATTTCTACTCCAAGATCTCCTCTTGCTACCATGATACCATCAGATAGTTCAAGAATTTCTTCAAAGTTGTCTACTCCTTCTTGATTCTCTATTTTAGAAATAATTTGAACGTCTTTTCCACCATTTTCATCAAGTACTCTTCTTACTTCTCTTACATCATCAGCTTTCCTGATAAATGAAGCTGCAACATAGTCGATTCCTTGCTGACATCCAAATATCATATCATTTACATCTTTTTCTGATAATGCTGGAAGATTAACTGCAACATTTGGAAGATTAACACCTTTATTCTCTCCTAATTCTCCATTGTTTACAGCAACACATCTTACTTCATTTCCTACTACTTCTTTAACAGTGAACTCAAGAAGTCCATCATCAATAAGCACAGTATCCCCAGCTTTAAGGTCAGTTGTAAGTCCTTCATAAGTGACAGCAACTATTTTATTGTTTCCTATTACAGTTTTATCAGTAGTGATTGTGAAATCTTGACCTGCAACTATTACAGCATCTTTTCCACCTTCAAGTTTGATAGTTCTAATTTCTGGCCCTTTGTTATCTAATAATAAAGCTGCTCTGATTCCAGTTTCTGCTTTTGCTTGTCTAAAGTTTTGAATTCTTTTCCCATGCTCTTCGTGATCTCCATGAGAAAAGTTTAATCTCATCATGTTCATTCCAGTTCTTAATAATTCTTTTAAAGTTTCTACTGATTCAGTTTTTGGTCCAATTGTACAAACAATTTTTGTCTTTTTCAAAATTCTCACCTCAAATATTATTTTTAAATTCTAAATATTATAAACAGTTTGTTATCCCCACTTGTCTTTCTCTCAATAAATGAAATTTATCTACTATGAAGTTTATATTATATAATGTAATTTATCAAGAAAATTATCGTGTATTTTTTGACCTTTTTATGCGTAATTTTTACTTTTACTTTTTCCCATAACAGATTCTTTTTCTCTCTTTTTCTCAAGAGATTCCAAGGTAGAATAGTCCATTTCTTTACAGATATCTTTTTCTTTTCTTATGTATTCAAAAAAAACATTATCAAGGAATTTCATACTGTTTCAGCCATATCTTTCTTTTTTTTTGAAAGATTTCAATTTCACTTATATGTCTTCTATTTATTAATATTCAAGAAAACCATCTTTTCTCTTTTAAATAAATATGAAAAATTTATCATAAATTTTTAATTTTATTTATATAAATAAAAAAAGTGGTCTATACTTTCAGACCACTCAAATTGAAAACAAAATAAATTTTTATTTATGAAATAACTTTTTATATCTCTTTTACTATTGCTTCTAGATCTATATTTCCTCCTGATATTACAAAACATACTTTTGATTCTTTTTCAACAGGAAGTGCTCCTTTAAGAGCAGCAGCTATACCAATAGCTGAAGAAAACTCAGCCATTATTTTTCCAATAGTAAGAAGTTTGATACTTCCTTGAGTTATATCTTCTTCTTTCACTGTAATAATTTTATCTACATATTTTTTTACTACTGGATATGGTTTTTCTCCTGGAGTAAGGGTAAGAATAGCATCAGCAATAGAATGTTGTGCTTGAAGAAGAACCCGTTCTCCAGCAGCAAAACTTTTGGTGTATCTGCACATACATTCTGGTTCTATTCCAATAGTAGTAACAGATGAAGAAATTTCTTTCACAGCAGTTGAAATACCACTGATAAGTCCGCCTCCACCTATTGGAACGACCACATAATCTACATCAGGAAGCTGTTCCATAATTTCCATCCCAATAGTTCCCTGCCCAGCCATAATAGCATAATCATCATATGGGTGAACTATAGAATATCCATATTCTTTGCTTAAGGCATTGGCTACATTATGACGTTCGTCATATGGACACTGTACTACCTCTGCTCCAAAAGATTTAATTCCATCAACTTTAATTTTAGGAGCATTGTCAGGAACAACTATAGTAGCTTTTACTCCTAATAATTTTGTAACAAATGCAACTCCTTTTCCATGATTGCCAGATGAAGCTGCTACAACTCCAGCTTTCAATTCATCTTCAGACATAGTCAGCATCTTATTAAGTGCCCCTCTTATCTTGAAAGAATTTGTTTTCTGCATACATTCAGCTTTAAGATACACTTTACATCCAAGAAGTTCATCTAAAACTTCCATTCTTATTATTGGAGTTTTAATCGTATATTCTGATATCCTTACTTGAGCTTCTTTTATCTGTTCTAGTCTGAGCATATTGTTCCCCCTTTTTAAATCTTATCATTCAATATAAATTTTAAAAAAATATAAATATTCTTTTTATAATTATAACCTCTAATAATTTTTTGTCAAGATACCCAATAAAAGAAAAAATTATTTTTTCTAATTCTTCTCTGTGATATAATAAAATGTAGTCTATATCTTAAGACGAAAGGAGAATGCAAAATGACAATTGAAGAGAAAGCCTATAGCACCAAACTTACCAAAAATGAAAAAAAAGTTCTGGAGTACATACTTCAAAATTTGGAAAGAGCTTGCTATATGACATCTAATGAAATAGCAAAAGAATTAAAACTGGGAGATACTTCAGTTATAAGAATGGCAAAATCTCTTGGATTTTCAGGATATGGAGAATTTAAAAAGAAACTGGCTTTGGAAACCTTAGAAAAAAGATATCAAAAAATAAATAACCATCTGCCTTTTGAAAAAATAACAATTACAAATTCGATAGATTTAAAACAAATACCTGAATTGGTATTTCAAAATATACAGAATAATATTTCAAAGGATCAAAATAGAAATGAAGTTGAAAAGTATATAGAAACAGCTAAAAAAATAATATGTGCAAAGAAAAAGTATATAGCTGGTTTTCGTAATACTTATGGAATTGCTAATTATTTTACAACCATCTTATCACATGTTATCCCTGAAGTTATACATCTTAATGCTCATGAGGGATTTGAAGATCAGGCTATAGACATGGATGAAAATGATATACTGATACTTTTTACTCTACCTCGTTATTCACAAAATGCTTTGCAAGTGCACAAAATAGCAAAGGAACATAAATGTCCTGTAATTGTGATTACTAACCAGCTGATATCTCCAGTAACAGAAGGTGCTGCTTACGTCTTAGTACATAGTGTAGATTCTCTAAGTTTTGCTAATTCTATAGTTGGAGTAACACTGACTGTTGAAATATTAGTCAGTCTTATAAGTAAGCTTGCAGGAGAAAATGGGAAAAAAAGACTTGAAAAGTTGGATGAATACATGTCAGAAACTGGAATGTATTGAAAATAAAAATGACCTAGATTTTACTCTGGGTCTTTTTCTATTGACAAAGCATTCATAACTGATATAATTAAAAATAAATATTAATATTTATTTTTATATAATAAAAAATTATAAAATTTAAAAAGGAGGTATCAGTGTGGCAAAAGTAGGTTTTTTAGGATGTGGTAAAATTGGAAAAAGTATGGTGGAACACATTAAGAAAAAAGGAACTCATCAAATAACTTTTATACAGGATCCTTTCTTAAAATGTGAAGGTGAATTAAAAGAAAAAATTATTGCCAAAGGGCTAGATTCATTTTATGAAGGAACAGATTTAATAATAGAATCAGCTACTGCTGATGTTCTCAAAGAAAATATAGAATTGATATTGAAATATTCAAACCTGTTAGTATTATCAGTAACAGCTTTTAGTGATGACAACTTTGTAACTAAAGTAAAAGACTTATGTAATAAATATAAAAGACATATATATTTTCCTCATGGAGCAATATTAGGAATGGATGGTCTTTTTGATGCTCGTTCTATTATTAATAGTGTAACTATTGAAACTATAAAAAATCCTAAAAGTCTAGGACGTGATGATGCTGAAAGAACAATTGTATATGAAGGAACTACAAGAGAAGCATGCCAGCTTTATCCAAGAAATGTTAATGTTCATGCTACTGTAGCATTATCAGGAATTGGCTTTGATAAAACATACTCAAGAATAATATCAGATCCAGCTGTTACTACTAACACTCACAATATATGTATAAAAGGAGATGGAATTTCATTTACTCTGAATATAAGCAGTTTTTCAACTGGAGGAGTAACAGGATTTTACACACCTATATCTGCTTGTGGAAGTTTGGATAGAATACTAGGTGGAGATGAATATTATAAATTTGTATAACAGCATTTTAAAGTAATAGTGTAGAATCATTTTTTAAACTAAAAATTTAAAAAACAGTCATTATTTTTTCCTTTAATGACTGTTTTTTATTCCAGCAATCTTAAATTTCAGACTGCTGAAATATTTTATTTAGTTTTAAATACAGAATTAATTTTCTTTATATAAAAATTTTTCATTTCATTTCTAGCATAATCAAGGTATTTTTTTAAGTCCATTTCTTTTGGATTCTCAGCAAAATATTCTCTCAATGCACTTGTGAAAACAAGTCGTCCATCTGTATCTACATTGATTTTTGTAACTATTGATTTAGATGCTTTTCTTAATTCTTCATCTGGTATTCCAATTGCATCTTTTACTTCTCCACCAAATTCTTTGAACTTTTTAATATAATCTTGAGGCACTGAAGATGATCCATGAAGAACAATTGGGAAACTTCCTATCTCTTTTTTAATAGCTTCAAGTATATCAAGTCTTAATTTAGGATCTTCTCCTACTTTAAACTTATGTGCTCCATGAGCAGTTCCTATTGCAATAGCAAGAGAATCTACCCCTGTCCTTTTTATAAATTCTACAGCTTCAATAGGTTTTGTAAATGCACTTTCATCAGCAGAATGTTCATCTTCTGTTCCATGAATAACACCAATTTCTCCTTCTACAGAAGCATCATAATCTTTTGCAAGTTCTACTATTTCTTTAGTTAACTCTATATTTTTTTCAAAATCATATTTCGAAGCATCTATCATTACAGATGAAAATCCATAATCAAGACAGTCTTTGATTAAATCCTGACCTTTCCCATGATCAAGATTCAGTGCTACTGCTATCTTTGATCCCTTTGCTCTTATTTCATCTATTGCTCCTTTTACTAAAAGAGGAAGCTGTTCTTTTCCTATATATGTTCTTGCACTTGCTGATATTTGAATTATAACATCACTTTCAGCTTCTACACATGCATCTAGTATAGCTTGAAGCTGTTCCAGATTTGCAAAGTTAAATGCTGGTATAGAATATCCACTCTCATTAGCTCTTTTAAACATATCTCTTGTATTTTCAAGTCCAAGTTCTTTAAAACTATATTTTTTCATCTCTTTATCCTCTCTTTATTCTTTTTTCAACTTCATCTAACTCAGGTATTGAGTTACGTCCACCAAGCTTTTCTACTGATAATGAAGCACATGCAGAAGCAAACTCTATATTTTTTTCAATTGAAAAATTATTGCTCAGTCCATAAACAAATGCTCCATGAAAAATATCTCCTGCTCCAGTAGTATCTACTGCTTTAGTTTTAAAAGCTTTGAATTTCAATAACTCTCCATTTTTTTTCATTATAGAACCTCTTTCCCCTAAAGTTACTATAACAGTATTCTTATTCAATTCTTCCAATTTTTCAAGAACATATTTAAAATCTTTCTCTTCTATCTTATCCATTTTACAGTAGTCTTTTGCAAAGTCTTCTGAGCACACTAGATAATCTACAAATTCTCCTATGACTAAAGTTCCTTCTTTATATGTTCCTGCATCTAATACTGATACAGCATTTGGAAATTCTTTATGGACTTTCAAAGCTATATCTAATTCATGACCATCATAAAGTATTATTTCTGGTACTTTTTCATATATCATTTTAAAATCATCTATAGGTTTTTCTTCTCTGTAGTTTATTATTGTTCTTGAACCACTTTCTTCATTAGCTATTATTATACTGCATGGTGTAACTAATTTATTTGATATAACTATATTTTTAGTATCTACTCCTACTTCATTGAGATCTTCCAGTATTTTTTTCCCATAAAAATCATTTCCTAAAGCTGTTATATAGGAAACCTTCTCCCCATATTTTCCTAAAAGATAAGCAGCATTTCCTGCAGGTCCTCCACTTACCATTATTCTGTCTTTAGCTTTATATTTCCTATTTTCTACTGGAAAGTGAGGAAGCAGATATGTTATATCATATGCTGAATGTCCTACACAAAGTATTTTTTTCATGAAACATCATCCTTTCATTATATAATGATCTTAATACTCATCTTTTGCATTGATAACGTTTGTTTTTGTTTTTATGAAACTAGGAATAATAAGTACAGCAAGAAGAATTGCTACAATTATATATATTCCAGCTGTTCCAATAGATGATGTTGATTTTCCTATTAAAATTCCCAACACTCCAAAATCAAAATCTCCAAATGTTGTATTTTGGAATCCAATATTTCCTAATACAGGAAGAAGCATTGCTGGTAAGAATGATAGTAAAAGTCCATTAACAAATGCTCCAACTATTGCACCTTTCTTTCCTCCAGTAGCATTTCCATAGATACCTGCTGTTGCACCACAGAAGAAGTGAGGTACAAGTCCAGGAATAATAAGAACTGCCCCAACTGCTCCAAGTATAACCATTCCAATTACTCCACCTATGAATGAAGAGATAAATCCAATCAACACTGCATTTGGTGCATAAGTAAAGAACACTGCACAGTCAACTGCTGGTATTGCATTAGGAATAAGTTTTTGTGAAATTCCTTGGAATGCTGGAATAAGTTCAGAAAGTATCATTCTTACACCATTATATACAATTGTAACTCCAACTGCAAAACTTAAAGCAGAAGTAAGAGCAAAAACTATATAATTCTTTCCACCAGATAAAGTTTCTGTATATTCTGGTCCAGCTGCAATAGCTGCAATAAGATAGAATACAATCATAGTTATAGCTGTAGATATAGTACTGTCTCTCAAGAAATTTACTTTTTCAGGGATAACTATATTTTCTGTACTATTTTCTTTATCACCTATTTTTTCTCCAATAAATGCTGATAGATAATATCCTAAAGAACCAAAATGTCCCATAGCTATTCCATCATCATCAGTTACAAGATCTGTATATCTTTGCCCTATACTTGGAGATATAGCTGACCATGCTCCTAATAAAATTCCACCTATAAGAATAAGTGTAGTTCCTTTCATTCCTGAAGTAGAAAGAACTGCTGAGAACATACAAGCCATAAAAAAGCTGTGGTGTCCTGTTAAGAATATATATTTGAATTTAGTTACTCTTGCTATTATAATGTTGATAATAAGTCCTGCAACTAATATAAACATTGTTTCTTTACCAAGAATATTTTGAGCAATAGAAACTATTGCTTCATTGTTGGGTACTACTCCTGTAATTCCAAATCCTTTTTCTATCATTTTTCCTAGTGGATCAAGATTTTTAACAATGAAATCTGCTCCAGCTCCAAGCATTATATATCCTAGTATTGGTTTCAAAGTTCCAGTTATAAGTTTATTAAATGGTTTTTTTAAAGCAATTAACCCTACAAGTGACATAAGTCCCAATAAGAATGCTGGATTAGTAAGTATATCATTTCCTATAACATTTAAAAAATTCATTCTTTTCCCTCCTAAATATTTTTTTATATAAGTTTTATTTTACTAATTCCTTAATTTTATCTAATACATCTTCTTTAATTTTTTTCTTATTTGTATAACTTCTAATTTCTGCTACATTATATCCAGTTAATTGATCTGCAAGTTGTTTTACTGTTACAATTAAATCTGCTCCTTTTCCTGCCACAGAGTTAAAGTCTGATGATGATACATCTGCTTCTATTCCTTCTTCTTTACATATTTCTTCAATCTTCATAGCACACATCAAACTACTTCCAATTCCATTTCCACATACAGTTAATATTTTTATCATTATTACCACTCCTTTATATATTTATCTTTAAAGTTTAAATTAAATCCATTATTTCTTGAACAGTTTTTGTTTCAATAATTTCCTCTATTTTGTCCTCATCTTCTATCAATTCCATAAGTTCCATAAGAGTTTCTATATGAGAATCATTATTTACTGCTCCTAACACAAAGAATACGTATACTTTTTCCTCTTCTCCTTCAAAAACAACTCCTTCATTTATCTTCAGCATAGATACACAATTTTTATTTACTCCATCTTCTGGTCTAGAATGTGGCATCGCTACTTTTGGTGCAATTACTATATATGTTCCAAACTTATTTACATTGGCTATCATTGCATCTATATATGAATTTTCAACACTTCCATCTTCTACTAATGGTTTTGCTGCTAAAGTTATTGCTTCTTTCCAGTCATTTACATTTTCTACTATATTTACCCTTCCCTTAACTGCATCTTTCAACATCTTGATATCTCCTTTTGACCTTGTTAATACAATTGTACCCTGCACCTCAATTATTTTAAAGATTCTATTTTATTCAAAAAAAATGACTGGTCAGTAGACCAGTCATTTTAGTTAGTTAAATATTTTATTACATCTTTTGCAGTTTTGCTTCTTCTTATTTTTTCTTCCAGATTATTTTCTTCAATTTTTTCTACAATTTCTATTAGACCATCCAGATGTTCTCTTTCATCTTTTACACAGAAACATATTACTACTCCAATTTTACCTTCATCTAAAAAATCTATTCTTTTATCATAAGTAACTATAGAGAAAGCTGTTTTTTTCACTAAATCTTTTGACTTTGTATGAGGAAAAATAACATTTGGAATAAGCATTATATAGTTTCCAAAGTCATCTACCAGCTTTATCATATTATCAATATATTCCTCTTCTATACATCCATCTTTCAGCAACAATTCTCCTGCTTCTCTTATAGCTTCTCTCCAATTTGAAGCTTTTCCTTTTAATTTTATTCTTTTTTCTGATAGCAGGTCAGAGATTGTAATTTTTTTATGAAAAAGATCATCTATCAGCTTACTATCCAGAAAAGCTTTTAAAGCTCCTAACAGTTTATCATCTGCTTTTATCTTACTATTTTTCTCAATTACTTCTACTAATTCTGAAAATATTATTTTTTTGCTATCTCTTGATATAGGATAATTATCTAATTTTGCCATATCCTCTTTATTTAAAATAGGATTTACTTTTATAATAGTTTTATCAGTTTCAAAATCATCTAATGGAATGGTTGTCAGTATCAAATCTATATCAGTTCTTTTATTCACTTTCTCTAAAAGATATCTAGGAATAGTATCTATAATTTCCACTCTGTACATATCTTTTAGTTGTTGAGCCAAAAGTTTAGAACTTCCATATCCTGAACCACATACAACAAGTACTTTCACTTTTTCACGTTTCTTTTTTATATTTCTGTCTATGGCAGCTTTAAAATGGATTGTAATAAAAGCTATTTCATCATTTGTAAATTTATTATCTATAAAATCTTCAAGTTCTCCTACACTTCCTTTTATCAATGAGAAAAGATTAGGATAACTTTCTACAACTTCTTCATAAATAGTATTTTCAAGTTCTATTCCATTTTTCAGTCTATAGATAGTTGGCTTTATATGATTTACTAGGCCTGTCATAAGAGTTTCATCTGCTGATATATTCACATCTAATTTTTCATTTATCCTGTTTATAAAATTCTTTACTATCATTTCTATCTCTACCCAGTTTTCATAATATGAGTATGAGATATTATATGTATGGCTCCCTAAAAAATAATCTGTTATCTTTAGGTATTCTTCTTCTGAAAGTTCTATCTCATAGAATCCTTCTAAAAGTGCTCTTGATTTTTCTACACATTCAAATTCAGATGTATTTTTTAAAAAATTACAATTCTTTATACTTGTTATTTTATGTCCTTTTTTATTAAAATATATAGCAAGTATCAAATACTTAGATATGATATCAAAAGCTTCATCTGACACTATTTTATTCATGAGTTTTTGGCAGTAATTTATAAAAAGTTTTACTCCCTCTATATCTATCTCTTCAAAATAATTATCAAGTATATTTTTTAAGAAACTGCTGTTGGCCTTTTTTACCATATTCATAATCTTTAAAGTACATTGACGAATTTTTTCTTCTTCCCCTGTCACCCCAAGACCTTTTTTATGTAAAAGCTCCAACTCTAAATTATATTCATCCAGCACTTTTTTTATATCTCTCAAATGAACTTTTATTGTACTTCTGCTTGTATCAAGTTCTTCTGATATTATATTTTGATTAATCTCTCTTTCAAAGCATATTTTCAATAATATATATATTTCTCTCTCTTTTGGAGAAAAAATATAGTCCTGCCTACTTTCATTAAGATATTTTTCCAATGCTGTATAATCATCAACAAAGCATTCACCTTTAGAAATGATGAATTCAAATCCATCTTTTGCTGAAAGTTCTTTCTGTATCTTTTCTATCTCATATCTTATGCTTCTTTCACTCAAATGAAAATTATCTGAAAGTTCTTTCAATGATACATTTCTTTTTTCTTTGAGTAAAAAGTGCAGCAAATCTATTGATTTTCTTGACAGCATATTCTCCTCCTTATATCTAATTATAAAAAATTATACCTTAAAAAGCTCTAATATGCAATTTAAAAAAGTTTTGTTCAAAGTTTAAAATAGCAAACATTCTAACAGGCTGAGTTTTTGTTTTATGAGAAAATACTTGCATTAACTTATCAAAATCTATCTTCTCCAAAATTTTGCTAAATTCTTTCACAAAATCATATTCAAAAACTTGGTATTCTATGAGATGAAAACCTTTAGGTTAAGTTAAATTAAAAAAGTGTTATTATGAATTATTTAAGTATATTTACAAAAAATTTTAAGTACTTTATACCTTTTTTATTAAAAAAAATGCTGAGAAGATAAAAATCCATTCAGCATTTCTGTATAGTCCATTCAAAAAATGAAACAGCCCTATTTATCATTGATATTTACTATTTCTTATTTACTTCTGAAATATAAATCTTTGAATTCATTTTTCTTGTAATAGCTATTGTTTTGTCAGTATCAACCTTTGATAAAATAAATCTTCTAGATATTATATCCTTTCCAATATGCACTTCTACATTTGGTTTAGAGCTAATCGAATCTGTATGAATTGTATTTATTTCACTCCAGCTCCACATATTATGGAACTGAACTCCACAGATAGTATAAAGAATATCCACACCCTCTTGTGAAATTATATGTTTTCTATCAGAAAAAGTAGCAAGAATCATAACAATTCCAAATGGAAAATAAAATAAATTATGATTTATAATAGAGCTATAAATAGTATAAACACCCAAAATTATAATACCAACTTTTACCCATAGTTTTTGTTCTGTTATAATTCCATAATATTTCATAGTATTTCTCCTCTTACATTAAATAGTATTAACTATCTTTCTGTAAACCATTAAAATTATCAGCACTTCTTTTCCTTGCCAGAGCTCTCATAGCCTTTTCATATGCTTCTTCAGGTGCCTCAGCAGGTCCACGACCTTTTTTCAGATTGCCAAATACATTAGTTCTTGAACCATCAGCATATAAAATATTTCCTCCCCAACTTAAAGTAACAATAGCATAAATAGGGTTTATTATATTCATAAAGCAATATGGTAAGTATGAAAGTGTTGGAACTCCAAGTACTGCTGCATGATATGCCCCACAAGATGACCAAGGAATAAGTGGTGACCATAAAGTTCCACCATCTTCAAGTGTTCTTGAAAGCATATTTCTACCAAGTCCCATTTTATCAAAGTTATCTTTATACATTGATGCAGGAATTATTAATCCTAAGTATTGGTCACACATAGTTGTGATACAAAACATTGAAGTTGTGATTGTAACAATGACTAACTGGAATGGAGTCTTAACTTTCTTTATTAGCCCACCAAGAAGTGATTCTACTGAACCTATCTTTTGAAGTATTCCACCAAAAGCAACAGCAACTATTACAAGATTGTTAGTCCAAAGCATACTATCCATACCACCTCTATTTACAAGCTTTGTAAATAGTGCATTTCCTGATTGAGCTTCATATCCATAGTGTAACATTTTTATACAGTCAGCAATTCCAGCTCCTTGGAAGATTAAAGCAAATACACACCCAAGCAATGAAAGCAGTACTACTGAAGGAATAGCTGGCATCTTTATTACTGCTACTACTATAATCAACAAAATAGGAACAAGAAGAATTGGACTCATGTATCTATAATGCTCAAGAATTGCACCTGATAGCTCATTTGCAAGTGTAGGATCATAAGTTTCAACCTTTGAAAGTGAAAAAAACGCATATATAATTATTGCCATAATTAGACTTGGTAAAGTTGTAGTTACCATAGCAGCCACATGATCAAAAAGACCAGTCTGTGCAGAACCTGCAGCTAGATTTGTTGAGTCTGAAAGTGGTGAAAATTTATCCCCACAACATGCTCCTGAAAGAATAGCTCCTGCAATAAGTGCTGGATTTAGCCCCATTGTTGTACCTATCGCCATAAATGCAATTCCAAGCGTTGCTGTTACAGTCCAAGCTGATCCAAGTGCAATCCCTACAACTGCACAAAGAATCGTTACAAATGGAAGGAATATAGCTGGTGTAAATAACTTTAATCCATAATACACTACTGCGGGAATAGTACCACATGCAGTAAATGAACCAATCAAGCATCCAACAAGAAGAATGATAATTATTGCTTCAAGTGACTGATTAACAGCTTCAAGACCTGCTGCAAGCATTTCTTTGTAGTTATATCCACACAACTTCCCAATAATCATGGCAACTCCACATGAAAGTGTTACAGGAATATGAGGGTCAAGTCCCCATCCCAGCACATAGTTTGTAATCATTACTGTCAGAAGAAAAATAATAGGAATAATAGCTTCCACTTTGTTTGGTAGTCTGACTTTTCTGCTCTTTTCACTCATTGAAATACCTCCCCAAAATTATAATTTATATAATTATAATTTTACTATAACACTCTTACTGTCAAGAAAGTGTCAATGAGTATAAAAAATTTTCAATTTTTTTTATATTCATTTATAATTCTTATTTTTGATATTTATCCATATCTAAAAAAGCATTAACTTCTTTTCCCCAAGAATATTGAGCCATATATTCTCCATGATAAAGTTTCCTCCCTTCTACAATATTTTCTCCCCATTTAAAATAATCACATTGAATACTCTCTAAGTCCAACAGTCCAATCTTTCCTCTTTCACTATATATTATTTTTTCACATCCCAGTTTATTCAGCACATCTCGTAAGTCTTTTTTCAACATCCTATAGTAAGAGTCATGTCCTTCTTCCTCCCATAAATTTGCAATTACTTCTTTTGAAGTACATCTTGCCCCTTTCCTATGAACAAGATATGCCAAAAGCTCCTTTGTCTTTTCAAACTTAAATTTCACAGGATTCCCATCAATAAGTATATCAAAGTTTCCAAAACAGGTTATCTGTATCCTTTTCTTTTCATCTCCTAATAAATTTTCAGGTACAGAATATCTAAGATTTTCAAGTGCATGGCGTATCTGCTCCACATTTACTGGCTTCATTATATAATCACTGGCATCCAATTTAAATGCCTCTCTCATATAATCTGAGTAACCAGTTACAAATATAAAATTGGTTTTTGGATACAATTTTTTAAGTTTATTTGCAAATTCTATGCCATTTAATCCTGGCATTTGTATATCAATAAAGCACACATGAAACTGTTCCTTGATAAGCTCAAGTGCCTTAACAGGATTATTTACTGTTATAGCTTCTGCTTTTTTGTCAACTTCACATATTAATGCTACAAGATATTCTGCTGCAAGTATTTCATCGTCCAATACTAAGTATTTCACGCCTTTCTCCTTTCTCTAATCTTAACTTTTTTCTTTCTCCATGAATAATAATTTTTACAATTGTTCCAATTCCTATAAAGCTTGTAATTTCAAGCTCTGCATTAACAATACTTTTTAACCGTTCTTTTACATTGCGTATACCAACATGTTCCTTCCCATCATTTAATGCACTTTCTACTTCAAAACCTATTCCATTATCTGAAATTGTTATTATATAATCTCTCCCCTTCTTTTCTGTAGAAATTTTTATAGTTCCACCTTCAAGTTTTTTGCATATCCCATGCTTGACTGCATTTTCTACAATTGGTTGCAATGTAAGAGTTGGCATATCAAAATCAGATGATTTTATATCATATTCTACATTTACCCTATCTCCAAATCTTAGCTTTTCTATATCAAGATATATATTTGTATGCTCTAGCTCCTTAGAAAAAAGCTGGGTATCATTTTCACCCATACTATACATATTTTCTCTAAGATATCCAGAAAACTTTATAGTAGTTTCCTCTGCAAGTTTTGGATTTGCTCGACAAAGGGCAGTTATAGTATTTAAAGTATTATATAAGAAGTGAGGCTGTATCTGTGAAAGCATCAATGATATCCTCTGTTCCCTCAGCTTTATTTCTTTCTCCTCATTCACCTGCTGAGATATTTGTACATGTATTACAAGATAATAAAACAAAAAAGCTGTAGCATAACTTTCATTCAATATTCCTGGTCTCATCCCTATTGATTCCATAATATTTGCAGTCATCAGCCATGCTATACAAAAGAAAGCCTGAAGATGATTTATCTTTGTATTTTTATAAAATTTAAGATTCAATACAAAAAGGAATATACCCCAATATATCCAATTTGTAATAATAAAGGTATATTCTAAAAGTCCAAGTTCAATACTTCCATCAGCTCCAAAATAAAATACTTTATTTTTTAAAAATATACTACAATAAAAAAAGAAATTTACTATTGCAGGAATATAGATTAATTTATTTTTAGGTTCAATTATAGTTATGACTATAGCCATAACTATAGGTTTTAAAGAATAATAGATTAATCCTGTTATTATGAGAGGCAATTTCATTATAGTTTGATCTTTATGACAATTCATATAAAACTCTACTATAGATAGAATCAAAAGTATGGTCATATTTATAATCATTCGTTTTTTTATAAATATATCCACTGCTGATTTCATGGAAACAATAAAATATGTACCCAATATTATTGCAATAAGTGTATAATTTTCAACAAGATAATTTTGCAAATATGTCTCTTTCACATAATTCACTTCCTTTGATTTATACTACATTATAGTCTTTATTTCTCTAAAAAACATTTGTACTTTATGATACCATTATATATTTTTTCAGTCAACACAAAACAATTTTTTTAGAACATTTACATCATTTTTGCAACTTTTTTTACATTTTTTAGATATAATTTAAAATATAGCATACTTTTAATTTAATATTCTATTTAATGTTCCTCTATCTATTCCTAATCTAATAGCTGTTTTAGTCTTATTATTACCTTCTTCTTCAAGTATCTCTTTTACTATTTTTTTCTCAATCTCTCTAAGTGTCATATTTGAAAATTCATTTTTTCTCCTCTCACTTTTTCCAAAAGGAAGAAGATTTAATATTTTATCATCAGAAAGTTTTAAATTTATTTTCAACACCACTACTCTTTTTATTATATTTTCCAACTCTCTTACATTTCCTGGAAATGAATATTCAGATAATTTTTCCAATATATTTATAAATCTTTCTGCTTCAAAAAGATTTAATCCAAGAAGTTCTTTTTCTAGTATATGTTTTCCTATAATAAAAATATCCTCTTTTCTTTTTCTTAATGGTATAGTTTCTATTTCCAGTACATTCAATCTATAGAAAAGATCCGTTCTGAATTTTCCCTCTTCACATAATAAAGAAAGATTTTTATTTGTAGCTGCTACAATTCTCACATCTACATATATAGTTTCTTCCCCTCCAACTCTTCTAAAACACTTTTCCTGAAGAACTCTTAAAAATTTATTTTGAAGATGATATGGAATTTCAGATATTTCATCTAAAAAAATAGTTCCTTTATGAGCAAGTTCAAATAAGCCTTTTTTCCCTCTTCTCTTTGCTCCTGTAAAAGCTCCTTCCTCATATCCAAAAAGTTCACTCTCTATAAGATTCTCTGAAATATTAGCACAATTGAAAGCTATAAAGGGTTCATTTTTTCTTTTGCTCCCATTATGTATACTTTGAGCAAACAGCTCTTTTCCAGTTCCACTTTCTCCTGTTATAAGTATGGTATTTTCTGTTCCAGCATAATGTCTTGCAATTTTTTTAATTTCTTCAAAATTCTTATCACTAGTTACCAAATCTTTCCATGTATGTTTAGCTGAAAATTCTAAATTAACTAAAGATTTTCTTAAACTATTAGCTGATTCTTCTATATTTTTAAATCTTCTGAAAGTAAAGAGAAAACTGTTTTTATTTTCTGACTGCTGTACAGGGGTTATATCCATGGACACCTTTTCTTTTTTGGTATCAATAAGAATATTTTTTACTTCATCTTTTAATCCAAAAATAAATTCTTGGTCTATCTCTTGTATAAAATCAAAAATATTATCATCTATATATATTTTATTATTAAACAGCTTATTTCCCATAGAATTATAATGTCCTATTTTTCCTTCATTATCTGTATATATCATTCCACAATCTGTATTATTAAGAATAGCTGTTAGATATCTATTTTTTATTTTTTCATTCTCTTTAAACTCCAACATTTTTTTAGCCTCTTGAAAAGCCTTATGAATAGAATTATACTCTGATTTTATAAGATAAAAGTCTATATAATATGGCTTTTTCTCTAGAGTATTTAAAAGTACTGTATCTCCTATAAAAGTTTTGACTTTCTTTTCATATATCAGCTCTTCAAGAGTATTCAAATATTTATTATAACTTTGTTCCTCATCAAATATTACTTCGTATGTTTCTTTAAATCCAGCTATATTAGCTAAATAACTGCATTTATATACTGCATTTTTATATCCTACTATCCCTAATGGAGTATCTGTTTTTTCTATTTTCTTCAATGTCTTCAATATTTCTATACTAGATATTTCTATTTCTATTACTGTAAGAGAAGTATTTTCTCTAATTATTTTTGCTGTCCCTCCTCTTGTTATAATTATTTCTCCATCATTATTCTGAAAATCTTTTGCTACCTTTACAGCTTCTGTTAAATTAGCATATTTCTTTATTAAAAATTTATCGCTTTCTTCATGCTCTAAAAAGTCTTTATATGGTGCAAGCAGACATATTCTTTTCATTTTTCCTCCTATATTGAAATTTACAGCTGTAAAATACAACGCTTTTATAATATATTTCATATTATATCATTATTTTTTATTCTTTATAATATTCTGATTTAAATTTATTCACTACTTTCGGTTATTTTTTATTTTTTTCAATATTATGGCATAAAAATTGCTTTATATATCTATGGCAGACAACAAAATTCAAGGAGGCTTAAAATGGAAAAACAAGGTGTTATAGTAACAAAAAATGATTCTTTAGCTACTGCAACTGTCGATTTAAAAAAAGGAGATATTGCCAAAATGTTTCTGGGGGATGAAGTAATTGAAGTAGTTATGAAAGAAGATGTTAAATTTGGTCACAAATTTGCTATTAAAGACATAAAAAAAGGAGAACATGTTATAAAATACAATGAAAGCATTGGAACTGCAACTAAAGATATTTTTACTGGAGAACATGTTCATGTACATAATGTAGAAAGTGATAGAGGAAGAGGAGATAAAAAACATTAATAACAATTTTTTAGCAGAAATAAAAAAAATCAGGAGGAAATTAATATGAAATTTATGGGATACAGAAGAAATGATGGAAAAGTAGGAATAAGAAACTATGTACTTATTTTAGCAACTAGTGTATGCTCTAATAAATTAGCAGAAGACATTTCTAGGGCAGTTGAAGGAAGCACTCATATCAACAATACTTTTGGTTGCTGCCAGTTAGGGGGAGATGCAAGACTTACATTAAAAACTATTGTTAATACAGGAATTCATCCCAATGTTGGTGCAGTATTAGTAGTTGGACTTGGTTGTGAAGGAGCTGAACCTTTAGAAGTATATAATGAAATAAAGAAAACAGGAAAAAAAGTAGAAATGATAACTATACAGGGGGAAGGAGGAACTCTTAAAGCTTTTGCAAAGGGAGTTTCTATTTCTAGAAGATTTGCTCAAGAACTTTCATTAGAAAAAAAAGTAGAATGTGATATTTCAGAACTTATTCTTGGAATGGAATGTGGAGGTTCAGATACAACATCTGGATTAGCTTCAAATCCTACTTGCGGAGTAGCATCAGATATCCTTGTAGAAATGGGTGGAACTAGTATTTTATCAGAAACTACTGAATTTATTGGAGCTGAACATGTTGTTGCAAGAAGAGGTATAAATGAAAAAGTTTCTCAAGAAATTCTCGATTTAGTAAGAGGTTGTGAAGAAAGAGCAATGGCATTAGGAGAAGACATCAGAGGTGGACAGCCAACTCCAGGAAATATTGAAGGTGGTCTTACATCTATTGAAGAAAAATCTCTTGGATGTATTCATAAATCTGGAACTGCTCCATTCCAAGGTGTACTCCAATATGCTGATATTCCTGCTGAAAAAGGTCTCTTTATAATGGATACTCCGGGACAGGATATTGAATCAATAACAGGAATGGTAGCTGGAGGGGCTCAGGTTGTTATCTTTACAACAGGTAGAGGAACGCCAACTGGTAATCCACTTGCTCCTGTTATTAAACTTACAGGTAACTTCCATACTTTTAAAAATATGGAAGATAATATAGATTTTGATGTATCAGAAATTGTTTCAGGTCATAAAACTATAAAAGAAATGGGTGAAAAATTATTTGAAGAAATAGTTGAAGTTTGCAATGGAAAGATTACTAAGGCTGAAGCACTGAAACATAGAGAATTCTGCATTTATAAAATAGCACCAACATTCTAATATAAGGAGTGAATTATATGAAAATAAAAAAAAGTATTGAAAAAATTCCAGGTGGAATGATGGTAGTACCTCTTATTATTGGGGCTGTAATGAATACATTTTGTCCACAGATTTTAGATATAGGTAGCTTTACCACTAATCTAGCTAGAGGTGCAATGCCTATATTAGCTGTTTTCCTTGTATGTATGGGAGCTGAAATAAATTTAAAAGCAGCACCCCAAGTTATAAAAAAAGGTTCTGTTATTACAATCTCAAAATTTTTAATAGGTGCTGTTATTGGTATTCTTGTAAGTAAGTTTATGGGTACAGAAGGACTGTTTGGGCTTTCAGCGTTGGCAATAATATCTGCTATGACAAATAGCAATGGAGGACTTTATGCTGCTCTTACAGGTGAATTTGGAGATGCTACTGATACTGGAGCTATTGCAATAGTTTCTTTAAATGATGGTCCATTTCTTACTATGATTGCTCTGGGAAGTGCTGGTGTTGCTGCTATTCCTTTTTCTATACTGATTGGAGCTGTTATTCCTATCCTCCTAGGTGCTTTACTTGGAAATCTTGATGAAGATATGAAAGAATTTTTATCAAAAGCTGGAGGAGTTATGATCCCATTCTTTGCTTTTGGCCTAGGGTGTGGAATCAATCTTGCTATGCTTATAAAAGCTGGTATACCTGGAGTTATACTTGGACTTATGACAGTAATAATTGGAGGACTATTCAATATTCTCTCAGATAAGATAACTGGTGGTAGTGGAATAGCTGGTGCAGCAATCTCTAGTACATCTGGAAATGCTGTTGCTACACCTTTAGCAATTGCTGCTATGGATCCAAGACTTTTAGAAACTGCTAAAATAGCTACTGCTCAAGTTGCTGCTTCAACTATACTTACAGCATTTTTAGTTCCTGTTTTAACAACTTATGTATATAAATATAATCAAAGAAAAAAAGAATCTATTCAGATTTAAAACCAAAGGGCTGATCTTATGATCAGCCCTTTATATTATAATATTTAGATTCAAATTCTTCCACTGGCATAGGTCTGTCATAAATATATCCTTGTACCATATCACAATTTACACTTCTTAACAATTCTAATTGCTCTAAAGTTTCTACCCCTTCTGCAACAATTTTCATATTTAATTCTCTTGCCATATTTATAACATTTCTAATAATTATATCTCCTCTTTTATTATTCTCTAAGTTTTCAAAAAATAATCTGTCAATCTTTAAAACTCCAAGAGAAACATCTTTTAATAGATTTAACGAAGAATATCCTGAGCCAAAATCATCTATTGAACATATATATCCATGCTCTGTCAGTTTCTTTACAATCCCAGATATCACTTCATATTTTTCAAAAAAAATACTTTCAGTAAATTCTAACTCTATAAGACCATCTGGCAGTTCATATCTATTTTTAGTTTCAATATATTCTTCTGCAAAATAAGGATTGTAAAGTTGTCTTTTTGAAACATTTACAGAGATAGGAAATACCTTTAAGCCCTCATCCAGCCATTTTCTTTGAAGTTTACATACTTCTTCATGCATATATTTATCTATACTTACAATAAAATCATTTTTTTCAAATAATGGAATAAATTCTCCTGGAGAGATGTATCCTCCATTTGCTTTCCACCTTACTAACGCTTCTCCACCTTCTGCTTTTCCACTTTTCAAAGAATATTTTGGCTGTATAAATGCAATAAATTCTCCATTTTTTAAAGCTTCTTCTTTTTTAAGCTCCATATTTTGCTCTCTTATCAAAATTTCACTCATAGTTTTGTTATAAAAAACAAGTTTGTTAGTTTTACTGTCTTTTGCATATTTACGAGCCATATTAGCTCTGTCTAATATAGTATTTACATCATTTTTTTCTGAATCTTCTCTGCAACATACACCACCATAAATATCTAAATGATATTCCATATCTTTTACATAACTGCTGCTGCTCATTTTCTTTATTATACTATTTAATTCATCTTCAAGTATGTCTTTATTTAAATATTCAATCAATACTACAAAATTATCTGCATTTACTCTTGCTACCAAAGATTCTTTTGAAAAAAAGTTTTTTAGCTCATTTGCAATTCCTTGTATTATTTTATCCCCTATTTTATAGCTAAATACATCATTTATCATTTTAAAATTTCTTATATCCATATAGAAAACTGCATAATTTCCTAAAGGCATATCTTTTAAAATTTTATTTCCTTCTAATTTAAATTTTATAAAATTCATAAGTCCTGTAAGAGAATCATTATATGCTATTTTTTCTATTTCTTTTTCATATTTTGTCCTTGAAACCAAATATAACCATGTTCCTATTCCAACTACTAATATAATAAAAAGACATAAAAATAATGCTCTTACAACTATACTATTTGATGCTTTTTCTACTGCTGAAAGAGGAATTACTGAAATTACATACCAATCTTCTACATTCTTTACTGGAACATAACTTATAATTCTTTCTATTCCCCTGTATTCCATTATTCTTATACCAGCTTTATCTTCTAATAAATCTTTTCTTACTTTATCCGCTTCTTGTGAAATATTTTCTTTATATAAAATATCAAAAAAATTACTTAAATCCTTACTACTATTTATATTTCTAGGTCTAAATAAAATATCTCCATGAATATCTATAACATATGAATATCCCATTCCATTATAAAAAGAAAGCTCATATTCATCATAGAGCGTTTCTACATCTCTACTCTTCATGATAAGTGCTTCTCCTATTTTAGGAATATTTATCTTTTTATAAGTACTTATTTCTCTTCTTCCTGTTATATTGTTATATACTGGTCCTTTTACACCTCTTTTTCCATATTTATTAAAATCTATCTCTTCTAGTTCTCTTCTCCAAATTTTCTTAGTTCTTTTATCTAATTTATAAATCTTTCCATCATTGAGAATAAATGTAAATGAGGTTTTATACTTGTCATAAAGATGTGTCAATACCATATATATATCTTCTTCTGAAAATCCATCCCTTAATTCTATCTCCATTACACAATCAGCTGCTTCAACTTTTACTCTATCAGCTTCCAAAAATAATGCAAACTTTTCAGCACTTTGGATAGTTATTTCAGAAATATTTCCTAGTGTATCAGAAAGTATAGAATTCTTTACTTTATTGACAAATGAAAAAGAAAGAGCTGCTATGAATATTACTGCCCCTATTGCTAATAATGTTATCATTTCTCTTATTTTGCTTTTCTTTTTTTTTGCCATAGTTTTCTCCAAAAATATTATTATATTTTTAAATTTACTCACTTTTTAATATACTAAAAAATAATTTATAATATTATTTTTAATTTTAAGAAATAAAAATATTCTTTAATACCAGTAATATTTTAACTTATATATAATTTAAAGTCAAGAAATTAAGAAACATTTAAAATATTCAAATATAACTTAATGCTCTATATCATAATTATTTATAATTTTATTTTTCAGTACTTAATATTTTTATAAATTATAAAAAAAGAACTAAAATGCATTATCCTTTTATCTTAATTATCTAAGATTTTAAGATTACTACAAAATAGTTCTTTCTTTATTTTTTAATTTTCCATTTCAGTTACAAATTTCTTTGTAATTTGCTGAGGTCTAGTTATAGCTCCACCAACTACCACTGCATAGGCTCCTAGCTCCAAAGCCTTTTTAGCTTTTACTGGAGTGTCAATATTTCCTTCTCCTATTACAGGTACAGTAACAGCCTTTATAACCTTTTCCAGTTCTGTCAAAGGATCCTTTCCTTTTGTATATTCTGTGTACCCTACTAAAGTAGTTCCTACTATATCAAATCCTACTCTTGCTGCCTCAACAGCTTCTTCTACTGAAGATATATCTGCCATGAATAATTGATTTGGATATTTTATTTTAGCTTCTTTCATTAGATTTTCAAGAGTATTTCCATCTGGTCTTTCTCTTTTTGTTCCATCTAGAGCTATGATATCTACTCCTTCAGCTGCCAAAGCATCTATCTCTTTCATTGTAGGAGTTATATATACCTGATTATCTCCATACTGCTGTTTTATTATTCCAATAATTGGAAGATCAACATTCTTTTTAATTTCTTGTATATCAGATATAGTATTTGCTCTAATTCCAGAAGCTCCTCCCACTAAAGCTGCATAAGCCATTCTTCCCATTATGAAAGAACTGTGAAGAGGTTCATCTTCTAAAGCCTGACAAGAAACTATAAGTTTTCCTTTCACTTTTTCCAATCTATTCATTACAATGTCACCTCTCTTTAAGTACAGTAATTATTTAGCAAGATATCTATCAAAAAGAACTTTAGCTCCAGCTACTTGTTCAGGAGTTACTTTTGCCATAGGTCTTCTGCAATATCCAGCATCCACACCTTGAAGTTTCATTATTTCTTTGATAGTTCCATATAATCCATTTGAAAGAATTCCTTCAATAAGATCATTAGTTACATGTTGAATTTCTAAAGCTTCAGCAATTTTTCCTTCTTTTGCTAATCTGAATATTTCTTTTGCTCTCAATCCATTTACATTATAAGTACTTCCAATTGCTCCATCAATTCCAAGAACTGCTGCTGGTAAAAGCATTTCATCAAATCCAGCAAGGATTAATTTATTTGGGTAAGCTTTTCTCATTCTTTCTAATAAAAAGAAATCTCCAGCTGTAAATTTAACTCCAATTATTTTATCATTAGCAAATAATTCACCAAATTGAGCAACAGACATATTTACTCCTGTTAAGAATGGAATTGAGTAAATAATCATATTGTTTCCAGTTTCTCTTACAATTGTAAAATAGTATTCTTTGATTTCTTCAAAACTAAATTTATAGTAAAATGGTGTTACAGCAGAAAGACATTTATATCCTAATTTAGTTGCATATTTACCTAACTCCACTGATTCAAATACATTGATACTTCCCACTTGAGCTATAAGCTGTACTTGATCCTTAGCTTCATCTATGGCTATTTCAAATACTCTTTTCTTTTCTTCTGTAGAAATCATAAAGTTTTCTCCAGTACTTCCACCTACATATAATCCATCAACTTTCATATTATCAATATTATGTCTTACTATCTCTCTTAATCCATTTTCATTTATAGATCCATCCTCATTATATGGTACCATTAAAGCTGAAAATATTCCTTTCATTTGTTCCTCCTAATATATTTTTATTTTTTATTAATCACTTGAAATTAAGCCAACACTTTGAATATTACCTTTGTTATCTCTTTTACTTCTCCTACTTTTAGCAATGCCATATGAGGTTCATCTGGGAAAAACATTATAAATCTATCTGCTGATACATGAAACACATTCTTTAGCTCTCCATCATATAACTCACAATCCCCTTCTGAATCATACTCCTGTTTTACAGTTACTTCTGAATGAGGAGTATAACCTAGATTCTCTTCTCCAGATATGACTATATGTATATCTATATATTTTTTATGACCTTCAAAGAAACCATCTTTTATCTCTTTTGTTATTGCACAGCTTGGATAATTAAAATAAAGATTATCTCCATCTATAACATTTTTTCCTGGAATCCCTTTTTTATACTCTCCCTTTAGAATATATTCTATTGCTCTATCAAGATTTTCAGATATTCCTTTATACTGATTCAGGTCTTTTATTTCACCATATATCATCTCTTATCTTCCTTTCAACTTTTTTGTTCTCGCGAACATTTTATTTTAATTTATACCTTTTTAGGTGTTTTGTCAATCTTTTTTTCATTTTTATTATTAAAGTTTTCCAGTTTTTTAAGCAAAAGATATACAGCTCCCAACATTCCTGCATTATTTCCAAGTTCTGCAAATTTTATAGAAAGATTCTTTTTATAATTTAAACCAATTTTTGTTACAAGACTTTTATTTATTCTTTCACAGAGATAATCTCCCTGTTTTGTAACTCCTCCACCAATAACTATAAGGGATGGATTAAAAATATATATAATTGTACTCAAACCATCTGTGAGGT
This sequence comes from Fusobacterium ulcerans ATCC 49185, assembly GCF_900683735.1. Taxonomy (NCBI): domain Bacteria; kingdom Fusobacteriati; phylum Fusobacteriota; class Fusobacteriia; order Fusobacteriales; family Fusobacteriaceae; genus Fusobacterium; species Fusobacterium ulcerans. The sequence goes on from NZ_LR215979.1 coordinate 2,995,394, forward strand.
AATCTATCCATTCTTCTACTATCTCTTTATATACAGTTTCTCCTGCTCTTTCTCTTTCAAATATCTCTTTTCCATTTAATTTAAGTCCTGTTTTTTCCTTAACCATTCTTACCAAAGCTGTAGCAGAAGCATATCTCTCATAACAGCCTTTTTTTCCACACATACATTTGAGTCCATTTTTTACTATCTGTATATGTCCAAATTCTCCTGCTACACAAGTATCTCCTCTCAGGATATCATCATTCATGACAATCCCTCCACCTATACCTGTTCCAATAGTTACACATATAAAATCTTTTTTTTCTTTTCCTGCTCCAAGCCACTTTTCACCAAGTGCTGCACAATTTACGTCATTTTCCAGAACTGCTGGGAGAGAAAACTTCTTTTCTAACATCTTTACTAAATCTGTTCCTATCCATCCAGGAATAATATCATTTCCACCTATTACTTTTCCAATATTTCCATCTACCTGTCCTGTTCCAGAAACAGCTATACCTAAAAGTTTTTCCTTTGGATACACTTCTATTATACCAGATATTTTTTGGAATAAATTCTCTATACCTTTTTCAGCTTCTGTAGGAATTTCTCCTCCAGCTGATATCTCTCCATCTAAAGATATCAGACCATATTTTATCATTGTTCCACCAATGTCTATACCTACTATCTTCAATTTTTTCTCCTTGTTTCTAATCACTCTAAAGTAGTTCCATAGCCCATTTTAAATTTTCATCCTGTAAGCCATTCAACATATCTTCATGTCCATACTCTGGAAATATTAAGTGTTTTTTTCTGCATAACAACTTATTATATACAGCAAATTGAGTGGATGGAGGACACACCTTATCCATAAGCCCAGTTGTCATTACAACATCAGCTTTTATCCAATGAGCCATATTTTGGATATCTATATATCCTAAGTTATTAAAAAATTCATTCTCTCTTTCATGTTGTGGATCTCTTTGTCTAAAATAATCTTTTATTTCTTCATAGGCAGCTCCTGTATCCATATCCCAACATCTTTTATAATCACTTAAAAATGGATATACAGCAAATACTTTATTCACATTTGTATTTAAAGCTGCAAGAGCTAAGGCTATTCCCCCACCTTGAGAATAGCCCATTGTTCCAATTTTATTAATATTTATATAGTCAAACTCCATTACAATATCCATTAAATCTAACGCATCTAAAAATACTTTTTTATAATATAAATCTTCTGGGGTCATCACTCCTCTTATAAGATTACAATTTCTAAAATGATTTTGAACCCCAAAACTATCAGTAGAATCACCCATCTGTCCTCTGCATTCCATAGAAAACACTGCTATTCCGCATGCTGCATATGGAAGTTTATAAGTCCAATCTTTACTGCAGCCTCCATAACCATGAAATTCTATTATAGCAGGTATTTTTCCCCTTATATTTCTAGGTTTTAAATATTTTACATGTATGACAGCTTCTTCTATTCCATGAAAAAATATATCATAACATTCACAAAAAGGAGTTTGAAATTCATTCCTTTTTATTTCTATATTACCAGAAAAAAACTTTCTTTTTTTGAGTATATTTTCCCAATATTCATTAAAATCATCTGGCCTTTTACTGCTTCCTTGATATTTTTTTAATTGTTCTAATGACATATCCACACTTAATGGCATTTTTTATTTACCTCTCTTCTACTATCCTCCCATTATTAAATTAGGAAGGAATGTTATTATTCCAGGAAATATAGTTATAAATACCAGTGTTACAAATATTGGTATCAAAAATGGAAGTACACCTTTTGTTACTGTACTTACAGACATTTTTCCTACTTGTGCTACTACAAACAAAGCCATTCCCATAGGAGGAGTAAGTATTCCAATCATCATGTTTAATGTTGTCATTACTCCAAAGAAAACTAAATCTATTCCTACTTTGTCTGCTACTGGAATAAGCATAGGGAGTACAAGGAATTGAAGAGCAAGAGCATCAATAAACATTCCAAGGAATAGTAATAATAAGTTTATCATTACTAATACAGTCAATGGAGAACTTGCATATTTCATAAATCCTGCTGCTATTTTCATAGCTATCTGTTCTCTGGCAATCATATCTCCAAAGAATGTAACTGTTATTATCATTAAAACTGTAACTCCAGTGATTGCCATAGCTTCAACACAATGTTTAAAAAACGATCTTATAGTAAGTTCTTTATAGATAAAAGCTCCTAAGAAAACTGAATAAGCTGCTGCAACTACTGCTGCTTCTGTAGGAGTAAATAATCCTGAAAATATTCCTCCAATAATGATGAATGGAGTTATTAAAGCCCAAAAAGATTTTTTAAAGGCTTCAACCTGTTCCTTAAAAGTAGCTTTTTTAGCTTTTTTATATCCTCTTTTTTTACATACAAAATAATTCATTATCATTAAAGCTATTGTAGTAAGAACACCTGGAACAAATCCTGCAAGAAATAATTTAGCAATAGATTGATTAGCAATTACTCCGTATACTATCATACTTATACTTGGAGGTACTAAAGGTCCTATTATACATGAAGCTGCTGTGATTCCACCACAAATATCATCATCATATCCTTCATCTCTCATGGCTTTTATTTCCAACTGTCCAAGTCCACCAGCATCTGCTATAGCTGACCCTGACATTCCTGAGAAAATAAGAGATGCAGCTACATTTACATGTCCCATTCCTCCAGTAAAATGTCCCAGCAGAGCTTTTGCAAAATTAAATATTCTTTCTGTAATACCGGATCCATTCATCAGTATTCCTGTTAATACAAAGAAAGGAACACTTAAAAGACTAAAGCTGTTAAGACTATCTACCAATTTAGCAGAGGCAAAATATATAACATTCCATTTAGTAATTGAAAAGTAGAATATTGTTGCTGCCATAAGAGACCATCCAACAGGTACTCCCATAAAAATCATTACCAGCCAAACTCCAATAGTTACATATCCTGCTATAGGTCCAAACTTATAGTAATTAGCTAATCTGAATATTCTAAATATTTTAGGGTCATATATTATTAATCCTACAATAATTATCAAAGCTGCTAAAAAAATTCCTGGATGTAATATTACTTTTTTATTATCATAATTTTCCTTGTATGCTTGAAAAAAACGTATCATCATAAGTATTGCTACAATAGGAAGAGCTATATACATCCATCCTGCTGATATTTTTAATGATACCAGTTCAAATATCCATTTTTTCTTATAAAGATTATTTCCTAAATACCCCATAAAAATAATAGATATAAAAATTATTATCTGTACAATAGTAAATGCAACTCTCTGCATTCTTGGAGAAAATCTGCTGCAAAGAAAATCTATAAGTACATGCTGCTGGTTTCTGATACCCATACTAATTCCCAGCATTCCTACATATACAAACAACAGACTTGATAATTCTTCACTCCACATAAGAGGTGTTCCTAATACTTGTCTTGCCACTATCTGCATTACAAGTATTATAAACATACAGACAAAAAGTGTTCCTCCTATCCATTCTTCTAATTTATCAAAAACTTTCATCTATTTTTACCACCCTATCTCTTTTTACACAATTTATTTTCCAGCTGCTGTTATTTCATCTACTGCCTGCTGACCAAGTTTTCCATTTTTCTTAATAAATTCATCATATACAGGCTGCATTTTTGCTTTGAATTCATCTAAGTTTGGTTCAGTTATTTTTACACCATTTTGTACAAAAAAGTCTTTCAAACTAGCTTCTTCATCCACAAACAATTTTGTATGATATTGTGCTGCTTCTTTAGCTGCTTCTTTAACCACTTTTTGAAGATCTTCAGGCAGACTTTCTAAAGTTTCATTTCCAACTACATATAACTGATCGTTTAATATATGATTAGTCATAGCAAGATAAGGTTGTACTTCATAAAACTTTTGGGCCCTTACAGCTGATAATGGATTTTCCTGCCCATCTACTGAATTAGTTTGAAGTGCAAGATATACTTCTGAAAAAGCCATAGGTGTAGGAGCTGCTCCTGTATATTTTGCAAAGTTTAGATTAGATGCTGCATTTGGAACTCTTAATTTCAATCCTTTCATATCTTCAATTGAATTAATAGCTCTATTTGAAGTTGTTTGTCTAGTTCCATTATAAGCCTGTGACAAAATAGTAATTCCTAGTTCTTCATTTATTTTATTTATTAAATTTTTTCCAAATTCAGTATTAAAAGTAGCTTTGTTCACGTGGTCAAAATCTTTTATCATATAAGGCAATACATACACTTCAGCCTCTGGAAAAAATATTGCAAATCTTCCAATTTCTGTAAATGAGAAATCCAAAGCTCCTCCTGATACCTGTTCAAGCATACTTCTGTCATCTCCAAGCTGACCATTTGGGAAAAGAGCTATTTCTATTCTTCCTTTTGATTCCTCTTTTACTTTATTTGCAAAAAATTCTGCTGCTTTATATTCATTAGATGAAGTTCCTGGAACCATTCCCATTTTTAAATTATATTCTGCTGCAAGTGCTGCTGTTGTCATTACACCAAATAACATTGTCCCTAACCCTAAAACTTTTAATGTGTTTTTCATAAATTTAAACCTCCTGTTTTTAATTTATTTTTAATTTATGTTTTTAATCATTTAAGTTCTCATAGAAGATAATATGTGATTTTGATATTTCCCAATTCCCAGTTTTTGCATCATTTTTATATAAAATATCAAACATTTTTTTCCCTGCATTATATCCTTCAGTTGCTATTTCTTCCATTACAGTTGCTGTTATTATTTTATTTTTTATCATTCTTTTGATATTTTTTCCAATTCCATTTGTTACAATTTTTTTATCATTTAATATTTTTGAAGGCAGCTTTTCAAAAATATCCTGTGCATATCTGTTTATATAGATTCCTTTTATCTCTTCTTTTAGACATATTTCTTGTAAAATTTCTATACTTTTTTCTATTCCATTCCCTTTTAATGGCCCTACTATATCAATATCTGTTTCTCTTACTCTTTCTAAAAATCCTTTTAAATATAATTTTGAAGATATTTTATCATCACCATTGTCTACAATTAAAAGTTTTTCCCCTTTTCTAAGAAGAGCACTCATTATACCACCAGATATTTTTCCTTGTTTTAAATGATCAGGTCCTACATGAGGTATATTTTCATGAAGCCTTATTCCCAAAGAAATTATATTAGTTTTTTCTAAATGTGGCTTTAATATATCATATACTTTTTCTTTTGCTAAAGGTGTTATAATCAAGCCATCCATATCTCCTGTGCCAAGAACTTTCTTTAATTCCTCAATTTGATTTTCCGGATCATTAATATCATTTGTTATTATTTCTAATTTATAATTATACGCCTTAAACTCTTTTTCAGCTTCTCCTAAACCTCTTATTATTTCTTGAGTATAAAAAACATTTTTAGAATTGATCACTAAACAGTAAACTTTTTTTACCCTTTTTCCTGCAAGAGAACTTCCTATATAATTTTTTTCATAATTCATTTCTTTTACAAGCTCAAGTATTTTATTCTTAGTTTCCTCTTTAATCAATGAACTACCATTTATAGCTCTAGCAACTGTTGTTCTACTGATCCCTAATTTTTCTGCTATTTCCTTCTGTGTAATCATATTTAAAATCACCTTCTCCTAAAAATGTTCGCGTGTTCATTAATATAAATATAACTTTTATTCTTAAGTTTGTCAATGATTTTTTTAAGTTTTTTTAATACTATTTCAAAACAAAAGGTTCTTTATATATTCTAAAATGATTATTGCATACCAAGTAACAGAGGTTGTTTAAAAGAAATTTCTACATTTTTCCATAAAAAAAGAAGATAAAATTTGAGTAAGAATCAGATTAAATTTTAAAATTTTTTATTAAAACTTCTAATCTTTTTTATAACTCAATCATATCCTCTTCTTAAAATTTTTAGCTATTTTTTAATTATAGTTCCAATGTACATTCTACTTGTTCTGATACCTGGTTTAATTTCTCCATTTATTGAAAATACTTTGTTTCCAACCAAAACTAATCCTTCTCCACATGGTGCATCAAATGGTATTTCTCCTATAGATTTCCAAGAATTATTATCAGAATTATATATAAGTATTTTTCTATTCCAGTTAAATTCAGTAGGATTTGCCCCAAAATACCCAGCTTTGAATCTTGCTAATTCTTCTCCCTTTAAAGAACTTAGATTAGCTACTGCATTATCATATACATCTTTATTAAATCCACCTATTACCATCATTTCCTTTTCATTCAATTTTACTGAAGAAGCTCCAAGAAGAGATATTCCCTTTCCTCCTAATTCTACAGAAGCTGCTGAAGTCCATCTATCAGCTGTGAAGTCATATTTATATCCATCAGTATACGCAATTGAATCTCCACCACTAAATACATATAATTTTCCATCAAGTATTTGAGATACAGCCTGTGTTCTAGTTTCTGCTCCTGGTACAGGTGCTAATTCTTTTGACTTGCCTGTTGCAAGATCATATTCATACATTTTATTTGTAGCTTTTCCATCTTGTTTTCCAGTTATAATATATAGTTTTCCATCTTTTTCTACTGCTGTTCCATTTTGCAAAGTAAAAGGTAAATCTCCTACTTTTTCTATATTCAGTTTTCCTTTTTTCATACTTAGAAATAATATATCATTATCTGCCTCTGCAGTTGCTCCTCCCCCAATGTAATAAACTCCACCTTTTACAGTTACAGATGCTCCATAACCAATTTCATTGTCTAAATTTATGTGTTCTTTTACTGTTAATTTTCCATCTTTTTCTTCTAAAAGATATACATCAGAATAAAGCTTTTTTGTCCCTCCATTCAATACAGTATCATATGGAAAATTTGCCCCACCACCTACTACTACATATTTTCCTTCAAGAACTCCTGATAACATTCCTGCAGTTCCTATATTTTTTTCAAATCCTTTTTGTGCAGGTAAATTACCAGCATGTTCCCAGGTTATTTTTCTTTCTACTCCTGGTGTTTTTACTTCTGTTGAAGTACATCCTCCTAAAACTAATACAGATAATATTGCAGCAAAAACAAATTTTTTCATGATAAGCCTCCTTATTTATTATTATTTATTATTATTTATTTTTTCTTTAAAGCTATTACACAGCCAAAAATAACAATTATTGCCTCTAAACATTGTAATAAAGCAATTTTTTCATCTAAAGTAAAATATCCTACAATAGCAGTAGAAAGCGGAACAATTAATTGAATGCTGTTAAAAATTACTACCCCTTGTTTTTGCACAATATAAAAAGCCATCATCATTCCAGTTAACATTCCATATATTCCTGCAAAAACAAGTCCTATTACCATTGCTGTACTAGTTTCATATAATTGACATGTTCTTCCTGTATTGATTGCTATTAATAGATATATTATTCCAGTCATTGTCGCTGTTACTGCACTTATCACGATGCTATTAATATCTTTAGATATATTTTTTACAATTAAATTTTGAATAGATTGTATAAAAATAGCACTTATCAAAAATAATCCTCCTAAAGTAAAATTAGAATCTACTCCTGACATTTTAGTTCCATTTGTAACAAAAATTAAAGATCCTACAATAGCTATAATATTTCCTATTATAAATTTTCTATTTTTTATCTTTTCTCTTTCATCTTCATAGAAAATAGAAGCCATAATCATAGCTAATGGCATTGCTAAAATTCCAAAAATACTTCCTGTTAATGCAGATGTTTTTTTTAATCCACTTATAAAAAAATACATATTTCCACTTATAAGACAGCTTAATATCAATAATTTTAAAATTAGACTAGGAGAATTAAATATTTTTTTAGAATCATCTCTAAATTTTAATAAACAAATTAAGATAAATAAAATTCCACCAGATAAAAATCTAACAGCATTATTATTAATTGTATCAAAATGTATGCTCATATATCTCATTAAAGGAAATCCAAAACCCATTAAAATAATATAGAATACATTAATAAGTTGATTCTTATTATTCATTTAAATTCCTCCAAAATATTTTAAAAATTAAACTATCTGAACCATTACAGCAAATATTTCTTCATCTCTAACATATATTTTTCAACTATATCTTCTAAAAATATTTGATAAGAAGAAAATAGTCTCATTGGAAATTCTGACATAATTGTCTTTGCATAAAATTTGTCACTTGCTTTGTACATACTCTAAATAAGATCTCCTATAATATAGTTACTTCCTTTTCTAATTTTGCAATAGTATCAATATCTTTAATAAGATCTGCTTGATATAATCTCAATAAAATTGGAAAATAAGAAAATATACTTGAAAAAAACATACTCCATTCTTCATATAAACATCCTAACCCATAACTATATTTACTTAAATAACTTTAAGGGAATATAAACTATTACATTTCTCATTAATGTTCTCGTGTTCATTTTCTTGATAATAACTCATATAATTTTATTTGTCAACATTTTTTTATTTTTTAGAACATAACAAATTAAAATAGGACTATTTTTTACAGTAACTATTAAAAAAATATATATATTTCTATCCATTGATTTTATTAAATTTTTACTTAATTTTTTATTTCTCAAACAGAAAAAAATGATCTATTTATATACATTTTATATAATTTATTTTATAAAAAAGACTTTACATTTTTTTAAAATACTTTATTATTTCAGTAGATTCACTTTAACTGTAGAAGACAAATTTAAAGATGGAGATAAAAGAGCTAAAGATACAGTTGGAAGATATGAAGATTTTGGAAGAAATAGAATTTATTTAGGTGCAGATTATCAAGTTAATACAAACTTAAATGTTTATTTAAAATATGGGTATGAAATTAGGAATATGGAGAAAGTTAATGATGGAAAATCTTTTGATAGTAATAATTATTATGGAGACTTTATTGTTGGATGGAATTATAAATTCTAATGTTCCTTAAGTAAAAAGCTGGCTATTAAGTATAAATAAAGCTTTATTCCTTTATTATCTTTTTAGTCAGTTTATATAAATAAAAATAATTTTCTTTTAAGTATTTCCCTCATAATTCCCCATATAGAAAACAATTTTAGACTCCCCCAATTTTAAAATTGTTTTCTATTTTAACATTTTTAATAAAAAAAGCTGAGTAACATTTAAAAAAATGTTTTACTCAGCTCTCTTTTTTGTATAATATAGTTACCACCCTAATTATACAAAGGAGACATACATGCAAATCAAACATATTATCTCTAAAATCAATATAACAAATCTTTTAGGTAAAATCAAGAAATATTTTAAAAATGAGCATTTTGAGGATGTTAAACAGACTATTCAAAAATTCTTAGCTTGTTCTATTGATAAATCTTTTCTCTCTCTTCAATGCCCTAATTGTCATGATGCGCATAAAATTAAAGTTACTTGTAAATCTAGATTTTGTCCTTCCTGCGGTAAACGTTATTCTGCTCTTTGAACTGAAAAAACTTCCACTTCTCTTATTGATGTTAAACATAGAAGTGTCCTTTTTACTATTCCTGAAGAACTTAGAATGTTTTTCTTCTATGATAGAGATCTTTTAACTAAGCTTGCTTATGCTGTTAATGATGTTTTTAAATATCAATTTCATAACATTAAAGCAAAAAATCAAAGAATTCATAAAATTTCAAAATATTCTTCTAAATACTTTACTAACTCAGATATCATTCATTATGGATTGATTACTGTTATTCACACCTTTGGACGCGATCTTAAATGGAACCCTCATATTCATGCTATTGTTACTTTAGGTGGTTTCAATAAAAACTACCAATTTCTTGAAAAAAAATATTTTCATGTCAATTCCATTGCTGGACAATGGAAAAAAATGGTTATTGATATTGTTAAATCTGGAAATTATGACAAGCCTGAAATTAAAGCTAAAGCTTATGCTGCTGCTAACTACCTTTATCGCAAAAATACAAGATTCTTTTTCAATGTTGCAAAAAATGATTTAAATAATAATATTTATGCAATTAAATATATTGGCAGATATCTAGCAAGAGCTCCTATCGCAGAATATAAAATTATTGATTTTTATGATAATAAGGTTACTTTCTATTATGAAAGTCTTGCTGATGATAAACAAAGAATTGAGCTTACTTTAGATGCAGAAACATTTCTTTCCAAATTAATTATTCACATTCCCCCTAAACATTTCAAAATGATTAGGCGCTTTGGAATCTATTCTAGAAATATTAAATCAGAACTTAAAAACATCATGAAATTCATGAGAAAATATGTCTCTAAATATTCCAATTTTACTTTTTATCAACTTGAAATATGGAAAGCTTTTGGAGTAAATCCTTTTTATTGTTTTAAATGTAATACCAGAATGAAAGTTAAAAAAATATCATATTTTAATATACATACAGGCTCCATTTGCTGGAAAGAATATCGCTAAATAGCTGATTAACAATCAGCTTTTTTGTGCTGTCAATTTTAATCTTATTCAATTAATATATCTAGTATGAATACAAAATAATTAATATTTTTTATTTTTTCAACAAATTTATCAAATTATAATTTCCTAAGAAAAAATAAAAAAAGAGCCCATTTAGAGCTCTTCTTTTCTATTTATCATCTATACTGCTTTTTGCGACTACTAATACATATATATTTTCTACATTAGTATCATCTTTCAATAATGTACAAAGACTTTTTAAAGTTGTTCCTGTGCTGTATAAGTCATCTATAAGAAGAATATTTCCTTTTCTAGTTAGATCTCTATTTTTTCTTATGCTGTTTTTAAAAAGGTCTAATTTTTTTTCCACTGGAAGATTTTTTATCTCTTCTGGAGTAAGTTTGCTAAAAAAATCTAAAGATATAGGTTTTTTAACTTTTTCTCCAACTAGTTTAACTAATTGAAATAATGGCTGTATTATTCTAGGTTTTGAAGGAGGAACAGCAATTATTCCATCTATTTTGTCAAGAAGATTCCATTCATTTGTAATGTGATCTGCTATTTCATCTGCTATTTCTACTGCCTTAAGATAATCTTTATGATATTTTAATTCATTCAGTGCTTTTCCTATTTCACTATATGTTACATCAAACTCTGGATATCCAAATATATCCTCACCCTTATATTCACTTTTAGTTGTAAAATAATCCAGAGCATAGCCTTCATTCCATACCCCTTCTAATTTTATAGGATTTAACTTCATACCTGATGACCTCCTAAATACTTTTTGTCTTACATACATTTTAACATATTTATTAAATAATTCAAATATAGGGTATAATTTTCATATAGTAAAAAAAGAAGGACAACCATTCGGTTGTCCCCAAAGCATTTTATTTATTATAACATAATTACATAAATTTTACAAATAATGGTACTAGAACTAGTGAAACAATACTCATTAATTTGATAAGAATGTTAAGAGATGGTCCAGATGTATCTTTAAATGGATCTCCAACTGTATCTCCAACAACTGCAGCTTTATGTCTGTCAGATCCTTTTCCATCTCCTTTGTATCCAGCTTCGATTTGTTTCTTAGCATTATCCCATGCTCCACCAGCATTAGCCATCATTATAGCCATTAGCACACCAGTAACTAGAGATCCAGCTAATAATCCTCCTAGAGCTTCAACTGACCAAATTCCTACTGCTACTGGAACTACTATTGCAAGTACTCCAGGAAGTATCATTTCTCTTAATGAAGAGTGAGTAGAAATTTCAACACATCTCTTGTAGTCAGGTTTTCCCTTTCCTTCCATGATTCCTGGGATTTCTCTAAATTGTCTTCTTACTTCTTCAACCATTTCCATAGCTGCTTTACCAACTGCTGTCATTGTAAGAGCAGAGAATAGGAAAGTAAGCATCCCTCCAATAAATAGACCAGCTATTACTTCTGGGTTTGTTACTTCTATAATGAAATCAAATCCTGGAGTTGAAGTTTGTACTGCTTCTTTATAAGCTGCAAATAGAGATAGAGCTGTAAGAGCTGCTGATCCAATTGCAAATCCTTTTCCAACTGCTGCTGTTGAGTTACCAACTGCATCAAGCTTATCTGTACATTCTCTAACTTCATGTGGAAGTTCTGCCATTTCAGCAATTCCTCCAGCATTGTCAGCCACTGGTCCATAAGCATCAACTGCTACTACCATTCCTGTACTTGCAAGCATTCCAACTGCTGCTACAGAAATTCCATAAATTCCAGATACATCTTTAGAAGCCATATAAGCAACAATTATAGCTAAAGCAATAATAATTATAGGCGCAACTGTAGATTCCATTCCAACTGCTAATCCTTCAATTATAGTAGTAGCTGGTCCTGTTTTAGCAGCATCAGAAATTCTGTTAACTGCTTTTTTACCAGTATCTGTATATAATCCTGTGAAATAAGCTATAACTAATCCTGCAACTAATCCTGCAACAATAGCATAAAATATTCCCATTTCCAATCCTAAATATTTAATTATTCCAAATGAAGCAACTAATGAAAGGATTCCAGCTATTCTAGTTCCATTTTCTAATTTGTGATAAACTTCATCAGGATTATCAGTTTTAACTGTTAGTGTAGCTAAAATAGAAGTAATAATTCCTAGTGCTGCTATTAGTACAGGTGCAATTAGGTATCCAAAGTTACCAGTTGCATGTGTTATAGTAGCTCCTATAGTCATTGCAGCTATAATAGATCCAACATAAGATTCAAATAGGTCTGCTCCCATTCCAGCAACGTCTCCAACGTTATCTCCAACGTTATCTGCAATTGTAGCTGGGTTTCTAGGGTCATCTTCAGGAATTCCTGCTTCTACTTTACCAACAAGGTCTGCTCCAACGTCAGCAGCTTTAGTATAGATTCCTCCACCAACTCTTGCAAATAGAGCTATTGATGAAGCTCCCATTCCAAATCCAGTAACAATACTCATATCCCAGTTGAATATAATTATCATAATAGATAGTAAAAGCATTCCAAGTCCAACAACTGCAAGCCCCATAACTGCTCCACCAGCAAATGCTACATCAAGAGCTTTTGAAAGCCCTCCCTCTTTAGCAGCTATTGAAGTTCTTCCGTTAGCTTTAGTTGCTATTCTCATTCCAACATTTCCTGCCACAGCTGAAGTTACAGCTCCACATACAAATGTTATTGCAACTGAAATATTTAAGAAAATTCCTAATAATACAGCTACTGCTACTACGAAATACACCAATATTTTGTATTCAGCAAGTAAGAAAGCCATAGCTCCCTCTCTGATAGCGTCTGTTATTTCCGCTACTCTTGGAATGTTAATTTGATAACTTTCCACTTTTTTAGAATAACCAAAGGCAGCAATCAATGCAAGTATCCCAGCAATTATTCCAACATAGATCAACGAATGTTCCATTACTTAATCCTCCTATATTAATTTAAATTACACACTACATTATATTTGAAAACTCAATTTATTACAAGTATTTTTATTCAAAAAGTGCTCTTATTTTTTAAATAAATTAAGATTTTTTGTTTTTAATATATTCATATCCTTATCCACAATTAAAACTTTCATTTTTTTATTATTTTCAGCGTATTTCATAACTTTTTCTACTGGCATAGTAAAAAATGCAGTTGAATATAAATCAGCTAGAAAAGCATCCTCACAGATGACCATTACCAGTTTTTTATCTCGAACTGGAAAACCTGTTGTTTTATCTAATATATGATGATATTTTTTCCCATTTATCTCCACATAAGTTTGATAATCACCTGATACTCCCATACCTTCATCATTTAATTCTACAATTCCAAGTAAATCTTCGGGATTTTCTGGGTTTTGCACTCCTATTCTCCATGGTTTATTTTCTGGTTTTGTATTTATTACATCTATACTTGATATGGTAGTTATAAAAGCACTTGTTATTCCAATTTCTTCCATTACTTTTTTAGCTCTTGCTACAGCATACCCTTTTAAAAAAGATCCAGTATCTATTTCATTTACAGGGGATTCCATGTACATTTGATTCCCCTCTATTTTTACTTTATCAAAATCTATTTCTGTAAGTATCTGGGCTAAGCACTCTTTTGATGGAATAGAAATTTCTCCAACTTCACCAAACCCCCATGCCTTTAATAATGGCCCAATAGTTATGTCATATTTTTTATCTGAAAGTTCATATACTTCTCTCACTTTAGAAAAAAGCATTAGTCCCTCATCATCTAATTCCACTGGAATAGCAGGATCTGAATTTAATTTTCCTATTATACTAGTTTTTATCTTGCTGTTGAATTTATTATCTAATCTCTCTATTTCATTAAATGCTTCTTCCATCCCTTTTTTGGCTAATTTTTCATCCTTATCATAAACTGTTATCTTTATATAAGTTCCAAAAAGAAATTTTTCACTTTCGAATTTCTGCATCTTTTTATCTGTACACCCAATAAAAGCAAGTGGAAGTAGCAAAATTATCAAAAGTCTTTTTATCACACTATTCACCAGCTTCTTCTTCACCAAATTCATAACCAATCTTTCCATCAGCAATTTCTCTGAAGGCTTTTTTGATATCAGTATCTTTTTTGCTGCATTTAGTTAAAAGTGTAGCTCCTTTTCCTATTTCTCTAGCTCTTTGACCACTGATTATTGTCAATATATATTTGTTTGGTATTTTATCAAGTAACTCATCATAAACTATATCTTTTTTCATAATTAGCCTCCTATTTATTTTTTTCTATAATTTTTTTTAATTCATTACATGCTTGTTCTACAGTATAATTTATTATTGTTATATCATATTCCTTCTCATATTCCAATTCTTTTATAGAATTTGCAAGTCTAAGCTGGATAGTTTCCTCACTATCTGTTTTTCTTCCTCTCAATCTCATTTCAAGATCTTTTTCTGTTGGTGTTTTAAAGAAAATAAGATTTGCTTCAGGATATTGATCTCTCACTTGAAGACCACCTTGTACATCAATTTCTAATATTATATTTTCACCTTTAGCCATTCTATTTTCCACTTCTGATTTTAGAGTTCCATAATAATTTCCATGAACTGTTGCAGTTTCTAAAAAATCTCCATTTTCTCTTTTTTTAAGAAATTCTTCTTTAGTAAGAAAATAATAATCTCTTCCATCTACTTCCCCTGTTCTTGGTTCTCTTGTAGTTGCAGAAGTAGCAAGGTTTATTCCAAGCATTTTACGTACAAGTCTACAGATAGTAGATTTTCCAGCACCACTAGGTCCTGATACTACATATAGATTTCCTTTTGGCATTTTATTCTCCTTTCTCTATTCTAGCTGATATCGTTTCTGGATTTATAGCTGACATTATAACATGATTTGAATCTGTTATTATCAAGGTTTTTGTTTTTCTTCCCAAAGTTGCATCTATAAGCCTGTTTTGAAGTTTTGCTTCCTCTCTCAATCTCTTGCTTGGAGCTGAGTCAGGATTTATGACAGCAATTATTCTTATATCCATCACCATATTGTTAAATCCGATATTAATTGGTCTCATAGATCCTCCTATTCGATATTCATAGCTTGTTCTCTAATTTTTTCAAGTTCATTTTTACATTCTACTATAAGCTTTGAAATATCATACAGGTTACATTTTACTCCTGTAGTATTCAGTTCCCTAAATATTTCCTGAAGAATAAAATCCATTTTCTTGCCTACTGCTGTATCCTTGCTTTCCATTTCTTTTCTTAACTGTTCCATGTGGCTGTCAAGTCTTGATATTTCTTCAGATATATCTGATTTATCAGTAAAAAGAAGTATTTCTTTTAGGATATCTTCTTCTTTAAAATCTATCGTCCCTCTTAATTTATCAAGTCTTTCCATAAGTTTTTCTTTATAATTTTCAACTACAATTTCTTTATATTTCTTTATTTCAATTATTTTCTCTTCAAGAACATTTACTCTTTCCAGGAAATAAGTTTTTAATCTATCCCCTTCATCTTCTCTGGTTTGAATAAACGGAATGAGCAACTCATTCACTTTTCCTAATATAAAAGCTGAATACTCACTTTCATCAATTTCAAAATCATTTTTTTGTATAACATTTAAATTTCTAACTAAAATATCCATTTTATTTGTAAATTTTTCATTAAAATCATTTTCCATCTCTTTAAGTACATTCATATAAGCTGAGCTTAAATTTCTATCATAATCAAAAAGTTTCCCCAGCTCTCTTTTATCTTCAAACTCTATTTTTAGATCTAAAGAACCTCTGCTAATTTTTGAGGCAACCTCTGTCCTTATTGCTCCTTCTAAAAAATTTAAATTATATGGAAGTTTTATTTTTAAATTTAAATTTTTATTATTTACACTTTTAAGTTCCATGTTGATAGCAAAACTTTCATCTTGGTATGTAAGTTTTGAATATCCTGTCATACTTCTCATAATTTTTTCCTCCAGGAAAGATGAAACAAATACAGGAATAGGCGACCTTGTCGCCTATTCCTATTATATTATTCTTCTTCTAATTCTAATTCTTTACCTTCCAATTCAACTGCTCTTACATTTTTATATGCATTGAATCCAGTTCCTGCTGGAATCTTTTTACCAATGATTACATTTTCTTTCAGTCCTTCTAAATAGTCAATTTTACCTTCTATTGCTGCATTAGAAAGAACTTTTGTAGTTTCTTGGAATGAAGCAGCTGATATAAAGCTTCCTGTATTAACAGCAGCTTTAGTAATACCTTGAATGATTGGCTCATACTTGATTAAAGGTTTTCCTAACTCTTTCAATCTTGCATTTTCCATATCAACAACTCTTTTTTCAACAACTTCATCTTCTAGGAATAGAGATACTCCTGAATCAATAACTCTTACTTTCTTAAACATCTGTTTAACAATAATTTCGATATGTTTATCGTTAACTCCAACTCCCTGATCTCTATATACTTGTTGTACTGACTCAAGTATAAACTGTTCAGCAGCTACAAGTCCTTTGATGTTTAATACGTCAAATGGCGAAATAGCTCCCTCTGTTATCTTATCCCCAGCCTTAACAAGCATACCATCAGTTACTACTAGACGTTCTCCAACTGGTACTAAGTATTCTCTGAAATCTTTTGGATCATTTGTAGACTTTACAATGATAACTCTCATACCTTTCTTTTTCTTACCAGTTACTTCTATTTTACCTTCTATATCAGTAAGCATTGCTTTACCTTTAGGGTTTCTTGCTTCAAATAGCTCTTGTACTCTTGGAAGACCTCCAGTGATATCTTTTGTTCCAGCACCTTCTTTAATGATCTTAGCTATTGTCTGCCCTTTTTTAACTTCTTCTCCCTCTCTTACCATTAAGTAAGCACCAAATGGGATAGTATAACTTCCTCTTGTATTTCCATCATTATCAAATATTACAACTCTTGGGTTGATATCTCCTGATTCAACTGGTTTAATAGCCATATACTCAGTAACATCATACTTTTCATCATAATTTTCTTTTACATAAAGCTCTCTATATTCAATTCTACCATCTTGGTCAGCTATAATAGGGATATGGAATGGATCAAATGTTACCAATGTAGTTCCAATTTCAACTTTTTCTCCCTCTTTTACTTTAAGTATTGATCCTGATGGAATTTCGTAGTCATAATTTCCAATGATTATTTTAGCAGACTGACTTACTACTGTTTGTTCTCCAGTAGTATCGTTTTCAAGAATTTTTATATCTCTATAAACAACTTTACCTGCATTTTCTGCTCTGATTCCACTTATTACTGTAGCTGCTGTTGCAACCCCTCCTGTATGGAATGTTCTCATTGTAAGTTGTGTCCCAGGTTCTCCAATTGATTGAGCTGCAATAACTCCAACTGCTTCTCCTAGAAGTATTTCTCTATGATTAGCTAAGTCCATACCATAACATTTTTTACATACTCCTTTTTCAAGAGAACAAGTCAATGGAGATCTAATTTTTACTTTTCTTATACCTAGTTCGCTTATTTTATCTATAAGTTCTTTTCCAATCATAGTATTTCTAGTAGCAATTACTTCACCTTCATGTACTAAATCTTCTGCAAGAACTCTTCCTCTGATTCTTTCTTCTAATTTTTCAATAACTTTACCTTCTGATACAAGTTCTCCAACTTCAATTCCTTGCTCACTTCCACAATCTTCTGCATTTACTATAACCTCATGTGAAATATCAACAAGTCTTCTTGTTAAATATCCTGAATCGGCAGTTCTTAGGGCAGTATCTGCCAGTCCTTTTCTTGCTCCATGTGATGACATGAAGAATTCCAATACTGTTAGTCCTTCACGGAAGTTCGCTTTAATAGGAACCTCAATGATTCTTCCTTGTGTATCGGCCATGTTCCCCCTCATAGCAGCTAGCTGTCTCATCTGAGAAATGTTACCTCTGGCTCCTGAGTTCGCCATCATATAAACTGGGTTGAATTGATCTAGTCCATCCATCATTGCCTTTGTTACAGCTTCAGTAGCTTCAGACCAAACAGCGATAGTTTTTCTATATCTTTCTTCATTAATGATTTTTCCTGATTTATAATCAGCATCTATTTGAGCAACTTCATCATCTGCTTTTGCAAGAATTTCTTTTTTAGCTTCTGGAATCTCCAAATCTTCTATACCTACTGAAACTCCTGCCATAGCACCATAATGGTATCCAAAATCTTTGATTTTATTAATAAGCTCTGCAGTTTCAGCAAACCCATGCTCATCATACAATCTAGCTATAAGTTTTTTAAGTTGTGATTTACCAAATGTTACATGGTATTGTTTATCCACTTCAGGAAGCATTTCATTGAACATAATTCTTCCAGGAGTAGTTTCTACTATTTCACCTTTAATTCTTACTTTAATAATAGCATGAGTATCCAGTACTCCATTATTATAAGCTGTAAGAGCTTGGTCTATATTTGAGAAACATTTTCCTTCACCTTTTGATCCTGGTCTGTCTTTAGTCATATAGAAACATCCCATAACCATATCTTGAGAAGGTACTGCTATAGGTTCTCCATTCGATGGAGAAATAATGTTATTTGGAGCCAGCATTAGAAGTTTTGCTTCCATTATAGCTTCTGGTGATAGCATTAAGTGTACAGCCATTTGGTCTCCATCGAAGTCAGCATTGAAAGCTGAACATACTAGTGGATGAAGTCTGATAGCTTTTCCTTCTATCAATACAGGCTCAAATGCTTGAATAGACAATCTATGAAGAGTTGGAGCTCTGTTAAGAAGTACTGGGTGATCTTGAATTACATCTTCAATTACATCCCATACTTTATCATCTGCATCTTCAACTAATTTTTTAGCTGTTTTGATATTTGAAGCAAGTTCTCTTTTTACAAGTTCTCTCATAATAAAAGGTTTGTAAAGTTCCAGAGCCATTTTTTTAGGAATTCCACATTGGTTCATTTTTAATGATGGTCCAACAACGATAACTGATCTTGCTGAGTAGTCAACCCTTTTTCCAAGTAAATTTTGTCTAAATCTACCTTGTTTACCTTTTAGCATATCAGAAAGGGATTTTAGTTCTCTGTTATTTTGAGCAACAACTGGTTTTCCTCTTCTTCCATTATCAATAAGGGCATCTACAGCCTCTTGAAGCATTCTTTTTTCATTTTTTACAACTATTTCAGGAGCTTTTATTTCTAAAAGTTTTTTAAGTCTATTATTTCTGTTAATAACTCTTCTATAAAGATCATTTAAGTCAGAAGTAGCAAATCTTCCTCCATCTAATTGCACCATTGGTCTTAAGTCAGCTGGAATTACAGGAACATTTTTAAGTATCATCCATTCAGGCTTATTATTAGAAGAGATAAAGTCTCTAACTATTTTAAGTCTTTTAACTACTTTCTTTCTTTTTTGTGAAGAAGTTACATCTTCCAATTCTTTTTCTAATTCATCTCTTAATGATTCAAGATGAGTCTTTTCAAGAAGCTTCAATACAGCTTCAGCTCCCATTAGCGCTTCAAATTTATTTCCATATAATTGTTTGTACAATTTATACTCTTTTTCAGTAAGGATTTTTCCTTCTTTTAAATTGCTTTCACCAGCTTCTGTAACTATATATCTCGCAAAATATAATACAGATTCCAATTCTTTTGGAGATAGTCCAATGATAAGTGACATTTTATTTGGAGTTCCTTTAGAATACCAAATATGAGATACTGGAGCAGCCAAAGAAATATGTCCCATTCTTTCTCTTCTTACTTTAGATCTAGTTACTTCTACCTCACACTTTTCACAAACAAGACCTTTATATCTCATTCTCTTATATTTACCACAAGCACATTCCCAATCCTTAGTTGGTCCAAATATTTTTTCACAAAACAGACCATCTCTTTCTGGATTTAAAGTTCTATAATTGATAGTTTCAGGTTTTGTAATTTCCCCATATGACCATTCTTCAATCTTTTCAGGGGACGCCAATCTAATTCTTATTTTCTCAAAACTTCTTATTCCCATTAAATGCAAAGCCTCCTTAATTGAGATAAAGCTACATATAATTTATCTATATGGACGATAACATGGATTATTTGTTATATATAACCCATGTTTATCCCTAACAGTTCTTTTTATTTTATTGGTTAATCTTTGAATTCAGCTAAAGGAGAATACTCAGTAGTTATATCCTCTTTATTTAATTCTTCATCTACATTTATAATATTATCTTCTTTGTCAAATAATTCAACATCAAGTGCTAATGCTTGGAATTCTTTCAACAATACTTTGAAAGATTCAGGTAGATCTGGCTCAGGCATTTCTTCACCTTTGATTATAGCCTCATAAGTTTTTGTTCTTCCTGTAACATCATCTGATTTTACAGTAAGCATTTCTTGAAGTATGTTTGAAGCCCCATATGCTTCCAGTGCCCAAACTTCCATTTCTCCAAGTCTTTGTCCTCCAAATTGAGCTTTTCCTCCCAATGGTTGTTGTGTAACCAATGAATAAGGTCCAATCGCTCTAGCATGCATTTTATCTTCTACCAAGTGGTGAAGTTTAAGCATGTACATTCTTCCAACTGTTACTGGATTGTCAAATTTTTCTCCAGTTCTTCCATCATAAAGATCAACTTTTCCACTTCTAGGAAATCCTAGTTTTTCAAGATAGTCTTTGACCTGATCTTCAGATGCTCCATCAAATACTGGTGTAGCAATATGAGTTCCACCATTATAGTTACCCATAGCCATACCTAAGTGAACCTCAAGTACTTGTCCAATATTCATACGTGAAGGTACTCCTAGTGGATTAAGTACAACATCTAAATGTGTTCCATCTGCTAGGAATGGCATATCTTCAGCAGGAAGTACTCTTGATACAACCCCTTTATTTCCATGACGCCCAGACATTTTATCTCCAACAGTTATCTTTCTTTTTTCAGCAACAAGTACCCTTATAGCTTTATTGACTCCAGCTTTAAGTTCATCTCCATTTTCTCTAGAAAGTTCAAGAATCTCTACAACAGTTCCTTTTGATCCATGAGGCATTCTAAGTGATGTATCTCTCACATCTCTAGCTTTTTCTCCAAAGATAGCTCTCAATAATTTTTCTTCTGCTGGTGGTTCAGTTTCTCCTTTTGGAGCTGTTTTACCTACAAGTATATCTCCAGGTCCAACTTCTGAACCAATAGTTATTATTCCTTTAGAATCTAATTTTCTCAATGCTTCCTCAGAAATGTTAGGTATTTCTCTAGTTATTTCTTCATCTCCAAGTTTAGTATTTCTAGCTTCTATTTCATATTCTTCCACATGGATAGATGTAAATACATCATCTTTTCTCAATCTATCAGATATTAAGATCGCATCCTCATAATTATATCCTTCCCAAGGCATGAATGCCATTAGAATATTTCTTCCAAGTGCTAAATCTCCACCTCTTGTAGCAGGTCCATCTGCTATTACTCCTCCAGCTTTTACTTCTTCCCCTGGAGAAACAAGTGGCGTTTGATGTAAACACATAGATTGGTTAGATCTTTCAAAGTTAAGCATCCTATATTTATGCTCTTTCCCCTCTGGATCTTCTATTATTATTTTTTGTGCATCTACATATGTAACTCTACCATCAGTTTTAGAAATAACAACAGCCCCAGAATCTACAGCCACTTTTCTTTCCAGACCAGTTCCTATATATGGTGCTTCTGTTCTTAATAATGGTACAGCCTGTCTTTGCATGTTTGATCCCATCAGTGCTCTATTGGCGTCATCATGCTCCAGGAATGGTATTAATCCTGCTGATACTGATACCACTTGTTTAGGTGAGATATCTAGATAATCAACTTTCTCTCCACTGATACTTACAATTTCATGGCCAAATCTACATACAACATCTCCAAGAAGCGACCCATCTTCTCCAATTTTTGTATCGGCTTGTGCAATAAATAGTCCTTCTTCTTCATCCGCTGCAAGGTAATCTATTTGATTAAAATCAGCCTTACCATCTATAACTTTTACATATGGAGTTTCAATAAATCCATATTTATTTATCTTAGCATATATTGCTAATGAACCAATAAGACCGATATTTGGTCCCTCTGGTGTTTCTATAGGACAGATTCTTCCATAATGAGAATCGTGAACGTCCCTTACCTCAAATCCCGCTCTTTCTCTTGAAAGTCCTCCAGGTCCTAGAGCTGATATTCTTCTTTTATGAGTCAATTCAGCTAATGGATTAGACTGGTCCATGAACTGAGATAATTGTCCAGATCCAAAGAAATCTAAGATAAGTGCATTCAATGGTCTAGTATTAAGTAATGATTGAGAAGTTAAAGTTTCAGAATCCTGAACTGTCATTTTCTCTTTTACCATTTTACCCATTTTAGAAAGTCCTGCTTTAATTTGCATCAATAACAGCTCTCCTACACCTCTTACACGTCTATTAGATAGATTATCTATATCATCAGTATGTCCATTTCCATTATTTAGATTAATTACATATTTCATTGTTCCTATAATATCATCTTTAGTTAATAATATTTCATCTTCAGGAACATTAAGTTTTAATCTTTTATTCATTTTATATCTTCCAACTGGCTCAAGATCATATCTTTGAGGATTGAAGAACATTTGTCTGATAAGCGATCTTGCAGACTCTACAGTCACTAGATCTCCTGGTCTTAATTTCTTAAATACTTCTGTTACTGCTTCCTCTTTTGTAAGTGTACTATCATTTAAAACAGTATTAGCTAAAAGTTTATCCTCTGGTTTTACTTCCCAATAAGTAACTTTTTCTATTTTGAATTCTATCATTTTTTCTATTAAAGCTTCATCTATAACTGCATCCGCTTCTGCTATAACTTCACCTGTTTCATCATCATAGATATCTTCTTTAATAAAACTTCCTTCAAATCTTGTTCTGATTACACTTAAAAGTTCTTCTTTGTTTTTATATTTTTGGAATATTGAGGCTAAATCTAATTCTTTAGTTTCTAAGAAATAGTCTTTTATCTCTGTATTGTTGTTGAAGAAATCAATAGCCTTTAGGAATACAGTAGCTAACACCTTTTTCTTTCTATCTATTTTTATGCTCAAGAAATCATTTTTATCTGTTTCAAACTCAAGCCAAGTACCTTTATATGGAATAATTTTTCCAGAGAAAAGGTCTTTTCCTGTTTGAATATTGATCTCTTTGTTGAATGAAACTCCTGGAGATCTGTGCAACTGTGATACAACAACTCTTTCAGCACCATTGATTATGAATGTACCTCTTTCAGTCATCATTGGAACTTCTCCAAAGTAAACTAAAGACTCTTGTATCTCATTTCCACTTTTCTTATTAATAAGTCTTAATCTTACTTTCAAAGAAGTAGAATAAGTTTTTCCTCTTTTTTTACACTCAAGCTCATCATTTAATGGTGGCTCTGCTTCATGTAATTCATAAGAAACATACTCCAACTTGATATCTCCATTAGAAGATTCAACAGGGAAAATTTCTCTAAAAGCTGATTCTAACCCCTTATCTTTTCTATTATTTGGAGCCTCTTTAGCTTGTAGAAAATCTTCATAGGAATCCAATTGGAACTCAAGAAAATGAGGCATTGTTCCTCTTTCTTTTATCCTTCCAAAATTCAATCTTTCAACGAGTTTCCCCATTAATTCACACCCCTTACTAATTCTTTAAAGTTTAATACCTAATCACTTGAAAATAAAAGGCTAAAATCTATTTCCAAATGATTAATTATCACTGTTCCAAAACAAAAATTTACATCATGATGTAATACAATTTATACTTTTAAGTTATCCTTAATAATTAGTAAAAAGGCACTCTGGTTAAGAGTGCCTATTTTTTTTAATTAAATAAGATTTTTAGTTCAAAATTAAAAGTCCAATCAATTATTTAACTTCTACTGTAGCTCCTGCTGCAGTTAGTTTTTCTTTTACAGATTCAGCTTCTTCTTTAGAAACTGCTTCTTTAAGTTTTCCACCATTATCAACTAATTCTTTAGCTTCTTTTAATCCTAATCCAGTAATTCCTCTTACTTCTTTAATTACTGCAATTTTATTAGGTCCTGCTGCAGTTAATACTACATCGAACTCAGTTTTTTCTTCAGCAGCTTCTGCTACTGCTGGTCCTGCTACTGCTACTGGAGCTGCTGCAGTTACACCAAAATGCTCTTCTAGTGCACTTACTAAATCTTTTAATTCTAAAACTGTCATAGCTTCTAATTCAGCTATAAATTTTTCTCTATCGAATGCCATTTATTGTTTCCTCCTTAGTTTTTACACACAAATTTGTGATTTATTATAATTATTATTTTATTTCATCAAATTAAACCAATTGAATCCTATAATTATTCAGCTGTTACTTCTTTTTTATCAGCTATAGCGACAGTTGCATAAGCAAGTTTTCTGATTGGTCCAAGCATTGAGTTAAGTAACATAGAAAGTAATTGATCTCTTGAAGGTAATTTAGCTAGAGCTTCTACTCCTTCAGCTTCAACTCTTTTTCCTGTTAAAACTCCACCTTTTATTTTGAAAATATTTTGTTTTGCTTTAGCCTTATCTTTTGCTAAATCAAAAACAATTTTTGCAGGAGCTACTGGATCAGTATATCCAAAAGCGAAAGCTGTAGTTCCTTCCAAAATATCTTCAAAAGAATCCTCAACACCTGCTTCTTTAAGAGCTATTTTGAATAATCTGTTTTTAGTTACAAGATATTCAGCACCAGCTTCTCTCATTTTTCTTCTCAATGCAGTTTCGTCATTAACACTGATTCCTTGATAATCAACTAATACTACTGATTGAGCTTTTTTAATTTTTTCTACTAGTTCAGCTACGTGATCTATTTTTGCTTGAGTTGCCATTTATTTTTCACCTCCTCTTTTCTTAAAAATTACCTCCGTGCCAAAGAATGGAACGGAGGTTGAAATCACACTATGAGGCTAGCGAAACCTGCTTCCAACCTCGGTAGGGTAATTAAGGTTTAAACCACCTACGGTCTTTGGTTTGGATCTATATTAAATTATTTATCCAACATATTTAGCTACTAATGCAGGGTCCATTTTGATTCCTGGTCCCATTGTTAGTGATACAGCAACAGTTCTTAGGTATTGTCCTTTAGAAGATGCTGGCTTTAATCTTGTGATTTGATCTAAGAAAGCTTTGAAGTTTTCTTCAATTTTCTCAGGAGCAAAATCAGCTTTACCAATTGGTACATGAATTGATCCAAGTTTGTCTACTCTGAATGCTAACTTACCTTTTTTGAATTCAGAAACAGCACCAGCGATATCTGGAGTTACAGTTCCTGATTTTGGATTTGGCATTAATCCTTTAGTTCCCAATATTTTTCCTAATCTTCCTAGTTTAGGCATCATGTCAGGTGTAGCTATAACTAGATCGAAATCTAACCAACCTTGTTGAATTTGAGCGATATATTCATCAGAACCTGCATAGTCAGCTCCTGCTTCTAAAGCTTTTTCTACATTAGCTCCCGAAGTAATAGCTAGTACTTTTACAGTTTTTCCAGTTCCATGTGGAAGAACAACTGTTCCTCTAACTTGCTGGTCTGCATGTCTTGGATCTACTCCAAGTCTTAATGCAACTTCTACAGTTTCTGTAAATTTAGCAGTATTTGTTTTTAAAACTAATTCTAAAGCTTCTTTTACTTCATAAAGCTTTCCAGTTTCTATTAACTTAGCAATTTCTAAGTATTTTTTTCCTCTATGTTTTGCCATTTTTTTAATTTCCTCCCTTTGTGGTGATGCGGAATTAATTCCTACCACTTAATATAACCATGGTACTTTGTACCATATACAACAGATTAATTAGCTTACTATTAACTAGTCTACTATTTTGATTCCCATAGATCTTGCTGATCCAGCTATGATTCTCATAGCAGCTTCTACTGATCCAGCGTTTAAATCAGGCATTTTAGTTTCTGCAAGTTCTCTTAATTTTGCTGTTGTTATTTGTCCAGCAACTTCTTTTTTAGAGTTTTTAGCTGCTGATTGGATTCCTGCTGCTTTCTTTAATAAGTCAGATGCAGGTGGAGTTTTAAGTATGAATGTGAAAGATCTATCATTATAAACAGAAATTTCTACTGGAATTACCCATCCAGCTTTATCTTGAGTTTTTGCATTGAACGCTTTACAGAATTCCATAATGTTAACTCCGTGTTGTCCTAATGCTGGTCCAACTGGTGGAGCTGGATTAGCTTTACCTGCTGGTAATTGTAGTTTTATTATCTTAATTACTTCTTTTGCCATTTTATTTAATTACACCTCCATAAATTGTGTGGTAATGACGGTGTCATCTCCCACTAAAAAGACATAACTTACTATGCCTTCTCAACACTGTTAAAATCTACCTCTACAGGAGTCATTCTCCCGAACATTTCGATCATAACTTTTACTTTCTTTTGTTCCATATCTATTTCTGCTACTTTTCCTTCATGACCTGCAAAGCCTCCTCCAAGGATCTTTACAAACTCACCAAGTCCAAAGTTAATTTTTACAACTTCTTTGTTCTCTTTTTCTTCCTCTGGAATGTCATAACCAATAACTCTAAAGATATTTAAAACTTCATCATCTTCCATAGGAATAGGGTCAGAACCAACCCCAACGAATCCTGTTACACCATTTGTGTTTCTTACTACATACCAAGCATTAGAATCAACTCTAAAGTTTATTCCATCTTCACTTTCCTCTCTTGTTGCTACCATTTCTAGCATAACATATCCTGGAAATATTTTTCTGGCTACAGTTTTCTTTTTCCCTCTAACCTCTTCAATAGTTTCTTCTTCAGGAACTAGTACTTTTGTAACTATGTCTCCTATACCAAGTGTTTCTATTTTTTGTTCAAGGTCAGTTTTAACTTTTTTTTCATACCCTGAATATGTATGAATCATAAACCATTTTTTCACTAATGTTTTTTCCATTATATTATCCTCCAAAGAGAGATACCAATACTTTCAACAGTCTAGAAGCAATTAAATCAAAAACTCCCAAATAAACGCTTAAAACTAAGCTCATAACAATTACCCAAAGAGTTGAATTCACAATCTCTTCTTTCTTAGGCCATTGAACCTTGGAATATTCCATTTTTATTCCTTGAAACAGATTCATAAAATCACCTTTATTTTCGACTTAATAAAAAAAATGGCAGGTCAAGAGGGACTCGAACCCCCAACCCTCGGTTTTGGAGACCGATGCTCTACCAATTGAGCCATTGACCTGCATGTTGTAAACTTACGTTAAAAAACTATTTTTTAGTTTCTTTGTGTAAAGTAACTTTTTTGTCCCACTTACAGTATTTATTAATTTCTAATCTTTCAGTAGTGTTCTTTTTATTTTTTGATGTACTATAGTTTCTTCTTTTGCACTCTGTACATTCTAATTGAATATTTACTCTCAATTTTACACCTCCACTCATTAACGGTATCTTTGCGATCCTCCCATATTAAAATTATAATATGGTGAAAAAGAGTTTACTCTATCTTGCTTTCTAAGACATAGAATATGATATCAGATTTTCTCAACTTTGTCAAATATTTTTATTAAAATATTTTTAAAATTTATTTTTTTGACAAAGAAAAAAGCTTGGCAAGTTCCTATCCTCCCAGGAGGCTTCCCTCCAAGTACTTTCAGCGTTTACGGGCTTAACTTCTGGGTTCGGAATGGGACCAGGTGTACCCCCGCAGCTATTCTTACCAAGCTGTGTCTTTATTTTTTCTAATAGACACTTGAAACTATATAGTAGCATACGCTTTCGCGCTTTCAATCTTTAGGTTAAAACTTTGACTTATTAGTATTGGTCAGCTAAAAGCCTCGCAGCTCTTACACCCCCAACCTATCAACCTTCTAGTCTCGAAGGAGTCTTAAAGAATACTTATCTTGAAGCTGGTTTCCCGCTTAGATGCTTTCAGCGGTTATCCGTTCCAAACGTGACTACCCAGCTGTGCCACTGGCGTGACAACTGGTACATCAGAGGTTTGTCCATCCCGGTCCTCTCGTACTAAGGACAGATCTTCTCAATATTCTAACGCCTACAGTGGATAGGGACCGAACTGTCTCACGACGTTCTGAACCCAGCTCACGTACCGCTTTAATGGGCGAACAGCCCAACCCTTGGGACCTTCTCCAGCCCCAGGATGCGATGAGCCGACATCGAGGTGCCAAACTTTGCCGTCGATATGGACTCTCGGGCAAAATCAGCCTGTTATCCCCAGGGTAGCTTTTATCCGTTGAGCGACGACCCTTCCATTCGGAATCGCCGGATCACTATGTCCTGCTTTCGCACCTGCTCGACCCGTCAGTCTCGCAGTTAAGCTCTCTTATGCCATTGCACTCTGCGGTTGATTTCCATCCAACCTGAGAGAACCTTTGAACGCCTCCGTTACTCTTTCGGAGGCGACCGCCCCAGTCAAACTGCCCACCTAGCACTGTTTCCGTGGCTGCAAACCACAGATTAGAATTTCGACATTGAATGGTTGGTATTCCACCGACAACTCCAATACAGCTAGCGCCATATCTTCATAGTTTCCCAACTATCCTATACATGCAATGCCAAAACCCAATACCAAGCTACAGTAAAGCTCCATGGGGTCTTTCCGTCCTACTGTAGGTAACCGGTATCTTCACCGGTAGTACAATTTCACCAGGCCTCCCGTCAAGACAGCGCTCAAATCATTACACCATTCGTGCAGGTCGGAACTTACCCGACAAGGAATTTCGCTACCTTAGGACCGTTATAGTTACGGCCGCCGTTCACCGGGGCTTCAATTCGGAGCTCTCACTCCTCCTCTTAACCTTCCGGCACTGGGCAGGTGTCAGCCCATATACATCGCCTTACAGCTTAGCATAGACCTGTGTTTTTGTTAAACAGTTGCTTGAGCCTCTTCACTGCGACCCCCAAATGCTTCATAATGCGTAATTACTAACATCCAGGGGCACCCCTTCTCCCAAAGTTACGGGGCAATTTTGCAGAGTTCCTTAACGAGAGTTAGCCTGTCCGCCTTAGATTTCTCATCCTGACCACCTGTGTCGGTTTCGGGTACGGGCAGTTATACCTTAACGTTAGAAGCTTTTCTCGGCAGCGTGGGATTTGTGCATTCATCTTACGACTATATATCACACCTCAAGTCTAATCTAGCGGATTTTCCTACTAGACCACTCTACATGCTTTTACGGGAACTTCCGTTCTCCCGCGCACATACCCTTCTGCGTCCCTCCATCACAAAATATAACTGGCACAGAAATATTAATCTGTTTTCCATTCGCCTACGCATTTTAGCCTCGGCTTAGGTCCCGGCTTACTCAGGGAAGACAAGCTTTACCCTGAAAACCTTGGTCTTCCGGCGAGGGGGATTCTCGCCCCCTTTCTCGCTACTTATTCCTGCATTCTCACTTCTGATACCTCCAGAGTTGCTTACGCTTCTCCTTCAACGGCCTACAGAACGCTCTCCTACCAATTGCTTGCGCAATTCCACAGCTTCGGTTTATAACTTAGCCCCGTTACATTGTCGGCGCAGAGACTCTCGACCAGTGAGCTATTACGCACTCTTTAAAGGTATGGCTGCTTCTAAGCCAACCTCCTGGTTGTTTGTGAATCTCCACCTCCTTTCCCACTTAGTTATAATTAGGGACCTTAGCTGGTGGTCTGGGTTGTTTCCCTTTTGACAATGGAAGTTAATTCCCATAGTCTCACTCCTGAGCTTTGAATTATGGTATTCGGAGTTTGATTGAATTCAGTAAGCAATATGCCCCCTAGTTCATTCAGTGCTCTACCCCCATAATTAAACACTCAAGGCTGCACCTAAATGCATTTCGGAGAGAACGAGCTATCTCCTAGTTCGATTGGCTTTTCACCCCTAAACCTACCTCATCTCCCAACTTTTCAACGGCGGTGAGTTCGGGCCTCCACTGTGTCTTACCACAGCTTCACCCTGGACAGGCTTAGATCACCAGGTTTCGCGTCTACGCCCAGCGACTATGTCGCCCTATTCAGACTCGGTTTCCCTTCGGCTCCGTTATACTTAACCTCGCCACTGAACGTAACTCGCAGGATCATTCTCCAAAAGGCACGCCATCACTCCGAAGAGCTCTGACCGCTTGTAAGCACACAGTTTCAGGTTCTATTTCACTCCCCTCCCGGGGTTCTTTTCACCTTTCCCTCACGGTACTATACGCTATCGGTTAGTAAGAGTATTTAGCCTTACGAGATATGGTCCTCGCAGATTCACACAGAATTCCTCGTGTTCCATGTTACTTGGGAGAGAACATACATTCTAATGAGTTTACCTGTACAGGATTATCACCTTCTACGATCTAGCTTTCCAACTAGTTCCAGTTCGGTCATTAGATATGTTGAATATCTTACAGTTCTTCAAACGTTCTTCCCACAACCCCATATAAGCAACGGCTGTATCCTTGACACTTATATGGTTTAGGCTCATCCCCGTTCGCTCGCCGCTACTTGGGGAATCGTTTTTACTTTCTTTTCCTCGAGTTACTTAGATGTTTCAGTTCACTCGGTACCCTCTTTCGTGCTAAGACTCCATCTTAGCAGATTGCTCCATTCGGAAATCTTGGGGTTGGCGCTCGTTTGCAGCTAACCCAAGCTTATCGCAGCTTACCACGTCCTTCATCGGCTCTTACTACCTAGGCATTCCCTGTGTGCCCTTAATTATTTTAACCTATTTTGTTTTTGTTTAATTTGATTGACAGCTAACTCTGTTTATATAAACAAGAGTTAAAATTGTATTTTATCTACTATATAGTTTCCAATGTCCATTTGATAAGTTATCCAGCGCTTAATACGCTGCAAGAACATTATCAATAGAATAGAGAAAGAGAAATGATCTCCTTAGAAAGGAGGTGATCCATCCGCACGTTCCCGTACGGATACCTTGTTACGACTTCACCCCAATCGCTAATCACACCCTCGGAACATCCCTCCTTACGGTTAGGCCTGTTACTTCAGGTGCAACCAACTCTCGTGGTGTGACGGGCGGTGTGTACAAGACCCGAGAACGTATTCACCGCAACATAGCTGATTTGCGATTACTAGCGATTCCAACTTCATGTACTCGAGTTGCAGAGTACAATCCGAACTAAGAATAGTTTTATGAGATTAGCTTACCCTCGCAGGTTTGCAGCTCTCTGTACTACCCATTGTAGCACGTGTGTAGCCCAGCGTATAAGGGGCATGATGACTTGACGTCATCCCCACCTTCCTCCTGCTCATCGCAGGCAGTCTCGCATGAGTCCCCAACTTAATGATGGTAACATACGAAAGGGGTTGCGCTCGTTGCGGGACTTAACCCAACATCTCACGACACGAGCTGACGACAGCCATGCACCACCTGTCACCAAGTTCCTCCGAAGAGGCACGAAAACATCTCTGTTAACTTCTTGGGATGTCAAACGCTGGTAAGGTTCCTCGCGTTGCGTCGAATTAAACCACATGCTCCACCGCTTGTGCGGGTCCCCGTCAATTCCTTTGAGTTTCATACTTGCGTACGTACTCCCCAGGCGGATTACTTATCGCGTTAGCTTGGGCGCTGAGGTTCGACCCCCAACACCTAGTAATCATCGTTTACGGCGTGGACTACCAGGGTATCTAATCCTGTTTGCTACCCACGCTTTCGCGCTTTAGCGTCAGTATCTGTCCAGTAGGCTGGCTTCCCCATCGGCATTCCTACAAATATCTACGAATTTCACCTCTACACTTGTAGTTCCGCCTACCTCTCCAGTACTCTAGTTTAGCAGTTTCCAACGCAATACGGGGTTGAGCCCCGCATTTTCACATCAGACTTACTAAGCCGCCTAGACGCGCTTTACGCCCAATAAATCCGGATAACGCTTGCGACATACGTATTACCGCGGCTGCTGGCACGTATTTAGCCGTCGCTTCTTCTGTTGGTACCGTCACTGACTTCTTCCCAACTGAAAGCACTTTACATTCCGAAAAACTTCTTCGTGCACACAGAATTGCTGGATCAGACTTTTGGTCCATTGTCCAATATTCCCCACTGCTGCCTCCCGTAGGAGTAAGGGCCGTGTCTCAGTCCCCTTGTGGCCGTTCACCCTCTCAGGCCGGCTACCCATCATCGTCTTGGTGAGCCGTTACCTCACCAACTAACTAATGGGACGCAAAGCTCTCTCACAGCGCATATAGCTTTCATAATCAGATCATGCGACCCAATCATAATATCCGGTATTAGCATTCGTTTCCAAATGTTGTCCCAGTCTGTAAGGCAAGTTCTTTACGCGTTACTCACCCGTCCGCCACCTTCACCCGAAGGATCAAGTAGACTTGCATGTGTTAAGCATTCTGTCAGCGTTCATCCTGAGCCAGGATCAAACTCTTCGTTCAATCTATTTACTCAGTTTTTTAACTGATTGTTTACACCTTTTTATTGTTTGTTGATTTTTTCTTCTCTCTCTATTCTGTTGTTAATGTCCTTATTTTCTTTATTTAATTTATTTCTTCTTTTGTTCCGCTTTCCTGCGGCACATTGATTATAATATCACAAATACTATTTTCAGTCAACAACTTTTTTTCAATTATTTTCAAATATTTTTTATTCTTTTGAAGAACCCTTTATTTTACTGGGTTTTAAAAAATAAAAATAATTTAAAAAGGGCTGTCTGATATTCATAACTTATCAAACAGCCCCCTATCTTATCTCTTCTATGTTCAAAAATTCCTCCTAATATTTATAGCTATCTATATAAATTTATTTCACATATCCTTAAATTATTAATTATTACTTTCAAAGAAATTATCTACCCATTTCTTAGAAGATCATTAGTTCTTCCAAATGTTAAAAATTTCTTATATTCTAAGCCTATAAATCAATTTACTTCTTCAGATATTTTTATTATTAAATCTATGATTTTATTTAGTTACCTTAAATATATGCCTAAATATTATCCTTGATTAATAATTTTTATTTATCTACAATTTTATCTTTTAGATTAGAATCACTCTTAACTCTCAAAATTATATTTCTCTATAAACTGATTTTATTCTCTATATATTTCTACCAAATATAAAAGGTTAAATATAATTTTTTTCTTGTATTCTTCTCTAAATTTTTAAAATTAAATTACTATATTCATAGATAAGTTCTTTAAGTTTTAATAAAATTTTTTTTATTTCTTTTAGTAATATTTATCCTATTCACATCTAAGAAATAAAAATTAATTACTATAAAAGACTTAAAACAACTTTAAATTATAAGGATAGTGATTTTCTAAAACATTTTTAAATATCTTTTCTGATAAAGCTATTTAAATTTTTATATCTTTAAATATACTATGTTCTTAATTATCTGAAAAAAGTTCTTAACTTGATTTAAGTTCTTTTTTCTTTGCATTTTATTTCATGGGTCTCTCCTCCTTTAGATACAATTTATTGTCTAGACTCATGTATCTTTTCTTGATATATTATTACCTCATAAAATTTATTTTGTCAATAGCAAAAGCTAAATTTTTTTTCATTTTTTAAAATTTAAAAATTAAATTTTTAAAAAGAATTATTAATTCATCTTAAATCACCCTATAACTCATATATTTTATAACTAGGATTTAAAAAAATGACTCAAAAAATAAATAAGTTTTTCAAACTTTCTTTACTCTTGAGTCAATTTTTCTAAAAAATTATTTTACTACTATATTAACTATTTTTTCAGGAACAACTATAACTTTTGCTAAAGTTTTTCCTTCCATATGTTTTTTAACATTTTCTATTTCTAAAGCTAATTTTTCAACAACTTCCTTAGAAGTTCCTCTTTCTACCTCTACAGTTCCTCTTACTTTTCCATTTACTTGTACAGCTATAACAACATCTGAAGATATTGTAAGTTCTTCTTTATAAGTAGGCCACGCTTCATTGAAAAGGTATCCTTTATTTCCCATTTCTTCCCATAAATCATCACAGAAATGAGGAGTAAAAGGAGAAAGCATTAATATTATATTTCTTGCTACTTCTCCAAATATTTTTCTAGATTCAGAAGTTGATTTTCCTGCCTCTATTATATTTGTTTTAAAGTCTTGAGTTTCATTAATAAGTTCCATAGTAGCTGCTATAGAAGTATTGAAGTGATAATCATTTTCTATAGATTCAGTTACTTTTTTTATAGTTTGATTTAATTTAATAATAAGAGCTTTATCCTCTCTGCTTACAGCATTAAGATTTATTTCCCCAAATTCCATATTTTCTTTGTGTTCCATTACCATTCTCCAGATTTTAGTAAGGAATCTGTATGCTCCTGCCAAACCATTTTCATTCCATTCAAGCTCTTTTTCAGGCGGTGCAGCAAACATTATAAATAATCTAGTAGTGTCTGCCCCATATTTTTCTACCATTTCCTCTGGGTCTACTCCATTATTTTTCGATTTAGACATTTTCTCTATTTTACTGATAAGTTCTTCTCCAGTTACTTTAGAATATGCCTTTTCCCCCTTTATTTCTACTTCTTCTATATAAAGGAATCTATTTTCATTATTTGAATAGTAAGAAGCTCCTAATACCATTCCCTGTGTTAAAAGTCTTTTAAATGGTTCATTTGATGAAAGTAATCCCATATCTCTCAATACTTTATGGAAGAATCTTGCATAAAGCAAGTGCATTACTGCATGTTCTATTCCTCCTATATATTGATCTACAGGGAACCATCCATCTACAATATTTTTATCAAATGGTAATTCTATATTTTTAGGATCACAATATCTTAAGAAATACCAAGACGAATCTACAAAGGTATCCATTGTATCAGTATCTCTTCTTGCTGGTCCACCACATATTGGACATACTGCATGTTTAAAACTTTCAGAAGTTTCAAGTGGATTTCCTGTTCCTGAGAATGAAACATCTTCTGGAAGTTTTACAGGAAGATTTTCATCTTTTTCCATAACAGTTCCACATTTTTCACAGTATAATGCTGGAATAGGTGTTCCCCAATATCTTTGTCTAGATACTCCCCAGTCTTTTAATCTGTATTTTACAGTTCTTGTTCCATATCCTTTTTCTTCTACAAATATAGCTATATCAGTAAGAGCTTTCTTAGAAGGAATTCCATTAAATTCTCCTGAATTTGTCATTATTCCCATCTCTGTAAATGCTTCTGTCATTTTATCTGCTTCTAAAACTACTTCTTTTTTACTTTCTTTATCTATAGGATTTATTACCACTTTTAATGGAAGATTATATTTTTTAGCAAAAGCAAAGTCTCTTTCATCATGACAAGGAACTGCCATAACTGCTCCTGTCCCATAGTTCATAAGAACATAGTCAGCTACCCATAATTGCACTTTCTCTTTTGTCACAGGGTTGATTACATGCCATCCTGTAAATACCCCTCTTTTTTCTCTTCCTTCTGCTGATCTTTCTATTAAATCAGTATTCTTCATCTCTTGTACTGCTGCTTTTATTTCTGTATTTGTTTTTAATATTTCAGAAACAATTGGATGTTCAGGTGCTACTACACAATAAGACACTCCATATATAGTATCTATTCTAGTTGTAAACATTGGAAGTTTCTCACCTGTTTCTTCTACTGTGAATACTATCTCAGTTCCATAAGATTTTCCAATCCAGTTTTTTTGCATTGTAAGAACTTTTTCAGGCCATCCATCTTTTATTTCTTTATGTCCTTCTAATAATTCATCTGCATAGTCTGTTATCTTAAAAAACCATTGTTCCAATTCCTTTTGAATAACAGAAGTTTTGCTGTGTCTCCAACATTTTCCATCTTCAACTTGTTCATTTGCTAAAACAGTATTACAATCTGGGCACCAGTTAACAAGGGATTTTTTCTTATAAATTAACCCTTTTTCATATAATCTTTTGAATATCCATTGATTCCATCTATAGTATTCAGGTGTGTACGAAGCTATTTCTCTTTCCCAATCATATGAGAAACCAAGCATTTTCAGCTGTCTTTTCATATTTTCAATGTTAGATTTAGTCCATACTGCTGGATGTGCTCCATTTTGAATAGCAGCATTTTCTGCTGGTAATCCAAAAGAATCCCATCCCATAGGGTGAAGTACATTGTATCCCTTCATTCTTTTATATCTAGATATAACATCTCCAATAGTATAGTTTCTGGCATGTCCCACATGAAGTTTTCCAGAAGGATAAGGCAGCATCTCGAGCACATAATAATTTTCTTTTCCAAAAACACTAT
Organism: Fusobacterium ulcerans ATCC 49185; assembly: GCF_900683735.1. Taxonomy (NCBI): domain Bacteria; kingdom Fusobacteriati; phylum Fusobacteriota; class Fusobacteriia; order Fusobacteriales; family Fusobacteriaceae; genus Fusobacterium; species Fusobacterium ulcerans. Next base: position 3,031,903 of record NZ_LR215979.1, read on the forward strand.
TCTCCGTTCTGAAAATATTTCCATCTGCCCATTTTTTTTGCCACTTAGCTTCTACTTCTTTAAAATCATATTCTCTCAAAAATCTCACCTCTGCCATTTACTTTTATATATTCCAATTCAATATATCATATTTAAATCTCTATAACAATAGAAAATTTAATTATCCATGTTTTTCCTGATAACTATTTATCCACAGTTCGCTTTTTCTTTTTATTCTTTGAAAACTATTATCTATTGTCTTCAAGCTTTTATTCATTTCATCAGCTATTTCTCTATAAGAATATCCTTTTATCATATAATTAAAAACCTCTTTTTCAAAAGAACTGAAGTTTTCATTAATAAAAGCTCTAAAATTATTAAGTTTCTCTTTAGTAAGAAATATTTCCTCAGGATCGTAATTTACATATGACTTCAGTCCCTTATTATATTCTATTTCTTTTCCTCCATCACACTCTATATAATTTCCTGATGCAAGATTAAGGGCTGTATTTTTTTGTGTATTTGACGCCTTCACTGCTGTTAATATCTGCCTTCTTATGCAGATCATTGCAAAAGTTTTGAATGAAGATTTTCCTTTTTGATAAGCTTTCAATGCTTTAAGCAGTCCAATAGTCCCTTCTTGTAAAAGGTCATCCTGCTCTGCTCCTATTATAAAATAGTTTCTTACATTGAGATATATAAGATTTTTATATTCTTTCAATATTATATTAATAGATTCCTGATCGCCCAGCTGAGCTTGTTTTATCACATCTTCATTTACCAACTCGATAGCCATTTCTTTCCCTCTCCTGTATGTCTTCTTTAGAACGATTTTACTATTTCAGAAAGAATTATTCCTCCAGCTACTGATACATTTAAAGAGTTTATCTTTCCATACATAGGTATTTTTATCAAAACATCACAGTTCTCTTTTACTTTTTTTCTTATACCATTTCCTTCACTTCCAAGTACAAGAGCTGTTCTGTCTGGATATTTTTCTTTTGAATAATCTTTGCTTCCTTCTCCCTCTGCTCCATATACCCAGTAATCTAATTTTTTCAGTTTAAGCAAAGCTTCTGATATATTTGTTACTTTTACTATATCCACATGTTCTATTGCTCCAGTAGAAGTTTTAACTACTGTTTCATTTACTCTTACTGCATTTCTTTCTGGAATTATTATTCCTTTTACTCCAAAAACTTCTGCACTTCTTATTAAAGCACCAAAATTTCTAGGATCTTGTATTTCATCTAAAACAAGGACAATTGATTTCTTCATTGGAGCTATTTTTTCTAAAAATTCTCCAAATTCTACATAGTAGTCATATTCACTGATATATACTGCTACTCCTTGAGAATTTTCTATTTTTTTATCTGTATAAAATATTTTAATATTTCTTTCAGATGCAAGTTTCTTTATCTTGTTGAGTTTTTCATCTTTGTTCCCTTTAAACATTTCCAACTTTTCTATATTTTTTTCTTTGTTCTGCAATACTTCTATTACAGGATTAACTCCTATGATTCTCTCCATTTATCCTCCAAATTTTATTATATTTCTGCTTTTATTCTTTCTATGTCTGCACCAATTTTTTTAAGTTTCAAATCAAGATTTTCATACCCTCTATCCACATGATATATTCTATTTATAACACTTACTCCATCAGCTTTTAATGCTGCAAGTATCAAACTGGCTCCAGCTCTTAAATCACTTGCCATTACTTCTGCTGAAGAAAAATTACCAACTCCAGTTATAGTAGCAGAGCTATTGTTTATATCTATCTTAGCTCCCATTCTATTTAATTCAGGTACATGCATAAATCTATTTTCAAAGATAGTTTCTTTTATTTCACTTGTTCCATTCGCCAAAGACATTAATGTCATTATGGGTGATTGAAGATCTGTTGCAAATCCAGGATGAGGCATAGTAGTTACTTTTACAGGCTTTAAATCAGAAAGCTTAGACAGCACTCTCAATTTATCTCCTTCTATATCAAATTTTACACCCATTTCTTCCAATTTTAAAAGAAAACTTCCTATATGTTCTTTAACTACACCCTTTACCTCTATTTTTCCATCAAACATTACAGAGGCAATTATAAATGTTCCTGCCACTATTCTATCTGGTATTATTGTATGTTCACATGGAAATAACTTTTCAACACCTTCTATTTCTAGTCTGCTTGTTCCTATTCCATTTATTTTAGCTCCCATATCATTTAAGAAATAACAAAGATCTTCAATTTCAGGTTCTCTTGCTGCATTCTCAAGAATAGTTTTTCCTTTAGCTTTTACTGCAGCCATTATTATGTTTTCTGTAGCTCCTACACTTGGAAAATCAAGAATTATTATTCCACCTTTTAATTCTTCTGCTTCAGCATCTACATATCCATGATCTATTGTAAGTTTTACTCCAAGAGATTCAAATCCTTTTAAGTGAAGATCTACAGGTCTGGCTCCAATAGCACATCCTCCTGGAAGAGAAACTCTTGCTTTTCTTTCATGTGCAAGCATAGCTCCCATCACTAAAAAAGAAGCTCTCATTTTCTTTACAAGCTCATATCCTGCTACTAAATTTGTAAGTCCATTATTTACAATTTTATATGAATGTTCATCTAGTTTTTCTATTTCCAACCCAAGACTCTCTAATAATTTCACTAATGTTCTTATATCCATTAAATTAGGTACATTTCTCAAAATATATGTTCCTTTTTCTATAAGAGTTGCAATCATTATAGGAAGAGCTGCATTTTTTGATCCCTCTACTTCCAATATTCCTGAAATTTCCTTTCCTCCTGTTACTCTGAACGCTTCTACCATCGATTTAATCCTTCTCCTTTTCTTTACCACATATAGGACATGTTCTTCCTAATAGTCTGTCTAATAAACTAAGTTCCCCAAATTTTCCTTTGTATGATGGCATCTTTTCAGCAAGCAATTTATAATGTTTAGGGCATAATTTTTCTTCTAAATGTTTAGCATACTCCCCACTCAATCCTGCTTTTCTGAATTTTTCCTCCTCATCTTCCACTAATACTTCTCTATTTTCATCTTCTATAGCTTCCTTTGAAACAACAACTAAAACTATATCTCCCTTCATATCTAAAGCGTCCACCAATGTATACTGAATACCTGCTTTCTCTGCCTCCATTATATAGGGATTAAAATCTTTAAGAGGAACATCCCTTCTCATTTTTATACAAGCTGTTCCTTCCTTCTTCATCTCTTCTATAACTTCAGTGTAAATTATCCCAGACATAACCTGTTTTCTTGTAAGAGCAAGTATTACATTTTCTTTAAACTCATCAAGATATAAGCTTTTTTCACTTAGAGTTTTTAAAAAATTAATCTTTGTACTATTTTTTTTATCTATAACGTTCTCACTCATTTTTCTCTCCTTGATAATACACTTTTACTTGTGATTATATCATATATCTAATACTTTTTAAATACAAAACGATTAAAAGAAAAAAACTTTAAGTTTAGAATAATATAAAAAAGTGATATAATAAATTCAATCAAAGTGCTTAATCTAAAATATAATATTTTTTTGAACATACATTAATATTACAAAATTATAATTATGGAGGAAAACATGCTGAAACTAACATCTTTTTTTCTTTTACTTCTTTTAACAATTACTTCTTTTTCTAGAGAAATCTATATAAAATTTAATACACTAAAGGGTAATATAAAATATTACAAACCTGGAGATAAGGAAATCAGAAGTATCGATTTTTTTAATGGAGAAATTAAATTTTCTTTAAAAGATGATAAATATATATTTCTTTTTACTTCTCCAGAATTTGCTCCTATTGAAAAGAATATTGATACCAAAAAAGAAAATAATTTTTCTATAAAATTTTCAAAAGCTGACACTGTTTTAATAACTGGAACTGTTCAAGCTGATAATATGAATATTGGTGGAACTGAAATCTCTTTTGTAAACAGTAAAAATAAAAGTTATACTGTTACAACTGATTTTCTAGGAAAATTTACTGCTTATATTCCTAAAGGAGATTATAGAATAAAAACAAATAGATTTGGTTATTCTTTAGATAAGAAGAATGCTCTTGTTTATGAATTTACTTCAACAGGAAAACCTTATAATATCATTATAAATCTTCATGAAATTTCAAGTTTTATTGAAGGAAGAGTTATTGATGAGAAAGGAAACCCAATAGCTAATACTGATATAACTGTGAAGAATGGTACTGAAACCTCTAAAATAACAAGTGATGAGTTTGGAAAATTCAGAAAAAGAGTAGATGCTGGAATAGTTACCCTTATATGTAAAAAAGATGGTTTTATTCAAAATGGGCTTATAAGAAAAATAGACAGACAATCATCTATTACTAACTTGGAAATTGTATTAAATAAATCTAAATTTAATGTTGAAGGAGTTGTAACTGATGGGGTAAAAGCTCTTGTAAATATTCCTGTCACTATACATGATGAAGATATTAATAAAATTTCCACTGTTCTTTCCAATGAAAATGGATATTATGAATTCAATGGTATTGAAGGCGATAAAGATGTATTTATTTCTGTGTCAGATCCTAATTATAAAAGATTTAAAACTCCATTATTTAGACTTGATAAAAATATAACAGATAATAACTTGATTCTGGAGAAAAATTAAAAAATTTGACAGATTTTTGTTTTTTTATTATAATTTAAACAATTAAATATCTTTAGAAGTATTTTTCTACGGCGTCCAAAGTACTCGTTAGGTTTAAACCAATCTTAACTATGGGCGAATTGTAATTAAAAACCAGCCCAAAAGGCTGGTTATTTTTATATATCAAGGGAGGATTTATGAAAAAATTATCATTATTATTTTTAGTTGTTGCTTTATCTATTTCAGCATTCTCAGCAGAAAAAGCTGATGGTAAAGCTGGAGCTTCTGTCACTGAATCTAAAAAAGTTGATATGGCAAATATTGATGCCATTACTTCTGCATCTATTGTTCCTACTGCAATTGTAAAAGAATATGTTCCAAAGGGATTTACTGATTCAAAAAACAAAAAAGCCTTATTTGTAATAGGTGATCCAAGACATAATAGTGTAACCTTCGATATGGCTTACACTGCTATGAAATTTTTTGAAGAAAATGGAATAGAAGTAACTCTTCGTGACCTTTATGCTATGAAATGGAATCCAGTTCTTTCATATGATGAATTCTATTATCAAAAAGATGGAATAGGAACTCCTACAAAAGATGTAGCTGAAGAACAAAAACTTGTAACTCAGGCTGACTATATTATTTTTGTATATCCTAATTGGCATGATAGTGCTAATTCCATTGTAAAAGGATATCAAGAAAGAGTATTTGCTAAAGAATTTGCTTATACAGCAGATAATAACGGATTACGAGGTTTATTAAAAGGAAAAGGTCTTTTTACTATGATGAATTGTGGATTCCTTGGTGGAGGAAGAGGATTTATTGGAAATGGTGTTGGCATATCTGATGAAAAATGGGATTCATATATGAAAGCTTACAAAGTTTTTGATGATGATCTTGCTGACTGGTGGGGAATGGATAACTATGGAAGATTTATGAATGACAGATATCCAAAAAATCTTTCTGAAAATTATTCTAAAGAAATTGAAAAATTAAGAACTGATCTTAAAACTTTACTTCAAAAAACTTTTATTGATAAAAAATAGATAATTATATAATAAGGAAGGTATACTTGTACCTTCCTTAAATTTTACCAATTTATCAAATTACCATTTGGATAAAACTATAAAATAATTTTATTCCATAAAATATTATAACTGTTCCACATACTATGTTTATTATCCTCAGTACATTTTCTGTAATTTTATTACTAAAACACGTTATAAATATTGTCATTCCTATAAACCACATACATGATGCGAAGGCTACTCCAGATATAAATTTTATTCCATCTCCTAATGGAAGAGAAGCTCTGAATGCTCCTAACATCATACTTCCATCTATAATTGCCTGGGGATTAAACCATGTAACAGCACAAGCTGTAGTCAAAACTTTTATTAAGGGAATATCTACATCAGTGGAACTATTAAGTGAACCTTTTGCTTTTATAAGACCTATTCCTATATAGACAACAATAAAACTTCCTATAAAAAGTATTCCCATTTCTAAAAGTTTTGATTTTTCCATAATGCTTCCTATTCCAAAGAAACATGCTAATGCAAGAGTTACATCAAAAAATATAACAATAAGTGCTGTTATAAATGCTCTGCTTTTCTTTTGAGTAAGAGCTGTATTTATAACAAATAAGTTTTGCAGTCCTATTGGAGCTACATATGCAAGTCCCATTGTAACACCTTGTAATAGAAATTTCATTTTATTTTCCCCTTAATTTTTTATTTATTTAATTTTATCTTAAAAATATTGTACAGTCTAAACCTTAATAAAATTATATCTTACCATTTTTTTAAACTTCCTTTTTCAAAAAGCCATTCAGGTGTTACAAGTTTAGCATCCTCTACTTTATACCAAGGAGAAATATCAGAAATACTTTTTAAAATATGAAGTTCCTGAGATGGCATATAGCTTTGAACCAACATCATAATTCTTTCTCCTGTTTTTTTATTTACTGCAGTATCAACTATTATTACAGCATGCCCTGGAGAGCCTCCTTGAATGAATACATCTCCTATTTCTATATCTTTTATATCTGCTTTTTTCATTTCTTTTGATAACGAAAGTGTTCCTGCATATGTATATATAAATTTGAGATACTCTTCAAATACTTCTCTTCCATATCCTGTTTTATAGTTCCCTTTTACCCATACAGTTTTATTTCCACTAACTTTAACTCTTTCTCCTTTTACAAATTTTGAAAATGGAACTTTCATCCCATTTGTTAAATCAAAGGATATTGTATCATATTTTTTTTGCTTATATAAATATTCTGCTCTCAATTTTATCACTGCATCAGCACATTGAATCAAATCTTGAGGAAGAATAGGCATGTCTATCACTGAAATGTGCGATTTTACAAACTTCTCTCTTCCATCATACAACAATACTGGAGTCCCCATCTTTTTAAGTTTTAATTCTCTTAAATAAGTACCAAAAGAATCTTCTGGATAATTTTCTCTTTCATATCCTGATGGAACAAGAAATCTACTGCTTACTGTATCTCCCTCTTTGACTATCAGGTTTTTAGAAAATGTCATTGCATGTAATATAAAAAGTATAAAAATAAGTATTTTTTTCATTATGTATCTCCTTCTCCTAATGACTTTTTACTAATATCTATTATGTTTCCCTCTTACTTTTGTATATTTATTTTAGCTTACACTAACTCTGAAACGACATTTTTTTGCTCCACTTAAAACTGTTTCAATCATCTCAACATTTATATTTTTATCTGGCAATAAATTTCCAATGATATATAATATGCTTTGTCTTGAACATTCACAATGCAATGGATTATTTATTTTTCCTGACAATACTTCAGGACAAACACATTTAGGATAACCAATCTCATAAATATGACCTGCTTCGATTATCTCTGCAAAAAGTGCCTCTGTATTTCCATATTTTTTATATTGTTCATCTAGATTATATCCACACTCTTCAAATTGTCTTTTTTGTTCCAATAAAACTGTGTCTTTTACACAATTTATTGCTTTGTTTCTATAGTCCACTGTTCCTCCTTGATTGTTACTTTTTTTTGTAATTTTAAAACGATTAAGACCATACTTAGATTTATTATAGCATATTTTCTTTTTCTTATCCTTAGTTATAAAGTTTCTTACATTTTCCTTAATTAAAATAAAAAACAGCTCTTTATGATTTTATTTTATCATAAAAAGCTGTCTTCATTTTGGGCTATCTGAATTTGAGAGTTAAATTATTTTTTATTTTTCACCATTATATTTAATCATTAATATTGAACCAGGATTTTGCAGTTTAGTAGTTGGTTTTAAATCCATATCTCTTGCTGATCCTGCACTGTCAGTTAGAATATAAAAAGTATTTCCATCTGGGCTTATGGCTATATCACGATAACGATTTGGTGTATGGAAGAATGTTGCTATCTCTCCCTGAACATTATCTTTTTGATTATTTAATTTTATTCTGAAAAGAGTTCCAGCTTTTAATGTAGTCATTAAAATACTGTTATCCCAACCTTTCATAGGCCCATCAGCATAATAATTTATACTAGATGGTGCTACTGTTGGCCATTCAACATAAGATATATCTCCATAGGTATCTCCATCATGGTAGTTATATCCTTCTCTAACTGTATAGAAAGTTTTTATAGGATCTTTATAGTTTGCTGGTGCTTTCCAATCTGATTCTAAATATACTTTTACACGTGGATCAGGTACATTAGGATCTACAGCTGCATCTTTAGGAGCTGTTGACCAGTCTATAAATTTATATGACTGATTATCTTGGAATCCTGCAACATGTGGCCATCCATAATTTCCTCCGCTTACAAGGAGATTCAATTCATCATCTGAAGAAGGTCCATGCTCACTAGAGAAAATTTTATCCCCAACAACTACAATCCCTTGTGGGTTTCTATGTCCATAAGTAAATATATGACTTTTTACTCCATTAAGAACTGGGTTATCTTCTGGAATAGATCCATCTGGATTCATTCTTAAAACTTTTCCTACATATGCATCATGATTTCCATCTTGGATTTCTTTAGCTGTTGGTAATCTTTGAGCCTCATTTTTTTTGAAAGCATTTTTACCTTGATTATGACCTAACTCACCAAGAGTCAGATATATTTTTCCATCAGGACCAAAAGTTACTCTACCACCATTATGGTCATCACCACTAGGAATTTTATCTATAATAACTGTTGGATTTTTTAAAGTTTCAGATTTTGTATCATATTGATATCTTACAAGTTTTTTATAACCAAATTCTGTATTATTATTTTCAGGAATATATGTATAAAATACATATATATAATTCTGGCTTCCTTTTTGTAAAAAATCTGGAGCTAATGCCATACCTAAAACTCCAAAATGCTGTCCTTCTGCTCTTGCTTCATCTATAGTTAATGCTACTTTTTTCACTCCTGTTTCAGGATTTACCCTTACAATACGCTTTCCTGTTCTTTCTGTAACCCAAAGCATATTGTCAGGACCATAACGTATATTCCAAGGATTATCTAATCCTTCAGTTAATACCTGTCCTGTGAATGGTTCTTCTACTTTCACAGGCTTGAGTTTGGCTAAAGCCATATTTCCTGATACTAGAAATGTAAAAGCAAATGTAACAAATGAAACCATAATTTTTTTCATATCGTCCCTCCTTTAAAAATTTTATCTAAAATATGTCTATAAACTTACTTGATATAATTATTCTGTTACAATGTTAAAATTCTTCTTTTTTATAAAAGAATTTTTTAAACAAAGTTAGATATTTTTTACATTATAATCTGCATATTTTATAAGCTCTTAATAATTTTATAAGATATTTTAAATAATAATTTGGATTAATTAAATATTATTATTTTGAAAATAAAAAAGAGAAAAGAACCATAGCCCTCTTCTCCTTCCTTATTACTTTATACTAAATATTTTTTTACTAGTTCTTCAAAATTTTCTTTTTCTTCAGTTATATATTTTTTATAATCCATATGACTTTTTTCAAGTTCTATTCCAAGCTCTCCAATAAATTCTGGTATTTGGCTCATAAGCATAGTTCCAAGTTTTGTTCCTAAAACTGTTTTTTCTCTGCTTACCATTCCTCCAGTGTAAATATCAAAAACATCTTCTATTTTATCTTCTACTCTTTTCTTTCCTCCAGCAAATCCTATATCTCCAACTTGATGCCTTCCACATGAATTTTGACATCCTGAAACATATACTGATGGAAGTTTTTCTTCAGAAATGTTATTTTTTTGAATATACTCAAGAATATTTTTAACCAAAGTCTGACTTTGTTCTATTCCTATCTGACAAGTAGGAATTCCTACACAACTCATACTCTGTTGTATTTTGGTTTTTTGTCTAAATTTATCTGTAATTTCCAAAAGTACTTTAGTTTGTTCTTCATTAATATTTCTGATATATATACTTTCAGTCATACTCAATCTAGCTTCTGCATTTCTATTTTCTTTCATAAACTTTACTACTTTTTTAAAATCAGCAGATGATATTTGTCCATTTAATGGATGAATAATTACTGTATATAATCCATCCTGTCTTTGATGTACTACTGAAAGATTTTCTTTCAAATTATGAGAGTATTCTTTTTTTGTTTCTGATAGTATAACTTCTATATCTAAACCAAGATTTTTTTTCAATTTTACTTTTTCTAAATGCTTTTCATAAGTCTTTAAGAATTCCACTGTTCCCATTCTTCTTGGAATATATCTTGTTCTTGCCTTTGCTCTGTTTGTATAATCTCCTTCTGCTACAAAAAGATCTACCATAGCTTCTATATAATATAGTATTTCCTTAGGATCTACTTTTTTATCATATGGTATTGATATTCCTGGATTATTTCCTAATCCCCCTGCTAGATACATTCTGAAATATGGCTCTCCATTTTCTTCTGCTGCTATAAATCCTACATCATTGATAGTTGCTCCAGCAGCATCTTTATCACTTGAAGACATAGATACTTTTAATTTTCTTGGAAGTTTGTATTCTGTTATTCTGCTCATAAAATATTCGCTTATCTTTAAAGCAAACTCTGTTACATCAAATATTTCTTCCTTTTCTACTCCTGACATTGGAGAAATAGCCACATTTCTTGGATAGTTCCCTCCTCCTCCACGAGTATATAGTCCATGCTCCAGTGCTGTTTCCATAACATCACATATATCATCTATTTTTAAATGATGTAGCTGTATTGCCTGCCTTGTAGTAAAATGAATATCTTCTATTTCATATTTCTCAGTAAAATTTTTTATAAGCTCAAGATGATCCAGTGACATTAATCCTGAATTTGTTCTAAATCTTATCATAAAATCCTGTCCACCACGTTGGGCATATACTCCCATTCCACCAGATATCCCTTTAAAATCTCCTACAGATATCTCTTTCTTTATAAATTTGTGTCCTGCTTCACGTAAATTATCTATTTCTAATTTCAGTACTTCATTCTGTCTATTCACTTTTTTAGCTCCTTTATTTATAAATTTTAACTTGTATTTAATTTTTTCAAAACCTTTTTAAGAGTATCATCTTTTTTTTACAATTCAAAATAAATTTTTTTTATTTATAAATAAAAAAAAATTATAGATAGTTTATACTCTTCTTTTTTCCGCTTTCTTTTTATCTATAGTTATACAATAAAAATTTAAAATTTCCTGTTCAATATTTCTCTATTTAAATTTTTAAACTATAATTTCAGACTTTTTTATTTTATTTTAAAGTCTGTTTTCATTTTTTTACTGCTATTTTAATTAAAAAATTAGGAATTTATTCTTTTTAAATGGTATAATTTTTTTAATCCAGTATATATTTATTCAAATCTTAAAATAATAATGGGGTGAAAAAGATGATATTGATAGTAGAAGATACTGAACATATAAGAAAATTGATAAAAGCGGTACTAAAAGATGAAAATATAGAAATTGAAGAAGTTGTTACTGGAGAAGAAGCAATTGATAAAATTCAACAGGGAAAAAGATATGAACTTATCCTTATGGATATAATGCTTCCTAAAATAGATGGAATCACTGCAACACAAAAAATAAGAGAAATAACAGAAACTCCTGTAATATTTTTGACTGCACTTTCAGATGAAAAGAGTCAAATTATTGCCTATGAATCTGGGGCAGATGGATATATAACTAAGCCTTTTTCTAAAGAAATATTAAAATCTATAGTTAGAAGATATGTCTTTAAAAGTGGTGTAATAAAAAAATATGGAGATTTAGAAATAAATAAAAAAAGTGGAAAAGTTTTACTGAATAAAAAAGAACTAAATCTAACTATAAAAGAAAGAGATATCTTATTTTATCTGGAAGAAAATAAAGGTATAGCAAAAACCAGAGAACAGATAATTTCAGGTGTATGGGGATATGACTTTACTGGAACAGATAGAACAGTAGATAAGCATCTAACAAGATTAAGAGAAAAATTAAACAACTGTTCTAAATATATAAAAACTGTAAAAGCTATTGGTTATAAATTTGAGGAGTAATTATGAAAATTAAAAATAAATTAATCTTAACTCTGTCTTTTATCCTTATGATTTTATTAGCAGCAGAAGTTATTCTAGGAGAATTTTATTTTGAAAAATATTTTAGATACAGTAAAATAAAGGAATTAGAAAATATAAATTTTATTGTGAATGATAAAGTAAATTATAATCTTCTAAAAAAATATCAGGATGATAATAAAGGATTGGCTTTAATCCTAAAAGATGATGAAATTCTTACACTTGATAATTTTTTTTATTTAACCCTAATTAATGAAAAAAATGGTGAAAAAAAGATTTTTTTATTAGATGAATTGCTGGACAATTTATACTCTGAGGAAAAATTTGATGTAAAAGAAGGAGATTATTTAATTATAACCAGTATTAAAATTTTAGGCAATTATTATATTCCAATAACTGTTGAAAAAGGTAAGGAAAAATTTACAGACTATAAAAATATAAATAGAAATCTCAATGTGGAAAAATTTTATGGAACTGTAGAGAAAATAGGAGCTCCTAATACTGTTTTCTCCCAAGCTGATGATTTTTTAGAATTTTTAATAGCAAAAAATATTAATGATGTTATAACTGATGATTATATAGATGATGATGGTGATGATGAATTCAGAATAATAAATAAAAATATTAAAGATTATAGAATTATGATTTTCTATTCCTATGAAGATATGAAAGATATATTTCCAACTATAAAATCATATTTCTATTTTAAAGGTATAATAATGATTCTCATTGTTGCTGTTATAGGAAGAATTTTGGAAAAAAATATAGTTGATCCTATTGAAAAACTTTCATTAATGGCTAAAAATATAGGTAAACTAAATTTTGAAAAAAAAGGTTATAGAAAAAGTAAGGATGAAGTTGAGGAACTGTATAAGGAAATATATAGAATGAGTGATAATCTTGAAAATATAATTAATCTTTACAAAAAAGAATTAGAAGAAAATAAAAATATTAAAAAAAACATTGAAGAAAAAGTAAAGTATTTCACACATGAAATAAAAACTCCTTTATCTGCTATTATTGGATTTAGTGAATTATTATATGAAAGTAATAAAAGCGAAGAAATAGAAATAATCAATACAGAGGGAAAAAGATTACTGAAATTAACTAATGAACTGGTGAAGCAAGATAATATTAATGATGAAAGGCACATAGAATTTGAAAATTTCAATCTATTTCAAATCCTACAAATGATATTAAAAATATATGAAAAAGAGTTAAAAAACTTTACTGTTCATACAAAATATAATGAAAATATCATGGTCATAGGAAATAAAAATAAAATAGAACAGGTTATCTTTAATTTTTTAACCAATAGTATTCAACATGCAGAAAGAGAAATAACTTTATCTGTAGAAGAATTTGATAAAGAGGTAAAAATAACTATTGAAAATGATGGGAAAAAAATTAAAGAAGAAGACTTAAGTAAAGTATGGAATAAATATTTTACAACAAAGAAAAATGGAACTGGTTTAGGACTTTATGTATGTAAGGAAATTCTAGATGCTCATGCTTCAAAATATAATATAGAAAATACTGCTACTGGAGTCGTTTTAGCTTTCACTTTAAAAAAATATAGTGATGAGATATAGAATAGATATTGAGGTGTTATTATTTTATATATAAAATAATAACACCTTTTTTATTTTTAAGGAGAATATATGAAAATACTTATAGTACGTTTTAAAGAAATTGGAGATTCTATTTTAAGTTCTGTTATATGTAATACTCTCAAAAAAAGTTTTCCAGAAGCTGAAATTGACTATGTGGTGTATGAGCATATTGCACCTTTATTTAAAAACCACCCATATATCGATAATATTATTTCTATAACAAAAGAGGAACAAAAAAATCCTCTTAAATATATATCTAAAGTTTGGAGAGTTACAAGAAAAAAATATGATATTGTTATTGATATTATGTCTACCCCTAAAAGTGAATTTTTTACTTTCTTTTCATTAGGAAGTAAGTATAGAATAGGAAGAAGAAAAAAATATAGAGGATTTACATATACTCATAAGATTTCAGAACCTACAGACTCAAAAGACAAAGTTGATAAATTTTTAAAAATGTTAGCCCCATTGGAAAAAGAATATCAAATAATATATGATAATAACTACATCACTTGCATAACCGAAGATGAAAAAGAATATATGAAAAATAAAATGCTGAAAGCTGGAATAAATTTTAAAAAAACAATCTTTATTTGTGCAGCAACTTCAAGAAGAGCAGAAAAGATTTATCCTATTAAAAAAATGGAGAAAACTATAAATAAAGTTATTGAAGAATTTGATTCTCAAATAATATTATTTTATTCTCCAGATGAAAAGGATTTCATTAAAACCTTTCACAAACAACTTAATAATAAAAATATTTTTGCAAATATAGAAACAAGATCAATAAGAGAGCTGGCAGCACTTATTTCCAATTGTGATATGTTTTTTGGAAATGAAGGTGGCCCTAGACATATGGCTCAAAGTCTGGATATTCCAAGTTTTGCCATTTTTAGCCCAAGAAGCAGTAAAAAAGAATGGCTTGCTAACTCCTGTAAAAAACATCAAGGTGTAGAACCCAAGGATATTTATCCTGATTGTAATTCACTCAGCCATAAAGACTGTTATTCATTAATTCAACCAGATTATATCCTCAATAAAATAAAAGAAATTTATTCTCATTTCATAAAAAATAAGAAGAAAGAAAAAAATGAAAAAATTTATATTTTTAATAATGATAGGTATGTATAGTTTAATTTTTACAAATGATAAATATGATATTCTTGAGGATAGGATAGAAAATACTCTTGAATATAATTTCAAAACTCTGAATGATGGAAAAAAGAAATTAAAAATTAAAAAATATGATATTGATATCTCTGAAAATTATGTGAATTTAAAAGCAAAAATAAATTCTGAAGTTAAAAGCTTTGATTTTGATAAAGCATTTATTCCTGTTAGAGAAGAGATAAAAAAGAAATGAAATGAAATCCTGAAATCAATATTGTAGTGGAATTAGAAAAAATGATAGGAAAGGATGAAATAATCTATAGCAAAACTTTTTAAAAATAAAATAATATTTCTTGGAAGATTATAAATAATTAAGATGACATATTATTTTTTTAATTATTTTAATCTTCTTTTTTTATCTACACTTTTTTAATTTTTTCGTGTATATTATATAAGGGATCAATATACAAGGAGGAAATTACAAAAATGGCAAAAATCAGCATAGGAAACATAAAAAATGAAAGTTTAAATACTTTAAAAAATAATTGGGGAACTGGAATATTAATACATCTCTGTTTCTTTTTAATTTCTCTCCTTTTAGAAATATTAAATTCTCTGGAAGAATTAGTTTTCACTCAAATAGAAAACAGCTTATTGCTAATTTTAATTTTTCTTATTATCTTTATAATTATGAATATTTCTCTTGTAAATGCAAATGTTATGGGAAGTCTTAAATGTTTTCTTGAATTAGCAAAGGTAAAAAAATTAGAAGTTAAGCATTATTCTTTTGGTTTTAATCATATGTTTACTGCTTTTAAAGTGGGAGGAGCTTTTTGCTTATTTACATTTTTATGGTCTTTGTTTCTAGTTATTCCTGGAATTATAAAAAGTATAAGCTACTCTATGTCATTTCTTATAGCAATTGAATATCCTGAAATTTCAGGAAGGGAAGCTTTAAAATTGAGTATGAAGCTAACTGATGGATATAAATGGGATATTTTTCTTTTAGGACTATCTTTTATAGGATGGGCTTTTTTGTCTGTTCTTACTTTAGGGATTGGTTTCTTATGGCTTAGCTCATACATGGATACTGCTTACTGTATTCTATATTTAAAATTAAAATGCAACAGAATAGAGCTATTTGAAGAATTAGAAAGAGAAATTTATTTATAGGTTTTTATTTGAGATTAAGGACAGAAATAAATTTATTTCTGTCCTTTTTAATTATACTAAGTTTGATTCAACCTATTAATCACAACATTAATTAAGCTCTTTATTCCTATTTTTATCACTCTTTCATCTGCAATAAATTTAGAACTGTGTAATTTACATAATCCTTTATTTTTTTCACTTTCTCCTCCTAACCACATAAACACTGATGGAACTTTTCTGCTAATATATGAAAAATCTTCTCCTATTGAAGTAGGAATTGTATTTACAATAACATTTTCTTTTCCAAGTGTATCTTCTAGTATATTTTTTATATTATTTGATAAATTAACATCATTATATACTGAAACGTATCCATCTGTATATTCTAATTCTGCAATACACCCATAAGCCTTTGATATATATTCCACAATCTCTTTTAATTTTATTTTTACAGTACTATTTATCTCATCTCCAAATGTTCTCACAGTTCCTTCCATTATAACATCATTTGCAATAATATTGTATCTATCCCCTCCATAAATTTTTCCAATAGATATTACAGCTTTTTCAGAATAAGATAAATTTCTGCTAATAATAGTTTGAATAGAGGTTATAATATTTCCTGCTACAATGATAGGATCTTTTCCCTCATTAGGCAGAGATCCATGGCAGCTTTTCCCTATTATTTTTATTTTAAACCTATCTGATTTTGCTGTTGCAATACCAGGACAAATTTCTATTTTTCCTAATGGGATTCCTAATACATGCATTGCATATGCTTCATCTACTTCTTTCAAAACTCCTAAACTAATCATTTCTTTTGAACCACCTATTGGTGAGCTTTCTTCAGCATGTTGAAACATGAATCTAACATTTCCATTTAATTTTTCTTTTAATCTATTTAAAATAACAATAGTTCCTAATAAAATAGCTGAATGAAAGTCATGTCCACAAGCATGCATAACATGACTATTCTGTGAAGAATATATCAAATTTGTTTCCTCTTCTAAAGGCAAAGCGTCCATATCAGCTCTTAAAAGTAAAGTTTTTTTATTTTTATGTGAATTTATTTGACCTATAATTCCATAATTTAAAGAATTTAATTTTAGATCATTTATATTATTTTTTTTCAATATTTTTATTATTTTTTTAGAAGTTTCTTTTTCATTATTACTCAATTCAGGATATCTGTGAATATCTCTTCTCAAAAGTAATATTTCATCAAAAGTTTCATTTATTAATTTTTCTATATATTCATTTTCAACCATAATCTACCTCATAAAAAAAATAGTTTCCATTACCATTCATTTGGCCATTCTTCAATAAAATTATAAACCACCACTTTATATGGTGGTTTATAATAAAAATCTTTCTTATTGTTTTTTTAGCAATCCTTCTTTTTCATAAAACTCAGGATGTCTATCTCTAAAAACATGTATAGTTTCCCTTATTTTATGTATTATTGAAAGATCAACACTTCCATAAACTATTTCCTCTTTCTCTCCTCCTTCAGCTATTATTTCTCCCCAAGGATCTATAATTAATGAATGTCCACAATAACTTCCCATAGGACTTTCACCAACACGATTGCATGCAATAACAAATATTTGATTCTCTATAGCTCTAGCTTGCAGCAAAGTTCTCCAATGATTTACTCTAGGATTTGGAAAATCAGAAGTTACTATTATAGCCTCAGCGCCTTTTAATGCATATATTCTTGAAAGTTCACAAAATCTAATATCATAACATATCATAAAACCAAATTTTCCTACTTCTGTTTCTACAACTTCTGCTTTATTTCCTGGTTCAATCATAAAATTTTCGTCCATATCACTATACAAATGCATTTTACTATAATCAGCTATTATTTCTCCATTATTGTTAATAATAAAAGTAGTATTTCTTATTTTTCCATCTTCAGAACTCTTTGTCGCGATTGAACCTGCAACTACCAAAATTTTATATTTTTTTGCTAGTTCTTTTAAAATAGTTACTGATGGTCCATTTTCTGCTTCACAATAATTTTCCATATCATGAAACATTTTATCAGAAAATCCATAACTCCAATCTTCAGGTAAAACTATAACATCTGGAGTTGGTATATGTTCCATTGCTTTTTTAAATAATTTTTTTACATTTTCAAAATTATATTCAGTATCACAAAATTTTATATCTGTCTGTAAAAGTGCAAAATTTAACATCTTAATCCCTCCTATATTTTTTATAAAAAATTAAAATGAAATTTGATTGATAAATCCATCATTTTTCTAAATTAAATAATAACTTTTTATTTTTATATTCCTTTAGCATAAAGAATAGCTCTAATAATAACTACTATGAAAGTTACAATAGTTATACACCATCCATTTTTTAACATTGCTTTTATATTTTTAGAATGAGCTAGTCCCATAGTTCCAACCATATCAACAGTAGGGCTTACAAAAAATGTTACTTGGCATGCTACTAATACTATAAATGCCCATATCCCCATATTTACTGACATAGATATAACCAATGGTAAAAATAATTCATGTGTTATTTGAGCTTGAGCAACTCCTGCTCCTGAAATTCCAAAAACACCTATTGCTGCTGCAATAACTAAGAAAGCTCCTACTCCTCCAGCATCAATTAACGGTTTCATATAATTAGAAATTGATTCAAAAGCCCCTGATTTAGCTACATAATTTAAAAATGGATCAAACAAAATAAACATAAAAAACATCCAATACATTTTAGAAGATCCTTCTACTAATTTTTTTATAGCATCTGTCAAACTCATTCCAGCCGAAAGACCTGTAACTAGAGCTGCTGTAAGCATAACAACTATTGCATAAGATGCTCCAGCTTTTGCCACAATACCATAAACCAGCATTATAAGCATAGTCAATATAAATGTAAATGTCGCCCTATTTACTATTGGAGTAGCTTTAAAATCACTTGCTTTAGTTTCATTTTCTGCAAAATTTTCCTTTCCTCTAGTTAATTTTTGAGTATGACAAGCCATAAAATATGTTGAAACCCATATTATAGTTCCCATTGGTATACCTGCATTTATCATAAATTTTGAATAAGTTAATCCTGTAAGCCCCATTATTGTTGCAACTGGTGGAACAAATGGTCCAATTTGAAGTCCTGTGGCTGCAGCTCCATGAAATATAACTCCTAATGTACTTGGAGTCAATCCTAAACAAGCTACAATTGGTATTAATATTGGTGCTACAATTGCAACTGAACCAGATAAAGTTCCCAACATAGAAACTAATAAAGTACAAGTGACCATAGATATTAAAATTGCTTGTTTTTCAGTTTTTATATTTGTTTTTTCTACAACAAAATATACAATATTTTGAGCGACTTTTGTATGAGTCAGCACTTCTCCAAGTCCTGATCCAAGAACAATTATAAACCCAATTAAAGATAAAAATGAACTGAGAGAGTTTTTCAAGGTTTCCCCAAAGCCTATAACACTTTCTCCAGTCATAATAGCTCCAAGTAAAACGCAAAGAAGAACAGATAGATTCATATCTTTACCTTTTAGCATTAAATAAATATAAAGTATAAGTGGTAAAAATCCCAAAATTGGTGGTAAATCAAAAATCATAAAAACTCCTCCCTTTAATTTATATGTTATTTTCTATAGATAAACTTTCATTTCCATAGCAATTTCCTTTAATTTTTCTAAACTTTCTAAAGTGTTTTCTTTATTTAATTTAGCTAATTTTATACAAAGAGCATTTAAAATTGTCATTGCTCCTACAAAAGAATATGTTTTTTCTCCATTTTTACTCAAAAGAGCACAATCAGAAATCAATGCAAATGGTGAAGTTAAAGTGTCTGTTAGACAAATTATTTTATTATTTCTTTTCTTAAAAAATTGAGCTATTTTATAAGTAAAATCAGTATAAGCATGAAATGAAATTGTAAATAATACATCATTTTCTTTTAAATAAAGTAACTTATGTGTATAATCTTCAGTTCCAGAAATTATTATTTCAACATTCTCTTTAAATTCTTTTAACATAAAGTAAAAATAATATCCTAAAGAATACGAAGATCTACTTGAAACTATATAAATTTTGCCAGAACTTTCTATAATTTCTAATGCTTTTTTAAAATTTTCTTTTAAATTTTCATTTGGAAGTTTTTTTAAAATCTCTATATTTTGTAAGATTACATCATCTAACAATGTTTCTTCTTCCCCAATTTGTAAAATAGATTCTTTAAATTCTTTCATTGGAGTTATTTCTTTTTTCAATATTTCTTGAATATTTTTTTGAAATTCTGGATATCCTTTAAATTTAAAATACTGTGTAAATCTTATAATAGTAGCTGAACTTAATCCTGTAATTTCTGATATTTCCTTTATTGATAAAAATGGAATTTGAGTAATATTCTCAAAAATAAAATCTGCCATCACTTTAAAACTTTTCGTTAATTCGCTATATTGTTCTTTTATTGTATTAATAATATATATTTCCATACAATCACCTCTCAATTTTAATTGATTATACCTTATTCATAAAAAAAATGCAATAGTTTTTGTAATTTTTTTTACATTTTAAATAAAAAATGTAATTTTAATTACTTTAAAACAAATAAAATTTTTAATTTTTTTCATAAAAAAAAGCCAAAAGTTTTTCCTTATGGAGCTTTTGACCTTTTTTTATTCTTTAATATAAATCTTTAGTTACATCTAATGTTGCTATTCCATTTAATTCAAGTCCTGCAAAGCAGTCTTCTTCCTTCTCTGCACATTTAAGTTTAAAATATGCTGCCTCTGCTATCATAGCTGCATTATCTGTGCAAAGTTTCATTGATGGATAATGTACTTTTATTCCAAGTTTTGCTCCCTGTTCAGTAAGCTGACTTCTCAACAGCGAATTTGCTGCAACTCCTCCTGCAAGTATTATAGTTTTTACATTTTTATCCTTAGCTGCTTTTAAAGTTTTTTTGCAGAGAATATCCACTACCTTTCCTAAAAATGAAGCTGCAAGATCTTCTTTTTTAAATTCTTCATTTTTCATATTCATTTTATTTACAAAGTTAATAACAGCAGTTTTTACCCCTGAAAAACTGAAATCATATTCTCCAACTCTTGGTTCTGTTATTTGCAGAAAATTCCTATCTCCCAAATAATACATCTTATCTACAATTGGTCCACCAGGATACCCTAATCCTAGTACCCTTGCCACCTTATCACAGCTTTCTCCCACTGCATCATCAAGAGTTCCTCCCATATTTGTAAACTTATGATTTTCATCCATATATACAATATTAGTATGTCCTCCAGATACAACAAGAGCTATACATGGAAGTTCTATATCATGCTCTAAAAAGTTAGCATACATATGTCCTTTTATATGGTGTACTGGTATTATTGGTATATTATGAGCATAAGAAAGCCCCTTTGCAAAAGATACTCCTACTAAAAGGGCCCCTATCAATCCTGGTGCATAAGTTACTGCTATATAATCAACATCATCAAGAGTTATTTTAGCTTCTTCTAAGGCTTCATCTAATATAGCAGCAATATTTTTTATATGCTGTCTTGAAGCTATTTCAGGTACCACCCCTCCATATTCTTTATGTATCTCTATTTGAGAAGATATCTTATTAGTCAATATATCTTTTTCATCTTTTAATATAGCTATCGAAGTTTCGTCACAAGAACTCTCTATTCCTAAAATTATCATTTAGTTCCTCCTTTTTTCTTCTTTCATCTACTGATTATTATATCACTTTTACAAGAAAAAAGCAGTTTTTTCCTAATTAACTTTTAAATTATATTTTTTAAAGATAGAAACAGCATTTTCCAACCTTTCTTTAGAAAGTTCTTCTACCCCTTCCAGAGCATACTTCATTCCCAGTTCTTTGTATTTAAATTCTCCAAGTCTATGGTATGGAAGCAGTTCTACTTTTTCTACATTACCTAGAGCAGATACATATTCGGCTAATCTATTTAAAAGTTCATCATCATCTGTAATTCCAGGAACAATTACATGTCTTATCCAAACTTTTTTCCCTTTTTCCTTCAAATACTGGGCAAATTTCAATGTATTTTCCAGTTCTACACCTGTAAGTTCTTTATATACTTTTTCATCTATAGCTTTTATATCTAAAAGTACAAGATCTGTATATTCCAATACCTCTTTTACTTTTTCATTAAATATATATCCTGAGGTGTCAACGACTGTATTTATCCCATCTTCTTTACATAATTTAAAAAGTTCAAGAACAAAATCAGCTTGAAGAAGAGGCTCTCCTCCTGTTACAGTAAGTCCTCCCTTTTTTCCAAAATATCCCTTATATTTTCTTACTTTTTCAAAAGTTTCTTTTACTTCCTCTTTAATTTTTTCTTCTGACATATTCCATGTATCAGGATTATGACAAAACTTACATCTCAATGGACATCCTTGAAGAAAAAGTACAAATCTTATTCCAGGTCCATCTACTGTCCCAAAACTCTCATATGAATGTATATTCCCAATCCTGTTCATATTTCCATCTCCTTTGAGAGATATTTGATTATCTCTCAATTTTTATTTTAGTATATCATATATTCAAAGAAAAGACTGATTCAAAATTGAAAGTCACTTCCCAAGTTTGAATCAGCCTCTTTGATTTAGTTTATATTATTTCAAATTACATTCTTCCATTGATTGTTCTAGATAATACATCTAACTGTTGTTCTCTTGTTAATCTTACAAAGTTTACTGCATATCCAGATACTCTGATTGTAAGCTGTGGATATTTTTCAGGATTTTCCATTGCATCTTCTAATAATTCTCTGTCGAATACATTGACATTAAGATGTTGCCCTCCCTCTGGAGTAAAGTATCCATCCATCATAGAAACAAGATTTTCTATTCTGTCTTCTTGAGTTTTTCCTAACGCCCCTGGTGCTATTGCAAATGTATAAGATATTCCATCATTTGAATGGTGGAAAGGTAATTTTGCAACTGATGCAAGGGAAGCTATTGCTCCTCTAGTATCTCTTCCATTCATTGGGTTTGCTCCTGGTGCAAATGGAGTTCCAGCTCTTCTTCCATCTGGAGTATTTCCTGTTTTCTTACCATATACAACATTTGATGTTATAGTAAGGATAGATTGAGTTGCTCTTGAATTTCTGTAAGTTTCATGAGTTCTTAAATAGTTCATGAATTTTTCAGTAACTTTTACAGCAATTTCATCTGTAGAATCTTCATTATTTCCAAAAGGAATATAATCTCCTTCTCTTTCAAAATCAATAATTAATCCTTCTTCATTTCTTATTACTTTTACTTTTGTATCTCTTATAGCTGCAAGTGAGTCAGCCACTATCGAAAGTCCTGCTATTCCTGTAGCTTGAGTTCTTTCAATATCAAGGTCATGTAATCCCATTTCAAATGCTTCATATGCATATTTATCATGCATATAGTGAATTATTTTTAGAGCATTTACATATACTCCTGCAAGCCATTTCATCATTTGTTCAAATTTTTCTACTACTTCATTAAATTCTAAATAATCTCCAGTTACTGGCTCAAATTTAGGTGCCACTTGAACTCCAGTTTTCTCATCTTTTCCACCATTAAGTGCATAAAGAAGAGTTTTAGCAAGATTTGCTCTAGCTCCAAAGAACTGCATCCCTTTTCCTATTTTCATAGGGGATACACAACAAGCTATTCCATAGTCATCTCCAAATTCTGGTCTCATAAGATCATCATTTTCATATTGAATAGAAGATGTATCTATTGAAACTTTTGCACAATAATTTTTCCAGTTTTCTGGAGAATTTACTGACCAAAGAACTGTTAAGTTTGGTTCTGGAGCTGGTCCTAAATTATATAAAGTATGAAGATATCTGAAAGATGTCTTAGTTACAAGTGTTCTTCCATCTACTCCTTGTCCCCCTAATGATTCAGTAGTCCATGTAGGATCTCCTGAGAATAGGGCATCATATTCTGGTGTTCTTAGGAATCTGATTATTCTTAATTTAATTATAAATTGATCTATCAGTTCCTGAGCTTCTTCTTCAGTTATAAGTCCAGCTTCAATATCTCTTTGAATATAGATATCTAAGAAAGTTGAAGTTCTTCCTAATGACATAGCAGCACCATCTTGATCTTTAGTTGCTGCAAGATATCCAAAATATACAAATTGTACAGCTTCTTTTGCATTTTCCGCTGGTCTTGAAACATCAAATCCATAAGAAGCACACATCTTTACAAATCTTTTTAATGCTTGAATTTGTTCATGAGTTTCTTCTCTTCTTCTGATAGTTTCATCATCCATTTCAGGAATTTCTAATATTTTCATTTGATTTTTTTTATCTTCTATTAATCTATCTATTCCATAAAGAGCCACTCTTCTGTAGTCCCCTATTATTCTTCCTCTTCCATAAGCATCAGGAAGTCCAGTTATTATACCATACTTTCTTGCTGCCTTCATCTCATCAGTATATGCTGAGAAAACTCCTTCATTATGAGTCTTTCTATATCTTGTAAATATTTCCTCTGTCATTGGATCAATTTTATATCCAAAAGCTTCCAGAGAATTTTTTACCATTCTAAGTCCACCTTTTGGGTAGATTCCTCTTTTTAGAGGAGCATCAGTTTGAAGTCCAACAATAGCTTCAGCATCTTTTTCAATATATCCAGGTCCATAAGCATCAATTGCTTGAGGTTTTTTAGTTTCAGCATCGTAGATACCTTTTGCTCTTTCCTCTTTAAACATCTCAGTAAGTTTATCCCATACTTTTTTGGTATTTTCAGTAGATTTAACTAAGAAAGATTCATCTCCTTCATATGGAGTGTAGTTACATTGTATAAAGTCTCTTACATTGATTTCTTTCTGCCAAAGATCCCCTTTAAAACCATTCCAATATTTCATTATGATACCTCCTCATAAAATAAAAACTTAATATTTAAAAACTGAATGATATCAGTTCTACTAACTGTTTAAAATATTTATACTTTCCATTGATTCTCTTAATATATTTTTATTTTACCATTCCTTACACAGTAAGTCAACAATTATATTTGGTATTTTTGTTGTCTTTTCCAAAAAAATGTATAAAAAAAACCGACAATCTAGGCTTGTTCGCCCAGACGGTCGGCATTATCATCGTTATACTTCATGTGGTTAATTCCACGTTCCGTCAGTCATATAACTGATATAATATTAACATTTTACAATCTTCTTGTCAATAAAAATATAGGCTTTTTTAATATAATCTTTATATAGCTTCAAAGTTATTAACTATGATATCTCTCACTTTTATATTTAAATTTTTTAATTCTTCTTTAGGAATATCTTCTACAAAAATTGGCTCATCTACTACTAAAGTTACTAACTTTCCTCTGTTCATTCTAAGAGTTCCTCTCTTTTGAATGTCATATGTTCCTTTTAATGTAAGGGGAACAATTATTCCTTTAGTTTCAGTTGCCAGTTTGAAGCTTCCTTTTTTAAAACTTAATACATTTCCATTGATAGTTCTTTCCCCTTCAGGAAAAATTACAGTAGGATATCCTTTTTTTATAAGCTCTACAGCTTTTTTCATATCTTTTATTCCCTCTCTTGGATTCTCTCGGTTAAGAAAAATACAATTGCTTTTCTTCATCCAAGTTCCAAAAAAAGGCCATGATTTCATCTCATGTTTTGCTACAAATCCTACATCCATATGTAATGCTGTAACTATTGCTGGAATATCAAGATTACTTTGATGATTACATACAAAAATTATTCCTTTAGTTTTGTCCAAAGAATTTATTGCTCTTCTATTTTTATATTTTACTCTTAATTTTACATTTAAACTTCCTAATACCATTCTTGAAAGCCATTTTAATTTTTTTCTCGAGTATTCTACTCCTTTTCTTTCACTAAAAAAATGAATCCTTGGAAGGTAAAATATACTTATAAATATGAATGAAAAAAAACCTGTTAATGAAGCTAAAATTAAACCTAACATTTTATCCTCCACATTACTCCAGCTCTGACACTGCTTTTTTTATGTCTTGATATTCAAATCCCTTTCTCATCAAAGAAAGTATCTTTTTTTCCTTTTCTTTATCCCCAAGTTTAATCCATAATTTTTTTATCTCTTCTAATTCATTTGCAGAATTTTCCCCTATAACTTCCTTTATCACAGTTTGAGAAAGTCCTTTTTGAAAAAGCATGAATTCCATCTTTTTCTTTCCATAATTATGATTTCTTACATAACTTCTTCCATATTCATAGTCATCTAAATAGTTTTTTCCCCTAAATTCTTCTATAATCTCATCTATTATATGCTTTTCTCTATATTTTAGCAATAGTTTAGTTTTTAATTCTTTGATTGAATAATCCTGTTTTGACAAAAGAAAGTATCCCATGCTTAAAGCTCTTAATCTAATAAGAGTCTCATATTCCTCATCTGTAAGATACTCCTTATTCTTCAAATCAAATTCTGCTATAGTATTTTTATTCAAATCTATATAGAATATTTCATCAAAGTATACCTTATTACCTTTCAGACTAAACTTCCTCAAAACTTAATACTCCCTCTTTGGCCTCTGGTTTCTCAGTTCCTTTTTCATCTTTTTTCTCTGGTTTGATAGAATTTTTTACTTCTTCTTCTATTTTTGCAAGAAGTTCTGGTTCAGTTTCCAATCTTACCTTTACATTTTCTTTTCCCTGTCCAAGTCTAATATCTCCAAAACTAAACCAAGCTCCAGATTTTGCAACTATATCTTTTTCAATAGCCATATCAAGAATTTCTCCAACTCTCGATATTCCTTTTCCATACATTATTTGGAATGCTGCTTCTTTAAATGGTGGAGCTATTTTATTTTTAGTTACTTTTACAACAGTTTCATTTCCTATTATCTCATCGCCTTGTTTTACTGACCCTATTCTTTTTACTTCCATTCTTACTGATGAATAAAATTTTAAAGCCTTTCCTCCAGTAGTTGTAGTCTGAGGTCCAAATCCAAATCCACCGATTTTATCTCTGATCTGGTTTATAAATATCATTGTAGTTTTTGATTTATTTAATGTAGCTGTAAGTTTTCTTAAAGCTTTTGACATAAGTCTAGCTTGAAGTCCCATCTGCTGATCTCCCATTTCTCCATCTATTTCTACTTTTGGTACAAGTGCAGCCACTGAGTCTACAATTATAGCATCTACTGCTCCTGATCTTACCAGCATATCTGCTATTTCCAATGCTTGTTCTCCATAATCTGGCTGTGATATAAGAAGCTCATCTACATCAACTCCTAAAGCCTTAGCATACACAGGATCTAAAGCATGTTCTGCATCTATAAAGGCTACTATTCCTCCAGCTTTTTGTGCTTCTGCTGCTATATGAAGTGCTATTGTTGTTTTTCCTGAACTTTCAGCCCCATATATTTCAACTACTCTTCCTCTTGGTACTCCTCCCAGACCTAATGCAGCATCTAGATTTATACTTCCAGTTGAGATGACCTCTACATTCATTTCCTGATTATCACCAAGTTTCATTATAGAGCCTTCACCAAAATCTTTTTTTATCTGTTTCATTGCCAGTTCTAATGCTTTTTCTTTTTCGCTGACTTCACGATTTTTTTCTGTGTTCTTTGCTTTTGCCATCTCTTATTCACCACTTCCTTTATATTTTTACACTGTTTTCTATTGTATCAAAAACTTCTTTTCCTGTTATCTGTCTCATACAATCAAAGTGCCCTTTTGGACACTCTTTATCACCATGAAGACTGCAAGGAGAACATTTTACATTTTTATCTATTAATACAGTATTTTTATCAAAGTCAAACATTTCTGGACTTGTGGGACCAAATATTACAAAGGTTCTGCACTTTACTCCCCTTGCTATATGAAAGGGCCCTGAATCATTTGTGACAAGAAAAGAAGCTCTGGATAAAATTGCTCCACTCTCTTTAAGAGAAAGTTTTCCAGCCATATTTATTGTATGTCCTCCACTTATTTTATCTATTTCATTACAGATTTCAAAATCTTCTTTTCCTCCAATAAGAATAGTTTTTTTGCCATACTTCTCATAAATTAGATTTACCAGTTCTCCAAATCCTTCTTTTGTCCATTTTTTAGTATTTTTTGAAGCTCCTGGTGCCATTACAGGTAATCCCTCATATTCTTTATGTATATCATCTTTTTCAGAAAAAGCAAAACTTATGTCTTCACCTTTATATTCCAATCCAAAATCTTTAAATGCACCAAAATAATTTTTAACTATTGTATTATCAACTTTATATTTTATCAATCTCATTTTTACAAGAAGAGTTTTCCACCAGCTTCTTTTTCTGTATTTGAAAGTCTTTACTCCAATATTCTTTGAAATAACTTTTGATCTTATTTTAGAATGAAGATCAAATATATAGTCATAACCATTTTTTTTCAGTTCTTTTCCAAATATTTCCATATTATGAAGTCCATCATTCTTTTCCTTATTAAATAATATCACATTATCAACATATGAAACTCCCTCTATGGAATCCTTAAATTTGTCCAGAACTAAAAAATCTATCACCGATTCTGGATATTTTTCTTTAAACGCTTTCAACACAGGTGTAGTCAATATAATATCTCCTATCGAACTCAGCCTGATAACCAGTATTTTCACTTTTTTCTTCTCCTAATACTCTTTAATTTCCTCTTGATCCTTGAAAGCAGTGTTAGATAACCTCTCAGCATCCTAGCCCCTTTAAAATAGATATTATCCTTATCAAAATCTATTTTTTCAGGACAGCTCTCTTCAAGATACATAAATTCAAAACTCTTCCCAAAATTTCCATATTTATTTTTTTCTAACTTTGTATCTATAAGATATACTTTCCCCTTTTTTATTAAAAAATTATTCAAATGAGAATCCCCATGAAGAAATCCTAAATCATGTATTTTTTTTAATTCATGACTTATTATCTCTATATCTTCAAAATTACTTTCTCTTCCATCTATATATGAATAAATAAGATATGAATCTATTACCACTAATCCCCCTTTTTTTTCCACAGCTAGCCTAGGATCAGCTCCATTCAATCCAACTTCTCTTATTTTTTCTATATTTTTAAATTCTCTTCTGCTTTCACTTCCTCTAAATATAGAAAGAAATCTCTGCCATTTTCTATTATTTTTTTCAATAGGCTGTTTATATACAAGATTTTCTCCTTCTATTTCTATGAGTGATACATAACTTCTATGATCATCTTTAAGTATTTTTATAACTTTATATTCTTTATTTTCAATTCTTTCATACAGTTTCCTGTCTTTTTTTTCTTTATAGTATAAAAAAGTATTCCCCAGTTTTTCTTTATCCATAAAATCAGACTCTCTCTATTATTTTTAGTATTTCATTTAATACTATTTCTGGCTTTATATCCAGCATACATTTGAAATGTTTTTGAGGACATTTATCTCCTCCATGAAGGGAACAAGGTCTACATAATAGCCCTTCTGTTTCGAATATAATACTATTTTTAGACCAAGGAAAAAATCCCAATTCTTTCACAGTTGGCCCAAATATTGCGAGTATTTTAACATTTTTCCATGCTGAAGCTATGTGTATAGGAGATGAATCATTAGTTAAAACAAGTTCCGATCTCCTTATAAGTTCTGCAAGTTCCAAAAGGGTAGTTTTTCCTCTGAAATCAACTATATTCCCTCCAGTAACAATATTTAGAGCTAATTCATCTGCTCCACCTATTATTCCAGTTATTATATCTTCTCTATTCATTAACTGACCAATTACTTCATTAAAATATTCTAAAGGCCACTTTTTAGTAAACCACTTACTTCCAGGTGCTAAAAGTATAAGCTTTTTTTCACCATATCCTGTTAACATTTCATTTACTTTTTTTATATCCTGTTTATTTGGATATAGTTCTATTTCATATCTTTTCTCTTCTTTTCCAGAAACAAAAGATAATAATTTTTCTACTTCATGTTTATTTCTGTCATAAGGAATTTTTTCTGTATATAGAAAAGAAGCTGCTGCATTTTTATATCCTTTTCTTACAGGAGAGCCAGTTAGCCATGACAAAACAGAACTTCTTAAATATCTATGAGGAGTTATTACCAGATTAAAATTTTCATATTTTAACCTTTTCCCCAGTTGATATATCCCTTTTAATCCTTTATGCTTTCCTCTTTTATCGTACTCTATTATCTCACTTATATTAGGATTATTCCTCAATATAGAAGCTCCTACTGGTGTTGTAACATAAGTTATATCACTCCAGGGATACACTTCTTTCAGCTTTTTTACCAATGGTGTAGAGAGGACTATATCTCCTATAAAAGCTGTGTGTATTATTAGTATTCTAATTTTTACCACCTTCCTCAAGCTTTAAAGCTCTTTCTAAAGCTAATATCAGCTCAAGTTCCATATTTTTATCATACTTATCAAAATATGGATTATTATAATCTTCTGAAGGGTTATTCTGATCTGGTATCAGATAAAATACTTTATCATTTCCAAGAATTCCCCATCTTGTAGGACTCTGTGTTTTTTTAGCTGGATAAATAGCAACTATTCTTTTTTTCAATGCTCCTGCTATATGAGTAGGTCCTGTAGAAGCTCCCAAATATACATCTGCTCTGTCTATTATTGCAGCTATGTTTAAAAGTTCTCCTCCATTGGCATAGAGATATACACCTTTTTCTAAAGAATCTTTTACAAGTTTTTCTCCTCTTTCCTCTTCAGAAATATGACATGTAATTATAATAGCTATCTCTGGATTTCTTCTCTTAAAATTCATAATAAGACTTGCATATTCCTCATCTTTTATATTTTTGGCAGACCCTCCAATAAATGGATTTACCACTAAAGCCTGACCTTTTATATTATTCATTTTGAAGAAAAGTTCTGCTGCATTCCTATGTTTCTCTTCATAATTCATCTTGGTATTTAATTCATATACCTTCTGATAAAGTTCTTTATCTAATTTTTTAACAAGATCAAGATTATATTTTCCCTCATTTTTTATAGATTTTGATCTTTTCTGCCATACCCCTTTATTATAGGTAAAAATTGATGAAAGTTTAGAAATAGGCCCTATTTTTATTTTTGCCCTGCTTGCTCTTGCTAGTTTTGCCACAAAAGAGTCATTATATAAAGCAATAAATACATCTGCCTTAAAATATGCTATTTTCTCTATAAGTTCGCTTTGAGAATATTCATCTATCTTCATAATTCTATCTATGTAAGGAAGATTTTTTACAATCTCATAGTTATATTTTCTCACTAAAACTACCAGTTCTGCATTAGGGTACATTTTCTTTATCATAAAAAAACTAGGAATAGACAATATTAAATCCCCTATTTTATCAGTTCTGGAAACTATTATTCTTTTTATATCCATTGTCAGCTCCCTCTATCAGTTTTTCTTATTCACATAACTTCCATTCTTATAAATTTCTCTGAGTTTAAAATATTTTACCATTGAGTACATAGAACTTGTACTTGCTAAGAGAAATCCCTCTACTCCATCTAAAAATCCAAGTCTTATAATATACATTCTTATAAATTTATATATTGGATTAAAAATTATCTGCCCTATACTTGCTTTTTTTCCTTTTTTGTAGTATTCCAAAGCTCCCTCAGTAGTATAACGATTGAATTTAGAAAAATAATCTTCTAAAGTCAGATAACTATGATGGTATATATCTTCTTTTATTTTATATACTTCTTCTTGTGTCACAAAACTTTCATGCACTGTATTATCATTAAATCTTCCTGCTGTTTTCAAAAAAAGCCTTACAGCATAAGATGTTCCCCATCCTCCATGTTTTATCTGCTTTCCAAAACATACAGAGAGTCTATTTATTTCATACACTTTTTTATCTTCAGTTCCATTTATTATTTCAATTATTTTTTGTTTCAGTTCAGGAGAAAGTTCTTCATCTGCATCTACTGCCAATATCCATTTTCCATTACAGCTTTCTATTGCAGCATTTCTTTGTTTTCCATATCCAAGCCATGGCTGATAAATAAATTTAGCTCCATATTTTTCTGCAACCACTTTAGTTCCATCAGTAGAGCCACTATCTACAATAACTATCTCATCACATATATCAGCTAAAGCCTTCAAAGTTCTCTCTAAGTTTCTTTCTTCATTGAAAGTCATTATTGCTGCTGATAACTTCATAAAATTCCTCCCAAAAACTTTTATATCAATACACTAATTATATCAAATATCAGTTCTTTTTCAAAGCAAATATCTTTGTTCAAAAAAAGAAAAAAGATGAACCGGCCAAGCTCATCTTCTTCCATAAAAATATTTAGGGTTAGACTACAACATATGAATCTAAAAAGTGGGGTTTAAAAAAATTATTTGGAATATGGTGCCTAGAAATGGATTCGAACCATCGACCGTACGGGTATGAACCGTATGCTCTAGCCAACTGAGCTATCTAGGCATATGATTATTAATAGTACACTATTTTTTGTCCTTTGTCAATATTTTTTTAACTTTTGTTGTAAAAAGACACGCCATATTAGACGTGTCCTTTTTTAAAACTTTCATTAATTAAATTGCTTCAAATTCGTCTTTTTCTGCTGAACATAAAGGACATACCCAATCCTCTGGAAGATCTTCAAAAGCAGTTCCAGGTGCTACTCCATTGTCTGGATCTCCATCTACTGGATCATAAATATATCCACATACCTTACATTCATATTTTTTCATTGTGTTTCCTCCTGGTTTTGCTAATTTTATTTTAACCTTATTTTAAATTATCTATCTTTCCATAATCCATGAATATTGCAGTATTCATATGCTACAACTTCTTTTCCTTTTGGTACTTCAAAGAAAGCTTCTGGTTCTTCTCCTGGTTTCAAATACTTTCTATAAAGTTTATCTCCATCTACTATAATTTCGATAAATTCTATATAGTGAGCTTCAAGCATAGGATGTTTAGTATCTTTTCCAACTTTTACAAGATATCCATTTTCTTTTTCTTCTACATAAGGAACATGCTTTTCAGTTGAAGCATCCTGAGTTTTAGCCTCTAATTTTTCTACTTTATCATTCCCAGCAGCAGTTGAGCATCCTTTTCCTTCAGAAACTACCTCAAATACCATATCACAATCTTTACATTTAAAAAATTCATTTTTTGTCATAAATAACACCTCCATAATAATTTCACGTTACTTTAATTATTCAAACAGTTTTTACAAATTCCTTTAAAATAAAGATGCTGTTCTTTAATTTCACACGCATCTAATTCTTTAGAATTTAATAATTCCTTATTTATATCTAAATCATATATTTTTCCACATTGTTCACATTTAAAATGACCATGTATACTCATATCTATATCATATCTAGTTTCATTTTCTTCTATTACTATAACATTGGCTATTTCTTTTTCAATAAAAAGATTCAATGTATTGTAAACAGTTGTTTTTGATAATGTTGGTATTTCAGTGCAAAGGGCTTTATATATCATGTCTACTGTCGGATGGTTTCTCTCTTCATATAAATATTGAAATACTTTCATTCTCTGATATGACGGCTTTATTGAATGGCATTTCAAATATTCACCAATGTTCTCTATTTCTATTCCCATTATTTTCCCCTCCTTAACCAATCTAAGTCAAAATTGTAATGATTATATATTTAATGATATAACGATTTTTATATTATGTCAAGTTAGTTTTCAAATCACTAATTTTTTTTTCATTAAATATCTATGTATTCCTTTTCCATACTCATTCTCTTGATATTCCACTATCTCATATCCAAGATGCTCATACATCTCAATAGCTATCTTATTTTCTGGGTCTACAGTTAATGATATAGCTTCATATCCTTTTTCTTTAAGGTACTTTTCACTTTCATTCATTATTTTTTTTGCATTTCCCATATGTCTAAACTCTCTCAAAGTACATATACCATAAAGAAAAACTTCTTTTTTATCAAAGCACTGCATATATTCCACTATTGAAATTATTTTTTTTTCTTTTTCCAAAACAAATACTTTTCCATATCTAAGAAGAGCTTTCAATATCCAAAGATCTACTCCTCCTTTTCCTCCAAATGCTTCTTCTTCTAATTCTACTATTTCACTTATCAGAGGCAAATCTGCTCTATTCAATTCTTTTAAAATCATTTTCTTCTCCTATCTGTCAATCAATAATTGACTTCTGAAAGATAAAGACCATAAGGGTCTGCAACTTTTTTTATAAAATCCTTATTTGGATTTTTCAACATATCTCTCAAGCAATCTTCATTCTGGTTTCCAAAATATATATCTAATGCTGTTCCCATCATTATTCTTATTTGAGATTTCAAAAAGGAATTTCCTTTTATATCTATAATCAGTTTATTTTCTTTCTCTTCTCCTGTTATACTGTATATCTCTCGTATAGACGTTTTACTTCCACAATCACTGAGCCTAAAATTATTGAAATCATTAACTCCTATTAAAGGACTCAGTATTCTTATAAATCTATTTTTATCCATTTTTTCATGAACCAATGTCACATATCTGCTTTCAAAAGGATTCTTTATCCAGCTTATTATATATCTGTATGCTCTATTTTTTGCCATAAATCTAGAGTTAAACTCTATATCTACATCTTTCACTTCAAATACCTCTATATCCAAAGGCAATCCTTTATTAAGAGCATATTTAAGTTTTTCTGTTGGTATGGGAGAGCTTGTAAGAAAATTAGATACTTGTTCTAACGCATGAACTCCTCTGTCTGTTCTCCCAGCAGATATCATATTTACTTTTTCTCTTAAAACTATGTCTAAAAGTTTTTCTATTTCTCCCTGTACAGTTCTTTTTCCAGGCTGCCTTTGAAATCCATAGAACATACTTCCATCAAATCTGTATCTGATTCTTATGTTTCTCATTTTTCTTCTCCATATCTCAGTTTCAAAAAATATAAAAAAAGAGATCCTTTTAGAATCTCTTATCAGCAAAATGGTGCGAAGAGAGAGACTTGAACTCTCACGTCTGGGACACTAGATCCTAAGTCTAGCGCGTCTGCCAATTCCGCCATCCTCGCACGATGGTGCGTCATACAAGATTTGAACTTGTGGCAACACGATTAAAAGTCGTGTGCTCTACCAGCTGAGCTAATGACGCATATTAAATTTTAATGGGGTGATCGACGAGGCTTGAACTCGCGACAACCAGTGCCACAAACTGGCGCTCTACCAACTGAACTACGATCACCATATCTAAATCATAAATCTGTAATTTGGATAGTGGCGTATCTGAAGGGATTCGAACCCCTGACCCACGCCTTAGAAGGGCGTTGCTCTATCCAGCTGAGCTACAGATACACTCAGTAGTCTTAAATGGAGCGGGAAACGAGGGTCGAACTCGCGACATTCAGCTTGGAAGGCTGACGCTCTACCAACTGAGCTATTCCCGCATAGATGGTCGGAATAGCAAGATTCGAACTTGCGGCCCCCTGCTCCCAAGGCAGGTGCGCTACCGGACTGCGCTATATTCCGAGGCCTTTCTTTCAAGACAAGAATGATTATATCATTTATACAAAAACATGTCAACACTTTTTTCAAAATATTTCAAAAAAAAATTTTAAATCATTTCAAAGAATTGTAGAACCTTTATAAAACCTAGGAAATTTGGGATTGTATTTTATTAAAATTAATAATATAATATTAAATATATAAAGGAATTTATTCCTACTTCTCGAAAATTACACTAATAACAGAGAAAAAATTTATTGATTTTTATTTAAAATTGATAAATTACTTTTTATCATAAGGAGGATTTAATATGAATACAAGAAAAGCTATGTCTAGTCTTTTACTAGCTTTAATAATTACTGGATGTACATCTTCACCTTTTTTAGATGAAACTGGTTCTGTAAGTGGTAAAACTAAAGGAACTGCTGGTGGAGCAGCAGCAGGAGCTTTAATAGGACAGCTTATAGGTAAAGATACAAAAGGAACTCTCATAGGTGCTGGTGTTGGTGCCCTTGCAGGATTAGGATGGGGAGCATACAGAGATCGTCAAGAGCAAGAACTTAGAGAGCGTTTAAAAAATACAGAAGTACAAGTAAGCCAAAATGGAGATAATCTAAATCTAAATCTTCCTGGAGGAGTTACTTTTGCTACTGATAGTTCTAATATAGTTTCTAGTTTCTATGGTCCATTAAATTCTATAGCCACTGTACTTGTTCAATATCCTGAAACTAGAATCATAGTTAATGGTTATACTGATAATGTAGGAAGTGCAAGCTACAATGTAAGTTTATCAGAAAGAAGAGCTGCAAGTGTTAGAAACTATCTTATTCAACAAGGTGTTTCTGCTAGAAGAATATCTTATGTAGGATATGGAATGGATAATCCTAGAGCTACTAACAGTACTGCTGCTGGAAGAGCTGAAAACAGAAGAGTAGAGCTAGAAATATTGCCTATGAACAATTAATATTCATCTTCATAATTAAGAGGGCATGAGAATTCATGCTCTTTTTTTATTAATTATTTTTCTGTTTTAAGACTACTTTTTTGTTTTTTAAACATTTTATTTTCATTTTATATTTTTTTAGAAATATTTTTTCGATTTTCTTGACACCTTTATTTGATAATGATATGATGTAAAAATCAAAGTACAAGGGGGATACTTTTTATGGTCAATACAAGAAAAATAGGAATTATAGGAGCTGGACATGTTGGAAGCCATTGTGCTTTTTCTATGATATTACAAGGTATATGTGATGATATAACTTTTGTAGATGTAAATAAAGAAAAGGCTGTATCTCAAGCTTTAGACTGTATGGATACTCTTGCTTTTCTGCCACATAAAGTAGTTATAAAAAGTGGTGAAATAAAAGATTTAGGTGACAAAGATATCATAATAATATGTGTAGGTACCATTGACAATGTATCAAAAGATCGCCTTTGTGAACTTGATCATTCTTTAAAAATAATAAAATCTTTTGTTCCCGAAATAATGAAAACTGGATTTAAAGGTCATTTTATAGTTATAACAAACCCTGTGGATATAATCACATACTATGTACAACAGCTTTCAGGACTTCCATATAATAAAGTAATAGGAACTGGGACTGGTCTTGATTCTGCAAGACTTCGTAGAATATTAAGTGTTGAAACTGGAATAGATGCAAAATCGATCCAAGCATATATGCTTGGAGAGCATGGAGATTCTCAAGTAGCAGCATTTTCATGCACTACTATAAATGGAAAATATCTTCCTGAACTTATAACAGAAAAACCAAAAAAATTTAATAAGATAGATTTTGAAGCAATTGAAAAGAAAACAGCAGAAACTGGATGGGATATTCTTTGTGGTAAGGGCAGTACTGAATTTGGAATCGCTTGCACATGCAGTGATATGATAAGAGCTATCTTTCATGATGAAAAAAAAGTTATGCCTTGCAGTGCCTTTCTTCAAGGAGAATATGGAGCTTCTGGTATATACGCTGGTGTTCCAGCTGTTATTGGAAAAGAAGGTATAGAATATATAATTGAGCTTCCATTAAACGAAATAGAAAAGAAAAAACTCTCTAATGCTTTTGAAATTATTAAACATCATGTGGAAATAGGTAAAGAAGCAATTGAAGATTAATAAATATCTACACCTAAAAAAGATGACATAATTTAAAAATATGTCATCTTTTTTTATACATTTATTTTTCAAATTCTGTTCTATATTTTTTTAAAAACTTTTCTCCATCTATAAACCCTTGCCGATATGCTACAAGAAGCTTATCTTTATTTTTTTCAAATCTGTCTATTATAAGAGGTTTTTCTGGAGCTATTACCCAGGCTTTTCCCTCTTTTTCTAATTTTACTATTTCTTTTTGATTTTCTCTATATACTATATGGTGTTTTTTTAATAGTTCTGCCATTGCTGGATATTTTCTCATTACCAAAGAGCAGAAAGTTTGAAATTTTATAGCAGGTTTTATAAATTTTCTATGACGTGTAAGCACAACAATAAGTTTATCACATCCATCTTTCAAAGCCTCATTTACTGGTATAGGACTTGATGTTCCTCCATCAAGATATTTCTTCCCTTTATATTCTACAACAGGAGCTACAAGAGGAATAGAAGCTGAAGCTTTTAGCACTGTACTTCCATCTCTCAAAGAATCTTTTCCATAAAACTCTGCTTTTCCTGTTTCAACATTTGTCACTCCAACTTTAAAGTCACAAGGATTTGCAAAAAAAGCATCATAATCAAAGGGATCTATAGTTTTAGGAAGCTCATCATATAAAAAATCCATTCCAAAAAGTGAGCCTTTTGTCAATAAATTATAAAAGCTTAAATATCTCTTATCATTTATATACTCAGTATTTGTACGAAGTGCTCTCCCTTTTTGCCCTGATATGTATGATACCCCATTTGAAGCTCCTGCTGAAACACCAATTAAGTAATGTGGCATAAAACTATGTTTAGTAAAGGCATCCAATACTCCAACTGTATATACCCCTCTCATCCCACCACCTTCTAATACTAAGCCTGTTTTCATAATATCCCACCTTTATATAAGTATTTATAATTTATTTTACTTTATTTTTTGCAAATTTCCTATAAGAAAATAAGCATAATTCCATTTTGATTAAAATTACTATGCTTATTTTAAATAAAAAAGACCAGTTTTTATATAAAAAATCTGATCTTTCTATTTCAATATTATTTTTTATTTAAAACAAACCATTTAATAATTTTTCCATTTCATTCCTTAAATCTGTACGATCTCCATTCCAGTGGTTTACTATTAAAGCAAAAACGTATCTCTTCCCATCCTTCTCTAAATATCCTGCATATGACTGAATTCCACTCATACTTCCACTTTTAACTCTCGCATTCCCACTTAATGGTGTTTCTTTGAGAAATTTTGCCACTGTTCCATCTTGACCTGCTATTGGCAGTAATTCTTCAAACTTAAGTTCTCTTTTTTCATCCATATAAACAAGAATATCAGTCAATAATTTTGCTGAAAGTGTATCTCCACGTGAAAGTCCACTTCCATCTTTCATAGTTAAAGAATCTACATCCAATCCTTTCTCCTTCCAAAACTCCACAACATTTACTCCTTCAACTTTCTCTAAAAGCTGAAATAAATGTTCAGCATAGTGGTTATCACTTCTAGTTAGCAATACTTTTATAATCTCAGAAACAGGAGCTGATTCAGTTACAGCTAATATCACTGGATTTTTAGGTCTTTTTGCTGTAACTCTAGCAGTAGTTACTTTTCCCTTAAATTTTATTCCATTCTTTCTCATATAGTCAGAAAAATATTGTCCAAGAAAAAAGCCAGGATCAGGTATATCACTTTTAATAGTAAGTTCTGCTCTATTTTCTGGTACTATTCCATAGAA
The DNA here is from genome assembly GCF_900683735.1 of Fusobacterium ulcerans ATCC 49185. Lineage (NCBI taxonomy): Bacteria > Fusobacteriati > Fusobacteriota > Fusobacteriia > Fusobacteriales > Fusobacteriaceae > Fusobacterium > Fusobacterium ulcerans. The sequence continues at coordinate 3,071,198 of NZ_LR215979.1, forward strand.
TCCTCTTCTATTTTCAAAAGGCACTCCTCTTACATAAATATCTCTTTTCCCATCTGGTGATACAACAGCCTGATTGTCAAAAGTTAAATCTTTCATTTCAGGTTTAGTTCCAATAATTTTAGGAGTAGTTCCTGGTCCTCCTGAACTTAAATATAGAGTGTATATATTATCAAAAATACTTATTCCATAAGTTCCTGGTGCATAGTCAGTTCCCATGTCTTCCCAAAGCCATTTTCCAGGTATCCCATCATATCCAAAGAGATCATCTAAAACTATAATATCTCCATTTACAGAAGTTATTCTAGCTTTTTTCATCTCTTTAACCCAATCTGCCAAAAAAGCTTCTGGAGCTGCTGAAATTCCATCAGAACCCAAAGTTGGATCTCCTCCACCTTGAATATATAAATCACCTTTTAATAACCCAGCTTTATCAATTTTTCCTTCATACATAAGCTTAGTTTCAAAAGTCTTATCTCCTCCCATAACTTCAAGAGCTGCTGCTGAAGTTACTATCTTCATAACTGAAGCAGGAACTAATGCACTTTTTTCTCTGTGAGCTGCCACAACTTTTCCCGTTTTTAAATCAACTGCATAAAAACTTAAATCTCCATGTTCAACAATTTCAGCTCCTACAAACTCTTTTACAGCTTTTGGCTGACTAGATAATTCTCCAGATGACACAGGTAATTTTGTACAACTACTTAGAAAAATTCCTAAAAGAACAATCCATAAACAAACTCTTTTTTTCATAAAAACACCTCTTTTTTAACATATTTACACTTCTTTATATACTTCACTCTTTTCTAAATGACAAATATTTCTTTTCTATATATTCAATAATGTTTCTATATATCATTATAAAAAAATTTATAATATATATAATAGTTATCTTTATTTATTCTAAAACTTCTATATACTTAATAAAGAAGTTCAATATTTTAAAATTATATTTCTATGAAAATTATTCGTAATATAACAAAGAGGTTCAAATTAAAAATTTGAACCTCTTCTAAATAATATTAAATTCTTATTTTATTTTTGAACAAGCATTTTTCATTGCATCAATAAATCCTTCTGAAGTATAAGTAGCCCCTGCAACAGTATCCAGTGACTCTATATCTTGAGTAGATTTAATTGTAGCTATTAAGCTTTCCACAGCAGGTCCTGCAATAGCTTCTGTATCTCCATGAGTACATACTATTTCAGTTATTCTAAGTTCTCCCTTACTATTTTTCTTAGCCAATATTTCAACTTTTACCTCACTGTCAAATCCTTCAGCAGTCCCTACATATTTTTTAGGTCCTTGAGATTTTTCAACAAAGATACAAGCCAATCCCACTACTATAAATCCTATCACACAATACTTTCTAATCTTTTCTACTTTGCTTTCCATCTTATCCCCCTCATCAATAATTTTTTTATTTTTCAACCTATCACTTTATTTTAATTTTTTAATGTCCTGTATATTTTAAATTAATTATCATTTTTTTTCAATATTTTTTTGAATTTTTTCCTTTAATAATTGAATTATAGATATACTATATAAAAAATATTCACTTTATACTACTATTTTTTTAAAAAAATAATAATATCTACAAAAAAGAAAAATCCCTTCTTCTTTGGAGGGATTTTCTTTTACCTATATATTAAAACATCTTGGGGAAAGATTTTATATTTTTAATATATCAAGTTTCTGTGAAAATTTTGTGAAATTTCTAGCAATTATTTTTCTTATATTCCTCTCCCCACATAAACATGGAGTTTAATACCCTTTTTAAACTATACCCAGTATCTGTCAAAGTATATTCTACTTTAGGTGGAACTTCAGCAAAAACTTTTCTTTCCAGCAATCCATCATCTTCCATAGCCCTTAAATTTTGTGTAAGAACTTTCTGTGTTATTGCTCCAATAGATTTTTTTAATTCTCCAAATCTTTTAGTTCCTTCCATAAGTTCTCTCAAAATTAATATTTTCCATTTATTTCCTATAAGTTCCATAGTTATTTCCACAGGACATGGTGGCAGCTCTCTTTTTTTCATTTTTCTCTCCTCTCAAATTACTGTTTTTTCATAATAGTATCTTTTTAGCTCTTATATAACTTTAAAGTGCTTACTTTACAAAATATATCTATATGTTTATTATATACATAGGGAAATAAAATTACAAGTTATCAAGGAGGAAAATTATGAATGAAGTATTAAACTTTTTAAAAAGTAATCCTGTGCAATTTTTTGCTACTGTAGGTTTAGACAATAAACCAAAAGTTCGTCCATTCCAATTTATGTTGGAAAAAGATGGAAAGCTGTTTTTCTGTACTTCAAATGAAAAAGAAGTTTATAAAGAGATAAAAAATAATTCATATGTAGAATTATGTTCATCTACTCCAGAAGCATTATGGATGAGGCTTCATGGAAAAGTTATTTTTGAAAATAATGCAGATATAAAATCAAAAATATTAGAAATTAATCCACTTGTTAAATCAATTTATCAAACTCCTGATAATCCTACTTTTGAAATCTTTTATTTAGAGGGAGCAGAGGCAGTATTTTATGATTTCTCTGGAAATCCACCTAAAAAATATTCTTTATAGTAAGTTTCAAAAAAAGAAAAATCCCTTCTTCTTTGGAGGGATTTTCTTTTACCTATATATTAAAACATCTTGGGGAAAGATTTTATATTTTTAATATACCAAGAGCTTGTGAAATTACTGTGAACTTTACAGTACATTTTTTTACCAATCTTTTTTAGTTAAGAATTTCCATTTAGTTTCTTGTGTAACTATTGCTATAAAAACTAGTACACATCCTATCTCCATTTGAAAGGTCATTCTCTCATTTAGATACCATACAGCAAAAATAGCTCCAAAAACTGATTGAAGAGTTAATATCAACGCTGTACTAGTAGAAGAAATATGTCTTTGAACAATTGTCTGAATAGCAAAAGGAATAACTGTACTTATAACTACAAGATATCCTAAAGTCCATTTTATTCTAGGAAGTATTAAAAAATCAAATCCTTCAAAGTACCCTGTAAGAATAATAAATATTCCTGCTGTTACTATAAATTGAATTACAGTAATAAGTATAGGATCAGATTCTTTTCCATATCTCTCAATCGCTATCATGTGTGCTGCAAAGAAAAAAGAGCAACATCCTGCCACAATATCCCATATATTAAATGCTATTTCCTTTTCAATAGTAAGAAAGCCAAGTCCAATAGTCGCCAAAATAGCTCCTATTACAGCATATCTATCAGGTTTTTTCCTATTTATTACCCATGCAAGAAATGGAACTATCAATACATATGCTCCTATTATAAATGAGACTTTTGATGCTGTAGTATTTTTTATACTAATTATCATAAAATAAAATGCAAGAAACATAAATATTCCTATTATACTTCCATTCTTTATATCCTTTAGTTTTACTTTTTTTATCTTTCCTATATAGAGAACAGAAAGAAGTAAAGCTGAAAATCCAAATCTCAACATCATAAGTGAAAAAGGCTGAACAACACTCAAGGTATCTTTTATCACAGCGAATGTAGTTCCCCATACTAAAGCTACTATTGCTAGTGCTACTGAAGATACCAGTTTTAATTTTTCATTTTTATCATTCTTCATCTTTCCCCCTCAAGTGTCATTTTCAGTTAAACTATTTTATTTCTATTACAGGAAATCTATCTGGTATAACTATTCCAGCTTTATCCATAACTTTTTTATTTTGTATTTTTATTTTTTCTAAAAGTTCTTTTTCATCTAGGAAAAGAATCTCTCTGTTTTTCATTAACCATTTCCCATTGCACATACTAGATTCTACATTTTCACTGCTCATAGCATATACTATATTTGTCACAGGATCAATTACAGGAAGTGAGTGAATAGTATCTGGATTTAAAATTATAAGATCAGCTTTTTTACCAACTTCCAAACTTCCTATTTCTTTCTCCATCAATGCACACCTAGCTCCATTTATTGTAGCCATCTCCAGTACTTGTTCTGCTGATACAGTTTTTGGATTTAAAGTTCTTCCTTTGTGAATAAGAGAAGTAAGATACATATCCCTCATCATATCCATTCTATTGTTTGAAGGAGCTCCATCTGTTCCAATAGAAACTGCTATTCCTTTCTCCAACATTTCAGGTATTTTAGCAAATCCAAGAACTACTTTCATAGCTGCTCCAGGATTATGTGAAACTTTTACGTCATATAGTCTGAATAAATCTATTTCTCTTTCTGTCAGCCATACTGTATGAGCTGCTACAAGATTAGGGCCTAAAGCTCCAAGTCTGTTCATATGCTCAACTGTTGTCTCTCCTCTTGTAGCTCTTGTGTAATCCATTTCCTCTTTTACTTCAAGAACATGCATATGAATCCCTGTCTTATATTTATCAGCTAATATCTTAGTTCCTTTTATCAGTTCATCAGAGTTGTTAAATATAGTTCTCAGCCCAAACCATATTTTTATCCTCCCCTCTGCTGTATTATTATATTTTTTAAATAATTCTTCTTGAAAATCAAGTTCTTCCTGAGTTGTTTTCTGCCATGCTTTTGGCAGCCCCTCTCCTTCATCCATTGTAGATTTAGAAAGACATGCTCTTAATCCACATTTTTCTACAGCTTCAGCCATAGCATCTACATACTGTCCTCCTGCCTCCAAAAATGTTGTTACCCCTGTTTTTATAAGTTCTACGCAACATGCAGTAGAAGACACAAGAGAATCCTCATAGTCAAAACTACTTTCATATGGCCATACTCTTTCTCTCAGCCAAGTAAGAAGAACTACATCGTCTGCTACTCCTCTTCCTAATTGCTGTGAAAGATGTACATGAGTATTTATAAATCCAGGCAGGATAATTTTCCCCAGCGCATTATAGACTTCAACATCAGAATTTATAAGTGAAGGATCAACTCTTCCCACAGCTTTTACTCTATCATTTTCTATCAATATTGAACCATTTTTAAATATTTCCCTATTTTTATTCATAGAGATAACATATCCATTTTTTATTAAAATTTGAGACATATTTTCCTCCCTCTTACTCAACTACACAATTAAATTTATTATAGAAAGTATTCCTATTACCCAAAGAATAGGACTTATTTTATCATATTCTTTAGCTATTACATGCATTATTATATATGATATGAACCCAAAACTTAACCCTATGCTGATACTGTAAGTCAATGGCATAAATATTATAGTTATGAATGCTGGTACTGATATTTTAGTATCATTTAAGTCTAAAGCCTTTACACTTTTGAACATAAATACTCCAACCATAACTAAAGATGGTGCAGCAGCAAACATAGGAACTATACCAACTATTGGCGTTATCAAAAGAGCTACAAGAAACAATATTCCTGTTACAAAAGAAGCAAGTCCAGTTTTAGCTCCAGCAGCTATCCCTGCAGCTGATTCTCCAAATGTTGTAACTGTACTAGTTCCCAAAAATGCTCCTATTATAGTAGAAGAAACATCTGCAAACATCATTTTTCCAAGTCCCTTATAATGTCCATTCTCATCTTCCAGACCTATCTCTTTAAAACATGCAATCAAAAATCCAAGGGAATCAAATAAATCTATAAACATAAATGAAAATATTGAACCTAAAAGTGATATTTTTAAAGCTCCAAATATATTAAGCTTAAAAGCTATTGGTGTAATGCTTGGAGGCATAGCTATTACTGAATTCGGCATAGCAACAAGTCCAAATATCATTCCCAATACAGTAGTTATTACTATACTTATTAGTATGCCTCCTCTTACTTTTTTCATTTCAAATCCAGCCATCATCATAAGCCCCAATACTGAAAGAACTACAGGAAGATTAAATTTCCCAAGTGCTACAAGAGTAGCTTCATTTCCAACTATTATTCCCATATTTTTTAATCCTATAAATGCTATAAATAGACCTATTCCAGCAGTTGAAGCTGTAGTTATTGGTGCTGGTATCGCATTTGCTAGCTTTTCTCTAAATCCTAAAGCTGCAAGAATAAAAAAGAACATGCCCGATAAAAACACAACCCCAAGAGCATCTTGCCAAGATACCCCTTTTCCCATTACAAGGGTAAAGGTAAAGAATGCATTCAGTCCCATTCCAGGAGCCATAGCTATTGGCACATTCCCCATAAATGCTGCTAAAAATGTTCCTATTGCTGTAGCAAGACAAGTAACTGTAATAAGTGCCCCTTTGTCCATTCCAGACATGGAAAGAATAGCTGGATTAACAAATATTATATATGCCATTGCTAGAAACGTTGTTACTCCCCCTATTACCTCTGTTTTTACACTGCTGTTTCTTTCTTTGATTTTAAATACTTTTTCTAAAAATAACTCTTTAGACAAAATCTTTCCTCCTTAAATTTTATGTATTTTAAATTATTTATGACTAAAGAATAAAAGGGATATTAAAAATACCCTTTCAGTTATTATATTTTTTACCCAATAAATATTTTCCCTAAGATGGGTAAAAGAACAGGTACAGAAAATGTTAATATAATTCCTGTTATAAGAGTAACTAATCCTAGTTCTGCTCCTACAAATTTAGTTATAGGCATAAGCATTGTATCCATATTTCCTGCTCCACCAGCTGCAATAGCACTTCCTTTACTTATTTTAATTAATATAGGAAGAAAGAATACAGTAAAGAACTCCCTCATTATATTTACAATGAAACCATAAGTTCCAGCTTCTATTCCAAATTTACTAGTCATAAATGCTCCAGTCAAACTGTAATACCCCATTCCTCCAGCTGAAATAATAGAAATGTTTTCAGGAACACCCAATATTTTTCCAGCTATGGCTCCTCCTAAAAGACTTCCTATCAATATAGTTAAAGATATCAAAATAATTTTTACTCCTATTATTTTTACATATTCCAACACTTTTAAATTACTTCCAAGAAATATTCCTACCCCTGTATATAACATTATTAAAGAGATAATCAAAGAATAATTTAAAATTATCTCATAAGATTTGTCCATAAAAAAAACACCAATAATAACACCTAATATTACACTTATTGGAATAATTGCAGTAAGAAAAGACTTGCCCTCTTCTATTTCTTCATTATCCTTTTTATTTTCATAATTTCTAAGTTCTATTTCCTTTTTTATTTTTTCTAAAGGAAGGATAGTTTTTTCCAATATTATAGTTAAAATTATGCTGAATAATATCCCCAAAATAGAAATAATAGCACAATTCCAACCTATTTTTCCAAGTTCCGATATAATCTCTTCATTAATTCCTATATTCATTCCAATAGTAGTCATTAAAATAATTATAACCATATTTGTCACTATATCTATTTTTTTCATAATCTTTTTTGAAAGATTTCTTGTTCCTATTATGATTCCAAAAAAAAGACAGATAAAAGGCATTATTGTCATGTTTCAACTCCTCTTAATACTTTTATAAAATCACTCTTTATTCTATCATCTTTTTTGAAAGATTACAATTTAAAGATGTTATCATATAATAAGCAAGACACTAGATTGAGTACAAATAAAAAATTATTTTTATACAAATTTAATCAGTAAAAAAGGAGCTCAAGATGAACTCCCTCTTTAGGATATATTTATTCCTTTAATTAAATCTAATTTTTCAATTTTTTATCCAAATGTTTTTTACCTAATATTACTGCTCCAAGGCTTCCAATTAAAGCTGTTAATTCTCCTGGAATAGGAAGACTATATATTTCAACTCCCATAAAAGCAGTTAGATAAGGGGTTATTATATGATGAAATATTACTAATATACTATACACATAAAACAAATGTAGAATCCCTCCTCTTTCAAGAAATTTTGAAAATACCTGTAGTCTTTCCTTTTCCACATCAGCCATTATTTGATCCACTTCCTCTGGCTGTAAATATTTTCTTAATATATCTGGTAAAAAACTGCTTACTACATTTAATACAGTTTTTTGAAACATTAATATCACCTCTCTTATTTCCAATTGTTCTCTATGTTTAAATATCTTCTTTTTATATCTTGAGGCGCTTTTTTACCCCATTTCAACCCCAGTTTAAAATTATATATATCTTCAGATTTTAATACTTTTTTACTTTTTATAAAATTATGCATAAGCCCATTCTTACTAAGGTTAAACTGATTATGATAATCTACTAAGTGGACAAAAGTTTTTTCATCTTCAAATTCTGTCAGCTCATTGAGATTGGCTACATAGTTTACCATTTCTTTTATATGTTCTTTATCCAGTTCATCTATATCCTTTCTATGATTTTTTAATTTATTATTAAGATCACTTATTTCCTTATCTAATCTTAATAATCTATCAATATCACCAGTTGTAAATCTGCATTTTTCTTTTAAAAAATTTCTGGCTTTTGAATTATGTTTTACATCAAACTGACTTCTGCCAAAACTATATCCTGATATTCCTCCTGCATAGCTAAATTTACAGATCACATTTTCATTTCCTGATATTTCATTTAGAGATATTACATACATAATTTTATTTAAATCAATATTTTTTATTATTTCTTTTATATTTATAAATATCACTCCTTTCATTTAAAAGTTTTATAGTGTTTCTACTTTTCTTCCTAAATATATTTGTCTTTTCAAATTTTGTTCAACAGGAAAGTTTTGAATCCAATTTGTCATATCTGAAACGCCCACATTTTGAGTCCAATATGGTGGAAATTGTAGAAAAAAATATGGTGCTATATCAGCTGTTTCAAAATTAGTTGGAGTTTTTCTCCATAATTCTATTTTAAATACCTCCATATTCAAACAATTATTATTAGTTGCAATTTCAATTCCAATAGCAGCTGTATCTTTTTCTCCATTGCCAGTTTGCATATAATTATCTAAATACCCTTGTGGATACTGCATTGTATTCATTTGCATTCCATAAAGATCATAATATTTATTTTTATCCTGCTCATCTGTTTGAATATAAACATTTTCACTTGCTCTTGCTAGCTGTATATTGTTCACGAAATTATAATATCCTGTACTTGTATCAAACCACTGCCAGATCATATGGTCATCTGTATCTCTAGCCCAAGCATTCATTCTAACATGGAAAATACAAAGTATTTTATCATTATTTCTTATAGCTTCTTCAATTAGTTTCCCTGAAAATTTTATAATTAATGGATATGAAATATTATTTGGTTGTTCTTGAGGTATTGAAGAAGAAAATGGAAATTTTACATAATTATTATCTTTTTGAGTTCCTCCATTTATAGCATCTATTAATGGAGTGATATCCATATCAGTTTTAACTGGAACCTGGGAGTTATGTAAATCAAAGCATCTCATTTCTACTTTAAAATCTTCATTATTATTAGCGGATGTTATTTGAGGATTTAACCTTTCCCATTTTTCATATTTCCACTTTACTTTCCCTTCTAATTCTGGATAATTTTCTCTATAAATTGGCCTATAATTTTCAAGAGATAGCCAGTCTTCTGGAGTTTCCACTGTCCTATCTAAAGTATCAACAATATCTCCTGCTGTAGCTCCTGTTCCTGAAATTCCTGCCTCTCCTTTCCAAGTTGACCACTGAAATTCAGTCCCATCATCATATATAAATTTATAATATACTTTTTCATTATCTTCTCTCACAAATTGAGTTCTTACTATCCCATTTCCTTTCCTTCCTTGCTCTCCTTGTTCTCCTTTTTCTCCAATATCTCCTTTTGGAAGTACAAAATTCAATACTTGCTCTGGACTTTCACCATTTATTGTTACTTGAGCTTGTTCTCCTTTTTCAACAGTTCCAATAGAGAGAATATTTCCAGGTCCAATATCTCCTCTATCGCCTTTTTCACCTTTCAAATCATTACTATATTGATATTCTGTTTCTCCCTCTACTCTTATTCCTAATTTATTTTCTTCCCAAGTAAATTCTAACCCTCTTCCTATAAGAGACAGCAGCCATTCTTCTTCTGTTCCTTCAAATCCATTATCAACAGCCACTTCATAAGCATTTTCTCCATCTTCTACCATAAATCTATCTGTAGTTCCATCTGTATAAGTAAATTCATAAGTTGTTACTGGCCCTTGTTTATTTTTCTTAAAAAAAGATAGTATCCCTCTTCCTGTTTCTCCTTTCTCTCCCTGTATTCCTTGATTTCCTCTTTTAACTCTCACTTCACCTATTATATTTCCATCTTCTCTTATAACTTCATAAACATTATCTCCATTAGATGAGGTTTCCTTATATTTTAGTTCTTTAATAGAAAGACCTCTTGGTCCCTCTATTACTCCTGCATTTATTTCTAATGCTACATTTCCTTTCTTCATTATATCAACCCCCATATTCCTTCAACTCTTCCAGTATATCCATCTTTAGGCCCTGGATGGTGACTTACTGTTACTTGTAAATCCCCATTCCATAAAACGCTTATACTCCCTCCACCATATCTAGTTCCATCTCTGGAAATAATTCTTTGACCTGGTATTAAAATTAAAAAATGTACATCATCTTCTGTTCCACCTGCTTTTATTATTAAAACCTTATATTTTTTAGCTTTTTCATTGAGAGTAATAGCTCTTGTTCCTCCATAAATGTTAAAACTTCCATTAATATCTAATTTTTCAACAGTATTCATATCATCTCTTGATATTGTATTTGTCAATTTTCTAAATTCTGTAAAATTATTAGTATACTTAATTATTCCATCAGAATCTTTATATGCTATTCCACTATTCGAAGCAATAGCCCCATTGTTTAAAGGTGTTGTTGTGTATATATCTCCCACTTTTATTCCACCATTTGTTCCTCTCTGAACCAGTTTACTCCCTACATTCTCCATTGACATATCTTCTTTATATAGAGTTTCTTTTAGAAAATCTTTTATTATCTTATATGAATTTATAATATTGTCCCAATTGATATTTAAAGCATGACCTGCTGGAATGTCTGCCATAGGTTTATTTATTTCTGTTTTTAATTTTGAATAAACCTCTGGATCATACATCAAAGCTATTGCTGTTGCTATTTCTTCTAATCTTCCTTTATCAAGTGCCATTTTTCCTCCTTATACTATAATTATCTCTTTATCATCTTTTATTTTACTATCATTATATAGCCATTCATTGAGTTTATATTGAATCTTTCCTCCCCCTGTAATAACAGTATTACATTGAAGTTCTCCTGTATCTCCAACTGAAATTGAATGTTCAATAGAATAAGCTCTCAAAAATAATGGTCTCTCTGTTAAATTTTCATGAATATACCATAGTTCATCATTTAGTTTCAATTTAGGCATCAAAGTTGTTTCGATTGTATAATTTACTACTGGATCTTTTAAATCTTTCAATGCCTGAGTTGCCAATTTCATAGCCATATCATTTGTAGTTATTATATTTTCTGTTAAATCAAGTCCTAAAGTTAATCTGTTTTCTCTATATCTAAGTATTGAATCCTCATCTTTAAGTTCTATTGTTTTTACTTTATTGTTATCATTCTGATCCTTGTATACTACTGACACAATATTCCTTACCCTTGTCAAATCTCCTATATAGCTGAATTCTCCAACTACATCTCCTCTAAGAAGCTGATAAGTTATATAACTTGCTGAAATTGTATCTTCAAAAATTAACACCTGTTTATTTTTTGTTCTATCATATCTAAAGTACAAACTCCATCCCTTTGATAGTGCAAGCTTTTGTATTGAATCCCATATAGTTGTATCTTCAACTGAATAATCTTCTGTCAAAGTAGCAGTATTGTATGGATCATATAGAAATTCAATATCTTCTCTTTTATTGTCAATTAATATCTGTTTTATTGTATCTTCAAATGTCATTCCTTTAGAATAGGTTTTATTTATTGCCATTACATCAAGATCATATGAAAAATCCTGACATTCCAAAGAGACATTATGGTAACCTCTTCCTTCATATCTTCTTATTTTTCCATCAAATATTATGATGTCTTCAGCTGCATTAAAGAATAATCCAATTACCATTCTTTCATTTACTGGAAGTTCAGTATTCAATCTTACTTTTATTCCATCTCTTTCTCTAGTAATATTTTCTATATAATATGGAAAATTATCTGGATCATCCTCTTTAGCAAAATAGAGATATTCTACTCCATATGTATCTGAAAAATATTTTCTTGAAAAATATCCAATAGCCCATGGCAAATATGAATATTTATAGTATCCTAAAATCTCAACAATGTCTGGATCTACATTTGGAATAAAATATTCCCTTGCTCCTGTTCCTTCAAATTCTGCTCTATCAGCATCTAAATCACTTGCTGTTGTTATTATTAAAAAGCTTACCTTTTCATACTGTCTTACCACTCTGTTAAAATATACATATAGACCATTTGCCATTTGAGAAGTATTTTCTATTTTTAAATCAGCCTCTGAAGGAGATAGAGAACATTCTTCATTATAGACACTAACCAAATCTATTCCTTCTACTCCTCTTATGTTTTTTAAAAGAATATATGTTTTATCTTCACCAGTTAAATTTAAATTGTAATGATTTGTAGATTTTGCTGTTCTTACCTTTACTCTTACTCTTCTTCCTAGTTGAAATTGATTAGTTGATAAGATAGGCCCTGTTGTAAGTTTTTTATTCTTATCATTATGAATGGTAAGATTAGCAAACTTTTTTAAACTGTCTATTCCGAAATCTTCACTTCCAACTTCAGCTATATTTCCAAGATTTATAGTTGTAGTCCCTACAACCTGCTCTGTAAAGTCTTTCCATAATCCTTCATTACCAAGGAGTTCGTATTTAACTAGAAACTTTCTCATTATCTATACCTCCTCTAAACTGAAAGAATATATTTTACAATTTTTTACTATTCCATCAATTACTGCTGTTTGTGAACTCTCATTCACCTCATCTTTCAAAATAACTGTATAGTCTTTTCCTAATAATGTAAATGTTTTATACCCTCCTATATCGCTGTATAGAACTTTTTCAAACTCTTCTATAGTGTTACAATAAACATCTGGGTAAAGCATATATTCAACATCTGCTAATGGAACTGTTGTTATATTAAATCTTTTTTTTCTTTGAGTATCAAATGTAGTGGAAATAATTAGATTTCCTTGATGATTTCTTGTACTATTCAACATAGTAGCAAAGTTAGCATTATCAATACTGGCTATACAGTTTAACCTTATTCCATTCATAATTATTCCATTATCTTTCAGTGCTTGTGAAATATATTTGAATTCTCCCTTATACTTATCTGATGTTTTACAAACAAATATCAATTCTTTATAATCTTTTATCCTTGCTAAAAGATTATAGGTAATGTCTCTTGTTCCTGTATCATCAGCTTTAAGTACAAAACCTCCTTCAAATTCATACTCTTCTTCTTTTCCCATAGCCCATAAAGGAAGAGTGAAACGAGGAGCTGCTTCAGGAACAAGTCCAAAATCAAATTCTATTGTTATTTCTTCTTCTTTTTTTGTTATTGTTATTACATGATTACTGTTGTCTGCTTTTATAATTTCTCTTCTCATTAAAACTTATTCCTCCTTGCTTTTCTTATGCTGTCACTTGTTATTTTTATTATTCTTTTATCTAATAATTGATCTCCAAGAGTTATAGGAATCTCAATTTCAAATGTGCCATTAAATTCACTTGTCACTTTTTGTCCTAAATTGTATTTCCATAAATTTGTAGACATTCCTTGAACTGCATTTTTACTCATATTTTTATTCAGATTATTCATACTTCCTGTCAAATTATCCACATTCAATCCTAGTTCTCTAAATAATTCTTCCAGTTTCTCATTAGAAATTTCTGTATATTTTTTAATAAGCTCCATATATTGTGTAAGTGATAAACTTTCTAAATCTCCTGTTTCAAGATCAATTCCAAGATTACTATCTTTTACAAACATTTCTTTTACTACATCTGCTACTTTATCTGACATTCCATTGAATAGAGCTTTTGACATTTCAGTATTAACAAAAGCATTTTTCAAACTTTCAGCAAGCATACCTTCAATATCATTTCCAAGATCTTCCATACCACCAAAAAAACCTTTTTTAACAACTGCTGCTAAACTATCCGCTGAGAAATTTATAATTCCCTTAATTGTTGCTTTAAGTGTTTTTTCAAGATCTCTATTAGCATTTGTTACTTGTTTTGCAAGTTCTCCAATATCAATAGCTCCATACTTTCCTTCCCCTGTACTTAAAATATCTCCTTTCAACACTGCTCCACCAGTTAAAGATTTAAACCAATCCATTATCTGTTGTTCATTGTACTGTGGCATCAATTGTTTAAGAGTTGTCATACTAACTCCATCAGAACCAGATTTTGCACCATTAAGACTTGATAGTACATTATCATAATCAGTATTTGCTGAAACCTTGTCATAAAGATTAATATAGCTTCCTGCTCCCAATTTTAAAAGATCTTCATTATATGCTTCCATAACATCCTGCCATTTGTATTGTCCAGATATTAATCCTCTTTGTAATCTTTCCTGAGCAGCCTTTCTTTTTCTTTCTTCTCTCTTTTTCTTCTTTTTACTCTTGCTTCCAAAGAGACTTCCACCAATACTTCCAATAGCTCCACCTACAATACTTCCCACTGGCCCGCCTACTGCTGTTCCTATTCCACTTCCAATCATGCTTCCAAGATTTCCCTCAGTTCCTCCACCTAAAGCTCCACTTATTATATTTCCTATTCCCATTCCTTGATTAAAGTTTTCAAATCCAGGTATTGCCTTATTTCCAAGAAATCCAGCTAATTTCTCTGCTCCAATACTTGTATTTTTAAATGCTTCAAATAAAGAACTTCCTGTTCCTAATACATTAGAGATATCTTTTATAGATTGTTTACCTGTAACCTCTCCTAACATTTGAAACATACTTGAAAGATTTTTAAGTCCTGTCCCTGCATTATTAATAGAATTTTGAATATTTACTTGTATATCATTATATTTTTTATCATTTTCTTCTTTTTCACTATTGGTTTTAATTATTTCCAATTTAGAATCTATATTTTCAATATCAATTTTTGTTGCTCCAGGTTTATTTTTTTGATGTTGAAAAAGCTTTTCTATTTTTTCATCTTCAAGTTTTTTTAAATTAATTTCATGTTTTTGCTTTTCTATTTTAATCTCATTCATTTTTCTCTCTGCTAAAAGTTTTTCTATTTTTTTATTAAACTCTTTTGTCTCTTCTAAAACTTTTTTATTATAGTCAACATTTATTTTTAATTCTTCTTGTTTGTATTTTTCTTCAGCATCATTTTTATTTACTTTTTTTTCTTCAACCTTTTTTAATTCTGTAATATTATTCTTTGCTTTTTTTTCAACTATTTTTTTTTCCTTTTCATTATCAAATATATTATTTATAATATTTTTTTCTTCTACATCTTTTATTGCTGTTTGTTTTAAATTTTCAAGTTCTTTTATTCTCTTTTCATTTTTGATATATCTTTCTAATTCTTCATTTTTCCCTTTTGATCCTTCTCTTTTTTTCATATTTTCAATTGATTCTAATACAACTTTTCTATCTTCTTCTTTAATATTTGCCTTATTCTTTCCACCTGCCATTTTTTTACCTAACTTGGGAGTTACTCGTAACTGATGCTTTTGTTCATATTTACTATTTTCATTAAATAATTTTTGATATTCTTTTTCATATTCTAAATATTTTTCTTGAGAATCTATTATATAATTTCTTAAGTCAAGTTTTGATTTTGTTTCATCTTTTTGACTGAGATAATCTGCATAACTAATCTCTTTCATTTTAAATTTTTCATAAGAATTAGCTAGTCTTACATCTGCTTTTTTTAAATATTCTAATACTTTATTCAACTTTTTTTGTTCTTTTATTGTTAAAACTTGTTTGTTATCCAATTCATTTAATATTTTTAAATTTTTTTCTATTTCAATACTAATTTGTTTTTCTGCTTTTACATTTTCTTCTGCTTCTTCAATTATTTCTTGTATCTTTTTTTGAGCAAGCTCATAACTCTCTTGAACTGCTAATCCTATCATTGCACTAATTATAGCATCTGCAATAACTTTCGCTGTTATTAGGTCCATTTTATACCTCCTTCCAAATCTTAATTTATTCTCTTCTTATCCAACAATATTCCTATCTCATGAAATGTTGAATAATCTCTATATTCTTCTTTTTTCTTTCTCCCAAGAATATCTATTGTTTCTTTGCTTCCAACTATCCCAGCTATTGTATTAATCAATGCATTAGTATGAAACACTTCTCTTTCTAAATGCTTATAATCAGCTTCAAATATGAGATTTATATCCCAATAAGTCATATCTAATACCTCTTCCTGCTTATATCCTTTGCTCATCAATGTAATAATAAGCTCTCTAAAATCAATTTTCTCTGATTTTTTTTCTTCAATTTTTATATCTGATTTTTCTTTAATCTCTATATTTAAAGGATTTCCAGCTTCTTCTATCAATTTTTGAAAAACTTTATAAAACATCTCATAGCTTTCTTTGATATCAGGATAACTTTCCAGAAACTCTTCATAAGAAAGTTGAGATCCCTGAAGTGAACAATAGATTATCTTAGTAATAATTTCTAAATTTCCCATTCCTGCCTTTTTATACATTTCAATCTCATCTGGATAATATTTTGAAAGTTTTATTCTTGCTCTTAAATTAAGTTTTAATTTATATTCTTTATCATTTATTTCTACTCTCATTTAGCCTCCCATCTTATTTTTTTAAATCAAAATATTTGAATATTTTCATTTAAAAGAACAAGGGAAAGGGGATTTCTCCCCTATTCTCCTTATTGAAATACTTTCTTTTCTATCATTCCTGATTGAAGTTTTAAGCTTGCTGTATAAGACAGAGCACTTCCACCATCTAGAGTTCCTGAATGTGTAAATTCTGCGACTTTATAAACTCCTTCAATATATGGAGTATTTCTTTGTTTTAATGCTCCATGTCTTGCTTTAATAGTAAATTCACCATCAAATGCAAAGTTTATTGTAGCTACTGAAGGAAAATCTGGATGATAGTATCCTTGAATTCCATCAATTGAAGATGTTTTTAATCCTCCTATTGCACTTTCATATCCATTTGAATGTTTGTTGTTTGTACTTATTTCTGCCTGCTGCTCAGTAGATGAAAAATCTGTTATTTGAGCTACATCAATATATCCATCATTTTCAAGTAAAATAGCATTTATAAAAGCTGAATTTACAGGTTCATTTGCTAACGTAATTGAACTTGCAGTTGTTGCAGTTACTTTTACTATTTCAACAAGATTAGGGTTTGCCATTCCTTTAAAATTTTCAGCAGTTGCTAATCCAGCTAATTCAGATTTATCAAATAGAGCTACTACAACATTTTTAGGTGCTGCCATTACTTCTGCTGTACCTGTTGTGATTGTGAATTCTTTTCCAGCTAATGTTCCTGTCAAAAGCTCCATTTTTGGAATTATAGTTTTCATTGAATCTGTATATTCACTTTCATTTTTTATAGCTTCATATGCCTGCATTCCAATGTAAAGGCCAGCTCCATTAGGCTGTACCTCTAAAAATCTTTCCTTACTGTTGTGTACTACTTCTTTTATATTTACCACTTTGTATACCTCCTGTATTTTTCTTTGTTTTAGGTTCTCATGTTAAATTCTCCAGAATTTTCAATTACTTATTTTCATATCTTTAAATGTCAAATCAAGGTTTTTATTTCTTACATGAAAGAGTTCATTCATCCCAATATTAAAATATTGATGCTCTGATAAATTAATTTAACTTTTTATACTTTTTTGTATAATGTTTTTTAAAAAAAATATTAAAAATAAATAACCATAGTCCTTGAAAATTAACATAAGAACCAAGGGAAACATTGTTTACCTCAATTGTGAATCTGTTTTTAATAGGTTTTAGATATTTCATGAAATCATCTTAAATTTATTATACAATTTTGTATAATAAAAGTCAATAGAAATTTTTATATTATTTTTCTTTCATTTTAAAATGTTCTCTTTTACTGTTTATTTAGTTTCTTTTTTCTTTTCGATTAGTCCTTTAAGCATACTTTCTATCATTTCTCTTTCATTCATATCTAGTTTATCTATATATGACATCAAAGGATCTTTTCTTCTTTTAGTTGTATTATTTATTACCTGGATAACTTTTCCATAAGCTGTTATATCACTATTTTCTATCCTTAAATCTCCATATTCCTTATTATCACTTTCTAATACATACTCACCATTTTTATATTTTAATCTTTTTACCAGCCCATCAGCATGATCGCTTCCTTTAGTCAAAAACACACCTATTTCTCCAACTTCTGGCATCAATTCTGTATTTACAACAACAATAGACCCATCTAAAATAGTATCTTCCATAGAATTTCCCTGTACTAAAATAGCAACTATATTATTACCAGCTGTCTTTGGTATTGAAATAAAATCTATAGGTTCAGCAATAGTTTCTCTCCCTAGTCCAGCAGAAACACTTGAAAATAATGGAACCTCCATCAGTTTTATTGGTTTTATATTTTTTAGTTCAAGAATATTATCTTTAATTACTTTTGGTGTTTTATCAATAGCTATCGCCATTGTAATTTCTTTTTTTTCTTGAGAACTTAAATTAAAACCAGAGACAAATTTATCAATAAAATCATTTTTAGGAGTTCTTCTCCCAGTCTTATAATGACCTATTGTAGCAACAGGAACCCCTGTTTCTCTCGAAATCTGTTCTAAATTATATCCATTTTTTTTCATAAAATTTTCAAGATATTTTGAAAATTCCTTTTTTTTCTCCATCTCACTCCCACCTTTCTATGTTAATTTATTTCTATTATATCTTTTTTATACAAATTTGTAAAATATTTTATCTGAATTTGTATAATTTTGTCGTTTATTAATTATCATACAATAATAAATTTAAAATTTATTGAGCAAAAATAAAGAGCCCTGATTTCTCAAGGCTCTATATATAATCATTAAGATAATTGATTGTATGTTTACTTTTTTTCTATATCCTTCATGAAAAGTTTAAATCCCATCTCATCATATTTAAACTCTGCTCCCTTGAACATTGTTAATGATGATATATTGTCTGATTTAACCAATCCAGTCAGTATTTCAAGACCATTATCTCTAGCTTTTTCCTCAGCATATTTTAAGAGTTTTTTTCCTATAGCCCTATTTTGAAAATCTTTTCTTACACCTATAAGGTCTACCCACATTCCATCATAATGAAGATTACTTACATAAAGTAATCCTAGATAAGCAACTGGAATATTCTCTTCATAGTATACAAATACTCTGTAATGATCATTCTTTTTTATCTTTTCACACAGTATCTCAGAAGTATATGGTATATCTTGAAAAGATTCACTGTCTATCAATAACAATTCATCTGCCATTTTCAAAGAACCATCAAACTCTTTTATCATAACATCACACTCCCTGCTGTTGTGAAAATATATCTGTTATTTATTAGAAATAGATTCTACTCCTGGTAATTTTTTACCTTCTAAGTATTCTAGAGAAGCTCCTCCACCTGTAGAGATATGAGTAAATTTATCAGCATATCCTAAGCTTATAGCTGCAGCTGCTGAATCTCCTCCTCCTATGATAGTAGTTGCTCCTTTAAGGTTAGCTATAGCTTCACATACTCCTATAGTTCCTTTTGCGTAACTAGGCATTTCAAATACACCCATTGGTCCATTCCACACTACTGTTTTAGCTCCATTGATTTCTTTTGTGAATAATTCAACAGTTCCAGCTCCAACATCTAATCCCATTTCATCAGAAGGAATTTCATCTACTGATACAGTTTTATGAGGTGCATCATTATTAAATTCTTTTGCTACTACAGCATCTATTGGAAGAATTAATTTCCCATTTGATTTAGCTAATAATTCTTTTGCCAATTCAACTTTATCTTCTTCAACCAATGAAGTTCCTGTATTTTTTCCTAAAGCTTTTAAGAAAGTAAACATCATAGCTCCACCAACTAAAACTTTATCAGCTTTAACTAGTAAATTTTCTATAACTCCAATTTTATCAGATACTTTAGCTCCTCCTAATATTGCTACTAGAGGTCTTTCTGGAGCATCAACAGCTCCTCCTATAAATTTTATTTCTTTTTCCATTAAGAATCCTGCTGCTGTTTTTCCTTCTCCAATGTTTGCTGCAATACCTACATTTGAAGCATGTGCTCTGTGAGCAGTTCCAAATGCATCATTTACAAAAACATCTCCTAAAGAAGCCCAATATTTTCCTAATTCAGGATCATTTTTAGATTCTTTTTTACCATCAAGATCTTCAAATCTTGTGTTTTCAAACATCATGATTTCTCCATCTTTTAGTCCAGCAACTGCTGCTTCTAATTCAGCACCTCTTGTAGCAGGTACAAATTTAACTGGTTGTCCTAAAAGTTCAGCTAATCTTTCAGAAACTGCTTTTAAAGATTTTTTAGCTAAATCTTCCTCAGTTTTTACTTTTCCTAAGTGAGAAAAAGCTATTACTTTCCCTCCATTTTCAAGTACATATTTGATAGTTGGAAGAGCTGCAACTATTCTGTTGTCATCAGTTATTTTTCCATCTTTCATAGGTACATTAAAATCTACTCTCATTAATACTTTTTTACCTTTAACATCTAAATCTGTTACTATCTTCTTAGCCATTATTTTCATTCCTCCAAATTTGTTTTTAAAAATAGCGGAACCTTTAAGTTCCGCTATTCATTTCTATTTAGTTATTCCAAATTCAGTAATTATTTAGATAATTCTACGAATTTTTTAAGAGTTCTGATTAATTGAGAAGTGTAAGACATTTCATTGTCATACCAAGCAACAGTTTTAACTAATTGTCTGTCTCCTACTGTCATTACTCTTGTTTGAGTTGCATCAAATAAAGATCCATAGTGGATTCCAATGATATCACTAGATACTAATTCTTCTTCAGTATATCCAAAAGATTCGTTAGTAGCAGCTTTCATTGCAGCGTTTATTTCTTCTACAGTTACTTGTTTATTAAGAACTGTTACAAGCTCAGTTAATGATCCAGTAATTACAGGAACTCTTTGTGCAGCTCCATCTAATTTTCCTTTTAAAGCTGGAATTACTAATCCAATAGCTTTTGCAGCTCCAGTTGTGTTAGGAACGATGTTAGCAGCAGCAGCTCTTGCTCTTCTAAGATCTCCTTTTTTATGTGGTCCATCAAGTGTATTTTGGTCATTTGTATAAGCATGGATAGTAGTCATTAATCCTTCTACAATTCCATATTTGTCTTCTAATACTTTAGCCATAGGTGCTAAACAGTTAGTAGTACAAGATGCTCCAGAGATAACTGTTTCAGTTCCATCAAGAATATCATCATTTACATTGAAAACTACAGTTTTAAGATCTCCAGTTGCTGGTGCAGAAATAACAACTTTTTTAGCTCCTGCTTTAATATGATCTTCTGCTTTTTCTTTTTTAGTAAAGAATCCAGTACACTCAAGAACTACATCTACTCCTAAATCTCCCCATGGTAAGTTTTTAGGATCAGCTTGTGCAAAAGTTTTGATTGTATGTCCATTAACTACAAAAGCATTTTCTTTAACTTCTATAGTTCCATTGAATCTTCCTTGTGCTGAGTCATATTTAAATAAGTGTGCCAACATATGTGCATCTGTTAAGTCATTAATTGCTACAACATCAAATTCTGGATTCTCAACCATTAATCTTAATGCTAATCTTCCAATTCTTCCAAATCCGTTAATTGCTACTTTAACTGCCATTTGTATTCCTCCTAAAATTTATTATTTTTTATTTTATAGTAATATAGTTTTTTGCTTATTTTCTATATTAACTATATAATATGTTTGCCTCTTTGTCAATTAATATGACAGAACTAATTTTAATCTTTTTACGATTAGTTTTTTATCATGCAGTTTGTTTATTTTCTGCTTTCTTCTCTCTTGTTTTATAGTTTTTATCCTTTTCTGTATTTAGTTTTCTATTTCTGTATCCTTTTTGTTCATCAATTGGTTTTCCTTATGAGCGTTCCATTATTTGATGATGGTAAATAATTCATTGGACTCCCTCCCTTATTCTTCTGATAAGATCTTTTTCATATCATCAGGGATGTCTATTTCCACTGTTTTAAGTTGTCCTGTCTCTACATCTGAAAATTGTGTTTTGTAAGAATGAAGCATCTGTCTTTTAGCTCTTTTATCTTCTCCGCCATAAAGCTCATCTCCTAAGAGAGGATATCCTTCCAGAGCCATGTGAGCTCTGATCTGATGGGTTCTTCCTGTAAGAAGTTCTGCTTCTATCAGAGTAATATCTTTAAATCTTTTTATTACTTTTATTTTAGTTTGAGCTTCTTGACCTCCATTCTCTACAGATATCTCTCTTCTTCTCAGATCATCTCCTATTTTTCCAATAGGTCTGTCTATAAGGAATTCATCTTTTTCTACTATTCCTTTTACTATAGCTTTATAGAATTTATTTACTATCCCTTTTTCTTGAAGAAAAGATTGTGCAAAAGAATTTTTAGCCACTATGATAAGACCTGAAGTATTCATATCCAGCCTGTTGTAAAATCTTGGCACCATTATTTTTCCAGTTGTTTTCAGAAAATAATTTACCACTCCATTAGCAAGTGTCTTATCTACTTTCTTTTGAGTAGGATGCACTATTATGTAGGGATCTTTATCAATAAGAAGTACATTCTTATCTTCATAAGCTACCTTGATTGGTATCTCCATAGGTATTATTCCAGTTTCCTTTTCCTTTTCCTTTATTAAAAGTCTGTTTAGCTTCCTGACCTTCTTGCTATTATTTTTAACTCTTTTTCCATTAAGATATATTTCCAAATTTCTCAAGCCTCTTCCAGAATACCCCTTTGTTTCTTTCAGATATGTTCCTATTTCATAACCATCATACTCTGGTTCTATTATAAATTTTTTCATTAGTTCCTCTCAATTCTTAAGAATTTTTTATGCTTATACTTATATTTTACTATAATTATCAAAAAAAGTTAATCAATATATTTTTAAATCCAATTTCAATCAAATTATTTTTATAATATATTTTATGCATTTATTTTTTATATTGTTAATAGTTAAAAAACGCTATTTTATCTACTTTATATATAGAAATAATATATATATTGAATTTAAAATTTGAATATGCTTACCCTTAAAAGGATATAATAAAAGTTAATTTTTCTCCTATAATATTATATAATATAAGGAGTGAAAAGTTAAATTATATACAGTGTTACACAAGGAGTAAAAAATGAATTTAGATAAACTTGTTGTCTTTGGTATATCTCATAAAGAATTAAGTATGTCTGAACGTGAAAAATTTATTCATCAGAATCCTGAAGAGATTATTAATTCACTTCTATCTCAAAGAAAGATAGATGGTTATGTAAATCTTTCAACATGTCTGAGAGTAGAATTTTATCTTCAAATTGCAGAAAATTTCTCAATTGAAGAACTTTTAGAATGTTTATCTTTTAAGAAAGGGATATTTATAAAAACAGGAGAAACTGCTGCTGAGTATCTTTTTAAAGTAAGTTGTGGTTTTTATTCTGTTATCAAAGGTGAGGATCAAATACTTGCTCAGATAAAAAAAGCTCATGCTTTTGCTATGGAAAATAACACCTCTTCAAAAATACTTAATATTGTATTTAATAAAGCTATAGAGCTTGGAAAAAAATTCAGGACGGAAAGCAAAGTATGCCATAATGCTCTTTCTCTTGAAGCTATTTCTCTGAAATTTATCAAGGAATCTATTGGTTTCCTTTCAGATAAAAAAGTTCTTATTCTTGGAGTAGGAGATTTGGCACAAGCTATTCTCTATCTGCTGGTAAAAGAAAATGTAAAAAATATAACAATAACTAACAGAACTCACCATAAAGCTCTGGAAATCCAGAGTATTTTTGATGTAGATGTTATCAGCTTTGAGCATAAAAATACCGCTGCTGTAGAAAGCGATGTAATAATAAGTGCTACTTCTGCACCTCATTTAGTCCTCAAATCTGAAGAGATAGTCCCTTATCTCCATAGTAATAAAAAATACACATTCCTTGATCTTGCTGTTCCTAGAGATATAGATAATATAATAGGTACTCCTGAAAATGTATCCCTTTTCAACCTTGATGATATATGGAGTGTATATAACAAAAATTTAGAAACAAGAGATTCTCTAATGAATAGTTACAGTTATCTGATTGATAAACAAATGATAAATCTAAAAAAATGGTTTCAATATTATGAAGAAAGGACTATATAAAATGAAAAAAAAGATTGTGATTGGGAGCAGAGGAAGTATTCTGGCAATGGCTCAAAGTGAAATGGTAAAAAAAATGCTGGAAAATAATTTTCCTGAATTAGAATTTGAAATAAAAAAGATTGTTACAAGTGGAGATACTGATCTTGTGAGCAACTGGAACAACAGTGATAAATCTCTCAAAAGTTTCTTTACAAAAGAGATTGAAGTTGAGCTTCTAAATGAAACAATAGACCTTGCTGTACACTCTATGAAAGATATGCCTGTTATTTCTCCAGAAGGATTAATATGTGGAGCTGTTCCTGACAGAGAGGACTCTAGAGATGTTCTTGTATCTAAGTCTGGAAAAACTCTTATGGAACTTCCAGCAGGAGCTATAGTTGGTACAAGTTCTCTCAGAAGAACAATGAATCTTAAAAATCTTAGAAATGACCTTGAAATAAAACAATTGAGAGGTAATATTCATACAAGATTAAACAAATTAAAAAATGAAGATTATGATGCTATTCTTCTTGCTGCTGCTGGTTTAAAAAGAGTTGGATTAGAAAAAGAGATCACGGAATATCTTGATCCTGAAAAATTTCTTCCTGCTCCTGCACAAGGTGTCCTTCATATCCAATGCAGAGAAAATGATGAGGAAGTAAAAAAAATATTGAAATCTATCCATAATGAAGATATAGAAAAAGTGGTAGTAATAGAAAGAGAATTTTCTAAAATATTTGATGGAGGATGTCACACTCCTATGGGATGTCACTGTATCTTAGATGGAGATAAAATTACTCTTACAGGTATCTATTTCAAAGGAGAAACTGGATATTCTGCCTCTATCACAGAAGATGCTGCTTTAGGAATAAAAACTGCTCAAAAACTTGCAGATATCATAAAGGAGAAAATAAATGACTAACAAAGGTAAAGTTTACATAATGGGAGCTGGCCCTGGTGATCTTGAACTGCTTACTTTAAAAGGAAAGAGAGCTGTAGAGGAAGCTGACTGTATAGTTTATGACAGACTTATCAATCCAAGAATACTTAATTTTGCAAAAAAAGATGCTGAAATGATCTACCTAGGTAAAGGAAATACTGAAGGTGGGGTTATTCAAGATGAAATAAACAGAACAATTGTAGTAAAAGCTTTAGAGGGAAAAACTGTTGCAAGAGTAAAAGGAGGAGATCCTTTTGTTTTTGGAAGAGGAGGAGAGGAGATTCAATCTCTTTATGACAATAATATCCCTTTTGAAATAATCCCAGGAATAACTTCTTCTATATCAGTACCTGCATATGCAGGTATTCCTGTAACTCACAGAGGAGTAGCAAGATCATTCCATGTATTTACTGGTCACACTATGGAAGATGGAACTTGGCATAATTTTGAAGCAATAGCTAAACTTGAAGGAACTCTTGTATTTCTTATGGGAATAAAGACTCTTCCTATTATAGTAGAAGATCTTGTTTCTAATGGTAAATGTCCTGACACTCCTGTTGCAATTATAGAAAAAGGAGCTACATCAGATCAAAGAGTAACTGTTGGAACTTTAAAAACTATTGTTGACATAGCAAAAGAGAAAAAGATAGTTCCTCCTGCTATTACAATAATTGGTGAAGTAGTAAATTTAAGGGAAACTTTCAAATGGTTTGAAGAAAAAAATCTTTTTGGTAAAAAAATACTTGTAACAAGAGATAAAAGACAAGCTGGAGAATTTTCAGATAAAATAGAAAAAATGGGTGGAATAGCTGTTGAGCTTCCTTTTATAGAAATTGAATCTACATTGGGAACAGTTTCAAAAGATATGCTTCAGGATTATTCAGCTATACTTTTTAACTCTCCTAATGGTGTGAGAGAATTTATGAATAAAATAGATGACATAAGGATCCTTGCTCATTTGAAAATAGGAGCTGTGGGAAGCAAAACTAAAGAAATTCTTGAAAGCTATAAGTTAAAAGCTGATTTTATCCCTGATGAATATTTAGTCTCTAAACTTGCTGAACTATCTCTTGATTATACAAAATCTGGAGATAAAATTTTAATAATAACATCAGATATATCACCTTGTGATACTGATAAATTTAACTCTATCTATGATAGAGAATTTCATAAACTGGTAGCTTATAACACAAAAAAAATTGTAAGAGATAAAGAAGAAGTTTTAAAAGCTTTATCAAAAACAGAAATAGTTACTTTTTTAAGTTCATCTACTGTTGATGCTTTCTATGAGAGTATAGATGGAGATATTGAAGCTGTAAAAAACATCAAACTTGCTTCTATAGGTCCAGTAACAAGTGATACAATGAAAAAATATGGTTTTTCTGTAGATTATGAAGCTAAAGTTTATGACGTAAATGGCATCTTAGAAGCTGTTAAATAGGAGGAATATTTATGTTTGTTAGAACTAGAAGACTTAGAAGTTCTAAAGCCTTAAGAGATATGGTGAGAAATGTAACAATTAATCTTAGTGATTTCATATATCCGCTTTTTATGGAAGAAGGAGAAAATATAAAGGAAGAAATATCATCTATGCCTGGACAATACAGATGGTCAATCGATAGAGTAGGAGAGGAACTTACAGAGTTAAAAGAACTTGGTGTAACTTCTATTCTTCTTTTTGGTATTCCAAAGCACAAAGATCCACAAGGCTCTGAAGCATATAATGATAAAGGGATTGTACAGGAAGCTATAAGATATATCAAGAAAAATTTCCCAGAATTTCTTATAGTTACTGATGTATGTATGTGTGAATATACTTCTCATGGACATTGTGGAATACTTGATGGATGTGAAGTTTTAAATGATGAAACTCTTAAATATATAGCAAAAACTGCCCTTTCTCATGTAAAGGCTGGAGCTGATATAGTTGCCCCATCAGATATGATGGATGGAAGAATACTGGCTATAAGAGAAATTTTAGATGAAAATGGATATGTAAATACTCCTATCATGGCATATAGTGCAAAATATTCATCAAACTACTATGGACCTTTCAGAGAAGCAGCTGATTCTGCTCCTAGTTTTGGAGACAGAAAGACTTATCAGATGGATTTCAGAAACTCTAAGGAATATTTTAGAGAAGTCGAAGCTGATATGGCAGAAGGAGCTGATTTTATAATGGTAAAACCTGCTCTTGCTTATCTTGATGTTATCAATGCCATATCTAATATCGATCTTCCCATTGTTGCCTATAATGTAAGTGGTGAATACTCTATGGTAAAAGCTGCTGCTCAAAATGGCTGGATAGATGAAAAAGGTATTGTTATGGAAAATATGTTTGCTATGAAAAGAGCTGGAGTCAATATAATAATAACTTATCATGCTAAGGATATAGCAAAATGGTATAAAAATAATGAAGTTGTTTTTTAAAGATTGTACAAGGAGGAAAAATGGAACATAAGATTTCAACTGAAATTTTTAAAAAAGCTGAGAAATATATCCCTGGCGGAGTAAATAGTCCTGTAAGAGCTTTTAAATCTGTAAATAGAAAAGCTCCTATCTTTGCATGTAAAGGAAAAGGTGCAAGGATATGGGATGAAGATGGGAATGAATATATAGATTACATCTGTTCTTGGGGTCCATTAATTCTAGGACATAACCCTGAAAATGTAATAAATGGAGTTAGAGAAGCTATAGAAATGGGGAGTTCTTTTGGTCTTCCTACTAAAATGGAGGTAGAACTTGCTGAACTTATTACTAAATGCTGTCCTTCTATCGAAAAAGTAAGACTCACTACTTCTGGTACAGAAGCTACTATGTCTGCTGTAAGAGTAGCTAGAGCATATACAAATAGAAATAAAATATTAAAATTTGAAGGATGTTATCATGGCCACTCTGATTCACTTTTAGTGAAATCTGGATCAGGACTTTTAACTGATGGATATCAAGATAGCAACGGAATTACAGATGGAGTATTAAAAGACACTCTTACTGTACCTTTTGGGGATATATCTGCTATTAAAGCTGTTCTTGAAAAGAAAGATGTAGCCTGTCTTATTATGGAGCCTGTTCCTGCTAACATGGGTATGATTTATCCTAATGTAAAATTTTTAAAAGAAATAAGAGAAGTCTGCACTTCTACAGGAACTATTCTAATATTTGATGAAGTTATATCTGGATTCAGATTATCTCTTGGAGGAGCACAGGAATTTTTTGGTATTACTCCTGATATGACTACCCTTGGAAAAATAATAGGTGGAGGATATCCTGTTGGAGCATTTGGTGGTAAAGCTGAGATAATGGAACTCATTGCTCCTGTTGGAAGAGTATATCACGCTGGAACTCTATCTGGAAATCCTGTATCTGTGAGAGCTGGATATGAAACTATAAGTTATTTGTATAACAACAGAGAAACTTTATATAAAACTTTAGAGGAAAAAACTCAATATCTTGTAAATAATATAAAAGAGCTTGCTGCAAAATATAATGTTCCTGCATGTGTAAATACAATAGGTTCTCTTTTCACTATATTCTTTACTGAGAGACCTGAAGTAAATAATCTTGAAGATGCTCTTTCTTCTAATACTGAAAATTTTGCAATCTACTTCAATACAATGCTTGAAGATGGAATTGTTTGTCCTCCATCTCAATTTGAAGCTCACTTCATTTCAATGGCTCACACTAAAGAAGATCTAGATAAAACTCTTTTGTCTATTGAAAAAGCTTTTAAATCTATTGGAGAAAAAAACAATGGAAAATAATTTTTTCCCTGTGTTTTTAGATATGCAGAATAAAAAAGTCCTTGTAATAGGAGCTGGAAAAATAGCCTTTAGAAAAACTGAAACTCTTTTGAGTTATGGGGCAAAAATTAAAGTTATTACCAGGGATATAAAAGAAGAGAAATTTAAAGAACTGAAAAATATTGAATTGTCTTTAGAAGACTTTAAAGAAGATATGCTGGAAGATATATTTATGGTAGTTGCTGCTACTGATGATTCTGTATTTAATAAATATATTTTTGAATTATGCAGTAAAAAAAATATACTTGTAAATAATATTACTTCTAAAACAGAAATGAACTGTCGTTTTTCAAGTATTTATGAAAATGGTGAGTATCAAATTGCTATTTCTGCAAAAGGAGATCCTAAAAAATCAAAGGCTCTTAAAGAAAAAATAAGTAAATTTTTTAACAATTAATATATTAGGAGGTAGTAATGAAAAGAATTATCCATACTGAAAAAGCTCCTGCTGCTTTAGGACCA
Organism: Fusobacterium ulcerans ATCC 49185; assembly: GCF_900683735.1. Lineage (NCBI taxonomy): Bacteria > Fusobacteriati > Fusobacteriota > Fusobacteriia > Fusobacteriales > Fusobacteriaceae > Fusobacterium > Fusobacterium ulcerans. The sequence goes on from NZ_LR215979.1 coordinate 3,100,586, forward strand.
TATTCACAAGCTGTAGAAGTTAACGGAACTATTTTTGTATCTGGACAGATACCCTTTGTTCCTGAAACTATGTCTCTTATATCAGAAGATATACAGGATCAGACTAAACAATCTCTTGAAAATGTGAAAGCCATCCTTGAAGCTGCTGGATATACTTTTAAAAATGTGGTAAAAGCTACTGTCTTCATAAAAAATATGGAGGATTTTGCTCTTATGAATGAGGTATATAATGAATACCTTGGAAATATAAGACCTGCAAGAGCATGTGTAGAAGTTGCAAGACTTCCTAAAGATGTAAAAGTAGAAATAGAAGTTATTGCTGTAAAATAACAAAAAAGGTCAGTACAACATTTACTGACCTTTTATAATTCATATTATTTTCCTATTTTTACTTTAGTAGGAATAAATTTTACTATTGGTAAAGGATAGATTGTCATTCTTTCTCTTGTTTTTGGATTGCTGATTACTCTAGGCTTTCTTTTAAGAAGAGAAAAAGTTCCTATTCCTTTGAATTTTATGCTTCCAGCTTCAACAATATTGTTTTCTATCAGGTTTAGAAATACCTCTACATCTTTTTTTGCATCAGCATTAGTTATTCTTCTATCATGATTTTCTTTATACTCTTTTATAAATTGTAGTTTATCCATCTATCTTCCCCTCTTCAATCTCATTATGTATAGACTTTATAAGGCCTTTCCCTGAACTGAATTTTATCTTTCTGCTTCCAGGAATTATCATATCTCTTTTTGTTTTAAGTTCTACTATTCTTCTAGGTCTAATATCTTTCATATCAAAATTTCCCCAATCTTTGAACTTAACTTTTTCCCCTCTTTCAAGAGCCCCTTTTACAGTTTTCCAAAAAGTATCGATTTTTTCTTTAGCCTCGTCTAAATTTTTTAACCCTCTTTCTTTCATATACAGTTTTAAAAACTCTTTTTCTCCCATCATAGCTCCTTTTAAAACTAATTTTATTTCCCCGTGATATTAAAAACTGAACTTATCATGTGACATTTTATTAAACTCTTAAAAGCACATCTATTCAAACCATTTATTACCTATTTTAACGTTTAAATCTCTTTATGTCAATATAATTTCTTATTTTTATCATTATTAGAAAAAATATCATGTAAGTTTTAGTATTTAACCTATTTTTTTATACAAAAAAAAGAACGACTATAATTTTTTTAACAAATCCATAGATGCTATTAATCTCTGGATTTTAATCTATTTTAGCCGTTCTCGTTATTTTTACTTCATTTCTATATATTCACTTGGTTGTTTTTTCTGATTTTTACCTTCAAAATATGAATCTTCTTCCACTATTAATTTAGAACTTGTTATATCTCCTACTACTTTACTATTGGTTAATATTTCAACAATATCAGCTTCCAGTTCTCCTTTGCATATACCACTTATAATTATCTTATATGCTTTTATTTTTCCCATCACTCTTCCACTGGTACCAATTGTTACTACAGCATTTGAAATAATGTTTCCTGTAATTATTCCGTCTATGTGAAGATTACACTCATTAGTAATATCTCCTACTACTGTACTTCCTTTTGAAATAGCAGTCATTCCCTTTGCCGAAAAATCTATCTCCACATCTTTATTGTTTTTACTAAACAAACCCATACCTCCCCCCTTTAGAATTTTATTTATAAAATATTAATTTTTCTTCTTAAATATTCTCTTTTTAATTATTTGCTCTATATCTTATAGATTATATGTTTTTTCACTATGTGTCAAACTTTTTTTCTTTTTAAAATTTTTATCTACTCTTATGTTTTATAAAAAAAATCATTTCATTCTATAATTCTAATTACAATTTTATCTTTTTTCGATTATAAAACATTCATCTAAAAAAACCATGTCACAAGTTTTAACTTGTGACAATATGTACAAAATATTGCTTTACTTTTTTCACCATTTTCTGTTATAATACAAATATAAAAAGAGAAAAAATGATAATAAAACATTTGAATCTTTTAAGGCTAATTTTTGGAACATTTATTATTTTATTTTTGACATTTCAATTGTACTGGAGGTAATATTATGAAAAAAGAACTAATGAACAAAGAAGTAACAAATTTGGATATACTTGAAAGACTTTATAAACATAGTAAATCGGCTGAAAATAAAGATAAATTAGCCGAAATGAAAGATGAACTTACTATGCTTGATGACTATTTTTTAAGATATGCTAAATAATTAAAATTGACTTTGAAATATTTTTGATTTTATACCCTAAAAAAGACTGTGGAGGAACTTCCACAGTCTTTTTTATCTTTCATCTCTTGACAAATTCTCTTTCAATTCGTATAATAATCATAATATTGCACTGATGCATTCTCGTATAAGAATACTTACAGTACAGACTGATCAGGTCATAAAGACTGGGCTGTTAAAAACGGCAGCAGATGAAATCAATAGCATCTGTGGGACAAGTGTGTTCCATAGATGCTTTTTTATACTAAAATAATTTTGGAGGTAAAAATTCATGAAAACTTTGACAAATGAACAGACTGCTATGAAAGTTTCTTTTGTTTCTATTGTATGGAATATCATTCTATCTATTTTTAAACTTTTTGCTGGTATAGTTGCTCATTCAGGAGCAATGATTTCTGATGCTGTTCATTCAGCTTCTGATGTACTCAGTACTTTTATAGTTATTATTGGAGTAAAGATAGCAAATAAAGAATCAGACAAAACACACCCTTATGGACATGAAAGAATGGAGTGTGTAGCTGCTATACTGTTGTCAGCTATTCTTTTTGCTACTGGGTTAGGTATAGGATATAAAGGGATCATCATTATTTCCTCTAAAGACTACAGTCATCTGACAGTTCCAGGAATCCTTGCTCTTGCAGCTGCATTGATATCTATTGGAGTAAAAGAAGGAATGTACTGGTATACAAGAGCTGCTGCTAAAAAAATAAATTCTGGGGCACTTATGGCTGATGCATGGCACCATCGCTCTGATGCTCTTTCATCTGTAGGAAGTTTTGCTGGTATACTTGGAGCCAGACTTGGTTACCCAATATTTGATCCAATAGCCAGTGTTATTATCTGTATCTTTATTTTAAAAGCAGCTTTTGAAATATTTATGGATTCTATCAATAAAATGACTGATAAAGCCTGTGATGATGAAACTATTGAAATAATCAGAACTCTTATCTTAAAGCAAGAAGGAGTTTTGGGAATAGACCAAATCAAAACTAGGTTATTTGGTGATAGAGTATATGTAGATGTTGAAATTCAAGCAGATGGAAATATTCCTCTTAAACAGGCACATGATATAGCTCACAATGTCCATGATGCTATTGAAAATAATATTCTGAAAATAAAGCATTGCATGGTTCATGTAAATCCAGTAAACAAATAAAAAATGTGGATGGCTCATAATTGGTCATCCACATCTTTCTAATTGCTTTCTATTTCTTTCTTATAATTATCCCAATAGTATCAAAATACTTTCCGCTTTCTGCCTTCATCATATCAATATCATGGACAGCATATTCATTATCACATTCAAGCCATTCTTTCCAAGCTTCATCGTGGCATTTCAATGATTCACATTTCTCAATAATAATTCCTTCATTTTTAGAAAAAAGTTCATACCACCAGTATTTAGTATAAAAATTCATATTCTCCTGCCAAAAGGGACGTAACTCTTCAGGTATTTCTCCATTTTCAAATTCTTCTTTTAATCCAGGTATAGCCATTATAAACAAGCCATTTCCTTTTAGCAGAGGAAGTATGTGTTTTCCAAAAAATTCCCCTGTATTACCAAAGTAATGATATGAATCTATAGTTACAATTACATCAAAAAATTCATGAGCAAAAGGAAGTTGATGAGCTTCAGCTCTTAAAGGAATTATCTCTTCTCCTAAATCAACCTTCTTAAATCTTTCATAATTTTCTGTAGGATCAATCCATAAATCAGCTGCAAATACACTTGAATCATATTTTTCAGCTAAAAATATAGAAGTTAATCCTTTCCCACACCCTAAATCAAGTATTCTTGACCCAGTTTCTATTTTTATTCCATTGGTAATTTCTTCACATATTCTAAAACTGTTAGGCCCCATCATATTATCCATCAAAAACTTTTTACCATACTTTATTTCCATATATTTTCTCCTGTTATCTATCTTTCAAAAAATTTTTCTACAAAGACTCCTACTCCATCTTCACCATTAGTAACAGTTCTTTTATATTCAGGTTTTTTCAATTCTTCTGCTGCATTAGCCATAATTACAGGACATCCTGCAATATTCAGCATAGAAATATCATTTTCATTATCTCCAAATGCCATTGTCTGCTTTATATCTATTCCTATATCTTCTGCTACCAGCTTTAATGCTTCACCTTTGCCGCATTGGATATCCACTATATCCATAACTCCATCTCCTGAACCAAAAATATTAAGCTCATTTCCATATTTTTCAGTTACATATTTTCTTAGCTTTTTAAATCTACCTGCATCTCCTACAAATACCATTTTCTCAAATTCTCTTCCTAGTGGTTTTCCATCTGTTATATGAAAAAATTCAAGTTCTTTGTTTGTTCCATATTCTTTTACATATTCAGGATCTATCTTTGTAAAATGCACTTCTTTTCCAGCAGTAGCACTATAATCCAACCCTATTTCCACTGCCTTTTCAAGAATATCCAGACAGATATTTCTATCCATTGATTTAGAATAAATCAGTTCCCTATCCCTATATATTTTAGCTCCATTGAAACAGATATGATATCTTACATTTAAACAGCCTGTTAAATCAACTATACTATACAAATCTCTTCCAGAGGCTATAACTAATTCTATTCCCTCACTACTTTTTTTGTTTAATATATCTCTATTAAAATCTGACACTCTCTTATTTTTGGTTAGGAGAGTTCCATCCAGATCCATTGCTATTAGTTTCATCTATTCTCCTTTATTTCTTTTTTTAAGTAAACGATACCTTTTTTATTGTAGTTTGTCAATAGAGTTATTTACAAACAGGTAAATTGGAGCTATAATCAAATTAGGAAATGTGTATAGAAATTAAAATTTTAAGGAGTGATTTTATGGAATGTAATATTAAATGTGGAAATACTCATGTAGCTGAATGTACTTGTCCTAAAGACTGTCCTAACCATGGAAAATGTTGTGATTGTGTAATGCATCATAAAAATGATATAGGAAATCTTCCTTTCTGCCTTAGACCAAAAGAATAGTAATTATAAAAAGGCAGAAAACCAGAGGACTCTCTGAATTCTGCCTTTTAATTATTTTTTCTATATTCTAAATTCTATTATTTTAATTAAAACTTATATCCTAATCCTGTTCCCACAATCCATTCCCCTTTAGTCTTGTTTTTTCCTGTCCCATTATGTGAATCTCTTTCCACTACGTAACTTCCTTTTATATCAAATAGTACTCCATTTTCTAGCTCAAGAGCATATTTTGCATTTAGTCCTATACTATGTTCATTTTTGCGAGCTACCAATATATCAAAGTCACTTCCACCTTTAAATCTTCCTGTGATATGTTCCTCATCTGCTCCATCAAGTATTTTTGTATAGCTTACTCCTGCTGATAGTGTACTTTTTCCTTTTTCATATGGTATCACTTTTTTAAGGTCTACTCCCACTTTTCCTATTGTGTAGTCAAATGATTTTGAATCTGTTTCTATTGCCAGAGTTTTACTTCCTTCATCTGTTCCATCTTGCTTGATATATGTGTATGACAAAGTTCCATATGGTTCTAAGAATAAATTATTTCCAATATTATGTGAGTATCTTCCATTCAAATAGATGTCATATGTCAGGTCAGTATAATTATCAGAATATTTCATCACTGGTGTTCCTGTACTTGAAGCTGCATTGTTTACTGCCAGTCTGTCTACACCATAATCTCCATACTGGAACCCTGCTCCTGCTGTTACTTTTAGATTTCCTATATATTTCTTAGCATAAGCTCCCAGATACAGCGCACTTCCATCAACTTTAGAGCCATTAGACAAGTCAGATTTAAGTTTATTTCCTCCTATCACTACTCCTGAAGTAAGTGTATCTGACACTCCATACTCTCCAAGCATATATGCTCCAGTAATTTTTGTATCTGCCTCCATATCAGTACTTCCAATATCATAAGTATAGTAACCTTTTCCATAATATATATCTTTTGTTCCTCCATCTATATGAGTTAATCCTCCATATATCATCCATTTCCCTATATCTGCTTTGAATGAATTTTCTGTTACTATATCTCTGAACATTCCAGCAGATTTTCTTGATAACTCACTTGAATATGAATATGGATTTCCTGCGTAAATATTATTTAAGTAGCCTAAGAATGATGAGAAATTTTCATCAGTAGTCACATCAAAATTTCCTAATTCATTCACTGATCTTATTCCATGATATATTTTATTCAAATTTTCATAGCCATAAGTTGAACTATATAGTGGAAGATTATTCAATGCTGTAACTTCTACTTCATTATTGCTCCCAGCTACTCTTTTTACTGAATGGAATAATGATGTAGTCCCAAAAGTTACTTCTTCCTGAGATAATCCTTCATAATCTGTAACTAAGCTGTTGCCTAATTGAGTCTCTCCAAAACTTATTATACTGCTATTCCCTGCTCCATTAAGAGCTAACAATAGTTTTCCTCCATTAGATGAAATAAGAGTAGAAGGAGTTCCTGAGGATGTAGACTTATATAAAGCATGACCTATTATTTTATCTTTTCCACTTGAGCTGTTTATATTACTTGTATCTATTCTCAAAGTGAGTACTCCATTTGCTCCTATTGTTATATTCTCTGCTCCTGTTATTGTTAAATTTTCTAAATTTCCAGTAGTACCAACAGTCTTTTCAAATAGAGTTACATTTGTATTTATATTCATATTTTCAAAACCTGAGATATTATGTTGAATCTTTACCCCATCACTATTTGATGTTCTTGCTACTGGAGAATCAAAATTAAGAGTATCATTTCCAGTTCCTCCATCAAGAATTCCATTGATAATAGTTCCATTTCCTACTGTTACAGTATCATCTCCTCCACCCATATTTATATTTCCATTGATTATGGTATTTTGAGTTATACTTCCACTTGTGTAGTCAACAGTTCCAGATTGAAGTATCAGTGTATTATCATTACTGCTTCCTGTTACAGTATCACTTCCATCTATTCCACCACTTACTATTGTTCCTGATAAAGTAAGCTGACTACCTGCTCCACCAAAAATAATTGCTGTTCCATAAGCATTTACTATTGAGCCTATTATTTCATTATCTATTCCACTAACTTTATATGTATTTTTTAGAGCATTTAATATGGCATTTGATTCATTGCCATTAAATGAATCACTGCCATCTATAGCACTTTTATTTTTTATTGTCATCTTTCTTATTATTTCATTTCCATCAGCATACCCCATTATTATATTTTTTTCTCCATCTACACCAGCAGCTATAATTGGAATACCATTTAGATTTTTAATATCCAGTCCATAATTTTCTTTGCTTCCTGTTGTTCCACTTACAGTCATACTTCCTTTTGTTGCTAATATTCCATAATTTTTTAAAGAATCAATTGTCCCATTATTATTTACAGCATTCTCATCTCCATAAACAACTCCTGTATTTATTAGATTTTCTGTATTTTTAGTAGTAATTCCAGAGCTTGAGCTACCTATGGTTGTTCCTATTACTAAACCATTATTTATTAACTTTTCTATAATACCAGTGTTAGAAATTCCATATCCATACCATTCTTTAGCTGTTCCCATTAGTGAACCATTGTTTATTAACTTTTCTATAATGCCTGTGTTAGAAATTCCATAACCTGAACTTTTTTCAGCTGTTCCTACCAATAAACCCGTATTTGTTAACTCTGTTATAGCACCTGTATTATTAATTCCTATTCCAAAACTTTCTTCTGCTGTTCCTTTTATTAAACCATTATTTAGCAACTTTTCTATAATATCTGTGTTAGAAATTCCATAACCTGAACTTTTTTCAGCTGTTCCTATTATTAGCCCTTTATTTACCAGCTCTGTTATAGTACCATCATTAGAAACTCCATAACCATATCTTATTCCTGCTTTTCCTTTTATTAAACCATTATTTGTCAGCTCTCCTATAGTACCACTATTAGCAATTCCAGAACCAAAGCTTCCTGTAGTAGCTTCTCCTGTTATTGAACCATTATTTGTTAGTGTTGTTATAATATCATCATTAGAAATTCCATAACTACGATCTATTCCTGCTATTCCTGTTATTGATCCATTATTTATCAGCTCTGTTATAGTCCCATTATTAGCAATTCCAGAACCAAAGCTTTCTGTAGTTTCTCCTGTTATTGAACCATTATTTGTCAGTGTTGTTATAATATCATCATTAGAAATTCCTAAAGAGACATCTTTTGAAAATATTCCTGCTATTGAACCATTATTTATCAACTCTGTTACAATACCATTATTATAAATTCCATACCCAAAACCTTTTGTAGATGTTCCTATTATTGAACTGTTATTTATAAATTTAAATTTTTCCAAATTCCCACTTAACTTCAATCCGTATCCTTCTATCCCAGAACCATTATCTATTCCTGTTAATCCCATATTATTTATATAAATTTTTACAGACTCATTCCAAATATTTTTATTACTATAAGGATCTAAACTTACAGAAGTAACTCCATTATCAGCACTAAACTTTATTCCATTATCTTCTTTTATCCATAAATATTGATCTGCTCCTATTATAGTACTACATGACAATAGAAATCCGACTACTGCTCCTATTGTTATATTTACACTTCTTCTTTTGCTGCTTCTCTTTACTGCTTTCATTATTTTTTCTATCATAACTCTTTTCCCCCTTTAAAATATTCTTATTAAAATATATAGATTTAGACATAAAAACAGCCCAGTTCTCTTTTATGTATAAAGGCGAACTTTTAGAGCCTTTAACTATTTAATTTTAAAGGAGTGAATTTTAAGGTCAAGATTTTTAAGTTTCACATTATTCCTTGACTTTATCAATATTAAAGATTATAATGAGGTAATTTACAAATAAAAAAAAGCCGCCTTTATACATATAGGCGCCCTATTAGAGCTTTTTTCATGATTTTAAGATAGTTTTTAATTTAGTATTTTCTCTTATTCTATTCTATCTCCATTTGCAAATATTAAGCTTCTGCTTAGAATTGATATCTTGTTTCCATATTTTCTTGATATCAGAGTTCCTTCACCTATCATTCGATAGATAGTACTCGTGTGTCTCCCTGTTATGGCAGCTGCCTTATTTACAGTTGTCCATATCCCCAATTCCTCTTCATATCTTTTCTGACTATATTTTTCACATTCATTCCCTTCCTCTAGTTTTTCAAATGCATTGTCCTCAATTTTTTCTGCGATTCCTTTTTCTCTTGTCTTTTTCATTATTCCTCCATGATTTTTAATCATATATCAAATATCTTTTTGAATATACGTAACTGATATTATACTTGTTTAATTCTTAAAGTCAAGGAATAAAGTCTTTTTCCTAACTCCATTTAACTAGAGTTATGCACATTTTACTTTTATAACAAAAAAGAAGCTGATTTAGTTTAACTCACAATCAGCTTCTTCATCTTTTTTATTATTTCAATTTTCCCATGAAATCTTCTACTAATTTCTCTTTCATTCCTTCATATTTTTCAGGAACTGGATATCCTTTTAATCTTATATGAGGTTTATTTTTTCCATGAAAATCACTTCCAAAAGTCATAAGAAGATTATTTTTTTCAGCTCTGTTGTAAAAATAGTCTATCTGTTCTGGAGAATGATATGTACTAAATACTTCAATTCCATCTATTCCCTCTTTTATTATATCATCTGCTATTTCTAAGCAATTCTTAAAGTTATTTCCTGGATGAGCTAATACTGCTAATCCTCCGCTTTCTTTTATTAACTTCACTATTTCAGTCATAGGTCTGAATCCAATAGGAACATAAGCTATTCTTCCCTGTGAAAAAAAATCCCAATAAAAATGCACAAAAGGCATATCACTCTTCGCTCCATTATTAAAGTATTCTTTTAATAATGGATTGCTTCTATTTTTCTCTTCTCCCAGTACCACTTCTCCTATTATCTCTCCAGTAACAATATTTCCAGCAGCTATCTCAAATATTTTTTTCTCATCTATTATGAGGTCTGTATTTTCTTTAAGCTTCTCTATTTTAATTTTTGCTATTGCCATTTCTTTTTCAAATATCTCTTCTTCTATTTCAAGAAATTCTTTTCTTTTATGATTTATTCCATATCCAAGCATATGAAGATTTACTCCTTTATACACACAGTCTATTTCCACTCCACTTATTACTTTTATTCCTGCTTTTTTTCCAGACTCTATCATTTCATCTGCTCCTTTTACTGAATTATGATCTGTAAGAGCCATTATTTCCATTTCCTCTTTTTTCCCCATAGCAATTATCTCTTCTGGCGAAAATTCTCCATCATCACTATATAGAGAATGCATATGTAAATCTATATTTCTACTCATACCCTACCCCCTTATTTCTAATTATCTCTATTTTATCAGAAAAAGAAAAAGTATTCTTCTTTTTTCTATAATTTATATTAATTTTCTTTACCCTTATTTTTTAAAGCACCAAAAATATCCATTAATTAATAATTTTGATAAATAAAAATTAATATTGTTCAAAATATTTTTGAAAATAAAAGAGAGTAATTTTTTCTGTCACTCTCCTAAATATTTTTTATTCTTTTACAAGTACTTTTTCTATTTCTCCTACATACATTATGTGGTAATCTTTATCAGGATAACATTCCTTATCAGAATCTTTATCTATGAAAAACTGCCCTTCTAAAGGTTGGACATAAAGTTTTCTACATATAATAGCTGTTTCTGCTTCTTTAAATATAGGAACTCCATTTTTATGTTCTACAGTTAATTTTGCTTTTTCTATTTTATTTTCATTTCTTCCAGATGCTGTTCCCAGATATCCCAACTGTTTTCTATAGCTTTCATCAAAAAAAGTAAGTGAAAATCTTTCAACTTCATCTACAAATTCTTTAGTGAAACGTTGAGGACGAATAAAAATAAAAGCTACATTTTTTCTCCAGAGAACTCCAAGTCCTCCCCATGAAGCTGTCATAGTATTTACTTCTCCACTGCTTTTTTCAGCAGTTATAAGCATCCATTTCTTCCCTATAATCTCAAAAGTATTTTCGTTTATTTCTTCAGCTTTGATCTCTTTAAAATTTTTCATATGATACCTCCTGCTCTTTATTTTTTGCATTTTCCTCATATTTGAATTATAATATAGATATTGAATAAAGTACATAATTTTCAATAATATCCATCATAAGGAGAGGTTATGAGTAAAATACATTATTTAAAAGGAGATGCTGTATATCCTCAAGCGAGAGGAAATATCATCATCACTCATATATGTAATGATATAGGAGTATGGGGAAGAGGATTTGTTGTTGCTCTTTCTGCCAGATGGATGGCTCCTGAAATTGAGTTTCTCATATGGCGTAAAGAGGGAAATGACTTTTCTCTTGGGAATGTCCAGTTTGTAAAAGTCACTTCTGCTATAACAGTTGCCAATATGATTGCTCAACATGATATTATTTCAAAAAATGGTATACCTCCCATCAGATATGAAGCACTTGAGATATGTCTTGAAAAAACAGCTCAAAAAGCTGTGGAACTGGAAGCTTCCATACATATGCCTAGAATAGGGTGCGGCTTTGCTGGTGGAAGCTGGAAAACTATTGAAAATATTATTCTTAAAACTATCATTTCTAAAAATATCGAAGTTTATGTATACGACCTATAGGAGAAAGGGGGAGTTATGGAAATATCCCTGTTAGATATAAAAGAGCATGTAAAAAAATATGCAAGTGCCATATCAAGTTTAATAAATGTTGATGTTGGTATAGTTGATAAAAATATGGTCAGAGTCACTGGAACTGGACTGTATAAAAATATTGAAGGTGTATATGCCTTAGGAAGTGTATATAAGAATTCCCTAGAAACTGGAAAAACCAATATAATTGAAAATCCAAGACAGCATAACTTATGCACTGAATGTTTAGATAAAAATAAATGCAGAGAAAAACTTGAAATAGCTACTCCTATATATTGTCGTGATGAAATAGTAGGAGTTATTGGTCTTGTCTGTTTCAGTGATGAGCAGAAAAAAAAGATTCTTTCTGATATTGATTCTTATCTAAGTTTTACAAAACAGATAGCAGAATTTATAGGAATAAAATTCTATGAATATCAGGAAAACCTTATGCAAAAAGACAGAGAATCTACTCTTAATACAATTATAGATAATATCAGCAAAGGTGTTATTATCAGTGACTGCAATGATATTATCATAAAAATAAATAATATTGCCTCAGCTAAATTAAAGTTAAAATCAGATGTTTTAGGTAAAACTATGAAACTTGTGAGCCAAAATGACTATCTTATGAATGAGGAAGTCTTTAATATGGTAATAGAAAATGAAGAATATAATGTAGCTGGAAAAATAATTCCTTTAAAATCTTTTAATAAAACAAGAAGTAATGCTTTTGTTTTTGAAGATGTAAAAAAAATCAGCAGAAACATTCTTGAAATGACAAGCAGTGATAATATGATCACTCTGGAAAACATTTATGGAACTTCTGCTGCTACACAATCTCTTAAAGAAAATATTCAAAAAATAGCTAATACAAATTCTACTGTTTTAATTACAGGAGAGAGTGGAACTGGAAAAGAACTGGTAGCTCGCTCCCTTCACTCCCATGGAAATAGGAGAAACAAGCCTTTTGTGGTAATAAACTGTTCCGCCATTCCTGACACTCTTCTGGAAAGTGAGCTTTTCGGATATGTGAAAGGAGCTTTTACTGGTGCTAACCAAAATGGTCGTATGGGTAAATTTGAACTTGCCAATACAGGAGTTATATTCCTTGATGAAATAGGAGATATGCCTCTTTATCTTCAAGCTAAAATATTGAGAGTAATCCAAGAAAAAAAGATAGAACGTATTGGCTCTAATAAAAGTATTGAGCTAGATATAAAAATAATTGCTGCTACCAATGTAGACCTTGAAAAAAAGATAATGGAGCAGAAGTTCAGAGGAGATTTGTATTACAGATTAAATGTTATCCCTATAAAACTTCTACCTTTGAGAGAGAGAAAAGAGGATATCATTCCTATTATCAACAGCTTGATAGACAAATACAACAGACTTTCTGATAAATATGTTCATTCTATAGATGAAGATGTAAAAAAAGCCCTTATCAATTATGAATGGCCTGGAAATGTAAGAGAGCTGGAAAATGTCATGGAGCTCATGATAAGTATGAGTGGAAGCAATGGAGTAATATCTTCAGATCTTCTTCCCGACAATATACTCCATCATTCTGATTCTGCTCTCTCTTCAGTAGAGGAATTGATATTTAATAATAAATCTGAATTGGAAGATTTTGAAAAAATCGAAAAAGTATATATAGAAAAATCTCTTGAAAAATATGGAGATGATACTGAAAGTAAAAAATATATAGCTGATAAGATGAACATTGGTCTTACTACTCTATATAGAAAAATGAAAAAATATGATATAAAGTAATTGGGGGAATCTATGAAAAATCTAAATCTTCTAATAAAACCTGCTTCTAGCAGCTGTAATCTTAGATGCAGATACTGCTTTTACTATGATGTAGCAGATAACAGAAAGATACCAAATTATGGAATAATGAATGATACTACCCTTGAAAATATGGTGAAAAATGCTTTTCAAACTGCTGAAAATTCTGTCAATTTTGCCTTTCAGGGAGGAGAGCCAACTTGTGCTGGTGTAGAGTTTTTCAAAAGATTTCATGAATTTATTGAGAAACATAATAACAAAAATATAACTGTAAATTTTTCTCTTCAGACAAATGGTACATTAATAAATAAAGAATGGATATCATTGTTTAAAAAATATAATTATCTTGTTGGTTTATCAATAGATGGAAATAGAGAAATTCATGATAAATTTAGATTAGATACTAAAGGAAATGGTACTTTCAGAAAGGTATTGAAAACTGCCAAGGATTTTTCAAAAGCAGGGGTTGAATTTAATGTTCTTTGTGTAGTAAATAAAGTTGCTGCTGAAAATGGAAGGCTTATCTATAATTTTTTTAAAAATAACGGATTTAGATATTTTCAGTTTATTCCATGTCTGGACAGCTTTGAAGGTGGAGAAGAGGATTTTTCATTGACTGCTGAAGACTATGGAAAATTTCTTAACGATACTTTTGATGAATGGTACAAAGATATTATCTCTGGTAAAAAAGTAAGCGTAAGATATTTTGATAACCTCATAAGAATGGTTCTTGGACAGGAACCAGAATCTTGTGACATGGTGGGACACTGTAATTTAAATGGTATCATAGAAGCAGATGGAAGTATGTATCCCTGTGATTTTTATGTTTTAGACGAATATAAACTAGGAAATATAAATGATACTTCTATTGAAGAGCTATTTAAAAGTGATATAGAAAAAAACTTTTTACAAAGTTCTATCAATACAAATACCAAATGTAAAATTTGTAGATACTTCAAACTATGTAGAAGCGGATGTAGAAGACATAAGGAAATGAATTCAGAAGATGTATTGGAAAATAGATTCTGTCCAAGTTATATGAGTTTCTTTAATAAGAACATGTCTAAAATAGTTAAGGTAGCAGAATTTCTTTTAAAAAACCAATAGAAAACAAGAGGATAATTTAATTTTTTATTATTATCCTCTTGTTCTTTTTTCAATTCATATTAAAAAAATTTAGTAATCTATTATAAAAATTTCAGGGTTTTTATTTGGTTTTTCTATTTTCCTTTACTTCACTTGCTATTTCTTCATATATACTTAATAATGTTTCTTTTTCTCCAACATTTCCTGGAAAAACTATATATGGTAGATCTGGATATTTACTTTCTTTTCCTGAAAGCCACACTGGAATCCCAGGAGCTAATTGCCCCAATACTTTTGCTTTTCTTATCCCTAAGCCTTTTGTAGCAGTATCACTTGATGTTATACCTCCTTTAGCTATAATAAAAGCAGGTCTTATTTCTATATTTTTTATTATATCTATCAACCCATCAGATATTTTTGTTGCTATTTTTAATTGTTCATCCTCAGTTCCATTTGGAATATCTAATCTTTTTCTTTTTGTATAAATAACAATATCTTTTCCTTGAGAAATTATTTCTTCTGCCTTTTTTGTAACTCTTTCTATTTCTTTTTCAAATTTTTTATTATCTAATACCAAATGTTGATTAAACTCCAACTGTATTATTGAACTTTTTTTTAATTCTTCCAATTGCTCTGTTGTCTTAGTTACATGCGAACCTATTATTATTACTCCACCATTTCTAGTCTTTAAATTCAAAATATCATCTCTAGTAAGCAATTCTCTTTCTTTACAAGCAGATAATACTTTTACCAACGAAGCTGCTCCTCTAATAATATATTCTTTCCCAAAATATATTGCTCTCAAAAAACATATTGCAAATATTTTTAAATCATAATAATTTACAGAATCTACAATTACTTTATTAAAAGTAGAAACATTTAAAAGTTTCTTAGTTATTTCATCAATTTTCATCTCTCTAATGTCTTCAAGTTTTATCTTTACAGCTTTTTTCTCTTGAAATTTTCCTTTTGATTTCTCCTCACACCATTTTGCTAAATCAGAATTTTTATACAAAAAACTTTTATCTTTTGCAAATTCAGTTTCCCCTACAGGTATTAACTCTTCATTATTTAGTATATAATGAACCCCATCTATTGTTACTCTTTTTCCTTCAAAAAAAAACGGACATATTATTTCTCCATCTATTTTTCTATTAAGCTTATCTTCATATTCAGCTTTTAATGTTTCTGTCTCTATGGGATAGTGCCCTCTTAAAGTAGAATCTCCTCGACTATATATAAAAAAATTCTTTTCTTCACTCATTTCTATAATGGAGTCTATTATCTCTTTATGAACTGTTATTGTTTTTTCTTCAGAAAAACTTCTGGAATTAGTTAAAATAAAAAATAACCTATTATTTTCATTTATAGCTTCACTTATTGTTTCTTTCTCCCAGTCACAATAAACCATGATATCATTTACTGTTTGAGTCCCAGTAGGATCATCATCTAAAACTATTATTTTTTTATCTAATTTTTTCAACTCTATTTTTAATAATTCCTCAATTTCATTTTTTTGATCTTTAGTATATTCAAAATTTAATATTTCTTTCATGTTCCCACTCCTTGCTATTCTTTAGCTTTCAATTCACTTTTTATTGACAGTACAACCATCATCAACGCTGCTAATAAAAATAATGCTGCTATCGGAGATTTCATAATTGGCATAAAAGATCCTTCTGTTCTCATAAGAGATCGACGTATATTCTCTTCTAATAATGGTGAAAGAATAAATCCTACTACCAATGGGGCTAATGGGAATTTAAAATATTTCATTATAAAACCTACTATTCCAAATGCTACCATAACTGTTATGTCAAATACTCTGTTATTAGCTGAAAATGCTCCTACATAGCAAAATGCTATTACTATTGGCAAAAGAAAAGCTGTAGGTACTTTCAATATTTTGGTAAATACTGGAAGTCCTAATTTTTCCAGTATTAGCATACATACATTTGCAAAAATAAAAGCTGCAAATAAGGCATATAAAAGTTCCCCATTTGTTTCAAAAAGCAATGGTCCTGGTGTCAATCCATGAATCTGAAATCCTGCTAAAATCATAGAAGTTGCATTATCACCAGGAATTCCAAGAGTCAAAAGTATTATTAAAGCTCCACCTATTGTTGCATTATTTGCGGTTTCAGAAGCTATGAGTCCATCTATAAACCCTGTTCCAAATTTTTCAGGAGTTTTTGATCTTTTTTTACAATATGTATATGCCATTAAATTTGAAGCATTGCCTCCTATTCCTGGAAGTATTCCTATTACAAGACCAATTATAGAAGCTGGAATAAAATTTTTCATCTGACCTAAAACTTCTTTAAATGAAATCCCAAATCCTTTTGTTGGAGTAACTATTGGTTGTTCTAGCCCTTTAGATTTTACAGTTGATTCTTCAATTATTTGAGAAACTGCAAACACTCCTATTAATAGAGGAATTAGATTAAATCCTGCTGCAAGGTTATCTATTCCAAAAGTATATCTTGTATATGAACTCAAAGTATCTATTCCAACAAAAGATAAAGAAATTCCAAATAGACACGAAATTAATCCTTTTACAATATTACCAGAAGATAATCCTGAAACTGTTGTCAATGCAAAAAGAATAACAGCAAAATATTCATATGGTCCAAATTTCAATGCAAATCCTGCTATTACAGGTCCAAGAAATGTAAGAATTATTGCTCCAAATATTCCACCTAAAAAACTGAATAAGATTGCAATTCCTAGTGCTTTTCCTCCTTCTCCACGTTTGGTCATAGGATAACCATCAAAACAAGTAGCAATAGAAGATGGTGTCCCTGGAATTCCAAGAAGAATAGCTGAAATCAATCCTCCTGAAAGTCCTCCTACATATATAGCTATTAAAAATGAAATTCCATTTATAGGCTGCATTCCAAATGTTATTGGTAAAAATAATGCCAAAGCTGTAAAAGCTGATAACCCTGGAATAGCACCAAAAATTATTCCTACAAAAACTCCTCCTCCTATCAAGAATAAAGTTGTAAAACTAAATATATCAATAAAGCCATTTAATAATTCCATTCTACCTCCTTATCCTAATATTCCTGCTGGCAAAAATATTGAAAATACATTATAAAATAAAAGATATAAAAATATTGGTGTAATAATTGATACAAATCCTGTTATTACTATATATTTTTTATTGTTTAAATATTCCTTTGGTAAGAGCAATAATATTTGTATAAATAAATAGAAAATAGTCAAAATTACAAATCCTACTATTTCTAACAATATTGCATATATAAGTAATATAATCAAAGTCATAATCATTGATAATTTATTTTCAAAAATTTTTCCTGATTTTTCTTTGCTTTTAAATGAAACTACTATTAATATAAAAGATAAAATTCCCATAATAATAGAAACAAGTTGTGGAAAAAATCTTGGTCCCATTATATCCCCAACTGTTACATTTATCTTTAAAGATTGAGTATATATTATTATAGAAAACAGTAGAAAAAATATTCCTGCTCCTAAGTCTTTGTAATTCATCTTTTTTTCCATGTATGTCTCCTTTATAAATATTGCTAAGAGAATTTTCTCTTAGCAATATTATTTATAACTTATTTTTGTAAAAATTCATCTTTATATTTTTCTATATTCTCTTTATAAAATTTATTAGCAAAATTCTGTGCATCTTTCTTTCCAATAAATTTTACTGTTAAAAAATTCTCTTCCATAGTCTTTATATATTCTGGGTCCTTAGTCACTTTTTCTAAAGCATTTGCTAAGATATCTACAATTTCATCTGGAGTATCTGGATGAACCCCTAACCAGAAAAATTTACTGCAATCAATATTTTTAAGCCCATATTCTGAAGCTAGTGGAACATTTGGTAATAATGGATTCTTCTCTGAACCTAACAAAACCAATGCTTGAAATTTACCTTTTTCAAAATAATCTTTCGCTAATCCATATGTCAATACTGCTGAATCTGTCTGCCTTCCTAATAATGCAGTTAATTTAGCTGCGTTATTACCTATATCCATAGGTTTAAATTTAGCATCCCACTCTTTATTCATTGCTATTCCATATATTTGATTAGCAGCTCCTATTTTCATTCCATATTCTATTTTATTAGGATTTAGTTTTGTTTTTTCAACTAAATCTTTTATATTTTTATATCCTGAAGCAGAATTAGTAACTAATACAGTACAATTATCAAATAAAGGAATTCCAACTGTTTTAAATGAATCAAGTGTTATATCTGTTGTTCCCATTAAACTTGGAATATATAAGTCTAACCCATTAATAACCATTGTATATCCATCTGGTTTTGAACTAAGTACTTGTTGCATTCCTATCATTGTAGCTCCACCATCTACATTTGTAACAACTACAGGTTTTTCCAAATATTTTTGCAAATATTTTGCTAAAACTCTAGTATTATAATCTGTATCTCCTCCAGCTTTTAAAGGAACTATAATTTGAATAGGCTTTTTAGGAAAATCTGTTGCTGCTTCTATTTTTTCTGTATTTCCTATTAATCCAATAACTGCCAAAGTCCCTGCCATTAATAATCCTAACTTTTTCTTAAGACTTGTCATTTTTCTCACCTAACTCCTTTTTTATTTTCTGTAGCTTTCCTTAAATTTATTTACATTTTCCAAAGCTAATTTTCCAAGGGAAGTACTATCTGACATCATTACTACCATATCATATCCTTTGTCATACAATTTTTTTGCTCCTTCAAAATCCCCTGCAACAGTTCCTATAAATTTATTTGTTTTAGCAACAACATCTTCTATCCTTTTCACTGCTGCCTTCACTTCATCTGCTTGTGGATTACAAAAATATCCCATTGACGTTGCCAGATCCATCGGTCCTACAAATATTCCATCTACACCTTCAACTTTTACTATTTCTTCTATATTTTTTACTCCTTCAGCACTTTCAATCTGGATAAATATCAATATTTCCTCATTTGCTTTTTTTAAATAATTCATACTATTCATTCCAAAATTTCCAGCTCGTGGACTTGGAGCAATTCCTCTCACTCCTTCAGTTGGATATTTACATGCTTTAACAGCATTTTCTGCATCCTCCTTACTCCCAATATATGGAACAATTACCCCATGTACTCCTGCATCCAATATTTTTTTAATTTGAACAAAATCATTCCAAGGAGTTCTTACAATAGGAGTTACCCCATATTTTGATACAGCCTGCAATTGTTGTATTAATGTCATTATATCTCCTGGACCATGTTCCATATCTATTGACAGTACATCAAATCCTGATTTTGCCATTATTTCTGCAGTAATATTACTTCCAGTTTGTAACCATCCAGCTGAAACCTTTTCTCCATTTTTCAACTTTCTTTTTGCTAAATTCAAAAATTCTTCATCCATTTCCAGCATATCATTCACCTCTATTTTGAAATATTTCATATAATAATTAAACAATTCCTTCTTTTTAAATACATTTATTATATTTAAATATTATCACTTTCACTTTAGATGAACAATCCTCAAAATTAACTAATTTGTATAAAATATTGACTTTTAAAAAATCTCTTAACCATTATTAATATATTTGTAATGATTAAGAGATTTTTTACTTTATCTTTTTTTATTTCCTTTTTGATATCTATAATCAAATTTCCCATGCTCTAAAGTGTCCAATATCATTTCTTGAAGTTCACTTTTTTTAAAATCTTTAGGAGTTATTCCAACTACCTGTTTAAACACTTTTGAAAAATATTGAGAACTGGAAAAGTTTAAAGTTTCACTTACCAATTCAATAGAGTTTTCCATATTCTTTAATAATTTCATTGCTTCCACTATTTTTATATAATTTAAATACTGTATTATGGTCCAATCAATATTCTTTTTAAAGCATCTACATAGGTATTCTTTACTATAATTCAAAGCCTTTTCTAATTCATTTAATGATATTCCCATTTTATAATTCTTTTCAATATAATCTATTACTTTTAAGGTTACTTCATCTGAATTTTCTTTCTTTAATTTAATATGCCTTTTTAATTTTTTTAGTTTTTCTCCTTTTTTTTCTTTTTCATTTTTAGGTTTTAGCTCTCTTAGTATAAAACTAAGGACTAATTCCATTTCTAAAGAAACAATTTTATCTGTATACTCAGATTCATCTTTCCAATATAATTTTATGTCATGAAATAAATCTACTATTTTATCATTTTTTATATTTATATTTTCAGGAAGCTCATTTAACATACTTATTATTTCTTCATTCTCAGTATCAAATTTTATATCTATAAAATTTATACTTTTTCCTTTTATCATATTTATTTCATGTAATATATTTCTATTAATAAAAACAAGTTCATTATCTCTCAGCTTTATTTTTTTATTTCCTACACTTATATACTCTTTTTCATTTCCAGAAATAATAAAAAATATCTGGTAATAACTATGAGAGTGGCTTCTAAATCCCCATCCCTTTTTATATTCTAAAAGCATAATCCAAAGTAATTTTATCCTTTCCATACTTCTCCTCTTCTGCTTCCAATATCTCAAATAACTATCTCAGCCAAATTCTTCTATAATTTATTATACTATTTTTTCATATATTTTTCTTAATACTTTTGAGATTTTCAATATTTTCTCTATGTCAAACATATTTTTTCTGATATACTAATAATATTGAAATAAAAAATAAAAAAATTTATATATAAAGGAGAATTTAATTTTTATGAGTATCTTAGATGTAAGCAATGTCAGCCATGGATTTGGATCAAGAAAAATCCTTGAAGATGCCTCTTTTCGTCTTCTAAAAGGAGAGCATATTGGACTGGTAGGAGCCAATGGAGAGGGAAAAACTACTTTTTTAAATATAATCACTGGAAAACTTCTTCCTGATGAGGGAAAAATAACTTGGTGCAACCATATTACAACTGGATATCTTGATCAATACAGTACCCTTGAAAAAGGTAAAACTATTCGTGATATTCTTCGTTCAGCTTTTTCTCATATGTATGAACTAGAAAAAGAAATGATAGCTGCTTATGATAAAATGACTGACTGTACCCCAGAAGAAATGGAAGTTCTTATAGAAGATGCTGGAGAAATTCAAAGTATATTGGAAAGTGGTGATTTTTATTCATTGGACTCTAAAATAGAAGAATATGCAAGCGGTCTTGGACTTGTTGACATTGGCCTTGATCGTGATGTTTCTGAGTTATCTGGTGGACAGAGGGCAAAAATACTTCTTGCAAAAGTTTTATTGGAAAATCCAATGATATTGATATTGGATGAACCTACCAATTTCCTTGATGAAAATCATATTATCTGGTTGAAAAATTTTCTCCAAAACTATGAAAATGCTTTTATTCTTGTTTCTCATGATATTCCATTTTTAAATGATGTTGTAAATGTAATATATCATGTTGAAAATGCTGTACTTACTCGTTATTCTGGAGATTATTATCAATTCAGAGAAATGTATGAATTGAAAAAAAGACAGATAGAACAGGCATTTAAAAAACAGCAGAAAGAAATAGCTCATCTTAAAGATTTTATTGCAAGAAATAAAGCTAGAGTAGCTACTACAAATCTGGCAAAAGATCGTCAGAAAAAATTAGATAAAATGGATATAATTGAAATAGCTAAAGAAAAAATAAAGCCTTCATTTGAATTTTTATCTGCTCGTACTCCTAGTCGTGAAGTTATCACTGCTGTAAATCTTGTAATAGGTTATGATGAACCTTTGACAAAACCTCTAAATTTCACAGTAGAACGTAATCAAAAAATAGCCATAAAAGGAGTCAATGGACTGGGAAAATCTACTCTGTTAAAAACACTTCTTGGTATTATAAAACCAGTATCTGGTGAAGTTGAACATGGGCAATTCCTTGAAATAGGATACTTTGAACAGGAGGAAAAATCTACTAATGTTACTGCTTTAGATGAAATATGGAACGAATACCCAAGCATGACAAATAGAGAAGTAAGGGCAGCTCTTGCCAGATGCGGATTGACTACTGATCACATTACAAGCCAAATGCAGGTACTTTCTGGAGGAGAAAATGCAAAGGTACGTATATGCAAGCTAATGCTTAGAGATATAAATCTATTGGTAATGGATGAACCTACTAATCATCTGGATATAGATGCTAAAGAGGAATTGAAAAAAGCTATAAAAGAATTTAAAGGAACTGTACTTTTAGTAAGTCATGAACCTGATTTTTATATGGATGTAGTCACTGATGTATGGAATGTAGAAGACTGGACAACTAAGATAGTATAAATAGTAATTTTTAATATTTGTAAATATCTTATTTTCAAATATAACAATAACAAGGTAGCTAAAATTGTTATATTCTAAATATAATCCCTTTTAGGTAGACATATAAAAAAAACACATATATAATAGTGTTGTAATGTCTAAACTAAATGGGATTTTTTATATCTAAAATAATTAATAAATATGGAGGAAAAATGAAAGGAATAATTGCAAAAAAAGAAAAAGCCAAACTCCTTCCAATGCAAGTTATTGAAGAATTAAGACAAGTTATAATCACAAATAAACTTAAGCCAGGAGATACAATTCCAACTGAAAATGAATTAATAGAATCCCTTAATGTAAGTAAATCAAGTGTCAGAGAAGCCATAAAAATGCTTGAAGCTGTTGGAGTTGTTGAAATAAAAAGAGGATGTGGAACAATATTATCTGAATCTAGCAGCAAAGGATTTGTAAATGTATTATTTTATCAACTTCTTATGCAAACTGGAACTAAAAAAGAACTTGCAAATTTTAGGAAAATGATTGAAATCGCTTATACTGAAATGGCTGCTCTAACTATTACAGCTATAGAAATAGAAGAGTTAGAAAAAAATTTAAGCGAATTTGAAGTAAAAGTATTAAACAAAGAAACTTCTTCAGATGATGATATTCAATTTCATAGATTAATTTTAAGGGCAACACATAACAGTTTTATTATAAATTTAGGAGAAGCCATTTTTTCTTTATTTAAAGAAGGAATAGAAAAAGCTCTTGAAAAAAATGCCGTTCATGCATTAAATGATCATAGATTAATTTTAAAAGCTGTTAAAAATAAAAATATGGAAGACATAAGAAAATGTATAGAAAATAGTGTAGATACATGGATAGAGTTACTTTAAGATCTACAAAAATATTTTATTTTAGAAAATGCAGATTTATTTTGAAACAAAAAGCAAAATAAATTTGCATTTTTTATATTTATATGATATAAATAAATCAGATATCAGATGTCTTATGTCTTATTGAAATTATTTTATTACAGGAGGTAAATATGGGAAAAATTTATTATGACAATGATGGAAATATTGATGTAGTAAAGGATATGGTTGTTGCTATTATAGGATATGGTAATCAAGGAAGATCTCAGGCGCTTAATATGAGAGATTCTGGTATAAAAAATATAATCGTTGGAAGTATAAAAGACGATTCATGGGAAGCAGCAAACAATGATGGATTTAAAACTTATTCTATCTCTGAAGCATCTTCTAAAGCAGATATTTTATTTATTCTTTTACCAGATGAGGTTGCTCCTAAAATTTACAATGAAGAAATTGCTCCTAACTTAAAAGAGGGAACAACTCTTAATTTTTCATCAGGATATAATATAACATATGGCTATATAAAACCTGCTAGTAATCTTAATGTTATAATGGTTGCTCCTCGTATGATAGGAAAAGGAGTTAGAGAAACTTATCAGGCTGGTATTGGTTTCCCTACATTTGTTGTTGTTAATCAAGATGCAACAGGAAATGCAAAAGATATTGCTATTGGTTTAGCAAAAGCCTTAGGTTCTACCAAAGCTGGGGCTATTGAAGTTACTTTTAATGATGAAACTTATCTTGATCTTATGTCAGAACAGGGAGTATGGCCTCTTATCATGACTGTAATAGATCAAGCATTTAAACTTTATGTAGAAAAAGGACATTCCCCAGAAGCTGCATTAACAGAATTATATCTTTCAAAAGAGCCTATGATTATGATGGAAAAAATGGCAGATATGGGATTATTTAAACAGCTTCCACTGCATTCAAGAACAAGTCAATATGGGCAAATTTCTAGATTCAAGCAAACAGATCCTACATATATCAGAGCATTTTTAGAAGAACAATATAATAAAATTGTTGATGGAGAATTTGCAAAAGAATGGGAATCTGAAATGAACAATAATCTTAAACATTTTGAAGAGTTAAAAAAAGAGGCTTTTGAAAGTTCTATAAGTATTGCTGAAACAGAAGTTAAGAAAAATCTTAGTGGGCAAAAATAAAACTTAAAGTGTAATTATTTTTTAAAGGAGGCTAAGTATATGAGTAAAATAGACTTGAATAAAGTTAGATTTTCCACTAAAGTGGTTCATGCTGGGCAAAGCTTTGATCCTGAAACAGGTGCTCTCTCTACACCAATATATCAAACTTCTACTTTCTGCTTTGAAACTGTAGAAGAAGGAGCTGCAAAGTTTAGTAAAACTATTCCAGGATTCACATACACAAGAGGAGGAAACCCAACAACAAGAGCTCTTGAAGTAAAAATGGCAGCAATAGAAGGTGGAGAAGATTGTGTTGCAACAGCTTCAGGAATGGGAGCAGTGGGAGCAGTTATGATAGCTTTTTTAAAAGCTGGAGATCATGTTGTATGTGGTGATACCCTCTATGGTGGTACTTCTGTTGTCATGAGAACAAATCTTGCTCAATTTGGCATAGATGTTACATTTGTTGATACCTCTGATTTAGAAGCAGTAAAAAAAGCCTTTACACCAAAAACAAAATTAGTATATTTTGAAACTCCAACTAATCCACTAATGACAGTTACAGACATAAAATCTATTTCAAAAATAGCCCATGAAAAAGAAGCACGTGTTGTAGTTGATAGTACATTTGCTCCTCCACCAATTCAATTTGCTCTTAAACTAGGAGCTGACTTGGTACTTCACAGTGTTACAAAGTATTTAAATGGACATGGTGATGTTTTAGGAGGTGTTGTCGTTGGAACTAAAGAAGATATTGCTCTTATAAGAGGAAATGGAGTTACAAAAATATGTGGAAATCCACCTAGTCCTTTTAATTCTTATCTTGTTTTAAGAGGATTAAAAACTTTAGTAATGAGAGTTGAAAAACACTGCCAAAATGCAATGGATTTAGCTAAATATCTTAAAACAGTTTCTGCTGTAAAAGAAGTATATTATCCTGGACTTGAATCTAATCCATTCCATAAATTAGCAAAAGAACAAATGAATGGAATGTATACTGGTATTTTTTCATTTGAACTTAAAGAAAATATAAATGGTATGAACAGTTTTGAAGCAGGTAAAAAACTTGTAAATGGATTAAAAATAGCAACAATTGCTGTAAGTTTAGGAGATCCAGATACTTTAATTCAGCATCCTGCAAGTATGACTCATTCAAATGTACCTAAAGAAATAAGAGAAAAATCTGGTATTACTGATGGACTTATTCGTATCTCAGTAGGAGTAGAAGATGTCGAAGATTTAATAGAAGATTTTGAACAAAGTTTTGCAAATTTATAATTACTTAATTTAGAAATACTAACATTACCTAATTTAATAAAGGAGAGTGTTATATGGATGAAGGAAACAATAAAAAAGTAAAGCAAGACTATGGTATACTGGCATTTTTGCCTCTCTTTATATTTTTATTTATATATTTAGGAGCAGGTATTTTATTCACTTATTTAGGAAAAGATTCTCCTTTCAAACAAATTCCAAGAGAAGCAGCACTTGTTGTAGGAGTTATAACAGCTCTTATTATGGGAAAAGATAAACTTGACTATAAGGTTGATATTTTTGCTAAAAATGCAGGAGATCCAGGAGTAACATTGATGAGTTTAATCTTTCTTTTATCTGGAGCATTTGCAGGAACTGCTAAAGCCATGGGCGGAGTGGATGCAACAGTTAATCTTGGATTAAGCCTTTGTCCTTTACAATTTATATTTGCTGGAATTTTTGCTATATCTGCCTTAATAGCCACTGCAATGGGAACATCTATGGGAACAATTGCTGCTATTGGACCTATTGCAATAGGAATAGCAGAGAAAGCTGATATTTCCTCTGCTGTGGCAATAGCTGCAGTTATGGGTGGGGCAATGTTTGGAGATAATCTTTCTATTATATCAGATACAACAATAGCAGCTACAAGGGGAGCAGGATGCAAAATGAATGAAAAATTTAAAATGAATTTTTTAATTGCATTACCTGCTGCATTAGTTGCAATGTTGCTTTATAGTCTAATTGGAGTAAATGGAACTTTAGAAGGAAACTTTGAATATAGTTTTATAAAAATATTTCCTTACTTTGCTGTTATGCTCACTGCCATAATGGGGGTAAATGTTATAGTTGTCCTTTTATCAGGAACTATTATTTCTGGAATTATAGGAGTGTTTATTGGAACATTGAATATAGTAACTTTTGCTCAAGCTGTTACTAATGGAATGAGTGGAATGTTCAGCCTTGTTATCATAGCAATGCTTATAAGAGGACTGACAGGAATAGTAAAAGAATATGGAGGAATAGACTGGCTTATAAATATTTTACATAGAAGAATAAAATCAAGAAAAGGTGGTGAGTATGGAATTTCTGCTATTGTAGGTTTAATTGATGCTTCTTTGGCCAATAATACAATTGCAATAATAATTGCAGCCCCTTTGACTAAAACAATTGCTAAAATATACAATATAGCTCCAAAAAGAGTTGCAAGCCTTCTCGATATATTTAGCTGTGTTGTTCAAGGTATAATTCCTCATGGTGGACAGATGCTTCTTTGCTGTACTTTAACAGGATTATCTCCATTTACAGTTCTCAGTGCAAATTACTACCAATATGCTTTAGGAATAGCTGCAATAATAACAATTCAATTCGGTCTATTAAAAACAAAAGAAGAAAAAGAAGGAATTCCTCTCTATACAGAAGATAGTGAAGTAGCAGAATTTGAATCTATTTAATATTGAAGTTAATTTTTAAAGGGGTTGTTGCAGATTTAAAATAACTTAATTTACAACAACCCAATTTTACTATATTTCTATTGTTCTAACAAACGAATTTTTGCAACAACTGGTACATGATCACTTACTGCTGCCCAATTTATTCCATTCCAATTTTTATTTTTATTTGGAATTATTACCTCTTCTACAGCCCATTTTTGTCCTTTATAAGTTAAAATATGATCAATAGCAATAGCTGGATTAATAGCTGGCCAAGTACGATTATCTGCCTCTTTATCTAAAACACTATCCCAATAACGATATAATTCATTCATTACTGGTGTTCCATCTACTTCATTAAAATCTCCAGCAAGTATTTTTATTCTTGATTCTATACTTGGAAAATCTGTTTTAATACTAGCAATAGTTACATTGTTAATTTCTCTAATCTGTTTTATTCTTACTGATGGATCTTCTTTATAATCTAAATGAACAGCCATAAATAATACTGGTTCTGGAAAATTAGGTATTTCTACTTCAGCAACTACCAACACATGTTGACGTCCATCTCCTGGAACTGGCAGTAAAAAGTTTTGTGATTTTTTTATTGGATATTTAGATAATAGTGCTGGTCCGAATTCCCCACCTTCAAAATCTATAGCTTTTCCAAATACTGGATACATTTTAGATTCCTTTGCTATAATAGCCAATTGATCTTTATGCCCACTACGTTCTGTATTTACATCTACTTCTGCTAAAGCTACAAAATCAGCTTTCATTGCTTTTATCGCTTTTCCTATTTCTTCTGGTGAAGATACACGAGAAGCAGCTATATTATATGAAGCAACCGTTAATTCAAGCTGTTCCTTTCCTTTTAGTTCTCTGTCTACAGTTCCTTCTTTTGTAGGAATCAAAACTTCAAAAGTAGTAGCTTTTTTTTCTTCAGCATTTAAAAAAAGTGAACATAATATTGCACCCAAAACAACTAATTTTTTCATAGTAACACCCCTATTTTTATTTTAAATTTTTATGAAAATAACCCTAATATTAATCCTATTCCTATAGTTGTCAGTATAAGTGTAATAGGTTTATATTTCTTATTCAGCATCCAAAACATTAGAAAAGTATACATTAAAGGAAGTATATTTGGACATAATTTATCTATAACATCAGTTTGAATATTTAAAGCCTTTTCTCCCATTTTAAATATAAATGGCAATGAAAGTCTGACATATGATGCAATTAAACCTCCTGAAACAAAAATCCCTAAAATGGACATAGCCTTTTCTATATCTTTTGTTCCTGTTGTTAATTTATCTATGGCTCCTAAACCAAGTTTATATGAATATTTTCCAAGATTAAATCTCACAAGAAACTGGCAGACATTAAATACAATTAACAGGACAAATGGTCCTAACACATTTCCTTCCATTGATAGAGAAGCTCCTATACTTGCTGCAATCGGAAGAAGTGAAAAGTGAAATAGTACATCTCCTATTCCTCCCAAAGGTCCCATAAGAGCAATTTTTGTACTTCTTATAAGATTTGGATCTTCTTCTTTTTCTTCCAATGCTAACACAAGCCCCATCATAAATGATGCAAAATATGGATTTATATTAAAGAATTCCAAATGTCTTTTCATAGCTGCACTAAACTTTTCTTTTGTAGTACATACTTTTTTTAATGCTGGCAGCATTCCAAAAAGGAAACCTCCACCTTGCATTCTTTCATAGTTAAATGATGCCTGAAGAAAAAATGATCTCCATGCCATTCTAGTAAGATCTTTATCAGTTAATTTTCTTTCTGTCATATCAGTTCCATTATTAAATGCCATCTTCAAAATCATCCTCCTCTTCAGCTGCAGTTATTGGAACTGCATGTTGATTTTTAGTTATTCTATAATCATATATCACAAAACATATTCCCAATGTTGCTAAAGCTATTATAGGAAGTTTCAAGAAAGTAACAAATACAAAGCCTGTTATTAAGAATATCAGCAAATCTTTTCTAAACATAGTTTTTAAAAGCATAGCAAATCCGACTGCTGGCATCAATCCTCCTGCTATTCCAAGACCTTTTAAAATCCATTTTGGAAGTGAATCTACTATTACTTGAGAAACCTCTGCTCCAAAATATATTGGTATAAAAGTAAGAATAAAATAGAACATAAACAAGATGAACAAGCACAAATAGTTTATATTAGCTATCCCTCTGTCATTACCTTCCTCAGCAAATTTATCTGCTTTATGCATAAATCCTGAAAAAGCTGTCAGTAAGAATGTAATAGCAGCCTGCATTGCTATTGCTACTGGCATTGCCACACCTATAGCTGTTGCTGGTTCTTCCTTAGTGATTATAGCAAATGTAGTTCCTATTATTCCACCTACCACCACATTTGGTGGTTGTGCTCCACCTACTGGAACTGCTCCAAGCCATATAAGTTCAAACATAGCTCCTGCTATAAGCCCTGTTTGAAGATCTCCTAATATCCAACCTACTATAGCTCCACTTACTAATGGTCTATGGAAGTGTATCTTCATATTAAATAAATCTATTCCTCCCAATCCTGCTAATGCAGCAATCAGAATCATTTGTAATAAACTCATCTTTCCTCCTCTAATCTATTTTATTGTTTCTAAAGTTCCCTTTTTAAAATTACCATATTTAGTCCAATCCCAGCCATAGCTGTCCAATCTCTTTTCATAAAAAGGTGATGTCATATATGGTTTTCCTTTTTGAGAAATAAGTTTTCCATCTTTAACCACTTCTTCCCCTCTTTCTGATAATTCATTTGCCATATATCCTCTCATTTTTTCTATTATTGATTTATTGCTATCGTCCTTTGATAAATCTTTTAATTCATATGGGTCATTTTTTAAATCAAATAATTGTTCTACATTCTTTTCTCTTCTTGGATACCATATATATTTATAATCCTCTGAAACAATATATTGCATCTCATGATTTTCAGAATAACAAGTTGAATGTTCTCCATGTATGTACTTTCTTTCTATTTCCTCTCCTTTAATCAACCTGAACATAGATTTTCCATCAAGATCTTCTGGAATACTTTCTCCTAAAATATCTAATATTGTTGGAAAAATATCTTGCAGCTGAACTGGAACATTTACTTTTCTATTTTTTATAGAATTTCTCATATTTTTAGGGAGTACAACTAGCATAGGAATATGAGCTGATCCTTCAAAAGCATATGTCTTTCTTAATAAATTGTGATCTCCCAACATATCTCCATGATCTGAAGTGAATATTATTAGAGTATCATCTAAAAGCTTTTCTCTTTTTAATGCAAATAGAAACCTTCCTATTTGGGTATCTATATGAGTAATACTTCCATAATATCCTGCTTTTGCTCTTTTTAACTCCTCATCAGTTAATTTTCTATTCCATGCATCAAGAGCAGTAACTTTTTGTTCACATTCTTCTACCCATTCTCCTATTGCTGGTTTAGGCAACTCTTTATCCGCATACATATTAAAGTAAAATTCAGGTGGATCATAAGGAGAGTGTGGTCTTGCAAAAGAAAGCTTTAAAAAAAATGGTTTGCTAGGATCTTTCTTTTTCAAAAATTTTATCCCTTCATTTACTGTCCAGTTAGTAGCATGCAAATATTCTGGAAGATGATATGGTCTTGCTCCCCAACCATTCCAATCTATTCCATGATCGATTATTCCCACTTCTGCTGGTTTATTATTATCAAACCATTCTTTATAATCTGAAGTAAAATCTGGATCTTTTATTCTTCCTGATTCATCTAAAATAGTTTGATGGAAACCATTAAGTGATCTTTGAGGATAAAAATGCATTTTCCCTATACCTACTGTAAGATAGTTTAATTCTGATAAATAACTTGGAATAGTAATTCCAAAATTTACTCCCATCTCTAATTGATTTCCCCCCATACCTAAAACTCCTGTTTTCCATGGTTTTTTTCCTGTAATAAGAGAGGCTCTTGCAGGAACGCATGATGGTGATGGGGTATAGGCTTTTGTGAATACAGTCCCTTCTTCAGCTAGCCAATCTAAACAAGGTGTTTCTATAACATCATTTCCATAACATCTCAATGTATCAAATCTCTGTTGATCTGTCATTATCAAAAGAATATTTGGCTTTTTCTTAAATTCCATCACTATCACTTTCCTCAGATAATTCTTCAACTATCTTAAAAATTCCCATTCCATTTTTACTTTCTTCTAATATTCTATCAGTATCTATTTCATCTTCTCTACAATCTATTGCTTCAAACAACATAGCCATATTTAATCCTGCAAAAACATGAATATTATCATATTTTGTTGAAATCATTGCAGCTTCATTAAATGGAGTTCCTCCTAATATATCTGTGAAAATTAAAACTCCCTTTTCTCCAATTTCCTTAACTATTTTTTCTATATTTTCAGAAAGTTCTATATTTGTCATTCCCTCTTTAAAATCTATAAATACAGTTTTTTCTTGTTCTCCCATAATTAATTTCATTGTGCTTTCTATTCCAGAAGCAAAATTCCCATGTCCTGTAACTATAATTCCCTTCATATTTTTTCTCCTAGTCTATGTATTTAAATATATCTTCTTTTTGCTCAGTTGGTACTCTCTGAGCTTCAATAACAACACCTAGTTTTCTAAGTTCTTTAAAAGTATTTATATCATCTTCATCTACGCATATTGCTTTTGTAATTTGCTTCTTCCCTGCTGCCATATGCATATTCCCTATATTCAATACCTTTATTGGCACTCCGCCTTTCACTAATTTGAGAACATCTTGTGGAGTTTCCACTATCAGAGCTATTAACTGTCTTGGTGCAGCTTTATGTATAATATCACATGTTTTTTGAATAGAAAAATATCTAATCTGTGTTCCTGTAGGAACTGCAAGATTCATTAATCCTTGTCTTGTTTTATTTTCTGCTATTTCATCATGAGGAACTATTATAAGATTTGCTCCTGCATACTGAATCCAGGCTGTTACTACCTGTCCATGAACTAATCTGTTGTCTATTCTTGTCAATACTATATTGGGTTCTGCCATTTTATTGATCCTCCTCTTCCATATTATATTTTATTGTAAATTCAAATCTATCTCCTCTTACTACTCCTTTGGAATACTCAATTATATCTTTTCCCATAAAAAGTTTTCTTTCTATAAGAATTCCCAGACTTCCTTCTGCAACATTTAAATATTCAGCCTCTATTCTATTTACTAAGCAAGGTTTTATTTTCTGCTCAGCTTTCAAAAATCTAAAATCACATTTTTCCCTCAATATTTCATAAAGTGGTTTTTTTTCTAATATTTCTTTTGTAA
The DNA here is from genome assembly GCF_900683735.1 of Fusobacterium ulcerans ATCC 49185. Lineage (NCBI taxonomy): Bacteria > Fusobacteriati > Fusobacteriota > Fusobacteriia > Fusobacteriales > Fusobacteriaceae > Fusobacterium > Fusobacterium ulcerans. Next base: position 3,133,576 of record NZ_LR215979.1, read on the forward strand.
GATCTGTAACTATTTTTTTAGGTATTATTGTTTGACTGTACATTAAAGGTTCTTCATCTGCATATTTAATTCTTTCAATTTCATAAACTTGTGTCTTCTCACTATAAATTCCATAAATATCATCTTCTTTTTCTTCAAAATTAACTACTTTCCCTGTAGGTGTTTTCCCTCTTTTCTTCATTTCTTCAGTAAAGCTGTAAAATTTATTTACTACTTGGTCTAATATTGGTATATTGACATATGTTCCATCCCCTATTCTCCTAATAATTAAATTTTCCCTTTCTAACTCATCTAAAGCTTTTCGAATAGGTGTTCTACTCATATTAAATATTTGCATCAATTCTCTTTCTGAAGGAATAACATCTCCACTTTTTAATTCACCTTTTAAAATATCTCTTTTAATTTTTTTGTAAATGATATTACTTTTATCTTTTCTCATGAGTCCCCCAAATTAAATACCTTTAATTTTAATCAATTTATATCACCATTTTTTTCACTTAACAAGTGGTTTTTTCTTGTGCTATATATACTGATTAACAACAATTTTATTTGAAACTAATAGATAAAATTTATAGTATAAAAAAAGTTAAAGGTATTTTTTGATTTTTTATTTTAAATTTCAATTTTATCATATAAAATCTTGAATTAAAATCTCTAAGTTCATTAAATTTTCCATATTTTATTTTTCATTTTGAAAAAAATATATGTAAATTATTTTCATTTTGAAAATTTTTTCATTTTGAAAAAAATATAAAATTCTCATTTAGTAGTTATACTACTGATTGAGAATTTTTTTTATTGGCATAATTTTTGCTTATTATACATAGTAAGAAAAGTCTGCCTAAATTAAAATAGGTAGCAAAATTAAATATGTATAAATTTTAAACTTAGAGTATATTCTCTTAATTAAATTTAAAATTATCATGGGAGGAAAAAGATCATGGAAAAAACAATTGAAAAAATAATGAGTATCTTAGCAGAAGAAATAGTCCCTGCTGAAGGATGTACTGAACCAATAGCAATAGCTTATGCTGCAAGCAAACTTACAAGTATATTAGGAAATGTTCCTGAAAAAATAGATGCTTACCTTTCTGGAAATATAATCAAAAATGTTAAAAGTGTAAAAATACCTAATTCAAATGGAATGGTAGGAATAGAAGCTTCTGTAGCCATGGGAGCTATTTTAGGGCAATGCGAAAGAGAACTTATGGTAATCTCTCATGTTGATACTGATCGTCTTCCTGAAGTTCAAAAATTTCTTGGTGACAATAGAATAAATGTTTTCCTTAATGACAGTGATGTAAAACTTTATATTAGATTAGAAGGTATTTATGGAAATGATACAGCTTCTGTTGAAATCCAAAATTACCATACTAATATAACTAAAATCATTAAAAATGGAGAAGAGGTTAAAGGGTGTCTTTGTGATGACTGTACATCAGCTGATGTTATGACTGATAGAACTTTTCTTAGTGTAGAACTCATCCACAATTTAGCTAAAAATATAGAATTTTCCCTTATAGAACCTATTTTTAAACAAGTTATAGATTACAATACTGCTATAGCTAAAGAGGGTCTTTCTAACTATTATGGTCTTTCTATTGGTAAATTAATGAAAGAAGGTATGGAAGAAGGAGTTTATGGAAATGATTTAAGAAACAATATGGCAAGTTTTGCTAGTGCTGGAAGCGATGCTCGAATGAATGGTTGTTCTCTTCCTGTTATGACTACAAGTGGAAGTGGAAACCAGGGAATGACTTGTTCTCTTCCTGTTATAAAATTCTGTGAATTAAAAAATGTCCCATATGAACAATTGATCAGAGGCCTTTTCTTCTCTCATATGACAACTATACATATTAAAAGCAATATAGGAAGATTATCTGCTTACTGTGGAGCTGTGTGTGCAAGTGGAGGAGTAGCAGGGGCTATATCTTTCCTTTCTGGATTCTCTCCAGCTCAAATAGATTCAGCTATTGAAACAACTCTTGCAACTCTTTCTGGAGTAGTATGTGATGGAGCAAAGAGTTCTTGTGCTACAAAAATAGCTAGTGGGGTAGCTGCTGCTTTTGATGGTTACTATGCTGCAAGCAAAAATAGAAAATTTGAATTTGGTGAAGGAATTGTTGGAAGAAATATTGAAGCCACTATTAAAAATGTAGGAACTCTTGGACAGGTTGGTATGAAAATAACTGATGATGTTATCCTTGATATTATGATAAAAAACAAATAATTCATTTAAGTTTAATAAGAAAAATGTCTCATAAATTATGAGGCATTTTTTATTTAAAAATAGTTTGTAAAATATTTTTATACAGTATATACTTTAATATACAACTAAGAATACTTACATAAAAAGGAGATACTCAATGAATTTAAAACTGTTTTTTATATTAGCTTTTTTATTTATTTTTACTAATATTTTTTCTGAAAATATTCACAAAAAAAAAGTTCTTATCTCCTTTAAATATGAAAAACAATTTAAACTTGCTTCAAACCAATTTGCTATATGGATTGAAAATGAAAATGGAGAATTGATAAAAAATATTTTTGTTACAAGATTTACTGCTATTGATGGCTATTCAAAGAGAAAAGAAGCTCTTTCAACTTGGGTAGAACGTTCAAATGTAAAGAATTACTCTAAAGAAAAGATAGACTCTATTTCTGGAGCTACTCCTAAAAGTAGTTTTCTTACATATCTTTGGGATTGTACTGATCAAAACGAAAATCCTGTTTCAGATGGAACATATAGATTTTTTATAGAGGGAAGTACCCATTGGAAGGATAAAATTCTCTTTAGTGGAACTGTTACCTTAGGAGAACATTCATATATAGTTGGACCATTTATAGAGGATTTTACAAGAGAAGCTCTCAACAGCAAAATGATAACTGATTTAAGTGCTGAAGTAAAATAAAAGGAGGTAGTAGAAATGGAAGTTGACCACATCTATATTTGTACCGATTATAAAGCACCTGCTGGTGAATTATTAAAAGAATTTGGTTTGACAGAAGGAACTTCAAATACTCATCCTGGGCAGGGAACTGCTAATAGAAGATTTTTCTTTCATAATTTTATGCTCGAATTATTATGGATAGAAAACTTAGATGAAGTAAAGAGTGTCCTTACTAAACCTATGAGACTTTTTGAAAGGTGCAGTAAATTTGATCCAAATATATCCCCTTTTGGAATTGGACTCAGACCTATAAAAGAAAAAAATATAAAAATTACTTTTCCTGTATGGGATTACCATCCTTTATACCTTCCTGATTTTTTAAAAATACAGGTTGCTGATAATACTCCCCTCAGTGAACCTATGTTTTTTTATCTTTCTTTCGTTGAAAGACAGGATAAATATCCTCTAGAAAAGAAAGAAAATATGAAACATAAACTTCCATTGAAAGAAGTAACGAATATAGAAGTACATATTAACCAGAAAAATGAGTTTTCTGAAGCAGCCAAAATAATAAATAATATGGATAATCTTCTTTTAATAAAAGACAATGAAAATTATCTGAAACTTACTTTTGACAAAGAAGCATACAAAAAAGAAAAAGATTTTAGACCTGATTTACCTTTAGTAATAAACTGGTAATAAATATTTTGCTCAAATACAGTATACATGGTATACTTTGATAGAATAATCAAAATATTGAAAAAACTATTTAATATATATTTTTACAGGAGGGAAGAAAATGAAAAAAGAATATATAGAGACTTCTGGATGGGATGCAATTACTAGAGCTTTTGAAAAACTTTATCCTGAGCAGACTGATCCCCTTCATTATGCCCCTATGATATCTTGGCGTCTAGGAGGGGAAGATCCTTTAGATGGCATAAGTGTCTATGATGGAGGAGATTACTACCATTTTGTCACTTATGGCCTTTCCGAACTGTATGATAAAGAATCTGAAGACTTTGATTACAGTGGATATGGCTTTGAACTTACATTAAAATTAAAAAAAGCTTCTCTAAAAAATATAGAAGAAGAATTAAATTGTATATGTGGAATCTTACAAACTCTTGGAAGAATAACTTTCGAAAATGGAGATATATTCCAGCCTTTTGAATATATCTATACTGGGCAGAAAACTGGTATGGATTCTAAATCAATATCTAATATTACAGGTTTTGTAACTGTTCCAGATGAAGTTGGAGAGATAAATACTCCTAATGGATTATTACAATTTGTACAACTTGTAGGTATGACTGATACAGAACTTAAAGCTATTGTTGATAAAAAAAATAGTGTTGAAGAAATGATAGAAAAACTTGGTCACACTATGACTGATTTCAAAAGAAAAAGTCTGGTTTGATATGTATACTATCAATAATAATCTATATTCAGGTGATATATAATGGTGCAATTAAAAAAACTAACAGATAATAAGAAAAAATATATTGATCTACTGTTGTTAGCTGATCCAGAAGAAAAAGCTATAGATAAATATATCAATGATTGTGAAGTATTTTATCTTACTGAAAATGAAAAAGTTTTAGGTCAATGTGCTGCCATTGAAATAGATAAACACAAATGTGAAATAAAAAATCTAGCAGTTTGTAAAACTATGCATAGAAAAGGTTATGGAAAAAACCTCATTGCTCTTATCTGTGAATATTATAAAGGAAAATACACTTCTATATTAGTAGGAACTGCTGATAATGGAATAGAATTTTATGAAAAATGTGGATTTAAAATATCTCATAAAATAAAAAATTTCTTTATTGATAACTATGATATTCCAATCTATGATGATGGAGTACAGTGTATAGATATGATTTATTTAGAAAAGAAAATATAAAATAGGGAGCTGGTGCTCCTTATTTTTTATCTTCAAATTTATTTATTACTTTTTTCATAAACAGATTCAAGAATAATTTTCTTATTAAATTTCCCTCTTGTTTCAGCTTTTTTATTCTTAATTTCTAAAATATCTTTTTTATTCAAATTAAAAGCGATTATAATATGTTCAATAACTTCAAAAATATCACTCATCTCTTCCATATTTTTTGCTTCTATAAATTCTTGAACTTCTTCTTTTAATTTCTCTAATAATTTCATCTTATATTCATCATCTGTTGCTATATGGTATGTATATTCTTGATGATTATCAGCAATAATTTCAAGAATATTATCTCTGACAAGTTTATTATAAACAGTCCTTTTTTTCATAAAATTCTCCTCTTTTTTCTTTTATTATATTATCAAAAGATAAAATTGGCAATTTTATGTAAAAATAAGAGTGGCATAGCCACCCTTATTTTTATAGAAGTCCTGCTTCTTTCATCACTGCTTTTATTTGTTCAGTTTGTTCTTCAGTTGCTGGTAAGAAAGGTTTTGTACAATAATCTTTCATTTCCACTCCATGAAGTATCATAGCTTTTTTCATAATAGGAATAAATGGAGTTCCTATTGGATAAAGATCCATTAATTTATCTACTATCTTTTGAATTCTAGCAACTTCATCCATATTTTTTGCATTTATTGCTTTTACCCAATCAGCAAAAAGTTCTGGACATAAGTTTGAAAGCCCTCCAATACATCCACTTCCTCCACATAGAATATTGTGAACAAAGTTTTCATCAAATCCTGATAATACAATAAAATCTGGGAATTCTTTCAATACTGTAGTCATAAGTTTTCTAGTATGTCCCATTTCACTTACAGTATCTTTAAATCCAACTATATTTTTATGTTTTCTAAGAAGATTTAATGTAATTTCTGGAGTTAAGTCATGTCCTGTTCTATCAGGGAAGTTATATAAATATATATATCCTTTTACAGCTTCTGCTACTTTGTCATAGAAAAATTCTACACTTTCATCAGAAAGAGCAAAATAGTATGGACTGATAATCATTACTGCATCTGCTCCAGCTTCTATTGCAAAATTTGAAAGTTCAACTGTATCTTCAACTGTCATACAACTAGTTCCAATATATACCTTTGTTCTTTTATTTACATGCTCTACCACTAATTTAATAAGTTCTTTTTTCTGTTCAGTAGTCATAGAGAAAAATTCTCCTGTACTTCCCATAATTACAAGTCCATCTACTCCACCTTTAATAAGATGATCCCATACATTTTTATTAGCCTGAACATCCAGATTTCCGTTTGCATCAAATGCAGTCACTACTGGAGTCAGAAAATTTGCTTTTTTCATAATTAGTCTCCTTTTATATATTTAAAATAGTTTTATTCTATAGTATTGATAAGTTTTCCTATCTCTGGAATTTCACAAGTTACTATATCTCCCTTTTTCATAAACCCTTGAGGTTTCATTCCCATTCCTACTCCAGATGGTGTTCCAGTTATTATTATATCTCCAGGTTCAAGAGTTATTCCTGCTGATATTTCAGATATTATTTGAGGAATATCAGCTAAAAATAATTTTGTATTTGAAGATTGTCTTAATTCATTATTAACATAACTTTTTACATCTACTTCTATTGGAAATGGAAGAGCTGTTTTATGCAGTATACTTGGTCCCATAGATGAATAAGTGTCCAGACTTTTACCCCTATACCATTGAAGATGAGATTGTTGCAACACTCTAGCAGATATATCATTGAATATTGAATATCCAAAAATATATTTTTCAACATCTTCTCTGGCTATATCTGTTCCCCTTTTTCCCATAATAACTGCCAATTCTACTTCATAATCTAAATGTGTATCCAAGTCCATTCTGCTTTTTACTGCATCTTCTGCTCCTATTATTTCAGAAGCTCTTTTTGAAAAATATACAGTTTTTGCTGGTTCAGTAAAATCATCCTTAAAACTTTCCTTTGTTTCTTCTAAATGATCTTTATAATTCACTCCCACACATATAATATCGTGAATAGGTCTTTTAATTGGTGAACATATTTTTACTCTTGAAACATCATACTGAACAAACTCAGAAATCTTTCCCCCAAAAGTTTTCTGAAGCAGTTCTATTTCTTCTTCAGTGATATTTTCTATAAGATCAATCATTGAAGAAAATTTTCTGCCATTTAATACAGAAGATATCTCAATGATTTTTGATTCATCATTATTGAAAATACCCAAATTCTCGTTGTTTTCATTTTTAAATCTTACAAATTTCATTTTCCACCTTCTGAATTTTAGGCTTATATAAAGTCAGTAAGCAGAGAAATATTTTTTCTCCGCTCACTGTAACAATCTTTATATCTATATTCTATACATAATTACATAATCTTGCAATAGCCATTTCTGTATATCCTAAAGTTTCTGCTTTAGTTTGTTTTCCATTAGCTACTTCTACTAATTCTTGTAAGAATTCTTCTCCAAGTTCTTTTAATGTTTGTGGTCCATATATAACTGGGCTTGCATCTATATCAATATTATCTGACATATTTGCAAATGTTATTTTATTTCCAGTGATTTTAATTACTGGAGAAATAGGGTTTCCTGTAGGAGTTCCTCTACCTGTAGAGAATACTATAACTTGAGCTCCTCCAGCTACCATTCCTGCTACTGATGAAGGGTCATTTCCTGGAGTATCCATTACTACAAGACCTTTTTCCTCTACCTGTTTTCCATAGTCATATACAGCTGTAACTTCTGTATGTCCTCCTTTATGGATACATCCAAGAGATTTTTCTTCAAGAGTAGTGATTCCTCCTGCTATATTTCCTGGTGATGGATTTCCATCCCTTACTTCTTCTCCAACTAATTGAAGAGCTTTTTCATATCTATGTACAATTTCATATATTCTTTCTTTTATCTCTGGAGTTTTAGCACGAGCTGCAAGAATATGTTCTGCTCCTATAAATTCTGTAGTTTCAGAAAGAATAGAAGTAGCTCCAAGTGCTACTAAACGGTCACTTAGTTCTCCTATAAGTACATTTGATGCAAGACCACTTGTAGGATCTGATCCTCCACATTCAGTTCCAACTATCAATTCAGATATTGGAAATTCTTCTCTTTGAAGTCTTGAAGCTTCCTGTGCCATTTTTCTTCCAGCACGAACAGCTCTTTCTATTGTTGTTATAGTTCCACCATTTTCCTGAATGATGAATGTTTCCATTGGTTTATTTGTTCTTTCTCTTATTGCATCTACAACTAAATCCATTTGGCAGTTTTCACATCCAAGAGAAACAACTATTATTCCATATACATTTGGGTTAGCTGCCATTCCAGCCATAACATCCATTGTAAGCTGTTGGTCTCCTGCTACTTGTGAACATCCATTTTGGTTGTTGAATGTAACTGCCCCTTCTATTTGAGAAGCTATTATTCTTGTAGTATCTGATGCACAAACACTTGCTGGTAAAATAAATATCTTGTTTCTTACTCCAACTCTTCCATCTGGTCTTCTATATCCTAAAAAATTCATATTACATTTCCTCCCTATTCTATAAGTTCTCTCTGTGACTTTCTACATTATGAGTATGTACATGTGCACCAGCTTTTATATCTTCAGATGCAATTCCTATATGCTCTCCATATTTCACTACTGGCTCTCCTTTAGCTATATCTCTAGTTGCAAATTTATGATATATCTGAATATCTCCAAGAGCTGTAAGTGTTAAAACTTTATCTCCTGCTTTATAGCTTATTTCTGTTCCTTTAGCAATTTGTTCAATAGCTACTCCCACACTGTCTTTCACATCAATTATTAAAGCATTGATCATAACATTCCTCCTTAAAGATTTTAGTATTCTATATTTTAAAAGTTTTTATTTTGCTGTTTCTAATTTTGCAGCTTCTAAAGCTTCTGATTGCGGACATCCATATTTCTTTGCCCACCAGTTAGTCATCAATGGAACTAAGATAGCTGTAACTACTACTGATGCTGCTACTTGAGTAGTTGCTTCTCCTACATATGGAGCCCAAGCTGGGTCTATAAGTCCTACTGCTGCTGGTACTGCAACTGCATTTCCAGCTGTTGTTGCAACTGCCCAACCTGCATATCCAGGTCTTCTTCCTATAATTTTATCACAAAAAACTATGAAGCATCCACCTACAAATACTGTTATAAGTCCTAAAATTATTCCTGGAACTCCACCTTTTACAACATTACTTAAGTTGATTCCAGCTCCAAGAGTAAGTCCAACAAATGGAATCAAAATATTTCCAGCTGGTTCTAGGAAAGTTTGCATTTCTTTGTCTAGGTTTCCAATTATCATTCCAACTATAATAGGAATAACTGTTGCTACAAGTGCCATAAATGGAACATTTGCAAGTCCAGAAGCACCAAGAGCTATAAGTGTAAATAATGGTCCATCATTAAGAGCCAAAAGAGCCATAGCAGCACAGTCAGTAGTATCTCCATAAGTTTTCATAAGAGCTAGATATACACTTCCATTACTGTTAGTTACTGCACTAATGATAGCTAATGTTGTAAGTCCGCATACTCCTGCAAAACCAAACATTTTTCCAACTGCTATACCAATAGCTGCTCCAATTATAAATTTAGAAATAAGAAGAATTCCTCCACGTTTTACCACTTTAGGCATATCTCTCAACTGTAAAGTAGTTCCAAGACAGAATAATTGTATCCCCATTGCTGTTGCTGCCCCTGCACTAGAAAATGTTGCTGTTGTAAATGATCCTATTCTCAATGCTGCTGGGAAAAAAGTATTCATAAAAGCTCCTATTAGCAAAGGAACAATCATCATACCAGCAGGTACTCTTTTTAAAAACCTCATAATCATAATTCTTTTCCTCCTGACATTTTATTTTCTGCTATATTTGGTGGCCCTCCAACTCAGCTTCCATACTTTTATTTGTATATACAAACTAAGTTTTTATATACGAATTATCATAAAATAATAATAGCATTCTTTTATATATAAGTCAATATGTTCTATTAAAAAATTTTTATCATTATTTTCAATCACCATTTTAAGCTGATTTTATAGAAAAAAAATTTTTTTACAGTTTAATTAATTATACTTTTTTATATGTATGCTTTGTCTGTATATACAAACTATTTAAAATCTGGTATAATCAAATTATTAATATTTAGGAGGTGCCTTTTCATGGCAAAGACTGAACATAGACCTACAGCCCGTGTACTTAACATACTTGAACTGCTAGCTGCCAATCAAGAAGGTCTGACTTTGACAGAAATCGCTGAAGCTATTGATGCACCTAAAAGCAGTATACTGCCTTTAATTCATACTATGGCTCAACGTAAATTTATATTTTTAGATGTACATACTTATAAGTATAGTATAGGTATAGGTTCTTTTTGTGTTGGATCAGCTTATACAAGCAACATGAATGCTCTTCAATTTATAAAATCAGAGATGAAATATATTGTGAAAAAAACTAATGAAATCTGCCAAATGGGTATATTTGATAGAGGACAGGTATTATATGTGGCAAAAGTAGATTCTGATGATCCTATTCGTATTATCTCATATGTAGGAAAAAGGCTTCCTGCTTATTGTACTGCTCTAGGTAAAGCTTTGCTCTGCCAGAAAAATATCAAAGAATTAAAAGAACTCTACCCAAATGGATTAAAAAAATATACTCCTAATACCATAACTGACTTTGAGATACTTGCAGATCAGCTTAAAGAAGTAAAACAAACTATGATTGCTACTGAAAACGGAGAAGTAAATGAACAATCTGATTGTATCAGTGTCCCTCTTTTTAAAGGAGATGACATCCTTGCTGCTATCAGTGTAAGTGTTCCTTCTTTTAGAATGACAGAAGAGAAAACTGAACTTATTAAATCAATGCTTTTAGAAACTAAAACTAAAATTGAAACTTTTTTTCGAGAACATGATATAGATAGTACTCAGTTAACACTTTCTAACTAGGGATATCCCTATTCTAAGGAGGAATTATGAATAGATTGATAGTTTTAGATATAGATTTTATTTCTGGAAATGGTAATAATAGCTTTGTTCATCCTGTTATTTTACAAGGTGACAAAGAGAATATTCTCATAGACTGTGGGACTTCTGGTTCTCTTCCTCTTTTAGAAAAAGAAGCTCAGAAAAATAATTTTGAACTTTCAAAACTTACAAAAATAATAATAACCCATCATGACCATGATCATATGGATGCTCTCTATGAAATAAAGGAAAAATATCCTCATATACAGATTGTATCTTCTTTATTGGAAAAAGCATATATTGAAGGAGTAAAAAAATCTTTAAGATTGGAACAAGCTGAAAAAATATATCCAACTCTTTCTGACGAAGAAAAGTTAAATGCTGAATACTTCCATAATATGCTAAAATCTATAAGACATGTTCCTATTGATATTACAATAGATGGAGATCATGAATTAGATTGGTGTGGTGGAACAAAAATAATTTCTACTCCTGGACATATGCCTGGTCATATCTCTATTTATTCTAAAAAATTTAAAACACTTATTACTGGAGATGCTATGGTGGCAGAAAATGAAAATCTTTTTTTGGCTAATCCTCAATATACTTTAGATATGAAAGAAGCAATAAAATCCATAAGAAAATTTTTAGAATATGATGTCCAGCAGATAATATGCTATCATGGCGGTATAATAACAGGGGATATTATTTCTATTCTAAAAAATCTCTTAAAATAACAGGGGGTATCATGAATATTTCTCAAAATATACTTAATAATATACTTTCAAATTTTGAAAAAAGAAATATGAAGGGATACTTTGTTGAAAATATACCTCAACTGGTAAAGTTAATAAAAGAACTGGTTCCTGAAAACTCAATTGTTGGCTGTGGTGATTCAATAACTCTTGAAGAAGCTGGAATATACAGTATCTTTAGAAATGGGAATTTTTTCTTTTTGGATAAGTATAAAAAAGATTTAACAAAAGAGGAGAAAAGGGAAATCTATATTAAAAATTTTTCTGCTGATACTTTTATTAGTGGCACTAATGCAATAACAGAAGATGGTAAAATATTTAATATAGATGGAAATGGAAGCAGAATAGCTCCTATTATATATGGACCTAAACAGGTAATAATTGTAGTTGGAATAAATAAAATAGTTCCTGACCTAGGTCATGCTGTCCTCAGAGCCAGACAGACTGCTGCACCTCTTGATGCTGTACGTCTTGGAAAAACTACCCCTTGTGCAAAACTTGGATATTGTATAGACTGCCATCATCCTGAAAGAATATGTAATTCCTTTGTTAATATTGAAGGGCAGTTTATAAAAGATAGAATAAAAATTATTATTGTTGATATGAATATGGGATTTTAAAAAGAAGCTGACTGAAAAAATGTAGTTCCTTTATTCGACAATATATGTAACTGGGGAGAAAAATTTTTATAAAAAAATCAAATTATTTCATATGAAGGAAAAAAGGACTAATTTTTATTATTAATCATATACATATAAAAAACCAGCAGATTATGCTGATTTTTTATATGATTATTTCATTTGTCCACTCTCTTTATAATAATTTTTCTTCTCAGCATACATAAGTTTATCTGCATAAGCTATCTGTTCGTCTACCATTATTTTTCCTGTATTCCAGTTACTTCCTATGGATACTTTTAATTCTCTATCTGATTCTATTCTTTTCCTAAGACTTTCTACATTTAATTCAAATTTTTCTTTTTCTATATTTCTGCAGAATACTACAAATTCATCTCCACCTATACGAAAAACATCTTTCTTAAATATACTTATCAATATTTCAGCTATATGTTTCAGCAACTTATCTCCACAAGCATGTCCATGAGTATCATTAATTGTTTTAAGTCCATTTAGATCCAAATAGATCACCCCTAAAGTTTCAGGAGGATTTTTGTCTATTTCTTCAAGAGTACTTATATATTTATTTCTATTGGCTAATCCTGTAAGTATATCTGTAAAACTCATCTCTTCCAGTTTAGTTAAAAGTTGACGTTTATTAATATCATCCATAACAAAAAAAGTTACTGATTTTAATAAAGTTAGATCATTTATATTAGATGATGGATTATCTACACCTAAAAAACCAACTATCTCATTATTTTCTATTAATGGAGCAACTACCAGACTTTCTATTCCTTGAGCTGTAAGTATTTCATATTCGAGACTTCCTTTTTTTACATTTTTTCCAACAGAAGTAATATAAAATTCTCCCTTTTTCTTAAATTCATCCAGCCAATGTATTACTGCTTTCAAAGGTATCTTCTGAAGATTTTCTATTTCATTACTTACACCTTCTCCACACCATTCATAAGTATTAGAAATTATTTGCTTAGCATAGTCTATCTCAAATATATATGCACGCTCCCCTTGATAAAAATCAGCAATTATATTTAATAGTTTATTTATTGCTACTGCTATATCATTATACTCAGCTAGTGTCTGTATACACTTTACTAAAGTTTGTTCATTGGAAAGTTCAAATTCCAATTTTTTTCTTTTCTTTTCATGTTTAGTAATATTAGTTGCTATCTCTAAACGAAGCTCTTTTTCATCCAGTACAATCATTTTATCCTGTATGATAAAATATTTATCAAGATTATTATTATAGTGTGTCCATGTATGAAAACTATCTTTTTTTAATAAATTATTTGTGCAAAATTCACAAGGAGCATTCTTTGATTGAAGAAATTCATAGCATTTTTTCCCTATTACTTCTGCCAAATTATTAACTCCTAATGTACTCAATCCATATCTGTTCATATACACAAGTTCATAAGTAATTGGATCAGATATATAAATAACATTTTCACTTTCATTTAAAATAATAGCTCTTAATTCATCATAATTCATAGTAACATGTATATGATCCCTAAGACCATATTACTCCTTTCTTCTTTAAGAATAAAATTAATACTGATTAAGTAAGTGTATAATCATAAAATAAATAAAATGGTCTTAAATCATTCAATGACATTTCTAGCTTTATGTATTTTAATTTTCTTTATTATAACATTATTTCTTCATATTTTCTATACAAAAACTCTTGTTTTATTTTCAATTACTTTCTTTAAAATGTATATTTCATTTATACAACATTGTATACAATCCCATACTGAGGTCTTTTAAATTAATTTAGTTAATATTTCTTTTATTTTATTATTTTCATAATAAAATTATAGATTCCCATTTCATTGAATATATCTATCTATTTTTGATTTTTATCCTACTATAATAAAATACACTTCTGATATTTTTTCTTTCAATAGAAGTGTTGTCTAAATTTATTTGAAAAAATTATATTATTGTATATATACATATATAGAAAAACCTCTGATTGCTCAGAGGCTTTCTAAAATATATATTAAATTTAAAGGGTTGATATATTAATCTTTTAAAAATTTATCATAATACTTTGCTAGACCACCAGTAGAAGTTTCTTTATATGAAGAACACATATCACTTCCTGTTTCTTTCATTGTTATAACTACCTGATCAAAACTTATTGTATGCTCCCCATTTGTTGAAAGTGCATAGTCTGCTGTATTCAATGCTCTTACTGCTACTATTGCATTTCTTTCTATACAAGGTATCTGTACATATCCTCCAACAGGGTCACAAGTCATTCCTAAATGATGTTCCATCCCCATTTCTGCAGCATATTCTATTTGATCAATAGTGCCACCTAGTATATATACTGCCATACCTGCTGCCATAGAACAAGCTGAACCTATTTCTGCCTGGCATCCTGCCTCAGCACCAGATATTGTTGCATTTTCTTTAATAAGATTTCCTATAAGTCCTGCTACTGCAAGAGCTCTAAGTGATGTCGTTTCATCTAATTCATATTCTTCTATCAACGCTCTCAAAAGTCCAGGAATAACTCCTGCTGCACCACATGTTGGAGCTGTAACAATAGTTCCTGCACTGCTGTTTTCTTCTGATACTGCTAATGCATAAGCAAATATTTTTTTAGTTATTACTAGATAGTTTTTCTTTTTATCTATTTTGTCATATATCTCTTTAGCTTTTCTTGGGTATCTCAATTTTCCTGGAAGAACACCATCTTTTTTTATTCCTCTGCTTATGGCATCATTCATAGTATCAAGGATATCTTTTAAATGATTCCATATTTCCTTTCCTTCGCAGTGCTCTACATATTCCCAAAGCTCTTTATTATTTTCTTTACACCATTTTATAATATCATTCATTTTAGAAAGAGTATAAGTTCTTCCTGATCCATTTCTTTTATCAGAAAGTTCCTTTATAGTTCCTCCACCTACTGAGAATACCAGCCAGTCTTTTATTATATTTCCATTTTCATCAAGAGCTTCAAATTTCATTCCATTAGTATGATACTCATGAATAAATTCAGGCATCCATATTATTTCTGTTTTTTTAGGTTTAAGAGTCTCCTCTATTATCCAGTCTGTAAGATGTCCTTTTCCAGTAGCTGCAAGACTTCCATAAAGTTCTACTCTATATGAATATGCATTTTCTGTTTCTGTTTTAAATCTTTTAGCTGCCCTCTCAGGTCCCATTGTATGAGAACTTGATGGTCCACAGCCTATTTTAAACAATTCTTTTAAACTATCCAAAACTGCTTCCCTCCAATTACTTAGTTTCCTCTTATCTCATTAACTGTTTTAATCTTATAATTCTTAAATATTATTGAACCTAAATATCCTGCTGCTGCCCCTGCTAATGCACACATAAGTGCAACTTTTGTAACTACTATTGCATCATTAAATCCATACATTACCATAAGTCCAGCTATTGGTGTTGCTGTTCCAGTTGCATTATTTACAAGTCCAAACAGTGATACAATGACTCCTGCTGCTGCCCCTCCAATAAAGTTAGTAACATATACAGGAATAGGATTTGCAGATATAATATCTGCTTGAGTTAAAGGTTCTACTGCTACTGCTATTGTAGTCTTTCTATCTCCAAATCCCATTCTATGGAAGAAAACTCCATTCATGAATGATGATCCCATTACCGCAAGAGCTCCAATAGCCATTGGGATACCAGTTAAGCCTAACATAGCTGTAAGTGCCATTGATGAAAGAGGTGCTGTAGCTACTACAGTTATTATTCCTCCAAGAACAATTCCCATAAGTATTGGATTAGAATGAGAAGCACTTTCTAGTATTCCTCCTATATTTAAAAGAGTTGAGTTAACAACTGGATTTGATACAGTTGCTATAAATCTTGCCAATGGAGCGATTAAACATATTATTACTATAAGGTCTACTCCTTGAGGTATTTTTTGCTCTAACTTAGGTACTACAAACGAAAGTATATACCCTGCTAAGAATCCTGGCAGAATTCCATATCCTGCTACAGATACTCCAATCAGTATAGCATAAGTAGGATTTACTCCAAGAGCTATCGGTACTAACGCTCCTGCTGCTACTCCACCCATAGATCCTGCTGCCTGACCTACACCTTTTAAGAATTCAAAGCCTAACAAATCTCCACCTACATAAAGCTGAAAAGCTTCTACAAGAAAACTAGCTGTTGCTGCTCCTGCTAATGCTCCCATTGCCTTCATTCCTTTAGGCATTTTTAAACTAAATAGAGAAAATCCTGCCAAAACCACAAGTAATAATGCTATTCCTTTAACCATTTCCATTTTAAAGATCTCCTTCTTTCTTTTGTGTATTTTAATTCTACGTTTTGTTTGATATGAATTAACAATAGTTTTCGTTCTTTTTACGAATATTATTGTTTTTTTACATACATGAAAAAGTATAACATATGAGTTGAATTATTTCAACAATTTTTTCCATTATTTTGAAATATGATCTGAGTTTTTTCGATTGTATACGTTTTTATTCAGTAAATTTTCCTCTTTTTTTTAAAATAGATCTATTTTTTCAGTATTATTTTAATATTTTTTTAAAAAAAGTGAAATTTCATTATAGTGATATTGTTTTAATTTTTCTAGTTATTATGATATAATATATAAAATTAACAGGGTGGAGGCTATAAATAATGACACTAGGGGAGAAAATAAAAACAATTAGAAAAAGAAAAAATTATACTTTAAAAGATCTATCAGATATGACTAAGCTTTCTATAGGCTTTTTAAGTAATATAGAGAGAGATCTAAATAGTCCATCTATCAGCAATCTGCAGCAAATATGTCAGGCTCTTGCTGTAAATTTGATGGAAATATTAGATCCTACTGATACTCACTCACCAGTTACCAGAAAAGAAGAGAGAGAAGAAATTCTTGAAAATCCTGAAGTTCATGTAAAAATAGAAAGTCTTCTTAATGGAAAATCAAATCTTAATGGTATTGCTATCACTATTGAAAAAGGGGATAACTTTAGTGATATGTCATGGGGTCATCTATATGATGAAATTGGAATAGTAATCAAAGGAGAGTTGGAAATTGAAATAGACAAGGAACTTTTCCACCTTTATGAAGGAGATTCAATAGTAATAAAGCATGGTTCTACTCACAGATATAAAAATCCTAAAAATAATCCATCTGTGGTTTATTGGTTTTCTATAAAAAAATAATCTTCCACTATAATGAAATTCCATTATAGTGAATTCTTAATTACAAAGGTATGGTGTGAATTTGAAAATAACTACTTTAATAGAAAATAAAGCTGGCTCTAATCCAGAATTAAAATACGAATTTGGTTTATCCTTATTTATTGAAGATGAGGATATATCTGTGCTTTTTGATACTGGTAAAAGTGGAGATTTCACTAAAAATGCACAAAAACTTCAAGTACCGTTAAATAAGACCAAACATTTGGTATTAAGTCACAGTCATTTTGATCATACAGGAGGAATAAGAGAACTTTTAGATAATTTTAATAATTCTTTTACCCTTCATATTAGTAAGACATTTTTTGAAGAAAAACATAGAATAACTGGAGTTATTCATGAATTCTTAGGAAATAATTTCAATGAAAAATATGTATTAGATAAAGGAGTGAAAATAAATTACATAGACAACAGTGAATATAAGCTTTCTAAAAATATAACTCTCTTTACAGATTTTAAATCTGTAAATGACTTTGAAACTCCTACTAGGTATTATTTCAGAAAAATATATGATAGTTATATCCTTGATAATATGGAAGATGAATTAGTATTAGGAATTGACACTTCTAAAGGACTTCTTATAATCTGCGGATGTTCTCACATTGGTATAGCAAATATAGTTGAAAATATAAAAAGACGTACTGGAAAGAAAATATATGGTATTATGGGAGGACTTCATCTATCCAAAGCCAGTGATGAAAGAATAGAAAAAGTTCTCAAATATTTCAATGACTGCAACATAGAATTTTTTGGAGTTTCTCATTGTACAGGAGAAAAAGTTACTAAAATATTAAAAGAAACTAAAAAGAACTTTATCTACAATAATACTGGTAATGTCACTGTTATAGATTAATATTTAAGGAGGGGTTATGATTCAATCTAGATGTGGTATACTTTGTGAAGAATGTCACTATAAAGAAGAAACAGATTGTAATGGTTGTGTTAATATTACTAAACCTTTTTGGGGAGAAAGCTGTCCTGTAAAATCTTGCTGTGAAAATAAAAATCTTGCCCATTGTGGACAATGTGAAATATTCCCATGTGAAATTCTTATGCAATTTGCATATGATAAAGAACAGGGAGATGAGGGAAAACGTATAGAACAATGTAGATGTTGGCAGAATTAATAATAGAGAAAAGGGACTGTTGCAAATTTACAACAGCCCCTTTTTGTTCTTTATTTCTTTAATTTTTCAGATTATTTTTTCTAAAAATCATATTCTTAAAATCTATACATTAGATTTACTCCATATCTAGTTGCATCTACACTTCCTTCTTGTCTTGTTACTTCAAATCCTATGCTGTGTCCTTCTCTTGTCTCATATTTCAGCTCTGCACCTATTTTTATTATATCTTTTACTTTCTTAGGTTTTTCCAAGTCATAGTATCCTGCATCTGTATTTTTAATTTTCGCCTTATTTGCTCCATCATATACTTTCCCCAGTTCATACTCTGCTGTTGCCTTTCCTATCAGACTATATTTTCCTGACTGCGCATATTTGTTGAAAGCTATATCTGCTCCTACTCCTGGTCTTACTATGTACATATCTTTTGATTCTATATCCAGTTCTATTCCATCTCCACTTTCTTTGAAATCTTCAAACTTTCCATATCCTAAGTTGAATGTTCCAAATAATCCTATATTTATCTTTTCACTATCCAATGGAATATCATATCTTAGTTTATTTTTCCATTCTACTGTTCCTGACCAGAATTTTCCTGTATTCTCATATGTTCCACTGCTTAAGTGTATCTTTCTGTCTGTTTCATGATGATTTACACTTATCTCTCCTCTTGTGTAGTATTTCAGATTCTTGCTGTCTTTTATGTAGTCTTCAAATCCTACTCCTGCATTCAGTGAGTAAACTGTTTCTTTTGATCCAGGATCAAAATCAAATTTAGTCTGTGTAAATCCTACACTCCAGTTAGATACTCTTCCATATTTCATATGATCATACTCTTTTAATATCATTGTTCCAAGAGATTTAGATTCATAATCTTCAACCCCTGCTCTTCTGCTCTTTGTTTCTCCTCCAGTCATGATAGCTCCTATTTTAAGAGTTTCTCTTGAATAAAGTCTGTTGTTTCTCAGATTTTCATATGATGTAGTAAATACTTCATTAATATCCAGCATTCTAGTTTGGATATTTGCATATACATTTCCTCTAAGCTCATTATCAAATGTAGCTCCCAATTCATCTTTATCTGATATATTTTTTAATGCATCAAACATTTCAAGTTCTTTATCTGCCGCTCCTGCAAAAATTTCATCCAGTCCTTTTCCAAACTCTATAGCATCTGTTCCAGCAAGAAGTTTCTTATATGGTATTCTTACCAATACTACTCTTATTAAATTAGGATCAGTATCATCTTTTTGTACATCTGCTATAAATGAAACTGAATGAGATATTGCTGTTATAGATCCATGATTTGGTACATTTGTAATTCCATTTAGATATTGTACTGTATACATATCATGATTGCTTCCCTGAGTTACATTTGGAAGAACTATAAACTGTCCTTTATTAAATGAATCAGCATTTATTGTTCCTATATGTCCTGCTGTACTTCCTAAAGTTATAGTTCCAAAATCAAGAGCTCCATTTACTGTTATTGTTCCTGTATTTGTAATAGTTATTCCATCTATTGAAGCTGTTGGTCCATTGATAGTTATATCTCCTACATTTGTCAGACTTCCACTACCTGTTATAACTCCATCTGCTTCTCCTGATAGATTTATTGTTCCTTTATTAAGAAGAACTCCATCAGTACCTAAATATATTCCTGTTCTTCCTGCTCCATTTACATTTATTGTTCCATAGTTTTCAGCAGTTGCTCCATAGTCTACATAAATTCCTTCACTGTCTGCTCCATTTACTGTAATAGTTCCTGTAGTATGATTTCTTACTATTGAATAATCAGTAGCTGCCATTCCTCTTGAATTTGCTCCATCTACTATAATTGCTCCATGGTTTTCCAATGTTGACCCTTTAGTTGCCTGCATTCCATAAGCAAGATTTCCATCTACTCGAATAGTTCCTCTGTTTATTCCATGTCCTAGATCATTTGCTACCATTCCTACTCCATGATTATCAGGTACATGTATATATCCCAAAGAAGAATTTTCCACAGTTCCTGATTCTGCTGCCATTCCTACTGAAATCTTTGGAGGTAGTCCTGATACTACAGTTGATTTACCTACTATTATATTAGCATTATTTATCATAGTTCCTGATTTTGTATACATCCCTATACTATGATCGCTTAATGACAGATTAGTATTATTTGTTCCTGTTCCTGAAGCAGAATATATATATGATGAATCTGTTCCTACATTGATAACAGTGCCATTTGCTACTGTTATGTTTCCATTTTCCGTAGCTATTCCAACAGATTCTTTTCCAGCAGTTATTGTTCCACTGTTATGATCTACTGAAGTAGTTCCTGCTCCATAGATTCCAGCTGAATTAGTATTTCCCACTGTTATATTTCCTGTATTTGTTATTGTAGTTCCATTTTTTACAAATATACCATTAGAGCTATCTCCTAACACTATACTTCCAGTATTTGAAGCACTTCCCTGAAGTCCATAAATTCCTGTACTCTTTGCTCCTGTACTTTGAATAGAATTACTGTTTGTTACAACAGTATTTTCTCCAAATATACCTACTGCATCTTTTCCTATTTTTATATTTCCATTGTTTGATACAGAAGTTACATTTTTACCATACATAGCTACTGCTGAATTAAGTATCAGTCCTGTATATGCTCCATTTCCTACTTCTATTGATGAGTTGTTTATCATAGTTCCATTCTCACCATACATACCTATACTAGAATCTCCTGTAAGTTGAATAGTTCCACTATTTACAGTAGTTCCTGTTCCTGTATTGATTATTCCTTTATTTTTTATAGTTGAGGAACTCATATTTCCAGAATAATTTATATTACCATTATTTGTAGTAAATACTCCTATAGCTTCTGTTCCTATGATATTTATAGCCATTCCTGTATTCAATGCTACATTATTATCCATAAATATTCCTGTTGCTTTATTATGTACATTTAATTTAGCAAGATTTGTCACTTTAGAAATATCTCCTGTTCCTGTAAGGAATATTCCCGTTCCCTCTGTTCCTGTTGTAACTTCTCTAGTGTTGAAATCTACTGAAGCAGCTGAATCAGAAAGTGTAAGAGCTATACTTTTATTGCTCATAACTATATCAGCACCTGTATAGTTGATTGTTCCTCCTGCGCCAAATAGTAAAGTCGAGTCTTCTCCTACTGAAGCTGTTCCGCTTATATTCATAGTTCCATCAGTTCCAACATAGTATGCTGCTGACTTATCCCCTACTGATACATGTCCTGTTGATGTTCCAACAGCAAAATCTTCAGTATACATTCCTATTGATGTATCCCCTGTAAGATTTATTGTTCCTGCATTTACAAGAGTAGTTCCCACTCCTGTTCCTACCATAGCCTTTGCATTTACTACATTTCCATTGATAGTTCCTAGGTTAGAGTTAGTTATTGTTGCTCCACTATCTCCTTGCAGTCCACTTGTTCCTACAGTTATAGCAGTATCATTAAGTATATTCCCTGCTACTCCTGATACTATTACATTGGCAAAATTAATATTTACAGGAGTTCCCGATGTAAAATGAAGATTTCCATTATCTAAGTATGCAAAAATACCTGCTGCTGTATTTGTTACTGTTCCTCCTGATACATTAAGGTTAGCTCCATTTTTAACATAGAATCCCATGTTATTTGTTCCACCTATATCTACTTTTCCTCCAGCACCTAAAGTGAATGTGCTTCCCTGTTCAAGTAAAGCCCCTATTCCTTTGTTTGCTGTACTTGAAGATGTAATATTAAGTTCTCCATTATACGTTATATTTGCTGCTACTCCCATGTTTTCAGCAAGATATATACCTAATGCATCTTCTCCTGTTACATTTATTTTTGCTCCAAGAGTCCCTGTTATACCTGGATCTACATATATACCTATTGTTCTGTTTGCTATTGTAGAATCTCCTGTTACAGTCATAGTTCCTGTATAGCTTATGTCATTGTTTTTCAGATAGATTCCTATTCCTCCATCAATATCAAAGTTATATGCTGTATTTCCTATTATATCTCCACTATTTACATAAACTCCTATCTTATTACCAACTGTTGATGGAGTTCCTATTATAGTTCCCATATCTGTTACTGTAGAACTTGCTCCATCTAAATAGATACCTATTGTATCATCTCCAGATAAAGTCAGTGTTCCTTGATTAGAAACTGCTGCTCCATTGTCTCCATATATTCCAATTCCATCAGCATTGATAGTTTGAGCTGCTGTATTTGTAAGAGAGATTCCATCAGCAAATATACTTACAAGATTATCTCCTGTATGATTTATTGTTATGTTATTTGTTACTGGATTTGTTCCTTCATAGTATATACCTACTCCTTTAGCAGTATTAGTATAGTTTACATTCAATGTTCCTGAAGACAGCGCTGAATCCTCAGAATACATAGCTATTCCCTGATTTCCCATAGTGATATTTCCACTATATCCAGATAAAGTTATTGCACTGTTTTTTGCATATACTCCAGTTCCTCCAGCTCCTACAGATATATTTCCACTTGTTAGAGTTGAACTTCCATTCTCTATAACTATTCCTACTGTTCCAGAACCACTCTGAGATATATTTGTTCCATTTAGATTTACTATTCCAGTATTTTTTCCCACTACTGATGTAGTATTATTAACAGTTCCTGTTATAGTTCCACCATTAAGATTAACAGTTGATGTCAGTCCATCAACAAGTATTCCTACTCCACTGTTAATAGTCATTGTTCCAGATGTATAGTTAATAGTTGAAGCATCTTTTCCATATAGTCCAAGATTATGTGAACCAATTGTTCCTGTATTTTCTATTGTAGAACCTTTAGCAAAGGCTCCTATACTTCCTCCTGCAAGAGTAGAATTCAGAGTTCCTGCATTTGTAAATGTAGTTCCGTTTTCTGCATAGACACCAATTGATGATGTTCCTCCAGAATTTATTATTCCTCCTATACTATTTGTAAACTCAGCTCCTGCCTGAGTTACAATAACTCCAGCAGAATTACTTCCTGTGGCTGTTATAGTTCCTGTTGATGAAGAATCTCCCCCTTTGAAGTACATTCCATATCCATCATTGGCATTTACTGTTACATTTCCACTATTTGTTACATCTGTATCTATGAAGTATGCCCCTATTCCTTTAGCATTCAATGTTATATTTCCACTGTTAGTAAATGGTGCTAAAGTTGAACCATACATTCCTATAATTTCATTGCTTCCTGATATAATTTCTATATCAGTTTTATTTTGTGTAGAACCTGTTCCATAGTATAACCCAATAGGTCTTACTGGATCTGATCCACTTAGCGCTGTAGATGTACTGTTTAGTTTTATTGTTCCCGCATCTGCAAAAGCGCCACCTTTATAGTAGGCTCCTATTCCCATCTTACCACCTGTATCAGATGAAAGAGAAAGGTTTATTAATCCACTTGTTTTTGAAGTATTATCTCCATCTATGTATATTCCAACAGCATTAGGATCTGCAGTTATATTACTTGAAGCTGTTGAAGATATTGTTATATTATTTCCTGATGCATATATTCCTAATGGAATATCTCCATCAGCAAGACTTGCTGCTGTTACATTTAATGTTCCTCCACTTAGTTCTATTGAACCTTGGTGAGTTCCTGTTGTTTTAGCAGAGATACCTATATTTGATACTCCATTTACATTTATTGTTCCAGAATTACTAAATGTAAAGTTTTCATTATCTGTTACATTATGTATCCCTATATTTTCTGTTCCAGATGCATTATGTGTCACATTTATTGTTCCACTGTTTTTAAGTATAGAATCTTTACTGTAGATACCTATATTATTTTCTCCTACAGTTATTATTCCACTTGTTTCATTTGCAGTATTTTTAGCATTTGTCATAAATATTCCAAATCTTCTGTCTGCTACTGCTGATGAATCTCCTAAAACTATATTTGATGAATTATTTAATTTCAAAGCTGTTCCAACAGTATCCTCTACATAT
Organism: Fusobacterium ulcerans ATCC 49185; assembly: GCF_900683735.1. Lineage (NCBI taxonomy): Bacteria > Fusobacteriati > Fusobacteriota > Fusobacteriia > Fusobacteriales > Fusobacteriaceae > Fusobacterium > Fusobacterium ulcerans. The sequence goes on from NZ_LR215979.1 coordinate 3,158,060, forward strand.
ATTCCTATTCCAGCTTTTCCTGCAATACTCATTGGTGATGCTCCATTAGTAACTTTTATTTCTCTGTTCCCTGCAATACTACTCTTTGCATATATTCCTATAGGGTGTGTACTTGTTGAGCTGTCTCCATTTCCTTGTATCACAATATCTTTTCCAACTGCATCTACAGAAGCATCTTTTACATAAATTCCTATTGCGCTACTTACTGGCAGTCCACTATCTCCAACTGTTATTAGTCCTGTATTTACTACATCTACTCCCTCTGAAATTATTCCATAAGAACCTGTAGATTCTGCTGTTATATCTCCAGAGTTTGTAAGAGTTCCTGCTCCTGATCCATAGATACCTACTATAGTTTCTGCACCATTAGTATTCAATACATCCATATTCATATTATTATTAAATGTATTTCCTGTCACTCCTTTAAAAGCTATTCCGATAGCTGTGTTCCCTGTTCCAGAAGTTCCTGCATAGTCCACTGTAAGTTTATCTGCTGCATTAGTGCGAGATATTATACTATTTCCTTCTGATTGGAGCGCTACTCCTCCCTCTTGGATTTCTATTCCATAATTTCCATCCATTTTTACATCTGAACCTTGAGCATAGATACCTATTCCATTTTTACCAACTTTGATATCTTTTCCGCTTCCAGAATCTTTCAGAGTAAGAGTTCCTCCAGCTCCAGTTGTATTAGTGCTTCTTATTACAATACCTTTTCCATTATCTCCCAATGTAATAGGAGCTTCATTATATATAGCCATTTGGGTCTTAAGTGCACTATTATGATTATTTTCCATATAGATACCTATTCCATGAGTACCAGTTATATCAATAATTCCTTTATTAATAACTTCTCCCCATAGTCCAGCTTTCCCTGTATTCTTTCCATAGGCATCTTGAGTTCCAGATTTATTAGTAGCAAGTGATAGAATTCCAATAGATTGATTTGTGGAATCTGAGCTTGCTAGTTCTATTTTTCCACCAGCTTTATTTTCTACCTTACTTCCATTAATTCCGTATACACCTACTCCTTTTGATACTTTTACAACTCCATTATTCTCTACATTTATATGTCCATAACTTGTATATATCCCTACTGCTTCATTTACTCCATCTGCTATATCCACTGTTCCTTTGATAGTATAACCAGATTCAGTATTAGCTACTGCTATAGTGTTTGAACCAAGATATAATCCTCTTCCTGCCACAGAACGTACAGTTTTACCAGCATTTAGAATTACCTCTTTTCTTTCCATAACTATATCATTAAATCCATCTCCTGGTGTTATTCCTGCTGAGATATCATCTCTATCTACATCCACTGCTACAGTAAGTTTTTTCCCATCAAGACTGCTCTTATACCAGTATGATCCTGTATTTATAGCTGCAACTTTAGGAATAGTTTTTAATCCATTTACATATGTTACTGATCCGTCCCATGTTACATCTATATCTTTAAACACTCCAAGATTTACTCCATTATCTGTTAAAGTAACTGTAAGATTATTCATTCCATTGTATGCTGTAGTTCCTGTTCCAGCAGTAAAGTCTGAAGTATCTCCATAGAAAACTACCCCTTTACTTATATTCAAAGTTGTAGCTCCTGTAAATGTCAGTCTTGAATTTCCAGCTGAAGATGAATAAAATGCCAATTGATCTTCTACTCCATGAGTTATAATTCCACCTTTAAATTCAAGCTGTCCTCCATTTAAAGCTACTAAAGCCCCATCTTCTCCAGATGTAAGAGTACTCCCTACCCCATTTATTATTATTTTTGATTTTGCCCCATCTACATAAGCTCCAAGTCCTGCTACATTTAACTTACCTGTTACAGTTATTTGAGCTCCATCTCCTGTTGCTCCACTCATAGCAACAACACCTTTATTTTTATCACCATTTGTAAGAACTATATCTCCAGCTATATTAATAACTGAAGGAGCTGCTGTTCCTCCACCAATTGCTGTATTTCCTTCTAAGTTTGAAATTCCCACATCCAACCATCTTTTATGTCCAGATGCAAAGGCTCCTGTAGATTCAGCTCCATAAACAGTTATACTCTTTGTTTCTATCTTTGCTCCATCTTTAGCAAATACTGCTACAGCTTTTTTACTTCCTAAAGCTATATTCTGTGAAACAAGAACTGAAGAACCATATTGTGGCACATATTTTTGTCCCGATGTTCCATCTATAACTACTTTTCCATCAAAATGATTATTCCCATCATTTGGAGCTCTATTTCCAGCTGCAGTTCTAGGGTTATACCATACCCCCTCTGCAAAAGCTATTATTGTTCCTTCTGCTCTATCTGCATCTGGTGTTCCTGACCCTTGTCCATCTGTTATAGTTGTAGATGGTGATAGTTCAACAACACTTCCATTTCTTGCAACAATTGCTATATTATTTTTAGAATACTTTCCAAACACTGCACTATATGTATCTATTTTAAGATTTTGTATAGCATGAGCCAAAGTATCCAAATCTTTATATCCAATTTGTGTTCCTCCTGGAACTCCTGTTCCATATATATTAGTTGCTCCATTAGTAACTAAATTTGTTGTAGCAGGAAAATATCCATTGGCTACTGTTAATTCTTTTCTCTGTCCTGAAGATACATAAAGGGCCACATTTCCACTTGATTTTGTTGCATCTCCATCTTTGTTTCCATCAATTGACTGATTTCCTCCACTACTATTTAATGCAGTTCCTATATAGAAGTCAATTGGCAAGCTTCCTTGGAAAATTCCATTATAGTCTGGCCTAGTATTATGTTGAGCTAAGTATATACCTACATTTCCATCCCCATTCATCATTACTTTCCCTAAATCTATAATAGGAGCTTCTGTTGCTGCCATAGCAGAGTTATATGTATATTTAGTTCTATCTGGAACATATTTTTGTACCCATGTTCCTACATTTCCAGAACCATTAAAATTGAAAATACCCTTATTTAATCCAGAATCCTTATTTTCATATCTTACTCTTCCCATAAGAGGAGTATATACTAAAAATGCTTCTGGGTTGGCTATATGACTGTGTTGTGCTGTAGTCCCATCTGATAATACTGTACTTCCTCCATTATATCCATTCCATCTGTATGAGCCATTTGCTCTTATATAATAAATAGTATTTACTTTAGTATCTATATTCAGATCTGTTTTTCCATGTATTCCCTGTTTTCCTACTCCATCATCACGTTGTGGTAATCCCCAACTGCTATTTTTAGCAGTTACATCTACAGTTCCCCACACTCCAATATCTGAATGAGGAACATTGCTGAATAATGTATTCTCATCTCCTTTTATATTAATCTTTACATTGTCAAGTTCTAAAGATGTTAAGTAGTGAGCCCCATAATGTAAAATATCAACATTGATTGTAGTTTTTCCTAAAAGATCAATAGTTGAATTTCTAAATAGGGCATCCCCATCATTTCTCATTAAGAGAACTCCCGATTCTCCAGTTTTTGCTGCATCTCCACTGCTCCAACCTGTAGAACCTGGAACTCCATCAGCTCCTCCTATCTCAAAGTCTATATTTTCTACAACCGTTTTTGCATTTCCTGCTCTTTTATGAATAGTCATTATCCATCTATTTTTCTGATCTATCTCTTTATCTGCAAGAGTTGTATTTGCAACATATCCTGGATTCGATGCTGTTCCTGTAACAATTGGTGTGAGCCCACCATTAGAAGGTCCATAATATACAGGGGTATATGCTACTGCTGTATCTGGACTTTTTATATTCTTATAACCAGTTTTTGCTACACCTCCAGTTCTATAGGCATATACTTTTCCTCTTGCTCCCCCAGATCCATTTGTTATCTGCATATTAGAAAAAAGAGGCATAGCAGTATCTGTTTGTCTTCTTACACTTCCACTAGCTAAATTTGCAGTAGTTCCTAAACTAGCTAAAGAGTTAGTATTTGCATATAAAATTGCAGGATTAAAATAATTGACTCCTTGGTATGCTGTATATCCTCCTAACCATGATCCTCCAGGCGCTACATATGATACAAAATTTGGTGCTGCTGGTGCTGCTGGTGTAGATACACTTGGTGATGGAGGTATAATTGAAGGTGGTGCCACAGGATTCAAAGAAATCACTATATTAGGGGTAACTAAATTAGGGATATTTAATACCCCTGGTCCTGCTACATTTATTGCCCCTATGTTCACATTTATATTTGGTTCATTTACTGTTACTGTTATATCCCCTGGTGCTGCTGGGGTTGTCGGCAGTGTCACTGTTGGGGTTACTACTGTTGGAGCTGTCACATTTACTGCTCCTACTGTTATTGATGCTATTGCTGGTGATGTCACTGGTATTACTGTTGGAGCTGTTGGTACTGTAAATGATACATTTGGTATTGTAGGTTCTATTACTACTGGTGCCTTTACTACTGGAAGAATAAATAATTTTGCCTCTGCATCATATACATTAGTATTTAAATGATAATTTCCATTCATATTTATCCAGCCACTTGATGCATATCCTCCTGCTCTATTATTATGTGTATATTGGGCTGCTTCCAAAAGTGTTCCCTTTTCTCCATTTTCTGTAGAGTTTCCATGTACCTCATTAAATCTTTTTCTCATTTTATCCATTGGAGTATCTCCTCTTACACTCCCTTTCCAGTCTTTCCCTACACTATCAGCTTTTTTAAATCCTCCTATCATTGTAAAACCATAAGCTGGCTCTACTGGTTTTGAATAAAAATCTGCTTCTTTTAAAAGAATTCTTGAATCCAGATTCAATGCTTTCAATTTAGAATCATTCTCCAGCAATTTCTGTTTTATCTCTTCTCTCTCCCTCTGAATCTTTGTCAGCAGCTCTTCTTTTGTTTCATGAATCTCTTCTGCTGTTACTCCTGCTCCTGCAGCTATTCCGCCTGTTATCATAAATGCTACCAAAAGTGAAACTGAATAACTGACTTTTCTTTTTAAAAATCTCTTTAAAGATTTTTCAATTTCATTCTTTCTCATAAAACTTCCCCCTTAATTCCCAATTCTTATCTTTTATACAATGCTATCAAGTCTACTCAAGTATTCTTTATTCTTAGTTTTTTCTTTAGTTACTAGAATATTTAAACTAAGAATCAGTAAAAATACTTTTCTCTTTCTGTCCTCCTTAGATGTTTTTAAAGTAAATTTATAAAATTTTTTATAACTTTTTTAAAAAGACAAACAAATATTCTAAAAACAAATCTTTTAGAAACAAACCTCATCCATTCTTCTCAAATAAATTATATACAAATTATGTTTATATTTAAATTATAACACAATATTTTTTCATTAACAAACGAAAACAACACATTAAAGTGTTCTTGTTATTCTATATATTTTTCTTTATAGATTTATAGAATCTATCTGCTCTTATTTTTTTTTGAAAATTGTGTTATTATATCTGCTTTTTATATATCTTTTCTATTAAGATATATAAAACTAATAAAATAAAAGAACAGTAACATATGTTACTGCCTCTGTAAAAGATATTTTGTATAATATTTATATAAATAAAAAATATATCAATGATAACCAGGAGGTAAAAAATGGAACTAAATATTTTAAAAAATATTCCTCATGAAGAAGCAGTAAATTTAAAAGAACTTGTAAGAATACAGAAAGGTCAAGTAGTAAGCAAGACTCTTACTCAAAACAATGCAGTAAGTATAACAGTATTTGCATTTGATAAAAATGAAGAGATAGGAACACATGATTCCTCTGGAGATGCTATGGTCACAGTTTTAGAGGGAACAGGAAGTTTTACTGTAGATGGAAAAAAATATATTTTAAATCAGGGAGAAACTCTTGTAATGCCTGCAAAGAAACCTCATTCAGTTTTTGCAGAAGAAGCTTTTAAAATGCTGCTTGTAGTTGTATTCCCACAAAATAAATAAAAGAATAAAAAAGAAGCTGATATCATTTTTTATCAATGAATCAGCTTTTTATTTATATTCCTATTCCCATTGATACCAAAAGGAAAGTAATTATTGTTATACTTATAATTATTGATGCCGAACTTGTAAATCCAGCTATTCCCACATCTCCATCACATTTTTCAGTAAATACTGCTGATAATGCTGAAACTGGAGCAAATACTGCTATTGCCAATACTTGACGAATTTCCAATGGAAATGGCATAAATTTATAAAATATAAATGCCAGTATTCCAGAGGTTATATATCTTATCATTAATAAAAATCCAGCTTTTGAAAGATAATCATATCTAAATTTTATCTCAAACATCATACCTATCATCAACATAGAAGCAAATCCATTAGCTGCTCCTATTACTGATGTGAGAGAAATTATCTCTTTAGGTATATGTATATTCAGCAAAGCTAATACTAACATACCAGTATAAGTAACAAAAGGTACAGAGGAAAAAAGTTTTTTAACAGATTGAGCAAAAGAAGCTTTCTCTCCACTTCCTATTACTGCTGATGTCACTGCATAAGAACCTCCAGTACAGCTTATAGAGTTTCCTATATCAAACATACATACTGCCACTACTCCAAATGCTCCTAGAAAATTCTGTACAAAGGGCAGTGTAAAAGCTCCTATATTATATCCAGATAAATTCAGCATATACAATGCTCTTACTTTATCTCCTTTTTTCTTTGAAAGGAGATATCCAATAAGTATCATTACCATATTGCAGCCTAATCCAAGAAGTACAAGTATAAAGAGTGAATCATCTTTCTGAAAACTTCCAAAACTATTTATTATAGCTGCTGGAAGAGTTATATTTATGACTATTTTTGTAACTATCCTATAATCATTTGGTGCAAAAAACCCTCTTCTTTTCAGCATATATCCCATTATTATTATAAAGACAAAAGCTGATGCCTTCATCAATACCTGTTCCATAAAACTTTCCCCCTGTTGTCTAATTTTTTAATATTTGATATTATATACCTTTTTTCTTCATTTAACCATATTTATGTAAAAAACTATCTCAAAGCTTTTTAAGAAATATAAAATTTATACTTTCTGTTTTTTTATGAATCATTATTTTAATTGTAAAATAATAAAAATCAGTATATACTTTATAAGTAAAGAATATTACATTATATATTAAATTTATAAGTGAGGTTGATAAAATATGCTAGAATTACTTTGTAAAAACCCAGAAATATATAGAATGTTAATTCCATTGCCAGAAAATCCATTAAAAACTTTAAACTCTTATTTAATAAAATCAGAAAATAGAAATCTGTTAATTGATACTGGTTTTAATCGTCCTGAATGTTATGAAGCACTAATTGAAAATTTAAAGAAACTTAATGTGGATATGGAAAAAACTGATATTTTTCTAACTCATCTGCATTCTGATCATACTGGACTTATAAATAAGATTGCTCATAAAAATAGTAAAATCTATATTGGAAAAACTGATTATGAGTATATAGTTGAAAATCTAAAAGGTTTAAATTGGAAAGAGTCAGAGAAAAGATTTGCTTCAGAAGGCTTCCCTTATGAAATAATAGAGAGATTAAGAAAAACAAACCAGGCAAGAATTTTTGCTCCAGATAGAGTATTTGAGTCAAATTTACTTGAAGATGGAGATAAATTTAATATAGATAAATTAGAATTTACCATTATTCTTACCCCAGGGCACACTCCTGGACATACATGTCTTTATCTTGAAAAAGAAAAGTTTTTATTCTCTGGTGATCATATACTTTTTGATATAACTCCCAATATAACTGCATGGCTTAAAGTAAAAGATTCTCTAAAAGACTATATTGAAAGCCTCGAAAAAATAAAAAAATTCCAAATAGCAAAAACATTTCCAGGACATAGAGCAACTTCTGATGATGTTTATAGCAGAATAGATAAAATGATAGAACATCACAAATCCAGATTAGCAGATACTCTTGAAGTAATCCGAGAAAAGTCTACTGAAAATGGATTAACGGCATATGAAATAGCTGCTTTTATGAAGTGGAATATGAGAGGGAAATCATGGGCAGAATTTCCAGATAACCAAAAATGGTTTGCTGTTGGTGAAACATTATCTCATTTAGATTTTTTATTCAACGAAAATAAAATAGAAAAATTTAGAGATAATGATATATATAGATATAAATTAAAATAAAAATTTTTATAAAAAGAACTAGTTTTAAGTGAATTTTTATATCACTTTCAACTAGTTCTTTTTTATTATTTTATATTTCTGCTGAAACTGTTTAATATTTTTAAATCTTCTAAGAGTTCATTTTTAGGTGTAACAGGTGAGTATTCTAATACTAAATTTGCGTCTGGTGTTTTCTCATAAATATTTTTTATTATCTCTTTAAAATCAAATTTTCCATTAAAAATTGACTGGTGTATATCCTTTTCTCCATCATTATTATGCAGATGATATCCTATAATATAGTCTTTCAGCATTTCTATTAAAGTTTTTATATTCCAATTATTTAACAGAGCATGTCCTACATCTATAAGAGAATAAAATCCATATTTTTTTATAAGTTCAATATATTCTTCTTGATTATACAGCATATTTTTTCCAATCCCTACATTTTCCACTGCTATCTGTATAGATTTTTCTTCAGCTATTTTTACTATTTCTTTTATTCTTTTCTCAACTATATTTTTATCAATTGTATTTTCTAAAACTTCATTAGTGTGAAGTACCAGGAATTCCCCTTTATATTTTTTAGTTATATCTACAGCCTTTTTAACATCTTCAAGCATTTCTTCCCATTTATTTTCTGATACTGTAAGTTTAAAATATCTATATGGTCCATGAAATGAAATGTTTTCCAGTGAATAATTTTCAAGAATTTTATTCAACTTTTCAGTATGTTTTTTATCAGAAAATTCTATAAAAAATTCTATATTCTTTATTCTATTTTCCTCAAAAAAATTTATTGTATCTTCATAACTGTCACCTGCACATATAAGGTCGCTCACATATATTTTATTCATATTATCTCCATTCATCTCATTTACTTCATAAGTTTCATAATTTCATTTTGTGCATTTTCAAGAGCTTCATCTGCTGGTTTTTCTCCACTTAATATAATATCTCTGGCATCTATAAGTATCTGCTCTGCCTTTAATCCATTACTTCCTGAAAAACTTGCCCATTGCCCCATATCTGGCATTTGACTTGCCGCTACACTCATTAATTTATTTTCAGTAAGAAATTTATCTATTCCTGTTCCTTTTTCCACAATTGTAGGTGGAAGATATCCTGTACCTTTAGTCCATTTCTCAGTAGAATCAGCACTTAAAAGGAATTTCATAAATCTCCATGCAGCCCGTTGTTCCTCTGGTGATTTTGCCATTATCATAAGCATATTCCCTCCAGCTGGAAGTTTTCTTTCTTTTCCATCAAATAATGGAAATTTTGCTCCTCTTAAATCAAATTTAGCACTTGATTCAAAATTTTCTCTTTTACCAATTGTTGTCACTACCATTCCTAATTTTCCATTAAGAAAAGTTTGGAACCCTTCATCATTGCTTGCATGTATTGCTGATTTATTATTTACCATATCTGCTGTCAACTGATATGCTTCTGCTGATTCTTTTGATGAAAATGCAGGTATTGTGACTCCATTTTCCATTTTCAGCATCTGTCCTCCATTTCCTTCTAACAAAGCCTGTTGAGCCCAGTTATCAGCATATTCCTGCATAAAGAACCCTGGATTTCCAGTTTTCATCTTTATTGTCATAGCTGCTTCTGCCACTTCTTTCCAAGTTTTTGGTGGAGTATCTGGATTAAGACCTGCTTCTTTAAATAAATCTGCATTGATATACATAATAGGATTGCTTATAGAATAAGGTATTCCTACCTGTTCTCCATCTACCTGTCCAAGTTCAAGAATATTAGGAAGGAAATTTTTATCAAGGAAATCTTTATCCTCTGGAAAATATTTATTTATAACATCCTGAGCTGCTGTATACTCAAAATTATCCTTTGCATAGTTTAGGTATGAATACCCCATTTGAACTATTGCAGGATATTTTTTAGAGGCTATTGATACTTGAAGATTTTGAGTAAGACCTTTGTACATATCAGGATTGAATTTCTCAATTACCTGAATATCTTTATTCTGTTCATTAAATTCCTTTATTAACTCCTTTATAGCTCCTCCGCCAAAAGTTTCTGATGCTACATGCCAATATTCTATTTGAACTGGTTTTTTCTCTTGTCCTGTGTTTTCAGTTGATGTTTTTTCTCCCTGTGAACATGCAGCCATAAACATCATTGTTCCTAATAGCAACCCATTTTTCAAATTTACTTTCAATTTCTTTCCTCCTATTAAATATTTATTTAAATTTTTATTGTTCCATTTCTATATTATTTTCAGTAGCTATATCAAAGAAAAGCATATTTTTCTTTGAAAATTTTATATATACATCTTCATATCTTTTAAAATCACTGTCATTTGGTACAGAAGCCATAACTTTTTCTTCCCCATTTATTGTTATCAATAAGCATTTCTGGCTTCCATAATTTTCTATTTTAGCTATGTTTCCTTTCATACTGTTTTCAGTTTTATCTCTGTTTACTTTTACATATTCTGGTCTGATACCCAGATATACTTCACTTCTTTTCTCAATAAGTTTCCTTTTTTCATCAGACAATTTTATTCTATTATTTTTAAACAGAATATCCCCTTCATTTATATTTACTCTTAGTATGTTTATTTGGGGTATTCCTATAAATTTTGCTACAAATATATTTACAGGGTTATTATATATTTTTTCTGGAGTATCTATTTGCTGTAGATACCCTTTATTTAATACTGCTATTCTATGACCAATTGTCATAGCCTCTATCTGATCATGAGTTACATATACAAATGTAGGTCTATACAAATTATGAAGTTTCACAAGTTCCTCTCTTGAACTATTCCTTAACTGTACATCAAGATTTGATAAAGGTTCATCTAAAAGAAAAAAAGGTGATTGTTTTACTACAGCTCTGCAGAGTGCAACCCTTTGTCTTTGTCCTCCTGAGAGTTCTTTGGAATATCTTTTCTCCAATCCTTCAAGATTTAATATTTTCAAAGCTTCCCTAGCTCTTTTTTCTATTTCTTCTCTTTCCAGCTTATTCATTCTGAGCCCAAATGTTATATTATCCCAGACAGTCATATGAGGATAAAGAGCATAGTTTTGAAATACCATTGCTATATTTCTTTCTCCAGCCTCTATATCATTCATTAATTTATCTCCAAAATACAATTCCCCTGATGTTATTTTTTCAAGTCCTGCTATCATTCTCAATGTTGTACTTTTTCCACATCCAGATGGACCTAAGAGAACAAGTCTTTCTCCTGGATTAATTTCCAAATTAAGATTCTTTACTACTTGAGTATTTCCATAGTCTTTACATACATTTTTAAATATTATATTACTCATTTTTTTCTCCTTTTAGTTATCCTTTTATCCCTGACTTAACAAAACTAGTCATTATCATTCTCTGGCAAAATATGTATAGAATTATTGGAAATATTATAGTCATTCCAGCTATTGCCATAGTTATTCCCCAGTTATTTCCTCCCTCTGAACTTATGAACATCTGAAGTGCAAGAGATAATGTATAATTTTCTTTACTGCTCAATATTATCAATGGCCAGAAATATTCGTTCCATGAGTTGATAAAAAATAATATTCCCATTGCTATTATAGAATTTTTTATCATGGGTATTATGAGATGTACTAAAGTTCTTGTTTCAGATATATTATCTATTTTGGCCACTTCTAAAAGAGATTTTGGTATTCCTCTCATATTCTGCATCATTAAAAGTATTCCTAAAGCATCTGCTAGTTGTGGAAGAATGACTCCAAAACTTGTATCTAATATTCCCAGTTTTGATATAGTTAAATAGTTTGGTATCATTGTTACTGTAAAAGGAACAAATAAAGTAATTAATATCATTGAATAAACTATTTTCTTTCCTTTAAATTCCTTGTATGTCATAACATATGCTGCCATAATGCTCGTAATTATCTTTCCAAAAGTAACCATTGCTGAAATAAAGAAAGTATTCCATATATATCTGATTATTGGCACATTATTCCATATATGTTTATAATTTTCAAATGTAATTACTGATGGAATCAACTTCAAAGGTTCAGAAAATACCTGATCCATACTTTTCAGTGATATAGAAAGCATATATATCAAAGGAAATATCTGCAATAAAATAATTATAAAAAATAATATATGCCATTTTTTTTCTCTAGTTTTCATAATAGACTCCTTTTTCCAGTATTTTTATCTTCAAACTTATCAATACAAAGAAAAACAGAGTAGTGATTATAGCTAATGCTGAAGCTCTTCCTGTCTGAAAAAATGTGAAAGCATACTGATATATACTATATACAAGGTTTGTACTTCCATTGTTTGGCCCTCCTTGGGTAAGAACATTTATAGGAACAAATACTTGCTGCAGTCCATATACCACTGTCATTATCAATACATACAAAGCTGTTGAAGATGTCATGGGAAGTACTATATATATAAATATTTGAAGATTGGAAAGCTTATCTATTTTTGCACTTTCTATTAATTCTGATGGAACTTCTAGTACCCCTGCTAAAAGAAGTATTAGATTATATCCAAATATTTTCCATGCTGTTATAATACTTACCAGAAGAATTACTAATCCATTGGTTTTTAGCCAAAATGGAGATTCTATCCCAAATAATTCATAAACTTTTGATATAGGCCCTGACATGGGATTGAAAAGCCATAAGAATACCAAAGAAGCTACCACAAGGGAAATTATACTTGGAAAAAATATCATTGCCCTATAGAAACTCTTTAATCTGCTGATAAGCAGTGCCAATGCATAAGCAAATATATATGGAAGTATAAAATTAAATATTCCCAAAAATATTATGTATAAGAATGTATTTCCTAATGATTTATATATAACTGAATCAGTCAATATACTTGTATAATTATCCAGCAGTACAAACTTTTTATTTCTACTTATCATATTCCAGTCAAAAAAACTGAGATAAACAGTTCTCACTATGGGCCAGAAAACAAATGTAGTAAAAATACTAATAGCTGGAACTAAAAGTGCAATCATGTAATTTTCTTTTTTTACTTTCAACTAAATCTCCTCTCAATATTTATTATTTTTATATTGAAATTTTAGCAATCATATGTAAACAAGATATAAAATTAATGTATAATAAAAGTAAAAGCTTTTTTACAGTTATTTTACATTTTACAAATAATCAAAATAAAAAAAGAGATTGAAATATCTACCAATCTCTTTTTATATTAATTTTATACTATTCTTATTTACCAACCTGTAACTAATAAATTTCTAGCTGCTTTTTTACTGCATTTCTGATATTTTGAATAAGCTTCTGCTCCTCTTTCCCTAATCTTTTCATTATCCTCTTTTTTCAGATATCCATTTACTGCCTCATAAATAGTATAAGCTTCTGGAGCCATACGCCCTGTAGTCCATATCAAAGGATTAACATTTGCAGAGTTCAAATGTTTAGAAAAATAAAGTTTGCTGTAACAGGCAAGTATGATTATATCTCTTTTTTTCTTATCTTTATTTACATATTTATTTCTAATATTAAAATCCATAAATCCATTATGCCCAATATATGATATCAATCCAGCATTTCCATCTATTCCAATAGTTTTTCCATTCAATTCTATTGTATTTTTTTCTATTCCAGAACTGGCACTTAAAAAATCCTTTGTGCATTCTTTAATATACCTTCCATCATAGGCATCTGCTACAAGATAAGTATCTTTTTCTGTTATATGTTTAAATACAACTCTTTCAAGAACTATGGAATTTAATTTTTCTGATTTTATGAATTTCCATTCTTTGCTTCTTTTAAAATAGGTTTTTATTCCATAAGCACAACCCCAATAAAGATTATTTTCTGGATCCTGTCCATTCCCTATTTTTTCTGGTACCTTCACTATTCCCTGATACTTATTATCACAAAGAGCTACAAAAATATGTATTGTCTTAGTTTTTTTATTTATCCCTTGATTATCTGCTTTCAAAGTAAAACTGCCAAAAATCAGAAAACTTAAAGCAAATAATATTCTAATTCCTTTCATAATCTCTCCATATCCTGATATTTTCAAAGTGCTGTCCCTTTAGTAGGAACAAAAAAATGTGATATATCAACTTTTTCAAGTTCCAATAATTTAATCTTTTTACTGATACCGCTTGCAAATCCAGTTAAGCTTCCATTTTTTCCTACAACACGATGACATGGAATGATGATAGCAATAGGGTTATGCCCCACTGCTCCACCAACTGCCTGACTGGACATTCTTTCTTTTCCCATTTTACCAGCTACAATTTCTGCAATTTCTCCATAAGTAATAGTTTTTCCATAAGGAATTTTACATAAAATATCCCATACAGCTTTTCTAAACTCTCCACCCTTTGGAGATAATGGAAGTTCTGAAATATTTGGTTTCTCTCCATTAAAATATCTATCCAGCCATTTTTTTGTAATTTTGAATACAGAAAGTTCTGATTTAACTGCTGTTTCCTCTTTGATAGTAGCAGCATAATATTTTTGTCCCTCATACCATAATCCAATGAGATTATCTCCATCACTTGCAAGTAATATTTCACCTAAAGGTGATGAGTAGTGTGTTGAGTAATACATTTTTCCCCTCCTTAATTCACTTATTATAACAAATTCCATAAGCTAACTGTTGCATAGCTCCTCCAAGGACGCCACACTTCTGCTAAAGCCAGTATTTCTTTTGAAGTACGAGGTGCCAATGTCTTTTTTACTCCATAATCAGTTTCCAGAAAAGCATCAGTCCACCCCATAGCACGCATAGCAATATATTGAGCTGTCCAACTTCCTATTCCAGAAATATTCATTAATTTTTTTATCTCTTTTTCTGGATAATTGCAGGAATTAAAATCTATGCTTTTTTCTTGAAATGCTTGAGCAAGTTCTAAAATCGTCTTTGATCTTGTTTGAATTATACCTATTTTTCCAAGATATTCATTAATTTTATCCTTTAAATTCAAAATATCTTCTGGTTCTGGAAAAACATGAGTCAATCCATCTATTCCAGTTTGAATTGGTGTACCAAAGTTTTCTGTAAGTCTTGCTGCTAATGTTCTTGCTGCTTTTATAGTAATCTGCTGACCTAATACTGCTCTTACTGCCATTTCAAATGGATTAAAAGATCCAGGTACACGAATACCTAAAACACAAAGTTCAGGATTAATTTCATTCATTGATTCCAAAGCTTGATATACTGCATATGGATCACATGACAAATCAAATAGATGCCTTACACGAGCTAATACCTGTGATAGTACAGGAAGAAGAGTTGCTGACATAGTAACCTTTAGAGTACTGCCAACAGGCTGGTGCTCAATTTGTATCCAGCCATATATCTGTTGTTTTTCATTTATAAAATGTACAGTACGATAATACTTGTTATCTCTTACTGTTTCTACTCCTGGAATAGCACGCATAGCCAGAAAATTTAAAATATGCTCCCATTGATAAGGAGGCCGATATCCCAATGCCAAAGTTATTTCATCAGTTTGCTTTTTTTCATTTCCAGACTGTTTACGTAAAGCAGTAGGTACAAGTTTATACTGTTTTTTAAAAACATCATTAAAACGTCTTAAGCTTCCAAAACCAGAAGCCATTGCAACTTCAAGAACTGATAAATTTGTATCAGTGAGCAGACTTTTAGCAAGAAGCAGTCTGCAGGTTTGTAGATACTGTGTTGGAGTTACATTATATTCTGATACAAATACCCTGCGTAAATGGCGGGATGTACATCCAAGATGACTGGCAGTTTCCTCTATACTATCACCATTTCCACATTCTTCTTCCAGTGTTTTAGCTGCATGCCTGACAAGAGAAGCTGTAGCATCTGTAACAGAAGTTCCTGGAGCAAGTTCTGGTCTGCATATCAGACATGGGCGATATCCTGCCTGTTCTGCCGCTGCTGCTGTAGAGAAAAAAGTACAATTTTCAAATTTCGGCATTTTTGCCCGACATACTGGACGACAATATACTTTTGTAGAAGATACCCCAACAAAAAAACGTCCATCAAATCTTGTATCTTTTGCTTTAAATGCCATATACCATGCATATTTTTTGTCTTTCAGCATCATCCCACCCTCCTTTTTTTATAATTATATCATTCTTTTTCAAAAAAATCTGGCTATTTTCGGACATGAATTTTTATCTTTTTTAATAAAATCAATTTTAGTTTTAATTTCTTTGTGAAAATCATTTCATAATTCTTTTATAAAAAAATATGTAGCAAGATTGATATATATGAAATTATATTGAAAAAACTATCATTTTCATGCTTTTAGAATTGTGCTATAATAAAAGAAACTAAGCAATAAACTGAATTATTAGAAAGGAATATTTATGGAATTATATAAATTGGTAAATAAATATCATATTGGAACAAATTTAAGTTGTGCTGAAGCAATGTTTAAAGCTTGTAATGAATACTATCATCTAAATCTTAGTGAGGAAACTAGAAAAATGTTTTCTTTAATGGGAATTGGAATGCAGACAGAAAAATCATGTTGTGGAGCATTTACTGTTGCAGTAGGTGTAATAGGGCTTGTTACAGCAAAAGAAGGAGAAACGGATTATGATAATATGCAAGGCTATGAAATAGTGTGTGAACTTACTGATTTTTTTACAGGTCTTTTCACAACTCTGCATTGTGCAGAATTACAGCAGCTTGAAATTAGTGGTTTTGATAATCCTTGCCATGCTTTAGTTGAAGAAATTGCAAAAAAACTAGAAGAATTATTTTCTAAAGAGAAAATTCAACTGTTTCTGAACTAATATATTATAAAAAATAATTAATGACTACATCCTGAAATATTATAGCAAAAATAATATATTATCATTTTTAAGAGTTAATTATGAAAAAATATATACTAAAAACAATAAAAAAGATAATTTCATATTTCAATTCTAATAAATACAGAATTCAATATCATATATTCTATGCTTATTGTAAATATCGAAAAATAAGGTATAGCTATTAATCAATATTAATAAAAAAAATATTTATAAATAATAGATTAATACCTTTTAAAATTCTTATATAGGAATTTTCTTTATAAATAATTTGATAAAATATTAACTATCAGATCTCTCCCAGATCTTGAAAAAACTTTCCCTCGAAAAAGAACTTAATTTTAAGTTCTTTTTCTTTATTATAATATGTAAATAGTCTCATGGTTGGACCAATATAATTAGAAAAAAATTAGGAAGAATTAAAAAAACTATATTTGAATTTAAGTTATTATTCTTTTACTTTAAACCCACCACTCAAAATGGTGGGTAATTATAAAATTAAATAGAACTATTTATCTTCGTTATTTTCATTTTTTTCAATGATTCATCTATTTCATTTCGAATATTTTTAAATTCTAAAATTAATTCATCATTTTTTTTAATATTTTTCATGTACTTTAATGTATTAAAATCAGGCTGGATAACTTTTATTATTTCATAATAGCTTATTTCATCTTTTTTTAATCTAAATCCTCCTTTAGTACCTCTAAAAGATTCTAACAATCCTTTATCAACTAATTTAGATAATATCCTTAAAGCAAATATAAATGGAATTTCATTATTACTTATTTCTCTAGCAGGAACAACTTTTTCATTCCCTGCTTTTGATAAATATTTAAGCATTTTGATTGCATAATAAGTTTCTTTAGTTACTTTCATTTTTTCTATAATAAGGTTTACTTTACCTTATTCCCTCCTTTCTCAATTTGAAAATTTTCCATATATATTTAGTAAATATAATTAATATTAAAAAATAGATTTTTTTGATATAATTTAACTTTGTTACATCTATCTATAGCATTGTAAATATAACTTTTTAATTTCAGCAACAACATAATCTGGTAAAATCAATGAATAACAATCTTTATAACTAAGAACTTTACATTCAGGATAAATATCTTTAGGTTCTATACCTTGATGTTTTTTACTTGGGTTAGCCAGCCACTCTTTTTTACTGCTCTTAGGACTAAAAATAGCAAAGCTTGGAATATCTAAACTTTGAGCTATATGCCTTGGTCCTCCCTCGTTTCCAAAAAACATATCACAATTTGAAATAAGTGCTGCCAAATCTCTTATTGAAGCTGTTTCTATATTAGAAAAAACATTTTTACTGTTTTTTAACCTAGAATAAAAATTTTTAACAAACTCTTTTTCTGCTGAAGAATAAAATAGTATAATCTGTGGATTCAGTTCTTCTATTACTTTTTTGATAACACATTCCATATTATTGAGGGGGTAAATTTTCTCTGGACGCCTTGAATTTACAGCACATATAAATACAGGCTTTGAAAAATCTATTCCTGCTTCTTTCATTTTTCTTTTCATACTTTCTTTTTCATTTTCATTTATATAGGTGATATAAGTGTTGTCATATAGTATTTTATATTTTTCTTCCAATGGAGCCAGCATTTTTAAAAACTTATCAACTTTATCTTTTGAATTAGCAGGCTCAAAAATCTTATGAGTATATGTAAATCCTCTATATTTTTTCTTTCTTCCTATTCTATATTCGCTTCCGAAAGAAAATAAAGTAAACATTTCACTTTTGGGAGTAGACATTATATCTATTACTATATCATATTTCTTTCTTGTTACTTTCCATACTTTAGCTATATATTTAAGAGGGTTCTTCTGTTCTTCTTCAGTTATTAGAATAATATTATCAATATATGGATGATTTTTAAATAAAGGAGCAATATGCTCATATACTACATAATCGATTTCAGATTCAGGGAAACTTTTTTTAAGAGTATTGCATATAACTGAGCTTAAAACAGCATCTCCTATTTGTTTAAAACGTACTATTAATATTTTCATATTTTTACCTCTACTTAATATTTATAGAATTTAATATTTTTCAAGTTATTTTCTTTTTAATTAAATTAAAGATATTGTTCCTTTTTCATCTAAATTTTCATAAATATTATAAATATTACTTTCACATCTTAATTCAAAAGTATCTAGTAAATTATTTTCATTCCATAATTCTACTACATAAAAATTATTTCTATTTTCAAAATATGCATTATTTATATTATAAATAATTATTCCTTCTTGTTGTCCCTTTAGTACAACTTTACTTCTAAAAATTTCTCCTTTTCCAATTACCGTTCCATCAGAACTTTTTACACATATTTGAAATTTATTTTTATTTTCACTAAAATTATCCAATATTGTTAATATTCCTATATCTTTAGTTATTGGAAATTTTTCTGTATATATAGTTGTTCCTAACTGTAATTTAGCTGCATTAACTAATATATATCTTGCATCTAATTTATCTCCAATCATTCTTAATTTTACATTCATATTTCAATCCTCCAGCAAATATCTAATAAAAAATTGGTAATAATTTTTTAATATATTGACTTATATCCATTCCAATCTTATTTTCTGTATAGAAAATATTAAAAAATTCTCCATCATGGGAAAAATCATTATCATGTGATTTTATAGTATAAATGATTTCATCATCAGTTAAATCTCTCTTTAAATATTTTTTATTTAATAATATTTTAAATTTCAGCATTGTTCCAAGTATTATCATTTTCATAAAAGCATACTCAAGTGTATAATAAAAATCTTTATTAAAAACATAACATAGCAAATAATTTTTTAAGATATTTTCATATTTTTTATTCCATAATTTTTTTAACATTATTAATTCTTCATTAGTTAAAATAAATGAATCATCTCTTAAGAAATCTCTATCTGCTTCTAAATTATTTTCTAATTTTATAAGCTTTAAAAGATTTATATATTCTAAAGCGCTATTTTTACTTCTCTCTTGCTTGATTAATATTGTTTTTATAACTAAATCTGCTATATCTGGACTAATTATTTCTTGACCTTTATATGTCTTAAAATCAGCCAAAGATTTTTCAAAATCAAATTCTGCAATATTCATTTGTTTCATATTACTAAAAATTTCTTCCATATATTGAATTTTTTGACCTAAAATTTTATTTTCATCATTCAATATATCTATAAGCAATTCTTCAAATTTATAATACCTAAATGCTAAACTTGTTTCTAAATTATTTTCTGGAATTATGAAACTTACATTAGATGGTTTCATAAAAAATAATTCTTCTTTTTTTATTTTAATTATTTTAAACTTTTCATTTGTTAGTAAAAGTTTAGCAGCAGAACGGCAGGAAAAAACAAAACTCATCTCCATTCCTCTAGATGTTAATTTCAATATCCTTGGATATACTTTACAAGTATCACTTAAGCAATCCCATCCAAAATCTTTGTGAATTCGACATAATTTTTTATCAGTTATAAATTTACAATATCCATCTGTAAATTTTACTGTATGTCCATTTTCTTCATCTATATTAATATATGTTCCTATATCTTCTTTTAATTCATCTAAACAAGATTTTGTTTTTAAAAAAGCTACTTCATCTATATCTATTTTCCATTTATTTTTACAACATTCTCCACTTGCATTACATTTATATTTTGCAAGAATATTAGGAATAAGTACATATTCATAATTTTTAATTTCCATTTTTATCACCATCTATTTTAATAAATCCTGTTCTTTGTTCATCTTTAAAAAATACTAAATCTTCATTTATTTTTCCCAATTTTTTATATTTCAAAGGAAGTATAGTTTTTCCAGTTATTGAAAATATCCCAAACTTATTATCTTTAAAAACATAAATATAATCTTTAATTATTTCTATAGCATCATAAATTGGATCTATTATTTCTTTATTTTTTTTATTTATTACTCCAAATCCACTCTCTTTTGCTATAATTGCAAGTTCATTTTTAAAATTATTAGCTATTAAGTAATCAAATGGAATTTTTATATTCCCTTTTTCATCTATATATCCAAATCTTCCATTTAACTCAGCAACCATATAGCCTTCACTATATTCTCCAATATCTTCATATGAGAGCTCTTTTAATATTCCATCTAAATTAAGTAAATACCATTTATGCTCTTTTTTTACATGAATAAAATCTTTTCCTTTTTTAAATAAAAAGCCACCTTCATAGATTGGTTTTATTATTTCTTCTCCTAAATCAGTTATATATCCAATTTTCCCATTTTTTAAAACCATAATTTTTCCATCTATCTCTGAACTAAAATTATCATAATCTATTTTTTTTTCAATTCCTTTTTCTAAGTTTATGAAATAAGTTTTATCTTTAGTATACCCAATCAAAATATTATTACTTAAACTCATAAAATGAGTATAGATAAAATTAGTTTTATATTCTTCTTTAGTATTTATTATCCCCCATTTTTCATTATTTTTAACATATAAATAATTTTTTATACCTAATTCGATATCTTCATAATTTCCTTTGAGTTCTTTTTTATTTAAATCCATATCATATAAATACCAATTTTTATTAGATTTTACTAGAATATCTGTTTCATTTCCTTGAATAAAATCATTTTCTATATCTATAACAATTTCTCCCTCTTTATTTAATAAGCCATATTTTCCATCTAATTCAATCTTATAAAATTTTTTATTGATAACTTTTACACTTTCAACGTAAATTTCTTTCTGAGTATTAAAATTAAAGATATATACTTTATCTTTTTGAGATAAAATAAAATTTTCTTCATCTAATCTTATAATTGAATCATACTTGGGTTCTTTTATATATTTTCCATCTTGAATGTCAATTATTCCATACTTTCCTTTAACCTTAACAACAGTTTTTCCAGCACATACTTCTGTTGCTTCATCTACTTCTAATTCAATAATTTTATAATTTTTAATTTCCTTATTTTTTTCTATAAAATTGTTAAATAAATATATTACTTCAATTGCTATTAAAATAGATAAAATTAAAATTATAAAAAAAATAATTAAATTAATTTTTTTCACTTTTATCTCCTTATTTTAGATATAGGAGGGATACTTTATCCCTCCTATATCCATTTTTATTTGATTATTACCTATTAGAGATTTATTAGGAAATGATATATTTTATTTAAAATTTTCAAATTTTTTTGCTATAATTCTACTTAAAATTTCTGACCCTCTCATTGTCTCTTTAGCTTCCTTTTCTATAGGCTGTTTTGCATACATATTGTATTCAAATAAATCGTTAGGATTATGGTTTGGATTAATATATCCTCCAGTATGAGAGTTTATAGCATAGTATTCTCTAATTTCTTCAGATATTTTTTCTGAAGTTCCATTTATTATCAATTCCTGTTCTCTATGGGTAGTTTCATGAAGTAAAACACTTAATAACTCACTTATTGATAAGTTTTTACTTTCAAGATTTATAACTATGGCTCCTTCTCGATTATAGTATCCATCATAAAGTTCTGAAGGGGCATTAACAAATTTCAATTCTACATTTTTATATTGTTCTCCTGTATATTGTTCAAAAGCTTGCTTTTTACTATTTTGAACAATATCTAATAATTTTGCAATAAATTCCTCATTAAGACTATCTTCCATAAAATGTCCATTTTCTAATAATTTTATTGCTTCCTCTGGAGAATTTTTATATATATTGTAAAATTCTTCTTGTTTTTGAGGGTTCCTTTGCATTTCTCCCAAAATTAAATCAGAAAACTCTTTGTTTGTACTTAAATCTCTTACTACCTTATTGTCTATTTTTTCTCTTGTTTTAGCAAATTTATTTTCTAACTGTTGATAGAACTTATGTAATCTAATATTATCCTCAGTAGTTTCTGCTTTAATTGTTTCATTTTTTATGATCTTATGTTCAGTACCTATTTCACCACTATTTATTTTTTTTTGAATTTCTAAAGCATCCTTATTTAGTAACATTTTTGCAAGAAAATCTTGAAGATGCTCTTTTGGAATATTTTTTCCACTATTAAGAACTATATCCATCTTTTTTTTTATTTCTTCCTCTGTTCTTAGTATAACTTTATTATCATCTTTATTTTGTTTTTTAGTAAAAAGTGATTTAATTTTATCAAAAACAGAAGAGCTCTCTTTCTTAGAATTTTCTATTTCATTTGTTCTTGGTGGCAATGGTGGGGCATTTTCACCCTCATTATTTTTACCTACTGAAGATTGAATGTTTTCTATTGAAGCATATATATCTTCTGTTTGATTATCTTTATTATTTTTATCTACAGTTGCATATATATCTTCTGTCCTCAAAGGAATTGAAATATCTTGAGGGTTCATCTTACTATCCATATCTTTCATAGAAGTTAAAGTATCCCTTAGCTCTACTTCTATTTTATTAAGTTTAGTTCTATCCCAATCAGTTAATGTACCTTTACTTGTCAGTCTCTCTTGTTCTTTCGAAAGTGAATCTAATTTTTTAGATAATTTCATGTATTCTTTTTTTTCTTTCTCAGTAAGATTATCTAATTGTTCTTTTTTTAGCTTATTAACTTCTTTCTTTTTTTGTTGCATTTCTTTTTTAAACTGTTCTATGGTAGTATTAAAACCTAGATCTCCGCCAGTAATTTTTTTTACTTTTTCTAAAATAGCTAGATCTTTTTTCATACCTTTAATTTCTTTTGTTAAGTTATTTATAGATTCTTTTTCAATTTTTTTGATATCACTTTCTACATCTGCAATTATTTTATCTAATTCTTTAAGTACTTCTTTCTCTTTCTTTTTCATCCCCTCTTCATATGAAGGAGGATTTTTATATTTTGGTGGAATTGAATTTAAAGGTTCATAATACTCAGGGATAATTTTTTTTTCATTTGCAGAATCTATTATCTCTATTCTTTTTCCATCATCTTTAGGAAAATCAAATGCATTATCTTTATCTAAAACGCTATATTTGTCATTTCCTTCTACACTTTCTACCTTATTTTTATTTAACGAGCTTGCCATTCCTGGGATTTAAACTTTCAGCACCTTTTTGGAATCCATCTAATGCATTTTTGTTAGTTATAGCTCCCCCTGTTAAGATTGCTCCTGGATTTGATCCACTTGCTGATTCCCACTTACCAGTTTCAGAATTCTTTACATATCCTCCTGCATTTTCACCAACTGTAACATTTTCTGCATTACCCTTTGTAGAACTATTTCCTCCTGTTACTTCTGGAGTCTTCTTAACATTTGACTCTGTTACTACACTTCCTTTTGCACCTTCATTTTTTCCTTTATTTAAGCTTTCAGCACCTTTTTGGAATCCATCTAATGCATTCTTGTTAGTTATAGCGCCTCCAGTCAAGATTGCTCCTGGTTTTGAACCACTTGTTGATTCCCATTTACCAGTTTCAGGATTCTTTACATATCCTCCTGCATTCTCACCAACAGTAACATTTTCTGCATTACCTTTTGCAGAACTATTTCCTCCTGTTACTTCTGGAGTCTTCTTAACATTTAACTCTGTTACTACACTTCCTTTTGCACTTTCATTTTTTCCTTTATTTAAGCTTTCAGCACCTTTTTGGAATCCATCTAATGCATTCTTGTTAGTTATAGCTCCCCCTGTTAAGATTGCTCCTGGATTTGATCCACTTGCTGATTCCCACTTACCAGTTTCAGAATTCTTTACATATCCTCCTGCATTTTCACCAACTGTAACATTTTCTGCATTACCCTTTGTAGAACTATTTCCTCCTGTTACTTCTGGAGTCTTCTTAACATTTGACTCTGTTACTACACTTCCTTTTGCACCTTCATTTTTCCCTTTATTTAAGCTTTCAGCACCTTTTTGGAATCCATCTAATGCATTTTTGTTAGTTATAGCTCCTCCTGTTAAGATCGCTCCTGGTTTTGAACCACTTGTTGATTCCCATTTACCAGTTTCAGGATTCTTTACATATCCTCCTGCATTCTCACCAACAGTAACATTTTCTGCATTACCTTTTGCAGAACTATTTCCTCCTGTTACTTCTGGAGTCTTCTTAACATTTAACTCTGTTACTACACTTCCTTTTGCACTTTCATTTTTTCCTTTATTTAAGCTTTCAGCACCTTTTTGGAATCCATCTAATGCATTCTTGTTAGTTATAGCGCCTCCAGTCAAGATTGCTCCTGGTTTTGAACCACTTGTTGATTCCCATTTACCAGTTTCAGGATTCTTTACATATCCTCCTGCATTCTCACCAACAGTAACATTTTCTGCATTACCTTTTGCAGAACTATTTCCTCCTGTTACTTCTGGAGTCTTCTTAACATTTAACTCTGTTACTACACTTCCTTTTGCACTTTCATTTTTTCCTTTATTTAAGCTTTCAGCACCTTTTTGGAATCCATCTAATGCATTCTTGTTAGTAATAGCACCTCCAGTTAAGATTGCTCCTGGTTTTGATCCGCTTGCTGATTCCCACTTACCAGTTTCAGGATTCTTTACATATTGTCCTCCACTTACTACAGGTGTCTTATTACTGTTTTCTCCTCCTGATACTTCTGGAGTTTGCTTTGTTCCATTTAGGCTTTCAGCACCTTTTTGGAATCCATCTAATGCATTCTTGTTAGTAATAGCGCCTCCAGTTAAGATTGCTCCTGGTTTTGATCCGCTTGCTGATTCCCACTTACCAGTTTCAGGATTCTTCACATATTGTCCTCCACTTACTACAGGGGTCTTATTGCTGTTTTCTCCTCCTGATACTTCTGGAGTTTGTTTTGTTCCATTTAGGCTTTCAGCGCCTTTTTGGAATCCATCTAATGCATTTTTGTTAGTAATAGCGCCTCCAGTCAAGATTGCTCCTGGTTTTGAACCACTTGTTGATTCCCATTTACCAGTTTCAGGATTTTTTACATATCCACCAACTGCAACATTTTCTGTATTACCTTTTACTGCTCCATTTCCTCCTGTTACTTCTGGTGTTTTCTTAGTGTTTGGCTCTGTTACTACATTTCCTTTTATACTTCCTCCATCAACTGTATCAGGCTTTTTAATTTCTGGAACTGGAAGTTTTACTGGTGGTTCTGTTGTTGGCAGTTTTAATTCTGGAACATTGCTTCCTCCTTTATCTACAACTCCTTTATTAGGCTGTGGAGATGTGTTTATTTCTGGATAAGAAGGTCCTCCTTCTACTTTTCCAGTAATTACCTTAGTTGAATTTCCATCAACTGAATCAACTATTGGTTTATCTTTATCTCCTTTTTTCTTGCTTCCAAAGCTAGGGACACTTGCTGTTCCAGAGAAAGTTCCTCCTCCTTCATATACATCCTTATCTGTAGTCAGACTGTTGCTTAGGTCTGTATTAACTCCTTTTAATGGATCATTATCTCTAGTTAGCCCTTGAGCGCTTTCTCCATTTACTGTTACATCTCCTCCAATTTGAGTATTTCCAGGATTTAAGGCAACTGTTCCTTTTGCTGTCTTCTCTAGATCTATTACATCTCCAACTTCTCCTTGAACTCCGCCACCTTTAGATCCTATATTTCCTCCAACTATAGCTCCTCCAGCTTCAAGATTTGATTTTACATCTTCAACATTTACATTTCCACCTATTGTAAGGTTTCCATTTGCATTTCCTGTTTCAGATCCAAAAACTCCTCCTTTTAGGTTTAGGTCTCCTTCTATAGTTCCTGTGATATTATTTTTAACAACAATTCCTGCTTGATTGTTAATAACATCTCCTTTTTTATAGATTTGTCCTCCACCAGCTGAAACTCCAAGGTCTCCTGTTCCAATAGTATTTGATGCTACTCCTAAAGATCCATCTACTCCTGCCCAAGCTTCTATTCTTGATTCATCATATTTATCTGTTTCAGTAGTTACATTTACATTTCCTTTTAATTCAGTATGTAAATTATCTGCAATTATGTTACTTCCTTTAAGATTAACATCCTTACCTTTTAATTCTACATTTCCAGCTTCAATAACTGAACCATGGCTATATTCATTGTTTACATCTGATTTGCTAAAGCTTGCATTTCCTGTTACTCCTAACTGTGCATTTCCTCCATCTATTGCTCCTACTCCAGCACTTGCTGTAACTCCTCCTGATGCATTTATACTAAATGAATTTTCTGTATATGTTTCTTTTGCACTATTAATATTTATATTATGTTTTTCATCTGCATCAAGAACTACTTCATTTCCTTTCATTTGTACACCATTTAGGTTAATATCTCCATCTGTAGTTTTGAAGTTTATTTTTCCACCTGATTGAATAACTGTTTCATTCTCTTTTGTGTGTTTAGAAGAACTTTCGCTATATCCTAGTTCTCCTGTAAGAGTAGATGTATTTGCTGCAAGATCTCCAAAAATTAAGTTTGTTGCAGTTCCTGCTACTTGCGCTGCTGTTAATCCTGCATTAAGTGATTTTTCTGGATCTGCTGCAGTTTCTGCTATTTGCATTCCTTTATTTACTGCATCTGCTATACTACTTGTAGTACTATTTGATACTTTTACTCCAAGAGAGAAATCTGAATTTGTTTTTTCAGTTACATCAGTATATTTTGTTGTATCTATTTGTTTAGCTGTAATATTGAAGTCTCCTCCAGTTGTAAAGTCTGCTCCTCCAATATCTACTGTACCTCTAGAGTTATCATCGCTTCCAGAAGTTATATTCAAGTTTCCTCCAGTTGAAACATTTCCTTTTGACCAAGTAGTGCTCTTTTCACTTGAATTTTTTACAGATACTCCAACAGTTGTTTGTGCAGATGTTAAAGAATCCATATAGTTTTTACCTAGTTTTCCATTTTTATTTTGACTGTCTTTAGCCACTTGAACTGCATCACCAGTAATAACTTCTGTTGATCCTCCATCTACATGATTCCAGCTAGCTTTTGCACTTGCACCTCCTGCTCCTGCGCTTGCATCTGCAGAAGTTACTCCAACTGTAATTGAGTTGCTGCTGTGCTCATATGTATTTTTACCAGCTTCAAATTTAACTTCTTTTCCATCTCCAACTTTTATATTTGTATCTCCTAAAGATGCAATATCACTTCCAACAACTTTTACATTTCCTCCAGCTTCAATATTTAGATCTCCCATTGAGCTTAGGCTGCTTTTTGTAGATGTTGTTCCTTTATATTCTTCATTTGATGATGTATATGAAATTGTTCCAAAGCTGCTTGAGCTTGATTTTCCTGATATTGTATCTTGGCCATCTAGAATATTTACATTTCCTTCAGATTTAATGTTAATTCCTTTTTCACCAGCAATTAAGTCACTTCCTTGTATAGTTGTATCTCCACCAGCCTTAACATTGAGACCTCCTACTCCACCTACTGTACTTCCAACTGATGTTGACTTAGTTTCTTCAAAACTGCTAGACTCTACTGTAAATAATCCATTTTTAAATCCTACAAAAGATGATTCTCCTGTTTCATGAGAATAATCTTTTCCATCAGTAATATTAACATTATTTCCTGCTTCTAGGTTTGCTTCATCTCCAGCTACAACATTACTTCCCTTAACATTAATATCATTTTAGATTTAATATTAATATTTTCTCCAGCTACTGTAGATCCTGAAGATTTAGATGAAACTGAACTATATGAAGAATTATCTGTTTTTTTACTTTCACTGCTTATCAAGTTTTGGTCAGTAATATTAACATTTTCACCGCTGATATTGACACTTCCTTCTCCAGTACCTTCAATGAAAGCGCCTTTTAAATTAACATCTTTTTCTGCATCAACACTGATATTTCCTTTTCCTTGGATTCCTGCATTGTTAGAAATAATTTGATTTCCTTTATCATCATATCCTATTCCAGATTCGATATTAATTTCATTTCCAGCTTTAAGATTTATATCTCCATCACCTTTTACAGTTCCACCTTCCATATTAATATTATTCTTTGCATCAAGAGATATATCTCCACCAGCAGCAATTCCGCCATTAAATCCACCAGTTGCATTATTTATAATTTCATTTTCAGATTTAATGTTAACGTTTCCTCCTCCAATAATATTTCCATTAGAGTTAACAACATTTTCTGCATCAATATTTATATCTCCATCTACTTTAATATTAGAACCTGCTCCTCCACCTTTGTCGCTTTCAGCCATTTTAATTCTTGTTTCTTTTCCAAAGTATACTTGTGGTACAAGAACTATATCTCCATCAACTTCCATTTCAACATACCAAATAATATCTTTTTCTAATTTATTTACTTGTTCTGGAGTCAATGGCATTCCAAGTACTAGTCCTAAATCTTTACTAACTAATGCTCCATTATCAAGTAAAGTTTTTACATTATCATTAGTTATCTCTCCAGCATATCCTAAACCTTCTCTTATACTTCTATCAATTAGTTCTTTTTCATAATATGCATCTCCAATAACTGTTGGTGTTTTATCTGGATCATATCCTATCTGTTTGAAAAGGTAATCAGAACCATAGTACTTACTTAAATCTATAAATTCAAGATTAGTTTCATATTTATATGGAACTCTTTCTCCTGGCTTAGGAGTAGCTGGTCTAAATACTCCGTTTTCCCCTGTTGGTATTTCTATGTATATAACTGGATTTATTGTACCTGCTACAGCTATTGAAGAAATAGTTCCTCCAGTTGAACTAGAGATAGTAACTCCATTTATAGTTACTTCTCCTTTTTGAATTTCAACTTTATGAACAGTTTTTACTCCATCAACTTCAGTAATTTGATTTGGGTCGCTAATTGTTACGCCAAGATTTCCTGTACTTGCATCTACTTGTTGTCCTCCAATGTTTACTGTAACACTTTTATTTCCTCCAACGTCTCCAGAACCACCATTAATCAAAGTACCTTTTTCTTGAGTAAAGCTACCTCCTGCTAATATATTGGCATTTCCATTTGCAATATAGTAATGCTTTGTTCTGAAAAGTTTATATCTACATTTTTATTAAAAGTATCTTGATCATAAGTTATCCAAGCTGAAGAACCAAATACTGTATTTAATATTTCTTGTATTTCTGTATTACCTGAATTATATACTCCTTTTAATGCAGCCAATGTTCCTGCATCTATTTGTGAATAATATCCAGTTAGTGCATTATTTGCCATTTCTCTCATAACTTCTAATAAACTTTTATCTTCATATGTTGTTCCACTTTGGTATATAGGAGATCCTACTACCCATCCATGATTTCTCCAGTATAAAGAGACTTTTATAGAGTCTAGAATTTCTTCCAGAGATTTAGTTGTTGCTGCACTTTCATTTCTAATATTTCCTGTTATTTTCATATTACTTGAAGTTTGTATTGTTCCAGCGCTATTAACTACATCAGATGTTTCTTTTGATTTACCTGAAATCGCTAAATCTCCTCTTGATGAGATAAATCCTCTATCTTCTGACTTTATATTAACATTATTAGCTTGGAAAACAGGAATTTTCATTGTCATTGAAAATTTATGGTCATATGTACTATCTCCCCATCCAGTTACCCAATTATCTTTTATTTCTAGTGTATAATAACTTGTTCCAGCATCTTGATATATTGTCTTATTTTCAACTTTATCTGCTTTAATTGTTAATTTTCCACCAGATTGTATTTTAGAAGCTTCATTTAGTAATGTTTCAGCAGTTATTGCCATATCTCCTTTTGATTCTATTACAGAATGATTTTTGTTTAGAACATTTTTATCTGCTTCTAAAGTTATTTTTCCATTAGCCCAAATTGTACTTCCACCTTTATCAGTACCTATATTACTAATATTTTGGGCTTTTAATTTGATATCTCCATTACTTACAAGCATTCCTGTATTTGTAATATCCTTCCCTGCAGAGAAATCTAAAGGTCCATAATTTTGAAATTTTCCAGAGTTATTAATATTTCCACCAGTTACTAGTGTCATTAACTTTTGTGAACTTAATTTTCCTGTTTCTCCTATAATGATATCTTTCTGGTTATTTCCAAGGTCAACTTTAAGAGTACCATTACTGATAATATTTCCTTTATTTTCAAAATTAGTATTTAATGTTGGAGCTTTTCCATCTATTGAAATATCTCCTCCAAGTATATTTGCACCTTGCGAGTTATTAAATCCTTTAGTAATTTTCAAATCCAGTTTTTTTTCTGCTTGAATAATTCCATTATTCTTATTATCTACTTTTCCTGCGCTAACTATTAAATTTCCGCTATCATTTCTATCTTTAGATGTTCCAGCTGCTAAGAAACCAGTGTTTTCTAAATTTCCTGCTACTTCTACCCTTCCATTACCAGTAGTTACAATTTTTCCTTCATTTGTCATATTCTGACTACCTTTTAATGTTAAATCTCCAGTAGATTCTATAGAGGCATTAGCAGTATTTGAAATATTTCCACTTGCTGTAATATCTGATCCAGCATTTAAAATATTTCCTTTATTAGTGAAATCTTTTGCTGATACAGTTAAATTTTTTGTATTTTGCAGTTTAGTATTATTTGTTAAATTTCCTGTAGTTGTTATATTTAAATCTCCAGTTACTTCAAGACTTTCATTTAAAATATCTCCATTTCCTGCATTAATAGTTGTATCTCCACCAAATATTGCAGTTCCACTATTTTCAACACCATTAGATGTAATATTTACTTTTGAACCAGCTTGAAGGTTTCCAGTATTAACAAGTTTTTCATTACCAGCGTTAACATCTAAAGTTCCACCAGTAATCATTTTATTTGCATTATTAAAACCTTCAGTTAAGATGTTGGTATCTTTTGCAACATTTAAGTCTCCTGTGTTGCTAAAAGAAGAATTACTGTTACCTTTATCTACTTTTAAATTTTCTCCTATAGTAGTAGTTCCAGTATTTGAAAGCCCTCCTCCTTTAATGTCCAAGCTTTTAACAATATTAGCTGTTCCATTAATCTCTACATTTTGATCTGTACCAGTTAGAGTTATTTTAGCATCTCCACCAACTTCTAATTCTTTTTTAAATTTAGCATTTCCTGTTTCTAAGCCTATATTTTTTCCAACTTTTAAAGAATCAATTTCAAAGTTATTAATAATCTTACCAGTGAGATTTTCTCCAACTGTTATAGTTCCATTGCTTGTAACATTTCCTTTAGCGCTTAAATTCAAGTCATTATCTATATTTATGATACCATTATTATTGATATCCTTCCCAGCATCAATGTCTGCTTTATTAGCAATTATGATTCCAGCGTTGTCAATATCTCCACTCTCAGATTTTAATTTTAAACTTTCACTTGCGCCTATGATACCTTGGTTGTCTATTTTATCTTTAACATTTATAGTGAGATCTTTAGACTCAACTATTCCAAATCTAAGACTTGATAACTCAGCCTTTTTAACAGAGACATCCCATTTTTGCTTTCTTAGTGTTTCAATTTGTTTGCTAAGATCAGCAATTTTTTTAGCATCAGTTTCTTTTTGCAATTGTGCTTCTAATGCCTTTATTTTCACATCAAAGTCTTCAAATTTACTTACACCATATTCTTTTAATTTACTTTCATACTCTGAAAGTGCTTCTGTATATTCTTTTAGTGCATCTTCTCCACCAACAGATGAGAAGCTCTTACCTTCAATAGTAGCTTTATCACCACCATAAATTCTTCTGGTATTTTCTATATCTCCACCAGCTTTCATAGTTAGTTCTTTACTAGCTTCAATAATACCATTATTAGTAATTCCAGCTGCTGAATTAATATTTAACTTATTTTCAGCTTTTATTATTCCAGAGTTATCTAAATTATCATTAGTTTTTCCAGTAGTTCTTGTTCCAGTAGTAGTTATATCAATATCTTTTCCTGCTACTGTACCAAATGAAACCATTTTTAAGTCTTCAGTTAATTTTTCTAAATCTGCTTTTACAGCCACTAAATGAGCTTTTTTAGCTTCTAAAATTTCTCTTTCTTTTGGATCTGTAACTCTTTTTAATCTATCTTCTATATCTAATATCATATTTTCAGCATCAGTAACGCTTTCATTAGTTAATTTATAGAATTCAGTTAAATATTGTTCTAATAGAGAAGCTCCACTTGGATCATATCCAGCATTTAAGAACTTATTAACTTGAATTAATACTTTTTCCATAGCAGAAACCATACCATAGTTAACAAAATCCTTTTCAGATTTTATAGTTACATTGTTTCCAATGATTTCACCTTGGTTGCTTATATCTCCTTTTGCATTAATAGAAGTATTACCTTTTTGAGCAATGATATATCCAAGGTTATTTAAAGTTTGAGCTGTGATCTCAATATTATTAGAGTCCCCAAGTCCTCCTGTTAAAATAGATCCTTTATTGCTAATTGAAGCAGCGCTTATCTTTATGTTACCTGCTCCATATGGATAGACTCTGTCTGCAGCAACTATTGTTGCTCCTTTGTCATTAACTAAATTAAAGTTTTCACCTTTTATTTCAATATTATATCCAGAAACTACTCCTGTATTACTAAAGCTTCCATTTTTTATATTAATTGTTAGTCCATTGTATAGGTCTACAGCTTCTCCTTTAGTATGAGTATTCTGTCTAATTTCACCTTCATTAGTTATTTCTTCAGTATTTATTACAACTTTTGCTCCAGACATAGAACCAGTTATATTTTTTTCTTGCAATTTATCATTAATCATTTTACTATTAGTTATTTTTTTAGCATTAATTTCTAAATCACCAGAAGATGCAATTATATTACTATTCTCTAAATTATTTGCTTTAATTTTAATTTTATTTTGTCTATATTCTCTTAAATTTCTAATAATTGTCTCATTTTTAATATTGTTTCCTTCTATATCTATATTTTGCGCGTAAATTCCATCACTTTCCCATCTATATTCATTTTCATTAAGAGTTCTATTTGTTTCTGGATCTACAACTTTAACATTACCATTAACATCTTTTAAAACAAGTAATGGAGGCTTACTAGGATTTCTTCCAGCCATAACAGGTCTCATGAGAGTTTCAATATTAATATCCCCAGAAATCTTCATTGTTAACCCAGCATTAGAAACAATGGCAGCAGTAGTTTTTCCGTTTCCATTTATTCTTAGATTTTTAGCAGTAAATTTTATTCCTTCTTCGCCAGTAGCAGATACAGCACTTTCAATAACTATATTTCCATCTACTGTAATATTGACACCATTATTAGCTAAAATACTATAGTTATATTTTACTTTGTCTAATTCATAAGCTCCATTAATAGTAGAGAAATCTCCTTTACCTTGCATCTTAATAGATTTACCAGCATTTAAACCTCCAATAGCAATATCACCATTACTTTGGATTTCGATATCTCCACTACTTCTTATCAAACCTTCATGTCTAACTCCAAGTCCTTCTGTAGTACTTATCATTTTAATATTTCTACCATACATGGCACCTAAATTATTGGCATAAATACCATACTTAGTGTCAGTTTTGTCATTACCTAAAATTTTTTCAACATTTGGAGTTTTTCTGTCTTTTAAGTTAACTTTATTTTGTCCAGCAATTAAAGTAATATCAGCATCTTGTTCGCCTTCAAAAGCTGCTATTTGTCCTTTTAATTCAATTGTTTTTGCAATTACATTAAAATAGTCTCCAGCAGTTCCAGCGCCCACTTCACCAATAGTTACCTTTCCTTTAGTAACATTAAGATTTAAATCATTTCCAGAAACAGAAGGTTTTCCAGTAGTTAAAGTAACACCACTAGTATTAATGAATCCACCACCATTTACAGAAATTCCATTTTCATTAGCAAGAATGAAGTCAGCTTTTTGACCAGCAATTTCAACAGTACCATCAATATTTGAAATTTTGTTACCAGTGACTTCAGTCAAGATAGCTTTGGCAGCAGTTCCAGGTTTACCTTCTTGACTAAGGTTAGGGTTATGAGTAACAATACCTCCAGTTTTAGATACAACAGGAGCACCAGTAGCATTGTTATTAAAGATAGCGCTATTTTCACTACCAACACTAAAGTCAACAAATTTATTATGAGATAACCCATTAGAATCAGGTTTAACAATATTAATTAGATCATTTCCATTAGCACTAGTGGACATGGAAGGACCACCAGTATCAGGTTTTATATTATTAGCAGAACGTTTTCTAGCTCTTAAATCTCTGGCAAAAACTTCTTCTCCAACAAAATCAATTCCACCAGTGATCAAAAAAGCAACTATTAAACTTAAGGTAATTCTCTTTTTATTTTTAAGAGAATGTTTTAAAATCTTTTCATTAATCTTTAAATAGTTCATAAAATATCTTCCTCCCTAAAAATTATAGCTTATATTGAAGTATATTGGATTTTGTTCCCTTGGCATATCTTTTGCCCATACTAATGGAATTCCATATGTAAATCCAAGATTAAATGCTCCTCTAGCAATTCTAAAACCAATAGCAAATCCAGCTATTTTATCAGAATTAGGTAAGTCTTTATCTCTTGAAATTCCTCCATCTAATCCTATAAATGGCTTTATAGCAGATAAAAAACTATTTGCATTTTGAGTTCCTAAATATGTAATTGTATTATTAATATAGACACCTTTATTCCCTACTACTGAACTTTCTTTAAATCCTCTTACAGTATATTCATCTCCCATAGTAAACTGATTTGCTGATAATAATCTATCATCAGAATAGCTTCCTCCTATTCCCATTCTATATTGAAAAAGATGGTCTTTTATAGAAAACATTCTTTGCCAATCAAGATTAAAGTTTAACTTATCATATTCAACTTTATAATCTCCTTCTTTTAAAACTTTTGGATCTCCTTCAGCACCAAACCATGGAACTCCTCTCTCATATTCGATTATTCCAAAAACTGTTCCCCCAAATAATCTATTACTATGATCAATTCCAATTACTGTATTTGCATATTTTTTAGTACTAACATCAATTACAATTCCATTCATAGTATTATAATTATCTCTATATGTTATACCTCCATGAACTGTTGTTTTATAATACTGCCCCCTTGAAATTATTTTGCTGACTTTTAATTTATGTTTTTTACTTCTACTTTTATTTTTATAACTTCCCAAATCACTTATAGTGGTATTATAATTATCACCCATATTATAATTATATGAAATTCTCCAGTAGCCAATTGGTACTGAATATCCTATATCATAGTTTGCTTCCTTATCAAGTTTTCTATCATCTGTTAATCTTTCAATATAATTCAATGTTAGTCTGTCATTTATTCCAAATAAATTATCTTGTGAAAAATTTATATTTATTTTGTTTCTTCCTTTATCTTTATAACCACTATCATCCATCCCTACACTAAACCCAGTAGAAGTGTAATTCTCCTCTATAAGAATATCTGAGTATCCATATTCTTCTGTAGGAGCAATCTCAGTCATATTATTATATCCACCAACATTTATATTTTCTAATCCTTGATCCATATCTTGAGTGGTTAAAAGATCTCCTTTTTTCATTGGAAAAGCTAATTTAAGTTTAATTTTATCTAATGTTGTTTCTTCTTTACCTGTCATTTTAATATTCCTAACTTTTCCTTCTTTAACTTCATAAATAAGTTGCCCCTCATTTATATTGCCATACTTGAGAGTTACTAAAGTAGTTACATACCCCTTCGTTAAAAAAACATTTGATAATTTTACTAAT
Source organism: Fusobacterium ulcerans ATCC 49185 (assembly GCF_900683735.1). Classification (NCBI taxonomy): domain Bacteria; kingdom Fusobacteriati; phylum Fusobacteriota; class Fusobacteriia; order Fusobacteriales; family Fusobacteriaceae; genus Fusobacterium; species Fusobacterium ulcerans. Next base: position 3,194,493 of record NZ_LR215979.1, read on the forward strand.
AACTCATATATATCTTGTTCATTCATTTCAGTATTTATATACGCAGCTATTATTTTATCCATCTCATTTTTAAAAAGCTTTGATCCTATTACTGTTATATCAGTAAAAAGATATTTTTTTCCTTCCTCAAATCCTAGTTTTGATTCTTCTTTTTCAGTTTCATTCTTGTTTGGATACATTAATTGTTGATTAATATACTCTTGTTGTCTTCTCATCTCAAGCAATCTTTGAGTATTTTCAATATCTCTAAGTGGATCTCTCATAGCAGGACCTGGTCTTGTTGTTTCTGCTATTATAATCTGACTAATTCCTAGCAAGAATAATAAAATCATAAACCAATTGTGAGTTTTGTATAGAATTTTCTTCAATTTTAGTCTCATCTTTCCTCTCTCCTTGACTCTCACTCTTTCTCTCTGCAATTTTTAATTCTATTTCCATTTCTGAAGTTTCTTTTGTTATTTCTATTTCTTTTTCAGCTAAAGCAACTCCTTGATTATCAACAGATTCTAGGACTAATTTATATTTTCCTAATATTAAGTTTTCTATTATAAAATAACCATCATTTTCTGGAATGCATACTTCTATTTTTTTATTGTTTTTTATGTCTATTACATTTAAATATAATGTTTTTAAGTATTTATATCTCAATGTTTCATCATTAAAAGTTATCATTCCTGATACAAGCTTCCTTGGATATAAAGGGATATCCAATTTTAACGTGTCTGCTTGATTAACTCTAGCTTTGTATGTATCATATTGAGCCACATATAAAGGGTTTTGTGCCTCTATATTAACATCATGCTTCCCAGGATATAAGTTAGAAATTTTATATTCTCCTTTTTCATCACTTGACACTGCTACTCTTGATGCCATGACTTGTGTCCTAGGAAGTACTTTGTCAATTCCTTCATCATATTGCCCGTTATAATTATTATCTACATATACCTTTCCATGTATGTTTCCATTTTCTACACTTGTAGTTTTACTTTTTACATCTGATAAATTAATTACTTTGTCTATTGTAAAACCATTACTTATAGTACTTTTTCCATTTGATCTTATAAATGAAGCTCCACCAGAAAACCAATAATCATAATCTATATCAAATGATAATCCATATATATCTCCATACCTTTCACTTTTTTCATAATATGCTCTATATCTAATTCCATTTTCTCTATATCTTTTACTTGTTATTTCAAATCTATATCTTGTGTCATCAAAGTCTCTAATTTTTCTATGATAAACTCCTGCATATAATGTATAGTTTCTAAAATAATAACTTCTTACACTAAAATCATGAGATATTGAATCTTTTTCAGTATTTTTATATATAGCATATTCAGGAATGAATGATCTAAATCTTGTTCTAAATACAGCTCCTATTTCTCTATCTTTAGTCCCATATAAATAATCTGCACTAAAATATTTTAATCCAACACTTAAATCATTAAATATAAATTTAGATTTGCTTGCACTCAAAGCCACTTCTTGTTTCTTATTAATTCTTTTTGCTGTAGTATTTGAATATTTTCCTCCTTCAGCAGTAAACATATAGTCTCCAATATTATGACTTAGGTCATAATAAAAATCAGATTCTCCTTTATTATTTCTAACTGTTTCAATTTCTATAGTATAAGGATTTTCCATAAACTGACTTGTATGAAGTACTCCCAATTTTATACTTTGGTTTTTTTGAGGATTATTATTTGTATAATGTGCATCATATTCTAAATCGTAAAATCCTGTTTTTATAGTAGTTGTATCAGTTAATCCATAATCTATTTCTCCAATAAATTGATTATATCTTCCATAACTTGATTCTCCTGCATGAAAGTTATATCCAAAATCTCCTTTTCTCTCTAATCTATTACCTGAATATCTATTTAAAGTTTCTTTTTTTATACTTCCATCAAGATTATAAATGATAATTTGAAAATAATCAGATCCAAATAATGAAGGAATATTTTCAAACTTATATTGTCCATTTACAACATCTTCATATGATAATAATTGCCCATTTTTATATAATTCTACAAATTTTCCCATTGGAGCATATCCAGAAATAGTTATCATATTTTCATCATATTCAGTAATTACTCTATAATCTTTTGTGAAACTAATTCCTCTTATCCCCCCTACAGTTCCTCTCAAACTTCTTGGCATATTCACAGCAACATCACCAAAAATTAAGTCATGGTTTTTATATACATCTCTATATGTCAATCTTGTTTGATAATTTTTAAGATCTGGATAAATACCATAATATATTTCTAAATCTCCATATAACATTGGACCTAAATATTCTGCTTCTAAATATTTATATTCATTTCTACTTGGCTTATAAGTCTTCCCATAATCATAAATTAAACGTAAGTTTCCAGGTGCCAAGATTTTTTTTTCAGTATAGATATTTTTTTTACTTCCATTATCTCCTTTTAAAAATTCTTCCTTCTTATATTTTCTAATATTATTTAACTCAGCAGGAATTGTAAATAAAGTTTTTATTTTGATCGTTAATCTATCTTCATCTTTATCAATTTCAGATATCCCTATAAGATTATGTAAAAAATCTATATCTACATATATTTTTCTTCTTTTTCTATAATTTCATCTATAAAAGAAATTTTATTGTTTCCTTTTTTTATATATTTTTTTTCAAAATCTATATATTTTTCTTGCCCATATATATTTCCAACATCTAGTGTAAATCGTTCATTTATCCATTGATTATTTGTTATTTCTAAAATATTCAACATATTTTGAAGTTCAATATACAGGTTTCCGTTTATAATATGTACTTTTGTTCCACTAGTTCTTATTTTTTTGTTTATTTCAAAAGAATATAATCCTATTTCTGTTTCTGAATATAAAGTTAGCTTTAAAAAGAAGAAAAAAAGAAAGAAAAAAAAATATTTTTTTTTAAAATTTTTTTTTGTATTCATCTCTAATATACTCCTTATCTTCTAACTGATCTTAATTGATCTAAAACAATATCTTTAAGGTTAATATAAGCTTTTCCAGTAGTATCTTGTTTTTCTGCTGAAAATCCGTACATTGCTCCTTCTTCCAAATTCTCCAATTCTATTGTTAATTTAAAACTATATCTTAAATACCAAACATCAATAGGCCCAGTAGAATTTGGATTAGAAAATTTAAATGTTCCATTTGTATCAGTAGTGTTGCCACGTACCTCTATCACATTGATTTGGCCTCCTTTAACTTTCAATGTTCCATTAGGATTCCCTCCTCCTATAAAAGATACAATATCACTATAGCTCCATGTTTTTGTATTATCAATTCCATTCATAACAAGCTGTATATCTTCTGATCCATCTACTGTTTCCCCATTTTTTCCCATTTCAATTGTAATTTCTACAGTTCCTATATCTATTTCTCCATTTATCCCATTTTCAAAGTGCCCTAAGTCAATTATCTGTCTTCCTCCTGTCCCTGTTCCTATTTTATAAAAACTTGTTACTCCATCAGGACTTAAAGATACAGTTATAGTTTGAGCTGCTGCATAGGAAAATTTAAAATTTAATATATTTATCAATAAAAAAATCCCAATTTTAACTACATTTAGTTTTTTCATGATTACATTCTCCTTTTATAAAGTTATTACATTCCTAAGAATTCAACATTTAATCTTGCTGTCCCACTATAATCTGGGCTATCTTCAGTTAATTTATCTAATTTAGGAGTTATCATCTTATTATCTTCATTAAAATTAGCATTTATATATACAGTATCTACTTTTAATGTCCCACTTTGAATAGTTTGATTAAATGGTTTCATTAATTCTTCACTTATTTTTACTCCTTCAGCAGTAGAAAAATATATTTTTCCTGCTATTTTGTCTTCAGGTTTTCCATCTTTTATTAAAGAAAATTCTCCATTATTTTCAAAAGAAAGTTTTACTTTATTATAAATAGTAGTCACTATAGTTTTATTTATTGCATCATTGTCTATAATTCCATTATTAAATTTAATTTCGATTTTAACACTAAGAGGTTTTCCTGAAGAATTAGAATTTGTATAAGTGAAGGCTTGATTTCCCGAGGCTATTCGCATAGGTTCTGGAGAATCTACTTCTACTTTTAAAGGAGGGAGAGTTTTATAAACAATTGTTAATCCTCCATCTCCATTTATTCCACTTGTAAATTGCCAATCACTACTACTAAAAATACTAATGTTTAAAATAATCCCCAAAAGAAAAATAAAAATCTTTTTATTCATTTACTTCCTCCAGTTTTCTAGTACTAGATAATACTTCTATATTTACTCTTACTGTACCTTCATACTCTCCTATTTTAGCTTCACCTATTCCTCTTATTTCTCCCTTTACTGGAATAAAATTTGCATTATTATTTCCATGGATTGTGTAACTATCTTCAAAATTTTTTAAATAAACATCTATGGTTTCAACTGCAGCTCTTTCACCTTTATTTATATTTTTTATTTCACTTTTATTCACTGATGTATCTGGTTCTTTATATTTAATTTGAATTGATGTATAATTTTTATCTACTTCTTTTGTTGTTGGTAAATCATAGCTTAATTTTACCTTTACTTCATTGTTTTCTCCATTTGATATTTCTATTGCAGTTTCAGCATATATAGTATCTGTGGTACCTTTTAATATATTTCCAAAATCTAAGTCTTTAGCTTTCGCAACTAAAAGGCTGTCAGTTACAAATAAATCAAAACGTATTTCTTTTGTTATCGTGTTTGTTGCCCTAGACGCACAAAAACTATAAACTGAAATTAAAATAAATAAAATTGGAATTATGTTAAAAAATATCACCTTATTGTTTATTTTTTTTCCCATAATTTATTCCTCTCTTCCTTAATTTATCTTTAAGAAGGTAAAATTTTATAGAATTTTACCTTCTTAAAGTTTAATATTATTATTTTATAGTAAATGCTCTATTTAGAGTTTAAAAAATTTTTTTATTTTAATAATCTTAAGGTTGTGGAGTAGTAGCAGCATATTCAGCATATACTCTTACTGTTCCTTCATAATTTCCTAGTTTTTGATGTTGTCCTAAGTTTCCATTGGTTGTATCAGCAGTTGATGCTGAAGCTCCTGCTAAAGCACTGTCATAAGCATAAAAATGTGCTGTTAAAGTTTTTCTAGCCATTCCTGTAGCCATATTTACATTATCTCCTCCATTTGCATCAGTAGCTACTTTTATTCCTTCTACTTTGACATTTCCAATTACTGTTCTTGTTTCTGTATCTTCTTTTCCACTAAATGAATGCCAGTCTAAATCAAGATTATCTCTATCTAAATATGTTTTAAAAGATGTTCCTGTAGCATCTTTTGCTGATCTGTAAGTTACTACTCCAGGTGTTATTGCATCTATACGCTCTAATGAAGCATATATATTTGCATTATTTGTATCCCTTACTAAGTTCCCAAAATCAATTGGAGATGCCTCATTTACTGCTATTGAATCAACTACATTAGCAGTTACTCTTACGTCTACCCAACTTCCATTTGCTGTACTTCCTGTTATCGCTGGTCCTACCCCCTCTCTAATTGCAAATGCTGTTGCAGATGCCAGCATAAAAGCTGACAATAATAATAATTTTTTTTTCATTTTCATTTCCTCCTTGAAATATATTTTTTTATATAGATTACTTTATAATTAAATTATTTATATTAGAAATTTTTACTCTAATTTTTAATCATAAAGTAGAATCCCCCTATTTGAAATTTTTTATAATATTTCCTTTTGAGTCCTTTAAATATATTTTTTGAACACTCATACCTTCTGGAAAATCTTGAGATATTTTTTCATCATATCCTTCTACCACTAAAATCTCTCTTTGTTCTATTTTTGGGCTTCCATCTTTTCTTTTGCCCTCATATACTAGGATATATTTTGTTGTTATTTCTCCATCATTTTTTAATGTAAACTCTATCTCATCTTTTTTGACTTTTTCATTTGAAACAGTTCCTGAAACTTTTAGATTTTCTTTAGCTCCTGAATAACCATACACAACAACTCCTAAATTAATTAACATATTTACTTGGCTACTAGTAACTCCCTCTTTTAATACTACTTTTCCTTCCGAATTTAATGCTTTTTGCTCTAATTCTTCCATAAATAAAAGTGCTCTATATTCTCCTTTTGCTAAACCTGCAGGAGGTTCTATAGCAAATTTTACAGTTCTTTGCCCTTTAGGAGGAACAGTAATGACTTTAGGATATATAGTTCCCCATTTTCCCAAATATTTTTCATCTGAATCCTGTCTAAATGGTCTAAAAGATATTCTTACTCTTTCTGGTTTATCTTTTCTATTAAAAAATGTTACATCTTGAGTATTTCCTAAAACACTTAGTTGATATTCAAAAGTAGGGGGTATTATCTCTATTGCATAAGTTGATAATCCTATTCCTATAAAAGATAAGAATAATATAATTATTTTATTTTTCCATAAATCTTTCAAATTTTTACATATTGTCTTCATCTTCGTAGAAGCTCACCTCTATTCTTCTATTCAATTTTCTATTTTCAAATGTATCATTATCTACTTTATATTCATTCTTCACTGTTTCTCTAGGATCAATTTTCATAATATTTACTTTTTCAGTTAATCCATTATTATTAAATTCTTGTATTAAATTATCCATTCTTTCATTTGCCAATCTTACATTAAGTTCTTTACTTCCTGTATTATCCGAATAAGCTTTTAATTCTAATATTCCTGATTTATCATATTCATTTAATGTATTTGTCATATCTTGAATATTTTGTATTTGTTTAATAGGAACTTGTGTCTTATAAGCTTCATATCCTCCTGTTAATTCATCTCCTTCTATTGTTAACTTAAATACTGGTTCTGGTGGTAACTCTATATTTTCTATTTGGGGAACAATAACAGGCATATCTATTTTTGGAGTTGTTGAAGATATATCTCCAAATACATATCCAAATTTTAGACCTATCATGTTGTAGTCCTTATCATAATAATTGTTTTTTAATTTTGTTGATTCTGCAAGCAATTGTACATTAAATCTCCCAAAACTTTTTTCAAGACCTGCTGCTACATAATATTTAGAATCAAATTCTTTTTGACTAGTTCTTCCAAGTCTTGCTACTAATGAGTATGATTTTCCTATTTTTCTTTTAGCTAAAATGTAATACGTATATAACCTCTCTCCATCTTCTTTAACATAATCTTTCTCTAATTTTCCTTTTACCTCTCCTCCAAATCCTATTGAATATTTTTCAAATGGTCTATATACTTCCATTCCAAAGTCAAGACCATTACTAAAACTTTCAGATCGACTATCTCCTCCATAAGTTTCATAAGGTGTGATTCCAACTTTTAATTCATAATTCAGCTTTATTTCATCTTTATTCGGAGTTACATCAGCCCCATATATTATATTTTCTGTTCCTAGTAATGATAATGCAGCTAATAAAACATATTTTATCCTCTTTTCACACATAATCAATTGAATTCCTCCTTAATATTAAGCTATAGGTTAAATATATATTCTTTATTAAAAGAATACAGATTCTTTATTTATTTTTTTCCTATTTCGGAAATTAATCTATTTTTTTAGTTTTTAAGATATATATGAATTAATATAAAATAAAAATAGATTTATTTAAAATATAAAATTATAGTTAATTTAATTCTTAATTTAATTCAAATTTTCATAACTTAAACATATAAAAAACACTTTTATAAAATTATTTACTTCCTTTTACTTTCTATATTAATTATTTATAATTCTATAAATTCTTTTTAATTTGTATACAATTGGCAAAAAAAAAAAAAATAATATATATTATCACTTATGTAAAAAAATATACGCATAAAATATAGAAAAAAACGAAACAAACATATATTTTAAAAACTATTAAAATTTATGTGAAGCTTCATTAAAAATAATTCTTTATTTACCCTAAATTATGAATACAAATTATATTTAATATTTTTAATGTTTTAAAATTTTTATTTTCCATAGCTATTTTCCATGTTATCTAAAAATTTTATTTTTTTTATTTGATTGTTTCTAAATAGGAAAAAAATAAAAAATAAAAATATTATTTTTAAATTATCAAATATAGAATAAATTATTATTCATTAGAGGGGGAGTTTTGATGCGTACAATAAATTTAAATAAATCTGAAAGATATTTTTTAGATGGAAAGTTTTTTTTAGTAAAAAGAGGAAAAGTTATTACCAGAGATATTCTTGAAAATGGGAAAATAATAACTAGTGAAAATTCTTTAAGAAAAGGAGAAGTCATTGGTAATTTTTTTAATATTTTACCTGAAAATAATTTTTTTGTTCCTGAAATAGATATAGAAGTAGAAGCTCTAGAAGATAACACAATTTTAGAAGAATTTGCTTTTTCTTTTGATAAAATTATGGATGATATTCATATTCAAAAAATATTTTCCCAATTGATAAAAAAAGCAATTATTAAATTTTTACAACAATTATATAATACAAAAGGATATATCCTAGCTATTTTAAAGCTTCATCTTAATGATAATGGATATGTTTATAAAAAAGAAATTAGTTATGAAAATTTTAATATAAGCAAAAGTCAGTTTTATTTAATCTATTCCAAATTAAAAAAAGAAAATTTTCTTTCAGAAGTTGATGATAAAATATTTCTCAACTTAAAAAAAAAAAATTGATCCTTATTTAGAAAAGCTAGGTGAGACATAGTTTTTAAATAAATATTAGAACTTTGTCTTTTCTTCATAATCAATATTTAGATTTAATTAAATATTGTTATAAAAATTTATATATTGAACAAAAAATTATTAATATTATGTTATTTTTAATTCATATATACAAAATTATATAATTAAATTTAATTTTATATAGTTTTCTTTAAATTAATAAAATGAGAAAAAAGAGCTTTTAAATTAAAAAAATCCATAAAATAATGTAGAAGAAAAAAATAGATAATAGATATTATGATATATAAAGAAATAGTTTAAAAAACTCTATTTAAAAATAATTTTTGATTAATACAAATATATTATTTTGTAAGTATTCTATCATTTATAGCCTAATATTTAACTAATTGTATTATTTATTTGCTATAAAATAAAAAAAATTTAAAATAATAGTTGACATCCAAAATACTCAGTGATATTATATGATCATTAAAAAATATTTATAACAATTTTGTATTCATTACAAAAATATGATGAATTCTTGTAGTACTTAGGGTATTAAAACAGAAGGAGGCAGTATATGTTTTTTAAAACAACAGAAGATCATGAAAATTTGCGTATGAAAATAAGAGAATTCGCTGAAACAGAGGTAAAACCCATAGCTTTTATGTTAGATAAGGAGAATGAATTTCCAACAGAAGCTGTAAAAAAATTAGGAGAAATGGGAGTATTGGGAACACCATTTCCAAAAGAATATGGTGGAGCAGGTTTAGATATGCTTAGCTATGCAATTGCTGTTGAGGAATTATCAAGAGTAGATGGAGGAACAGGAGTAATTTTATCAGCTCATGTTTCTTTAGGTTCGTATCCTATTTTTGCTTATGGAACTGAAGAACAAAAACAAAAATATTTAGTACCATTGGCAAAAGGAGAAAAATTAGGAGCTTTTGGACTTACAGAACCAAATGCAGGAAGTGATGCTGGTGGAACTGAAACAACAGCAGTATTAGAGGGAGATTACTACATTCTTAATGGTGGGAAAATATTCATAACAAATGCTGATAAAGCTGAAACATATATAGTTTTTGCAGTTACAACTCCTGATATAGGAACAAGAGGAATAAGTGCTTTCATAGTTGAAAAAGGATGGGAAGGATTTACATTTGGAGATCACTATGACAAAATGGGTATCCGTTCATCTTCAACTGCTGAATTGATATTTAATAATGTAAAAGTACCAAAAGAAAACCTTTTAGGGAAAGAGGGAGAAGGATTTAAAATTGCCATGTCTACTCTAGATGGAGGAAGAATAGGAATAGCTTCTCAGGCTTTGGGAATTGCTCAGGGCGCTTTTGAAAATGCTCTTGCTTATGCAAAAGAAAGAGAACAGTTTGGAAAACCTATCGCTTTCCAACAGGTGATTTCTTTTAAATTAGCTGATATGGCAACAAAATTAAGAGCAGCAAGATTCTTAGTATATAGTGCTGCTGAATTAAAAGAAAATCATGAAGATTATGCTATGGAATCTGCTATGGCAAAACAGTATGCTTCAGATGTATGTTTAGAAATAGTAAATGAAGCTCTTCAAATATTTGGAGGAACTGGATATCTTAAAGGTATGGAAGTAGAACGTGCTTATCGTGATGCCAAAATCTGTACTATATATGAAGGAACAAATGAAATTCAGAGAGTAGTTATTGCTTCTCTCATCTAATAGGGAAAATGCCTAAAAGTGATGGTGGATCTAAAAGCCATCTTCAAAAGGTCATCCAACAGGTATTCGTAAAAATATGATATTAAAAGAAGGAAGTGCAAAAGAAAGAGTAGAAGCTTTGGTAGAAGCATTAAAGGCTGATGGATATGATTTTACAGTAGGAATAGATTTAGATACTCCTATTTCAAAAGCTGATCGTGTAGTAAGTGCAGGAAAAGGAATAGGACCAAAAGAAAATATGGAGCTTATTAAAAATTTAGCTATACAAGCTGGAGCTGCTATAGGATCATCTAGACCAGTGGCTGAAACTCTAAGATATCTTCCATTGAATCGTTATGTAGGAATGTCAGGACAAAAATTTAATGGGAACTTGTATATAGCTTGTGGAATTTCAGGAGCAGGACAGCATCTGAAAGGAATAAAAGATGCTACAACAATAGTTGCAATTAATAATAATCCAAATGCACCAATATTTAAAAATGCTGACTATGGAAATAATAGGAAACGTAGAAGAGATACTTCCTTTACTTACTGCTGCATTAGATAATGGAGAACCTAAAAAAAAGAAGCTCCTCCAATGAAAAAAATGAAGAGAGCAGTTCCTAAAAAGAAATTCCTACTTGGAAACGTCACGTTTGTAATGGATGTGGATATGAGTATGATCCAGCTGTAGGAGATGAAGAGAATGATATTAAACCAGGAACACTTTTGAAGCTCTTCCTGAAGAGTGGATCTGTCCAATATGTGGAGAAAGTAAGGATATGTTTATTGAAGTTTAAGATATGAGTAAAAATTTAAGCTGTTTTAAGCATAAAGGAGGAGTAATTCATGCATAATGTTAGAAAAGTAACTGAAGATTTATATTGGGTAGGAGGAGATGATCATCATCTTCATTTATTTGAAAATATACATCCCATTCCTAGAGGAGTTTCATATAATTCATACCTTTTATTAGATAAAAAACTGTTTTATTTGATACTGTAGACTGGTCAATAGGGCGTCAATTTATAGAAAATATACAAGCAGTTTTAGATGGAAGACCTTTAGACTATATGGTTATCAATCATATGGAACCTGACCATGCTGCTATGATTGAAGAAGTAATGCTTCGTTATCCTAAGGTTAAAGTTATCAGTAATGAAAAGCTTTTTATCTTATGAATCAATTTGGATTCCATATAGATAGCTCAAAAACTCAGGAAGTAAAAGAGGGAGATAAGATATCTTTTGGAAAACATGAAATTCTGTTTGTTGCAGCACCAATGGTTCACTGGCCAGAAGCTATGGTAAGCTTTGATCTTACTAATGGAGTTTTATTCAGTGCAGATGCTTTTGGATCTTTTGGATCTCTAGATGGAAAATTATTTAATGATGAAGTGAAATTTGATAGAGAATGGCTTGATGATGCAAGACGTTATTATACAAATATAGTTGGAAAATATGGTCCTCATGTACAATCACTTTTGAAGAAGGCTGGAGGAATAGACATAAAAATTATAGTCTTTACATGGTCCAGTTTGGCGTAATGACTTAGGTTATTTCTTAGATAAATATGATAAGTGGAGCAGATATGAGCCTGAAGAAAAAGGGGTAATGATTGTATATGCTTCAATGTATGGAAATACAGAAAATGCTGTATCTGTATTGGCATCTAAATTAGTGGAAAAAGGAATGACTAATGTGGTAATGTATGATGTTTCTAAAACTCATGTATCTCAATTAATATCTGAAACATTTAAATACAGCCATGTGGTATTAGCTTCTGTGACATATAATTTAGGAATTTATCCATTGATGCATAATTATCTAATGGATATGAAAGCATTAAATTTACAGAAAAGAACATTTGGTATATTAGAAAATGGTTCTTGGGCTTGTGAATCAGGTAAGTTAATGCAGGAATTCCTAGAAGATATGAGAGAAATGACAGTATTAAATGAAAGAGTTACTTTAACTTCTTCTATGAATGAAAATACAATTGAAGAGATGGATATTTTTGTTGATAGTATACTTGAATCAATGAAAGAAAAAAAATAATTTAAAATTACAAGCTACTACTTTATATGGTAGCTTGTAATCAAAATTATCAATTATATTTTCTATATTTTTATTATATTTTTAAAGCTTTCAAATAAAATTTTATTTATTATCTATAATCTTTTTCTAAGTTTTATTAATATAAATTCTCCTATTGTTTTATAACTATTCTATTTCATAAGTAAACTATTTTTTCTTAATTTATTTTGAATTATCCTCCATTATATAGTATTGAATTTTTAACATTGAGAACTTAAGCTAACATGTCTATTTTTATATCTTAGCTTTTTTGTATTTTATATGTTATAGGACATTTTAAAGTGTTTAATATATTTAGTCCTATATTGGCTAGAATCATATTTTTATTTCTGCTATTATATTTAAAGAAATTTTTAATATTATAAAAATAATGATAAAATCAAAAAAATATGAGAATATATTTAAGTTACTTAAGATAAATATTAAAAATTTTTTTTTTTTTAATATTTAGGTTAAATTAAGTCTTTAAAAGAGAGGTGATAAAATGAAAACTAACCTTTTAAAAATTAATATAGAGAAAATTATACTAATTTTCTCTATCAAAAAACTTTTATAACATAATATAGTATATTTAATTTAAAAGCTTTTATTTAATTATGCAGTAAAATGAAAATAACAAATTTCTAAAATTTAATAAATACTTGGAGGAATAAATTATGAAAAAAAAATTATAATATTCTTAATTACATTATTATTAATATTAACAAGCTGTATAAAAAAAAGAATTGAAGAGTCTTCTAACTCAGAAATAAGAAATGGAATTGTTTATATATTAGATGAAGATAAACCATATACAGGAATACTTACAACTAAGTATAAAAATGGGCAATTACAGTTTGAACTACAATATAAAAATGGGAAAGAAGAAGGAATTGAAAAATCATATTATGAAAATGGACAATTACAAATTAAAGCAATGGCTAAAAATGGTAAACTAAATGGAAAATATAGATCATATTATGAAAATGGACAATTGCAAATTGAAATGTCATATAAAGATGGTAAACAAGAGGGATTAGCACAAAGTTATTACGAAAATGGGAAATTACAAATTGAAGCAGTATATAAAAATGATGAACTAAATGGCTTAAAAAAAATATATCATGAAAATGGAATAATATGGAGTGAAGTAAATTATAAAGATGGAAAAGAAATATCTCCAGTAAAATGGTATAATAAAAAGGGAATTGAATGTGAAAATTATGTTACAAGTTTAGAATAACTTAATAAGTTCATATAAAATTTAAAAAATTATATAAAATATTTTTTATATATTATGGTACTATCAATCAGATAGTACCCTTTTTATAATTATAGTTTCTATTTTAATTCAAAATACTTCTTAAAAGACTTTAAAATATTGATAAATTAGTTATCTCTAGTATAAAAATTATTAGTTTTATATTATTTCAATCTATATAAAAATCTTAGCTAATTTTGGTAACTTTTCTTAATATTATATTATTTAATTTTTCCTAAATAAGACATTTTATCAAGTATTTTTATTTATTATGTAATAAACATATTTAGTATTTAAAGAAAAAATTTTACTTTTTGTAATTATTTTGTATTTCAATCATTTTTATAAAAAAACAAATAGTATAAATTTGATATAAGCTATAATTTTTAGGGAGGAAGATATTTTATGAACTATTTAAAGATTAATGAAAAGATTTTAAAACATTCTCTTAAAAATAAAAAGAGAATTACCTTAAGTTTAATAGTTGCTTTTTTGATCACTGGTGGAATTGATTTTGTTGGAGAAGAAGTTTTTGCCAGAGATTTAAGAGCTAGAAAACGTTCTGCTAATAATATAAAACCTGATACTGGTGGTCCTTCCATGTCCACTAGTGCTAATGGAAATGATCTAATTAATATTGTTAAACCTGATTCTAATGGGTTATCTCATAATAAATTTGTTGACTTTAGTGTTGGTAGTGAAAATAGCGCTATCTTTAATAACAATGCTACTGGTGCTCCTGTTGTATCTAAAACTGGAGGTATTGTTACTCATAACCCTAACCTTAGTCAAGAAGGTAAACCTGGAACTGCTGCCAAAGCTATCTTGACTGAAGTCACTGGTAACAAAATTTCAAATATTGATGGTACTGTTGAAATTGCTGGTCAAAAAGCTGACTTCATTCTTGCTAATGAAAATGGAATTTCTGTAAATGGTGGTGGATTCATTAATACTAGTGGTGTTACTTTAACTACTGGAAAACCTTCTGTTTCTGGAAATGATTTAAATCTTAATGTTACTAAAGGAAAGGTAACTATTGGTGAAGTGGGCGCTGGAACTGCTGGAGACTATTTTAATGTAATTGCAAAAACAATTGAATTAAAAGGACAAATAGCAGCTTTTGAAGGCGAACAAGATGCTGATATTACTTTAATTGCTGGACAAAATAAAGTTAACTTAAAAGACAGAAAAACTCCAAATGTTGAAAAAATTTTAGGTAATGACAAAACTGACACTAAGTATGGTATTTATGCCAATAATTTAGGTGCCATGTATGGTAGAAATATTAAAATGATAAGTACTACAGAAGGACTTGGAGTTAGACATGAAGGTTTGATAAGAAGTAGTGGAGATATCGAAATCCAAAGTAATGGTGATATTGCTATTGGAGGTTTAAATGCTGGTAAATCTATTAAGATGCAAGGTAAAGGAGATTTCTCTACTATTAATGGAGCTTATGAATTAGACAAAGTAAAAAATATAACTATAGTATTTTAGCTAATAATGGTGTCAATATTACAGTAGATGGAAATATAGTTATTGAAAGTGCTGTATCTGCTACTGGCGAAGAAGGAATAAAATTTACTGCTAAAAATCTAAGAATAAATGGAAACGGAAAAACTACTGCTGCCATTGTTTCTAATGCTGGGTTAACAATGAAGATTTCTGGGGATATTAATATTGAAACTCATGAGACCTGTTATGGCTGGAAGAAATCCTAGTAAGCCTCCATTACTTGTTTTAAAAGATGTTAATGGTAATGTTAAAGTTGTAGATCCAGAAACAAATAGAACTCTTAATGAAAATGAATATAGATGGGAAAGTGATGGAATTTACGCGCAAAATATAGATATAGAAGGAAACAATATTAAAAATGAGACAATTATTAGAAATTTAAGAGAATATAGACAAAATAAAATTAAAATTAAAGCAAATAATTTAGAGAATAGTAATATAATTGCATCTTCTGGTGATTTAGAAATTAATGCTAAAAAAATAACTAATAGTAAAATGATTAATGATAAATTGCAAGAAAAAAATATAACTGGTTCTATGTCTGGAGCAAAAGTTGTAATAAATACTGAAGAAATAACTAATGAAGGTGAAATTAGACAGAATACTCATACTAAAGGAGAAGCTGTAGACCTATACAATGGACTAACAATTAATATAAAAATGGAAGCTTTAGTAATACAGGAGTAGTTTCTGGATATAATATTGAAATAAAAGGTGAAAACTTTAATTTAGTTAATGACAAAGGAGCAACAATAGTTGCTGCAGACAGAGTCTATCCATATGGAGCAGGTAACATAAAGATAAGCGCTGCTTCAATTAGCAATAAAGGATCTATTTTAACAGGAGGACTTGGGGACTCTAATAATATTGAGATCACAGCTCAAACTTTAAATAACCTTGGATATATCATTGCTCAAAAGGTAATACTTCTATTAATGCAAAGGAGATATAAGCAACCAAGGTGAAATCATTGGAAACAATGTAACTATAAAATCTGAAAAGGATTTTGTTAACTATGGTATGGTTTCTGCTATGGAAAAGTATTAATTCAAGTTAATAAGTTCTTAAATGCTGGATATGATCCAAGTGGAGCTTCTCTATTAGAACAATATTTAACTGAATTCTATAAATTAACTAATGAAAGCGTTACTGATGCTGAAAATATGATATATTAGATATAGAAGATAGATTAAAAAGAGTTACAGATCCAAAAGAAAGAGAAATTTTAGAAGCTAAAAAAGCTCATTTAGTGGCTGTAAAAGCAGATTTAGAAAAATTAACTGAAGACTTAAAAATGGTTTCATTTGGTACAGTAGCAGGAAAAGATATTGATATAACTACTACTGGAACAAGAACTACTGGAAAAACTAATGATAATTTAGATAACTCTGGAATAATAAAAGCTGAAAATAAGTTAAATATTAATTCAGCAGCTGGAATTACTAATAATGGTATTATTGAAGCTAGTAAAGAACTAACTATGAAAGCTGGTGGAGATATAGAAAATACCAGAAGAATTTATGGTGGTGATAAAGCTACTATTGAAGGTAAGAGCTTCTCATCTGTTGGTGGAGAAGATGCACTAAAAGAATATACAGAAGCACTTTCAGAGTATGAAAGTAAATTAAAAGAATATGGTGTAAGTAAATTTGAAGACTTTGATGTGAAAATAAAGGCATTAGAAGCACAATTGCAAAAAGAAACTGATGCTAAAAAAATTGCTGATCTTAGCAAACAAATTGAAACACTAAGAAAGCAAAAATGGGATGTCTCTGTTAAAAAGGCTGAGTTATCAAGTCTTAGATTTGGAATAGTTGAGTCTAAAGATCTCACTATAAATGTTAAAGATAAAATAGACAACCAAGGTATCATAGGCGCAAGTGAAAGTTTAAAATTAAAATCTGAGAGTGGAGATATTGACAACGCTGGAATCATAATTGCTAATAAAGCAGACATTGATGCTGGGAAGGATATCAATAATAATGGTATCATAAATATAGATAATGACTTGAATTTAAGCGCTAAAGGAAATGTTACAAGCAATGGAACTATAACAGTTGGAGAAAATCTCACTGGTAAGATTATTAATAACTTTGAAATTGATTCTTTAAAAGTTGGAAAAAATATAGGCTTAGAAACAGGAAATGCTAAATTTAAAAAAGAATTAGAAGTTGGTGGAGATGCTAAAATAACTCTAACTGGTACAGATCAAAATGTAGAGATTAATGGAACAGCTAATATTGTTAAAAGCTTGGACATTAAAGGAGGAGGGCTTTCAAATACTGGAACTACTACTATAGGAGAAAATTTAAAAGTAGATAAAGGTAACAGTAATTCTTCTTTTAGCAACACAGGAGACTTAAATGTTGCAAAAGATACCAACATCTTAACTGAAGGTTTTAATAATGCAAATAAAATGATTACTGGTGGAACTTTAGATGTTAACGCTGGTAATGAAAAACTTGTTAATACTGGAAACCTTCAAGCTGGTTCAAAAGTAAATATTACATCTAATGGTGTTGAAAATAGTGGAACTGCAATATTTGGTGGAGATACAACTATTAATGCAGGAAATGGAGATATTTTAAATGAAAGTCTTGAAGTAACTGGAGATTTAAATATAACAACTACAGGAAATTTAACAAATAATACTAAACTGCAAAATACAAAAAATTTAACTGTATCAGCAAAAGATTTCACTAATAAAGGAAATATTTTAAATGCTGGATCAGATATTACAGCAAGTGGAAATATTTCAAATACTGCTAATGCCTCTATAGAATCTACTGGAGATTTAACATTAAAAGGTAGTCAGAATATGACAAATGAAGGAAAAATTGTAACTACTGGTAATGGAAGGGTAGAAGTAGCAGGAAATTTAGAAAACACTGGTTTCTTAGCAGCTGGAACATCTAAAGATAGAAATGATAGCGGAAATTTAATAGTTAGCGCAGGAAAAGTAGATAATAAGAATAATGGAATTATTCAAGCAAAAAAACTGGATTTGAAAATTACTAAAGGATTTAATAACTCGCAAGGTGCAAATATACTTGGAGGAGATATTTCAATAGATGGAAAAGCTCCAACATTAAATACTAATTTTGAAAATAAAGGAAATATTATCAGTAATGGTACTCTTAAAGTTGACCTTGGAAATAACCAGAAAGATATCATTATAGGAGAAACAGGAAAATTAAGTTCACAAAAGTTAATGACACTAGTAACTGGTGGAAATATTAATAACTCTGGAAAATTTCAAAATTATGGACCTTTAGATTTCTCTGCAGGGAAGGATATTACAAATACAGGAATGCTTGTAAGTAATGGAGATATCAAATTAAAAGCCCAAAATATTAGTAATATAGGTACTGATAAAGGTGGAAGTACAATTTGGGCTAATGGAAAAATAACTTTAGAAGCAGATAAAAATGTTCTAAACAAAAATCATTCTGTAATAGAATCAAAAGGAGATATGGCAATAACTGCTGAAACATTACTAAATGAAGCTTCTAAAATACAATCTGGTGGAAAATTAACAATTAAAGCAGATAAAGTTGAAAATAAGACAATATATCAAGATGCTGGAACAAGTTATTATACACTAGAAATAAAAGATAATTGGGTAACTGGATGGGGAGATAGTACATATGACCATAAATTTTCAATGACAATGAAAATTCCTGTTTTCCAAGCTAATAATGTTAATATAAAGTCAGAAGATAGAGGATTTATCTCATCAAGAGGAGATTTAGCGATTTCAGGTAAATCAAAAGAAACATCTGATGTAGTTAATAGCGCTGGAACAATACAAAC
This sequence comes from Fusobacterium ulcerans ATCC 49185, assembly GCF_900683735.1. Classification (NCBI taxonomy): domain Bacteria; kingdom Fusobacteriati; phylum Fusobacteriota; class Fusobacteriia; order Fusobacteriales; family Fusobacteriaceae; genus Fusobacterium; species Fusobacterium ulcerans. The sequence goes on from NZ_LR215979.1 coordinate 3,213,510, forward strand.
TTCAAGTAATATGAAAATAACAGGAAATATTAGAAATGAAAGTGCAGCAACAACTAAATCTCTGGAAGAAATTCTAGACTCTATAAAAGTCTCTTTATACTGGAGAAATCATGGATGGGTAGTAGGATCTCCTATATACCAAAGTGGAACAACATATGAAGATAAAAGTTTATTAGAAGTTATGAGAGAAATGGCAAATAATGCACTAACTGGATATTATTCACAAATAGATGCAGGAACATTGGCTGCATTAAAAGGAGTATATAATTCAGGTAATACAGAAATACAAGAAATATTAAATACAGTATTTGGTTCTTCAGCTTGGATAACTTATGATCAAGATACTTTTAATAAAAATGTAGATATAAACTTTTCAGGAACAAAGCATTACTATATTGCAAATGGAAATGCCAATATATTAGCAGGAGGTAGCTTTACTCAAGAAAAAGGTACTTTGATTAATGGTGGTTCTGGAGACGTTGGAGGAAATAAAAGTGTTACAGTAAACATTGGAGGACAACAAGTAGATGCAAGTACAGGAAATCTTGGCGTAACAATTAGCGACCCAAATCAAATTACTGAAGTTGATGGAGTAAAAACTGTTCATAAAGTTGAAATTCAAAAAGGAGAAGTAACTATAAATGGAGTTACTATCTCTAGTTCAACTGGAGGAACTATTTCTTCAATAGCTGTAGCAGGTACAATAAATCCAGTTATATACATAGAAATACCAACAGGGGAAAACGGAGTATTTAGACCAGCTACTCCTAAGCCAGGAGAAAGAGTTCCATATAAATATGAAACTAATCTTGAATTTATAGATTTAAGTAAGTACTATGGTTCTGATTACCTTTTCAAACAGATAGGGATATGATCCAGATAAAACACCAACAGTTATTGGAGATGCATATTATGAAAAAGAACTAATTGATAGAAGTATAAGAGAAGGTTTAGGATATGCTGGAGAGATAACTAATGATAATGTAAAAACTTTACTTGATAATGGAGCATTAGTTAGTAAAGATTTAGGACTAGTACTTGGAATGCCATTGACTCCAGAACAAGTAAATAAATTAGAAAAAGATATTATTTGGTATGTTGAAATGGAAGTTGATGGAGATATAGTTCTTGTACCACAAGTATACTTTGGAAAAGAAACAAGAATTAAAATGGCTGAAAGCGACAAAGGTGGAGGAGCAGGTTCTAATATTAAAGTAGATGGAGATATAAATATTGATGCAGAAAATGTTGTTAACTCTAATGGAAATATTATTGGAGGAGGAAACGTTAACATTAAATCTGAAAATGAAATTATAAATAATGCAACTGGTGGATTTAATGGCGGAATTGCTGCTGGTGGAGATATATCTCTTTGCAAAAAGAATAATATTAATATGGAAGGTGGAACTGTAAAAGGTGATGGAGATATAAATCTTAAAGCTGGAAATGAAATTAATATCGAATCTGGAATAGGATATGATGATAAAGGAAATCAAATTATTTCTAACAATGCAGGAATCCAAGGAAAAGGAAATATCAGTGTTGATGCAGAAAAAGATGTTAATTTAAAAGGCGCTTTCATTGAAGGTACTGGAGAAGGAAGTGTCAATATCAGCGGTGAAAATGTTAATATTACTGACCAAAACTTGATAAGCAGTGAAAGTAAAAAAACAGATAATTCTTCATATAGTTCAGTTTCATCTAAATCTTCAGGATCTACAGTAGCTGGAGAAAATATTAATATTAAATCTAAAAATGATATTAATGTTAAGGGAAGTAATGTTGTAGCTGGAGATGAAGCAAACCTAGAAGCAGGAAATAATGTTAATATTACTGATGGAAAAGATTATTCTCATGAAACAGGAGAATCATCTTTTGTAGGATTTAAAAATGGATTATTTACAGTAGAGTCTAGCAGTTTTGAAGAAACTAAGTCAACATCAGTTGGAAGTACAGTAGGTGGAGTAGGAGGTCTCAATGTTAAGGCTGGTGGAGATACAACTATACAAGGAAGTGACTTAATTGCTGGTGAAAAAGGAATTAACATTAAATCTGAAGGAAATGTAAATATTCTAGATGGCCAAGATACAATATCAGGAAAATCAAGCTCAAGCAGCTTTGGAACAATTTCATATACATCATCAAATGAAGAATATAAAGGAACAACATCTACAAAAAGCAGCCTAAGCTCAATGGGAGATCTAAATATTGAAGCTGGAGGAAATGTAAAAGTTGTTGGAAGTGATATTGCATCTTTAGGAGATACAAATATAAAAGTTGGAGATGGAAAAGAAGTTAAATTTGAAGCTGGTAAAAATACATATGAGCACAGCAGCAACTCAATTACAGTTGGAGTAACTTCTGCAGATGCAAGCGCAGGAGCAGGAGGTGCAAGTGCAAAAGCTAGCTGGAATCATGTAGATGGAGGATCAACAGAAGTTATTACTGGTGATGCAGTTCAAGTGGCTAAAGACAGTCAAAATAAAAATGGAAAACTAGGTAAAAACTATATGGATTCTTTAACATCTGCACAAACAACTGTTGGAGTATCTGTAAAAAATTCAAGTGAAAAGAGCACTACTTGGTCAAAAGGAAATGTTTCAACTGGAGGAAACTTGAATATAACTTCTGGAAGCGATGATAACTCTAGAGGTACAGTAGATATTGGAGGAGCAGACTTTACAACTGGAGGAGACTTCAATATTACAGCTAAACAAATAGATACAACAAAATATACTGATGTAACTGAAAAAACAAATTCAGATTTCTCTCTTGGAGTAAAAGTATCAAATAGTACTACAAGTAGTATAGCAGATGCAGTAAATAAAGGAATGCAAATAGCAGAAACTGCAGCAGATCCAGAAAAATCACTTAATGCAGGATTAACAGCAGCGCAAGTAGCAGGAACTGCAACAAACTTAATTTTTGGAGATCTTGCAGCAAATACATCTACTCTTACAGGAGAACTAGGATATAGCGAAAGTTCTTCTAAACACACAAAAGAGAATGAAACAGTTATTCAATCAGGTGGAAAAATAAACTTCAAAACTACAGATGGAGATATTAACCTAAATGGTGTACAAATGAAAGGAAATGAAGTAGTTCTTGATGCAGATGAAAAACATAATATAAATATTAATAGTGCAAAAGAAACATATACAGAAAATTCATTTAGTATAAATGCATCAGGAGGAGTTACAGCAAGTGCTGGAGTAGGAGCAATAGATGGAGGAAATGCACAGTTAGGAGTAACAGGAAATGCAAGCTTTAGCAAATCAGATGTAAACAATGAATATAGCCATGGTTCAGTTATTGAAGCTGGAAATGTAGAATTAAAAGGTAAGGATGTTAATCTTAAAGGAAGTAACATAGTTGCAGATAATTTACATACTGAATTAAAAGGAAATGTAAATGTAACTACTGAAACAGATAAATATGATGAATCAAGAATAGAAGCTTGGGCAGGAGTAGATGGATCTCTAGGAGTAGCATCAAATACTATCGGAACAGGAGACCTTGGAGTTTCAGCTGGTGGAGGACAAATCTATAAAAAAGGAGATGTTATAAACAATCAAGCAGGAATTGTTGTTAAAAATGATATCACAGGAACGATAGAAGGAGACCTAAACCTAAAAGGAGGAGTTTTTGGATCTGAAACAGGAAATGCAAATGGAAACCTTACAATAGGTGGAAATGTAAATGTTGAAGATGTAAAATCAAATCTTGAAGCTGGAGGAGCTATAGTTGGAGGAAATATAGGATCTAAAGGTGGCGGAATTCAAGGAGAAGTTGGAGACGTAATAGATCTAGAGAAGACAGCAAAAGGAACAGTTGCCTTAAATCCTGGAAATACTCAAATCGGAGGAGATGTAACAGTAAATGGAGAAAGCGCTCAAGATGTAACTAGAGATAATGATCCATTAAAAGGAGTTAATACAGATCTAAGCAACAGTCTGACTACAGATAAGGATGTATATGAAGGAGGAGGAACTTTCTCTGGAACAGCAAGTGTACCTAGCTTTGGAAGGAAGAAAAAAGGAGACAATGATAAACCAGTAGTAGATTTAGTTGATGGAAATTCAACTAAGGTAATTACTGGAAAAGTAGAAGGAGGACCTTCTTATCCAGAAATAAGCACATCTCCACAACCTAATAAAGGAGTTGTAGATAAAGGAGGAAGTAATGTTCCAGAACTAAAACTTCCTACAACAGAACCACCAGTAAAACTTCCAGTTCCTGAAATTAAAAAACCTGATACAGTTGATGGAGGAAGTATAAAAGGAAATGTAGTAACAGAGCCAAACACTAAGAAAACTCCAGAAGTAACAGGAGGAGAAAACAGTAATAAGACACCTGTAGTAAGTGGAGGACAATATGTAAAAAATCCTGAAACTGGTAAATGGGAATCAGCAAGCGGATCAAAACCAGGAGCAATTTTAACTGGAGGCGCTATTACTAACAAGAATGCATTGGATGGATTCCAAAAAGGCGCTGAAAGCCTAAATGGAACAAAACAAGCTCCAGAAGTAACAGGAGGAGAAAACAGTAATAAGACACCTGTAGTAAGTGGAGGACAATATGTAAAAAATCCTGAAACTGGTAAATGGGAATCAGCAAGCGGTTCAAATCCAGGAGCAATCTTAACTGGAGGCGCTATAACTAACAAGAATGCATTAGATGGATTCCAAAAAGGCGCTGAAAGCCTAAATGGAACAAAACAAGCTCCAGAAGTATCAGGAGGAGGAAACAGTAATAAGACACCTGTAGTAAGCGGAGGACAATATGTAAAAAATCCTGAAACTGGCAAGTGGGAATCAGCAAGCGGATCAAACCTAGGGGCAATCTTAACTGGAGGTGCTATTACTAACAAAAATGCATTGGATGGATTCCAAAAAGGTGCTGAAAGCCTAAATGGAACAAAACAAACACCAGAAGTAACAGGAGGAGAAAACAGTAATAAGACACCTGTAGTAAGCGGAGGACAATATGTAAAAAATCCTGAAACTGGCAAGTGGGAATCAGCAAGCGGATCAAACCCAGGGGCAATCTTAACTGGAGGTGCTATTACTAACAAGAATGCATTAGATGGATTCCAAAAAGGTGCTGAAAGCTTAAATAAAGGGAAAAATGAAAGTGCAAAAGGAAGTACAGTAACAGAGTTAAATGTTAAGAAGACTCCAGAAGTAACAGGAGGAAATAGTTCTGTAAAGGGTAATGCAGAAAATGTTACTGTTGGTGAAAATATTGAAAATAAAAAAAATTCTCAGGATATTACACTTCCTTCTAATACAGATTTCCAAAATAAAGAAAATAATAATTCTTTGACTAAAGAAGATTTAGCTAAAGTTCAAGAATTTATGGATGTTTCTGATCAAATTCTTAATTTTCAAAAATCTCTTATAGAGGATAAAGAAAATAGTCTATCTGCTATTAGAGATTTAGAAACTGAATCTCAAATACTTTTAAAAGATATGCAAAAATTTATAAAAGAAAAAGAAAGTAAGAATATTTTTCTTAGTGAAGAAGGTGAATCTATTTTTGAATATATACAGGAAAATATTAAATCTTTTAATAAAAATAAAGAAACTTTTTTTCCAGAATTTTTTCCTTCACCTTCAAAACAAAGTAAAAGTAATGAAGATAGTTCTATTCTTATAAGAGCAGAGGAAGATATCAGAAAAAATATTAAATCTGTTGCTGATTATGCTACAAATATTCCTAGAGAACACTTACTTGCATATATGAATAATATTATTAAAAACAAAGAATTTAAAGATATTACTGAAAATACTCAAAATAAAAATAATATTATTTTAAAAAATCCTGTATTAAATAATGATATTAACACTGAAAAAAATTTAAATAAAATATATGATAAAATTTTTTCTTCAATAGATCAAAATGTAAGAAAAAAATTAGATGATTCATTGGCTGAAAAATTAATTAATAATAAACAATTAGAACAGCTATTAAAAAATAATGAAGTAAATGAAGCTAATTTAATAAAAATGGGAACTATTATCCAAAAATTAAAAGGAGAAGTGTATAGAGATATTTTAGGAGAGAACTACTCAGAAATTAAAATTAAAATAATATCTGATCCTAGTAGTAATTCTAATTTACTAGGCGGAAATGATAAAAAAAATCTCTATATTTATTTAAAAGAAAACCAAAATATAAAAGATTATTTTACAACTATGGTTCATGAATTAACACATCAAGATCAAAATAATATTTCTAATTCGAATAATCCAGAAGTATCTGATTTAAAAAAATTATTTATTATAAATGGTGCTCCTGGTGGATACATAAAACATGATGAGATAGAATATAAGCTACAACCACTTGAAAAAGAAGCTTATGCTGCAGAAAGTACTGTGGCAGATAAGGTTTTAGAAAATAGTAAAATAAAAAATAGTCAAAAGGAAAAACCTGAAGACAACATGAATGATTATTCTAATAATGGATTAGATTTACCTCCTGTTGATTATGAGCAATCTGATATTGAAAGTGACTTTGGAGATGACTTTTCAAGTTTTGTAAAGTCTAGTTTCAATAAGGAAAAACCTGAAGACAACAATGGTTATTCTAATATTGGATTAGATTTACCTCCTGTTGATTATGAGCAATCTGATATTGAAAGTGACTTTGGAGATGACTTTTCAAGTTTTGTAAAGTCTAGTTTCAATAAGGAAAAACCTGAAGATAACATGAATGATTATTCTAATAATGGATTAGATTTACCTCCTGTTGATTATGAGCAATCTGATATTGAAAGTGACTTTGGAGATGACTTTTCAAGTTTTGTAAAGTCTAGTTTCAATAAGGAAAAATATGAAGATAATATGAATGATTATTCTAATAATGGATTAGATTTACCTCCTGTTGATTATGAGCAAAAAAAAAACTAAATATAGAGAATAAGTTATTAGAAAAAATAAAAAAATTAGTAAGTGAAAAGGGAATTTCAACTATTGAAGAAGAAGAAATATCAAAATTAAATTCTGAAGAAAAAGAAAAAGCTTTTCAAATGTTAGATGAATGGGAAAAACTAGTAAGTAATCAAAATATGGGTATTGACTATCTTGAAAAATTAGTAGAATTAGAAGAAAACATGCAAAAATTTAGTAGTAAAATGGAGGAAAAATATGATTTTTCCCAAATAAAAGAACTGGAAATTAAACATTTTCCTAAAATAAATACTGGAAATATTGAAGACCTTTTTCAAATTCCTTATCCTGAGTTTAAAGAAAATATATTGCTTTATGGAGTAAGTGAAGTTAATGAAGGAATTGGGAGAGATGGAATTGCTGAGACTGCTTTAACTAATAAGGATACTCCTCTTTATGCTGATGCTTATATTTACAATATGGGAATAGACATAAATCTAGATAAAGAATATGTTATCAAAAATAATGTAAGAGCATTAATAGATGAAGTAATGAAGAGCAATGGACAAATATCTGAAAAAGTTAAAGAAATGTTATTAATAAAAACTGAACAACATCCTGCTGATAAAAAGCTCTTTCATTCAGATAAAGTCAATCCTACTGCTGATAAGGAGTTACTTGATATTTTACTTCAAGATAAAGAATACATTGATACTCTCAAAGAAATTGATTTTATTGATAAAAAAATACAATCTCTTGAAAAAGAATTAGAAAAAGAACAATCAGAAGATATAGTTATAAATCTTAATTTCTTAGAAGAAGATATTTTCAATGCTTTTAATAAATTAAATGAAATTAAAACTATAACTATTTTGGATAAAGTATTAAAGGAAGGAGGAAAAATATATTTTTCTTTAGATCAAATCGCTTCTTCTATTGATTCAACAGGAAAACTATATTTAGATAAAGAGAAACTGGCAGATGTATTATTCAATCCAGATTCAGATTACTACGATACAATAACTTCTAGAGAACTTAGATATATCTATATAAATCATTTAAATAATCCAAATTTAAAATTTTTACTTATGAGACAAGTAATTGAATTTCCAGAAGAATTTATAGAAAATAATAACTAAAAACTGGTATCTTCAGGCTGTAGATGATTAAAGCTATCTACAACCTGAAGCTATTATACATTCTTACTTTTTTATTTTGTTAGAAGTATTATTTTAAACTTAATATCTCTAATTTTAATATTTATTTATAAGAATCAAAAGAGTATTTTAAGTAAAAAACGTATATAAAGATTATCCACATCATATTGAAAATATAGTGGGATATTAAAGTTTATTTCTAATTATTATTTGTTATATATAATCTAAAAGCGTTCTTTATACAAGAATTATATTTATTTTTCCAATAAAAATATAAAAAAATTTTATTTTAATGTTTCTTTAATAATTAGAATATATAATCAAAATATAAATCAAATAGATGAAAGGAGAAAATTATGAATATTTTAAAACAAGGAAAAAAAGAAATTAAAACTCTATTATTATCTACAGCTGTACTTATGGTGTTAGTTGGAACAGGGACTTTTGCAAGTGATTTATTGCATAAAAAAAGAGCTAGAGAAGTTGAAATGAATCTTATCCAAAATCAAGCTATTAATAATGGAATAAAATTAATAAGTTCAGAAGAAGCAAAACAAGTAGCACTTTCAGCAGTTGGAATCAAAGAAAGTGAGGTGAGGTATTTTAAAATTAAATTAGATCAGGAAGATGATTATAGACCTACTTTATATGTTTATGAAGTAGAATTTGTACATGATGGATTGGAATACGAATTTGATATTGATGCAACAAATAAAAAAATTCTTAAATCTGATGTAGATTCATGGTTTGATTAAAAACAATTTAAAACTTAGTGAAAAAACTGTCTATATATAATAAATTTACATTCTGTATAATAGACAGTTTTTTTAATTTAAATTAATATATTAATCATGACTATTAAATCCCTTTAGAACTTTTCATTTATCTATTTTTCTATTATTTATTCAATATTTTTTTCTAATATTTTCTAAAATTAATTAATCTTTTTAAAAAAATAAAAAAATGAATCTGAACTATCAAACTTTAACCAATAGTTTAGATTCATTTCAATTAATTTATTTTAATCAGGCTTATATACTCCACTATTTACAGCATTCTGCATTGCAGCTCTTATTTTAGTACCTCTTACAGAAGCTCCTGCCACTTCTATCTCCTCTGGTTTATAAAGTTTTTCTAAAACTTCTTTTAGTTTTTTTCCTTCTGTAAATTTTAAAATATTCTCATATCTTTCTTTTTGATCAGCTACTGATTTTTCTTTTAGATAGTCTATTCCTTTATATGCAAGTGTTCTATATTTAGGATTCCTCACAGTATCATCTTTTAAATTAAACTGTACCTCAACCTGTGTTTCCTGACCTGATACAAATACTCCTCTATAAAGACCATTTCTAAATTCTGTACCATATGAAACAACACTGCTCACTAATGCAAGCATCAATAAACTTTTTCTCATTCTGCTACCTCCTAGGTGTTTTAGAATATTATAAGATATTTTATTTTCATAGTCAATATATTTGTGTTTCAAAATTAAATTACAAAATTTATTTTAAATATCCTATTATAAAAAATGTTTTTAAAGTTCTTATGTTTGTAATATAAATGCCACAAAAGAATAGTATATTTAATACATAACAAAATAAATCTTTCCCCAAGATGTTTTATATATAAAAATAAAGAAAGCGGTTTTTTAATTAACTGCTTTCTTTATTTTTTGAATAATTATTGATATTTTTATATCTCTGTTTATTTAAAAATTCTATTTTAAATTCATTAAAATGATTTTTAGCTAGAGTTGTTCAAAAATATTTAATTATTTTTTCTCATACAAAATCCCCATATGTACTTTTCCACTTTTCATTCTTAAAACTCCAAATAACAGCGCACACGCAAGCATTCCCAAATTTATTATTACTGCGTTTCTTGATAAACCTCTCAATGTTAAATATGATGCAAATAATGATGTTATAATTGCTAAAACTGCAAAAGCTTTTAGCTTTAAATCTGATATATGATATCTACTTATTTTCCATTCTTCTGGTATTACTTTTGGAATTGAAATTATTGTTGTTGCTATCATGAAATCTGTAAATCTATTTGTAAACACACTTGTTCCTGCTATAAAATCAAGATCTACCCCTATTACTATTGGAAGCATTCCCAAAATATACAAAGCTATTATTAGATTATGAGGTGTTTTAAATTTTTCATTAACATGACCAAAAAATTTAGGAAACCATCCATCATTACATGCTTTTAGTATTGGTTTAGTAACCCATGCTATCTGAGAATTTAAACTCGTTACCAAAGCAAAACATGCTCCTCCTACAATAAAGAATATGTATAAAGGACCTGGTAGAATTTTAGATGCAACTAAACTCAATGGTTGATTGGCTACCTCTTTAACAGGAAATACTCCAGAAGCTATGACAGCCATCACTGCATAAAAAAATGCTACAATTAAAGTTGAAACAATAATACACCATGGAATATCCTTAGTTGGATTTTTTGCTTCTATTGCTAAAGCTGAAATTCCATCAGCTCCACTGCAAGCAAAAGTTAATATCCCTGCCGCTGTAAGGACTCCCATTGGCCCATTTGTCATAAATTCCTTAGGATTAAAAAAATTGCTATCTATATGAAAAAAGCCAAAGAAACAAAATAATGACATAGATATTCCTAAAGTTAGTACCAATAAATTTTGAACTTTTGAAGCTTCTTTAATTCCTATTAGATTTGTAATTGTAAATATTGTCAAACATGCACCAGCAACTACTTTTAAATTTATTCCTGGTATTAAAGAACTAAAATATTGAGCAAATGATAATGCATACCAACTAATCGAAATATTTGCTATTATGCTTATTATTATAAAAGTTCCCGCTAGTTTTTTATATCCAAACATGCCTAAATGAGCATATGTGCCGCCATTTAATCTTACACTTCCATTAACTAAAATTTTTGGAACCAAAGATATTATTATTATTGCTGCTGCTAGAATAAATGCTAAGGCTGCTGATCTTCCTGTCATTCCTATTGCTATAGGCAAAGTTGAAAAAATTCCAGCTCCTGTTACTGTTCCTATTGCATGACATAATAAATCTGTTCTTGTTAATACCCTCTTAAGATTTCCCTCACTTTTCATAATTACTTTCTCCTTTAATACCACCATTAAAACATTTTATAATTCTTCTAAATAATGTTGTAGTATTGCTTTTTTGATCAGGTTCTCTTTTCCTGTTCTTAATTTTTCAAGTAATTTTTTATGAGTTAATACATTTCGCTTTAAAGAATCAATATCAGAATTATAAATATTTAAAAAAATAGAATAATTATATCCGCCAAAATTTTTCCAAGTTTTATAAATTATATTCTTCCCACATTCTTGAACTATAAGCTCATGAAATTTTAATCCTAATATAAACATGTTATCAAAATTTTTACTTTTCTTTATATTACTTAATTCTGCTATTATACTCTCTAACTTTTTTATAGTTTCATCAGCTATTTTAAAATTACAATACTCTAAAGAAATTATTTCTAAATTTGCTCTTAATCTAAAAATTTCCTCTAATTCTTCTAAATTTATTTCACGTAGAAAACATCCTTTTTGTGGAATATATTCCACTATTCCTTCTTGCTCCAATTGTCTTAGAGCTTCTCTAACAGGATTTCTGCTGACATTTAATTCTTGAGCAATAGTAGTTTCTAACATTTTCTTTCCTGGTTTAAATTTTCCCATTAAAATTAAGTGACGAATTTCTTTAGCTACTCTTTCTCTTATAGTATCTATTTTGGGTTCCATTTTTACATCTCCTTCTAAAAAGGTTTATATAGTATAAATTATAATCTAGCATCTAGAAATAATCAACAGGATTATTTGAAGTTAAAATCAATTTTTATATTTCAAAAGATCAGTTAGAAAAAATATTTTCTAACTGACCTCTTTTTATTTATAAATCAATTATACTATTTATTATTTTTTAACCATTTTAAAGCACAATTAGTAAAAATAGCACTTCCTAAATAAAAAACTTTTTCATTAAATTGAACTTTAGGATTATGTCCTCCATATAAATATCCTTCTTCTTTAGACCCTGCTCCTAATCCAAAATATGTACTTGGAATTTCATCAGCATATACTGAAAAATCTTCTGACCCCATCGATTGATGAGTTTCCCTTGTATTTTCTCTTCCTACTATTTCTGAAGCATAAGTTAACATTTCTTCTGTAATCTCACTGTCAGTAACTAATGGAGGAATACCTGGGAGAAACTCAACAATACATTTTCCCCCATACTTTTCTGCAGTTTTAGTTGCAATTTCATTTATTCTTAATTTTACAAATTCTCTTAATTTATTTGAATATGTTCTGAATGTTCCTTCCATTCTAGCAGTATCTGGTATAACATTTCTCACTGTTCCACCATGAAAAGATCCTATGCTCAAAACAAATGGCTGCATTGGAGATATTTCTCTAGTTGTTATACTTTGCAAAGACAAATAAATATTTGTCAAAATATTAATTGGATCTATTCCTTCATTAGGATAAGCTCCATGACATCCTTTTCCTTCAACCTGAATATTAAAATTGTCTGAAGAAGCATACAGATTACCTTTTTTATAAATCAAGTGTCCAGTTTGAACATCAACAGTTTCAATATGCATAGCTATAGCAGCATCTATTTTATATTTTTTTAATAATCCCCCCTTAATTACTGCTTGAGCTCCCTCTAAAGTTTCTTCTCCTGGCTGAAATAACAACAATACAGTTCCTTCTAATTCATTTTCATATTGTTTTAATAATTTAGCTGCTCCCAATAACATAGCGATATGAGTATCATGTCCACAAGTATGTCCATAGTCATTTTTAGATTTAAAAGATAAATCATTAATTTCTCCCATTGGAAGTGCATCCATATCTGCTCTTATTAATAAAGTTTTTCCTGCCTTTCCTATTTTAGCAAGAATTCCACATTTACAAATCTCTTCTATTTCATACCCCATTTCAAAAAGTTTTTGTTTAACAAATGCAGATGTTCTAGGTAATTCAAGACCTATTTCAGGATATTCATGAATATATCTTCTATTTTCAATTATTTCATCTTCAATAGCCTTTGCAGCCCTTTTAATTTCATCAAATTTTTCCATATTTCCTCCCATGACTTAATAAGCATCAATTATTTATTCAGCTTTTTCATATAAAATATCCATATGTATCTTTCCACTTTTCATTCTTAAAACTCCAAATAACAGCGCACACGCAAGCATTCCCAAATTTATTATTACTGCGTTTCTTGATAAACCTCTCAATGTTAAATATGATGCAAATAATGATGTTATAATTGCTAAAACTGCAAAAGCTTTTAGCTTTAAATCTGATATATGATATCTACTTATTTTCCATTCTTCTGGTATTACTTTTGGAATTGAAACTATTGTTGTTGCTATCATGAAATCTGTAAATCTATTTGTAAACACACTTGTTCCTGCTATAAAATCAAGATCTACCCCAGTTACTATTGGAAGCATTCCCAAAATATACAAAGCTATTATTAGATTATGAGGTGTTTTAAATTTTTCATTAACATGACCAAAAAATTTAGGAAACCATCCATCATTACATGCTTTTAGTATTGGTTTAGTAACCCATGCTATCTGAGAATTTAAACTCGTTACCAAAGCAAAACATGCTCCTCCTACAATAAAGAATATGTATAAAGGACCTGGTAGAATTTTAGATGCAACTAAACTTAATGGTTGATTTATTACTTCTGCTAAAGGAAATACACCTGAAGCAACTACAGCCATAATTGCATATAAAATAGCTACTGCCAAAGTTGAAACAATAATACACCATGGAATGTCCTTAGTTGGATTTTTTGCTTCTGGTGATAGTGGAATTATCCCATCAGCTCCACTGCAAGCAAAAGTTAACATTCCAGCTGCTGTAAGAACTCCCATTGGTCCATTTGTTATAAAAGATTGAGGTTCAAAAAAACCAGGTTGAATGTGAAAAATACCAAAAAAGCAAAACATAGACAAAGAAATTGCTAATATAAGAACCATTAAATTTTGAACCCTTGAAGCTTCTTTAATCCCTACTATATTGGTAATTGTAAATAATGTTAAACATGCTCCAGCAATAAATTTAATACTCATCCCAGGGACTAATGAGCTAAAATATTGAGCAAAAGTAATTGCATACCAACTAATTGAAATATTTGCTATTATACTTATTATTATAAAAGACCCTGCTAATCTTTTATAGCCAAATAATCCTAAATGAGCGTAAGTACCTCCATTTAATCTTACACTTCCATTAACAAGAATTCTTGGAACTAAAGATATTATTATTATCACTGCTGCTAAAATAAATGCTAAAGCAGCTGATCTTCCAGTCATTCCTATTGCGATAGGTAAAGTTGAAAAAATTCCAGCTCCTATAACAGAACCAATTGCATGAGACATTAAATCTGTTCTTGTCAAAACTTTTTTTAAATTCACTGCTTCTTGTGCCATTCAAACCCCTCCACATGTTTTTTAAAATGTATACATTTAACGCTATAAAATGTATACATTTTTTTAATGTGATTATATGACTTTTTTCTTTTAAAGTCAAGATTTTATTTTTATTAAATTAGTTTTTTTACTTTTTTCTTTAAAAAAAATGATAAAATTAAGTATTTTTTTTATTAAAAAAATGTATTTATTAAATAAAAAAATCCCTTACAGCAAAATCGGCTATAAGGGAAATAATTTTTTATTATAAGTTATTGAAACTTTCTAAACATTCTTTTATAAGTTCTTTCTTTTCATCTCTTGGAACATAAACAGCAAATATTTCTTTTTCATCTTCTCCAAAGAATTTTATAGAACAGCTTTTTCTTCCATACATTACATCTTCCACAATAAATATTTCCTTTATTTTAGAAGCTGATAAATGCCCTCCTATTGAAGATGCCTCATCATGAAAATTTAAAAATCCATGTGAATAGAATCCTTTTGGAAATTTATCTTTTATCTCTAAAACAAAACTAGGTGTAACAACAAGTAAAAATACTTTTTCCCAACTTCTCAATATATCAAAAAGTTCATCTAATTTTGCTATGTCATATTTTCTTACTGTAGGTGCATGTCTTAATACCTCTATAAATGATAGATTCAAGTCTTTAGACACTTTTGATAAAGATACTCCCTCTTCATTTTTCAATATTTCTTCAATTTTTTCTTTCATAAATTCCTCCTAGTATAATTTGAATATAGAAATATATTATAATACAAATATTTTTATAATCCAACATTTTTTTGAAATTTATGATTAATTATTTTTTATATTAAAAAGCTGCATCTGTTCATCTTCAGTTATTTCTTTAAGTATTATTGAAGCTTTCTTTCCTTTATAATTTAATCCAGATTTTTCTGCCTGTTCCCTTTGTAATTTTTTAGGAATATGGTATTTCTTTCCATCTTTTATGAAATGCTCTCCTGTTTCAAAAAAATTAAAAGTTGTATCATATTTCTTGCACTGTTCATAAAGATTTTTTATCCAGTCATAATCACAAGGTCTGGCTCCAACATAATTTTCTCCACTGGCACTTACATCAGTTATTATTCCAGTTTCCAAATATTTTTCGATATTTATATTTCCTAAAATAGGAGCTACTACTACTCCTTTATATTTAAATGGCAATTCTAAAAGAATAGGTATTCTTTCATCTGCTCTCTTTTGATTTTCTGCTGTAATATTGATACATACATTGTCCCATCCCTCTTCCCAATCAAATGGAAGTACTTCTTTTATTCGTTCAGGTCTTTTTGTCAGTATCCAGAAAATAATATCAGTTCTGATTCGTATTATATCCCATATTTCTTCTCTCCATTCATCTGCTTCTTCCAGAAAGAAATCTGAAGTCATACAAGTATAAAGAAGAGTCCCTTTTTTTATTTTATAATTCCCTTTTCTATCTTTTTTCAAAGGAAGGTTAAAATTATTTTTTACTTTGTATACTACATCACTTCTTTGTCCTCTTTGAGCATCCAAATAATACATATAGCAGTTTAAGCACCCTTCACTTTTCTTATAACAACCATGCCATGGATTCCATATTTCACTCATTTTTTCTCCTATATGAAGCTTTTCTATTCTTTATCTGCATAATAACATTTTTATTCTTTGATTTCAAATTTTATATCTCATAACTTTCATATTTTATTTATAATGATTTGCCAGCCACATAATTCTTCATTTAGCAGCTTAAATAGCTAGTGTACTCTAGTTAGTTTTTTCTTCAAAATCAATTGATTATTTACTATATCTTCTTACAACTATTTTCTTATATATTGTGCAATCTTTTCTTTATTTCCTCATACTATATCAACATAACTTTTACATAAAAAATTTAGAAGAAAGAAAGGTGCTTTAAAGTATGTCAAGGAAAAGAAGTAGTCTAGACAATGGAGTAATGGAAAGTTTTTTTGACATAATGAAATCAGAAATGTTCTATGAGCAAGAAAATAATTATAGGACAATAGAAGATTTAAAATCAACAATATCTGAATATATAGATTATTATAATACTAAAAAATAAAGGTAAAATTAAAAGGATTAACTCCTATACAATACAGGAATCAATCCTTATTAATCAATGTTTAAAATAACTTGTCTAAAAAAGGGTTCATTAGAAATCTTTTACTTTCTTTTTTCATTATAATTCATTGTTTAATTTTGATAATTAACCATTCCTTCTGCTATCATCAAAGCACAAACTATTCCATCCAATACCTTCACTTTAACTATTTTTTCTATAGTTTTATCTATTCCTGCAAATCCAGCACAGCCTAGTACCAAAATTTCTGCCTTATCTTCTTCTATTGCTTTTTTAGCTGCAAAGATTAATTTTTCTTCCAAAGTAGAATTTTCCAGCCCTTCATCTGGAGTCCTTACAGACTTCAAATATTTCTTTAAGCCATATTTAGCTACCAATTCCTTTTTCAAATGAGTAGTTTTATTACTAGAACCTATTACAGAAAAATTTTTTCCTAAAAGTGAAGCTATTTTCATAGAAGCTTCACCAATTCCAATGACTAATTTATTGGATACTTCCTTGGCTGCATCTAGATTAGGATCAAGATGGCAAGCTATTATAAAGGCATCATATTTATCTTGATTTTTTTTTATACATTCTATCAATCCCTTTCCTACCATTGCAATATCTTCATAACTTCCTACAAAGGCAGGAGAATCTTCCAAAGAAATGCTCTCCAGTATAAATCTATCCTTTACAAAATTTCTAGCGCTTTCATCTATTGCCTTGGTCATTTTTACATCACTATTGGGATTTATTATAAGTACTTTCATAGAATCACCTCTCCTAAAATCTCTTCTTTATCCAATTCTAAAACTGTGTCCAACAATATCTGTGTTCCTTTGGCTATTTGTTTCTCTGTCGAATATTCCAATGGTGAATGACTTATTCCCCCAACACTGGGTATAAATATCATTCCTGTAGGAACCTTATAGGTGAATTCTTTTGCATCATGTCCTGCACCACTTGACATTTCAACTCCTCTATAATTATTTTTTTCCGTTACTATTTTTATTTTTTCTATGATATTTTTATCCAATAATCTAGAAGGTTTATTAATTGTTTCTTGAAAATCAAACTTAAAGTTATAAAATTGTTGAGAATATTCTTTTAATTTTAATATAAAATCATCTATATTTTTTTGTTCCAAATCTCTTAATTCCAATAGTAAAGTGACTTCTCTAGGGATTACATTATACATACCAGGTTTTACTTCCAAATCTCCAATTGTAACTACAAAAGGATGTTTATATTCCAAAGTCAAATCATTAATTTTCCCTATAACTTTTCCCAATACTTTTATTGGGTCCTTTCTTAAGTTCATTGGAGTAGTTCCTGCATGATTGGATTCTCCCTTTATGGTTATCTTATATCTTGTAATTCCTACTATTCCATCTACTATTCCAATATCATATTTGTTTTCTTCTAAAAATCCTCCTTGCTCAATATGTAATTCCAAAAACACACCTACTTTGTTCATATTTTTAGTTGAATTTTTAATATTTTCTAAGTTTAAGCCATAATGAGACAACTTTTCTTCTAAATCTTTTTCTTTGAGATTTTGTCTACCAGTCATTACACGACTTCCAAAGGTTCCTCCCATTTCACTACCTTCTTCTGCATTAAAAGCAACTATCTCTATAGGATGTTTCATAGATATATTATTTTCATTCAGGCATTTTACAACTTCCAAAGCTGCTATTATACCTAAATTACCATCATATAGCCCTCCATTTTTTACTGTATCCAAATGAGAACCTATCATTATAGATTTTTTATTAACATCTTTCCCCTCTCTTCTTCCCAAAATATTACCAACTTCATCTTTGATTACTTTTAAATTACTTTCTAAAAATAATCTTTCCAAAATATTCAAAGCTTGATAATATTCTTGACTAAAACCTTCTCTTGTAATTCCATCTTTTTCCTTATAACCAATATCTCCAGTTTTATGTAAATTTTCCATTAATCTTTTTATATTAATTTTCATTTTATCACCTTTTATTTAAAGAATCTTTCCATTACTCGCTCTGGAGGTGGTGGAGTCATATAACTTACTAATAAATTTGCTATACTTGATGTCAAGATGGCTGGTAATATAGGCATCCAACCAAAGGGATTTCCCAATATATACCAAATTATAGCTGTTGCCACTCCTACTATCATTCCTGCTAATCCTCCTTGAGAATTAGATCTCTTGGAAGTAAACCCAATGATTATTGTCATTGCCAGCATAGAACCTAGTATTCCAACCATATTTGCCTGTATCATCAAAACAGTAGAAGAATTATAAAGGGCAGATACTATGGTTATTACCCCAACTACCAAGGTAGTTACCTTAGATATTTTCAATATTTTATTTGAAGAAGCATCTTTATTTATAAATTTTTGATAAATATCCCTTGTGGCTACAGTCCCAGCTTGCAACAATACTGAAGATGCTGTGGAAATTGCAGCCCCTAAGATAGCAGCCAATACCAAGCCTCCAACCACTGGATTCACCATTTTTACCATAGCAGTACTTGCTACCAAATCAATATTCTCTATATTTGGCATTAAAATCCTCATTCCTAGACCGATCAGCATTAAAGGTAAGTAAAATAATATAAATAATATTCCTGATACTCCTTGACTCATTCTAGCTACACTGGCATCCTTACAAGCATTAAATCTTGTTATCAATTGTGGTAACCCAAAGTTCCCTATTCCCCAAGTGATACACCATGATATTGCTAATCCTACACTTATTTTCCCTCCTGCAAAAGGGTCCAAAAGTGTCTTATCCATATTATATAATGATACATGAAGATTAACAATTCCTCCAGTGGCCTTTAATATAGAAAAAAGTAAAGAATATGTTCCAAATAATATAAGAACAGTGGTCAGAACACTTGTCCAAGCAACAGAAACCATTCCCCCCATGATAGTATACAATATAAATACACAACCTACTATTATTGCTGACCATTGAGTAGAAATTCCTGTTATAGTCTTTATAATTGATGCTGATGCAATCAATTGAGTCATTGTAAATACCACTGTGGAGAATAATATCAATACTGCTGCTAATCCACCATGTACTTTACCATACCTTTCATCTAAAAAATCTGATATTGTCACTCCACCAAATTTTCTTAATTTAGCTGCAAAACTTGCTGCCAAAAGCACAGTAAATATCAATGTACCTGCCCAATTCCACCAGCCACCCCAGCCAAACTTATAATAATATCCCATATAACCAATAAAAGATACTGCACTCAATACTGTTGTAAAATATGCTGCTGCACTGGGTATCACCCCCAAAGTCCTGCCAGCTACAGACCAATCTTCACTATTTTTTATAGATTTTGAAGCTCGATAACCAATGAAAACCAACAAAGCAAGGTAAGTTATTAAAATTCCTATATATATCATCTTTACCTCCTTAAAAATTATTTTTTATTATCTTTATCCGTTTTATCTGTTACTATTGCTGCTATCAATGGTAAAAAACTCAATACTAAAAAGAATAACCAAAATAATTTTAATGAATTAGGTATAATATTGCCCATAATTACCTCCTTTTTCTAAGCTTTATTTAGAATATTATCTTTGTAGCAATGATTTATTTGTTCTCTAAAGCTTCCATTATTTACAAAATAACATAACTCCTAACCTAACAAAGCTATTTTCAAATTATTTATTATAAGTTTCTATTAATTTCCCCCAACCTTTAGCCTTTTCATCAACAACACCATCTTTCATTACTACCTTTCCTCTGACAATGGTATAAATGGGAGTTCCTTTCAATTGTTTACCTTCAAAAACTCTAGAAATTTCTTTTGCCTTTGAGTAATTTTTACTTTTATCCACAGTAATAGTTTTGTCCATATCTACTATTACAAAATCTGCATCTGATCCAACATTTATTACTCCTTTTTGTGGAAATATTTTGAAAGCCTTGGCTATATTAGTAGACAGTAAATCTATACATTTTTCAAAGGAAAGTTTCCCCTCATTTACTGCATTGAGCATTAGAGGTAATCTCAAATCTACTCCTAAAAATCCTGATGGAGCTTTGAATATATCATCCCTTCCCTTTTCCTTTTCTTCCACAGTATATGTAGCGTGATCACTGCCAATAAAATCCACTGTTCCATCAGTAACATATTTCCACAATCCATCTACATCTTCTTGTTTTCTCAAAGGTGGATTACATTTTGCATAAACTCCATGCTTTATTACATCTTCCTCTGTCAAAAATAAATATTGTGGGCAAGTTTCCAAGTATAATTCCATTCCTTCACCTTTGGCTTTTTTGATCATTTCCATGGCCTCTGGAACTGTTGTATGACAGAAGATTAGCTTTACTCCAGTATCTTTTGCCAACAACAATAATTTAGATACAGTTTCAATTTCAGCAAATTTTGGTCTTGACAAACAATGATAAATAGGATCAGTTTTACCCTCTGCCCTAAATTTAGCTATCATACTGGTAATTATATCGTTATTTTCTGAATGGACTGCACATAATTTACCAGTTTTAGCAACAGCTCTAAACCCATGATACATTTCCCCATCATTGGCCATTGTTAACCCTATAAATTCTGTATCTCTTCCCTCTGGAGCTTCATGTAAAAAAGTTTTAAAAGCTACTATTCCTGTTTCTCCCATTTCTTTTATTTTATCAGGAAATTTTGCTCCTGCTGCCCCATAAAAAGCAAAGTCCACCACACATTTATCGCTGGCATCTTCTATTCTTTTATCTAAAATTTCTTTAGAATATTGAGGTGGGTTAGCTATAGGATGCTCTAAAATAGTGGTAACTCCCCCTGCTGCTGCTGCCATGGTTTCAGTAAAAAAAGTTCCTCTATCTGGTCTTCCAGGTTCCCTTATGTGCATATGAGATTCTATCATTCCTGGCAACAAGTATTTTCCAGCTGCATCTATAGTTTTTTCAGCTTGAATCCCCTCAATATTATCAGTTATTTCTGAGATCTTTCCAGCCTTTACCAAAACATTTCCACAACAAAAGGTACCATTTAAATAAATTTTTGCATTTTTAATCAACAAATCAAATTTCATAATATTTACCTCCTTAATATTTTATTGAGTTTTTACTTTTTTTGTGTTAATATCAATCTATATGTCTTATTAAAAAATATATCATAAGATTTTATAAAAAAATAATATTAGTATCACATATTAAATATTATAAAACCTAATATTTAATAAAAAGAGGTGATTTATTATGAATAATTTAGAAATAGAAGCATTTACTATGATTATAGAAACTGGAAGTCTTTCCATGGCAGCTAATAAACTATTTGTATCTCAATCTACCATTACCAATAGACTAATTGCACTAGAAAATGAAATAGGAGAACCCCTTATCTTAAGAAAAAAAGGGCTCAAGAAAATAGAGCTCACACACAAAGGTATTGAATTTATAGAGTTTGCCAATAGATATATTTCTGTTCTGAAAGATATTGATCTATGGAAAAATAATCTTTCTCCCAATATCATTAAAATATCTATGCCCCATAGTATTAATTCATACCTTTTGAAAGAATTTATAAAAGATTATTCTTGTCAACATAACACTAAATTTTCTATAAGTTCCCATTGGAATCACATCATATATAATATGCTAGATAGCCACCAATTGGATCTAGGTCTTGTTTCTAGACCATTTGCATCAAAAAACTTAATTACAAAATATTTATTTTCTGAATCTATGGTATTAATCTATGATAAGCGATTTTCTGATTTTAATGAAAAAACTACCTTAAATGATTTAAAATTAGAAAATGAAATATTTCTAGACTGGGGACCTGATTTTGATCTATGGCACAATGAAAATTTTCCCAGTATCATTTTTCCAAAAATTAAAGTGGACTCTGCAAATCTCATAGAGTTTTTTCTCCAATCAAATAATGCTTGGTCCATTGTACCAAAATGTGTAGCTTATGAATTAAGAGATTTATCTCAAAATAATATTTCCATTTTAAATTTAGAACATTTACCTACAAGGAAAATTTTTTTAGTAAGACAGCTTAATTCCATTTCATTAAGTAAAAAAGTTATGGAGAATTTCATTGAAAAACTTACTAATTTTCTCCAAAAATCTCCCTATATTATTTTTTAATTTTTTATATTTTTGGAAAAATACTCAAAAGTAGCTTGGTAAAATTTATTTTTCCAAATTATTTTTTTATTAGTTTATAATTATGCTAATATATTTCATATTTTTATTGAAAATGTTATGATGGTGATTTTAGGTGTGATTTTGGAATAAGATGAATGATATGAGTCTAGATATAATAAAAGATGATATTGCCAAAATGTCTGTAAATGCCATTATCAATGCTGCCAATTCATCTCCTTTGGATGGATGTGAGATATGTAACATTCATTACAAAAGTGACCTTATTATTCTCAATGAATATAAGAAAGCTGTAATTACCACTGCTGGTCTACTTGATCCCAAATATGTGCTCCATATTGTGGAAGTTGTTTTGAATGGAGAAGAGCTTTCAACCAATTGTTATATTAATTCCTTTCAATTGGCTGTAGAAAATAATTGTAAATCTATAACTTTTCCTTTTATTTCTTTTGAATCCTATAGATATCTCAGAGATAAAGCTCTATAAGCAGTTTTATTTGATGATGGAACTTTTAATCTTGGTAAAAATATAACGAAAATTTAAAACCTAAAAATTAAGAAGATAAGGATTTAAGGTTTACTAAAAATAAAATTTTTATTTCTTAGATTTAAATTTTTATATTTATTTTCAAAATATAAAAGAGCTATCACAAATTTGTAATAGCTCTTTTATTTATTAATTATTTAATCAATACTCCAAGCTTCAATATAGCCCTTGCATATATTTCCATTCCCTGTTTCAACATATCAAGATCCATACATTCATCAAAGCTATGAGGTTTACCATTATATTCTTTAAAATTAGGACCAAATGCTACTGTATTAGGCATTAGTTTCGCATATGTTCCCCCACCTAATGCAGCAGGTTCCTCATTTCTTCCTGTCACACTTGTATATACATCTTGTAGTTCTTTTACTAGAGGATGAGCCTTCTCAAAATAAAGAGGTGCATTATGATTTTCTTTAAAGAATACAACTCCTCCTTTTTCTCCTGCTATTTTCAAACTTGAATCAAGAGTTTTCTCATCTATAGAAGCAGGATATCTTATATTAAATTTTACAAATATCTCATCATCTTTAATATTTGTTATCCCTGCACTTATTGTCAGATTTCCTACTTCTTCATTGACAGTTTTTATACCCAGTTTCTCTCCATCTGAACTTTCACCAATATAACCTGAAATAAATGATATAAATCCTTTTGCTGCATCTTCTTTCCCAATAATCAGATCAAGGAATCTATACATTCCTAAAAGTGCATTCACTCCCTTATGAGGTGAACTTGCATGAGCTGATATTCCAGTACAGATTATTTCTGCTGTATCTTCTTCATAACTTACTGTATATCCTGCTTTAGTTGATATTTTTATTTCACTGAGAACTTTCTTTATATTCTCTTTAGGTATATTTCTCACTTTAGCTATACATTTTTCAGGTACTATATTTGATCTTGTTCCTGCTTTTATCTCTATCAGTTTTGAATTTTTCCAGTCTATCTTTTTTCTAAATGAAAATGTATATATCCCCTTTTCAGAAAATATTACTGGAAATCTTCCATCTGGAGTAAAAGCATATTTTGGTTCTTTTTCTCTTGCCAGATAATATTTGATATCTTCATCTCCGCTCTCTTCATTAGTTCCAAATATTACCCTCACTCTTTTATTAAATTCTGGATGTGTATCCACTACAGCTTTCAGAGAATACAGAGCTGATATGATAGGAGCTTTATTGTCAATAGCTCCTCTTGCTATAAGCTGATTATTTACTATACACCCTTCATAAGGGGGTACACTCCAGCTAGCTTCATCCCCTTCGGGCACTACATCTATATGCCCTAAAATAGCTATATATTCTTCTCCCTCTCCATACTCAGCATATCCAATATAATTATCTAGATTTTTCACTTTAAATCCAAGGCTTTGAGCTATTTCCAGTACTTTGTTCAAACCTCTTTTAAGCTCTGCTCCATAAGGAGCATCCCCTATTTTCTCTGCTTTTACAGTTTTTATTCTTATAATTTCAAGGATACTTTTTAAAGCATCATCAAAATGTATATCGATATATTTTTTTATATCCATAGTTTTCTCCTGTGGTGCAATTAGTCAATTAAAGAAAGAGCAAGTTCTAAAACTTTATCTCCTTTCATCATACCATAATCCATAGTATTGATGATTTCTACTTTTTTCCCAACAGTTTCTGCTACTGCTGCTAGTTCGGCTTTTTTATATTTTACTTGTGGTCCTAATAGAAATACATCATAGTTATTAAGGTTTTCTTGAAATTTTGCTATACTTAAAGCATTTATTTCAGTTTCTATTCCTTTTTTTACAGCAGCTTCCTTCATTTTTTTAACCATAAGACTTGTTGACATTCCTGCATCACATAATAATAATATTTTCTTCATAGTTTTCCTCCTAATTATTTATTTTAAATTTCTAATTATTTTCCTTCATTTTCCATTTGCTCTAATCTTTCCATTTCATCTTCCTCTTTTTTACTAGCCTTGTCTATTATTCTAAGGAATGGAAGATAAATCATTGCTCCAATGATAAGATTTACTATTTGAATAAGAGATCCAGTAATATCTCCTACTGTTAAAAATCCACTGATTATTGCTGGTGTAGGCCAAGGAAAAGCTACTCCCAAAGGTTTTGATACAATTCCAAGATTCATTGTTATATACTGTGTAGTTACCATTACCATAGCAACTAAATTAAATGGTATGAGCATAATAGGGTTAAGGATTATTGGAAGTCCAAATAGAATTGGCTCATTTATATTAAATATTCCTGGAATAGTTCCAATAGCTCCAACACTTCTTATATGTTTACTTTTTGCAAAGATTAATATAGCTATAAGAAGAGAAAGAGTAACTCCTGCTCCTCCCATCCATACCATATCAAAAAACTGCTCTGTTATTACATGAGGAAGAGGCTGTCCAGCTTGCAGTGCTGCTATATTTTCTACTTGATTTTCCAACCAGAAAGGTCTTACAAATCCATTTACCATTGAACCACTGTTTATTCCAACAGACCAAAGAATTGATATAGCAAAAACTGTAAATATAGAACCTATATATGAAGTTCCAAGAGATTTTAATGGTAAAGCCAACATTCTATATACAAAGTCATGTATTGTTCCATAATCTGTCTGCATCATAAGAAGTCTTAAAATAAGAGCTGCTCCAAGGATAACTGTTCCAGGAATAAGAGCTTCAAATGATTTTATAACTTCAGGTGGTACACCATCAGGCATTTTTACAAGAATATTTCTATTAACGAAAAATTGAAATATTTTTACTGTTAATACTCCAATAACCATAGCCACAAACATCCCTTTACTTCCAAGCCAGTCAAATGTAATAACTGCTCCATGTTCAGTGGAATATCCCAATGGAGTAAGTATTAAGAATGAAGCTAAAGACAGAAGCCCTACTGCAATGCTGTCCAGCTCAAATTGTTTAGCAAGCTGTTGAGCTACTAAGAAAGCTACATATAGAGCTATAAGTGAAAATGTAGCACTTACAGGGATATCAAGAACATCCTTCCATCCTTCACCAAATAAACTAGTCATACCTCTTTGATATGCTGGTAATGGGAAAGCTGAAATCATCAAAAATATAGATCCAATCATTAAAAGAGGCATCATCATTATAAATGCTCTTCTTATTCCATTGATATATTTGTTCTGTGCTATCCATGCAGCTACAGGAACAAGTTTGTCTTCCAGTATAGTTATAACTTTACTCATCATCGTCTCCTTTTTATATTTCTTCTAATGGTTTTTGTATGTTTTTTTTGTAAGCTTCCATGTATTCTTTTGAAGCTATTTCAATTTTTACTTCATTGTTTCCTTCTATAGGATATGCAAGATATACTTTAGGTTCATTATCTGGATCAGCTGCAACAAATGAAAACTCTACATTAGTTCCAATTCCCCATTCACCTTTATTATTCATTGCTATAACTGATATAGCCCCTGCATGACCTCTTCTTTTTTTCAATTGATCAGAAAAGTCTGCAACTGCTGATTGAGCTGCTTCTGTAGGGGACATCCCTCTTTTCATTCTTTGAACTGTTTCATAAGAAAGACATCCTTTCATTATATCTTCTCCAAGTCCAGTAGCTGCTGCTCCACCAGCTTCATTATCCACATAGAATCCTGAACCAGATACAGGTGAATCTCCTACTCTACCTCTTTTTTTCATAAACAGCCCACTTGTAGAAGTAGCCGCTGCCATATCTTTCTCTGAATCTATACTTATCATACATACTGTATCATGTCCATCATAAGGGGAAAGATTTTTTTCAGTTATCTCTTTCATTCTTAATTCCCAAGTTTTTTTCGCTCTTTCAGTAAGCATATTCTGTCTTATGAAACCATTCTTATGAGCATAAGCCTCTGCTCCCTCTCCAACAAGGAATATATTGAATCTGTCTGCACTGAGTTTTCTTGCTATACACACAGGATTTTTATAGTCTTTTATTCCAGCTACTGCTCCAATAGAAAGTGTCTTTCCATCCATAAAAGCAGCATCCAGTTCAACTTCACATACTTCATTTGGAAGTCCTCCATACCCTACTGATTTATAGAATGGATAATCTTCAACTTCCATTATTGCTCTTTCTACAGCATCTTGACATTTTCCACCATTTTTTAATATATCAGCTCCCAGAGTAACCCCTTCAACAGCCATTCTCCACGTAGCAATCATAGCCCATTTTTTCATTATTTTTCCACTCCTATTCTTCTATATACATCTATCAGTTCTTCAACTAATTCTCTAGCAAGGATCGAGTTCATAAGGTGGTCTTGAGCATGAACCATAAGAAGATTCATAGCTATTCCATTCCCATCTGCTTCATTACATATAAGTTCTGTCTGCATCCCATGAGCTACAAGAGATTTTTCTCTTGATTCTTTTAAAAGTTCCTCTGCTTTATCAAAATTTCCAGTTTTTGCTTCTCTTAATGCTTCATAAGCTAAACTTCTTGCTTCACCAGCGTTACCTACTATTGTCATTGCCACTTCTTCTAAATCTAAATCCATGTTCATTACCTCCTTGATATTTTTGATTTTTTTAAGGTCATACTTATATTAGCACTAGTCAAATAAAATGTCAAAAATCACATTTTTATGACCGTATATCGTTTTTAAAGTTCCAATTTAATTATTATTCTTGAAATAAAATATAGTATATGGTATGATTTAGTAGGTATAACGAAAATAAAATATTCTTATTTCGTTTAACTTTAAGAAAAAAAATATTCAAAAATATAAAAAAATTTTTAGGAAGGAGCTTTTTATGAATTTTGATATACTTCAAAAAGATATCCAGATAGAATTTTCCAAATATCTCAACAGAAAAGAAAGAACTCTTATCAAGTCTTTAACTATAAAAGATAAAAATGTAACTCTTCCTTTTAAAGAATTTTTAAAGTATCTAGATTTTGAAACTCAGGAAGAGGGAATAAAATTTCTTAATTCATTTATGAATAAATATATTATCCTTTCCTCAACTAATTCTAAATATCTTGCATATTTAAATATACTTCAATCTTTTTATATATCTGGTGATGATATAACACTGATATTCCCAGATGAAATAGCCAGTTCTTTTAAAAAAGGAACTAACTATGAAAAACTTGGAATCAATAGAATGCTTACATTCAGAGAAAAATTTTCATATCGTCTATATCAATATGTGAAAAGAGCTACTGAAAACAGTGTATATATTCCTATGGAAACTTTAAGAAATCTTCTTGAAATCAAAGAATCATATAAAAGATATTATGATATTGAAAAAAACCTGCTTATGCCAGTATTGAAAGATCTTGAAGATAATGGGCATCTTCCCCTTTTATATACTAAGAATAAAAATGGAGATTATAAAAGTGCAAAAATACTAGGAATCACTCTTGAAAAACAGATAGTAGAAAATAGTAATACCATTATAATAAATGATATTATGACGAAAATAGGAAAAGAGGTTAAAAATTTTACTGAAATATACTCTATTGTATTAAAAGCTTTAGCAGAACATGGGGAAGAATATGTTAGAAACAACACAGATTATGCTTTAAAGAATTTCACTGGAAATTTTGATATCTATCTGGAGCAACTCCTGCTTAAGAATACTCCTGTAGAAAAAGCATTTCTTACAGTTAAAAAGAAATTTAAAACTCTTTTTGAACTCCATATGGAAGTATTAAAGATAGCACAAAAAGAAAGCCATTATCCATCAAATTTAAAATTTCTTATTAAAATTTATTCTTTAAAAGATGGTGAATCAACTGTTTGTGATGGAAAAGATATCTCAATGAAGATAACATATAACAAAAATGATTTTTCATATATAGAAGTGTTCAGACAAAAGATGAATGAAGATGATATAAAAATAGATTAACCTAACAGGAAGTTCTCCCTCTTCTTTACAATAAAAAACAGAAAGAAAATTTCCTAGTAAAACTATATTTCCTTATGAATCTAAGCTATATAATTGGAATTCTATAACTAAGACTATTAAAATTATCTTTTTTACTATATTCCATATTTATTTTCCATATTATATTTTATCATTTACTTTATTTTTATAATGTAAATTTATACACTATAATTTTATCTGTAACAAAACATATTATTCTTCTCAAATATTAATATATATAATTTATCTTGACAATATCCGATTTCGGATTTATAATAAAATTAAAATTCCACATTAAACTTTGGAGGAACAGCTATGTTGAAAATAGTCAAAGAACAAAATTTAGAATTAAATCGTATTTGGAGAATGCAAGACCAATTGTATCAAACTTATGCTACTCATTGTCATTTATCTTCAGTATCTTTTTGGATATTATACACCTTGAATGAAGCAAATGAAGTCTATACACAAAATATTCTTGCTGAAATGTGGTATTTTCCAAGGCAAACAGTTAATTCAGCAATCATGAATCTTGTAAAAATTGGATATATAAAACTTGAGCAAATACAAGGGGCAAGAAATAGTAAAGCTGTAATATTAACAGAGCAAGGGTTAAATATATGTAAAAATATTGTTACCCCATTAGTTAATGCAGAACTACGTGCATTATTAAAAATGTCTGAAGAAGAACGTCAAATGTTCCTTGAGCTTTCCAATAAACAACAGCGTTTGTTACAAGCAGAACTTAATATGATTTATCAAAATGAAATAATAAATTTTGATTTAATAAATAAGGAGATACAGAAATGAGTTTAGAACAATGGATTCTATGTCCTTTCTGTAAAAGCAAAACTCGAATAAAAATTCGAAATGATACAATATTAAAAAACTTTCCATTATTTTGTCCTAAGTGTAAATATGAAACACTTATAGATGTAGAAAAAATGAATATATTGGAAAGTAAAGAGCCAGATGCAAAGACACAGAGCCGATAATCAGTATTTTAGATATGATTATCGGCTTTTTATATATAAAACAAAAATGGAGGAACTATACAATGAAAATTATTACCATAAGTCGAGAATTTGGAAGTGGTGGCAGAGAAATAGGAAAACAACTTGCTGATCAACTTGGTTTTGATTATTATGACAAAGAAATTATTACTGCTATTGCAGATAAACATGATATGGATAAAAACTATGTGTCTGAAATATTAGATAATAAAAGATGGCAAACTATTCCCTTAACTTTTTGTTGTTCCTTTACAATGGTGAATATAATGCAATCTATCAAAGTTGATCTATTAGTAGAGCAAACACAAGTAATCAAAGAAATTGCAAAAGCTGGAAAAAATTGTGTTATTGTTGGGCGAAATGCGGATGAATTACTTAAGGATTATCACCCTTTTAATATTTTTATCTGTGCTGATATGAAATCAAAAATTCGCCGTTGTATAGAACGAGCTACAAAGAATGAAAATTTATCTAGAAAAGAAATGGAAGAAAAAATTCGTAGCATTGATAAAAACCGTGCTGAAGTTCGTGAAATTATTACCCACAAAAGTTGGGGACTCCATACTTCCTATCACCTTATTGTAAATGCTTCCAATTGGAACTTAAAAGAATTAACATCAGCAATTGCAGTATTTATAGAAAGCTGGTTTAGGAGGTTAAAACAATGATTCAGCTCTCAGATCATTTTAATTATAAAAGACTTTTACATTTTACCTTTCCTACCATCATCATGTTAATTATCAGCTCTATCTATGGTGTGGTTGATGGTTACTTTGTATCAAACTTTATAGGTAAAATACCCTTTACTGCAATTAACTTTGTTATGCCTTTTCTTTTGATATTAGGATGTACAGGATTTCTATTTGGAACAGGTGGTGGAGCATTGATTGCTAAAACAATGGGTGAAGGCAAACGAGAAAAAGCCAGTAAACAGTTTTCTTTATTAATCTATACATCTGCAATATTTGGTATTATTCTAGCTGTATTTGGTATTATAGTACTACGCTGGATCATATCTGTATTAGGTGCAGAGGGCCAGCTATTAGAAGATAGTATCACCTATGGACAAGTGGTTTTACTTGCTATCCCTGCATATATTCTACAATGTGAGTTTCAATGTCTGTTTGCTACAGCAGAAAAACCAAAACTTGGTTTATATGTTGCAATTGGAGCAGGAATAACAAACATTATACTTGATTTCCTATTTATTGTTGTATTTAAATGGGGACTAGTAGGTGCAGCTGCAGCTACTGCAATTGGCCAATTTATTGGTGGTATTGTTCCTGTAATTTATTTTGTTCGTCCCAATGGTAGTCTACTCCGACTTACTAAAACAAATTTTGATGGTATAGCTTTATTGAAAACTATTTCAAATGGGTCTTCTGAATTATTGACCAATATTTCTACCTCTGTTGTTAGTATGCTTTATAATGTACAATTATTAAAATATGCAGGAGAAGATGGCATTGCAGCTTATGGGGTTTTATTATATGTTGCGTTACTGTTTCAAGCAGTGTTTATTGGTTATTCTGTGGGAACAGCTCCTATTATAAGTTATCATTATGGGGCAAAAGATTATGGTGAATTAAAAAATTTACGTAAAAAAAGCCTTATCATTATAATGGGATTTGCTATCTCTATGTTTGTAATAGGAGAACTGCTTTCAAAACCTATTGTAATGATATTTGTAGGTTATGACCATGGACTGATGCATATGACACAGTATGCTTTTATGATTTATTCTTTTTCATTCCTATTTTCTGGATTTGGAATTTGGGGTTCCAGTTTTTTCACTGCACTAAATAATGGATTAGTCTCTGCTCTCATTGCTTTTATACGTATTTTGGTATTTCAGGTTGTAGCTGTGCTTGTCTTTCCATTAATTTGGCAGTTAGATGGTATTTGGTTTTCTATTGTTGGGGCAGAAATTATGGCGACAATTGTTACAGTCTTGTTTCTAATTTATAAACAGAAAAAATATCATTATTAAAAATTGAGGTGTAAATATGAATTTATTAATTAAAAATGTTGCTTCTGATTTTAAAGATATGAAAATACTTGAAAGTTTAAATAATGAGGCATTCCCAAAAGAAGAACGTATGGAACTTCATGAAATGATACAGTTAATTTCCCAAAATACAATTGAAGTAACTGCTGTTTATGATAATGATACTTTTATTGGTTTTTATGTTCTATCTATTCAAAGATCTACTGCTTATATACTTTTTTTTGCAATAGAGGGTTCTAAACGCAGATTGGGCTATGGAAGTAAGGTATTGGCATTGATGAAAAAACAGTATGTCAATTGTCAGATTGTTTTAGATATGGAGATTATTGATAAAGAAGCAGAAAATATTGAACAAAGGAAATCTCGTAAAAAATTTTATCTTCATAATGGTTATTATGAAACAGGCTTCTTTCTAAACTATAACAATTTAATAATGGAAGTATTGTGTACTGATGTAAAGTTAGATATAAATAACTTTCAGGCACTATTAAATAACCTGAAATTAAAAAAAATATCATTTGTATTAACTAAAATGGATTTAAAATAAAAAGAAATGATATTAAAGTTAAAAAAACTAATAGTAAAATAAATTAGTCAAAAAAGTTATGATTCCCTCCATTACCTATGTCAATCAGCTACCTTAAATAAAAAAATGGTATATGTTTGGATATAAAGATAAGACAATATCCAATAGAAAAATCTAAATTACAGTAAAATAAACTAGGAATATAAGAACTGATTGAAATATGAAAAAATATATACTAACAAATATGATTTTGGAAGAAAAGTGTGCTTTATAAATCTTTAAGAAGAAACTATTTATAAAATATTAGATATTTTTCTATTAATATCATTAGGTGAAGAAATTTTGAAATTACATTATTAAAAAATAAAGATATTTGGATGAATTGACCTCCCACTTAAAATACTAAATGACAGAAAATTTTTTCAGAAATTTAAGATAAAAATCTACCAATACAATAAATTACTCTATATAAAATAGAAGGTTATTTAGAGAATAAAAAACAATTTCAGAAGTATTTCCAAAAGATATTTATAAAATATATATTAAATAAATTATTTAAAATTATTGATTAGGAGGTCTAATATGCTACAAAAAATTATACAGCGTAAATGCTTTATCATAAATATTGCTTATATTATTGTTATTGTCATACTCATATTACTGACAATTTTTACAGCAAAATTATTTATGCCTTTTTGGATTGCTCTATTTATTTCTACTATATTGCAACCAATTATACATTTATTAAAAGAAAAATTAGGACTAAAAAAGAAAGGATTATCCACAATCATACTATTTCTTTTTTATTTATCACTAGGGAGTGGTTTCATATTTGGTATGATAGAAATTACAAATTTACTAGAAGATATTTTTCAAAGTTTCCCTCATTATTATAAAAATACTATTGCACCAGTACTTAACTCTTTAGGTAATTATATTATCCAGATATGTTCTTTCATACCAAATGAATTTCATCCAAATATGGCAGAGTTACAAATGAGTATAGTATCATGGGTAGAAAACTTAGTATTTTCAATTTCACAATATGGTCTTATTTTTTTAGGTAGTATGGCTAACCAGTTAACTTCTAGCTTTTTATCTATTTTAATGACTATACTACTTTCATATTTTATAGTGATTCAGTATGACATTGTAGTTTCTTTTTTGAAATACCAATTACCTAATAAGGTTCATACATTTTACATAGAGATAAGTCCCTTATTAAAAAACTCTGTAATAAAATACCTTAAGGCATCTTTAATCTTAATTTTTATTACATTCATTGAACTGGCAATAGGACTTAGTATTATAAAAGTAAATAATCCAATTGGAATTGCTTTAGGAATTGCTTTATTTGATGCTCTACCTGTTTTGGGAACTGGTGGTATTATGATACCATGGGCAGTTATTGAACTACTAAACAAAAACTATTTTTTAGCTAGTGGACTTTTCATCCTTTATATTGTAATTACTATCATACGTAGGGTATTAGAAGCAAAAATTTTAAGTATACAGCTTAATATTAATCCTATTGTTGTATTACTTGCTGTTTTAATTGGGTATGAGCTGTTAGGAGTTTTAGGAATGATTTCATTTCCAATTATTAGCTATATTTTAACAATACTCCATGATACCAAAAAAATTAAATTATATAATAATCTTCCTAAATAAACATATGAGCCTGATAGTTAAAACTTATTTATGACTATCAGCTTATTATTTTTTATAAGTGAATATTGAAAAAATATTATTTTCCTTTTTAAAGGATAATTTTTCATTCCCTAGATTTTTACTAGACATTGTCAAACAGATTATTTCCAAAATATGGTATCTAAAAAATATTAACATAAAAACCTATTTATTAAATTTATATATTTTAAACTATATTCCATAATTTTTTCTCCACTACTCTTTAAAGTTAAAATTAAAATTTATATATTTTATTTTGTTGTTTTCTTTTAACTTTAGCTATATAATATTCTAAAGAGGTGAGCCTATGATATTAAGAAAATATAAGTCTGATGACTGCCTTAATTTACTTAAACTTTTCTATGATACAGTCAGAACTGTAAACAAAAAGGACTACAATGATAAACAGCTTTCTGTATGGGCTCCTGATAATTATATTGAAGAAAAATATGATATCTGGCAAAAATCTCTTTCTGAAAATTTTACTGTTGTAGCTGAAATAAATGGAGAAATTGTAGGTTTTGGAGATATAGAAAAAACTGGTTATCTTAATAGATTATTTATACACAAAGACTATCTGCACAAGGGAATCGCCTCAGCTATAGTTAAAAAACTGGAAGAATATGCAGATAAAATATGTATATGCACAATAATAACAGAAGCTTCAATCACAGCAAAGCCCTTTTTTGAAAGGCTGGGATATACTTTAATAAAAGAACAGCAAGTAGAAAGAAAAGGAATTTTTCTTACTAACTATGTCATGGAAAAATATATATTAAGATAAAATTTTATATAAGAAATTAAACTTAAGTATATCATTTCTATTTTAAATTATATCATAAAATAATATGTATATAGTCAATAATAATTTTTGCTGAGGGATATCACACAAGGAGTTGATATGATTAGAAAAGCTAAGAATAATGATATAGAAATCATTTCTAAAATCTATATAGACAGCCGAAGAAGAACTTACAAAAATATTCTTCCAGATGATTATCTCAATTCACTAACTTATAGTCAGGCAGAAAAAAAATGGGAAGAGTATTTAAAAAATGACAATAATGTCATTTTTGTTCATTTAGATGATGCAGGAGCTATTACATCTCTTGCAGCAAGCAAACCTTACAGACATCTTAAAAATTGTCTTTATTTAGATTCGCTTCACGTATCTCCTGAATTTCAAAGTAAAGGAGTTGGAAAATCTCTGATCTTAAAAACTGCTGCTTTTGCTTTGGAAAATAATTATGACAGTATGACTATCTCTATTCTTAGAGGAAATAACAGAGCTGAAAAGATTTATCAATATTTAGGAGCTGTATATCTCAATGATTTTATTAATTATTTTGACAATACTTCTGCTATGTCCACAATATTTATTTGGAAAGATTTACAAAAGTTAATAAGCAAGCACAGCAAATAATATAAAGTAAAGTTTTTAATAAATTTTTATCCATAAAAGTTAAAAGGATTGATTTCTGCATTGTACAGAAGTCAATCCTTATTAATTTATATAGCGCTTTATTCACTATACCTTTTGCTCATCTTATTACTTACCTAGAATAGAAACCATAATTTGTGGTAATATAACAAGTCCTACAGTTGCAACTGGTTGACAAGCTGCATAAAAAGCTGCTACTCTGTCATCATTAGAAACTGAAATAAGAGCATTCAATGCTGGTGCTGAAGTCATTGCTCCAGTTGTTGCTCCAAGAGCAGCAAACAATGGCATTTTAAATATAACTTTAGCAACTATATAAGCTGCAATAATTGCAACTAAACTCATAATTACACCAACTATAAATAGTTTTACACCATATTTAGATAAAGTTGCTATAAATCCTGCTCCTGCCTGTGCACCATTTTGCAATAGGAAAAGAGAAATTCCTAAATCTCTTATAGGCATAAGTGTAGTTTTTACAGGTTGTAAACTGATTTTTCCTATTCTTCCAATAGCAGATACTATAATTCCTGCAATAATTGTTCCTCCTGCATTTCCAAGAGAGAAAAATGTTCCAGAACCTAAAGGAATTTTTATAGAACCAATTATAACTCCTATAACTATTGCAAATGCGACAATAAATACTCCTGGTCCATCAACTACTATAAGTTTTAAGTCTTTTAAATTAGATAATCTTTGAGATAAAGG
Organism: Fusobacterium ulcerans ATCC 49185; assembly: GCF_900683735.1. NCBI lineage: Bacteria > Fusobacteriati > Fusobacteriota > Fusobacteriia > Fusobacteriales > Fusobacteriaceae > Fusobacterium > Fusobacterium ulcerans. The sequence continues at coordinate 3,250,057 of NZ_LR215979.1, forward strand.
TGGATCTACCATCTTATCATTTTCTTCTTTAATGTTAACCTTTAAAAATTTAGGAACTATTTGTACAAACATTACTATGCTTATTATTCCAAAAACATATGCCAATCCATAACCTACACTTGCAACAGTTGATGATGTGATCTCAACAGTAGCTGCAAGAGAAGCTGTACAAGTTAAAGCTCCTGCTGCAATTCCTAATGCCAAATCAACAGGAATATCAAAAAACTTAACAGCCATTGCTATAGTTAAAGCTGCTGACAGCAAAATTGCAAAAGATGTACCTAAGAATCCCCAAAAGTTAGCTTTAAGATTACTAACAAAAGATGGTCCTGCTGATAGTCCAACACTTCCTAAGAACAAAACAAGTCCAACTGAACCAATTATACCAGGAACTTTCATCCCAAAATGTCCAAATATAAGTGCTACTATTAAAACCCCTGATGTTCCAAATTTTAATCCTCCAAAAGATATTCTTCCAAATAGATATCCCAACATTAATGCTAGAAAAATCATAAGAACTCCATTAGAAAAAAACATTTTAACAATACTTTCCATTCGTACCTCCTAAATAATATAATGTAATTTATATAAGATTTTTAAAACTATATTACTATTATTTTTGTAATATATTATTAAAAATAATACAATAAAGTAATAGAAAATGATCTTATTTTATTTTTTAAATTCTATAGAATATAGAGTTCTCTTTTATGTATAAACACGAACAATACCCTTATAATATAGGCTATTTTAAAGGGTTTAATACTTTTTTTGAATTTTATTTTTAAAAAAATTAAACTTGAAATTTCAAAGTTTAAAGAGTATAATTACATAACATAAAAGTTCGTGTTTATACATATATGCGAACTATTTTTAATAATTGATTTAAAGAGCATTTTCAAGCAAATTCTTTTTCAAAGTTATGGCATAAAAAAGCTCCGTTGCCAGCGGAGCTGATTTTCAGAAAAATATGAATATTTTTCTATATTACCTCCTCTATTTTAGACAACTAAGATGGAGGATAGTTTTTTAATCCATTCTAAAAGTCTTTATACAAAATATTCTGGCTCTGCTCTTCTAGTATATTCTTCCTCTAATTCATGTTGATGATACAAATATCCTGCATCTTCATAATATTTTGCATTTTCAGGACATTTCTTAATACAAGCACAACATTTGATACAAATTCCTGGAACTTCCCTTACATTTTCAAAGGAAATTGAACCCATAGGACAAACTTCTGCACAAATTTTACAGTCTGTGCATTTATCATTTGTCAAAGGTTTTACCTTACGTATATCCACAGGATTTCCTTTTCTATCCCGTGGTTGATAATACCAGCGATAAGGCTCTGGAGTTCCTTTTACTTCAATTAAAGTCTTATCTTCTGTTTCCACTTTCTTTACAATTTTTTCTGCAAATTCCATAAGAATCTGCATATCCTTTGTATCTGGTCTTCCTGCTCCTAAAATTCTGGAAAAAGAGTGTTCTCCAATAAAGGCTCCTGCTGCAATTGGATAAAATCCATCTTTTGCTAAAATATCTCGAAGCTCTATCAAACAATCATCATAGTTTCGATTTCCATAAAGAGAAATAGGAACTGCTAAAGCTCCTCTTCCTTCTATAGTTGCCAAATATTTTAATAAAACATTTGGTACCCTTCCAGCAATTGTAGGTGTTCCAAAAACTACTAGATCTTCTTTTTGAAATGGACTCTTTTCTAGTCTTGCTTTGGGAAGAGTAAAATCAAAGCAACAGAATTCTGCTTCTAATTTTTCTGCTAAGAATTTTGCAAGTCCACATACTATTTTTTCTGTTGTTCCTGTTCCACTAAAATATGCAGCCCATACTTTTTTAACTTTCATTTTAACTCACCCTCCTTTCTTCTATATTGTTTGTAAAAATTCTTCGATTGATTCCTGACAAACCTGCAGCATTATTTCTATTTCTTCCTCTGTAATGATATAAGGAGGCATAAAATAAACAATATTGCCAATTGGTCGTATTAATACTCCCTTTTCTAAAGCAAGAGCAGCAATATGACGACCAACTCGTTCGATTCCTTTGATTTCTTTTAATTCAATTGCTCCTATCATTCCTAGATTTCGATAGTTTTTTATATAATTTTTTTCATGAAAGTATTCCTTCATCTTCTCCTGTAGAAATTTTCCCTTTTTTTCTACCATATTCATAATATTTTCTTCTTTAAAAATTTTTAAAATTTCTACTGCAATTCTACATCCCAGTGGATTTCCAGAATAAGTATGAGAATGTAAAAAAGATTTTCCTTCTTTATAGTCTGCATAAAATGCATTGAAGATATCACTTGTAATACATACAAGAGCAATTGGATAATATCCACTGGATAATCCTTTTGCTAAACACATAATATCTGGAGTAATCCCTGCATGTTCACAAGCAAACATTTTTCCTGTTCTTCCAAATCCCATTGCAATTTCATCATCAATTAAATGAATATTATATTTTTTTGTCAATTCTCTTACTTTCTGCAAATAATAGCTGGAATACATCTTCATTCCTGCTGCCCCTTGTACCATAGGCTCTATAATCATACATGCTATTTCCTGATGATTATTTTCAATTAAACTTTCCAGCTTTGAAATACATTCCTGCTCATATTTTGAATATTCTTCTTCTGTCATTGTAGAATCTAAATATGGAACTGGAACTTTTCTTCCTTCTTGAATCAAAGGTCTATAGGTCTTTGTGAAAATATCTACATCTCCCACACCAAGAGCTCCTATAGTTTCTCCATGATAGGCATTTTCTAGTGAAATAAATTTTGTTTTTTGTGGATTTCCTGTTTGTAAATGATATTGAAAACTTAATTTCAGAGCCATCTCAATACAAGAAGAACCATTATCTGCAAATAAAAATTTATTGATTCCTTCAGGTAAAACCTCTACTAAATTTTCACATAGCTCAATTGCTGGTTCATGTCCAAAATTTGCAAAAATAACATGTTCTAAAGTGTTAATTTGATTGTAAATTACTTTATTAATTCTAGGATTAGCATGTCCAAATAAATTAACCCACCAACTAGAAATACAATCCATATATTTTTTTCCTGTTTCATCAAATAAATATAATCCCTCTCCCTTAGTAATAATTAAAGGTGGTGTTTCTTCAAAATCTTTCATTTGAGCACAAGGATGAAATATATATTTTAAATCTTTCTCTTGTAATTGACTTCTTTTAGCCATTTGCTTCTCCTTTTAAAAATAAATTTAACTTCTTCTCCTGAATTTCTCTTGTATTTTCCAATATAATTAAATGATTCTTTGTAGGAGAATGTTTTAAAATAATCTCAATATTGTCTTTCTCATAGATTTTACTTTCCTCTGTATCCTTTACTCTATTAAAGAGAATCCCATGAAGAGAAATCCCTAATTTTTCTAAAGATTCTATTGTTAATATAGCATGATTAATAGAGCCAACTTTTGCACTACTTACTAAGATCACAGGAAAGCCAAAGTCTTTAATCAAATCATAAATATGATATTGATCACGAATCAAAGGTACTTGTAACCCTCCTGCTCCTTCAACAATTAAATAATCATACTGTTCACAAAGTTTTGTAAAATGCTTTTTGATTTTTTCAATCTCAATTATTGTTCCTTCTAATTCACTTGCTAAATGAGGAGAAACTTCTGCTTCTAAAACATAAGTAACCATTTCTTCCTGATAATCCATTCTCTCAATTTGACATAGAGATAAGACATCAGGGGCATATAGTTTTCCATTTTTAGAAATTCCTCCACTTTGGATTGGCTTGTAATACATGCCTTTTTTCTTTCGCACTCCATGATATAACAAAGTACTACAAAAAGTTTTTCCAATATCTGTATCTGTTCCTATGACAAAATACCCTTTAGTATTCATATCCAAGTTCCTTAATCATTTTTTTGTCACTTTCTATTGTATTTCCTGTTGTAGTTAGGAAATTTCCAGTTAAAGCAGAGTTAATTCCTCCTTCTAGTCCTAACTTTGCATATTCTCCCAATTTCACTCTTCCACCTGCATATCGAATTGATACTTTTGGTAAAATAAATCTAAAAATGGCAATATCTTTTAATAATTCTCTTGGATCTACAGCTTCATTCTTTTCTAAAGGTGTTCCAGGAATTGGAGTTAAAATATTAATTGGAATAGAATGAACTCCTAATTCTCGTAAATCAAAAGCCATATCTATTCTGTCTTCCTCTGTTTCTCCTAATCCAAAAATACCTCCACTGCATACTTGCATTCCAACTTCATGTGCATATTTAATTGTATTTACTCTATCATCAAAAGTATGAGAAGTACAAATTGTCCCATAAAATCTTCTTGAACTTTCCAAATTATGATGATAAGTTTTCACTCCTGCATCTTTTAATTTTTGAAGAGCTTCTTTAGTGCATATTCCATGTGAAGCACACAAATCTAACTTTGTATTCTTCTGTAAATATTGATAAATTTCTGCTAGTTGATCTAATTCCTTTTCTCCTCCATTTAATCCTCTTCCACTTGTTACCAGGGAAAATCTATGGGCTCCTTCTGCTTCCACTTCTTTCGCTGCTTCCAAAGCTTTTTCTTTCACTACTAAAGGATAAATTTCTGCTGCTGTTTTAAAATGAGCTGACTGAGCACAATATTTGCAGTTTTCTGAGCATCTCCCAGACTTTGCATTTAGAATAGTACATAGATTAAAAAAGTTTCCACAAAATTTTTCTCTAATTTCATTGGCTGCTTTTAATAATTCATGTAAATCTTCCTCTTTTTCTATTGATAAACTTAATAATTTTTCTGCATCTTCTCTCGTTATTGAATATCCATTTAATACCTGTTCTTTCAATTGATGTACAAACTCTCTCATGCTTCCTCCCTAAATTTTAATTCCCTGTTTCTATGCTACCATATTTGTACCTTCTCAAACAAACATTTTTGCAATTTTCTTAATTCTTTCCTCTGAATAGTTCTCTAACGGAAAGATATTTGGAAAATCTAAGAAAGACTTTGCCTGATATTTTTTCATTGCTTCTTCTAAACTTATATTCTTTTCTACTTTCAAATGTAAAGTTTCCAGTTTTTCCATCCAATTTTCATTAAATTCTCCAACTAGACATATAATAACATCATAGCTAGCTTCCTTTAAAATATAAGCTTTTGCAAAGCTTTCTATATTTGCTTCTAAAGGAAAGATAAGACGTTCTCTGATTACTTCTCCCATTGCAAAACTTTTTATCTTTCCATCAGACATAATCTCAATTTCACCCTCATTATTAATCTGCTGTACAATTCCTTCTATAAAAAGATTTCCTGCTCTTAAAGCAACTCTTTTTCCATATAAATAATTGATTTTATTAATTTCTGTCAAAATCTCTTTCCAATTCCCTGAGGTATATTCTTTCCAAAGAGTTCGAAACTGTTCTACTACTTCCAAAACAATATCAGGAATAGAATACTCCTGTTCTCCTAATTCTTGTAAAGAAATTGCTATATGTTTAATTTCTAAAGGAATCTGATTATTAATATTTAATCCTATTCCAATTAAAAAGTCATTTTCTCGCCTTTCTACTAAAATTCCTCCTAATTTCTTACCTTGTAAATAAATATCATTGGTCCATTTAAATTGATATTCTGCTTTTTTTATTTTTTGAAATGCCCGAATAGCTGCAAGCCCTACTAACAAAGGTAGTTTCATATAGTTAATATTTTCTTCTTTTTCCTGTTTCCTAACAAGAAAAGTAAATAAACCCATTCCCTCAGTAGAAATCCAAATATTTCCACGTCTTCCTTTTCCAGCTGTTTGGTTTTTAGCAAGGACAATATCATAGTCTTGAAATTTTTTTCGATTTTCCTTCATATACTCATTTGTAGAATCCAGAACATCAAATTGATATAAAGCCATAAGTCCCTCCTATCTTCTATTAAAAAAGAGGTTGTCCATTTTAATAATAAGTCAGCCTCTTTTTCATTTTAATTTCCTATTTTAATTCTGTATTTTCCTCGAAAGCTTTTGCATGTAAAAATTCTATAGATTTAGGAATCTCTATTTCTGTGATATTATTTTTACAAAATGCGTACATATTTATTTTTTTGATAGTTGCTGGAAGACTTAATGCTGTTAATTCATTTTTATAAAAAGCTGAAGTGTCAATAACCTCTAATGATTCTGGAAAAGAAATTTCTTCTAATTCATTCAAAGCAAAAGCACTTGGTTCAATAATTTTTACTGCTTTTCCAAATTCTACTTTCTTCAATTTATTTCTATAAAAAGCAAATCCTTCAATTGTAACTAAAGAGCTTGGTAATTTTACTTCTATTAACTTACATACTCCAAAAGCGTCATATCCAATACTTTCTACAGTATCAGGAATAACAACAGAAGTTAATCCTCTTCTATAAAAAGCATTATCTCCAATTCTTTTAATTGCTACACCTTCAGGAGTTATTGGAGGAATTACCATATCAGTGAAGCCTTGTGTCTTGACTTTGTCTTTTCCTTTATCTGTCATTCCTTTCAGCTCATCACCTTTAAAAATAAAATCATCATTTTCCCATATATTTTGACTCATTTCCTCTACCTCCCCTACATTCTATTTAATTGTACAATTTCATTGAAAGTTTCTAATTGTGTTTTTACTTGTCCAAAATCTATCATTTGCTGGTCATATCCCATTTTGATAAGCGGAAGGTTTTCTGCATCAAAAATTTGTTTTAATGAAGGATATTCCATTTCTTCTGTATCGTTGAAGTTCATCATAAATAACAGACATCCATCTGCATTGTTTTCTTTTACTAAGTTAACAACATATTTTGGTCTTTTGTAAATATCTGGATCATATAGAAGAGGATCTTCATCCATTCTTGCAAATTGATCTGCCAGAGCTAACATAGGATCTTCTATTGATAAATCAATATCTACCTTTAAAGCTCTTGATTCATGAGCTACATCATCTGCAACAATACATATTTTATAAGCATCAAATACTTCTAATAATCCTGGAGTATCTGTAATAATTCCACTTGTTACTACACGAACTCCATCCCATGATTCTTCTGGAAGGGCCTCTAATTTTGCATTTAATTGTTTTAATAAAGCTGTGTGTTCATCTTTTAACATAAAGTATGAACTTTTTAATACATAACATCTGTCAGATGCTTTAACTGTTTGTGGATGTTTTGCTGCTAACTTGATAAACCTTCTTTTTTCACTTCTATTTTCATTATAAACTTCAAAAGCTTTTTTCAAGTTTTCATCTGTAACTGTTACTCCACAAATTCTTTCTAATTCTTCTTTTGCTTTATTGAAAATTCTTGCATTGTAAGTCTTCCCAAATTCTTCTTTTCTATGTTGTCCATGGTTTAAGAAAATCATAGGAATTTTTTGTCCTACACCCACTTTATAGTTTTGTGAAAATGGTCTTAAAGTATCATCTAAAGTTGTTACAATAGAAGCTGATAGTCCATCTAAAGTTCCATCTAAAGCCATTTCTAAACAACGTAATGCCAAAGAGTAGTAGAATGTTGGGAAATATGCTTTTGCTCTTTCAATAGAACCTTGTCCTCCCCATACACCAAAAGGTACAATCCCTGCTGCATACACAATTTCTTCTGGAGCATAATATGGGAAAACTCCTACTGCTTTTTTTCCTTCAGCAAGATATTTATCTAATTGCTTTCTAGGATTATTTGCATAATATTTAAATTGTTCTAACAATTCTTTAATTTCGTCCATTTTTATCCTCCTATTTTAAAGTTGGTTTTGTCCAATCTGTTTCTTTTGTATTTTCGAAGTTTGTATATACATCTTCACCTTTTTCTATTTTTTCTTTTTTTCTTTCTTCCATGATTTCTACTAGACCTTGCACTCTTGTTTTATATTGCTCAGTTGAGAAGTTTCTTTCATCTGCCTGATCACCATCAAAATTTACTACTGGAATTCCTAAATCTTCTCTCCATCTTCTTTCAATTTCTGGCATAGCTCCACTCCATGGCTTACAACTACGATTATAGTTTACTAAAGCTCCGCTGATACCATTTTCTTTTGCCATAGTTTCTCTCCATTCTACCCCTGTTTCAATACATACAGAGCAAGGAGCTTTACAATAAGCTGCTGCCATTTCTCTTACATTATTATATCTAAATCCAAATGCTGGAGCATATACAACTGCTGTTACATTTACTCCATTGTCTTTCAATGGTTCATATAGATGTCTAAGTCCTGGCCAACAAGGGATTCCTTCAAATAAAATTCTATGTTCTTCTGGATATTCCCAAGTTGAAGTTCCTTCTTTTATAGATTGTTCAAATTCTTGTGCCAGCAATTCAAATCCTATAGCTGCCTCTTCTTCACATCTTGCTGCTACAATGTCTGCCATATGGTTAAACAGATCAAATCCACTCAAAGGAGATGGTTTATAACTCATGTAAGAACATGATTTTAGCCATGCTGCTGCAGTTCTGTTAGCTCTTGTACAAGCAGCTTCAAATTTCTCTTCATTAAATTTCTTTCCAGTTAATTCTTCCAATTGTTTGATTGCATAATTAAATTGTCCAATCAAATAATCCACTTTTTCTTCTGGTACATCTACTGTATTTGAAAATGGAATATCAATCATAATTAAAGGAATATTATGCATTCTTGCAATATTTTCATACCATTTTGTCATCATATTACAAATATTATTGCAGCAAAGCAAAAAATCAGGTTGTGGCATTCTTCTTGCATCTGTTGGTTCTCCAGCTGCATAAGCTAAACTTATTCTTGCATAACCACAAATATCATTATCATATCCCATATCTTCTGCTGCCTGACATAATCTTAATCCATCTTTTTTTGCTGCTGTAGATGCTGCATGATTTTCAGGATAAACAACATTTAAATCAAATGCTTTTGCTAATTCAATTGGAAATTTAGAAGAGCTCCACCCTACTAATTCCCCTCTTCTCTTAGCTTCCCAAGCTTCTGCATATACTTTATCTACTACTTTTCTTAAAATAGCAGCAGCAGGTTTATGTCCATCAATTGCTCTTGGTTTTTTATTAGGTAATTTTTCCATTTTTCCAGCCATTTCAGTTTCCTCCTACTTCTTTTTTTATAAATGAAAGAACCTGCTCGTGAAATACGAGCAAGGTCCACCTCATATTATTTATTTTTTTCTGCATTTAAACATTTTTGATAAGCAAAAAGTGCTGCTCCTATTGCTCCATTTAATTGGCAGTATTCACTTGTATAGATTTTAAAGCCAATATTCTTTTCAAGAGCTCTTATCATTCCATGATTCAATGCTACTCCACCAGTCATAACAACTTGATCTTTGATTCCTACACGTTTTGCTAAACTTCCTACTCTGCTTGCAATAGATGTATGGATTCCTTTTACTATATCTTCAAATTTTGTTCCTTTTGCTAATTGAGAAATGACTTCTGATTCTGCAAATACAGTACAAGTAGAACTAATTATAACATCCTCTTTAGACTTTTCATCAAGAGTTTCTAAATCAGATAAACTGACTTCTAAAACTTTAGCAATGACATCTAAAAACCTTCCTGTTCCTGCTGCACATTTATCATTCATAACAAAATTTTCCAGTATTCCATTACTTCCAACACTTAATGCTTTTGAGTCTTGTCCTCCAATATCAATAATTGTCCTTACCTTAGGGAAAAGAAAGTAGGCACCCTTTGCATGACAAGATAATTCTGACATTTGCAATGGCACTTCTTCCAATGAGTTTCTTCCATAACCAGTAGCTACAGCACAATCTAACTCATCAATTGAAGAAAATCCTGCCATTTCTAATACCTCTTTAATAGCCCGAGCAGGTCCACTTGTCCCTGTTCCAACTGCAATTACAGATTGCGAAATAATTTCTTTTCCATCTTTTAAAATAATAGCCTTTGATGTAGTTGATCCCACATCAACTCCCATTGTAAATTTACTCATTTTATGCTCCCTTTTTTCTTTGTAACTACTATCCTATTCCAAGCATAGCCTTTGCAATATTTAAGAATTTAGTAATAATAATTGCATTGGAAATATTACTTATAAATCCTCCAATTACTGGAACAACAAAGAAGGCTAGTTTAGAGTATCGATACTTTTTACAAACAGTCTGCATTGTAGTCATAGAAACAGGAACAGCTCCTAATCCGAATCCTGTATGTCCTACTGCCATAACTGCTGCATCATAGTTTCTTCCTAACAAGTTGAAAGTTAGGAAATAACAGAAGAATATAATAAAGATTACTTGAACAAATAATAGTATAATTAGAGCAAATCCTAATCCAGATAATTGCCATAATTTCATTGAAATAATAGACATTGAAACAAATAATCCCAATGAGAATTCTCCAACTGTATCAATTGCCTCATACAACACTTCATGGTTTCCAGCTTTTTTATCATAAAATAATCTAATTAAAATTCCACCTAACATACAGCTTACATGAATTGGAAAACTGATTCCAAATTTTTTCAAAACCAGAGTTGATACTTGCCCAATTCCTAAAGCAATACACATTAAAAACATTGCATTAACAACACTGTTTTTATCAATTGGCTGTGTAGGAGCTGCTTCTCCTAATTCTGAAGTATCATCCTTCCCATCTAAAGCTGGATCTTCCAGCTTATGTCTTTTAATTATAAAGTTTCCAAAAGGTCCTCCTAAAATACATCCTGAAATCAAGCCAAATGTTGCAGCCGCAATAGCTACTTCCATTGCTGCACTTGCTCCAGCTTCCACTGCAATTGGAGCAAAAGCTGCTGCATTTCCATGACCTCCTGTCATAGGAATACTTCCTGTCATCATTGAAATTAATGGATTTACTCCCAATAAATTACCAACAAACAGTGCTAAAGCATTCTGACATGCTGCTAAAACTGCTGCTAAAATAGCAAAAATGACAACTAGTTTTCCACCTTTCTTCAATAAAGATAAACTGGCTGCTGCCCCACTTGCAGCAAAGAAAATACAATAGAATAATGAATTTACTGCTTTAAATTCAAAAGTTAACTCTGCTACATTAGAATAATATAAAATCAAGGAAATTGCTGCAAATATTGTTCCTCCAACTACAGACGCTGGTAGACAATACTTCTTTAAGACAGGAAACACTTTTCTAAGAAAATTTCCTAAGTAAATTGCTAAAACTGCTAAAGCCAATGTTTCAAACATGCCTAGTTGTAACGCCATTCTTTCCATATGATTCCCCCATTTATTTTATTTTTTTGTAAATGTATTGTATTCTCTAATGGCCCTTGGTAAAAGCATTTGATGAAAAGCACAAATTGCTTTTGGATTTTGATAAACAGAATTTACAAATGCTATCATATAAGCTCTAATATCGTATAGATTTACGATTTCATCCACCATTCCAGTTTCTGCTGAATACCTTGGAGTTGATTTTTCTTTATATTCATTAATTAGTTTGTTCATTTTTTCAATAGTTGCAGTTAAATCTTTTCCCTCTTTTTTATCTTTTACTAATCTTCTTGAATACATTGCAGTTGCTGCTGTTTCTCCATTCATTACATTAATTTCAGTTGCTGCAGTTCCTAATGAGAAAGCATTAGTCGAATTTCCTTGAGGTCCTCCTAATACATAGTGAGCTGCTGCAGTTCCTTTTCTCAATGTAACTTCCATTTGAGGAACTTTCGAATTTTGGATTGAATAAATCAAAGATTGTCCTAATCCTAGTAATTCAGCTTTTTCTGCTTCATTTCCTACATCTATTCCTGTAGTATCCTGTACCCAAATAATTGGTAATTTATCTCTTGAACAAAGAGTTACAAACTCATTCATTTTTATAAGACCTTGTCTGTATAATTTCCCACCAATTCCAATTCCATTTTCTTTATATTCAGGATATTTCATCAACAATCCTTGGAAATTTGCAACAATCCCTACTAAAAGTCCATCTATTTTAGCAAGTCCAGTTACAATTTCAGGTCCATATCCTTTTTTATATTCACTAAATTCACTATTATCCACTAGTCTTCCAATAACATCATAAATGTTGTATATTTTCTTTTGATTCATTGGAATAATAGAATATAAATCATTTGGATCTAATGCAGGTTCTGCTGGTTCGTCTACTCTAAAGAATTCTAAATCATATGCTGGTAAGCAATCAATATAATTTTTGATTCCTTCTAATACACCAACTTCATCACAATATACTTCTCTGAAAAATCCAGTTTCATCATAATGAATAGATACTGTTCCTGGAACCTCTGCTCCTTTTGCTTTTTCAGTTGCTTCTATGATTTGTTCTGCTCCCTCTTGATCAATATATCCTTTAGGATTCATTCCCCCAACAATTCCAGCTCCTCCTACTGCCATATTTGCATCTTCGTGAGCAATCAAGATAGTTGGACTGATACTATGGTATCCCCCACCAGCTGGATTTGTTCCATAAATTCCTACAATAACTGGAATTCCTAATTGCTGTAATTCTGCATTTCTATAGAAAGGAGTTCCTCCCCCTCTTCTGTTTGCATATACTTTTTCCTGCTCGTCTAATTTTACTCCACTGCAGTTTAAAATATATACTAAAGGAATTCCTAAACATTTTGCAGTATCAGAAGCTCTTAATAAATTTTCTGCTTGCCCTGGAACCCAAGCTCCAACAATTTTTTTATTATCAGAGGCAACTACTACTACCCATTTTCCATTTATTCTTGCCAATCCTTTTACAATTCCTGTTCCAGTTGCAAATTCTTGTGGATTGTAAAGGCTGTTTAATGGACACCAAGTTCCCTCATCAATTAATTCTGCTATTCTTTCTAAAGCCGTCATTTGTCCTTTTTCAGCAATTTTTTCATCAGGAGTTCCTGCATCATGCATCTCATCTATCAATTTACTTATTTCTTCTTCTACATCTTTTACTAACTTTTCATTTTCTTCATCAATTTTTGTTAATTCTTTTCCAATTTGTTCCATATTCTGGAAATAATTAGGCATTGAGTAATTTCCCATATATTATTCTCCTTTCATCTCTTTTTATTCTGCTACTGGCACTTTAATAAATGCTTGCCCTGGATCAATTTCTTCTCTAATCATTTTAATAACTTCTTCACTTGGTGCTTCTAATAAAACAGCTCTTGAAGTATCAATTTCAAATCCAGTATTTTCAATAATCTCCTCAATAGATGAAGTTGGATAGTATCCAGCTAGATACATTCTTTTAGTTTCCTCGTCAAACCTCAATACTCCTCTGTCAGTTACAACAGCAACTGGACCTCTATTTCCAGTAAGTCCTAACTTCTCTCTTCCTCCTGGTCCATCTCCCCATCCTACACTTGTTATATAATCAACTTTATCCATAAATCTTCTTTTTTCATGCTGCATCATAATTACAGTGTTAGAATATGTTGCAATTGCATTTGCTCCTCCTGATCCTGTAAATCTTGTTTTTGGACGATAATAATCTCCAATGCAAGTTGAATTTACATTTCCATAAGGATCAATTTGTGCTCCTCCAATGAAAGCAATCATTCTGTCATTTCCATTTAATAATTCATTTGCTTCAAATCCAATAAAACGAATATTTGGCCATTGAACTCCACAGTGAGCCATTAATCTATTATCCCCAACGCTTCTAGGTACTTCAATTGGACTGCAGTCCATAAGTCCACTTTCCACAATTAGTTTACAATTTGGAGCAAAGATTCTTTTTGCTAAAGAGGCTCCAATCAATGGAAGTCCTGTTCCTACAATTACAATCTGTCCATCTGTGATTTCTTTTGCAATAGTAATTGCTTGCATTTCTTTATTGGTATAATTTTTATAATTTACCATCTTATTTTGCCTCCTTTACTAGTTTTGCAGCATATCCGAATCCTGGTACTACTCTCAATTTTGTTAATCTGCTCGCTCCTAGTTTATCAATATATTCATCATTATTCTTGATGTCATATACCCATTCTTGTAAAAAGGCTTTAAAGTCTTCTTCTGTTTTTGTTACTGTGTCATACATCTTGAAAAAATTAGCATCATAGTCATAGTAATTATAACATTGAGAAGGATGTGCCCCAAATGGTACATGAACTACTGCGTCTACACAGAATTGAGGAATAGAGTTTTTACTTGGCTCTTTTCTAATCTCCTCTTCTGTTACTAATTCTTCACAAGTTACAATACATCTTTTTGCTGCAATTGCAATATCAATATCATGGAATTCATCTCCTTCAATAGAACAAGTTCCATTTATTGAAGCTTTTTGCACATGAATAACTGCTACATCCAACCTAGGTACTGGTACTGCTATTACCTTTTCTCCTGGAACCAAAGGATTTTCTATTTCTACTAATTTATCATTTGGCAGTTTTGGATCTTTTTCTCTTACTTCTTTACTAATTCCCCATTTGTTTACTATATCTGATCCTTGCATTAATTTTACTGGTAAAAATGGTAACCCTAATGATGAAGCATGAAGCATATACATAACAACATCTTGAGAATAGTCTTCTAAATTCATTTTCCCAACTTTTTCTACTTCATGTCTAAATCTTCTGCATACATTTGTGTATCCTGAGTTTGCGATATAACAGTTGATAAAGTTTTTTACTCTACCTTCTCCAATCAACATATCCCAATCTCCACCTGCTGGTCCAGAATATCCTGTAAAATCTCCTAATCCTTGTCTTAAAATTTCATACACTGCTGCATATGGTTTTCTATTAGTTGTAAAACCACCAATACAAATACTGTCCCCTGATTTTACATAAGTTTTGACTGCATCATGCAATGACATTACTTTACTCACAGTAATCTCCTCCTAAATTTTTTTATCAATAATTTTCACTGTGTTATATATAGACTAAAATTTTTTTAATATTATTTTCCAAAAATCAGCATAAAATATCCTGCTGCTACTGCAGAACCGATAACTCCTGCAACATTTGGTCCCATAGCATGCATCAATAAGAAGTTTGTTGGATTTTCAGAAGATCCAACTGTTTGAGACACTCTGGCAGCCATTGGTACTGCAGATACTCCTGCTGAACCAATTAATGGATTGATTTTTCCACCTGTTATCAGATAAAGAACTTTTCCAAGTAAAACTCCTCCAACTGTTGACATACAGAAAGCAAATAATCCCATACAGATAATTGCAATTGTTTCCAAACGTAAGAATAATTCTCCATTTGCTGTTGCTCCTACTGTAACTCCCAACATAATTGTTACTATATTAATTAATGCATTTTGAGCAGTATCTGAAAGTCTTTGAACAACTCCAGATTCTTTAAAAATATTCCCTAACATTAGCATACCTAGTAAAGGAGCTACAGAAGGTAATAATAAAGATGTAAATAAAACTGTTCCAATTGGGAAAACAATTTTTTCTATCTTACTGATTTTTCTTAATTGTTTCATTTTTACAGCTCTTTCTTTTTTTGTTGTCAAAAGCTTCATAATAGGCGGCTGTATTAAAGGAATAAGCGCCATATAAGAATATGCTGCCACTGCAATTGGCGCTAACAATTCTGGTGCCAAGTTATTTGCCAAATAGATAGAAGTTGGTCCATCGGCTCCTCCAATGATTGCAATTGCTGCTGATTGCTTTGCAGAAAAGAAAGGCAGAGCATTTGCAGCCATAAAAGTTATATAAATTCCAAATTGTGCTGCTGCTCCCAGCAAGAGACTAATTGGATTTGCAATCAATGGTCCAAAATCTGTCATTGCTCCGATTCCCATGAAAATCAAACAAGGGAATAGATTACTCTTAATTCCATTATAAATAATTCGTAAAACCCCAGATGCATACCAAGGATCTGCTTCATTCATCAAACCAGCTAAAGGCAGGTTAGTCAAGAAAACTCCAAAGGCAATTGGCAACAATAGCAGAGGTTCAAATTGTTTTACAATGGCTAAATAAATTAAAACAAATGATATGAGAAACATTACTAGATTTTGCCATGTTAATGCAACAAATCCAGATTTTGCCATCATAATTTCTAAAATTTTAACAAACTCCATTATAGCCTCCTCCGTTATTTAATTTCTACCAATACTGCATCAGTATCAACAGTATCCCCTTTTTTTACTCTAATTGCAGATACTGTTCCTGTAAACTCTGATACAATTTCATTTTCCATTTTCATTGCTTCTAAAATAACAACAACTTGTCCTTCAGATATGCTGTCTCCTTCTTTTACTTTTATATCTAGGATAACTCCTGGCATAGGACTTATAACTGCACTTCCCCCTCCTGCATTTGATGCTGCTGGAGCTGCCGCTGATGGGGCTGATACTGGTGCTGCTGATACTGCTGGTTCTGTTTCTACTCTTGTTTTTACTCCTCTTTCCATTTGTTTTCTAGATAAAGATGATGATTTTCCATCTACTCTTTCTACCTCAACTTCATATCTTTCTCCATTTACTGTCACTACATACTTCATAATCTCTTCTCCTTTCATGTTTTAAGTTTTTTTAAATCTTTTGAATGCTTGTAATAATAAATTTATCTACTGGCTGTTTCATTTCTTCACTGATTGCAGCTGTAATTACAGCAATTTTTACATCTTCTTTATTATCTTTCTTAGGACTTGCTGCTGGAGCTGATACTGCTGCTGTATTTTTTGTTGTATCTGCTGGTTTGATTAAATTCTTTTCCAACACTGAAATTATTCTTGATACTACCATAACGAAAATGGCTAAAAAAATCAAAGCTATAAATACAATAACCATTCCTATCAATGAGCTGAATAAGCTTTCTAGAAAACCAATGTACTCTGTTGTAATCATTTCTTTCCTCCTTATTTGTTATTTACTTAAATATTTTTTACTTAAGTATTTTTTCCTGTTTTTTTAACTTTTGTTCAATTCTTTCTTCTTCAAAATAATCATTTAACTGAAACAGTAAACTCTGATCCTCTGAATCTCCTTTTGGAGCAAAACATACAAAATACTTTATCTTTTTCTGCCTTACCAATAAAGGATGTTTTACTTCTACTAGAGAAAAACCTGTTTTAATAACATTTTCTTTTGGTTCTGTATAAAAAAGAGCTGTTTTTTCATTTAAGAAAAATATCAAACTATCTTCTTCCTTCTTATTTACACTATCCTCCATGTATGATTTTTTGATATACTTTTGCTTCCATAGAATTTCCATTCCAGCCCTGACAGCTTCTCTCCACTCAACAGCATTAATAGAAGTTCTTATATTTTTAGAAATCTTCAATTCCTCTTGAGGCTCCTGTTCTCTCTCATCTAGTATGTTATTAGGAAATGTATGGAGTAATTCTTCACGCAATTTATTTCCATTCCAATTTTCACTATCTATATTTTTTTCAATTAATCCCATCAATTTTTCCAGAGGAATCTTTTTATCTTGAGGCAGAAGTTCAAATTCTTCCAAATGAGCTTTATCTACATCTGTCAAAATAGGATTGACTTGACATACTGGATATGGCAAATTCATCTGTGTTAAATCTAATGTTGTAACCAGCAAATCAATTTCTTCTCCTTGAATTTTATCCAGTTGTTTAACAGAAACTACTTCTATTATTTCTACTAAAAACTCTTCCTCTAAACGGGCCAATAGGAAATTGGTTAAATTTCTTTTGTAGGAAGAAACCACTACTATTTTTTTTGCCTGCTTAATACGATTTCGCAAAGCAACTTCAAATATTGGTACTAAAAATCCAATCTCATTATCAGATACTTCTAGATTTAATAAAGCTTCAAAACTATGAAAAGCTTTTTTCAAATAGTGGAAAGTATCTTCATATACCAACTTTACTTCTTTTAAAACACTATTTTTCAATTCAATTTTTTTGGAACTTCTATAAATAAGCGGCTTGATATAATATAAAATATCATCCAGTAATCTTCTGTTTCTTACAAGCTGAACTTGCTTTAAATGCTCAAACTCTTTAATTAAACGATAAACTCCAAGTTCTATTTCCAGCCAGTTACGATGTCGTGAAAAAATTTCTTTTTCATCACAAGAAATACGCAGTAAATAGTCTGTTAGGAAATAAAGCTGTGTTTCTGAAAACTCTTCAAAAGTTTTCTGTAAAATTTTAAATTCCCTTGTTTCTCTTAATACTTTTCTATTTAAAACACCTAGTTCTTCTGTATTTAAACTTCGCAACTTTAAAACAGAAATCAATAATATTAATAAGTTTAATGTTTCATCAATATAAGGCAGATCTATACTTTTAATTTTTTGATAACTATCTTCCAAAACTTCCAAATACTGTTTTGTCAATTTTTCAGAAACTCTTTTTTCAAAATAGCTAGTATTTTTAAAACTTACCTTGCCATCTCCTTCATCAAAGATAACATATTCATATAGAAAAATTGATAAGTAGTAAATCAAATCACTGTTTTTATAACTTAAATGGTATTTTTTATTATTATATTGCTCCAAATGAATCCCCATTTTAGATAGCTTTGGACTTAATATTTTAATATCTGCTCTCAATGTAGATTTACTTATCTGTAGTAAATCTGCAAGTTCTTCAATTTGAAATTCATCTTGTTGAAGAATACTTTCTAAAATCAATAAATCTATTCTTTCTTTTTGTTCATAAATATAGTTATATTCATTCAATCCTTTAATCAGTGAAGAAATATCTTTTTCATCCAGAAGGCAGAATATTTTTCTTTTTTTTATAAAAATTTTTTCCTGACCTAGATTCTCATTTAACTCTTCAATTTTATATCTAATGCTTCTTTCTGTTTGATTAAATATATTTGCGATTCGCTTTAAATCGTCCTCTTTCTTTAACTCTTTTAAAATTTCAAAGTGTTTTTTATTTAGTGCCAAAGAAATTCCCTCCAAAAATAAAACATTATTTTTACTTATGAAACTATTATTTCATTTTTCCCTTTCATTATACAACCTATTTTCTAAAAAATGTAGTTTTAATTTCTTCACTTTTTTGTGAAATTTCAAATTCAAAAAATCTTTTTTCACTTTTTTATTTTTGAAAAATAAAGCAATACGAAAGTCCTCTATCTTTCACTTTATATTTATCTCTCCTCCATCTCTTCGAAAAAATAATTTCTATTTCTCCCTCTTCTTCCTCCATAGGAATTTCATATTTTTTCAAATTGTTAAGTCTGTCATACTTTCCAAAAAGATTATTTTCTTCATATTTTTTTCCATTTTTTTCAAAACTTAAATCAATATCACAAAGAACATAATCTTCTTCCTGATAATAGTCTAAAATGATATCAGATGCCAGAGTACATAGAATTTTTCCATTTCTATAAGCTAGTGTTATCCTCTCTTCTTCTAATAAATACCCTTCTAAAACATATGAGTTTTCATATTCTTTCTTAATACCATCAGTATCTTTAGGACATCCATAACCTAAAAAATATTTTTCACCATGACTTGCAGTTTGTATTACCATTGCTTTCAGAAAAAGAGCTGAAGCATTTTCTTTCCAAAAAAGAATATTTCCCAACAGAGAAGTCATACGAGCTGTGGCAAAACTTGTTCCAAAAGAGCTTACAATTTCACCCTTTGGTGAAAAAGAATATACTCCTGCTACTTTTCTTTTTCCATTTGCATCCCAGAAAACGTCTCCTCCATACATTGCAATATCTGGTTTTTCTAAAATTTTATGCCCCTTTCCACTTAAACTGAAACTAGAAACCTCCCCTTCTTGATTACATGAAGCAATCACTAAGGAACGGATTGTGTCAGAACCTTGTAAAATACTCCCTTTTTCCTCTTTATCCTTTATAAATTCTCCATTTCCACAAGATTTGCAAATAATAATATCATATTTTTCCTGCAAATAATCCAATAGCAATCCAAACTCAGAGATTCTTTCTAAATCAACAGCAACTCGAATACTAATTGCCAAATTCCATATTTTAATCCAAGGATGATCCTCAACTGCTTTTCTCAGTCTAAACAAAAGTTCATCTTCTTCCAATTGACAAAGACTAAAATCTGGTATAATAGCTGCATCATAAATTTTAATTTTCTCTCCTGCAATCCATTTTTTATCGCTTAATTCATCACCATACAAGATTACTCCTGCCACAAAATTTCCATGAGTAGGATGCTGTCTTTCAGGGCAATATTGTTTTTCATCTCGATATATCCAAGAAGACAGCATTTCAATATTTGCAATTCCATTATCCAAAACTCCAACTACAGGATACTTTTTATTAACAGAAGCTTTTTCAAAAGGTGGCATTTGTGCCTCTATAGAATGAGTTTGAAAATTTAAAAAATAATGATGCATTACTTCAATTTTAGAAATTTCTCTTCTTTGAGAAATTTCTTTTAAAATATCCTCACTAGGTTTTTCAATTTTATAAATAATATATTCAGGAAAATATTCTTTTTTTTCAAAGAAGATTCCTTTTTCTTTTAACTCTTCTTCCCAAGAGCAGCTATCTGCTCCTTCTCTTAATTTTATTTTATAGTGTTGTTTTGATCCCATTTTATTCCCTTTCTTTCAATTTCAACTTTTTTATTTTAAATGAAAGGGAGCTTTGCCTCTACAAACCTCCCTTTTTATAAAATTTATTTTATTTTATTCTTACAATCTCCAGTTTCCAGGTATTCTTTTATATTATCAAATGTTGTTTCTATCATATTTAAAGCAGCTTCGTCAGTATAAGATCCTACATGTGGAGTAATCAACACTTTTGGATACATTTGTACTAATTTTTCAAAGTCTGGATTTTCTAATTCATTATTTCCAAAATCTTTGAAGAAAATAGATACTTCATTATCCAAAGTATCAATTCCAGCTCCAGATACTTTTCCACTTTCTAAAGCTTCTACTAAAGCAGCAGTATCTACTAATTCTCCTCTTCCTGTATTGATTAAGATAACTCCATCTTTCATTTTTGCTAAAGTTTCTTTTGTAATTACTTTTCCATTTTCCTTGATATAAGGAGCATGTAAAGTAATAATATCAGATTTTTCTAATAATTCATCCATAGAAACTTGTGTTACAATATCTTCTACCCCTGTTTTAGGAAATAAGTCATATCCAATCACATTTGCTCCTAATCCTTTGAAAAGTTTTGCAGCTGTCATTCCAATTCTTCCTAATCCAACAACACCTACAGTGCAGTTTCTTACTTCTTTTGAGAACATTTGTTTATCTACAGTAAAGTTTCTATCCTTTGTTTTATTTACAGTATAACTTATATTTCTTAATAGATTCATCGCTAAGCTCAGTGCTAGTTCTGCAATTGCATTTGGAGAATAGAAAGGAACATAGGCAGTTTTCATTCCTAATTCTTTTGCATAAGGAACATCAATATGATTTACTCCAACAGTTCTTGTCAAAACATACTGTACTCCCATTTCTTTATAGATATCCAGTCTTTCCTTTGTAGCAAAACAGTTCCCTCTCAATACTACAGCATCATTTCCAAGAGCTTTTCTTGTTGTAGCTTCATCAGTCAGATATTCTGGAATTAAAGTCATATCATAGCCAAATTTCTTATTTACAGCTTCAAAAATAGGTACCTCTACATCACGAACTCCATAAAAAATCACTTTCATTATAATTCCTCCTTCAATTTTTAAAACACTATTGTTTTTATTTACAATTTTATTTAATCACTTATATCATTTTTATTTCATTTCGTCAAGATAGCATACACTTAAATTTCTTTGCTTCATTCCCCTTAATATTTGAAGTTTACTTATCATATTTTTCTATTTTTTTATTATTTATATTTTTTAATGAGAAAAATTATATGGTCTTTCAAAATTTTATTTCAATCTTAATATACTAAATATATTTAATAAATTTAAAATATACTCATAAAAAAGCGAACTTTTTAACAAAATAATATATTTTATATATTTATATCATATATTTCTTTTCTTAATTTTTAAAATTCATTTATTGAAATTGACTATTTTTCTTTTATCGCTATAATTATAATACAATGTAAAGGGCAATGACACAATAAATTTGGAATCTATATTTTATTTAATTATTTTAAGGAGGATTTTATGGTAAAAGAAACTTTAAACCCACTATTGAGCGCTCAGGCACAAGTTAAAAAAGCATGTGATGCTTTAGGTGCTGATCCAGCTGTATATGAATTGTTAAAAGAACCTCAAAGAATTATTGAGATTTCTATTCCAGTAAAAATGGATGATGGTTCTCTCAAAACATTTAAGGGATACAGATCAGCTCACAATGATGCAGTAGGACCTTTCAAAGGAGGAATCCGTTTTCATCAAAATGTAAATGCTGATGAGGTAAAAGCTCTTTCTATGTGGATGAGTATTAAATGCCAAGTAACTGGAATCCCTTATGGTGGAGGTAAAGGAGGAATTACTGTTGATCCTTCTGAATTATCTCAGAGAGAATTAGAACAGCTTTCTAGAGGATGGGTACGTGGAATGTTCCGCTATTTAGGGGAAAAAATGGATATTCCTGCTCCAGATGTTAATACAAATGGACAAATCATAGCATGGATGCAAGATGAATACAACAGATTAGCTGGGGAACAGACAATTGGAGTATTTACTGGTAAACCTCTAAGTTATGGGGGATCTGCCGGGAGAAATGAAGCTACTGGATTTGGTGTTGCAGTAACCATGAGAGAAACTTTCAAAGCATTAGGAAAAGATCTGTCTAAAGCAACTGTAGCTGTTCAAGGATTTGGAAATGTTGGAAAATTCAGTGTAAAAAATATTATGAAATTAGGTGGAAAAGTTGTATCAGTTGCTGAGTTTGAAAAAGGAAAAGGAGCTTTTGCAATATATAAAGCTGAAGGTTTTACTTTTGAAGAACTAGAAGCTGCCAAAGCTGAAGGAAGTTTGACAAAAGTTCCTGATTCTAAAGAAATTACTATGGATGAATTCTGGGCATTAGATGTTGATGCTATTGCTCCATGTGCTCTGGAAAATGCAATCACTGCTAAAGAAGCTGAATTAATTAAAGCTCTCCTAATCTGTGAAGGAGCTAATGGACCAGTTACTCCAGAAGCTGATGAAATTCTTTATAAAAAAGGTATCATAGTTACTCCAGATATTCTAACAAATGCTGGAGGAGTTACAGTATCTTATTTTGAATGGGTACAAAACCTATATGGATATTATTGGACAGAAGCAGAAGTAGAGGAAAAAGAAGAAAGAGCTATGGTAGATGCTTTCAAACCAATTTGGGAATTAAAAGTGGAAAAGAATGTTTCTTTCAGACAAGCTACATATATGAAATCTATTAAAAAAATTGCTGAAGTTATGAAAATTAGAGGATGGTATTAATTAAAGTATTAAAAAATAAAATATCTAAATAATTACAATATCTGAAGGAGAGAGTTATGCAACTCTCTCTTTCCTTTATTTCTCTGTAATCAATATTTTTTCTTCCTCTTAATATTAATTAAATAATTTTTATTCCAGTCTATTTAATTTTCATTTCCATTATAATCTCCCTATCTTCATCCATTTCTCCTGTTTCCTTAAATCCACAAGTAGAATATAATCTCATAGCAAGTATATTTTCTGGTTCAAAAGATAGATTTATTTTTTTGACTTTTTCTTTCCTAAAAAACTCAATTATCTCTTTCATAGCTTTCTTTCCATAACCTCTTTTTTGATAGTTTCTATCTATCATAAAACGGCATATCCAATACTCATCTTTATCTTTTTCCATATTAAGCATAACAAAACCTATGAGCATCTCTTCAGCATATATTCCAAAAAGTTTAACTGTTTCCCTGTAGATATATGCCTGTGCTATGGAATAGATATTTGAAGCAACAAAAGCGCTCTGTTCCTCATTGACTTCCAACTTAATACATTCATCATAATTATCTTCATTGATTTCTCTTAAAGTAATTACTTGATTTGATTCACTCATTTAATTCCTCCTGATTTAATCTAATTTTTTCCAAAAATATATATGATTTTCTATCTATTTTTTTTATTTTCATAATAATCCCCCCTTTTTCTTACAACTTTTATCTTATTAAATTGTAGCAGATCAATCAAATATTTACAATTTTTTATATATTATCTAAAATTTTTATTTATATTGTTAATATTCTTTCATTCTATTTTTTTTATATAATTACCCTAAAAAAAAGTTTTTATTACAAACTTTTAAAAAAATTTATCTTGACTTTACTACATTTATAAATTATAAATATAGTAATGACTACATTGGTTAAATTTAATAACTTAATATCTAAAATCAAGGAGGGCAAAATTATGGAGTACGGAATTTTATCTGTCATCCCACCGCTAGTAGCTATTATACTGGCACTGGTGACAAAACAAACAGTTTTTTCACTTTTTTTAGGTCTGTGGATTGGTACTACAATCATCTCTGATTGGAATCCTATAGTTGGATTTCCAAAAATGATTTCTGATTTTTTTATTCCACTGATTGGAAACAGCTGGAATGCAGGTATGATAATGCTTATTGTATCTTGTGGGGGATTTGTATATTTGATAAAGGTTTCTGGTGCTGCAAAAGCATTTGGAGATTATGCTTCTAAGAGAGTAAAAACAAGAAAGGGCGCTCAGCTTACAGCTTACTTTGCAGCATTTGCCTTCATTTTTACAGAACCTACTCTTACACTTGGGGCTATTATGAGACCAATAACTGAAAGACTTAGAATATCTAGAGTTAAACTTGCTTATATTTGTGATGTTATGGGGTGTCCTTTTGCGACTCTTTCTCCTATCACAAGTTACAGTACTTATGCAATTGGGCTGATAGCTACTCAGTTTGCTATGTTAGGGATAACAGATAATCCTTGGACTACATATCTGAAAGCTATTCCATACAATTTTTATGCTATGTTTGGTATGCTTGCTCTATTCTTTGTTATTATATTCAATCTGGATATAGGACCTATGTACAAAGCTGAAAAGAGAGCTATTGAAACTGGAGAACTTATAGGAGAAAATGACAACCCAATGGGAAAATACGATTTGGATGAAGAAACTTTATTTAAAGATTCAAACATAACACTGGCTAGTTTTGTTATTCCACTTCTTGCATTATTTGCTACATTGATAGCTATGATATTATGGACTGGAAAAGCTGGTGAAAATGGTATAGGAGGAGCTTTTGTTAATTCAAATATATCTCTTTCTATCACTACTGGGTTTTTAGTTGCTTCAATAGCTGCTGGAATAATGGGTGCAAAGGCTAAAATATTTAAATATGCTGACATTGTTCCTATGTTCTGTAAAGGAGTAGCTTTAAATTCTGACATTCCAATCATATTGGTATTAGCATGGTCTATTGGTTCATTGACAGGGGTTATGGACCTTAAAGGATATTTAATAAATATAGTTGCACATTACAATATAGCTGCTGGTCTTATGCCTGCATTCCTGTTTGTAGTTGGTGCTTTTGTTGGTTTCTCTACTGGAAGTTCTTGGGGTGTATGGGCTATAATCATGCCGATATCTCTGCCAATAGCTCACACATTTGGAGTACCAATGGAACTTATGATAGGGGCTTCTTTAAGTGGGGGAGTATTTGGAGATCACTGTTCTCCTATATCAGATACAACTATACTTGCATCTACAGCAGCTGGTTCTGACCATGTGGAACATGTAAAAACACAGCTTCCTTACAGTATGACTGTCGGAATATCTTCAATTGTAGGTTTCCTTGTAGGTGGACTTATTTCTCCAATACTAGGACTTATAGTTACAGCAATATTAATAGTAGCAGCTCTTTTCATATTTTCTAAAATAGCTGAAAAAAGAAATGGTAAAATTTTAGGAGGAGTACAATGATGAATAAATCAAAAATATATTTTCCAGATTATATCTTCTATAATGGGAGTGTTCATACAGTAGATGAAAAAGACAGTGTTTATGAGGCTGCAGCTGTATCAGGTAATAAAATAGCAGCAGTTGGAAGCAATGATGAAATACTGTCAATGAAAACTGAAAATACTGTACTGATAGACTTAAAAGGAAGAAGCCTTATCCCTGGTATCAATGATGCTCATAATCATGCTTGGGAAACTGGTTTAATGCTTGAGGGAATTGTCCTTTTTGGTATTGACAGTATGAAAATGCTCCAAGAAAAGATTATAGAAAGAATAAAAGAAGTTCCTGAGGGAACATGGATACAAGGAGGCAGCTGGATAGAATCTCAATTTGAGGAGAACAGAGCTCCTAATCGTTATGATTTGGATGTTGCATCTCCTGATAATGCTGTTGTATTGGAAAGAATATTTGGAGCTTGTTCTGTAAATTCTAAAGCATTAAAATTAGCTGGAATCACTAAAGATACTGTTGATCCTCCAAAAGGGCATATAGAAAAAGATGAAAATGGAGAACCTACTGGTGTCCTTCATGGAAATGCTGTTCTTTTAGTTAGAAAAGTTATGCCTGGTCCTTTTGGAAGTGATGATTTTGGAGCAGGAGAAGGAGAGCCTTCTATTCCTGTATTAGAAAAATCTATATCTCTTGCAATAAATGAATATAATAAATATGGAATTACAAGTATTACAGAACCAGGAGTAAGTTCTGGAGTATGTAAAGCCTACCATGATTTATTAAAGAAAAATGAACTTAAATGCAGAATAAATCTTATGCCTAATTGGCATGGATTTACATTGCAGCAAAATGAAAAAGAACTTGATCAGCTTCTTAATGATTATAATTTCTCTTCTGGTTATGGAAATAACTGGATACGTTACTCTTCATTAAAAATGGCTATAGATGGAGGCCTTACATCTATGACAGCTCTAAAATCTTGGAATTATAAAGGGGAAGATTCATTGAGAGAATTTCCATTAAGATTGGATATCACTAAACTTGATGAATATATAAAGTCAGCTCATGATTCTGGGTGGGATATAGGTATCCATGTAATGGGAGATATTGCCATAGATAAAGCTGTAGATGCTATCTACAAAGCTGTGAAAGCTAATCCTAGAAAACATCAGCACTCTATAATACATGCTTATTATCCAAGTGAGGAAACTCTTAGAAAAATGAGTGAAGTAGGAATAATGGTAGCTGCACAAGCCAGCTTCATCTATGTAGAAGCAGATGGATATGATTCTCTGCTCCCTAGAGATAAGCAAACATCATTTACTCCATTAAAGACTTACAAAGATAATGGAATAATAGTTTCTTTAACTACTGATATGCCTTGTTCAAATCTGAATCCATTTATAAATATGTATGCAGCTGTAACTAGAAAAGGTTCTAGGGGATATTCTCTTGGAGATGAAGAAAAAATAACTAAGGCAGAAGCTCTCAGAATGATGACATATAATGGTGCTGTACTTAATGGAGAAGAGAAATTCAAAGGAAGTATAGAAGCTGATAAATTAGCAGACCTTGTAATTATAGACAGAGATCTTTCTCAAGTACCAGATGAAGAGATAAAAAATATCAAAGTTGATTTCACTATGCTTGATGGAAAAATCATCTATCAAAGATAGAGAAGTTGAGGAAGTGAATGAATGCTGTATTTAATCATAGCAGTTTTATCAAATACATTTATGACTTTCATCATAAGATTGTCAGAAAAAGAAAAAAGCAACCGTTTCAATGTAAATACCTTTAATTATCTTTTTGGTGGTATATTGGCATACTTTGTCATTCGAAGGGAAAGCGTATTCTCTTTTAGTGGAGATTACATATATACACTTCTTCTCGCTGTGGTAAATGCTGTATTATATATTGCCTGCCTCTATCTTATGCAGGTAAATATGAAAAAAAATGGAGCCCCCCTCACTACTACATATAATAGACTGGGGCTTCTTATCCCCATCCTTGTATCCGTTATCCTTTTTAAGGAATACCCTAATCAAATGCAGATAATAGGATGTATTCTGGCTATTTTTTCTATATACTACATCAACAAAAAGGATAAAACTGATGGAAATGCCAGTGTTTCTCCCTTTCTTCTTATAGCTTTATTTTTAGCTGGAGGTATGGTAGACACTTTGGCAAAAATATATGGTCACTTTGGCAGTTCATATCTGCAAGGACATTTTATTTTTTATACATTTATTTTTTCTTTTATATTCAGTATTATATTAAGCATAAAAAGCATTAAAAATCTGAGTAAAAAAGAGATACTTATTGGATTTTTTATAGGAATACCCAATCAGATTACTACTCTGGCACAACTAAAAGCTGTAGCTGTACTTCCTGCTTATCTGGTATTCCCAGCATATAGTATTTCAGTCATACTTTTAGTTAATTTTGTGAATTTTCTTTTCTTTAAAGAAAAGCTCACAATGCGTCAATATATAGGAACAGGTATCATCATTTTAGCTCTTATATGCATGAATGTCTAGAAATATTCCTTGCTTTTATCTTTAAATTATTTTATGATAAAAGAAAAGAAATGCGAGGTATTATCTATGACCGGAATTGCAAAGCTATATAGGAAGAATTATAATAATCTTACTAAAGCTGAAAAACAGATAGCAGAATACATATGTGAAAACTCTAAAAAAGTTATTATGATGACTTCACTGGAACTAGGAAAAGAACTTAATGTCAGTGATGCAACTGTATTGAGATTTTCTAAGAAAATAGGATTTTCTAAATATAATGAACTTAAAGAATATCTTGCAGAAGAATTAGAGGCAAGAAAGAGTGTCATTGATAAAATGCTGGATAACTGGAACAATGACAGAGAGGATAATAATAGTGTTAAAAAAATGATAAATGCTGATATAAAGAATATGCAGAAACTTTATATGGATCTTGATTTAGAAGAAATAGATAATGTAGTAAAACTTATGCAGACATCAAAAAAAATATTTGTCATAGGTGTAGGAAGCAGCAGAGCTGTTGCTGAAATGCTTGGGTGGCATTGCATGGTTCTCGGACTTGAAGCTGTAACTATATCTGAAGGGGGATATGGCCTATTTGAAAAAATAGCCCATGTAACAAAAGATGACTGTGTAATATTCTTCAGTGTACCAAAATATCTAAAAGATGAAGTGCAGATGATGGAGCTTCTTCATGCTAAAAAAGTTCCTTCTGTGGTTATTACAAATAATCTTTTTACTAAAATTGCATCTTATGCTTCAATATTTATCCCAGTTGAAACAGATAATACAAGTTTCTTCAACTCTTTCATACTTCATGCTGAAGTATGTAATGTTATTCTTTTAAAACTTTTTGAAGGGGATAGAAATAGATATTTTCAATATTTCAAACAAAATGAAAAGGATCAAAGTTTTCTTTATGAAGATGAGGAGCCTTCTTCTACATATTAAAATAACCCAGTTCCAAAATTATGGAGCTGGGTTATTTTTTAGTTTTTATAATTTCTATTCAGTAATTCTATTGCAATACCACTAATAGTAAATAAAAATATTCCAATTATAAAAATTATTTTGTAAGATATATAATCAATTATTATTCCTGAAATAAATATACTCATCAAAAAAAACATTTTACTTATACTTATAAAAATTCCTAAATATTTTCCAATAATATCCTCTGATATTTTTTTTTGCACAAATGTCATTAAATAAATATCAAAGCAAGATGTCTCTACTCCAAATAAAATCATTGCTATTGCATAAATAATCACATTTATACTCGAATTAAAATTAATAAATAAAGGTAATAGAAATAATATAAAGATTATTCCTAATCTATAAAATATTCCATAAAATTGTCTTACCCTAACTTCCTTTATCTGAACAGCGAACAAAGTAGCTCCCACTATCATTCCCATATAAAAAAAACTTTGAATAGTTCCATATAATCTGCTATTTAATTGAAAAATTTTATTTATTATATATGGAATTGTAACTGAAAATGACAATCCATATCCTATATTAAATATTATTCCTATAATTACAATCAATTTTAAAATATCTATATTTTCAATTTTATGTTCTTTAACTGTGTAATTTTCATTAAGTGTCTTTTTCTCAAAAACTAATAGTGTATTAATTAAAATAGCTATTATTATGCATATTATATTTAACCCTAAAATAGAATGTATTTTTAGAATAGAATATAAAAATCCTCCTATTATTGGTGATAATACTCCACAAATTGAATCAATTGCTGAAGAAATAGAATTAGCTTTTATCAACCATTCTCTAGGAAATAACTGTGGTTTTGAAGCTTTAAATGTTAAATATATTAAAAAAGAAAAAAAATTATTTAATAATATTCCTATATATATCATATAAACTGTGTTTATTTTATCCCATAAAATAAACATAGTAGTCATCAACAATAAATTACTGAAATTACTAAAAAGTATTACTTTTTTCTTTTCTTGAATCTTGTCAATAATTTTTCCCATAATTGGAGCTGATATTATTAAAGGTAAAATTGAAAAAGATATATTTGTTGCTAAAACTATTCCTTTTTCTGTTTTTTCCAAGAGGTATAGATTGGTGGAAAAATTAAAAGTTATGTTCCCTAATACTGTAATAATTAATCCTATAGAAAAAAAAATCTTATTTCTAAATATAATATTTTTCTCCATTCTACCTCCCAGATTATGTGAAGAAAATAATTTTTAGTTATATTAAAAAATATTCTTTAAATGTCATTTTTTAATATAGAATATATATTAATTAAGATATATCATTTTTTATTCTAATTGTCAATTTATTAAATAAGCAATGTTAAAAGGTAGATTTTTAACATTGGAAAAACAAAGGGCAGAAATTAATCTGCCCTTTGCTATTTTTAATTAGCTCTTTAAAATTCTTGCTTCTGCTTCATCAAATACCAATTAGAAATTATATTTAAATGACAAAGTTCCTCTATTTTCTGTTTCATGTTTTGATGAATAAAGACTGTATCCTACTTCGAAAGTTTTGTTATCTTTTTTAAACTCTACTCCTAAACTTCCAGAAAATGCTGAGCTGTCTGCCATATTTACTTTAATTTCATCTATTGCAGAGTATCCAGCTACCCCTACTTTTGTTTCTGATTTTTTATCTCCTAAAGCTCCTATGTATGCTAGATCTAATTTAGGTTTTACTGTCCATCCATTTTGATTTACTGCTTGTGTACTGATATTTACTCCCACTGGTACTAAGAATAGATCTGCATCTTCTTTTTCTGTATGGAACATTTTTCCATTTCCATTTTTAGTATCAAAACTATCTACATTTAATCTTACATAACGAAGTCCTGCATATGGCATAATATTAAAGTTATCCTTTTGAATCAGATATTCTCCTCTTACTCCTGCTGTTGCTACTTCTGTATCTACATCAGCTTTTATTCTTCCTACTATTGATGTATCTTGTTTTATTTCATTATCTCCCATTGAATATCCCAAATCTCCTATGATGTTAAAGTTTCCTTTTCTCCAGTTGCTGTATAGAGATAATCCAAAGTATTCATATTCATTCTTTGTTCTGCTTACTCCTTCATCAGATTTATTCTCTCCTAATACATAATGGAATGCTCCTCCTAAAGCTCCGTTTTCCCAAGTTTTAAAGTTGCTTCCTACGCTTATACCTTCATATCTTCCATTATATTCTGTATCTGTATTTCCTATTTTTACTCCGCTTACATCAGTGCTTCCATAAGACATCTCTGCCCATAGTCCTTCTTTTACATTAGATTCATTCTTTAATGACAAATTATTTATTGCTGTATCAGAAGTTCTTCTTACTGTATCTATTGCAGTTCTATTTACTACTCCTGCTGCTGATATTTGTACTGCACTGTTAATGGTTCTCACTGCTTCTGCTGTATCAGCTATCACTTCTTTATCCGCCGCTAATGACAGGAATCTTATTCCTTCATTTGAAGTATTAGTATTTCCCTTTGTTTCCCAAATATTATTAATCATATTTGGTACAACTACTCCTAGAAGTACATCTTGAGCTTTTTGAGCTGTTGCATTAACTATAAAATCATTTCCTTCTGTAGTTCCACTTACATTAAGCATTCTGTCACTGCTTATGATATTGTCATTAGACCATACAGAAGATGAATTCTCAGCAATATTTGTTCCAACTTCTGCTTTTGCTGTTGATACAATAGTATGAGTTCCCACTGTTGCATTTTCAAGATATAGTTTTGAAGTATCTGCTACACTTAATTTAGTGACACCAGATATTGCAGCTCCTCCATCCAAACTTCCTACATCAACTATTAATAGAGATTTATCAGCAAAATTCAATTCTCCTGCTCCTTTATAATTTCCATCATTATGACCAATTAAACTTCCATCTACATTGATACTTCCTGCATTTGTCCCACTTCCATCATTTATTGCAACAGTTCCAAGTGTTCTTAAAGTTTGATTTCCTCTAATTGCCAATGCAGCTGTAATATCATCTTTCCATTTTAGCCCTGAATTTTCAAAAGCTTTTTCTGCCCAGTCAGTATCTTTATCTCCTACTACTAATACAGAGTTTTGTCCCACTGCTATTTGACCATCTATTTCATCTTTATCAAATATTACTGCTCCTTTTGAAGCGTTCTCTATAGGGTTATTTTCTCCTTCTACCCAAGCTGGGTCAAGGAACATTTTTCCACCATCTAGTTTTAAAGTTTCAACTACTAATTTTCCTGCTGAACTGCTGTCTCCTACTGTTATTGTTGAATTTTCTCCACCTGTAAGAGTTTTAATTTCAGCATTCCCTGCTACACTTAAAGTTCCTTTATTTAAAACTTCTTTTGCTGTTAAAACAGCATCTTTATTAACTGCTACAGTTCCTGTTGTATCACTAGTTATCGTTCCAGTTACATTTTGATTTCCTGCATTTACTTCTAATGTTCCAGAACCTATTTTAACCCCAGCACTTAGTGTCTGATTAGCTCCACTGCTTAAAGCACTTCCTAAAACCAATGTTCCAGCTTCTACATTAATACTTACTTTTTCTGCTGCTGCTGCTCCATTAACTGTTACTAATTCTCCATCACCTGATCCTCCAAGTACTAGTTTTGAATCTTCCTTAATAGCTATCGACTTTTCCCCATCTTCTTTGCTCTCAAAATTTAATGTTGAAGCATTTAAATTGCTGTTTGTACTTGCAGTATCTTCTATTTCTCCTTCACTTTTATCCCCAATTACTAAAGAGCTCTTTCCTTCATCTATTTTTACAATTACATTATCTAAAAATGCACTATCTCCCAATCCAGCAGCTGTATCAATACCTATACTTCCTTGTATTTCTCCAGCAGTATTTACTAAAGTTCCAAGCATTAAAATAGACGTTTTACTTTCACTTTTAGTTTTCATCGCTTCTATTGCTGAAGTCAAATAATCTAAATTATATTTACTGTCATTTAAAGCTACACTTCCACCTTCATATACAATTGAATTATCAGTTTTTACATTTCCGCTATCTTTAACTGTTGTAGCTTCAGTATCAAGAGCATTTGTAAAGATATTTTCTGATTTAGTTTCCAGTATTCCTTTACTTGATAAAGTAAGCTTTTTACCTCCAAGATTTATAGTATCAGTTGCTAATGTTCCACCTGAAAGTGCTATATCTCCACCTACATTATTAATTTTAGTTTCTATTCTTCCTGATCCTGTAATTTCTATATCTCTATTTATATTATCCTTATTCAATTCTCCTATAGTTACTTTAGAATCTTTTCCTGTACGAAGAACATCAAAATCAGAGAATGTTCCTTTAAATTCACCCTCAAATTTTTCTTTATCATTGCCAAATGCTAAAGTAGATTTTGATTCTATTTTAGCATCATCAGATATTCCATCTGTTACAATATTTTTAATTAATCCAGATACATGATTTGCAAAAGTTGAACCATTTAAGAATGTTACAACTGTATTACCTGTTACATCTGCTGTTCCGTCATTTGCTGTAAGTCCTCCTGCATATATATTTCCTTTAATATCTCCACCAGATATTGTTATATTTGTATCTCCTTCTACATTTGCTGTAGCTGATTTTCCATCAGCAAATCCTCCACCATAGATATTTTTTTCTATAGTTCCACCAGATATATTTATGTTAGTTGTTCCAGTTACATTTGCTATACTTTTAACACTATCTTGATTACTGAATGCATATCCTCCACCTATTATATTTTCTAATAGTTCTCCATTTGTTATATTTACATTAGTTGTTCCTATTACATTACTTGTTGTTGGATAAACTTTAACACTATCTTTAAGGGCATCAACATTATAATATAAAGCTTTTCCACCACCTACTACTAATCCAAGTTTTCCACCATTGACATCTATATTTGTTGTTCCATAAACTACTGCATCATGTATAACATTATCTTCAGATTCATAATACCATCCATAATCAGTAAGACTTCCTCCTATAATTTCTGCTGTAGACATATCTCCACCATTTATAGTAATCTTTGTACTTCCATCATTATATTTTTTATTATTAACATATTTATGGTTTCCATTTTTATCTTCAATTCCTACTACAGAATATCCATTCCAGTTTGTGTTATTTCCTCCAACCACATAGTCTACAATTTTTCCATCATTAATTGTAACATCTGTTTTTCCTGTTACTGCTGTTCCTTTATTTCCTGTTCCAGAAATTATACTTCCTCCATATACTTCAGCAAGAGCAGTGTCTTTTCCATTTATAGTAACTTTAGTAGACTCTACTTTTAATTGTGAATCCACAGCCTTTTTATAATTCTGTCCACCACCATATACACGAGCTCCTATTGTATTTCCGATTTCTCCTTCTGCATCAATATTATATGTTTTTCCTGTTACATTATTTATTACAACATTTGTAGATTTTTGCTCAAGTGAAGCCCCTCCTTCAATTTTTCCCGCTCCAAAAATACGCCCAGTCCATGTATTATTTTTATTATCTTCATATCCACTAACACTTGTATTTGATACTGTGATTTTAGAATCTCCTGCTTTTAAAGTACTTCCTGCTCCAAAAGAACCTCCCCCAGCAGATATATCAGCATAAAGATCAGAATCTAAAACTTCAACTATAGTATCTCCATCAACAAGATGAGTATTTGCAGATCCTGCTTTAGAACCACCATATATCCCTATTTTACTACTTTTATTAGCTCCAGTAGGTGAAATATTTGTTACCTTATTTATAATTAATTTTATAACATTAGAAACTCCAGAATCCAATCCTCCTGCATAAATTGCTCCATTTAATTTTGGATTTCCACTACTTCCACCTATAGTTAAATTTGAATTAGTTACATTAGCCGTTCCTAATCCTCCATTTCCAGTTACTGTTTCTAAAGCTGCTCCTCCTGCATATATATTGGCATTGAAAGTTCCTCCTGTTATTTCTAAGTTAGAAGTTCCTACTGTACTTGTATTCCCAGTTCCAGCTGCCGCTCCTCCACCTATTACCAAACTATCAAAAGTTCCACCTGATATTTTAAGGTTAGTTTCTTTATCTTCAACTGATAGTCCGCTTACTGGTGTTCCATAAGTTTCTGCAAAACTTCCACCAATAACTTTATTCTTAAATGTTCCCCCAGTTATTTCTACATCTGTTCCATCTGTTTTTGCTGTTATTAGCGTCCCTTGTCCTGAGGTAGATTTTATATAGTTTCCACCAATAAGGGCTATATTAGCACTAGCTTCTCCTATTGTTCCACCATTTACAATTACTTTTGTCTTTCCATTTGTTATGTCAGCTTTAGTTCCATTAGATTTACTTCCACCTATTAAATATTGAACTTTCCCATCATTCATAATTACACTTGTATTTCCTATACTATATAAATATGCTCCTCCTTTATAATCAACTTTCTTTAGATGGTTTCCACCTATAAGTTCATCTATTGTTCCACTTTCTAAAGTAATACTTGTTTCATCAGTTGAATGATCTTCATTTTTAGTTGGATCTGTTATATAATTCCAACCACCTATAATTTTAGGGTTTCCACTAATATCATCTTCTTTATAAGATTTTTTTTGTCCTTGTGCTGCTATATCATCTGCCCCATATCCTACAGCTCCTGTAATTAAAAATGCTACTACCATCCCCAGAGTTATTTTTACCTTTCTTTTCAAAAATCTTTTCAATGATGATTCAATACTGCTTCTCTTCATATTATTTCCTCCCAGTTAAAATAACATATTTTACTCTTTCTTCAAATTTTGTGGATACTTTGAAAAGTCCCCTATAATAATTTCACATTCTATAGAATATAGGGTTCTCTTTTATGTATAAAGGCGAACAATAATCTCGTAATATAGACTATTTTAAATAAGTTTATTTTTTCAAGCTATTTATTTTTTTAAAAAATTAAACTTGAAATTATATAATTTAAAGAGTATAATTGTATAATAAAAAAGTTCGTGTTTATACATTTACACGAACAATAATTAAAATTCCGATTTAAAGATCGTTTTAAAGCAAGTAATTTTGTAATTCATTTTCACTTCCCTATAATATAATTTTTTTTACATTCTATCTCCATTAGCAAATATTAAACTTCTGCTGAATATTGAGATTCTATTACCATATTTTCTTGTTATCAGCATATTATTTTTTGCCATATAGTATATAGTGTTAGTATGCCTTCTTGTAGCTTTTGCAGCTTTTTTTACATCTGTCCATTCTCCTAACTCATTCACATAAACTTGTTGAATATGCAGTTCAAAATTATTTCCTTCTTCTAGTTTTTTGAACATATACTCTTCCATTGTTTCACTGTAACTTTTTTCTTTCATCAAATCCTCCAAAATCATTTTTCATATATTTATAAAAGTCATTTAATAAATATATTCAACCGATATTATAGTTATTTAATTCTAAAAGTCAAGTATAAAAAAGAATTTATTTGCTTAATTTAATACCATTTAACAAGGTTTCACAATTTAAATTTATCTCATATATAAAAAAAGCTGAGTAACATTTAAAAAAATGTTTTACTCAGCTCTCTTTTTTGTATAATATAGTTACCACCCTAATTATACAAAGGAGACATACATGCAAATCAAACATATTATCTCTAAAATCAATATAACAAATCTTTTAGGTAAAATCAAGAAATATTTTAAAAATGAGCATTTTGAGGATGTTAAACAGACTATTCAAAAATTCTTAGCTTGTTCTATTGATAAATCTTTTCTCTCTCTTCAATGCCCTAATTGTCATGATGCGCATAAAATTAAAGTTACTTGTAAATCTAGATTTTGTCCTTCCTGCGGTAAACGTTATTCTGCTGTTTGAACTGAAAAAACTTCCACTTCTCTTATTGATGTTAAACATAGAAGTGTCCTTTTTACTATTCCTGAAGAACTTAGAATGTTTTTCTTCTATGATAGAGATCTTTTAACTAAGCTTGCTTATGCTGTTAATGATGTTTTTAAATATCAATTTCATAACATTAAAGCAAAAAATCAAAGAATTCATAAAATTTCAAAATATTCTTCTAAATACTTTACTAACTCAGATATCATTCATTATGGATTGATTACTGTTATTCACACCTTTGGACGCGATCTTAAATGGAACCCTCATATTCATGCTATTGTTACTTTAGGTGGTTTCAATAAAAACTACCAATTTCTTGAAAAAAAATATTTTCATGTCAATTCCATTGCTGGACAATGGAAAAAAATGGTTATTGATATTGTTAAATCTGGAAATTATGACAAGCCTGAAATTAAAGCTAAAGCTTATGCTGCTGCTAACTACCTTTATCGCAAAAATACAAGATTCTTTTTCAATGTTGCAAAAAATGATTTAAATAATAATATTTATGCAATTAAATATATTGGCAGATATCTAGCAAGAGCTCCTATCGCAGAATATAAAATTATTGATTTTTATGATAATAAGGTTACTTTCTATTATGAAAGTCTTGCTGATGATAAACAAAGAATTGAGCTTACTTTAGATGCAGAAACATTTCTTTCCAAATTAATTATTCACATTCCCCCTAAACATTTCAAAATGATTAGGCGCTTTGGAATCTATTCTAGAAATATTAAATCAGAACTTAAAAACATCATGAAATTCATGAGAAAATATGTCTCTAAATATTCCAATTTTACTTTTTATCAACTTGAAATATGGAAAGCTTTTGGAGTAAATCCTTTTTATTGTTTTAAATGTAATACCAGAATGAAAGTTAAAAAAATATCTTATTTTAATATACATACAGGCTCCATTTGCTGGAAAGAATATCGCTAAATAGCTGATTAACAATCAGCTTTTTTGTGCTGTCAATTTTAATCTTATTCAATTAATATATCTAATATGAATACAAAATAATTAATATTTTTTATTTTTTCAACAAATTTATCAAATTATAATTTCCTAAGAAATAAAAAAAGACACCCAACTAATTATGAGTGTCTTTTATTATTGGTTATATACAATTAATCTCTTCTTTCAATTACATTCATTTTGATAGCTTTTAACTTACATTTATCAAAACATAATCCGCATCCTATACATTTTTCTTGATCTATTTTATGTTTAGCTTTAAGTTCTCCTTCTACAGCTCCTACTGGACAAACTTTAGCACATAGAGTACATCCAACACATTTTTCTTCTATGATTTCAGCTTTTTTAACTTCCTTTATTTCGCTTTTTATTGCGTTTGTAGGACATTTAGCAGCACATAGACCACATTGGATACATTTCTCAGGATCAATTTTAGCAAGATTATTTTCAACTGTAATAGCATCCACTGGACATGCTTTTTTACATAGTCCGCATCCTATACAAGCAGTTGAACAAGCTTTTCTTGCTGTAGCACCCTTCTCTTTAGAAGAACAAAGTACTGTAACTTTTTTATTTTGAGGAAGCATTGAGATAACTTTCTTTGGACATGCTTTTTGGCATAATCCACAAGAGATACATTTATCTTCATTTACTTCAGCAATTCCTTTATCATTTACTTTAATTGCATTTACTGGACATACTCTTTCACAGTCTCCATGTCCTAAACATGAATAAACACATGATTTATCTCCACCTGCATAAAGCATCATTGCAGCACAAGTTTGAAGTTCTCCATCAAATTCATATATTTTAGTAGTTCTTGTATTATCTCCTTGGCATAATACTTTAGCAACTATTTTTTCATCAGATACTTCTACTGTAGCTCCCATAATCTGCCCTATTCCTTCAGCTACACTAGCTCCTCCTGGGGCACATAGTGACATTCCTGCACCTTCATTTACAACTGCTGCTGCATATCCAGCACATCCAGGAAATCCACATCCTCCACAGTTTGCACCAGGAAGAATACCCATTATTTGTTCTATTTTTGGGTCCACTTCAACTTCAAATTTCTTTGAAGCAAAGGCCAAGAACAACCCCATAGCAAGACCTGTTAGTCCTAAAACCAACACAGGCATTATTACTGCGTTCATATTAACCTCCAAAATATTTATATTTGCATTCCACTAAATCCCATAAACGCCATAGCAAGAAGACCAGCTGATATAAATGCAATTGGTACTCCTTTAAATGGTGCTGGAATAGCTGAGTATTCTATTCTTTCTCTGATACCAGCAAGTAATACTAATGCTAGTGAGAATCCTACTGCAACAGAAAATCCATTTACTAATGTTTCAATAAAATTGAAACCTTCTTGTATATTGATGATTGCTACCCCTAGTACTGCACAGTTAGTTGTAATAAGAGGAAGGAATACTCCAAGAGCTTTATAAAGACTTGGTGAAGTCTTAGCAATAGCCATTTCAACGAATTGAACCAATGCTGCTATGATTAATATAAAAGCTATAGTCTGCAAATAGTCTAATCCAAATGGAGCAAGTAAAAAATGATATACAAGCCAAGTTATCCCAGAAGCCAATGTGATAACGAAAGTTACTGCCATTCCCATTCCCAATGAAGCATCTATCTTTTTAGATACTCCCATGAAAGGACAACAACCTAAGAATTTAGCAAAGATAACGTTATTTATAAATATAGAACCTACTATAATACTAAAAATACTTCCAAAAGTCACTTTCTATCCCTCCTTACTCTTTTTCATCTTTAGATAATTAAGAGTTGCTATGATACATCCAATTGTAAGGAAAGCTCCAGGTGCAAGTATAAATATAAGTGCAGGAGTGAAGCTTGCAGGAGCAAAATTGATACCGAATACAGATCCGTTACCAAGAGCCTCTCTGATAGCACCTAATACTGTAAGAGATAAAGTAAATCCAAGTCCTGTTCCTACTCCATCAACTAAAGATGCTAGTACACCATTTTTTGATGCAAAGCTTTCTGCTCTTCCCAATACTATACAGTTAACAACTATAAGAGGAATAAATAATCCCAATACTTTATAAAGATCAGGAGTATATGCCTTCATAATCATTTCAACAATTGTAACTAGTGAAGCTATGATCATGATAAATGCAGGAATTCTAACTTGATCAGGAATTAATTTCTTAAATGCAGAGATTAAAACATTTGAACAAGCAAGAACAGCTACAACAGCCAATCCCATTGACATACCATTTATTGCTGAACTTGTAACTCCAAGTGTAGGACATAGTCCCAATAGAAGTATAAATACAGGATTTCCTGTAAATATACCTTCAAAGAATATTTTTCCATAGTTATTTTTCTCCACTATTTTCTCACCTCTTTGTCATAGACTGTCAAAGCTCTCATCATTCCAGTATAAACTGCTGTTGGAGATATAGTAGCTCCTGCAAATGCATCTGTAGATTTATTGAACACATATGATGAATCTCTTCCTACCCAGATAGCCTGCCATGCTTTATCCATAACTTTAGCTCCAAGTCCTGGAGTTTCCTGACTTCCTATGATGTCCAATCCTGCAATTTTGCCATCTTTATCAATTCCTAAAACAAAGTTGATATCTGCAGCATATCCACCTTGAGCAACAGATACAACATAACCTGTAAGCTCTCCAGCTGCATTATATCCAGGTATGAATTCTAACCCTTCAGCTTTTACTGATTCTTCAGGTTTGAATGTATCAGCAGAAGATAGAACATTCTTTCTTGCTAAGTTTACAGCTGCAATTTCATTTTTTTCTATTACAGTTTTAGTTAGATCATTTACTACAGCTAGTATTCCA
This sequence comes from Fusobacterium ulcerans ATCC 49185, assembly GCF_900683735.1. NCBI lineage: Bacteria > Fusobacteriati > Fusobacteriota > Fusobacteriia > Fusobacteriales > Fusobacteriaceae > Fusobacterium > Fusobacterium ulcerans. The sequence goes on from NZ_LR215979.1 coordinate 3,290,980, forward strand.
GCTGATACAGCTGCAATTATAAAAAGAACTGCTCCATAATGCACAAATCTATTTTTCATTAGACTTCACCTCACCAAATTTTTTAGGTGCAGTATATCTATTGATTAATGGAACAACTCCATTCATGATAAGAATAGAATAAGCTACCCCTTCTGGATATCCACCTTTCATTCTAATCAAAGATATAAGTAATCCTAATCCCAATGCAAATATTACTTTACCTTTTGGTGTATATGGACTTGTTACCATATCTGTTGCCATATAGAAAGCTCCTAAGAATAACCCTCCTGAAAGGATGTGCATTATAGGATCTCCCCCCATTGCCCAAGTAAGAATAAATACTGTACCTATTATTAAAACAGGCATTTTCCAGTCTATATGTCCTTTATATATAAGATATATTCCTCCAATAAGAAGAGCAAGAGCTGAAGTTTCTCCTAAACATCCTCCCATTCTACCTACAAAAGCTTGAACATATTGGTTTCCACCTTCTAATAAAGCTCCATCTAAAGGAAGCCCTCTTTTCATAGCATCCAATACTGTAGCTCCAGCTTTTCCATCTAAAGTGAAAGTAGTGATAGCCACTGGCCAAGATGCTTGAACAAATGCTCTACCTACTAATGCAGGGTTAAATATGTTATGTCCAAGTCCTCCAAATACCATTTTACCAAGAGCAATAGAAACTATTGACCCAATAATTACATAAATAAGAGACATATTAACTGGTATAACAAAAGAAAATAGAATACCTGTAAGAATTGCACTTCCGTCAAATACAGATATATCCTGATTCATTATTTTTTGACAAACAAACTCTGTAACAATACATGATAATATAGCAACTGAAGTAACTATAAATGCTCTTATTCCAAAAACATATACAGCAACTAAAAATGCTGGTATTAAAGATATTATTACATCATACATTACTTTTTCAACTGTTTCTGATGTTCTTATATGAGGTGATGGCCCCATCTTCAAAATATTAGTCACTTGTACCCTCCTAATAACTTAATAACTTTACTGTATGTTATTTTTTCATTGCTCTTAATTTTGATTTACCTATTTTAATAGCTTCTGTCAATGGTCTGTTAGCAGGACATATATAAGCACATGATCCACACTCAATACAATCCATCAGGTTGTATTTTCCAATTTCTTCCCACTGTTCAAAAGCAGCAAGTCTTGCAAACATGATAGGTTCCAGAAGCATTGGACATGCTCCTATACATTTTCCACATCCTATACAAGCTTTTGGTTTATAAGGATTTGTCTCCTCTTTAGTAAGAGCTAACAATCCAGAAGTTCCTTTAATTACTGGAGCTTCTTCTGAGAATTGAGCCATTCCCATCATTGGTCCACCCATTACTAATTTATCCATTACCTCTCTGTTTACTCCACATTGGTCAAGTATATAAGAAAATGGTGTTCCAATAGCTATTTTTATATTTTTAGGATTTGCTATTGCTTTTCCTGAAACTGTAACTACTTTTTCAATTAGAGGAGTACCATTTACTAATCCTTCATATATAGCAGCGGCAGTTCCTGTATTTTGAACTACTACTCCTACTGCTGATGGAAGTTTACCAGATGGAACCTCTCTATCTAAAACAGCTTTAATTAATTGTTTTTCTCCTCCTTGAGGATATTTTGTCTTTAGAGGAGCTATCTCTATTCCAGTTCCTTCAGCAGCTTTTTTCATAGAAGCTATTGCTTCAGGTTTATTTTCTTCAATACCTATGATAGCAGTTTCTACTCCTAAAACTTTTTTGATGATTTTAATACCTTCAATTATAGTTTCTGGATGTTCAAGCATAAGTCTGTTGTCTGAATTAAGGTAAGGTTCACACTCTGCTCCATTTAATAGTAAAGTATCAATCTTTACATCTGCAGGTGGATTAAGTTTTACATGAGTAGGGAAACTTGCCCCTCCAATACCTACAATTCCTTTTTCTCTAATCATTGCTAATAAATCTTTCTTGTCAGCAGTTTCCCAATTTTCTATCTTAGTTAATTCTGCCCAAGTTTCTTCCCCATCATTTTCAATCATGATAGTCTTAATTCTTCCCATTAATGGAAATACATGTTCTTCAATTTTTTTAACTGTACCACTTACTGGTGAGTGTATAGGAGATGTTAAAAATGCTTGAGAGTCAGCTATTTTCTGACCTTTAAGTACTTTATCTCCAATAGCTACGATTGGATCTAGTGGTGATCCTATATGTTGTAACAAAGATATATACAACATTTTTGGTGCTGCTAGTTTTTCTACTGGCATATTTTCTGTCTGTAGTTTATTTTCAGGCGGATGCACTCCACCTCTGAAACCAAAAAATCTCATATGAATCTCCTTTCATAAAGTTAATTTCTACTAATCAGTTTACCACATTTATATCTATTTAACAATATGTTTTCGTTATTTTTTTCTAGTGTAAGTCATTACTTTTTGTTATATTTCTGCATTATTCTGCCCAATTCAATATCTCTTATTAAATCTAAAGCACAATCAGAAGCATTCTCCAACATTTTATCAACAATTTCTTGTTCACTTTTATCAAACTGACCTAGGACAAAATCAATAGTGTCATCTTTACTCTTTCCTATGCCACATTTAATACGTAAAAACTCATCACCTAAATGAGAAATAATAGATTTTATTCCATTATGCCCTCCTGAACTTCCCTTCTCTTTTACTCTCAATTTTCCTACTGGAAGGTCCATATCATCATAGATTACTATCATATCATTTTTAGCATCTATTTTATAAAAATTTACAACAGCAGCTATCGAATTTCCACTGAGATTCATAAATGTCTGAGGTTTTAAAAATAAAACCTTTTCTCCATCTATATTTTTCTCACTTAAAAGACCTTGAAATTTATCCTTTTCTCCTATTATATTCAAGTCTTTCTGCAATTTATTGATAACTTCAAAACCTATATTATGTCTTGTCTTGGCATATTTATCTCCCGGATTACCAAGGCCTACAACTAGTTTCATACCTTATTCCTTCCTTTTTTCTGTACTTTTACTCCATATTATATAAAAAGTTTAAGAGGCGGCTCAAAAAACTCTGTGATTTTCTGAAACTGCCTCTTGATATATTCTTATAAATTTATTTTAACATTCAGCATTAAATCTGAATTTTGCAAGTCCTCCCAAAGAAGTTTCTTTATATTCACTCTTCAAGTCTTTTCCTGTTTCTCCCATAGTTATAACCACTTGGTCAAAAGAAATTGTATGTTTTCCATCAGTATAAAGACTGTATGCTGCTGAGTCCAATGCTCTAGCAGAAGCTGCTGCATTTCTCTCTATACAAGGAATCTGTACATATCCACCTACTGGGTCACAAGTAAGTCCCAAATGATGTTCCAATGCCATTTCTGAAGCATATTCTATCTGATCCAGTGATCCTCCTAAAAGGAAACATGCCATACCTGCTGCCATTGCACATGCAGTTCCTACCTCAGCCTGACATCCACCTTCAGCTCCTGATATAGTAGCATTTTCTTTTACTATATTTCCTATAAGACCAGCTATTGCCAATCCTTTGAGAAGTTCTTTTTCAGATATCTCATACTCTTCTTTAAGCGCATATAAAAGTCCTGGAATGATTCCAGAAGCTCCACATGTTGGGGCAGTTACTACCCTTCCACCAGCTCCATTTTCTTCAGATACTGCCAATGTATAAGCGAATATTCTTCCAAGGAATCCTCCTCTTCCATGATTATTTCTTGCTTTTCTATAGAACCCTTGGGCTCTTCTAGATAATTTCAAAGTTCCTGGAAGTACCCCTGTTTTTTCTATTCCTCTTTCAACAGCTGCCTCCATTGCTTCCCATATCTCTTTAAGGAAGTCAAATATCTCTTCTCCCTCATGTTCTACAACATATTCCCAGTATTCTTTTTTTCCTTCTTCACACCATTTTTTGATGTCATCCATCTTTGAAAATGGATAGATTTTTGAAGGTCCTCTTCTTTCTTGCCCTAATTCCATGATAGTTCCTCCCCCCACTGAGAAGACTACCCATTCATCTGCTACATTTCCACTATTGTCTAAAGCCTTGAATTTCATCCCATTAGTATGATAGTCATATACTACTTCTGGCATCCATACAATTTCAGTTTCAGCTGGTTTTAAAGTTTCTTTTATTATCCAATCAGTAAGGTGTCCCTTTCCTGTCAGTGCTAGAGATCCATACAGCTCCACTATATATCTTGCTGCCTCTGGTGTTCTCTCTTTAAACTTTTTAGCTGCTCTTTCTGGCCCAATTGTATGTGAGCTTGAAGGCCCATTTCCTATCTTGAATAACTCTTTTAAGGAATCCATCTTAACCCTCCTAAATATTTATTGTCTTATCTCTCCATTGTAATTTTTAGAGATAGTGTTTAACACTTTTTCAATAACATTATTTATTTCTTTTTCAGTAAGAGTTTTTTTCTTGTCTCTAAGTACTATACTGATAGCTGCCGATTTTTTATCTGCATCTATTTTTTCTCCTTCATAGATATCAAATATATCTATTTTTTCTATTAGAGGAGAAACTTTTTTCAGGTCATCTATCATATTTCCTACAAGTACATTTTTATCAAGTACGATGGCCAAATCTCTAGTTACCTCTGGATATTTTACTACTCTTTCATATTTTACAACATTTTTCATATATTTTAATGCTCTTGTTAAATCTATGTCAGCAACATAAACTCTTTCTCTTTTTATATCCATAGCCTCTTGAACGTCTGGATGTATCTCTCCAAAAGTTCCAATGATATCATTTCCTATTCTAATGTCAGCACTTCTTCCAGGATGGAATATCTCTTTAGTGCTTCTTTCAAGCTTGTATCTACTGATACCTGTATATTCAAGAAGTTTTTCTACATATCCTTTTATAGTATAGAAGTTATATGCTTCTGGTTTTGGATTCCATAGAGTTCTTTCTGGTTTTCCTGATATTGCAATACAGATTCTCAAATCTTCTTTTGCCAATTCTTCAGCTGGTGTAAATACTTTTGATACCTCATAGAATCTCAAATTAAACTGATTTCTATTTATGTTATCTCTTATATTTGCAAGAAGACTATATACTAAAGTAGGTCTTACTATAGACATATCTTCACTTAAAGGATTGCTAATTTCTATTGCTTTATCTTTTATATGAAGAATATCTAAAGCTTCCTTAGGAATAAATGTATAATTTATAACTTCATGTAATCCTATCTCTTTAAGTATCTCTTTCAGATTATCAGCAACTGATATTTTTACATCTTTCAATCCAGACTCAATATTTTCTACTGGCATTACAGCTTCTATATTTTCAAATCCATACATTCTTATTACTTCTTCATATAGATCTTCTGGTCTAGTCAAGTCCTGTCTATAAGCAGGAGGTGTTACTACAAGAGTGTCCTGAGATAAAGTTTTAATTCCAAGTCCTAAATTTGTAAGAATTTTTCCCACTTGGTCAAATTCTAATTTTTTACCTATAAAGTTATTAAGTTTATTAAGATTTAAAGGTATTTCAAATTTTGTAGGTTTTTCCATATATTTATCTATTACTTCATCTAAAACTTCTCCAGAAGCAACCTCTGCCATTAAAGCAGCAGCTCTGTCTATAACTTCATTAATATTTTCAATATCAACGCCTCTTTCGTTTCTATATCCAGAGTCAGTTACAATTCCAAGTCTTTTTGCTGATTTTCTAATATTTTCAGGAGTAAAATATGCTACTTCTAAAAATATGTTCTTAGTTTCAGGTTCAATCTGAGTAGCTTGTCCCCCAATAATACCAGCAATAGCTATTGGTTTTACCTCATCTGCTATTACAAGTTCTCCATTATTAAGTTCTCTGTCTACTCCATCTAAAGTAGTTATTTTTTCTCCAATTTCTGCAGCTCTTATTACTACAGTTTGGTTCTCTAATTTATCTAAATCAAAAGCATGCATAGGTTGATTATATTCAAACATTACAAAGTTTGTAACATCAACTATATTGTTGATAGGTTTTAATCCCATTGCTCTTATTCTCTTTTTAAGCCATTCAGGTGACTCAGCAATAGTTACATTCTTTATAACTCTTCCCATGTATCTTTTGCATCTTTCTTTATCTTCTACTCTTACCTTTGCATAGTTATTCGTAGATTCTATAACTTCATTCAAAGCATAAGATGGATATTTTACTTTTCTTCCATAATAAGCAGCTACTTCTCTGGCTATTCCTATATGAGAAAGACAGTCAGGTCTGTTTGGAGTTATTTCAAGTTCAAATATAACATCATCCATTCCTGCATATTTTCTATATTCTTCACCTATTGGAGCATCTTCAGGAAGAATTATTATTCCATCCTTATCTTCTCCTATCCCTAACTCAACTTGTGAGCAAAGCATACCACAAGATTCAACATCTCTTATTTTGCTTTTTTTGATTTTAAAATCTCCAGGAAGTACAGCTCCAATTTTAGCTACTACTACCTTATCTCCTAATTTATGGTTTGGAGCTCCACATATTATCTGCAGCTTTTCTTCCTCTCCAATATCCACTTTCAAAAGAGTAAGTTTATCTGAATTTGGATGTTTTCCATATTCAATGATCTGCCCTATAACTACATTGTTAAGGTCTTTACCTTGAACATCTATAGCTTCTACTTCCTGACCAATCATAGTCAGTGCATTTTCCAGCTGATTTATATCTTCTTTTATGTCTACATACTGTTTCAACCAGTCTAAAGAAATTAACATTGTTCCCTCCAGAATTATTTAAATTGTTTTAAGAATCTTATATCATTTTCGAAAAATGCTCTAAGATCATCTATTCCATGTCTCAGCATAGTTACTCTCTCTATTCCAACTCCAAAAGCAAATCCACTTACTTCATTAGGATCATAACCTACTGCCTTCAATACCTCTGGGTCTACCATTCCGCATCCCATTATTTCCAGCCATCCACTGTCTTTACATACTCTGCATCCTTTACCTTTACATACAGCACATTGTACGTCCATCTCAGCACTTGGTTCTGTAAATGGGAAAAAGTGAGGTCTAAATCTTACTTCTGTTTCACCAAAAACTTTTTTAACAAAATGAGTCAATATTCCTTTAAGATTAGCGAAAGAAATATTTTCACCTATCATCAATCCTTCCATTTGGTGGAACATTGGTGTATGAGATACATCATAGTCAGGTCTGTAAACTTTACCAGGACATATCATTCTGAAAGGTGGTTTATGTTCAAGCATATATCTTACTTGTACTGGTGATGTCTGTGTTCTCAATACTACATTATCTGAAATATAGAAAGTATCTGTTATATCTCTTGATGGGTGTGTTTCTGGAATATTCAAAGCATCAAAGTTATACTCAACTTTTTCTATTTCTGGTCCATCTGCAACATCAAATCCCATTTCAATGAATATATCTTTCATAAAATTCATTGTTTCTGTGATAGGATGGCTTGTTCCAAGTTCAATATCTTCTCCTGGAAGAGTGATATCCACGATTTCCTGTTCCAGTCTTGCTCTCTTTTCTTTTTCTTTTAACTGATTGTTCTTCTCATCCAGCATTTGACTGATAAATTCTCTAGTTTCATTTACTAATTGCCCAATAACTGGTCTTTCCTCTGGAGAAAGAGTTTTCATTCCTTTTGAAATCTCTGTTAGTTCCCCTTTTTTTCCTAGCAGGCTGACTCTTATTTCTTCCAGTTCCTGTAAAGAAGCAGCGCTCTCTATGCTAGATTGTGCTTGTTCCTTTAATTGTGCTACCTTTTCCTTCATTTTTCCTCCCTATGTCAAAGGCTAAAAATCTTCTATATATCTAATTATTTTAAATTCTTTTTAGAAGAAAATCAATACTTTCTTTATTTATTTTTATTATTCCATAATCGTTTCCCAGTACAGCCCCTGGATTGAATAGGGTTATACCTTTCTTTTTTTCAAGATATGGTCTATGTGTATGACCAAATATAACCACATCACAGCCCAATTCTCTTCCTCTTTTTTCTATTGTTTCATATTCAAGCTTTACCCTGTAATGATGACCATGAGCTAGGAAGATTTTATATCCCCCTAGCTCAAGAACCATCTCATCACTTCTCTGCATATCATAATAATCGCAGTTACCTTTAACTATATGGTAGGTATTTTCTGGAAAGACATAGGAAAGCTCCTCTGCATCATCACTGAAATCCCCAGCACATATTACCATGTCAGGTTTTTCTCTTTCATATACAGAAATCAACTTTTCCAGTTTTCCATGTGAATCTGATATAACTAATATTTTCATGATCTATTCCTATCTAAAAACTATCCTATAAATATAGGTGTTTTACTCTTTTCTAATAATTTTATACCATTTTTTCCAATTATCTTTTCAAAGAAATAACTTCTGCTCAGATTTCCCATTACAAAGAAATCATATCCATTTATCTTTTCAAGAACTTCATCATAATCTGCTGTATTAAGCACTTCATGTTTTATAGTTTTTCCTTTTCCTTCAAGATAACCTATAAGATGATTTTCTTCAATCTCTTTATTGATTACAAATGAAGTAAATTCCTTAACTTCTGGGAAGAGATTAGTAAACTGGTAACAGCTTCTATTAATTTTTACTCCATCATCATTAGCTATAATTACCTTATCCATTTTTTTCAAAGGTTTTTCTCCTATAAAAATTATAGATTTATAATTTCCTTTCAAAATGCTCACTATTCTTTCAGTAATAGCTTCATTTTTTCCAATAAGAAGTGTATCACAGCTTTTCATTCTGTCTGTAACTATCTCAGGAACAAGACCAATATCTACTTCAAGTTCAGATTCAATTCCTTTTAATTTAAGAACTTTTTCAATATCTTCTATCTCCTGTTTCTCCATATCAGCCCAGCCTTGCATTATAAAAGGTGATCTTCCACTCATCATCATTCCATCAGTAGAAGCAGCTATTATTTTGTCTCTAGACATATCTTTGATGTAAAGAGGCATTATTTTAAAGCCTAAACTGTTTTGTAAATAAACTGCACTTTCAATAAGATTATCTCTTTCCATTTCATTTCCAAATAATAGTAAAGCTTTTCTCATATATACCACCCCATTTTTAAAATATTAGTCTTCCTTTGTTTCTACTACTTCTGCTTCTTCTATGTTATCTTCTGCTTCTACAGAACTAGATTCTGATATTTCATCTATTTCTTCCTCTTCAGATTGTACTCTAGTTATTGATACTACTTTTTCAGTTCCATCAACTTTCATTATAATTACACCTTGAGTAGCTCTTCCATAAAGTGCAATTGTATCAAGAGGCATTCTAATAACTATACCAGATGAAGTAATAGCCATTAATTCTTCTCCTTCTGTTACTGGAAGTACTGATACAACTGCTCCTGTTTTAGCATTGCATCTTATATTAATTACTCCCTTACCTGATCTTGCCTGTAATGGATATTCATCTATTCTTGTTCTTTTTCCATATCCATTTTCTGTTACTGTAAGAATGCTTCCTTCTTCATCTTTGATTAGAAGTGCTGATACAATTGAATCTCCAGGTCTCAGAGTTATTGATTTAACTCCCATAGTATCTCTTCCTGTAGGTCTTACATTATCACTGTTGAATCTAATAGAATATCCTTGTTTTGTAGCAATAAATACTTGTTCTTGATCAATCTTCTCTATTAGTCCTACATATATTATATCATCATCTTCTTTTAATTTGATAGCTTTTAATCCAGAATTATTAATATTTTTAAATTCATTTAGATTAGTCTTCTTAATCAATCCTTCTTTAGTAACAAATACAACTTCATTCTCCTTAGAGAAATCTCTTGTTTTGATGACAGCTCTTATCTTTTCATCTTCTCTTGTTCTGATAATATTGCTCATAAGTTTTCCTCTTGACTGTTTAGATGTCTCTGGAATCTCATAAACTTTTATATTAAATACTCTTCCTTGATTTGTAAATATCATAAGAGTATCTAAGTTTGAAGCTGATTCTATACTTTCAACAAAATCATCCTCTATAGTATTTTGGCTTGCTACTCCCTTTCCACCTCTTTTTTGAGCTTTGTATTTACTTACTTCCATTCTCTTTACATATCCTTTATTTGTAAGAGTAAGTATCACATTTTCATCTTTTATAAGGTCTTCTGGAAGTATTTCCATTCTTTCATTTTCAATAAGAGTTCTTCTTTTATCATTGTATTTTTCTTTTAAATAAAGAAGTTCTTCTTTTATGATTTCATATATCTTAGAATCATCAGAAAGAATTTCTCTTAATTCAGCTATGTATTTTTCAATTTCAGCATATTCAGCATCAATCTTTCCTCTTTCCAAACCTGTAAGTCTTTGCAGCTTCATATCCAGTATAGCTCTAGCTTGAACATCTGAGAAAGCATATTTTTCTATTAAAAGTTCTCTTGCTTGGTTTCCATCTGATGATCCTCTGATAATTTCGATTATTCTATCAATATTATCAAGAGCTATTCTATAACCTTGCAATATATGAGCTCTTTTTTCAGCTTTATCCAAATCAAATCTAGTTCTTCTTGTTACTACTTCAAATCTATGTTTAATATATTCATGAAGTATCTCTTTAAGGTTAAGGACTCTTGGTGCATTATTTACAAGAGCAAGCATAATTATACCAAATGTATTTTGAAGTTCTGTATATTTGTATAGCTTATTCAATATAAGCTCTGGTTCCTCACCCTTTTTAACTTCTATAACTACTCTGATTCCATGTCTGTCAGACTCATCTCTTAAATCTGTTATTCCAGTTACTCTTTTATCTTTTACAAGGTCAGCTATTCTTTCTATAAGAGTAGCTTTATTCAATTGATATGGAATTTCTCTGATAATAATAGAAGCTTTTCCATTCTTTTGTTCTTCTATTTCTACCTTACCCCTTACTCTTACTTTACCTCTTCCAGTCATATAGGCATCTCTGATACCTTTTTGACCATCAATTATCCCTCCAGTAGGGAAGTCTGGTCCTTTTATATACTCCATTAAATCTAAAGGAGTGAGTTCTGGATTATCTATAAGAGCAAGTATTCCATCTACAAGTTCTCCAAGGTTGTGAGGAGGAATATTTGTAGCCATTCCTACTGCGATTCCTGTTGCTCCATTAAGAAGTAAGTTTGGTAATTTTGCTGGAAGCACTGTTGGTTCATCTAATGAATCGTCAAAGTTCTTTCTGAAATCAATAGTATTCTTATCAATATCATCCATAAGTTCATTACTGATTCTAGCCATCCTTGCTTCTGTATATCTCATGGCTGCTGCTGAGTCCCCATCTATTGATCCAAAGTTTCCATGCCCATCTACAAGTAAATATCTGTAGTTAAAGTCCTGAGCCATTCTTACCATTGTTCCATATACTGCTGAGTCTCCATGTGGATGGTATTTACCTAGAACTTCCCCAACAATTCTGGCAGATTTTTTATATGCTTTATCATAAGTCATTCCAAGTTCGCTCATGGCAAAAAGTATTCTTCTGTGAACTGGTTTCATTCCATCTCTTACATCTGGAAGTGCCCTGCTGACAATTACACTCATGGAATAATCGAGATATGATTCTTTCATCTCGTCTTCTATATATCTATTATTAACATTTGACATTATTAATCCTCCTAAAATTTCTCAGCTTCTAAAGCAGAATATATACATTTCTTCTTTGATTCTAAAAATTTTTCATATATTAATATTTTATTATTATTCATATACATATTATTAGATATCAAGATTTTTTACATATACTGCATTCTCTTCTATAAATTCTCTTCTAGGATCTACTTTATCTCCCATTAATTTATCAAAAAGCATATCTGCTGCTCTTGCATCATCTATAGTTACCTGCAGAAGTGTTCTTGTATCAGGGTTCATAGTAGTATCCCATAGCTGTTCAGGATTCATCTCTCCCAGCCCTTTATATCTTTGAAGAGTATATTTTCTGTCATCCCCTTCAAAAACCTCTGTTATCTCTTTAAGTTCCTTATCTGTATAAGCATATCTTATCTGCTTACCAGTAGTTATCTTATATAGAGGTGGCTGTGCAATATATACATTTCCATTATAGATAAGATCTACCATAAATCTGTATATAAAAGTAAGAAGTAATGTTCTAATGTGAGCACCGTCTACGTCAGCATCTGTCATAAGTATTATCTTTCCATATCTAAGTTTTTCTATATTGAAGCTGTCACCAATACTTGTACCAAAAGCTGTTATCATAGCCCTTACTTCGTTATTTTCAAGTGATTTATGAAGTCCTGCTTTTTCAACATTCAGTATTTTTCCTCTCAATGGAAGTATAGCTTGATGAGATCTATCTCTTCCCTGTTTTGCTGATCCTCCTGCTGAATCTCCCTCAACTATGTAAATTTCGCATTCATCTGGATTTTTAGATGAACAGTCAGCAAGTTTACCAGGAAGTGATCCAACTTCCAGAACCGATTTTCTAAGTACCAGCTCTCTAGCTTTTTGAGCTGCTTCTCTGGCTTTTTTAGAATTAAGTATTTTTTCTATTATTATCTTAGTATCATTCGGATTATCTTCCAGAACTATTTTCAGATTAGTTCCTACTAAAGTTGATACTATACCTGTAACCTCTGAGTTACCAAGTTTTGTTTTAGTCTGCCCTTCAAATTGAGGCTGAGGAACTTTTACAGAAACAATTGCTGTAACTCCTTCTCTGATATCATTTCCTTGAAGTTTTCCATCTTTTTCCTTCAGATATCCTTGAGCCTTTCCTACATCATTTATTACTCTTGTCAGAGCAGTTCTGAATCCACTTACATGAGTTCCTCCCTCATGAGTGTTGATATTATTTACAAATGAGTATATAACTTCTGCTTGATTTACTGTATAAAGGAAAGCAATGTCTACAGCTACATTATCAACTTCTCCAGACATATATATTGGCTCAGGTATAAGTTTTTCAGTTTCCTCAGTTATCTCTTTAAGGAAATCTACTATACCTCCTTCGAATTTAAATTCTTCTTTTTTATAAGGTTCTTTTCTACTGTCACTCAAATGTATTTCTAAACCTTTATTTAAATAAGCCAACTCTTTTAATCTATTTTTTAAAGTATTATAATCATAAATAAGAGTTTCAAATATCTCATGGTCAGCTTTGAATCTTACTGCTGTCCCATGTTCTGTTGTCACTCCAATCTCTTTTACATCCTCTTCTGGTATACCTCTATTATATTTTTGATACCATATTTTCCCATCAGTTTTTACAGTTACATCTGTCCATTCTGAAAGGGCATTTACTACTGATACCCCTACTCCATGAAGTCCTCCAGATACTTTGTAGTTGTCATTTTCAAATTTTCCTCCTGCATGTAAGACAGTAAGTACTATCTCTAGAGCTGATTTATTGTACTTAGGATGGATACCAACTGGTATTCCTCTTCCATTATCAATTACTTCTATAATGTTGTCTGGAAGTATGTTTACAATAATCTTATCACAATATCCTGCAAGAGCTTCGTCTACAGCATTGTCTACTATTTCCCATACAAGATGGTGAAGTCCTCTTTCAGAAGTGGTACCTATATACATTCCAGGCCTTTTTCTTACAGCCTCCAGTCCTTCAAGGACCGTAATATTTTCCGCTTGATAATTACTACTCATTACTATTACTACCTCCGCTTATTCTAAGATACTCATTTCCTCGGCTCATCAGAGTTGATAATGCATATGATGTAAAATATATTTTATCATCAGTTATCACTACACTTTTCTCCTCTTCTGGAGCTAAATTTATTATTTTTTTAATTTTTATTTCACTATTATAAAACTCTTTATTATCATTACTTTTAAAATGTATATAATCAATAATACTTATAATATCCTTTGCTGAAATTATCAGTTCATTTTCTAAATAAATATACATACTTCATCCTCTGCCTTTTTTATCTCGGCATATTTTGCACATATCTTCTGTGCCTTTGAAATATGCTCCGCATTCTGGACATTTTTTATATCCCGCTTCTAATAAACGCTGCTCCTTTTTTTCAGCAGATTTTTTCAGATGCTCTATTTTTTGAGATATATCCATTTCATTAAAATCTATATTTAAATATTTATCCTCAGAAACTTTCTCTTCAGATAAATTATTATTATCCATATACATATCATCATATATCTCTTCTTCTTTTATTTTAGAGATACGAAATGACATATCGTTTATTATATCTGCATTTAATATTTCATTAACTTTTTCTATATATTTTTTCTTATTCATCTCCATAAAGTGAAGCACTGATGAGTTTTCCACAGCAGTATAAAGTACATTTTCTTTTATGTAAAGAACCTGACTTTTCTCAGAAAGTTTTCCTGCAATATTTTTCCATTGAGCTTTGAGGATACCCTCTTTTAATCTTCTGCTCTTTTCAATTGCCCTTTCTATCATTCTCCCTATGTTCTCTATCTCTATCATAGCTAATTTCACCTTTTTCCACATAGAAATTTTTAGTGTCTATTCCAAGTCCTCCTGTTGAGCTAATAAAAACCTGTATATTTCTTTTTTCCAGATAGTTCAGTATACTATCTTTTCTGTTAGAATCAAAATATGAAGATATATCATCAATTATAAGAATTGGACTCTCTTTTTTCTCTCTCAGTACCATATCTATTTCTGAAAGCTTCAAAGAAAAAATAATTGATTTTTTTTCTCCTTGAGAAGCTGTTGATTTAGCTTCATAAGAGTTTAGAAAGAATAAAAAATCATCTTTTTGAGGTCCTGAAAGTGAAAAACCATATCTCAATTCCTGACCTAATTTTTCCTCTACCCTTTTTCTAAGTGCATCTTCTATTTCTTTCAGAGTCATCTTTTTCATATTTCCAAGATGGCATTGATATTGAAGACTCAGTTCTTTTTTATCATCAAAAAGTTTTCTATAATTTAGATTAAGAATGATAGATATTTTTTTTACATATTCCATTCTTTTCTCTATAACTTTAGCTCCATATTTTACAAATTCATCTTGATATATAGCAAATTCAGGCTCTTTATGCTTTTTTTCTTTTAAATATTTATTTCTTATTTTCAATATCTTATTAAAGTTTTTCAGTTCTTGAAAATATTCATTGCTGGTTTGAGCTATCTCCCCATCAAAAAAATTCCTTCTGACAGAAGGAGATCCTGTTATCAGTACTATGTCTTCAGGAATATATGTCACTACATTGAGCTTTCCATAAAATTCATCATACTGTACTCTCTTCCCATTGTAGCTATATTCTTTTTTATCTTCATTATTAAATTTTACAGTAAGGGTCTTTTCCCCTATATTATCTTTATAAACTATATAAACACCTGTTCGTTTATGTCCATACTTCATCATTTCATTGCTTTTACTGGTTCTGAAGCTCTTACCTGTAGAATTGAAATACAATGCTTCCAGGAGACTAGTCTTTCCTTGACCATTTTTTCCATAAAAAAGATTAAGTTTAGGAAAAAATTTTACATTTCCATCTTGAAGATTTCTAAAATTTACATAATTTATCTCTAGTATTTCCAACCCTTTCACCTCAGGCCAATCAATATCTCATAATTATTTTACTATGAAAACTCTTCCCTCAGCTTCAACTTTATCACCTGGGTAAAGTTTTTTACCTCTTCTTATCTCTAATTCTCCATTAACTTTTACATTTCCCTCAGTTATAAAAAATTTAGCATCTACTCCAGTATCACATATCCCAGTCCACTTTAAAAATTGATCCAGTTTAATAAATTCAGTAGATATTTTTACTTCTTCCATTTTTCCCCCTTAAAAAATTATACTCAAGCAATACGATGCCACTATATATAATACCATATTTTTTGATATTTTAATAGTTTTTATATTTCAAAAATATGTATATGAATAATAATAAAAATAAATATTTTAATAAAAAAACTGATCAAAAATATATCTTCAAAACATTCTGATCAGCTTATTTTTAATTATTCATCTTTTATTACTCTTTCAATATATCTTTTTATAGTATTTAAGTATATATTCTTAGATTTTGATTTCATAGTAAGAAGAAAATTAACATCTATTCCCTCTTCCTGTGAACATATTTTCAATGCTTTTTCCTCTATCTTTAATTTTTCAAATTCATCATAGTTATTATATTCAGCCATTAAATCCTTTGGTATATCAGTATCATTTATTATATCTTTAATACTGCTTATAACAGGTTTTTTAACACTTCTTCTAGCTTGATTAATCTTTTTCTTACTCTTCAATCCTTTTTCTTTTACTATGTTATTGAAAAGAGTAAGATTCTGTTTGTTACTACTGCTTTCATCAGCAGAAATATTTTTAAGTATCCCATTAATATATTGTACAAGAGTTGTTTTTATATTTCCATTAAGATTTTTATACAGTATAGAAAGAACTTCTTTTGCTGTTGTTTCTCCCTCTTCTCTGCATATTTTCTTTATTTTATTGTCAGTTCTTCTGTCCCACGCCCTCTGTACATAGATGTTTCTTTTAGCTTTTTGCACCTTTTCCATTATATCTCCTGGAAACTCTATAGCTGGTTCTTTATGTTTAATCTCTGGTTTAGATATTTTTTCTTTTGAACCATATTCAACCACTTCAGCATCTTCTATGTCTAAATTATTTTTAGCTGCAATTGCTGTTGGTCTTTTTCTTCCCATATCCTTTGCACTTTTATTTTCAAGGAAAGAAGATACATGACATTCTCCATCTTTCTCTTTATTGAAAATGTAGTTAATATAGTAATTGTCCTCTTCTTTTATGTAGTCTGAATTATATTTAATAATATATCCCATCTCTACAAGTACATCAAAAGCTTTTTCTATTCTTTTCAATACTTGCTTAACTCTGCATAGGATATATTGTTTTATTTCACCATTTTTATTTACTCTTTCAGTGACCTGTTCTGTTTTCAAAGGGATTATTGCTGCAAGAGTTCTAAGATTTATTCTTCCATCCATACTTTCATATCTTATTTTACTTATGTATTTATATATTCTTCCTGCAATAGGATCCTTTGTCAATATTTCAAGAAGTGATTTAGAATTGTATTTTATATATCTTTTATCTTTTATCTTCTGTCTTATATTTTTATTCAAAGTAACTCTATAATATATTTTTTTTCCTTTTTTAAGTTTTTGATATGTTAGAAGTTTAAATTCCTCATCTTCAAATTTATATTTTCCAAGCTTTGTATGATTAGAAACGATAAATTGATACTCTGTATTTTTTAAATTTTTCAAAGCTTGTTCTACTTTTGAGTAGTAAGTTCTATTCATTTTATTTCCAAGGAAGCTTACTATAAAATCTGAAATTTCAAACTCTATATATTCATCTGAATCCTCTAGCTCTTTTTTTATCTCATACATTGAAATAAGATATGTATATATTTTTTCTTCAAATGTTGAAGGCTGGAAAACTTTGTCAGCATTATCTTTTGCTACAAGAGTACAATACATTGTAACTCCCAGATCTTCAAATGAATATTGAAAATTTACCCTTTTATTTTGTTTTTGTGGAGTAAAGAAAGGAAATACAATCATTTCAACAGGAATATTAATAATATTCTCTTTAAGATTTAAGAAATTTCCTGTTTCTTTGATAACCACTTCTCTCACTTCTATATCAGGAACTGTATTAAGTTTTATTTCAACATTCCTTATATCTTCTACTAGTGATCCACTTTGTGATATCTTGAAACTATCTAAAATTTCAAAATTATTATCTGCAGAGTCATCTTTTTTCATAAATTATTCTCCCCTCTAAGTCGTAAGTAAATGTATAAGGCATACTCCTAATAAAATGTATATAATGAATAATATAACATTTTTTATGTATATCCACAATAATATTTTTTATATCATAAGTATATTAAATTTGTATAAATATAAGCTCTTGATTTTTAAGGATTTTTAACATATACTCTAAAAAAGAAGTGTTTTTCCAATTCTTTATAATCCCTTAAGAATCAAGGTTTTGATCTTTTGTATATACTCAATAATAAACAACAGAATTTTATTTTAACATAAAATTCAAATAAAATAAAGATTAAAAATGTATATGGATAATAATATTTTTTTTAATTCATTGAAAATACTGGTTTACCTAATGTGTATATTGATAATAATATTTTTTGATATTTTTCTTTCTAGTTTTTTTGAGGAGTCTCAAGATTTTTATTTTTTCCAATCCTTGAATTTACTAAGATATATGATGTGTATATCAATAAAAATAAAATACATATCTTTTTTGAATATTTCTTCAATGATATCAATGGTTTTTTGATAGACCAATTTTTATATTGGTCATTACATTAAACAAAAAAACAATATAACAACTAATATTTTTTTTGGTTGGTCTCTTTATTTTTTTTGAAAAGAAAATAATTTAGAAAATCTTATATAAAAATTTAACTGTAAATATCTAAAATAACTGATTTTCTTATATATGTATATAAGCAATAATAAAAAAAATTATAGTTTTTTTGAAAAAATTCTGTAGAAATTTATTAAATTTTCTAATAATCACTTGACAAAACAAGAATTTTCCTTTAAAATTACTATCTGAAATATAGAATTTTTTTGGAGGTGAAAAAATGAAAAGAACATTCCAACCTAATCAAGCTAAAAGAAAGAAAGATCATGGGTTCAGAGCTAGAATGGCTACTAAAAATGGAAGAAAAGTTTTAAAAAGAAGAAGAGCTAGAGGAAGACAAGTATTATCAGCATAGAACCCGGTGTTTTAAACCACCGGGTTTTTACAAGAGATAGTTATCGTGAAATAATAATTCAAAATTATCGGGAGTTTTAATACTATGAATAATTTAAAAAAAGACAGAGAGTTTCAAATAATCTACAATTCTGGAAGAAAAAGTTTTGGTTATTACTCTCTTATTTTTTTTAAAAAGAATGAAGAAAATTTGAAGAGATGCGGTTTCGTTGTAAGTAAAAAAACTGGAAATGCGGTTTGTCGGAATAGGCTTAAAAGATTATTTAGGGAGTATTATCGTAAATTTGAAGATCAGCTCAAGGACGGATATGATATCATTTTCGTAGCCAAGAGGACAGCTGGAGAGAAAGTGAAAACTCTCAAGTATCAGGATATGGAAAAAGATCTCATGAAAGTAATGAAGAGCAGCAGACTTTTTAAAAGTCAGGAAAGTTAAATATGAAAAAAATTATACTTTGTATGATAAAATTCTACCAAAAGTATATATCAATATTTTTAGGAAAAAACTGCAGGTTTATTCCTACTTGTTCAGCCTACACATATGAGGCTGTTGAGAGATTTGGTGTTGTTAAAGGTGTATATCTGGGAATTAAAAGGATAATAAAGTGTCACCCCTTTAACCCAGGAGGGTTTGACCCTGTACCTGAAAAGAGAGAAAAGAAAAAATTTCGGGAGGATAAATGAAATATATTAGTGGTATTTATGGATTATTAAAAGGTGTCATAGAAGCTATGCTGGTTTTTATGCACAATCTTACAGGGAATTTTGGACTTGCTATTATTGGAGTAACTATTTTAATGAAAATAATACTTCTTCCATTGACTTTAAAACAAGATAAGTCTATGAAAAGTATGAAGAAGTTACAACCTGAATTGGATAAATTGAAAGAAAAGTATAAAGGTGATCCTAAAATGCTTAACCAGAAAACAATGGAGCTTTATCAGCAGCATAAAGTTAACCCAGCTGGTGGATGTCTGCCTCTATTGGTTCAATTACCAATATTATGGGCATTGTTTGGAGTATTAAGAGGGGGAATTGTACCTCAAGATTCAACATTCCTATGGATGGAACTTGTTAAACCAGATCCTTTCTATATCCTTCCAGTATTAAACGGAGTAGTGTCATTTGTACAGCAGAAAGTGATGGGATCATCAGATAATCCTCAAATGAAAAATATGATGTATATGTTCCCTATCATGATGGTATTTATCTCTTATAAAATGCCAGCTGGATTACAAATTTATTGGTTAACATCAAGTTTGGCAGGAGTTATTCAGCAGTATCTGATTATGAAAAGAGGAGAGTAATTTATGAGTAATGTTATAGAAATCAAAGCCATGAATAAGGAACAAGCTATAACTAGAGCTTTAAAAATATTAGAAGCATCACCAGAACATGTAGTAAGAGTAAAAGAAAAACAGAAAAGCCTATCTTTTCTAGGATTATTTAATAGAGAAGGTATTTATGAAATAGAAATAGATAAAGAATTAAAAAAAGAAATAGTAAAACCTGAACCTAAAAAAGAGGTTAAGCAGGAAATAAAAGAACATAAGAAAAAAGAAATTAAAGAACATAAAGAGCACAAAGAATATAAAGAAAAATCAGAAGTTAAAGAGAAGCAGCATAAAGAAATAGTAAAAGAAAAATTGGAAGAAGCAGTGGATGCAAGTGACCTTGTGGAAGCTAAAGCAAAAGAGCTTCTTGAATATATAGGGCTTAACCTTCGTGTAGATGTAAATAAAGTCCATGACAGAACCTATCTTGTTAATCTTTATGGAGAAGATAATGGGATAATAATAGGAAAAAAAGGAAAGACTTTAAATAGTTTTGAGTATCTATTGAACTCTCTATTAAAAGAATACAGAATAGAAGTGGATGTAGAAGGATTTAAAGAAAAAAGAAATCAGACTTTAAGAGAATTAGGTAAGAAAATGGCTGAAAAAGCATTGAAAACTAATAAAGCTGTAAGACTTAATCCAATGCCTCCTAGAGAAAGAAAAGTAATACATGAAGTTGTAAATAAATATCCAGAACTGGATACATTCAGTGAAGGTAGAGACCCTAAGAGATATATAGTTATCAAGAGAAAAAAATAGGGAGGAACCATGCTTTTCGATACAATAGCAGCTATTTCTACTCCACGTGGTGAAGGTGGTATAGGAATAGTTAGAATCTCAGGAAATCATGCTTTAGAAATACTTGGGAAAATATTTAAACCAAAATCTAAAAAAAATGTTGAAGATTTGAGAAATTTTAGTATAAATTATGGACATCTTTATGACGGAGAAAATTTAGTAGATGAAGTTCTTGTTTCAATAATGAAGGCTCCAAATACATATACAAAAGAAGATATAGTGGAAATAAACTGTCATGGAGGTTTTGTCATCACTGAAAAAGTACTGGAAACAGTATTGAAAAATGGTGCAAGAATTTCAGAAAGTGGAGAATTCACTAGAAGAGCTTTTTTAAATGGAAGACTGGATCTGACACAGGCAGAAGCAGTAATGGATATAATTCATGGAAAAACAGAAAAATCAGTATCTCTCTCATTGGATCAATTGAGAGGAGATTTAAAAGAGCAGATTGGACATTTGAAAAAACTAGTGCTAGATGTTGCTGCTCACATAAATGTGGTACTTGATTACCCAGAAGAGGGGATAGATGATCCTCTTCCAGAAAACCTTGTAGGTAATTTGAGAGAGGTAATGGATACTACAGATATTCTTATCAAGTCATATGATAAGGGAAAAATGATAAAAGAGGGTATAAAAACTGCAATAGTTGGAAAACCTAATGTTGGTAAATCAAGCATACTCAACTCTGTATTGAAAGAGGAGAGAGCTATAGTAACTCATGTAGCTGGAACTACAAGGGATGTAATAGAAGAAGTGGTGAACCTGAAAGGGATACCTCTTGTATTGGTAGATACTGCTGGTATCAGAAAAACAGATGACCTTGTAGAAAATATCGGAGTAGAAAAATCTAAACAACTTATTGAAAGTGCTGATCTGATACTATTTGTAGTAGATGGTTCAAGAGTCTTAGACGAGGAAGATATGAGAATACATGAAGCTATAAAAGCTGAAAAAGTTATAGGGATACTGAACAAGATAGATATAAGAGAAGATATAGATCTTTCACCTTTGACTAAGATAAATAAATGGCTGGAAATATCAGCTATAAAAAATCAAGGAATAGATGAGATGGAAGAAGAAATATATAACCATATCATTGAAGAAAATGTAGAAGACAGTTCTCAAAAGGTGACAATAACAAATATAAGACATAAGTCTGCCCTGGAAAAAACAAAGCAGTCTATTGAAAATATATTTGAAACTATAGAGAATGGACTTCCTATGGATCTAATGGCAGTTGATATCAAAGGAGCTTTGGATTCATTATCTGAAGTAACAGGAGAGATATCGAGTGAAGATCTGCTGGATCACATATTCAGTAATTTCTGTGTAGGGAAATAATAAATGAGAGTGGCTTAAAATTAGTCACTCTCTTCTTACTTTTAATACCTAAGATTTGGAGGAAACAAAAAATGGGAATGAAACAATATGAAGTGATAGTAGTAGGAGGAGGGCATGGTGGAGTAGAAGCAAGTCTGGCAGCAGCAAGACTTGGAAAGAAAACAGCTATGTTTACTCTATATCTTGATACTATTGCTATGATGTCATGCAACCCTTCAATAGGAGGACCAGGAAAAAGCAATCTTGTTGCTGAAATGGATATACTTGGTGGAGAGATGGGAAGACACACTGATAAATTTAATCTCCAGTTGAAGCATCTGAATGAAAGCAAAGGACCAGCTGCAAGAATAACAAGAGGACAGGCTGATAAATATCTCTATAGAACAGAGATGAGAAAAATTCTTGAACATACAGATAATCTTGAAATAATTCAGGATTGTGTAGATGAAATTATAGTTGAAGATGGAAAAATAAAAGGAATAATAACAAGACTTGGAATAAAATATTATGCTGAATGTGTAGTTCTGGCTACTGGTACATTTTTAAAGGGAAAAATAGTAATAGGGGATGTGGCTTATTCTGCTGGAAGACAGGGAGAAAACTCAGCTGAAAAACTTTCTGATAGTTTAAGAGAGCATGGAATAAATATTGAAAGATATCAGACTGCTACACCTCCAAGGCTTGATAAAAGAAGCATAGATTTTAGTAAAATGAAGGAATTAAAAGGGGAGGAACACCCAAGGTATTTCTCTATATTTACTAATAAAGATAGAAATAGTGTAGTTCCTACATGGTTAACTTATACTACAGAAAAAACAATAGAAGTAGCAAAAGAAATGCTGCAGTATTCACCAATAGTAAGCGGAATAATAAAAACTCATGGACCTAGACACTGTCCATCACTAGATAGAAAAGTAATAAACTTTCCAGATAAATCTAATCATCAGATATTTTTGGAACTGGAATCAGCAGAATCAGAGGAAGTATATGTAAATGGACTTACTACTGCAATGCCTCCATTTGCTCAGGAAGCTATGATGAGAACTATAGCAGGACTGGAAAATGCAAGGATAATGAGATATGGTTATGCAGTAGAGTATGATTATGCTCCTGCAGCTCAGCTTTATCCAAGTCTGGAGTGCAAAAAAGTAGAGGGGCTTTACTTTGCAGGTCAGATAAATGGAACATCTGGTTATGAAGAGGCTGCATGTCAGGGATTTATAGCTGGAGTAAATGCTGCCAGAAAGGTAGATGGAAAGGAACCAGTTATTATTGACAGAAGTGAAGGATATATAGGTGTACTTATAGATGATATAATTCACAAGAAGACACCAGAGCCTTATAGAGTCCTTCCATCAAGATCTGAATATAGATTAACTCTTAGGTTTGATAATGCTTTTATGAGGCTTTTTACAAAGGCTAAGGAGATAGGAATTCTATCTTCTGAAAAACTTGATTACCTAGAAAATTCTATAAAAATAGTAAATGATGAAATAGCAAGATTAAAAGAGATAAGTGTACCAATGGTACAGGCTAATGTACTTCTTGAAAAACTTGGATCAGATCAGAAACTTACTAAAGGTGTCAAAATAGGAGATCTTTTAAAAATAAAAGAGGTAACTTATGACAGCTTAAAAGATATAACAGAGATAAATGATTATCCTGGATTTATAAAAAATCAGATAGAAACAATAATAAAATATGAGATATTTATTCAAAGGGAAAATGAGCAAATCGAGAAATTTAAAAGACTTGAGGAAGTAAAAATACCTGTTGATTTTGATTTCTCTGAAGTAAAAGGAATATCTAATATAGCTAGATGTGGACTGGAAGAAATAAAACCACTTTCAATAGGAGAGGCTTCTAGAATAAGTGGCGTTACAGGAAATGATATAGCCCTTTTAGTTGGGTATTTAAAATAAAAATAAAAATAAATATATTATTATTATGTATATACATATTAATAAAAAATTCTCTGTTACTTTAATGGAGGTGAAAAAATGAAGCTTTGCATTGTTTTTTCTGGAGTAGTTTTAAAATAGATCAAATTTTAAAAGGAGATTGTGATGACTATTCCAGATGTAGATAAAATATATCCAAGAACAAATGATAAACAGATAGTATATTTAAAAAATGTAATTACAAATTCCAATATTCAAATTGGAGATTACACAATTTATAATGATTTTTACAATGATCCAACTGAGTTTCAAAAAAATAATGTGCTGTATCATTATCCAATAAATAAAGATAAACTTATCATTGGAAAATTTTGTTCCATTGCCTGCGGAGCTAAATTCTTAATGAACTGTGGCAATCATACACTGCATTCTTTATCTACTTATACTTTTCCATTATTTGGTGAAGAATGGGGACATAAAATAAATGTAAGAGATTCATGGGATAACAAAGGAAATATTATAATTGGAAATGATGTATGGATTGGCTATGAAGCTGTGATATTATCAGGGGTAACTATTGGAGATGGGGCTATTATAGGAACAAGAGCAGTTGTAACTAAAGATGTACCACCTTATACAATTGTTGGAGGAAGTCCTGCCAGAATAATAAAAAAACGATTTTCAGATGATATAATAGATAAATTACTTAAAATGAAATGGTGGAACTGGCCAGAAGAGAAAATTGCTGAAAGCTTGGAGTATATACAGGCTGGAAATTTATCTAAATTAGAAAAAGTATAATAATACTAGAATAAAACATTTTAAATTATAGAGAGAATGGCTACTAAATTAAGTAAAAAAGAGTTTTTAGCTATTCTCTTTTTTATATAATGAGGGAGAATAAATTATGATTATATTGATTGCAGGAAGCTCACATACTGGAAAAACACTTATGGCACAAAAGTTATTAGAAAAATATAAGTTTCCATACTTATCCATTGACCACTTAAAAATGGGATTGATAAGGAGTGGGAAAACAGCTCTTACTCCAAATGATGATAATGAACTAACTGCTTATTTGTGGCCTGTTGTTAGAGAAATGATAAAGACAGCAGTTGAAAACAAACAAAATCTTATAGTAGAAGGATGTTATATACCATTTGATTGGAAGAAAGATTTTGAGGAAAAATATTTGGAACATATGAGATACTTTTGTCTTATTATGACAGAAAAATATATTCAAAAAAATTTCTCTAAAATAAAAGGCTATGCAAATATTATTGAAAAAAGAGCTAATGATTCATTTTGTACAAAGGAAATGATGATAGAAGAAAATATTAAAAATTTTGAAATGTGTCAAAAATATGATTGTGATTATATATTGATAGATGATGAATATGTGATAGAAATTTAATTTAGAGAGAGTAAAAAAGCATGAAATTGACTTTTTAAGAAAATGTGGTATAATAAAGATACCTGAAAGGGTACTTAAATGAATGTAATAAAAAACGCTATGAGATAGGCTTTCACTATGTGAAAGCCTTTTTCATATCAATAAGTAATTAGCGTTTCTTATTGATAGTAGATAAATTACATTCATTTAAGGAGGTTTAGTATGTTTAAACTGGAGTTTCATTTTGATAACAATAAGATTGAAGGGGGTACTTTAATAATTATCCTTTTAATCGTTGCTGTTTTGGTGATTTGCTTCTTAGTTTACTAAACTAAGCCTCAACCCTGCGGGGTTTATATAAAAAGTTTTTTTAATATAAAAACAGCCATCAAAGTTAATTTGACAGCTGTTTATTTTTAATTTATATTATTTTTTTGTAATTGGTGCAAGATAGTGTGTTCCTTCTGGATGGAAAACAAATCCCTCTATATTTTTCTGCATTCCTGTAATTTCATCAGGATAAACAAGTGAGAACATAGGAAGATCTTCCTGAATTATATCTTGAATTTCTTTATAGTATTTAATTCTATCTTCTGGAACTGTACTTTCTCTTGCTTTATCAAGAAGTTCATCAACTTTTGGATTTTTATAGAAAGTTCTATTTCCAGCTCCACCTAAGTTTTTAGAGTGGAATAAAGCATACATAGCTGAGTCAGAGTCAGCACTAGAAGACCATCCAAGTATAAACATATCATGTTCCCCTTTAGCAACTCTGTCTAAATAAGAACCCCATTCAAGAACTTCAATCTGTACATCTATGCCTATTTGTTTAAGTTGATCTTGAAGGATAACTGCAGTATCTTTTCTTACACTTTTATCATTTGTCCATATTCTAGCTTTAAATCCATTAGGATATCCAGCTTTAGTCAATAATTCTTTTGCTTTAGCTATATTTTGAGTATAAAGTTTAGCATCTTTATTGTATCCAAATACATTAGGAGATACAGGAGAATTAGCTTTTTTAGCAGCTTTTAAGAAAACAGCATCTATGATACTGTCAACATCAGCAGCATAAGCTATAGCCTGTCTAACTTCTTTTTTATCAAAAGGAGGTCTTTGAGTATTGAACCCAAGATATGTCATACTCATAGCAGAATTCTGGTCTGCTTTTAATTTAGGATTGTTTTTTACCATATCCATATCAATAGGATCTATATCATAAGCAATATCAGCTTCCCCAGTTTCAAGAGCTATTGTTCTGTTTGTTCCTTCTGGAATAACTCTGAATGTCAATGAGTCAACTCCAGGTTTTCCTTTATAATAATCAGGATTAGCTTTTAGAACTATTCTGTCTGCAGAAGTCCAAGATACAAACATAAATGGTCCAGTTCCTACTGGATGCTGTCCATAGTCGTTTCCACCAGCCTTTACAGCTTTTTCACTCATTATACCAGCACCTACATGGGCTAAGTAGTTAACAAGAGGTCCATAAGGAACTTTAGTTGTTATTTTAACCGTATTTTCATCTACAGCTTCTATTTTATCAAGGTCACCAAAATATGCCATTAAAGAAGGAGCTTCTGTAGCCTGTTTTAAACTAAATACTACATCTCCAACTGTAAGAGGATCTCCATTATGGAATTTAACCCCTTTTCTTATTTTTAGTACAAGAGTAAGAGGGTCTACCTGTTCCCAGCTTTCAGCCAATCCAGGTACCAAATTCATATCTTTGTCTTTTTCAATAAGTCTATCATAGATATTTATATTTACTCTATGAGTAGGAATGTCATTTGAAACTTGAGGATTCAGACTTTTTGCATCTGAGTTTTGTGCTACCACAAGTTTTGTTTCTTTTGCTTGAAGAGTAAAGCTTGATACTGTGAGGACTGCCATTGTGAGCAGAGCAAGTAGTTTTTTGTTCATAGTTGTTTCCCCCTTTATTATTTTAATATAATTTTAAAAAAAAAATTTCTTTTTAGATAAAAATGAATAAATATTTTTTATTGTTTGATTATATTATGTTTTTTTCCATTTGTAAAGGAAAAAAATAAATATATATGGTTAGTTTGGGAGATAGTGAAAATTGGTTAAAAGATAATTTATTATTGAACATATACATATGGAAAAGAGTATTTTTCAAAATATTTAAACAGAAATATTTTTTCACTATGAAAAGTTGAAAATACAGAGTAAAATATATACATGAAAAAATAAATTTATGGAGTGAGTCATGATAACAGAATATAGAGGAAGGATACCTTTCCTGCTCAAAGATATAAAAGGAAACATAGTATATCTATGCTCATCCAACAAGAACATTGAGGATTATTACAATACCCTCAGTGATTTTTATGATGGAAAAATTTTAAAAATTGAAAGCAGTTATGAAAATGAAGAGTTTGAAAAACTTAACTATGACTTGCTTAAACTTTTAAAATCCCCAAATAAATTTGCCATACTCATATCTTTAGAAGCATTTCTCAGAGATTATGCATTGGAAGGAGACAAGCTTTCTTTTGTAAAGGGAAAGGAAATGAGCATAGGTAAAATACAGGAAGATCTTATAAAAAATAAATTTGATAAAGCATATATGATTGAAAAAAGAATGCAGTATAGCGTAAGAGGGGATATTTTGGATATCTTTTCAAGTGATGGAGATTATCCTGTAAGAGTTGAATTTTTTGGAGATGAGATAGAGAGAATAACATATTTTGATCTTGAAAGTCAGAAGAGTATAGAAACACTTGATAATATCAATGTGTATATAAACAATAATAAAGATGGAAAAATATCTTTTTTTGATTTGGTTAAAAAGAGTAAAATTAAAGGATTGAAGATATATTTTGAAAATAATGAATTGTTGAGATATAAATTAGAGGAAAATATACTCAGAGAGAGGGAAGAGGAAGAAAAGTTTCGAGGAAGATTTGAGGAACTGTTGGAAACTGGTGAGGAAGTAGAAATAAAAAGATTCTCAGAAGAAGAAATAAAGAAATTTGAGGATTATGATTATATAAAAAAATTGAGCCAGAAAGAAAATATACTTTTGATGTCAGAAGAGGAAAAGAGATATAAGGAGATATTTGAAAACTATAATATTGAGATAGAGAGATATCCTCATTATGAAGGATATAGAGAAAAAGACAGGCTTATACTCACTGACAGAGAACTAAAAGGAATCAAAGTAAAGAGAGAAGCAAGGGAAAAGGTAAATTTAAAATATAAAGATGTATCTCAAATCAGAGAAAATGACTTTATAATTCATGAAAATTATGGAGTAGGTATCTATCAAGGGATAGAAACTATGAATGGACAGGATTATTTAAAGATAAAGTATGCTGATGAAGATAAACTTTTTGTTCCTGTTGAAGGAATAAATAAAATTGAAAAATATGTATCTACTCCTGGAGTAATACCTGATATATACCAGTTAGGGAGAAGAGGATTTAAAAGAAAAAGACAGAAGCTGGAAGAGGAAATGGTGGCTTTTGCTAAAGAAATCATTGAGATACAGGCAAAGAGAGCTTTTGAAAAGGGGTATGCTTTTTCTCATGATACAGTATGGCAGGAGGAATTTGAAGAAAGCTTTCCATATAAAGAAACAGCTTCTCAGTTAAAAGCTATAGAAGATGTAAAAAGAGATATGGAATCAGATAGAATAATGGATAGAGTAGTCTGTGGAGATGTGGGATATGGTAAGACAGAGATAGCTTTGAGAGCAGCTTTTAAAGCTTCTATAGATGGAAAACAGGTAGTTGTAATGGTTCCTACAACAGTGCTTGCACAACAGCATTATGAGAGATTTACAGAAAGATTTAAAAACTATCCTGTAACTATTGAAATATTGAGCAGATTAAAAAGTGAAAAAGAGCAGAAAGAGGTACTTAAAAAAATATCAGCAGGGACTATTGATATAGTCATAGGGACTCACAGAATACTTTCATCAGATGTAAAATTTAAAGATTTAGGTCTTGTAGTAATAGATGAGGAACAAAAATTTGGTGTGAAAGCTAAAGAACAGCTGAAAAAACTGAAAAATAAAATAGATATGATAACCCTTACTGCTACACCTATTCCAAGAACATTGAATCTTTCACTTTTGGGAATAAGAGATCTTTCTGTAATAGATACTCCTCCAGAAGGAAGAAAGCCTATCGAAACAATGTTTATAGATAAAGATGATAAAAAACTAAAAGAGATAATTATGAGTGAGATAGCCAGAGAAGGTCAGGTTTTCTACATATTCAATTCTGTAAAAAATATAGAAAGTAAAACCAATGAACTTAGAAAGCTTCTTCCAAATTATCTGAAATTGGACTATATACATGGGCAGATGCTTCCAAAGGAAATAAAAAATAAGATAAAAGATTTTGAAAATGGAGATATAGATATGCTTGTTTCTACTACTATAATTGAAAATGGTATAGATATAGAAAATGCAAATACTATGATAATAGATGGAGTGGAAAAACTGGGATTATCTCAAATATACCAGCTGAGAGGACGTATAGGAAGAGGAAGAAGAAAGGGATACTGTTATCTTCTCACTAAGGAGCATCAGACTAAGAAAGCTAAGGAAAGAGAGGAATCCATCAAAAATCTTGGAGATTCAGGAGGAGGATTCCAGCTTTCTCTTGAAGATATGAGAATAAGAGGAGCAGGAGAGATACTTGGAGATAAGCAGCATGGAGCTCTTGAGACTTTTGGATATAATTTGTATATAAAAATGCTGAATGAAGAGATACAGCGTATCAAAGGAAATGCTCCAGAAGAAGAGATGGAAATGGAGATAAAAATAGATATGCCAGCATTTATTCCCGATGACTATATAGAAAAAGATGAAAAAATAGTAATCTATAGAAGAGCAGCTGAACTAAAAACTCAGGAAGAATTAAAAGAACTTGAGTCTGAAGTAAGAGATAGATTTGGAAATCCTCCAAGAGAGGTAGTAAATCTTTTCTACTATATAGGAGTTAAGATTAAAGCTAGAGAACTTGGAATTTCTGTAATCAGACAGGAAAAAAACGGATTCTTTGTAAGATTTCTAAATGAAAAAGTAAATATAGAAAAAATATCTCAAATGATGACAATGGGAAATCTGAAATATCTCAATAGAGAGGAAGGGGTATTCTACAGAGGGAATATCAACAGATTTTTTAATGAGTATGAGGGAGTGATGTAGTAAATGAAAGAATTTGACAGACTTGTAGAAATAATAAAGAGATTGAGGGGAGAAGGGGGATGCCCATGGGACAGGGAACAAACCCTTGAAACTCTTAAACCATGCCTTATGGAAGAAACTTGCGAGGTGCTGGAAGCTATGGATGAAGGTGGAGAGGAACTGAAAGGTGAACTGGGAGATCTTCTGATGAATGTGGTATTTCAGGCTGATATATGTGAAGATGAGGGAAAATTTTCAATAGAAGATGTAGCAAGAGGGATAAATGAAAAGATGATAAGAAGACACCCTCATGTATTCAAAGAAAAAGATGATTCTATAACTTCAGATGAAGTACTTGTAAATTGGGAAGAAATCAAAAAAACAGAGAAGATTCATGAAAAGAGAGAATCAGCATTAGATGGTGTTCCTATATATCTTCCATCACTTGCTAAGGCGGAAAAAATACAGAAAAAAGCTGCTAAGGTAGGATTTGATTGGACTGACACTAAAGATGTTATAGCCAAGGTGGAAGAGGAGCTGGAAGAGCTGAAACAGGCTATCAGCAATAATGATGATGAAAATATGAAAGAGGAGCTTGGAGATTTACTTTTTTCTATAGTAAATCTTTCAAGATTTTTAAAAATAAATTCAACAGATGCTTTGGAGAAGACAATAAAAAAATTTGATACAAGGTTTAGGTATGTAGAAAAGCACTGCGATTTAACGACTTCTTCATTAGATACAATGGAAAAATTTTGGAATGAAGCAAAAAATAAACATTGACATATGCAAAAAATATAGTATATATAATTAATAAGAACAGGAGGTTTGAACATAATATATGAGATTGGATAAATTTTTAAAAGTAAGCAGAATAATTAAAAGAAGACCTATTGCAAAAGTAGTAGTAGATGGTGGAAAAGCTAAATTAAATGGTAAAGTAGCAAAAGCTGGAACAGAGGTAAAAGTAGGACAGATTCTTGAATTGGAATATTTCAATAAATATTTTAAATTTGAAATACTGGAAGTTCCTGCTGGAAATGTAGCTAAGGAAAAAACTTCTGAACTTATAAAAGTTCTAGACAGCAGAGGTATAAAAATAGATCTGGATAGTGAGGAGGATATTTTCTAGTGAAATTTTCTTTGAATTCCAACGGAAAGATAAATATAGGTTTAAATGTGACAGGCAGGCGTGAAGACGGCTATCATCTTCTAGATATGGTAATGGTGCCTATCAGCTTAAGTGATACTATGACTGGAGAAATAGAAGATATAAGTGGAACATTAACTATTAAAACTAACAAGAAGTCTATACCAACAGGAAAAGAAAATATCTTGTATAAGATATATGACAGATTTTATAATGAAAGTAATCTGGAAAGAAGAAAAGTATATGTGTATCTTAAAAAAAGAATACCACATCAGGCTGGGCTTGGGGGAGGAAGTTCCAATGGAGCATTCCTGCTTAAACTGCTGAATGATTTTCATGGAAAGTATTTCTCTATGGAAAAAATGATAGATATAGGAAAGAGTGTAGGAGCAGATATTCCATTCTTTCTGATAAATAAATCTGCCAGAGTTAGAGGTATAGGAGAAAGTATTGAAATAATAGAAAACAATCTGGACAGTGCGTTGATAGTTATAAAACCAGATTTTGGAGTTTCTACAGGAAAAGCATATAAAAATATGTATATGCTCAATAATAAAAAAGATGCTGATATAGATAGAATAGTTCTGGGACTAAAGGAAAACAGCCTGTCTACAGTGGAAAATAATATAGAAAATCATTTAGAACAGGGTCTTTTACTTGAAGATAAAAACATAATAGATTTCAGAAAAAGATTAGCAGCTTTAAGTAATATGAAATTCTTTATGTCAGGAAGTGGAAGTGCATATTATACTTTCGCTGACAAAAATGAGAAAGAAAATATATATAAAATATTAAAAGAGCATTTTAAAAACTGTGAAGTACATCTTTGCAGTTCTTTATAGATGATACTAAAATAAGGGAAGGTGCATTAATTATGAAAATCACAGACGTTAGACTAAGGGCAGTAAAAAATGAGAATGAATTGAAATTGAAGGCTTATGCTGATGTAACATTCGATGAATGTTTTGTTATCCATGGTCTAAAGATAATCGATGGTCAAAAGGGGATGTTTGTAGCTATGCCATCAAGAAAGATGCCTGATGGTGAATACAAAGATATAGCTCATCCAATCACTCCTGAATTAAGAAAAGAAATAACTGATTCAGTTATAGCTAGATACAATGAAATGGATCTAGAAGAAGAAGTTGTAGAAGAATAATTAATTAAAAAATCTGGGGAAAAAAATAACCTGAAGCCTTAAACGGTTTCAGGTTGTTTTTTTATCTTTTAAAAATTTCTTTTAAAGAACCTCTGGCCATCTTTTTTAAATCAAATCTTTCTGCTTTTAATTTTATTTCTAAAATAGTGAAAGCTGCTAAAGGGTCTAGTATATCTCCACAGGTAAATAAATCAACAGCGGCATATTTGTATTCTGGCCATGTATGAATGGTTAAATGAGATTCCTCAATAACAATTACCCCACTGACACCCCAAGGATTAAAAGTATGAAATACACTTTTTACTATTGTAGCTCTGGCTGCTTCAGCTGCTTCTATCATATATTTTTCAATTAATAATGTATTTTTTAATATTTCAACATCACAGTCATAATATTCAACTAAAAGATGTTTTCCTAATTGTTTTAATTTAAACATAAATTCTCCTTAACTTTAAGTAGTTATATTTTTTCTTTGAACTAAATCAAATATCTTATTGTTACATTTGTAACATCCAGTATTTTTTAGACTTTCAATATTTTTTATTTTTTCATAATTACCTATCTTTGTTATTTTTCCGCATTCTCTGCATTTATAAAAACGTACTGTTTTCATAAATTCTCCAGTATACAGAAAACCATTATGAGCATTTTTTATTAATGGATTTGTTATATCAGTAGTTTTAAGTACTATCATCTGCCCTATATTTCCAATGATCCCAGCTCCTTCATAAGTATTGAATTTAGGAGTTATAGTTGAAATAACAAGCTTCATAGTTAGAAAACTTTTCTGTATATTTAATTGATAAGCTGGTGGTTTATGAGCAAAAGAAAAATAGATATTGAGATTGCTATGATTCTTTAAAGCTTCTATTCCTCTTGAAAGGAAGAGGTTCATTCCTTCTAATGTATAAGGTGGATCTGTAAAAAAACAGTCAAATCTATTTTTAAATTTATTAGATAGAGGAGCTTTTAAATCTACATATTCACATTTAATTGGGAGAGACTCCTTCACAGCTATATCATTTATATATTCAATAATCCTTTTATCAATGTCTATTACAGTAATTTTAGTATCTTGATAAAAAGTATGAGGAAAAAGTTTTTTTAACAAAAAACCTAGAGCAACACTAACTAAATCATCATCACCTAGGCATAAAATATTTTTTCCAATTAGGTCATAATTTTTAAGACACAGCATAGCTCTTTTTAAAGAAGTATCTACACTTGATTTTGATTGATCTAAAGTCACATCTACTTGGGGGCGACCTTGAAAAATCTTATGTATTTCTTCCTTTATTTCGTTAATTACTTTATGTTCTTTTTGAGTATCTGTAAGTAATTTAAGATAAAGTTCTTTATTTATATTTTTAAATCCTAATTTATTTTCTACAAAGGATATTCCATTAGGAGTCAGCCTTGTTCCCCTGTCTTGAATAACCAGTTTTTCTTTAATAAATTCTTTTTTTACAGCAGCTGTAACAGGGAGGGGCAGAAAATTTATTTTTGCCAGTTCTTTAGTTGATATGCCTTCCTGTAGGTATATTGTTATCAATATATTTTCTATAGTTTTATTTCCTTCTTCTAGGTTTACTTTTTTTTTAATTTTTTCTATATAATTAAGCATTGACTATTATCCTCCATTTTTAATTAAAATAAAAAAGAAAGATGGATAAAAATAAAAAAGGCTATAATAACATTAAAGTCACTATAACCTTTTATCACTTAAATTAAATAACAAATATAATGGATATTAAGCCTTTATAAATTAATTTTAAAATATAATAAAAATTTTAAAATAATTATAGACTTAATATATGATTAATTTATAATAAAGTTTGGGTTAATGATATCCATGCTTCTTATCCATTTTTAAAAAGACATCACAAAAAAACCTACCGAATAATAAGGTTTGTAAGCTTTTTAAAAAACAACTTTTTATTTAGTTGGTTTAGTCAGAAACATTTAAGGACATCAAATCCTCCCCTTTTTTTAATTTATATTACAATATTATTTATAATAACATATTAAGATATTTATTTCAAGATGAACTCTTAATGGCATTATTTTATTATATAAAAACAGCTGAAATCATTTTAAGACTTCAACTGTTTTATTAATTTTATTCTGTTATCTTATCAAGCAATCCTATAACACTGCTTACAAATCTCAGAGAAAGAGAAGATACATCTAATATCATATTGTCTTTTATATCATCAAGTGGTTCTCCAGCTTCTGGCAGACGGCAGAAAGTAACTTCTTTTATACTTATTTGTTCCTCGAAATCCTGCCCCATATACATATCATCAACATTGATATGAACATAGATGTTAAGGAATTTATCAACAATGTGGTAGCAGAAGAAAGAACCAGCATCTAGAACTTCTCCACGAATAAATTCATATTTTTTAGCAGATGAATTCATTTTACCAGCAGTGATATATTTATCAGAGTAACGTATTATTTTTTTTCCAGCCATATCATTTTCAGCAAGCTCAATAACAGGGAGATCTAATTGCTCTATTGGTTGAACTATCTCATAATCGTCCAGCTGAGTTTTCCAAGAAGAAGTAAGTTCCTCTCCTAATTCTGCAGGATGTATAAGAGTAATTTGAGCATTTTCAGGAAGAGTGAATTCTTCCTCATCAACTGTATTGAAAGTGCCATCCTCCATATATCTGAATGACTGTGTCAGTTTATTATCTTCATATACTCCCCAAATAAGTCCAATGGCGAATTGGTGCATTATAGGATTTTCTACAAATAGAGTATTCCAACTTTCACTATTCCAATAACGTCCATTCATAAGAACTTTTTTCAGTCTGTTAGATTGAGTCTGTACTACTGCTTTTATCTGTTTTTTAAGTTCAGAAAGCTCTTTTTTAGCAGTTTCAGCTTTTACAGGGTCATCTTCACCAGTTGGTTTAGGAAGAGATTTAACAAATTTTGCCTTTCCATTATCATAGATTGAAAGTACAAAATCAGGTGTTAAGCTAAGTGTAAATGTATGAGCTCCAAAATCAAGAACCTTTTTACCAGCTCTATCAAATCCAAGAGAAGGAATAATGCGGTCTGAAAGCACATCTTCTGGAAGATCAAGTATTTTAGCAGCAGCAGAGAAGGCCAGCTTAGCAGCCTTTTTTACCTGATTGTTAGGAAATTTTCCAGATATACTGTCCACCATCATAAGAGCTACACTTCCTCCATTTAATGCTGCAACAGATACAGCAAATGCAGCTAAAGCCCCACGAGAAGCCTCTGCCCATTTTAGAAGCTGTTTGTTTAAATTAAGTATCTGTGTATCAGAAGCAAAAACACAATAAGGAAGTAAAATCATTTTAAGTTTTGTATCAGCTCCATTGTCCAGCCATATATTGTATATTCCTTCCAGAGTTTTTTGAATGTCCTGCATATTTAGTATCTCCGCAACTTTATCAGCTGCTTTTACACGATATGGTGCAGCTAAAGACATATATTCTACAAGGATAAATTCCATAATTACAGCAGGAGCTGTACCACTCATATCAGCAAAACGTACTCCAGAGAGTATATCTTTTGGGAGCCATGAAATAACTTTAGCATTGGCTGTATCAAAGTTTTCTGTACAAAATTTTATTGCTGATTCATTAGTAAAAGAGAAACCATCATGGAAAAGGTGTTCGTTATTCCAGAATTTCATAATACGATTTATTATTTGAAGA
Source organism: Fusobacterium ulcerans ATCC 49185 (assembly GCF_900683735.1). Classification (NCBI taxonomy): domain Bacteria; kingdom Fusobacteriati; phylum Fusobacteriota; class Fusobacteriia; order Fusobacteriales; family Fusobacteriaceae; genus Fusobacterium; species Fusobacterium ulcerans. Next base: position 3,327,624 of record NZ_LR215979.1, read on the forward strand.
GTTTCACCTTTTGCCTTATTTTTGGCAGATTCAAGAAGTTTTTCAGTTTCTTCTTTATGTCTTGTAATTATATCCTCAGCTTTTTTCTTAATAACTTTAGATTTATGATTAATCATTTCTACAAGAAGAGAGTAGTCTGAAACATCACTTTTATCAAATAACAATTCCATAAGCCTTGTCTGATAAGCAGTTTCATCACTTGAGCATTTTTCAAGTTTTCTCCACTCATCAAGGAGTTCTAAGGCTTCATCTTCATGTCCTCTTGTGATTTCTACAGCATCAGCCATATTAAGATTTTCTCCATTCCAGTTTCCATCTCCAGCTATACAGTAGATGGCAAGTATCCTTTTAAATGGAAATTTATATTTCATTAAAACTTCAGCACTGTTTATTGGGGATTTATCAAGCCATTTGTATCTTCCATCAACGAAATAGTTATATAGCATTATTTCACTTGAATGATAAGTGTCTTTTCCTGCAACTGCCATATAGATATCCCAGAATTTTCTGGCAATAGAACTGTGAGTATACATTGATGCAACTGCAGTATAAAAATGTTCAATCATTGGAATATTATCTTTCATATGTTTTTTTATTACTTCTTCCTTAGAAATATTTCCTTTTAAATATTCTAAAATATTAGTGTTTTTATTTTTAAATCCAGCTTCTATATATCTCATAATATCAGCATTTATTTTTTCTTCCTTTAATTCCTCTTCTTCACCATTGTTTTTTACCATAACAGCAAGGAGGAAAAGAGATTTGATAGAGTTAATCTTGTTAGATAATCTATAGTAAACTTTCATAAACTCTTCTCTATTTTCTTTATATGCTTCTGTAAAATATTGAGCAATTTTTTTGGTATCACTTTTATACTCATTCATTACTTCAAGAATAAGAAGTAAAAGAGGATAAGATTCAGGAATATTTTTATCATCACAGAATTTTTTTAATTTTTTAAAATCTCTGTGAAAACCAAATTTATATATATTTACTCTAGCTCCTTCATTTTCTTTTATCAATTTGACAAGAAGAGTTTCAGCTTCTTTTGAAATAGGATAAATTTTAGATAAAATCATACATGTAGAGATATCAGCAAATTTTTCTGCATAATCCATTATTGGCTTCAGATATCTTTCATATTTTACTGGATCTTTCTTATAAAGAAGAGAAGCAGTAATTAGAAGAGTGAAAAACATATGATTTTCATTTTTCTTTTCTATAAGAGTATCTATATTATTCTTAAAAAGATTATCAGCAAATTTTGCAAAATTTTCATCAGTAAAGTATTTCCATAATTTTTCAAGAGAAGGTTCTATGGAATCAACAGAAAGATTTTTTTTAAATCTAATGATAGACTCTTCAATAATTTCAGGAAGAGAGTAACCGATTTTTACTGCAATATCTATATCATTAAACATATAGTAGTAATCACTTATAACTCCTTCTCTTCTCCATTGTGAAATAACAAAAAGTATCCTTTTAGCAATAGATTCATTTTCTCCCCCTAGCTCTTTAAGCAATACCATAGGGTATACAGCAGACCAAGATGTTTTTTTCTTTTCAATAGTACTGTTGCTGCCATTTATATATTCCTCAGCTTCTTTTATATATTCTACAGGAAGTGGTTTCCTAGAATATGTATTTCCTTTTTTTGCAAGTTCCCAGATTTCCCATAATTCATTTTTAGTCATAATTTTTCCTTTCTGAAATTTTATTTATAGATTACTCAAAATATATCATTTTTACAGTTGAAAAACAAGAAAGTGAAGTTGAAATTTTGTAAATTCACAGTTGCAATTAAAGTAAAATATCTTAAAATAGTATTTTTACAACAAATATTATTTTAATAAAAAACTGCAGGTATATGTATACCTACAGCTTTTCTATCACTTTTTATTCAGCATTGTTTTTAATATAAAATTCATAAGCAGCCAGAAGGCTTTTTTGCTTATCAATAGTTTCCAGAGAGGAATTTTTTGATTTGATTTTTTTCTCAAGAAATGTCTGCCATTCTTCATAGTTTTCAAATTTTGAATCATCTGGGATAGGAGTTCCTGCTTCAATCTGTTCGGCTAAATGTTCCAATGCAGCTTGTGAATTTTGAAGTTCTTTTTCTATAGATTCCTGTCTTTTAATAGAATTAGTAACTTTTGCCTTTTCTTTTTCTACCACTGTTTTAATTATTGAGTTTTCTTTTGTCATTAATTGACCTCCTGATATTTTAGTTTTCTAAGAGCTCTTTAGATACATATATCATATCTTTTTTTTAGAAAATAAAACAGAAGCACCAAGTAAAGTGGAGTGAAACTAGGTTAAAGGTAAACTTTTTTTATAATTTTTTAAAAATTTTATTGACAAACAGAGATAAATTTGATACTATTATACTGTTGTTGGGCTGTCGCCAAGCGGTAAGGCAACGGACTTTGACTCCGTCATGCGCTGGTTCGAATCCAGCCAGCCCAGCCACCAATTAGAAATCAAGCTGTCTTAGATAAGACAGTTTTTTTATTTTTTGACAAAAAATTTTTTCTGTAGTAGAATATTCTCAGTGATATGAGAAAATATTCTATTTGAGGTGAGGTAATCCAACATACTTGATATTATACAATCAGTAATATGAGAATGTCGTGGAAATGAAAGGTAAATCATAATTGAACAAAATTTTTAAGCTGTTGATACCAGCTTTTTTGTGTTCATATGATTTCAGCCATTTTATTTCACACTGGGCATAATGATTTTCCAGCTGTGGGTAAAACCACAGCTTTTTTTATTCTCATATCACTAAATAAATTAAAAGGGAGATATATTATGAACAAAAAAATAATGAAATACCTCAAAGAAATGCCAATAGAATATACACCAAGCAGTAAAAAATTCTGGGATGATGAGCATATATCTAAATTTATGTTGGAAGCTCATATTAATCCAGATATAGAAAGTGCTTCAAGAAATCATAACTTTATAGAAAAATCAGCAGAGTGGATAACTTCTCTAGTACCTGGGATAAAAGGAAGGAAGATCCTTGATTTAGGATGCGGTCCTGGAATATATGCAGAGAAGTTTTGTAAGAAAGGATTTGAAGTAACAGGAATAGATTTTTCAAAGAGATCAATAAAGTATGCTGTAAATTCAGCAGCAGAAAAGAACTTGAAGATAGAATATAAATATATGAATTATCTGGAAATAGATTATGAGAATGAGTTTGATATGGCAATTTTAATATATTGTGATTTTGGAGTGCTTTCTCCAGAAGAGAGAAAAATTTTGTTGAATAAAGTATATAAATCTTTGAAAGGTGGAGGAATATTGATTTTAGATGTATTTACAAAAGCATTCTTTAGAGATTTTGAAAAGAAAACAGAGATAACATATGAAGACAGTGGATTTTGGAGTGAAATACCATATTCATGTATTCAAAGAAATAAAATATACAGAGATACATTGACATCTTTAGAGCAGTATATAATCATAACAGAAAATGATTGTGAGTGTTACAATATCTGGAACCATATCTTTGATAAGGAATCTATAAGTATGGAATTAAGAACAGGAGGTTTTTCAGAATTCAGATTTTTTAATAATGTTGCAGGAGAAAAAGAAAGTCAAAATAATTCTACTTTATGTATTTATGCAGAAAAAATTTAGTATTGTATAGGTCTAAGATATAACTATAAAAATAGTTGACTATTCAACTAAAATGAATTATACTAAATTTAGTTGAAATATCAACTATATTATTATTTTTTATTATACTGTATTAGAACTCTAAATAATTATATTGAAAATTAGAATAGGAGGTATTTATTATGAAAAAAATTGTATATAATGTACCAGAAAATACTAGAATGACTTTTCCATTTTCACATGCTGCAGAAGCTGATGGAGTGATTTATCTTTCAGGTCAGCCATCTATGAATCTAGCAACTGGAGAATTTATTGATGGAAATTTTGAGGAACAATTTGAACAATGCTTTAAAAATTTAGAAGCTGTATTAAAAGCTGCTGAACTTGATAATTCTAATGTTATTAAATGTACAGTATTCCTCACAGATATGCGTGATTTTCCATTGATGAATGAATTATATAAGAAAAAATTTAAGAGTCCTTATCCTGCCAGATCATGTTTTTCAGTAACAGGATTGCCAATGGGAGCAAAAGTTGAAATTGAAATGATTGCTAAAAGATAGTAATTATAATAATAGTATTTAAAAATCTGATTTCTCTAAAATATAAAATATACTTTATGCTTATTTTTAGTTATAATAAATATAGAATAATTGAAAATATGAAGCTAAATGAGATTAAAGTGATACTTACAGGAGGGAAGGATGATGGGGAAATACAAAATGGTATTCAGTGATATAGATGGAACTCTTTTAGATTCAACACATGAGGTAAGAAAAAATACTAAGAAAAAAATAAAGGAACTGGAAAATCAGGGGATACCCTTTATTCTGGTATCAGCAAGAATGCCAGAGGGAATATATACAATACAGAAAGCTGCTGGTTTAGAATCTCCCATAGTTGCATATAGTGGGGGATTAGTATTAGATACAGATAGAAAGATTCTGAAGAGTAATGGAATGAGTCAAAAAAAAGCTGAAGAAATAACAGGATATATCAGAGAGAAATGGAATAATATGTGCATAAGTATATATTCAGGGAGTTCATGGATATCTTTTGATGACAGAGATTACTGGATAAAACAAGAAGAGGACATTACTACTTTGAAATGTATTAAAGGAAATTTTACAGATATTCTTGAAAAAGATACAGAAGTACATAAGATAATGTGTATGGGAGAGCCTGAAAAGATAGCTGAAATAGAAAATATATTAAAAGTAAAGCATCCAGAACTTTCAGTGTATAGATCAAAGGATACATATCTGGAAATAATGGATGGAAGAGCTTTAAAATCCAATGCTGTAAAAGTATTATGTGAAGTGAAGAATATTCCTATTGAAGATACTATATCTTTTGGTGATAACTATAATGATATAGATATGCTTGAAGCAACTGGAATGGGGATAGCTATGGGAAATGCTCCAGAAGAGGTAAAAAAACATGCAGATAAAATAACTTTGGATAATGACAGTGAAGGACTTTTACATATGCTTGAAAAACTTGGAATGTAGAGATATAATTAAAATATAATAATATGTATATGCTCAATAATAAAATAAGTATAGATTTAGTTTTACACAGGGAGGGAAATACTATGACAGTGAAAGAAATAAGAGATTCTCTACGTGGAGAGCAGGTAGTTAAAGCTTTGAAATCTAGGAATATGGAAGCATATTTTGTGGATACAAAAGAAGATGCTTTGAAAAAAGCTCTTGAACTTATTCCAGAGGGAAGCAGTGTAGGCTGGGGAGGATCAGCCAGCATAGAGGAAATAGGATTAAAAGATGCTGTAAAAAATGGAAACTATACTGTGATAGACAGAGAACAGAGTTCTTCTAAAGAAGAAGCTGAAAAGCTTATGCGTGATATTTTCTTTTGTGATTATTTTCTTGCCAGCAGTAATGCTGTTTCAGAAGACGGAGTGTTGGTAAATATAGATGGAAATTCCAATAGAGTAGCAGCTTTATGCTATGGACCAAAGCATGTAGTCCTCGTAGTAGGAATGAATAAAGTAGTAAAAAGTGTAGAGGATGCCATGTCCCGTGCTAGAAATACTGCAGCACCTCTTAATGCTCAGAGATTTGATATAGATACTCCATGTAAGAAGACTGGATGTTGTTATGATTGTAAAAAACCAGATACAGTGTGCTGTCAGATACTGATTACACGTTACAGCAGACATAACGAAAGAATAAAAGTTATTTTAGTAAAAGAGGATTTAGGATTCTAGAAAATTTATATGAGGCTGTTATAAATTAGTGGATAACTAATTTTGGCAGTCTTTTTTTATTGTAAAAAAATTAAGAAAAATGGGATAAAAATATTCTTAAGAAAAAAATGATAAAAAGAGATTAAACTAAGAATTAGAAAGTGTTTTGAAATGAAAAAAAATAAAAAATGGTTCGCTTTTATAGATAAAAGAGAACTTTTTAGTTTTTAGTTTTTTATACCTTTAGAAACGCTTAATTTTATTGAAACTATACTTTTTTAATCATAGTACTATTTTATAATTAATTTGTCAATATTTTTTTATCACCCTTGAAAAATATCTTAAAATCTAATTTGTAAAAGTGTTCTTCTTTATCTATAAAGGCGAACAGTAGAAAAAATTTTTATGGTTAAAGTAATTTATGAATAAATTAGATTTTAAAATTAAGAAGGGAGAAGCTTTATGAGAGAAGAGGAATTTATAAGATTCTATAAAAAAGAGAGAAAATTAAAAAATTTAAAGAAAGCTAAAGAAGAAATATATTTTTTTTGGTCAGTACTTATGGAAGTTTTGAAAGAAGAAAAGGTCATGTTTAAGAACTGGGGTAAATTTGAGGTAAAAAATGTAAAAGCAAGAAAAGTTAAAATTCCAAATGAGAAAAAAGCATTCTATACTTCACCTAAAAAAGTTCTAAGTTTTAAATGTGGTACTGGATTAAGAGAGAGAATAAATAAAATGTCAGAAAAAGGAGAAATAAATGGATAAAAAATCATTTGCTAAAGTCTATAGTGCATTAAGTAAAGAAAATATAACAGGTAAGGATTCTTTAAAAAATATAGATGAATTTCTTCGTATTCTGGAAAAAGCTTTGTTGATTGATGGACAAGTAAAATTAGTAGAAAAGGGGGTATTTGAAGTAATAGAGAAAAAGCCAAGAAAAATATCAAATCCACAAACAAGGGAAAAAATAGAAATTCATCCTAGAAAAAATGTAAGATTAAGAGTTTCTAAATGTATAAAGTTTAGTTAAAAAATAAAAATGTATAAATATATAAAGAAACATTAGAAGAAATTCTAGTGTTTTTTATTTTTGTAAAAGCAAATGTGCATAACCCTAGTTAAATGGAGTTAAGAGAAAGACTTTATTTCTTGACTTTAAGGATTAAACAAGTATAATATCAGTTATGTATATTAAAAAGAGATATTTAGTATATGATTAAAATTTATGGAGGAACAAAAAAATGACAAAAGAAAAAGAACTAGCAAAAATAATTGAAGACAATGCATTTGAAAAATTGGAAAAGGGAAATGAGTGTGAAAAATATATTCAAAGGAGATATGAGGAAGAATTAGGAATGTGGACAACAGTAAATAAGGCGGCAGCAATAACAGGAAGACATAGAAGTACTATATATCGAATGAAAGATGAAGGAATTCTAATAACAAGGAAGTATGGGAAAGAATATCAATACTGAGCAGAAGCTTAATATTTGCAAATGGAGATAGAATGAAATAAAAAAATCACTCTCCTTACAATAAAAAAAAAATTTAATATGTGGAAAAAATTATAAACAGACACTTTAGCAAAGATCATATAGATAGATTTTTATTAGTATAGGGATAGCTCCAATTTTTGTGACTTTTTTCCCAAAATATTAAACTATATCAATAAAATCAAGACCTAAATGTTGATTATTTAAGCCTTGATTATGATTTCTCTTAATCCATCTTTTGTTTCTATTATACTTTCTTCAAATTAAAATACTCCCATTTGTTATCCTTATATTCAATTAAAATTTTAAGCTTTAATTTGGACTACAGATTTATTTCAAATGAACATGTTAGAATCAGCATATTATAATGCTCACAATGGGAATATAGGTGGGGATATATACAGACACATTGGTAATCTATAGACACCCTACTATGTTCAAATGCTCGAAGGTAGAGATAGTAATCATATTTTAGATGGATTATTATATCATGAAACTGAACTTGAAATTTATGAACATTCTACTGATACAGCAGAATATGTAGAGCAGATGTTTGCGTTAACATACCTTTTAGGCTTCAAATTTAAACCAAGAATAAAAAATTTAGATTAACACAACTTTATGTATTTGAAACCTTGGAAATAAATAATATAAAGTTTAAAAAAATTAATGAAAAAGTGACTTTTTTCAGGAAAAACGAACTGAGGCCTTTATGGTTTTTAAGTAAAAAATATTAATATATGAAAGTTATGATAGACTATCAGAAATTCTCTCTTCTAATGGTGAATCAATAATACTTTTTCTGCTGAAAATCCATAATAAAAGTCCTATTAAAGATGTTAAAAATTCTGAAATAGTTATTGACCAAATAACACCATCCAACTCAAATAAAATATTTCCAATGATAATGATAGGAATAAAAATTATTCCCTTTGTAACAGACATTATATTAGATTGTATTCCTTTACCAAATGCTTGAAACATACTTGTAAACATCCCAGATATTCCAGCAAATAAAGTAGAAATTAATAGAATAACTAATATTTTTGTCCCTACATCGATTAAATCACTTTGAATACTGAATAGGCTCATCACTTGATTCCTTAAAATGTATAAAACAAATGAAATTCCTAGAATAGCAATAGTTAAATATGAAACTGTAGTTTTTAATATTTTTTTAAGTCGCTCTGTATTTCCAGCAGAATAAGCAAATGCTATAAGTGGCACAACTCCAACATAAAGACCTATGCCTATAAAATCCGAAATCTGACATATTCTATTTGCAATTCCAAATGCTGCAACTACATGTTCTCCATACATCATAGTATAATTATTAAATACTAATCCAGATATAATAAGAAAGCAGCATAAGGAAAATGCTGATATTCCTACTTTGAAAATATTTGTCAAAATATCTTTATCAGGCTTAAAATATTTAAACGAAGTACTTTGAACTGTACTTTTCTTTGTTAAATACCAAATATAATATATTACAGCGAAAATATTTCCTATAACAGTACCAAGAGCAGCACCAGAGGTTCCCATTTGAAATAAAAATATAAATATAGGGTCAAGAAGTATATTTATTATTATACTGATTAACATTCCTATTAATGATTCTTTAGATGCTCCTTCTCCACGCAAAGTTTGAGCAAGAGTAAAGTTTGTAATAATAAATGGTGCACCTATTGTATAGACTGTTATGAAATTCTTTGTAGGAATAAGATTACTTCCAGAAGAACCAAGTATTTTCAAAATTGAAGGGGTCATTGGAATAATAATTAATATAAATATAAACCCTGCAAATATTGAAAGATAAAAATTAACAACAGATGCTTTTTTTACTCCTTCCCAATTTTTTTCGCCTAATAAACGTGAAATATATGTACTTCCTCCTGTCCCAAATATTTCTCCAATAGCCATGAGAATTGTAGTAAATGGAAGAACAAGAGCCATAGTTGCAAGCATAGAAGTACTGTTTAACATTCCTATATAAAATGCATCTGTAATATTATAAATTATATTAATTATCATACTTAAAATCATTGGAATAGCCATATGAAAAATAGCTTTAGATACAGGAGCTTCTTTTAAATAATATAAAGTGTTATTTTTATTTTCCATTTTATTTCCTCCATTAAAAAAAAAGTAGAATTCTACCTAAATAAATATAAAAAAGTTTTTAAAGAGTATTAACTCATATTTAGATAAGCTTTTTCTAATAATTTTAAAAATATTTTTTTTTCTTCATTTGAAAAATTATATAAAAGTTTTTTTTCTGTCTCTTTAAATATATCATTTGATTTATCTATGAGTTTTTGTGCTTTAGAAGTGATTTCTATTATTATTGTTCGTTCATCTTCACTACCTGGGTGTCGTATAATAAAGCCATTTTTTTCAAGTCCATTTAAAAGACTTGTAACAGAAGGGCCACTAAGGTTCATTAAATTACTCAAAATAAGCCGGCTTATTTCTAAATTATTTGTAAGCCTATTATATATTTCTCCCAATAAACGTGCCTGCTGATTTGTGATATTATGGTCAAGAAGCTTTCGATCATTAGTATATTTTATATTATGCCCAATTTCTCTTATATAAAAGTCATAACCAAATTTTTGAGTTATTTTCTTCATAATTTACTCCTTCATTTTAATTAGGTAGAATTCTACCAATAAGTATATAGATATAATATAAAATTGTCAATAAAATTTTTTTTAATAAGTATTTTATATTTACTTCTTGTATTTAAATATAATTGAATTTATATGAAATATAAATAATTATTTGATGTAGAAGATGTGAAAAAATATGCTTATAAACATTCAGAGATGAGAGGAATTTAAAAGAATAAATCTTTTGGGAACAGTGCATGTAAATTTTCTAGGAAAATATGGATATGGATAATAATAAAATAATTTGAGTTGATAATATATATAAGATTTTGAGATGCTTTATTGCTTGTTTTGTTAATCTTTTTAGAAAATAAGAATGATTTAGTTGAATTTTTAGAATTAAGGATATATAATCTGAATAACTAGAGCAATCTTTAATTCTAAAAAATAATCAAAGAAATTAAAATAAATAATATAAAATAAATAAAGTTTTCTCTTTTTAAAAAGAGAAATATAAAAGGAGAAAATAATGCCCATAAAAAAAGTGGTGTTGATAGTTGACAGTGATTATAATAATAGATTGATATTAAAAGATATATTAGACTTTGATTACAAGGTTTTACAGGTAGAAAATGGAAAAGAAGCACTGGAAGTATTGAGAAGGGAAAAAGACAATATTTCAGTAGTGCTTTTAAACATAACTGTTCCAGTAGAAGAATGTTATAATTTTCTAGTTGAAAAAATAAAAGATCCAGAATTAGTATATATACCTGTTATGGTAACTGCTGAAAAAGAAGATGAAGCTATAGAGGTAGAAGCTTTATCAAGGGGAGCAGCAGGTTTTTTAGTAAAACCTTATAGACCAGTTATTATTCTTCATAGATTAGCTAATATTATTAAAATACGTGAAACATCTTCATTTATAAATAAAGTAGAAAAAGATTCTCTTACAGGAATATATAACAAGGAGTTTTTCTATTTTAAATGTACTAATCTTTTCAAGGATTTTTTAACAAAGAATTTTACTATTGTCTTTGTTGATATAGAGAAATTCAAATTTGTAAATGATATATATGGAAGCAAAGAGGGAGATAAACTCCTTAAATATACAGCTAGAGTTATTGAAGATGTAATAAGTGAATTTGGAATATGTGGAAGATCAGAAGCAGATCATTTCCTTATGTGTGTTGCTGATATAAAAAATATAGAAAATATTTTAAAAACAATATCTAAGAGAGTATCAGAATTTAATAAAAGTATGAATATTGTGATACGCTATGGAATATATCAAGTAGAAGATAAAGAAATTTCTATAGAGCTAATGTGTGATAGAGCTATAATTGCAGCAGGAATGGTAAGGGATAAATACCATGAAAAATTTGCCTATTATGATGATACTGTTCGTAAAAAACTTCTTCAAGAGCAGGTTTTGATAAATGATATGAAAAATTCTCTTGAAAATAGAAGATTCAAGGCATATTATCAGCCAAAGTATGATTTTAAAACTGAAAAAATAGTGGGAGCAGAGGCTTTGGTAAGATGGGATCATCCTCAGTTTGGAATGATAGTGCCAGGAATATTTATAGATCTTTTTGAAAAAAATGGTTTTATCACAAAGATAGACCGCTTTATATGGGAAGAGGCTTGTAAAAAATTAAAAGAATGGTCAGATAATGGTTATGACAATCTTTCAATATCTGTAAATGTATCTCGTATAAATTTGTATAATAATAATCTTGCTGATATACTTTTGGAATTGGTAAAAAAATACAATATATCTCCTAGGGCTCTTCATCTGGAAATAACAGAATCAGCTTATACTGAAAATTCTGAGCAGATAATAGAAGGGGTTAAAAAACTTAAAAAAATTGGATTTGTCATAGAAATGGATGACTTTGGAACTGGGTATTCCTCTTTAAATATGCTGGCAAAGCTTCCAATAGATGTTTTAAAATTAGATATGGAATTTGTACATAGCATAGAGAAAGATAAAAACAGCAAAATTATGCTGAAAGTAATAATGAATCTGGCAAAAGAACTTAATCTTGTAGTAGTTGCTGAAGGTGTGGAAACTGAGGAACAGGTTTATACACTAAAAAATATAGGCTGTCAGTACGCACAGGGGTACTATTATTCCCCTCCAATATCTGAAGAAAAATTGGATAAACTTTTTATTGATAAGAAAGAAATTATTTCTCCAGATAAAATGGATGTACTTTTAAATTTAGAAGACAAGGAGCTATTTAAAGTAGTAGAATCTGATGAGATTGATTCAAATATAAAAAATATGATTTTTGATTTGAAATATCATTCGCAACATGATCCACTTACAGGATTATTTAACAGACGAGAGATAAAAGCAAGAGTTAATGATATCCTTGAAGGTGGAAATGTAGAGGGAACTTTTATAATTATTGATATTGATAATTTTAAAAAGATAAACGATATACATGGACATGTAAAAGGAGATGAAGTACTTAAAGGAATAGCTGACAGTCTGAAAAAAAGCTTCTTAGAAGTAGATAATATTTCAAGAATAGGTGGAGATGAATTTGTAGTATTTGTTTTAGGAACTATTTCTGAAAAAGCTCTTGGAAACAAGCTGAATAAGTTTTTTGATATGATAAAAAATATAGGGAATGATTTGCCTATAACATGTTCTGCTGGAGTGTGCAGAACATATTTTGGAGATGATTATGATTCTTTATATTACAATGCAGATATGGCTCTTCTCGCTGCTAAAATTTCTGGAAAAAACAGTTATAAGGTTTTCACAGAAGGAATGGAAAAATATTCACCTATTAATCATTTGAAAAATATTGAATGGATATTAGATCAGATTTTTGATATGGTCTTTATTTCAGATGCAGAAACTTCAGAAATTATGTATATAAATCAGCCTGCTTGTGAAAAATTTGGAAAAACCAGAGAAGAATGTATAGGACAGAAATGCTATAATTTCATGTGGAAAGCTTCAGAACCATGTGGAAGATGTGCTAAAATATCTAACTGTACGAAAGGATTTTATAATGAAGAAACCAATTTGCTAGATGGAACTCCTGTTCAAATTAAAGCAAAAGTAGTGGAATGGGGAGGAAATAAATACAAGATACATTATTTAAATAAGAAAGTATGAGGAAAGGCAGATGACTTACAAGGATATTCTAGTACAATAAGGAAATAATATTGAAAAAATACTAGTTAAATTTAATGAAAGCTCATAGCTACAAATAGATTTTAGGAAATTTAGGACTGTTGAAGTTATATGAAAATTTTGGAAGAATTGTAGATAAAGTTTAGGCTAAAAATTATGAAAATCTTGGGGGAGTTAATAAAGGATACTTTAGCAGGAAAAGTAGAAATAGAAAAAGCTTTAAAAAAGCTATTGATTGGAATAATTAAAACGAAATAAGTAAGGAAGCAGAGAAAAAACCTCTGCTTTTTTGTTTTTGGGGAAGAAAAAACCTCTGAAAAAAACAATAAAAAATCAATAGTTCTCTTTAATATAATAAAGCGAACACTAACAGAGTAAAAACCTTTATTTTTTCTACATAGTGTTTTTATGACCCTCTAGGATCATATTTGTTTTTTAAGTTGATATTTTTAATATTAAAGAGTATAATAGGATGAGAAAATTTTTTTTAAAAGTTCGCTTTATTATATTAAAGAGAACATAATTTTAAAAAACTAGTTTTATAGAATGTTTTTGAATAGAATATTTTTAAATTAAAAAAGCTGAGTGTCATATTAAAAATAATCATGAGTATATGTGACAAAATTACTTGAGAAAATACTATAATTCTATTGGAGGTACAAATGACAGAATCAGGATTTATTAAATTCTATAAAGAAAGAAATGGAATAAAAAGTAAAAAAGAAGCAAAAGAGAAAATAGAAAATTTCTGGAAGGCTTTATTAAAAGCAATAGATGAAGATAAAAAAGTAACATTTAAAAATTGGGGAGTATTTGAAGAAAAAAATGTAAAACCAAGAAAAATATCTATTCCAAAACAGCCTGAAAAAAAATATACTCAGTCTAAAAAAATAATAAAATTCAGAGCAGGAGAAGGATTGATAGAATTAGTAAATAAAAGAGGTGAGAGCAGTGAATAAAAGAGGACTTGCAAAAGTATATCAAAAAATGAGCAAGAATGAGATTGATATAACTCAAGCTATAAAAGAGATAGGAATTTTTCTTGAAACTGTAGAAGAAGCCTTAATATTAAGTGGAAAAGTAAAATTTGTAGGAAAGGGAACTTTTGAAATATTAGAGAGAAAACCTCGAATAATAGCAAACCCAGTTACAAAGGAACTCATGAAAATATATCCTAAAAAGAGTATAAAATTTACACCCTCTAAGAAACTAACTAAAGAAAAAGCTGACTAAATTTATTTTAGCCAGCTTTTAATATGTATATGTATAGTAATAAAATTTATATTACTCTATTTTAATTTTCTTCCAATTTCTTTTAATTCTTCCATTCTTCCAGTTTGTTTAGCCATATCTCCTATTTCAGCAGCAGAGATAGCTTCATCTATTATGAGATTCCAATCCAGATATTCACAGATACATTTAAATTGTCTGCTGATAAGATCATATTGCTCTCCACTTAGTTCATCAGCTCCAACAGCTATTATTCCTATATTTTTCTTTTGTTTAGGCAGAACAGTGTTTTTAAAATACATTTTATCAATAAGCATTTTAAGCTGGGCAGTTATTCCCCACCAGTAAACAGCAGAACCAAATATTACAGTATCAGCTTCACATATTTTTTCTACTAGAGGTATACAGTCATCTTTTATGATACAAGTGCCACCATTAGTATGACAGCTGTTGCAACCAGTACATCCGCTTAATTTGTATTTAGTTATATCTACAAATTCTACCTGATTACCTGAAGTATCTATTCCAGATTCAATAGCTTTTAAAGCAGTTCTAGTATTCCCATTTATTCTCGGACTTCCATTTAATATCAAAATTTTCATAAGAATTACCTCCTATATTTAAATTTAACCTACTTTGATTATACTGTATTTAGATATTTTTTTATAGTAAAAATAATGTAGATTAAAAAGGGGAGCTTTATTTTATAGTAAAAATAATGTAAACTATATCTATATAGAAAAAATAAATTAAAATGAGGATAAAACAATAGAGAATACAATCAATACTTATGGAGGAAAGATGGACAATATAAGAAAATATTTAAAGGCAGATTTAGAAGAGAGAATTGATATACTTTGGGAAGATGAAGGAATTTTGTGGATAGACTGGCGTGAATATGATGAAGAGATAATAAAATACTGTGAAAAATTTCTTCAGACTGGAGATTTAGATGGAGAGGCAAGAGAAGCAGAAAATGATAAGGGATTTGATATAGTTATAAAATTCAAAGGAAAGGAATATATTATAGAATATAAAGGAGAAGGAGCAGACAGAGATAGTACTATCAAGGCATTGAATAAGGTATTAAGTCCTGATTATGAGATTCGTTTCTGGATGGATTCAATAGGGAGTGACACTTTGGGATTTTTTCCTAAGGAGTCAAAATACTGGAAAGAATTAGAAAAAGAATTTGGAATAGAAAAAGTGAGAAAATATTTTTCTGTAATAGATGAAAACAGCAGAATGTTTGATATGAGCATAGATGAAGTTTTTAAATTGATGGAAGAATTGAAAAAATAGTATATAATAGAAATATAAAAAATCATTACAGATGCAGTTTAGGAGGACAAAAGATGAGAGATATAGATTATGCCTTTTTTAGTCAAATGAGTTATTTAAACTGGGAAAATCTAAGCAAAAGAAGCATAGAAGAGGCTGGATCTGATGATTTAGTGACAAATATATTGGATAAAAAAGAACTATGGAATATATTGAGTCCAAGTGTAAATTTAAAGAGAAAAGAATTAAGTGAGTATCCAGGAAATGATAAGAGAGTTTTTATGAGATATAGTCTTGAAAAATCTAAAAAACCTGTTTTCAATTTTTCTGGGTGGAAATTTCTTTTTGGTACAGGATACAGTGATATATATAGATTGTATCTAAAGAAAACAGAAAAAATTCCTAATAACAGATATAAAGGAAGTTTTAGAGGGGTAGTTTTCAAAAAAAAGAATAAAATAGTTATTGCATTTAATGGGGGAGAAAAGTTAATCGACGTAAAAAAGAACGAAATTACACTTGATGATATGAAAATCTATGAGAGAAACTGTGCTCATCTAATAGCAGGATATTGGCTCTATAAATATGTACAGGAAAACTATTTTGAAGAGGGAGATGAAATACATCTTACAGGAAATAAATATGGGGGTTTTATTGCACAATATGTGTATATGGCCACTGGAGGAAAGGACAAAACTGTATTATGGAATCCTATTGGTTCTGGAATAAATTCAGAAATAAAAGATGAAAAAAGACCCCCAAGAGAACTTCATGATTTAAAAAATATCTGGGGACATCCTGAATTTACCAAAGAAGTAATAGAAAGAATCTATTCAAAATTTATCTTGGAAGATGGCTGGATATCCCCTGCAATCTTAGAAGAAAATGCAAAAGATAAGATTTGTCAGGCATTTGAAGAAGCTGAAGAAGAAAAAGAAATAAAAAAAATTGCAGCAAGAAAAATAGAAAATAAAGAAGACCTTACTGAGCATGTAGAAGTTCTGTATTATATACTTCTGACAAATTATTTGTATAATGATGACTATGAAAGAAAAAGAAAGCAAAGTCTTATACAGACATATTTAATTGAAGATGAATGGGCAGTTCATGCTATAAATAGAATCGGAGCTGTAATAGATATATCTACAGGAATTAGGGCGGAGAGAAGGAGGGTAAAAAGAAAAAAAGCACCTCCATATGAATTGCCTTTTCTTACTGAAGAGCTTAATGATGTGATTATATTTATGAATAATTATGGAAATCTGGAATATGGAGTAATGAGAGAAGAATTTGTAAAAAATAGTATAAAAAGTGTAATCATGGCTAAAATGAAAATATTGATGAATGACAATATCATTGTAAAAAATGGAATAAAGCTAGAAATAAAAAGAGAAACTCTTGAATATTTTGATATTAAATATTATTCAGCTGGAGTGCTTACTCCAGGAAGAAAATTTGGATTGGAGAGGAAACTAAATCCTGATTTATTTAAGTATATGAAAGTCATGAGGGATAATATTCTGAATTTAAAAGAGCCATATAAAATAGTTCCATGTGATGAGAGCGAACCTGATTACAAAGAGTATATAGAGCTTGGAGAATATTCAAATCTGAAATCTTTAGGGAATATTAAGTGCAGTCAGCCACTTAAAATATACATAACAGAATAAAAATTATTATTGAGCATATACATATATTTTAATAAAGATCTATAATAATTCTGGTAAAAGAAATAGATTTAGGGATAATGAATAAAGTACGATGAAAATCGTACTTTTATAGTTGAGAAAAATACAAAAGAATAAAGTAAAAATTAAGATAAATATTATGAAAAAAGAAATCTCTAATAGAACCTTTAAGTAAAGAAAGAGTCATATAGATATAAGGTACATTGAAAATACATATTTTTGCTAGATTTTATCAAAGGGAAAATTAGAGAACTTAGAACAAAAAACTACAAATAAAGATTTTTTTATAAACTTAAAAGGATAAATTAACTGTAGAATCAAATTTTCTGATAATATGATTTTTGGCTATTAAAGAATCAAGAGAAATATTTTAACATACTTTCAAAGATAGAAAAAGACTGTAGATAGGTTTAATCATCTACAGCCTAAAGCATGATAAATTATTGTGCTTTTGTAATTATTTCATAAGGATATCTCCAATATAAGTAATATGCTCTAAGATATATTTTTTGCATTTTTTTATATTATGTTCTTCTAATGCTTTTATAATATTAAAATGTTGTGCAATTTGAGCTTTTTTTAATTTTTGGTTTTCTGATAACAGAATTTTTTTCCAATTATCATTTGATATGTATGTAATATATGTGACACTCATATTATATACAAAAGAAATTAATTCATTATCAATGGAATTTACATAAATAGAATGGATTAATATATCATTTTTACTTGCTTCCATATAATCATTTGTATTTTTGATATTCTCAATTGCTGCATACATTTTTTGAATATCTTCTGGTGTTATTTGATGTATAACTTTTTCTACTATTCCTATTTCGATAATTCTTCTAAAATCTAATGTCTGCAGAGGATCTCCTTCCAATAAAAAGGCTAATAGACATAAAGGAGAATTTAAAACACTATTATCTACCTGTTTTAAATAAGTTCCCCTTCCATGAATGCATTCAAGTATCCCCATACATTCTAAAGCTGTATACACTTCATGTACCATTGAGCGATTTATTCCAAGTTTTTTAGCAATAAAATTCTCTGAATACAATTTTTGTGTTGCTTTAAATTTTCCTTCCTTAATTAGATTAATTAAAAATTTCATAACATCTTTTCTAGTTAAATTTTCCTTATTGTCATCCATACAAATTAACCATCCTATTAATTATTCTACAACAGCTCCCTTATTCGCAGATGATACCATTTTTGAATATCTTACTAAATAACCTTTTTTTACTTTTGGGTCAGGTTTTATCCATTTTTCCATTCTTTCTTTTATTATATCATCCTTAACATCTAGATTTATACTTCTATTTTTGATATCTATAGAAATAATATCCCCATTTTCAATAATAGAGAAAACTCCTCCTTCCATAGCTTCTGGAGAAATATGTCCTATTGCAGCTCCTCTTGTAGCTCCTGAAAATCTTCCATCTGTGATTAAAGCTACATCTTTATCCAAATGCATTCCCACAATTGCTGATGTAGGGCTAAGCATTTCCCTCATTCCAGGACCACCCTTAGGGCCTTCATATTTTATTACAACAATGTCACCTTTTATTACGTCACCATTAAAAATGCTTTCAGCAGCTTCTTCCATACTTGTATAAACTTTGGCAGGTCCTGAATGTACCATCATTTCATTACAAACAGCAGCAGCTTTGACAACACATCCATCAGGGGCTATATTTCCTTTTAAGATTGCTATACCACCTTCAATATTATATGGATTATTAATATTTCTTATGATTTCATAATCTTTAACTACAACTGCTTTTATATTTTCTCCCAGAGTATTTCCATTTACATTAAGTGTATTACAGTTTAATAAATTTTTCTTATTTAATTCACTCATTACTGCAGGAATACCTCCAGCAATATAAAAATCAAACATAAAATTTTCTCCAGATGGGCTTATATGACATAAGTTTGGAATTTTTTTAGATATTTCATCAAATAGTTCCAAATTAATTTCAATATCAGCTTCGTGAGCAATTGCAGGTAAATGTAGGGTAGTATTAGTTGAACCAGCAATTGCCATATCAACAGTTATAGCATTGTAAAAAGACTCCTTGTTGATAATATCTCTAGGTTTTATATCTTCTTTCACAAGCTCAATGACTCTTTCTCCACTAAGTTTAGCTAATGCTATTCTTTCTCCATAGTATGAGGGAATAGTTCCATTTCCTGGTAATGCAAGACCTAATACTTCAGATAAACAATTCATACTGTTAGCTGTAAACATTCCTGCACATGAACCACATGAAGGACAAGCAGAATGTGCATATTCTTCCATTTCACTTTCATCCATTTCTCCTAGTTTATATGCTGCAATTTTTTCTATGCATGTACTGTAATCAGCTGGTTTTCCTCTATAATGACCTGTTGCCATTGGACCTCCGCTGACTAAAATAGCAGGAATATTAAGTCTTAGGGCAGCCATCATCATAGCAGGAACTATTTTATCACAATTTGCTATTAATACAAGTCCATCTAATCCATGTGCCAGCGTCATAGCTTCAATACTGTCTGCTATCAGCTCTCTTGATGCTAATGGGTATCTCATCCCTTCATGACTCATTGCTATTCCATCACATATTGCTATTGCAGGGAATTCAACAGGAATACCTCCTGCTGATGCAACTCCAAGTTTAACTGCTTCTGCTATTGTTCTTAAATGAAAATGTCCAGGAACTATTTCATTAAATGAATTAACCACTCCAATTAAGGGTTTTTTTCCAATTTCTTTTTCTAATTTTCCTGTTGCATACAGTAGGGCTCTTGCTTCTATTCTGCTAGGCCCTGCATAAACTTTTTGACTACGCATGATTACCTCTCCTCCTTATAAGAAAAAACTTAGAATAAATACTATAACACAGCCTGTTATGCTCATAACACAAGTAGTAGTAGTCCAACTTTTACATCCATTCCAGAAAACTTTGTAACAACCCAGAAATAACTGTCATTTATAATTGAGGCACATTGTGCTCCAACACATATTGCCAATGTTGTAATTAATGGTGAAATTCCTAATCCTGAAATCATAGGAGCTAATATTGATGCTGTTGTTATCATAGATACTGTTCCACTTCCTTGTGATAATTTAAGGAGTGATGACATTATCATAGGCAGAAGTATAGGTGGAAAACTTGATGAAGCAATTATATTTGCCACATAATCTCCTATTCCAGAAGTTCTCAGCACTGAACCTAAGGCTCCTCCTGCTCCAGTTATGCAGATAATTAATCCAGCGTCTGCTAGAGAAGTTTCTAGGGTTTTAATAACTTCACTTCTTGAAACTCTTGCAGTTAATCCATAAATAGCAATAAGAGTACCAATTAAAATTGCAGTTATAGGATTACCAACAAGAGAGATTATAGAATTATTAATTCCCTTTGCTGCACTTACTGTATTAATAAGAATTAATACAACAGGAACAAGTATTGGTAAAAAAGACATAAGTCCACTGGGAAGATTTTCATCTGTAAATTTTACTTCACTTGTTGATTCAGGAATTATATCTGGAATTTTGTTTGATATATATTTAGAGTAAATAAGAGGAATAGGCATCATCAATATTGAAACTGTAGTTCCCCATATAATCAATTGCCCAACATCAACTCCTAAAATAGCAGCAACACCAAGTGGTCCAGGTGTAGGAGGAACTAAATGGTGTGTCAAATATAATCCAGCTCCCAGACAACAACCTAACTTAACCATAGATTTTTTTGTATTACGAGAAAATTCTTTTGCCAGCTCTGATAATATAACAAAACCAGAATCACAGAATACAGGGATGGAAATTAACCAACCAGATAATAATAGAACTATTTCTGTTCTCTGGATACCTACCAATTTTAAAATTACAGAAGCCATTTTTTTAGCCCCACCTGTAACTTCAAGTATTTTTCCCATCATAACACCAAGACCAATTACTATTCCTATACTTGATAATGTTCCACCAAATCCTGATGATATAGAAGCCATTATTTCATTAGTTGACATACCTGCAAGTAATCCTATAAATATAGCACTTATAAGTAATGCTGGAAATGCTTGGACTTTAGTTTTAAGTATAAAAAATATAACAAGGGCCAATCCTAATAGTAATGCTATTACCAACTGCATATTTTACCTCCTTTGTATAGTTACATAATTAATTTTTGTTAATTATATTTTTATAAAACTTTTCTCTACATCGTTTCTTTGTTTTTATTGGATTAATATAGAAAAATTATAAATTTAAATTTTTAAGTATTTGGAAATATAATTGATTTTGGAAGAATATTTCAAGTAGGATTAAAAATATATTGGCAAAAGAAATTTGTAAATTTATAGATATACAAACTAAATTATTCAAGAAAGGATACTTTTTAGTTAAAAAGAATAATCTAATTTTTAGCCATAGCAGAAAAATAAGTATTAAATTTGTGTAAATATTATTAAAAGCTAAAAAAATTAAATTTTTTTAATTTCAAATAATAATTTTCCTTTTCATATATGTAAAGTATACTATTTGAAAAATCAAACTTCAATCTTGTCAACAACTTTATTATTGATTTGACTGTATTATTATGATGTTTTATTTTCTTATAACAGTGTATTTTTCGTTTAATGGACATAGTTGTAGATGAGTGTTGATATTAACTCTGATTAAAAAACTTGAGAGAAGATTAAAAAAATAATGAAAGAATTGAATAAAAAACTGGAAATAATGTAAATTAGATTAAATAAGAAAGGGGATGACAAAAAGAGGAAATACAAAAAAGTAAAAATTTATAAGCATAAAAATATCATTTTTATAAAGCAAAGAAAGAAGTAGATAGCTGTTCCCATACAAAAAAATGTAAAAATAAAGAAAATAATTAAGGTTAATATAAGCCCTTTCATTAAAATACCTCCATGTCTTAATGTTAAAAAATATTTGAAAATTTTTTAAATATTTCTAATTAGTGAAAAGGAGCCTCTGGGGAAGAAGCTCCTTTTCTATATATAAAACATCTTGGGGAAAGATTATATTATAGTTTTACTATATTAATTTTATTTTCCTTTTTTAATTTATATATTTATTTTTTCTTACTTTTATGATATTACAAAGTTTGGAGTACAAACAGCTTCATCAAACATCAAAGATATGTATTATCAATTCCAATGATATAACCTTTCTACAGTAATTAACCACATTCAGATAACTCTAACTATAACAAAAAATCTATGTTTGATAAAAATATACTTGGAATAAACTAATATTATTTTTATTTATATCAATTAAATCTTAATTTTTTGCTTTGATTTTCGTTGTAAGCATAGGGGCATTGTGATATACTGAAAGTAGAGTATCACTATTTAAAATAATTATTAAATAAGAGGATTATTCAGAAATTATACAGGAAGAGGTGAGGGAAAATTAAGATTTTGAAAAAAATATTAATAGTTAACTTTATGATTTTCAACATAGGATTTGCTGCTTTGAGTTATGAAGATCTTAACAAAGAGCATTGGGCTTATTCCTCAATAGAAAATCTTGTAAAAAAAGGAATAATAAAAGAGAATTCATATAAATTCAATGGTGAAGACTCTGTATCCAGATACGAATTTGCTTATGATCTTTCAAAAGTACTGGATAAGGTAGACCTTGAAAAAGCTAATAAAGAGGATTTAAATATACTTGAAGCCTTAATTCTTGAATTTTCAAAAGAATTAAATAAGATAGGATTTGATACAGAAACATATAATTCTAAAATAGATAATATAAATGAAACTGTAGAATTATTGAAAAAAAGAGTAAATGAAAATGAAATAGTAATAGATCAACTTAAAAAAAGGATTGAAAAACTAGAAAACAAGAAATAGATAAGGTAATAAACAGGGAGGAAACAAAATGGAAAAACTGTCATTGGATTATTCAAAAGCATTGGGATTTTTTAATGAAGCTGAGCTATCTATGATGAAAGAACAGGTGGCTGTAGCTGAGAAATTTCTAATTGAAAAAACAGGAGCAGGGAATGACTATCTAGGGTGGATAGAGCTTCCTACTAACTATGATAAAGAGGAATTTCAAAGAATAAAAGCAGCAGCAGAGAAAATAAAAAAAGATTCTGATGTATTGCTTGTAGTGGGGATAGGAGGATCATATTTAGGAGCAAGAGCTGCTATTGATTTTCTTTCTCACACTTTCTATAACAGCCTTTCAAAAGAAAAGAGAAATGCACCTGAAATATACTATGTAGGAAATAATATTTCTGGAACATATCTTTCACATCTTTTAGATTTATTAGATGGAAAAGATTTCTCTATTAATGTTATATCTAAATCAGGAACTACTACAGAGCCTGCAATAGCTTTCAGAGTATTGAAAAAACATATTGAAGAAAAATATGGAAAAGCAGGAGC
Source organism: Fusobacterium ulcerans ATCC 49185 (assembly GCF_900683735.1). Lineage (NCBI taxonomy): Bacteria > Fusobacteriati > Fusobacteriota > Fusobacteriia > Fusobacteriales > Fusobacteriaceae > Fusobacterium > Fusobacterium ulcerans. The sequence continues at coordinate 3,351,320 of NZ_LR215979.1, forward strand.
AAAGGATAGAATATATGCTACTACTGACAAAGCTAAGGGAGCATTAAAAAAACTTGCTGATGAGGAAGGGTATGAAACTTTTGTTATCCCTGATGATGTAGGAGGAAGATTCTCAGTGCTTACACCTGTAGGACTTCTGCCAATTGCATGCAGTGGAGTAAATATTGATGAACTAATGGAAGGGGCAAGAGCAGCTCAGGTAGCATATACAGCACCATATGAAGAAAATGATTGCTATAAATATGCTGCTATCAGAAATATTCTTAACAGAAAAGGAAAGAATATTGAAATGCTAATCAATTATGAACCAAGATTACATTATCTTGGAGAATGGTGGAAACAATTATTTGGAGAATCAGAAGGTAAAGATGGAAAAGGGCTTTTCCCAGCAGCAGCAGATTTCAGTACTGATCTTCATTCAATGGGACAATATATACAAGATGGAAGAAGAGAACTATTTGAAACAGCTGTATTGATAGGAAAACCAGAAAAAGATATAATTATAGAAGAGGAAGCAGTAGATTTAGATGGACTTAATTATTTAAGTGGAAAAGGAATGGACTTTGTAAATAAGAAAGCATCACAAGGAACACTTTTAGCCCATGTAGATGGAGGGGTACCAAATCTAGTGGTAACTATACCAGAAGCTACTCCTTTTAATCTTGGATACCTGTTCTACTTCTTTGAAAAAGCATGTGGAATCAGTGGATATCTTCTAGGAGTAAATCCTTTCAATCAGCCAGGAGTAGAGTCTTACAAAGCTAATATGTTTGCTCTTCTTGGAAAAAAAGGTTATGAAAAAGAAGCTGAAATATTAAATAAAAGACTAGAAAATAAATAGTATAAAACCAGAGGATAGGAAATTTCTTATCCTCTTTTTTATGACTGATATAAAAAAATAATATTTTGGGAAGTATTTAGGTTTATGAATATGAAAATATTTTGCAAAGATATATTTCTGAATAAGTTCTTGCTAATGGCAATTGAATAAAGATATAATAAATTAAAAGCTAAAAGCATAGGAGGTATACTGTAATGAAAGAAATCAAAAGATGTGAATGGGCAAAAGAGGAACTGGATATAAAATACCATGATGAAGAGTGGGGAAAACCAGAATTTAATGATGAAAAACTTTTTGAGATATTTATTCTGGAAACTATGCAGGCAGGTTTGAGCTGGAGTACTATTTTGAGAAAAAGAGAAAACATGAGAAAAGCTTTTGACAAATTTGATTATAAAGTAATTGCTGAATATGATGATAAAAAGAAAAAATCTCTTTTGGAAGATGAAGGGATAATTCGTAACAGGCTCAAAATAGATGCACTTATTTCTAATGCTAAAGCTTTTATGAAAATACAGGAAGAATATGGAAGCTTCAGTAAATATATATGGAAATTTACTAATGATAAACCAATAGTAAATAAATGGGAAAATATTTCTGAAGTTCCAGCTAAGACTGAGATATCTGATAAAATGAGCAAGGAATTGAAGAAAAAAGGATTCAAATTTGCTGGTTCAACTATTTGTTATGCCTTTATGCAAGCCACTGGAATGGTAAATGATCATATGGTATGGTGTGAAGAATATAAGAGGTCTAAAGTTAAATAGAATAATGACATATTAAACAGGATAAAAATTCATAAAACAAGTACTTGTCAAAATTTAAAAAGAGATATATAATAACCTTCTATGTCATATTAGAAATTAAAAAATTTATATAAATATTTAATCTGATACAGGAGGAAAAATGTACAACAAAACTAAAGAAGTTTTAGCAGCAGAACAAGTAATAAGTGAAGATATGCTGGAGCAGCTGACATTATGGGCAGATGCAGAGATGGCAAAATAGAATGAAAAAACATCAGAGAAAGTATAGAAAATTATAACTTTCTCTTTTTTATTTTCTATCCTCTCTTCTTTCTTATTTAGAAAAGCTTTAATATATGGTATACTGTGAGAGTGAGATAGCATCTAAAAAGGAGATGGTAATGATGAATTACAAAAAAGAAAATGGATGGAATTGTATTGACAGCAGAGAAGCAGTATTTGATTTCTCTGAAGGATATAAAAAATTTCTGGATGGGGCAAAAACTGAAAGAGAATTTGTAACTGAAGGGATAAAACTTGCTGAAAAAAATGGATTTGTAAATGCTGAGAAAAAAGATAAGCTGACAGTTGGAGATAAAATATACTATGTAAATAGAGGAAAAAATCTTGTTCTTGCTGTTATAGGTAAAGAAGATATAGAAAATGGAATAAATTATGTAGTATCTCATGTAGATTCTCCAAGGCTGGACTTAAAGGGAAATCCTCTATATGAAGACCTTGATCTTGCATATATGAAAACTCACTACTATGGAGGAATAAAGAAATATCAATGGGCTTCTCTTCCGTTAGCTTTACATGGAGTAGTAGTATTAGCTTCAGGAGAAAAAGTTGAAATAATTATTGGAGAAAAGGATGATGATCCTGTATTTACAATTCCAGATATATTACCTCATCTTTCTGCTAAAATACAGGGAGATAGAAAAACTGGGGAGGTAATAAAAGGGGAGGAACTTCAAATAATAGTTGGAAGTATTCCATCTTCTATAGAAGATAAAGATGTAAAAGAAAAAATAAAATATACAGTTCTTGAAATATTAAACAGAGATTATGGAATGATAGAAGAAGACTTTATTTCTGCTGAATTGGAATTAGTTCCAGCTGGAAGATGCAGAGATTTAGGATTTGACAGATCGATGATAGGCGGATACGGACAGGATGACAGAATATGTGGTTATACTTCTATGATGGCTATAATAGATCTTAAAGAAATTCCAGAAAGAACAGCAGTATGTTTTCTAGCTGATAAAGAGGAAATAGGTTCTACAGGTAGTACAGGACTTAAATCAGACTACATCAACTATATCACAGGAGATATGGTGCATAAACTAAAAGGAAACTTTAATGAAATGATGCTTAGAAAAACATTATGGAACTCTAATGCAATGTCATCAGATGTAAATGCAGGGATAGACCCTATATTCAGAGGGGTACATGATGCACAGAATGCTGCTAAAATAGGGTATGGAGTAGTAGTTACAAAATATACTGGAGCAAGAGGAAAGAGCGGAACTAATGACGCTGATGCAGAGTATGTAGGAAAGATAAGAAAAATGCTTAATGATGCTAAAGTTAACTGGCAGATAGGAGAACTTGGAAAGGTTGATGAAGGTGGAGGAGGAACAGTTGCTATGTACCTTGCTCATCTAGGTATAAATACTATTGATATAGGTCCAGCTTTGCTAGCTATGCACTCGCCTTTTGAAGTTTCATCTAAGTTAGATGTATATGAAACTTACAGAGCTTATAAAGTATTTTATAGAAATTAAGGTGATAAAGTGGAATATGGAGAAGTAAGTTTTAGAAAAGGTGTAAAAACTGATGTGGAAGCTGTTGTAGAACTCTTGAAAGAAAGATGCAGATGGATGGACAGAAAAGGTATACAGCAGTGGAATAATGAAGGATATTTAAGTTTCTATAATCATAATTATTTTTCAAGCAAAGCAGATAATGGAGAATTGTATGTAGCAGAAATAGGAGAAAAGATAGTTGGAATGTTTGTTCTTTTAGAGAATGACAAGAGATGGGATGATGATATTTCAGCTTACTATCTTCATAATTTTACTACTGATCCAGAGATAAGAGGACTTGGAGAAATAATACTCAAGTATTGTGAGAAAAAAGCTGTTCAAGATGGAAAAGAAAGATTCCGTTTAGATTGTGGTGTGAAAAGCAAAGAATTAAATGATTACTATGAAAGCAGAGGGTTTGTTTTTGTGGGAATATGTGATGAAAGTCCTTATTATATAGGGAATAAAAGAGAGAAAAAATTAAGTTGAAATAATTTTTAAATATAAAGTGTGGGTGGCTAATTAGTCACCTACTTTTTTTATTTACATTTATTTTACAAAAAAGAAAAACTCCTTTAACATTCTGAGGGTAGAATACCTTTGAAAACAAGAATAAAATATCAAGGAGGAAATGACAATGAACAGGAAAAAAATGGTTTTGGCAGGTATGCTTCTTATGGCAGCTACAAGTTTTGCACAGGCAAAATATATATTCTATTTTATAGGTGACGGTATGGGAGCCGCTCAAAGACAGATTACAGAAGAGTACAAAAAAGGGGTAATGAAAGAAGATGGAAAACTTCTTATGAATTCACTTCCATTTTCAGCAATAACTACTACATATTCAGCAGATACTCTTATCACAGACTCAGCAGCAGCAGGAACAGCACTAGCTACAGGGCATAAAACAAACAATGGATATATAGCAAAAGATACAAAGGGAAATAATTTAAAGACTCTGCTTGAAATGGCTCAGGAAGATGGAAGAGCAACAGGGTTAGTAACAACAACAAGAATCACTCATGCTACACCAGCAGTATTTGCTTCTCATAACATAGATAGAGATGATGAAAATGGAATAGCATCAGATTATGTAAAAAGCAATGTTGATTACTTCGCAGGAGGAGGGTACAGACACTTCACTCCTAAAGATGGAGAACTTGCAAGTAAAAGAAAAGATGACAGAAATCTTGTAAAAGAATTTCAGGATAAAGGATACAAAACATTTGTAGGACAGAAGTCAGCACAGGATTTTAAGAAGTGGGCTCCTAAAGATGGAGAAAAAATATTTGCAGCCTTTGAAGCTTCTCATATGCCTTATGAGATAGACAGAAAATCTGATAGTCCAAGTCTTAGTGCAATGACTGAGAAAGGAATTGAACTATTGAAAAAAGATAAAGATGGTTTCTTTATGATGGTAGAGGGTGGAAGAATCGACCATGCTTCACATGCTAATGATGTTATGGGAACTATTTATGATACTATAGCTTTTGATGATGCCCTTAAAACAGCTTACAAATTCTATAAAGAAAATCCAAATGATACTTTGATAGTGGTAGCTGCAGACCATGAAACAGGAGGTATGGGACTTGGATTTGGAGCAAACTATTTCTTAAAACTTGATGAGCTTAAAAATGTAAAAGTTTCTGTTGAAGATGTTCTGCAGAAAGCTTACACAGGGGATAGAGATAAATTCTTTGAATATATTGGACAGAATATGGGATTATCAAAACTTACACCAGAAGAAAAAGATAAAATAGTGAAAGCTATGGATTTTCAGGATAAAAACAAGAATGCAAGCGAAATGTATGGAGGATACAGTCCAGTGGCTATTGCAGTAACTCATATAGTTTCTGAAAGATCAGGAATGCAGTGGACATCTTATGCACATACAGCTGTACAAGTACCTTTAGCAGCAGTAGGAAAAGATTCTCAAAACTTTATTGGATTTAAAGATAATACAGAAGTAGCAAAGCTTATCGGGCAAAGTATGGGAAAAGAGATAAAATAACCTCAGGGGGATAAAAAGGTGAAGAAAATAGGAATAGCAGTTGTAGTGACATTCCTTGCCCTTCTAGTTTTCAGTGGAAAGCTGGAGGGGTATTTCTTTAAAAAAGAAAATATAGGAAAAGTTCTTACAGTTGATAATAGTGATGCAATAGTTCAGGGGATATCTAAAGTAGGATGTCAGCATCTTACTGTAGAAGTTCTCACAGGAAAATTTAAGGGGAAAATATTAGAGATAAATAATCTTTTGAGTGGAAGCATGGAATATGATGAGTTTTATGCAGAAAAAGATAAAGTTCTTATGGCAGTCATGGAAAATAATGGGAAAATAGATGGAAAGGTATTATCTCTTTTGAGAGTAGAGAAAATAGCTGTATTAGCTTTTATATTTGTTGCCCTTCTTATTATCTATGCAGGAAAAGTAGGATTTAAATCTCTTCTTTCCTTTGCAGGAAGCATTGTGATAATCTGGGAATATCTTATACCAGCTTTGAGAAAAGGAGAAAATGTATTTGCTGTAACAGTATCTGCTCTTGTTCTTTTGTCAGCTTTAATAATATTTTTAGTAGCAGGATTTACTAAAAAAGGATTTAGTGCTTTTCTTGGAACTATGTCAGGACTTTTTGTCACTGCTGCTCTCACATTTCTTTTTGGAGATACATTCAGAATAGATGGAATGAATCAGCCTCTTGCTCAAAGTGTTGTATTTTCAAGTTTTATGAGTATAAATATTCTTGATATTTTCTATGCAGCAATAGTAATAGGAGCAAGTGGAGCAGCTATGGATATAGCCATGGATATGACAGCAACTATTGAGGAATTGAAACTTCACAATCCAGATATTTCTAGAAAAGCTTTGATAAAATCAGGATTTAATGTTGGAAGGTCAGTTATAGGAACTATGACAACTACTCTTTTACTTGCGTATTCAGGAGGATTTCTTACTTTGATGATGTTGTTTATGGAAAGAAATACAACTATACTTCAGATATTAAATATGAAGATGGTAACTTCAGAAATTATTAAAATAATAATAGGAAGTATAGGGTTGGTAGTAGTTGCACCTATTACTACTTATATAGCTTCATTCATTTACTCTATGAAAGAAAAAAGCAGAGAAAAGAGAACTTTCAGTATAGCAATGTTTTATAAAAAACAGCAGGAACTTTAATTTCTATTTATATTTAAAAGAATTTTATAAATTTTTATATTTAAATTAATTAAAGATATCATATAGGGTAACTAATGAATAAAAAAATTTCTTAAAGATTATATTATTTCTAATTTTTAATCTGAATTGATGACAGCAGATAAAATTACTGACTGCTTAATCACAGGAAATTTAATTTTATTTTTTAGTTGCTTTTTTTATAATTTTTTATAAAAATTTTTAAAATATTTTTTAGATAATTTTTTAATATTTAAGATAAAAACAAAATAAAAATAAATATTTTTTAAACTCTATTCTATAGAGAGCCCAATAAAATAAAGGGTTCTTTAAAAGAATAAAAAATATTTGAAAATAATTGAAAAAAAGTTGTTGACGGAAAGTATTATTTATGATATTATAATCAATGTGCCGCAGGAAAGCGGAACAAAAGAAGAAATAAATCAAATAAAGAAAATAAGGACATTAACAACAGAATAGAGAGAGATGAAAAAATCAACAAACAATAAATAGGTGTAAACAATCAGTTAAAAAACTGAGTAAATAGATTGAACGAAGAGTTTGATCCTGGCTCAGGATGAACGCTGACAGAATGCTTAACACATGCAAGTCTACTTGATCCTTCGGGTGAAGGTGGCGGACGGGTGAGTAACGCGTAAAGAACTTGCCTTACAGACTGGGACAACATTTGGAAACGAATGCTAATACCGGATATTATGATTGGGTCGCATGATCTGATTATGAAAGCTATATGCGCTGTGAGAGAGCTTTGCGTCCCATTAGTTAGTTGGTGAGGTAACGGCTCACCAAGACGATGATGGGTAGCCGGCCTGAGAGGGTGAACGGCCACAAGGGGACTGAGACACGGCCCTTACTCCTACGGGAGGCAGCAGTGGGGAATATTGGACAATGGACCAAAAGTCTGATCCAGCAATTCTGTGTGCACGAAGAAGTTTTTCGGAATGTAAAGTGCTTTCAGTTGGGAAGAAGTCAGTGACGGTACCAACAGAAGAAGCGACGGCTAAATACGTGCCAGCAGCCGCGGTAATACGTATGTCGCAAGCGTTATCCGGATTTATTGGGCGTAAAGCGCGTCTAGGCGGCTTAGTAAGTCTGATGTGAAAATGCGGGGCTCAACCCCGTATTGCGTTGGAAACTGCTAAACTAGAGTACTGGAGAGGTAGGCGGAACTACAAGTGTAGAGGTGAAATTCGTAGATATTTGTAGGAATGCCGATGGGGAAGCCAGCCTACTGGACAGATACTGACGCTAAAGCGCGAAAGCGTGGGTAGCAAACAGGATTAGATACCCTGGTAGTCCACGCCGTAAACGATGATTACTAGGTGTTGGGGGTCGAACCTCAGCGCCCAAGCTAACGCGATAAGTAATCCGCCTGGGGAGTACGTACGCAAGTATGAAACTCAAAGGAATTGACGGGGACCCGCACAAGCGGTGGAGCATGTGGTTTAATTCGACGCAACGCGAGGAACCTTACCAGCGTTTGACATCCCAAGAAGTTAACAGAGATGTTTTCGTGCCTCTTCGGAGGAACTTGGTGACAGGTGGTGCATGGCTGTCGTCAGCTCGTGTCGTGAGATGTTGGGTTAAGTCCCGCAACGAGCGCAACCCCTTTCGTATGTTACCATCATTAAGTTGGGGACTCATGCGAGACTGCCTGCGATGAGCAGGAGGAAGGTGGGGATGACGTCAAGTCATCATGCCCCTTATACGCTGGGCTACACACGTGCTACAATGGGTAGTACAGAGAGCTGCAAACCTGCGAGGGTAAGCTAATCTCATAAAACTATTCTTAGTTCGGATTGTACTCTGCAACTCGAGTACATGAAGTTGGAATCGCTAGTAATCGCAAATCAGCTATGTTGCGGTGAATACGTTCTCGGGTCTTGTACACACCGCCCGTCACACCACGAGAGTTGGTTGCACCTGAAGTAACAGGCCTAACCGTAAGGAGGGATGTTCCGAGGGTGTGATTAGCGATTGGGGTGAAGTCGTAACAAGGTATCCGTACGGGAACGTGCGGATGGATCACCTCCTTTCTAAGGAGATCATTTCTCTTTCTCTATTCTATTGATAATGTTCTTGCAGCGTATTAAGCGCTGGATAACTTATCAAATGGACATTGGAAACTATATAGTAGATAAAATACAATTTTAACTCTTGTTTATATAAACAGAGTTAGCTGTCAATCAAATTAAACAAAAACAAAATAGGTTAAAATAATTAAGGGCACACAGGGAATGCCTAGGTAGTAAGAGCCGATGAAGGACGTGGTAAGCTGCGATAAGCTTGGGTTAGCTGCAAACGAGCGCCAACCCCAAGATTTCCGAATGGAGCAATCTGCTAAGATGGAGTCTTAGCACGAAAGAGGGTACCGAGTGAACTGAAACATCTAAGTAACTCGAGGAAAAGAAAGTAAAAACGATTCCCCAAGTAGCGGCGAGCGAACGGGGATGAGCCTAAACCATATAAGTGTCAAGGATACAGCCGTTGCTTATATGGGGTTGTGGGAAGAACGTTTGAAGAACTGTAAGATATTCAACATATCTAATGACCGAACTGGAACTAGTTGGAAAGCTAGATCGTAGAAGGTGATAATCCTGTACAGGTAAACTCATTAGAATGTATGTTCTCTCCCAAGTAACATGGAACACGAGGAATTCTGTGTGAATCTGCGAGGACCATATCTCGTAAGGCTAAATACTCTTACTAACCGATAGCGTATAGTACCGTGAGGGAAAGGTGAAAAGAACCCCGGGAGGGGAGTGAAATAGAACCTGAAACTGTGTGCTTACAAGCGGTCAGAGCTCTTCGGAGTGATGGCGTGCCTTTTGGAGAATGATCCTGCGAGTTACGTTCAGTGGCGAGGTTAAGTATAACGGAGCCGAAGGGAAACCGAGTCTGAATAGGGCGACATAGTCGCTGGGCGTAGACGCGAAACCTGGTGATCTAAGCCTGTCCAGGGTGAAGCTGTGGTAAGACACAGTGGAGGCCCGAACTCACCGCCGTTGAAAAGTTGGGAGATGAGGTAGGTTTAGGGGTGAAAAGCCAATCGAACTAGGAGATAGCTCGTTCTCTCCGAAATGCATTTAGGTGCAGCCTTGAGTGTTTAATTATGGGGGTAGAGCACTGAATGAACTAGGGGGCATATTGCTTACTGAATTCAATCAAACTCCGAATACCATAATTCAAAGCTCAGGAGTGAGACTATGGGAATTAACTTCCATTGTCAAAAGGGAAACAACCCAGACCACCAGCTAAGGTCCCTAATTATAACTAAGTGGGAAAGGAGGTGGAGATTCACAAACAACCAGGAGGTTGGCTTAGAAGCAGCCATACCTTTAAAGAGTGCGTAATAGCTCACTGGTCGAGAGTCTCTGCGCCGACAATGTAACGGGGCTAAGTTATAAACCGAAGCTGTGGAATTGCGCAAGCAATTGGTAGGAGAGCGTTCTGTAGGCCGTTGAAGGAGAAGCGTAAGCAACTCTGGAGGTATCAGAAGTGAGAATGCAGGAATAAGTAGCGAGAAAGGGGGCGAGAATCCCCCTCGCCGGAAGACCAAGGTTTTCAGGGTAAAGCTTGTCTTCCCTGAGTAAGCCGGGACCTAAGCCGAGGCTAAAATGCGTAGGCGAATGGAAAACAGATTAATATTTCTGTGCCAGTTATATTTTGTGATGGAGGGACGCAGAAGGGTATGTGCGCGGGAGAACGGAAGTTCCCGTAAAAGCATGTAGAGTGGTCTAGTAGGAAAATCCGCTAGATTAGACTTGAGGTGTGATATATAGTCGTAAGATGAATGCACAAATCCCACGCTGCCGAGAAAAGCTTCTAACGTTAAGGTATAACTGCCCGTACCCGAAACCGACACAGGTGGTCAGGATGAGAAATCTAAGGCGGACAGGCTAACTCTCGTTAAGGAACTCTGCAAAATTGCCCCGTAACTTTGGGAGAAGGGGTGCCCCTGGATGTTAGTAATTACGCATTATGAAGCATTTGGGGGTCGCAGTGAAGAGGCTCAAGCAACTGTTTAACAAAAACACAGGTCTATGCTAAGCTGTAAGGCGATGTATATGGGCTGACACCTGCCCAGTGCCGGAAGGTTAAGAGGAGGAGTGAGAGCTCCGAATTGAAGCCCCGGTGAACGGCGGCCGTAACTATAACGGTCCTAAGGTAGCGAAATTCCTTGTCGGGTAAGTTCCGACCTGCACGAATGGTGTAATGATTTGAGCGCTGTCTTGACGGGAGGCCTGGTGAAATTGTACTACCGGTGAAGATACCGGTTACCTACAGTAGGACGGAAAGACCCCATGGAGCTTTACTGTAGCTTGGTATTGGGTTTTGGCATTGCATGTATAGGATAGTTGGGAAACTATGAAGATATGGCGCTAGCTGTATTGGAGTTGTCGGTGGAATACCAACCATTCAATGTCGAAATTCTAATCTGTGGTTTGCAGCCACGGAAACAGTGCTAGGTGGGCAGTTTGACTGGGGCGGTCGCCTCCGAAAGAGTAACGGAGGCGTTCAAAGGTTCTCTCAGGTTGGATGGAAATCAACCGCAGAGTGCAATGGCATAAGAGAGCTTAACTGCGAGACTGACGGGTCGAGCAGGTGCGAAAGCAGGACATAGTGATCCGGCGATTCCGAATGGAAGGGTCGTCGCTCAACGGATAAAAGCTACCCTGGGGATAACAGGCTGATTTTGCCCGAGAGTCCATATCGACGGCAAAGTTTGGCACCTCGATGTCGGCTCATCGCATCCTGGGGCTGGAGAAGGTCCCAAGGGTTGGGCTGTTCGCCCATTAAAGCGGTACGTGAGCTGGGTTCAGAACGTCGTGAGACAGTTCGGTCCCTATCCACTGTAGGCGTTAGAATATTGAGAAGATCTGTCCTTAGTACGAGAGGACCGGGATGGACAAACCTCTGATGTACCAGTTGTCACGCCAGTGGCACAGCTGGGTAGTCACGTTTGGAACGGATAACCGCTGAAAGCATCTAAGCGGGAAACCAGCTTCAAGATAAGTATTCTTTAAGACTCCTTCGAGACTAGAAGGTTGATAGGTTGGGGGTGTAAGAGCTGCGAGGCTTTTAGCTGACCAATACTAATAAGTCAAAGTTTTAACCTAAAGATTGAAAGCGCGAAAGCGTATGCTACTATATAGTTTCAAGTGTCTATTAGAAAAAATAAAGACACAGCTTGGTAAGAATAGCTGCGGGGGTACACCTGGTCCCATTCCGAACCCAGAAGTTAAGCCCGTAAACGCTGAAAGTACTTGGAGGGAAGCCTCCTGGGAGGATAGGAACTTGCCAAGCTTTTTTTTATTTTTTGAAAAAAATTATGTACAAAAAATAAAATATAATGTATCATTTTAAGTGGTTGTTTTTTACTGAAAGAGAGAATAAGACATTCAGAAAATATACCCGAAACTATAAAGAAATGAAGGATGTTATAAATGAAAAAAGCAATTTTACTGGATAGAGATGGAACTATAAATGTAGAAAAAGACTATCTTCATAAGATAGAAGATTTTGAATTTGAGAAAAATGTGGTAGAAGCCTTAAAAATATTTTCATCTTTAGGGTATACAATGGCAGTTGTAACTAACCAGTCTGGAATAGCAAGAGGATACTATACAGAGGATGATCTTCAGAAATTAAATGAATATATAAAAAAAGAGCTGGAAAAATATGGAGTAATAATAGAAAAATTCTATTACTGTCCACATCATCCAGAAAAGGGTGTTGGAAAATATAAAACTGATTGTTTGTGCAGAAAACCAAATACTGGTATGCTAGATGCTGCAATAAAAGAATTTAATATAGATACAGCAGTTTCTTTTATGGTAGGAGATACTCTTGCTGATATAGATGCTGGACAAAAAGCTGGTCTTACTCCTGTCTTGGTAAAAACAGGACATGGAATGGAAACCTTGGAAAAAATTGGAGATAGAAAAATAGATATTTATAACTCTCTTTATGATTTTGCATTAAGCTTGAAATAATTATTAAAATTCTTGTGTACAAAAGTTTTTAATGATAAAATAAAGGTATTTAAAAGGAAAAGGAATGATAAAATGAAAATACTTTTCAATATTCTAGATGAAATATTTGGAATAAAGAGGTTAGTTGAAAAAAATGAGATAGGGCATACAAATATGGACAGTAGAAAAGTTCAAAAAGGTGACCTGTTTTTTGCTATAAATAATGGCAACAGCTATATAGATGATGTACTTGAAAAAGGTGCAGCTTTAGTAATAGCTGATAATTACAATGGGAATGATAAAAGAGTAATTAAAGTAGGAAATACTATAAAATGTATGCAGGAGTTAGCTGAGAAATATAGAAAAGCTCTAGATATAAAAATTATTGCTATAACAGGAAGCAATGGGAAAACAACTACAAAGGATATAATATATTCTGTACTGTCACAAAAATACGTGACAGCTAAAACTATGGGAAATCTCAATAACCATATAGGAGTTCCATTTACAATTCTACAGTTAGATGAAAAATGTGAAGTAGCAGTTCTTGAATTAGGTATGAGTAACTTTGGAGAGATAGATTTGTTATCCAGTATAGTTAAACCTGATATAGGGGTTATAACTAATATAGGAGACTCTCATCTAGAATTTCTGAAAACCAGAGAAAATGTTTTCAAAGCAAAAACTGAATTAGTGAATTATGTTTCCGATGGAAATCTTATCGTATTTGGAGATGATCCATTTCTAAGAAATCTTAATGGTATAAAAGTAGGATATGGGGATAATAATAATTATCAAATTAAAAATTTTACTGATAGTGATAAAGGATTATCTTTTGAGCTGGAACAGGAAAAATATAGTATAGTTTTAAATGGAAAACATAATTGCGTAAATGCAGCTATGGCTGTAGTTATAGGGAAAAAAATGGAAGTATCTTATAAAGAAATAGAAAAAGGATTGAAAAATCTTGAACTTACGCCAATGAGATTTCAAAAGATAGAGAAAGAAAATATTATTTATATAAATGATGCATATAATGCCAGTCCTATATCAGTAAGCTTCTCACTTGAAACTTTTGATAAGTTGTACAATGATACTTTAAAAATAGTAGTTTTAGGAGATATGCTGGAACTTGGAGAAAAAGAGATAGAGTATCATAAAGATATTATAGAAAAAGCTTTGACTGTCAATTCAGATAAGATATATTTATATGGAGAGAGAATGAAAAAAGCTTTAGAAATAGTAAAAAGCAACAAAGAAAAAGTAATTCATTTTACAAATAAAGAAGATATAAAAAAACTTCTTGAAAAAGAACAGAAAAAAACTGCTGTTCTTTTAAAAGGATCTCGTGGAATGAAGCTTGAAGAGATAATAAGATAATTTTAGATAAATAAAAAAAACAGAAAAAATATTGTGAGGAGATTAATAATAGAATGTTATATATAATAGGGGAGTACTTTGAGAGTTTTGCTTTCTTAAAGTCTATGTATTTGAGAGGATTCATAAGTTTTACACTTTCTTTTGTTTTAGTTTTGATCTTAGGAAAACCATTCATAAACTATCTTAAAGCTAAAAAATTTGGCGAAAAAATCAGAGATGATGGACCTGCTACGCATCTTTCAAAAAAGGGAACCCCTACAATGGGTGGAGTTCTTATCGTTGTGGTAATGTTGGTAACAAATCTGCTTGTATCAGATATTTCTAATATATTTATAGATGTGCTTCTTGTTGCAATGATGGGATTTGCCTCTATAGGATTTATTGATGATTATAAAAAATTTACTGTAAATAAAAAGGGACTTTCTGGAAAGAAAAAGCTTTTAGGACAGGCTCTCATAGCTATTTTAGTATGGCTTTTTGTGAGTCAGATAGGATTGACAGGAGACAGAGCATTTGATCTTTCAATAATAAATCCCTTGATTTCTGGAAGTATGTTCTACATAGGAAGCATAGGTATGTTGATTTTCATTCTTATAATTCTTATGGGAACATCAAATGCAGTAAATATAACTGATGGATTAGATGGGCTGGCTATAATGCCAATGATAATATGTTCTACTATCCTTGGAGCAATCTCTTATTTCACAGGAAACGTAAATATGAGTGAGCACTTGAAACTTTTTTATATACCAGGTTCTGGAGAAATGTCTGTATTTCTTGCAACTATTTGTGGATCAGGGCTTGGTTTTTTGTGGTATAACTTCTATCCAGCTCAGATATTTATGGGGGATACAGGTTCACTTACTTTAGGTGGAGTACTGGGAGTAGTTGCTATTCTTTTGAAGCAGGAACTTATTCTTCCAATAATTGGTGGAGTATTTGTAATGGAAGCTCTTTCAGTTATACTTCAGGTGGGATCTTTTAAGCTGAGAGGAAAAAGGATATTTAAGATGGCACCTATTCATCATCACTTTGAACTCAGTGGTTTGGCTGAAACAAAGGTTACAATGAGATTCTGGATAACTACATTGATATTTGGAATGGTAGCACTTGGAATAATAAGATTAAGAGGAATTCTCTAATAAAAGAACCACGGAAACCCCGTGGTTTTCCGTCTATATTGGAAACATAAAAAAAGGAAGGGATATTTTATGAAAAAAGCAATGGTCTTCGGAATTGGTGTAAGTGGTCTTGGTGCTGAACATTTATTGAAAAATATGGGGTATGAAGTAATACTTGTTGATGATAAAAAAGGGATATCTTCTAATGAAGGTATGGAATATTTAGATGAAATTGAAATTTTTGTTAAAAGTCCAGGAGTACCATATAACGAGCTTGTGATGAAAGTTAAAGAAAAAAAAATAAAATTAATAGATGAAATTGAATTAAGTTATGAATATATGTTACAATATGAAATAAAAAGTAAAATAATTGCGGTAACAGGAACAAATGGAAAAACTACTACTACTTCTAAAATTACAGAACTCCTTCAATATGCTGGCTATAAAGCTGAATATGCTGGAAATATAGGAGTTTCATATGCAGAACTGCTTTTAAAGCATAAAGATCTGGATTATATTGTTTTGGAGTTAAGTTCGTACCAACTTGAAAATCTTCTTGATTTTAAACCATGGATAACTATGGTAATAAACCTTACTCCTGACCATCTTTCTAGATATAAGGGTATAGATGATTACTACAGAACAAAATTCAATATTGGTAAAAATCAAACTCAAGAAGATTATTTTATCTTTAATCTTGATTCAAAAGAAGTAGTGGAAAGAGAAGCACTTATATCTGGGAAAAAGATAAAAATATCTCAAAATACTAGTGAAGGATGTGATTTCTGGGTAGAAAATGGAAAACTCTATGGAAAAGATGGAGAGATATTAGAATGCTCTAAACTTTCGCTAAAGGGAAAACATAATCTTGAAAATGTACTCTTTATTACAGCAGCGGCTGAAATAATAGGAATATCAAATGAGAAAATAAGAGAGTTTTTGTATAACACAGAAACTATTGAACATAGGATGGAAGACTTTTTTAATTATGGAAAAGTAAAATTTATAAATGATTCTAAAGGGACAAATATTGATTCAACAAAATTTGCAGTGGAGGCTTTTGACCAGTGTATCCTTATTTGTGGTGGATTTGATAAGAAACTTGACTGGACTCCTCTTGCAGACCTGATAAAGATTCATGCAAAAGAAACTTATCTCATAGGGGATACTGCTGATGAAATTAACAGGATACTTTTAGAAAAAGGCTATGATAGAAGCAGAATATTTCTTCTTAGAGATTTAAAAAGCTGCCTGTTAAATATGAAGGAGAGATTTAATCCAAAAGAACATCAAGTGGTACTGCTTTCCCCAGCAACTTCCAGCTTTGATCAGTTCAAAAGTTATGAACACAGAGGGGAAGTATTCAAGGAATTAGTAAGAGAAATTTTTGGTAGGTGAGAAATTTGAAAAAAATTATTTTAACGACTGGAGGAACAGGAGGGCATATTTATCCTGCTCTGGCTGTAGCTGAAGGTCTTAAATTAAAAAATATAGATGTCCTTTTTGTAGGAACCAGTATCAGAATGGAAAAGGATATAGTTCCTGAAGCAGGATTTAGATTTATTGGTCTAGATATAAAACCTCCTAAAAATATAAAAAGTATACTTAAATATATAAAAGGGGTATGGCAAGGAATAAAAATAGTTGCAAAGGAAAAGCCTGATGCAATAATAGGATTTGGAAACTATATTTCTGTTCCAGTTATAATTGGAGGGATACTTCTAAGAAAAAAAGTTTATCTTCAGGAGCAGAATGCTAATTTAGGATGGACAAATAAAGTATTATATAAATTTGCAGAAAAAACATTTCTTGCATTTGATAAAACATATGATGATATTCCTTTGAAATACCAGAAAAGATTTGATGTAACTGGGAATCCTTTAAGAGAAGAAATCAATTATGTAAATGAAAATGAGGAAAGAGAGAGATTAAAACTGGAAGAGGATGAGAAAGTTATCCTTATAACAGGAGGAAGTCTAGGTGCAAAAGATATAAATGATGCAGTAATAAAAAACTGGGACAAGTTCCTTGAAGATAAAAAATTGAGAGTTTACTGGGCAACTGGAGAGAATAACTTTGAAGACATCAGTAAAAGAATAGTAAAAACGAAGATGTCTGATACAGTAAAACCATATTTTAATAATATGATAAATATTATGGCTGCTGCTGACTTAATAATATGTCGTGCAGGAGCTTTGACGATTTCTGAAATAATAGAACTAGAGAAACCATCAATTATTATTCCATATAATTCTTTAAAAGTTGGACAATATGACAATGCAAAGATATTAGAAGAAAATAATTCTGCACTTGTATACACTAATACAGAGGCAGATACTGCAATTGAAAAGGCTCTTGAGTTAATAAAGAATGAGGAAGCATTGAAGTCAATGAGAGTAAGGATAAGATCATTGAAAAAATCCAACGCTGTGGAAAAGATTATAAATGATTTAGATATTTGGAGGAATTAGGTTGATGAAAAAAATTTATTTTATTGGTATAAACGGTATAGGAATGAGCGGTCTTGCTAAAATAATGAAAACAAAAGGTTATGAAGTAAATGGGGCTGACTTAAATAGAGGATATGTGACAGAAGAATTGGAAAATATGGGTATAACTGTATATAATACTCATGAGGGAGAACATATAAAAGGATGTGATATGGTAATTGCTTCAAGTGCCATAAAATATGATAATCCTGAATATAAATATGCAGTGGATAATGGAATAAAAATAGTAAAAAGAGGAGAGCTTTTAGCTATGCTTCTAAATGATGAAACTGGAATAGCAGTGGCAGGAACACATGGTAAGACTACTACAAGTTCTATGATGTCTTCTGTTATGCTTGATTTAGATCCAACTATTGTAGTAGGAGGAATACTTCCTGAAATAGGGTCAAATGCCAAGCCGGGAAAATCAGAATACTTTGTAGCTGAAGCTGATGAAAGTGACAATTCTTTTCTATATATGAATCCATCATATGCAGTGATAACTAATATAGAGGAAGACCATCTGGATACTCATGGATGTCTTGAAAATATAAATAAATCTTTTTCTCAATTTATTGATCAGACTAAGAATGAAGCAGTGGTATGTATAGACTGCGAAAACCTAAAAAAATTAGTTGAAGGAAAAGAAAAAGAAAAGATAGTAACATACAGTATAAAAGATAAAGATGCAGATATATTTGCTTATGATATTTGTATTGAAAATGGAAAAACAAGCTATAATGTAGCGATAAGAGGAGAGGATACTGGAAGATATACTATATCTATTCCAGGACATCACAATATCCTTAACTCTCTGCCAGTTATTTACTATGCTAAAAAATTTGGAGTAAATGAGGAATTTTTGAAAAAAGCTTTGGAAAACTTTAAAGGATCAAAAAGAAGATATGATATTCTTTATTGTAATGAAGATAAAGGAATAAAAATAATAGATGACTATGCACATCATCCAACTGAGATTAAAGCAACACTTCAAGGAGCAAAATCTATTGAGCATGAAAAACTTACTATAATATTTCAACCTCATCGTTACAGCAGAGTTAAATTTCTTCTTCAAAGTTTCAAAGATGCATTTGATGGAGCTGAAGAGGTATTTCTTCTTCCAATATACAGTGCTGGGGAAAAAGATGAATTTGGAGTAACTGTAGAAGATCTTGGAAATATATTAAAAAATAAAAAAGTAATAATTGAAAAAAACAGTGAAAAAATAGATGAAAGAGTATTAAACTGTCAAGGACATGAAGTATTTATGTTTATGGGAGCAGGAGATATCTCTAAAGTAGCTCACAGGATAGCTGATAAATTAGAAGGGAAAAACAGATAATGAAGATACTTGAAAATCATGAAATGAAGCTGCACTCTAATATGAAAGTAGGGGGAACAGCAAAAAAATTTATAACTGTAGAAGATAAAAATGAACTTAAAGAGATATTTGAAAAAAATAGTAATATTTTTCTCATTGGAAATGGAACTAATACTCTGATAGATGAGGGAAATTTAGATATGACTTTTGTTTCTCTGAAAGAGTTTGATAGTATAAGAGAACTGGAAAGAGGTCTGATAGAAGTAGAAGCTGGGCTGGATTTCAATAAGCTTATTGCTTATATGAACAAAAATAACTACAGCGGGCTGGAAAATCTTGCTGGAATACCTGGAAGTGTAGGGGGACTTGTCTACATGAATGGGGGAGCTTATGGAAGTGAAATCTTTGACTGTATAAGTGAAGTTGAAATATTTGATGAAAATCATGAAATAAGAAGAATAAAAAAAGAGGATTTAGATTTTTCTTATAGAAGAACTGAGATACAAAGTAAAAAATGGATAATAATAAGTGCTGTATTTAAGTTCAAAGATGGATTTAATCTCCAAAAAGTTGTAGAAATACAAGCTTTGAGAGAGAGTAAACAGCCTTTGGATCTCCCTAATCTTGGAAGTACTTTCAAAAATCCAGCTGGGGACTTCTCAGCAAGGCTTATATCAGAGGCTGGATTGAAAGGGACTGTTATAGGTGGAGCTCAGATATCAGAAAAACACCCTAATTTCATAGTCAATAAAGGAACTGCTACATTCAAAGATATTTCTGAAATACTGAAGCTGGTAAAGAAGACTATAAGCGAAAAATATGGAATAAACCTTGAAGAAGAAATAATAATAATTAAAAATTCGGATAAATAGGGGGAATAATTTTGAAGATAGCAGTATTTATGGGAGGAATATCTTCTGAAAGAGAAGTATCTCTCAACAGTGGAAAAGCAATTTTAGAAAGCCTTTTAAAACAAGGCTATGATGCATATGGAATCGATGTTACAAAAGAAAATCTTGTTTCAGCTTTTATTGAAAATGAATATGATTTTGCATATCTTGCATTTCATGGAGGATTTGGAGAAGATGGAAGAGTACAGGGACTTCTTGATATGCTTGGAAAACCATATACTGGATCAGGAGCAGAGGCAAGCGGAATAGCTATGGATAAAGTTATTACTAAAAAACTTGCTGAAAGTGCAGGAGTAAGAACTGCAAAGAATTATGATAAGGTATCTGATATAGATTCATATCCTGTTGTAATCAAACCTGCTCTAGAAGGTTCAAGTGTAGGAATATTCTTCTGCCATAACAGAGAAGAAGCTGAAAAAGCAGCAGCAGAACTTGCTGGGAAAAAAATAGTTATAGAAGAAATGATAACTGGGGATGAACTTACTGTTGGAGTTATCAATGGAGAGGGAATTGGAGTACTTAGAATAATTCCTAAAAATGAATTTTATGACTATGAATCAAAATATGCTGAAGGGGGATCAGTACATGAATACCCTGCTAAAATAGATAAAAAAGCATATGATGAGGCTCTTGAAAATGCTGTAAAGGTACATAATGTGCTTGGACTTGCAGGAATATCAAGAAGTGATTTTATTCTTAAAGATGATAAAGTATATTTCCTTGAAGTAAATACACTTCCTGGAATGACAAAAACAAGTCTTATTCCAGATCTGGCAACTTTAAAAGGATATACATATGATGATGTTGTAAAAATAATGGTAGAAACATTTAAAAGATAGATCAAATCTAAAAGTGAGGAGATTTTTTTGAAATTTATAATAAGACTTTTCACAATATTAGGAATAAGCTTTTTAGTTTTCTCTATTCCTTCTCAATTTTTAAAGCTGGATTTCTTTAAGATAAAGAAGGTTAATATAAAAGGTGAGCCAAAATTATTATTAAGGGAATTGACAGAACTAGGGAAAACAACATATAATAAGAACATATGGGATTTAGATTTTAAGAGCATAGAAGATATATTGAAAAAGGATGTCAGAGTAAAAAATGCCAGTGTAGAAAATAATGCATTGGGAGAACTCACTATAATTGTAGAGGAAAAAGAGCTATTTTACTACGCCCAGATCAAGGATAAAATATATTTAGTGGATTCAGAAGGAGTAGTCTTTGGGACTTTTAATGAAAAAGAAAAGAAGGATATTCCCCTTATTTCAGTAAATGAAAAAGAGGATATAAAGAGCCTGCTAAATGTTTTAGTTTTGATGGATGACTACATATTAAAAGAATTAGTGTCTCAAATCTACATAAAAGATAAAAATTGCATTGAAATAATCCTTGTAGATGGTACAATAATAAAAACCAATGAAGAGATAAAAAGAGAAAAATATAAGGTTGTAGAAACTTTATATTCGGAACTTATCAAAAGCAAAAAAGTAGAATATATAGATTTGAGATTCAATGACTTTATAGTAAAAAGTTTGGGGGATAAAAGCGATGACAGATAATAGAGATAGTATAATAAAAACAGCAGTAGATATAGGAAATATGAAAATAAAAGCTGTCACTGGAGAATTATCTGCTGACGGTGAACACCTGAGGATATTAGGATATGTGGAAGTTCCAAGCCGTGGTATGAAAAAATCAGTCGTGGAAAATCCAGAGGAGCTTAGTCACTGTCTAGCTTATGCACTGGGACAGCTGAGAGAGCAGACTAGTATTCCTATTGAAAAAGTATCCATAGGTATAGGTGGAGAAGCTATTAAATCAAGAACTACCAATGTGAGATATTCTTTTGATGAAAAAGAAATCGGAGAGAAAGAGGTAGATACACTGATCAGAATGGCTGAACATGAGCTTCTTACAGGCAAAGAAAGAGTATTAAAAAGAGAAATATATAATATTAGAGTAAATAATTCAGGGATAATCAAAAACCCAATAGGAGTAACTGGAAAAGAGATGCAGGGAGATGTCCATCTGATATATATAGATGAAGCAGAAGCTGAGAAATTGGTGGAAGTAGTAAATAGAGTGGGATTGGAAGCAGAAAATGTTCTTTTAAATGCTTATGCCTCTGCTAAAGCTTCTCTTGATGATGAAGATAGGAGAATGGGAGTTGCTCTGATTGATATTGGGGAAGGCTCAACAGATATAATCCTATTTAAGAACGATAAACTTATCTATTCAAAATCACTTCCATTAGGTGGAATGCACTATGTCAATGACATAAGTTATCTATTCCAGATATCTAAACAGGAAGCTTTTGAAATTTTATCAAAACTGAAAGATAAAGATATACACGAAGAACATATATTCTGTGGTGATACTAAAAAGGTATCAGTAGCAGATATAAAAAATATAATAGATGCAAGAACAGAAGACATAATCAGCTTTATTACTCAAACTATTGAGGAATCTGGATTTAACGGATACCTTGGAAAAGGTTTGGTTTTAACAGGAGGAGCTATTGTTATTGATGGCCTTCTTGAAAAAATAAATAAAAAAACAGGATATGTTGTGAGAAAGGTGCTTCCTCATGCTTTTCGAGGTTTGGAGGATGTAGATGCCAGTATGGCTACAGTTATAGGAATCTTCAGTGAAATAATGGAAGAAGAGTATAACAGAATGCAGTCAGGTTTTTATTCGCAGCAGAATGAATCTGAAGATCCTTCAAGAGTTACAGCAGAAGAGTCTGAAGAGGACGACTTGGATAAATTACTAGAAAATGATAAAAATAACAGCAAAAAGAAAAGTGGAACACTCAGCAGTATAAAAAACTGGTTTTCTAATTTTATTTAAATTCGGAAGGAAATGATAAAAGGGGGTATTATGTTGATAGATCAAGATTTAGTTAAGATAAAGGTATTAGGAGCTGGAGGAGCTGGAGGAAATGCGATCAATGATATGATCGAATCTGGAGTAGGAGGAGTAGAATATATTGCTGCCAACACAGATGCTCAAGATTTAAATAAATCTCTGGCTGACATAAGAATTCAACTTGGAGAAAAATTAACAAGAGGACTTGGAGCTGGAGCTGATCCTGAAATAGGGAGACAGGCAGCAGAAGAGGATGTAGAAAAAATCAAAAATCTTTTAGAAGAAACAGATATGCTTTTCATAACAGCAGGAATGGGAGGAGGAACTGGAACAGGAGCTGCTCCAGTAATTGCTAAGGTAGCAAAAGAACTTGGAGTATTGACTGTAGCAGTTGTAACAAGACCATTCTCTTTTGAAGGGAAGAAAAGAAAAAATAATGCTGATATAGGTGTTGAGAACCTTAAAAAAGCTGTAGATGCTTTAGTAATAATACCAAATGACAAACTTTTTGAATTACCTGATAAAACAATAACTTTGCAAAATGCATTCAAAGAAGCAAATAATATCCTGAAAATAGGTATCAGAGGTGTTGCAGACCTTATGATTGGTAATGGACTTATTAATCTGGATTTTGCTGATATCAAAGCAACAATGATGAATTCTGGTGTGGCTGTCCTTGGATTTGGAGAGGGAGAAGGGGAAAACAGAGCTGTAAAAGCTACTGAAAAAGCATTGCTATCTCCATTACTTGAAAAATCTATACTTGGAGCAAGCAAAATACTTATTAATATAACTGGTGCACCTGATATAACTCTTATGGAAGCTCAGACAATTTCTGATATGATTAGAGATGCAGCTGGAAAAACTGCTGATGATGTTATGTTCGGGCTTGTTATTGATCCAGAAGTTGGGGATAGAGTACAAGTTACTATTATAGCTAACAACTTTGTAAATGAACAGGAGAAAAGCGAGCCATTTATCAATGTAGATGCTAAGAAACCTGTAACAGTTGTTACTCCAGAAGAAGCAGATGTAAAAAGATCTGAACTTGATCTTCCACCTTGGATAAGAAGTTCTAAAAAATAATAAATAAATACTTGAAAAAATCATTGGAAAATGGTATAGTATTTATTGCCCTGCTCAAAATCAATGTGTTTTGGGCTAAAACCATAGGGAGGAGGTTAAGAAATGAAAAAATATGAAATCATGTACATCATCAACCCAACAATTTTAGAAGAAGGTAGAGATGCAGTAGTTGAAAAAGTAACAGGAATTTTAACTGCAGCTGGAGCTACAGTAGCTAAAAGTGAAAAATGGGGAGAAAGAAAATTAGCTTATCCTATTGATAAGAAAAAAACTGGATTCTATGTACTAGCAACTTTTGATATTGATGGAACTCAATTATCAGCAGTTGAAGGAAAGCTTAACATTACTGAAGAAGTAATGAGATATATCATCGTTAAGCAAGACTAATTATTTTAGAATGTAGTTAAAATCAAGAGGAGGTTATAAAAATGGCAGAATTCAGAAGAAGAAGAGCTAAATTAAGAGTTAAAGCTGAAGAAATTGATTATAAAAATGTAGACCTTTTAAAAAGATTTGTATCTGATAAAGGAAAAATCAATCCTTCTAGAGTAACTGGAGCTAATGCTAAGTTACAAAGAAGAATAGCTAAAGCTATAAAAAGAGCTAGAAACATTGCTTTGATTCCTTATACAAGAGTTGAAAAATAGTTTCTTACAGGTTGGACGTTAAAGTTCAGCCTTTTTTCTTTTTTTGATAATTGTCATAAATACTAATATAAATTCATTTTAAAAGTAATTATCAAAAAAATATTATAGACTTTTGGTACTAACATATAAAATGTTTTAGTAGTGTATAGTGGGAACAAATGCATAAATTTCTGATAATAGCAGCAATAGAATTGCTTCTAGCATTTTCATCTTTTAGCTATAACAGTAATGTACATTCCTGTAATTGCTGGGGCATTTTTTCTAGGATCTTTTATACAGTAAAAATAGAGGAAGAGATGGATATGCCTTCTGGAAAGAATAATAATATATAAAATTAGGACCAGTTGAGATAATCAACTGGCCCTTTTGAATTTTTAGTAATTAATATCTTTTTTTAAATCATATTTTTTAATTTTATGATTAAGAAGCTGTCGAGAAATTTTAAGAGTATCTGCCAATTCTGAAAATGAGCAAGTGTTTTTAGAAGCTGTGATTATATAATTTTTTTCAAAATTTTCAAGAGCAGTATTTAAAGATTCATTTTTATAAGTACTATTAGGTACAGGACTGCTGCAATGGTTTAATTTATTATCAGCTGTTAAAATATAATCAGGAATGTCACATAATTCTATGATATCAGATGAGGCAAAGTTGAAAGCTGTTTCAATTACATTTTTTAATTCTCTCACATTTCCAGGCCATGTATAATCACCAAAGATATTCAAAACATTTTTTGAAATACCAGATATAGACATATTCATTTTTTTATTGTAAAGGTTGATAAAAAAATGGGATAGTTTTTCTATATCTTTTTTTCTTTCAGCTAGTGCAGGAGTTTTTAACTGAACACTTGATAATCTGTAAAAGAGATCAGGGCGAATTCTTTTTTCAGCAAGACAGACTTCAGGAACTTCATTGATTGCTGCTATTATACGAACATCTACTTCTTTAGTTTCGATTCCTCCTATCCTTGTTATTTTTTTGTCTTCTATTATTCTTAAAAGTTTTGCCTGCATATTGAGGTTCATAGAGTTGATTTCATCTAAAAAAATTGTTCCCCCATCTGCCATCTCAAAAATTCCAGGTCTATTTATAGCATCAGTATAACTCCCTTTTGTAGTTCCAAATAAAATACTCTCCAAAAGGTTATCAGGGATAGCTGCACAGTTTTGTGAAATAAATATTTTGTTTTTCCTGTCACTGTTGCTATGAATAGACTGAGCTACCATTTCTTTTCCTGTTCCTGTTTCTCCATATATAAATACATTTGAATTAGTTCTGGAAACTTTGGATATCTTATTTTTTAAGGCTGTAATTTCTTCAGAAGTTCCTATTATATCATCAATAGTATAGAGTTCATTGGAACATGGAGCTAATATATTTGAATGGTTGGTAAAGTTATTTTTTTTAAAGTTGCTTACAAACCTTACTGTATTTACAGCTCCTATGACTTTATCATCTGCAATGATAGGGATTGTACTGTCAACTATAGGTTCTTTTTTTCCATTGCTGTAAATAATAACCTGAGTATTATTCAGAGAAGTTTCTCTATATTTTACTGCTTTGTAGAAAGTAGAAGATTCCTCAGTAATATTTGCAAAAATATCAAGAGGTGTTTTTCCAATAGCTGCTTTTACATCAACACTTCCAAGTCCAGAAGCAGAAAAATATTTACAGTACCTTATAATCAGGTTTTCGTCTACAACCATTATTCCATCAAAGGAATTATCTATCATTTTTATTAAATCAATATAGTTCTCAATCATTTTAATCCCTCCCTTTGAATTACTTTAACATATTTGTAATAGTAATGTAAAATATTTTTTACAAAAGAGTAAAAAAATTTACAGTTTCTTAAATGAATAGAAATGTATTTGAGTATAAAAATTATATATTTTAGAGAAAAGTGGAGCTAATAAAATATTGGCATAAAAATTGCTTTTAATTAAAACAATGAAATTTAAGGAGGGGAATAAAATGACTTTAGACACGTTACTGTATAATGGAGAGTTTCATTCAATGGATGAGGCTAATTCTATTTATGAGGCAATTGGAATAAAGGATGGAAAAATATCTTTTCTTGGAAAAGATAAAGAGAGTGAGAATTTGAAAGCAAAAGAAAAAATAGATATGAAAGGAAAATTAGTTTTTCCTGGATTTGTAGATACACATCTTCATGCTTTGGATTATGCAGAAACAAAAAAATTTGTAAAATTAAATGGGTCAGAATCAGTAGAGGAAGTTATCAAAAGAGGCAAAGAGCATTATAAGAAAAATGGATTGAGTCAAGGATGGTTAATTGGATGGGGTTGGAATCAATCAGAATTTAAAGATGGAAATGATTTTATTTATAAAAAGGACTTGGATAAAATATCTACAGATTATCCTATAATTTTATTGAGAGTTTGTGCTCATGTTGCTGTAGTAAATTCAAAGGCTATGGAAATGATAATGAAAAATAAAATTTCAGAAGAAGCTATGGAGTATATAGATATAGAAAAAGGTACCTTGAGAGAATCTTCAATAACAGTATATAGAAAGACTTTAGAAAAACCTACTATTGAATATATTAAAGAGATGATTCTTCTGGCACAGGAAGATTTTCTGAAAGAGGGGATAACACAGGTACATAGTGCTGACTATTTTTCAGCAGTTCCAGAGGAGGATTGGGAAAAGGTAATAACAGCATATACAGAGCTTGAAAAAGAAGGAAAATTGAAAGTAAGAACCTATGAACAGAATATGTTTTTTGTTTATGAAAATTTTGAAGAATTTATAAATAAAGGATACAGAACAGGGCAAGGTGGGGAATACTTTAAAATTGGACCTTTAAAAGTTATATCAGATGGATCTCTTGGAGCAAGAACAGCCTATATGAATGAACCATATACTGATGATTCAAGTACTTGTGGAATACAGATTTTAGATGAAGATCAATTAAGAAAATTTTTTAGAAAAGCTAAAGAAAATAATATGCAGGTAGCAGTACATGGAATAGGAGATGGAGCTATTGAAATAGCAGCAGATATTTTAAATGAAGTAAATAAAGATAATCTTTCAAATCCTATGAGAAATGGAATAGTACATGCTCAAATTACAAATAAAAGAATTCTTAATAAAATGGTAAAAGGGAATATAACTGCTTATATACAGCCAGTTTTTATAGATACAGATATGGAAATAGCAGAAGAAAGGCTGGGAAAAGAAAGAACAGATTCATCATATGCATGGAAAACAATGCTAGATGAGGGATTACATATTTCAGGGGGATCAGATGCACCAGTGGTGAGTTTTAATATTCTGGAAAATATATATTTTGCAGTGACAAGTAAGAATATAAAAGGGTTGCCAGAGGGAGGGTGGATGCCATCTCAAAGATTGAGTATAGATGAGGCTGTAAGATTATTTACAATAAATGCTGCTTACCAGTCTTTTGAAGAAAATATCAAGGGAACATTGGAGATTGGAAAATATGCAGATATAACAGGATTAGAAAAAAATATTTACAATATTCCAAAGGATGAAATAAAAGATGTAAAAATCTCTTTTACAATGGTTAATGGAGAAATTGTATATAAAAAAGACTAAATCATAAAATAAATAAAAAGAGGAGAGGGAAATTTTATGGATAGTAAAGTGATTAAGAAAGGAATTATTGTTGGATTTGCTCTTTTTTCAACTTTTTTTGGAGCAGGGAATTTAATATTTCCTCCTGGAATAGGAGTAGCAAGCGGGACGGAATGGATATCAGGAGCTTTGGGATTATTTTGTTCAGGGATATTACTTCCAGTAATTGCTGTAATTGCAGTGAATAACTCTGGAGGAAATGTTAAAAATCTTTTAAATCCTATTGCACCTTGGTTTTATAACTTCTTTTATCTTATAATGGTATTGATGCTTGCAATGACTTCAACTATGCCGAAATTAGCGGCTACAACACATGAAATGGGAATTCGTGCTTTAACAGATAAAGTTCCAATGCCAGTTACAATATTGATTTTTTTTGTAATTATATTCTTTATAGCAAAAGATGCTAAATCTGTGGTAGATAAAATTGGGAAATATCTGACACCAGCACTTTTGATTGCATTATTAGTAATAGTGGCAGCAGCAGTTATCAAACCAATAGGAACACCTATTCCTACAGGAATAGAAAAACCATTTGTTGATGCCCTTATAACAGGATATAATACTGGAGATCTTACTCTTGGATTGATGTGTGCAGCTCTGTTCTTTAATGCTCTAAGAGATGGAGAGATAAAGAAAAGTCAGATAAATATGGGAATATATATTACAGCCCTTGTAGCCATTATAGGACTGACAATTATCTATATAGGATTGCTGTATCTGGGAGCAACAGGTGATGAATATATTAATTCAAATATGTCTATGGCAACAATGCTTATAGTTCTTGTAGAACAACTGCTTGGAAAAGCAGGATCAGGAGTTCTGGCAGTTATTGTTATGCTTGCATGCTTGACAACAGGAGTAGGGATAGCTGCTATTGCAGGAGAATTTGTAGAAGAATTTACAAAAGGGAGAATAAAATATTCAACATGGCTGATAGTTGTATGTATAGTTGGAGGAGTTTTAGGAATTCTTGGAGTTAACAGAATAGTAGGATATGCTTCATTTATGTTTGCAGTAATCTATCCAATATGTATAGTGATAACTTTCCTTGGATTGATAAAGAAATTTCTTCCAAATGATGGACCATTTAAAGGTGGAGTTTTAATGGCTTTTCTCTTTAGCTTAATGGAAACTCTAGTAAATGGTGGATTGAATATTTCTATATTCAGAATTATTTTAAGTAAGATGCCTTTGTCTGAATATGGATTTTCATGGCTTGTGCCAGCAATAATAGGAATGATAATAGGAGCATTTATAGGGAAAAG
This sequence comes from Fusobacterium ulcerans ATCC 49185, assembly GCF_900683735.1. Lineage (NCBI taxonomy): Bacteria > Fusobacteriati > Fusobacteriota > Fusobacteriia > Fusobacteriales > Fusobacteriaceae > Fusobacterium > Fusobacterium ulcerans. The sequence goes on from NZ_LR215979.1 coordinate 3,380,607, forward strand.
AAAAGTTTCAGATGTAATTGAATAATGATATAAGATAAAAAAAGGGGCTGTTTTAAATTTACAACAGTCCCTTTTTAATATATATTTATTTTCTCTCAACAGGGATCCATAGTTCACAGAATATATTTTCATTATTTTCATAATAATATTCTAAGTCAGCTTGGGCAGTCATTTTATAAGGAGAGGCTGGTAGAAATTCACTGAATATTCTTTCCCACATATTAGCGATACATTGTCCATCACTGCCAATACATTTAAAAATGGCCCACATAGATGGTTCTACAGTCCATATTTCAAAATTTTCTATAGGATTGAGAATATCATCATTTTTTATCCCAATTCCATATTTAAAACTGTCAGATTCTTTAGATGTAGGAAGGCATAAGCCATATATTCCTCCATCAACTGAACTTTTCTTCAGTGTTTCTATAGTTCCATTTTTAAAAGATTCAGTCCAGAAATCAGAAATTTCTCGATTCTCCTTTTCGTTTATTATCTCATTCAGAAAGCTTTTAGATGCAGTTAAAAATTTCATAGAACCTTTTTCTTCAATTTTGTAATCCATAATTTTACCCCCTTCAACTTTTACTTTAATAGAAAAACGAGAGAATTTTTTCAGAGATGTTCCAGATTTTTTAGCTTCACTTGGGTTAAATCCATGAAAGCGGCTAAAAGCTTTTGAAAAACTTTCTGGAGTTTCATAACCATATTTAAATGCAATATCAATGATTTTAGCATTAGACATAGAAAGTTCTTCACCAGCCATTGATAATCTTCTTTTACGAATATATTCATTTGCTGTCATTCCTGCAAGGAGAGCAAAGGTTCTGTGAAAATGAAAATTAGAAAAACCAATTTGTTCTGCCACATCATTGTAATCAATAGCTTCAAGAATATTATCTTCTATATAGTCAATAGCATTCTGTATATAAAATATCCAATCCATAACATCTCTCCTCTCAAATAAAGTATAACCTAAAAGTAAAATAAAGTCCTGTTCAGCATTGCTGTTATTTGTCAGGGTAAAAAAAGATATAAAAAAAAGACATGCTTTTGTTAAGCTGTCTTTTTTTATTAAAGGTATCCCATTGTTAAGATTAAGACTATTTGCTTAAGAATTTAGCAAGCCTAGCACTTAAAGTAGAAGCGTTAGCTTTTAGCATATTCATTACTTCAACTTCACTGGCACCTCTTAAAGTTTTTAAAGTTCTTGAACAAACTTTAACTTTAACTGGAGATCCGTTTACAACGATAGTAGTAACTTGTAAGTTTGGTTTCCATACTCTTCTAGTAAGTCTATGAGAGTGAGAAATTTGGTTACCACTAATAATTCCAGTTCCTGTAATTTCACATCTTTGCATCTTTGTCACCTCTTTCCTGATTGCAATTGAACACACAATTGCAAATAATTGTATCATTAAATAAAGAAAATATCAAGTTTTTTTTAAATTTCTTCAACTTTCTTTAAGAAAAATAGAGATTTGTGATATAATAAAATGAACGTAAATATATAACAAGGTGGTAGAAATGAATAGACATAGTTATACAGTTTTGGAATTTGACAAGCTAAGAGAAGAAATTTCAAATTATAGTGCTATAGAAGAGAACCATTACAAAATATTGGGGCTTGAACCTTTCAAAGACTTCAGCTCTTTAAATAGAGAGCTTGATGTATTGAGAGATTTCACAGATTTTTTGAAATTTGATGGTGGACTGGAAACTGCTGGAATGAAAGATATATGTAAGATGACAAAGAAATCACAGCTGATTGGAACATATCTGGATGTGGAAGATTTGTGGGATATCAATCATAACCTAAGACTTTTCAGAGTATTTAAAAACAGATTGGATGATTTGAACAAATATAAAGATTTAAGAGATAAATTTAATGATGTACCTATTTTGAGAGGGATAGAAGATACTATTAACAAGGCTATTGATAATAACAAAGAGATAAAAGACGATGCATCTCTTGATTTAAGAGATATCAGAATACATAAAAAGACTCTTGCTATGAATATCAAGAGAAAGTTTGATGAACTTTTTAATGAACCTCAGTTTGCTAAAGTATTTCAGGAAAAGATAATCACTGAAAGAGATGGAAGAAGTGTAGTTCCTGTAAAGGCAGATTTTAAAGGACAGCTAAAAGGTATTGAACATGACAGATCATCAAGTGGGCAGACAGTATTTATTGAGCCATTATCAATAGTTGCTCTAAATAATAAAAATAGAGAACTGGAAATAAAGGAAAGAGAAGAAATAAGAAAAATACTTCTTAGAATAACTGATTATATAAGAAACAGCAAAGATGATATAGATAGAGTTGGGGAAGCAGTTATCACACTGGATATACTTAATGCCAGAGCTATGTATGGGATAGAAAAAAAATGTGTAGTTCCTAATATCAATAATAGAGAGATATTGACACTGGTAGATGCAAGACATCCATTTATACCAGCTTCATCAGTTGTTCCTCTTACATTTGAAATAGGAAAAGATTATAATACTCTTCTTATAACAGGTCCAAATACAGGAGGAAAAACAGTTGCATTGAAAACAGCTGGTCTTCTAACACTAATGGCATTGAGTGGAATACCTATTCCAGCTCATGAGCATTCAAGCATTGGATTTTTCACAGGGGTTTATGCTGATATAGGGGATGAGCAAAGTATTGAACAATCACTATCTTCATTCTCAGCTCACTTAAAAAATGTTCAGGAGATACTTGAAAATGTAACAAGAGCTTCTCTTGTATTATTAGATGAATTAGGATCAGGAACAGACCCTGCTGAAGGGTCAGCTTTTGCTATGGCAGTTATAGATTATCTGAAAGATAAAAAATGCAAATCAATAATAACTACTCACTACAGTGAAGTAAAAGCTCATGGTTATAATGAAGAAGGAATAGAAACAGCATCAATGGAATTTAATGTAGAAACTCTTTCACCTACTTATAGACTATTAATAGGAATACCTGGGGAAAGTAATGCTCTTACTATTGCCAGAAGACTTGGAGTATCTGAAGAGGTAATCAACAAAGCTAAGAGTTACATAAGCGATGATAATAAAAAAATAGAAAAAATGATAAGCAATATTAAGGATAAAGCAGATGAACTTGATATAATGAAAAGACAGGTAGAGTTTTTGAAAGAAGCTGCTCAAAGAGATAAAGAAGCTTTTGAAGAAAAACTTAGAGTTTTGGAAAAAGAAAAGAATGATATATTGAAAGAAGCTTATGAAAAAGCAGATAGAATGATGAAAGAAATGCAGTCTAAAGCAGCAGCTCTGGTTGAGAAGATACAAAAAGAAGATAATAAGAAAGAAGATATTAAGAATGTTCAGAAAAGTTTGAATATGCTTAGATCGGCTCTGCAGGATGATAAGACTAAAACTGTTGCAGAGAAACCAAAAGTTGCAAGAAAAGTTGATTTCAAAGTGGGAGAAAGAGTGTTTGTCAATAGTCTTAACCAATTCGCAAATGTATTAAAGATAAATCTTTCTAAAGAAACAGTACAGGTACAAGCAGGAATATTAAAACTGGAAGTATCTTTAGATGATGTAAAAGTAGTAGAAGAGAAAAAACAGAAAGTATATAATTCATTCTCTCATAAGAAAACCGCTGTAAGAAGCGAAATAGATCTAAGAGGAAAAATGGTAGATGAAGCAGTGTATGAACTGGAAACTTATCTGGACAGAGCTGTTATGAATTCATATAATGAAGTTTATGTGATACATGGAAAAGGTACTGGAGCGCTGAGAGAAGGAATACTTAATTACCTAAAAAAATGTCCTTATGTAAAAGAATACAGAATAGGAGGACATGGAGAGGGAGGATTAGGATGTACAGTAGTGACTCTGAAATAAAAAAGAAGAAAATAACATTGATATTGGCAGCAGCTGGAATAGGAAAAAGGATGGGACTGGATTATCCAAAACAATTCTTTGAACATAATGGAAAACCTTTATTTATATTCCCATTGGAAACAGCAGAAAAATCTTCTTTGATAGATGAAATAATTATTGTAACTAATGAAAATAATATTGACTTAGTGGAAAAACAATGTAATAAATATAATATAAAAAAAGTTAAAAAAGTTCTTGCAGGTGGAAGAGAGAGGCAAGACTCTATTTATAATGCCTTGAAAGAAGATGAAGGAAGCACTTACATACTGGTACAAGATGGAGTGAGACCTTTTATGAAAGAAAAATATATAAAAATGACCTGCGAAGCACTGGATAATGATAAAACTCTTGCTGGAGCAGTGATAGGAGTACCTGTAAAGGACACTATAAAAGTAGTGGGAATAGATGGCGAAATACTTACTACGCCAAGCAGAGCAGGACTTATAGCTGTTCATACTCCTCAAACATTCAGAGGAGATATACTAAAAGAAGCATATAAAAAAGCAGAAATTGAAAAAATTCTTGGGACAGACGATTCTTTCCTTGTAGAGAGAGTAGGAGAAAAAGTAAAAGTAATCACAGGAGATTATGATAATATAAAGATAACTACATTAGAAGATTTGTTATCTCTTAAATAGGGGGAACTATGAATATTCGTATTGAGCAGATGAAACCTGTATTGGGAAATACAGAGCAAAACTTATTGAAAATGGTAGAGTTAATTGAAAAGGGAATAGAAGCTGGAGATGATATCATAGTGTTTCCTGAATTGGCATTAAATGGATATATGTTGGAGGATATAGTTTTTGAAACAGCTATGAAAAATGTTCCAGAAATACTATTGGAGAAAAGTAAAGAGATAAGTATAATATTTGGTATGGCAGAGCTGGGAGAAGAGGAATATCCATATAATACAGCTTACTATCTGGAAGATGGGAGGATCATATATAAGCATAGAAAAGTTTACCTTCCTGATTATGGAATGTTTTCTGAAGGAAGATACTTTGCAGAGGGAGAAAAAATAAGAGCATTTAATACAAAGTTTGGAAGAATGGGAATGCTTATATGTGAAGATGCTTGGCACCAGTCAGCTCACTACATTCTTGCACAAGATGGAGCTAAGTATATATTCTCTATAGCTAATGCTCCTGCCAGACTTGGAATGAATAAAACTTCTGTATCAGCTACATGGAAAGCTTTATTAAAGAGCAGTTCTATATCTAATGGAATATTTAATATAATGACAAATAGAGTAGGAGTTGAAGATGGAGTGACATTCTTTGGAAACTCTGCTGTAATAGATCCAGCTGGAGAAATTATAAAAGAAGCAGAATATTTTAAAGAGGAAACTTTATGTTGTTGTATTAATCCATGTTGTATAAGAAGAGTAAGAACAAGTGCTCCAGTATTCAAGGCTGAAAAGCTTGATTTAACTATCAGAGAGTTAAAAAGAATACAGGAAAATAGATTTGAATAAGGAGAAGAGCTTATGAAAAAAAGATATATACTGCTTTTGGTTGTAGTTATTTTTATTGGTTTTCTAGTGGGATATAGATTTGGATATAAAGTATCTCCAAGAGATTTTATAGCAGAAGATACAAAAATAATATATGCAAATGAAGGTATATCAGATAAAAATTTTAAAGGGATAACACCTCTGATAAATGCAGTTGAAAAAGAAGTAGATTATAAGAAATTTGAGGAAATAAAAAAATATATTTCAAAAATATATGCTTTTTCTGATTCGGATTTTTATAATAAAGATATAAAAAGTGCAGTAGTTGTAGATACAGGATACTGGTATTTCTTTATATTGAAAGATAGTGTAAAATACTTTGATAAAGATGGAGAATTTTATAGACTGAAAAGCAAATATATGGAAAAATATGGTTTAAAAAAAGATGTATATATGTCTTTCTATAGAGGTCTGATAATTTTTTCTGAAAATAAATCGGTTTTGAAAAAAATAATTAACAAAAAAGGAATTTATAATGCTAAAATAGAAAATATAATAGATGAAACTAGAGATAATCTTCTTGGAACTCTTATATATAATAATACAAAAACTAAAGATCTTGGTATAGAAGTAATATCTCTTACAGGAACTATAGATAAAAATACAGTAAAGTTACAAGGTAAGATTACTGGAGATAAAGATATATTTTCTACATTTAATGAGCAGCCAGAAGAGAGAAAATTATTGAAATATACTGGAAAAAATATTTTGTATCTTTCAATGAAAGATTTTTCGAAACTTGAAAAACTCATCTTTAATTCATATACACTTGGAAATAACAAAGATTTGATACTTGCTATGTGGCAGGGATTTATTGGAGCAAAACCATCAGAACTTCTTAGAGAAATAGATGGAGAGATAATAGCTGACAGTAATAATGCAACAGTAATGATACCTTTAAAAGATGCTGAAAAAGTGAGAAAAGCTTTAAGTATATTCAGAACAGAAGATGGATATCGTATTTCAAACAGAGCAAGATTATTCTTTAAAGATGAAAATACACTTATTTATGGAAAAGATAGTTTTGTAGAAAATGTTCAGCCAGCAGCATTAGTAAGGGGACAATTCCTATATGGTTCTTTAGATATTTACAGTAATTTTGGTATAGAGGAATTGAAAGGAACAGATTTGAACATAACAGGAATCGGAAGTGAAATAATTTTTGAAGCAGAAACTGATTCTAAAAATATAGAAAAACTATTAAGGAGGATAAAATGATAAAGATATATAACACACTCAGTGGAAAAGTTGACGAATTTAAACCTGTAAAAGAAGGGGAAGTGTCAATGTATGTCTGCGGGCCTACAGTATATAACTATATTCATATTGGAAATGCAAGACCAGCTATTTTCTTTGATACAGTAAGAAGATATTTTGAATATAGAGGTTATAAAGTGAAGTATGTACAGAACTTTACTGATGTAGATGATAAAATGATAAGAAAAGCTAATGAAGAGGGAGTTTCTCTTAAGGATATAGCTGAAAAATATATAAAAGCATATTTTGAAGATACTTCAAAAGTAAACTTAAAAGAATCTGGAATGATAAGACCTAAAGCTACTGAACATATTGGAGATATGATAGAAATAATTCAAAATCTTATAGAAAAAGGATATGCTTATGAAGCTGAAGGAGATGTATACTTCAATGTAGAAAAATACAAAGATGGATATGGAGCTCTTTCTAAACAAAATGTAGATGATCTTAAAAGTGGAGCAAGAATTGAAGTGGCAGATATAAAAAAATCTCCTGTGGACTTTGCTCTTTGGAAAGCTGCAAAAGAAGGAGAGCCAAGCTGGGAATCTCCTTGGGGAAAAGGCAGACCAGGATGGCATATAGAATGTTCAGCAATGTCTCATAAATATCTAGGAGATACTTTTGATATACATGGTGGAGGACAGGATTTAATATTCCCACACCATGAGAATGAAATAGCACAATCTAAATGTTCTTGTGGAGGAGAGTTCGCAAGATACTGGATGCATAATGGATACATCAATATCAATGGAGAAAAAATGTCTAAGTCAGGAACATTTATGCTTCTTAGACAAGTGCTGGATCAATTTGAAGGAAGAGTAATAAGATTATTCATACTTGGAGCTCATTATAGAAAACCTATGGATTTCTCTAACTATGAATTAAATCAAGCTAAATCATCATTAGAAAGAATAGAAAATGCTCTATTAAGGGCTAAAGATGCATTGGCAGTAGTTACAAAAGAGGGTGGAGCAGACTGTGCTGAACTGGCAGAAGTGCTTAAATCTTCAAGTGAAAAATTTGTAACTGCTATGGATGATGACTTTAATACTGCACAAGGACTTGGAGCTATATTTGAACTTATTAAAGAATTGAACAAAGCTCTTGAAGGAGATAAGCTAAGTGCAAAAGGAAAAGAAACTGTAAAAGAAACTGTGGACTATGTAGTTAATATAATGCAGGAAGTTTTAGGTGTTATACTTAAACTTGATAATGAAGTTGGAAATCTGACTTCTGAGCTTGTTGAATTTATTCTTGAATTAAGAAGAGAAGCAAGAGCTGACAAAAATTGGGCTATGTCTGATAAAATTAGAGATAGACTAGCAGAGATAGGTATAAAAATCAAAGATGGAAAGGATACAACTACATGGAGCATGTAGATTTAAAGGAAACAAGTGGAGTAGTGCTGGCATACCTTGGAGATGCTGTCTGGGAACTCTGTATAAGGAAATATTGGATAAGTAAAGGATTGAATCTCCAAAATCTCAATAAAAGAGTTAAGGAGTGTGTCAATGCCAAAAGACAGAGTGTATTGTACAAGGAGATAGTTCCCCTAGTAGAGGAGAAATATCAGATGCTGGGGAACAGAGCAAAAAATGGGAATATAAAGACATTTCCTAAATCATGCTCAGTTTTGGAGTATAAGGAAGCAACAGCTTTTGAAGCACTTATAGCTGGATTTTATGTTGATGGAAGAGAAGACTTGATTGAATTAGCAATAAAAAAATGTATAGAGGGTGAAAAGTGATGAAATTATTCCCAAGTTTTAGATTGAATAGAAGTATAGGAATCGATTTAGGAACAGCAAATACGCTGGTTTATAGTAAAAAGCATAAAAAAATAGTTTTAAATGAACCATCAGTAGTAGCAGTGGAAAGAGAAAGCAGAAAAGTATTAGCAGTAGGAAATGAAGCTAAAGAAATGCTTGGAAAAACTCCAGATACTATTGTAGCTGTAAAACCTCTTAGTGAAGGAGTTATAGCTGACTATGACATCACTGAAGCTATGATAAAATATTTTATTAAAAAGGTTTTTGGATCATATAATTTTATTATGCCTGAAATAATGATATGTGTCCCTATAGATGTAACAGGAGTAGAAAAAAGAGCTGTATTGGAAGCTGCTATATCTGCTGGAGCAAAGAGAGCATATCTTATAGAAGAAGCAAGGGCAGCAGCTCTTGGTTCAGGACTTGATATATCTGTACCTGAAGGAAATATGATAATAGATATTGGAGGGGGTTCTACTGATGTAGCTGTTATCTCTCTAGGAGGAACAGTAGTAAGTAAGACTATAAGAACAGCTGGAAATAACTTCGATAATGATATAATAAAATATGTAAAGAAAACTCATAATCTTCTTATAGGGGATAAGACAGCTGAGGAAATAAAAATAAGAATAGGAACAGCTTTACCTTTAGATGAAGATGAAAAAATGACTATTAAAGGTAGAGATCTTATAATAGGACTTCCTAAAACAGTGGAAATAACTTCAGAAGAAGTAAGAGAAGCTATAAATGATTCTCTTATGGAAGTTGTAGATTGTGTAAAGTATGTCCTTGAAAGAACCCCTCCTGAACTTGCAGCAGATATAGTTGATAAAGGGATAGTTATGGCTGGAGGAGGTTCTCTTATTAGAAACTTCCCAGAGATGATAGCTAAATATACTAACCTTAATGTAAGACTGGCTGAAAATCCTCTTGAAAGTGTAGTAAAAGGTGCTGGATTGGCTCTTGATCAGTTAAATATTCTTAGAAAGATAGAAAAGGCTGAAAGATAATGATAAAAGATATTGTTTCTAATGAAGAGGTTAAAACTTTTTTTAGAAATGAACTTAAAGCAGGAAAAAAATCAGGAACATATCTTTTTTATGGAAGTGACACTGATCAATTAATGGAGTTTGCTCTTTATTTTACTAAGGGGTTATGCTGTGAAACTCTGGAAGGGGACTTTTGCAATACATGCAGTACATGTAGAAAAATAGATAAACTTATTTATAGTGATTTGGAAGTGCTGAACGATCCAAGCGGAATAAAAGTAGATGCTGTAAGAGAACTTGCATATAAGTCTTCATCAAGTTCTTATGAAGGTGGAAGAAAGATATTTATACTGAAAGATATACAAAAAATGAAAAAAGAGGCAGGGAACTCTCTTTTAAAACTTATAGAGGAACCTAATGAAGGAAGTTTTTTTCTTCTTCTCAGCAGCAGTCTGAATATACTTCCTACGATAAAATCAAGAAGTATATTGGTAAAGATAAAGAAGAGAAATGCAGAAGAATTAGATGTAGACGATTTTACATATTCATTCTATATGGGAAATAGTGAAGATATAAAAGGTTTTAAAGAATCAGAACTGGATTTAAATAAATCTGAGTTTTATGGAAACATAGGGAATTTTTTAAAGAAATATACTGAAACTAAGGAACTTGAATATAAGACAGGAATATATAAATGCATAAGGGACTTTATTAAAGGAAAATACTATATATCACCTCAGGAAAAAATATTCTTTGTAGAGGAGATAATGAGAGGAACCTCAGATAAAGAGATATATCGAAAAATCATAGAATACACTATCTATGTATTAGGAGATATAAAAGGTTTGGAGGAAAGGCTTACTCTGAAGGGAATGTTGAGGTATCCCATCAATATGAAACTTGTGCTTCTTGAACTGTTTTTATAGTTGAGGAAAGTATAAAAAAATGAAGTGAAAATTAAGATAAGTATTATGAAAGAAAAGAAAAATCTGATATATTAAAGGTAGAGATAAAAGATTTCAAAAAATGTCAAAAAACTATACGGGTGAGATATGGTTTGAGAAAATATGAAGTCTTTAATTCATGGAGATGAACTTTTAGGAAAGATAATGCCATAGGTGCAATGAAAAATTTCAATGAGGTTAAAAGTTGAATTACGCTTATTGCATATAAAAAGATTAACTCCATAAGTCTTAAAAATTTTTTGAGCCCATGTAATTTTAGGAATGAAAATTCATGGGTTTTTTTAATATTAGAATTTCTAGAATAAATACCAAATCTCCTAACCATTTTAAAATTAGAAGGATAAATATGAGCAAATAGCCTTCAAATGAATGTAGTGATATCAAGAGAAAGTAAAATTTTGTTTTTAGAGTCAGGATTTTTAAACCAAAATTTAACAATGGAAGAATTTAAAAAAGTAATTCTATACTCAGAAATAGCAGGTCTGGCAAGATAACACCTAATATATTTAACTATTTATTTAGGATTGTTGATTAAATTATCGCTATTAACATAGATATCCATTAGGATATTTACGTTAAAAACAATATTTTTTAGAGGGATAGAATTATTTTTCTAGCAAAATCACTAAGGATATCTAAAGTACATTTTTGCCAAGAAGCTCTTAAAACTTCCCAAGGTAGGGATTTAAAAGAAATCCAATTATTATTGGAGTCAACCTCTATGGTAAATATGCAGTGAATATGAGGATTCCAAGAAATATATCTAGCAAAAGTATTAATAACACAAATGTTGCCATAATGTTCAACACCAAATTTATTAAAATTATATTATTTAATCATACTTTCAGCAATATCAAGGTTAAACGAAAGATTTCTTAAATTATAGGTAAATTCAGAAGAAAAAATATATTTTTTTATAAAATGAAGATAATGAAAGCATATATATAAATAACAAAATAATTAGATATATTACTGAATAAACTCTAATAACTTAAATTGCTTTATTGAATAAAATGAGGTATTATAATTAAGCACAGTTAAAGAAATGGTCGCATAGCTCAGTTGGGAGAGCACCTGCCTTACAAGCAGGGGGTCATAGGTTCAAGTCCTATTGTGACCACCATTATGCTGGGGGTGTAGCTCAGTTGGTTAGAGCGCCTGCCTGTCACGCAGGAGGTCGCGAGTTCGACCCTCGTCACTCCCGCCATTTTTATTTCTTACTGATTGTTAAATGCCCAGATAGCTCAGTCGGTAGAGCAGGGGACTGAAAATCCCCGTGTCGGTGGTTCGATTCCGCCTCTGGGCACCACTAAAATTTTATAGTGGCGACGTCGCCAAGCGGTAAGGCAGAGGTCTGCAAAATCTCCACCACCAGTTCAAATCTGGTCGTCGCCTCCAAGTGAGGATAAGAGCAATCATAATTGGTTGCTTTTTTTATTTTTTGTATTATAAGTTTTTATTGCAATATTTAGAAAAATGACCTTAAAGATTACTGTAAACACTGAAATATATGGAAAATATTTGGAATAAATTAGGTTGCTTTTTTTCTATTTTCGAGAGATAATTAACTAAGAAACAGTGGGAGGTACTTGATATGGATAAGAAACCCAAAGTTGTTGTTATAGGGGGAGGAAGCGGTATTTCAGTAGTATTGAGAGGCTTGAAATATCTTCCAGTAGACCTGACAGCCATAGTGACTGTGGCAGATGATGGGGGAAGCAGCGGACTTTTGAGAGAAGAGTTTGATGTTCCTGCTCCTGGAGATCTTAGGAATGTAATGGTAGCATTGAGCGATGTAGAACCTTTAATAGAAGAGGTGTTTCAATATAGATTTAAAAAAGATAGTTTTTTAGAGGGACATCCATTGGGAAATCTTTTGATAATAGCCATGAAAGAACTTACAGGAGATATAAGAAGCGCAGTGGATAATCTTAGAAAACTGTTTAATATAAAAGGAAAGATACTTCCAGCAACAAGTGAAAAAGTTATCCTTATGGCTGAAAAAGAAAATGGAAAGATAATAGAAGGAGAATCAAATATTCCAGTTGTAGGAGAAAAGATAAAAAGAGTATTCTATAAAGAATCAGTAGAAGCACCAGAAGAAAATCTTAAAGCTTTAGAAGATGCAGATCTTGTAATATTCGGAATAGGAAGCTTGTATACAAGCATTATCCCTAATCTTCTTTTAGATGGAATAAAGGAAAGTCTAAAAAAATGCAGAGGAAAAAGGATATACATATGTAATGCTATGCAACAGCCAGGAGAAACAGAGGGATATACAGTTTCAGATCATATAAAAGCTATAAATGAAAACGTTGAGGAAGGAATAATCAATGAAGTTATTGTTGATTCAAGAGAAATTCCAAAGGAAATCCTTGAAAGATATAGAATGATGAATAGTGATAGGGTAACACTGGACAGAGATAAATTAGAAGAATGCAGAATAAAAATAATAGATAGAGATATATTGGAAATAGACTCTAAGGGAATGGTAAGACATCATCCTTACAAACTTGCAGCAACTATTTATTCTCTAATTGAAAATTGGGAGGAATTTTATGTATAAATATGTTTTTGGACCAGTACCATCTAGAAGATTAGGAATATCTTTAGGAGTGGATTTGGTAAAACCTAAAAGCTGTAATATGAATTGTGTATTTTGTGAGTGTGGAGTTACTCCAAAGCTTGCAGAACAAAGAGAAAGTTTTAAAGATATAAAAGAGGTAGAAAATGAGATACAATCGGTTTTAAAAGATGTAAAACCTGATTATATAACATTTTCTGGAAGTGGAGAACCTACTCTTAGCAAAGATTTAGGAGAAATAATCAATTGGATAAAAGATAATACAGATGTGAATGTTTGTCTAATTACTAATAGTCTTCTTTTAAATAATGATGAAGTTATAAAAGAAGTACAAAGAGCAGATCTTATAATTCCAACATTAAATAGTGTAGATGATGAGATATTTCATAAGATAAACAGACCTTCAAAGGATATTCATGTATCCATGCTTATGTCAGGACTGAAAAAGCTTTCAGCTTCATATAATGGAAAAGTTTTTTTAGAAACTTTTATAATAGAAGGATTAAATGACAGCGAAGATCATATAAAAAGAATGGCTGAATTTTTGAAAACTATAAGGTTTACTAAAATACAGCTTAATTCTTTGGCCAGAAGAGGAGCTGAAAGTTGGGTAAAACCAGCTTCTATAGAAGCACTCAATAATGTAAAAAGAATATTTGCAGAAAATGGAATTGAAAATGTAGAAATAGTAAAAGAGCTTTCAGAAAGAAAAGAAAAAATTGAAATGGAAGAAGATTTAATAGAAAATATGAAATCAATAAGAGAATATAGTGAAGAAGAAATGGAAAAAATTTTTAAAATTAAGAATGATGAAAAGCATTGAAAATGTTAAGGTTGTAGCATGTGATGAAAATAATTGAAAAAAATAAGAAAAAAAAGTTTGACAAAAAATGAAAAATATTGTAATATAACAAATGTCCGAGAGAACAAGTAGGACACCAAAACAATGATATGAAATGCCGCTTTAGCTCATCTGGTAGAGCAACTGACTTGTAATCAGTAGGTGATTGGTTCGATTCCGATAAGCGGCACCATATATGATGCCCCGTTCGTTCAGTGGTAAGGACATCAGATTTTCACTCTGGCAACAGGGGTTCGATTCCCCTACGGGGTACCACTTAACAATATAATAATCGGTGAGGTTCCCGAGCGGCCAAAGGGATCAGACTGTAAATCTGACGGCTCTGCCTTCGAAGGTTCGAATCCTTCCCTCACCACCATTATTACTACACTAGAATGCAAAAGCATATTGTGTGGATTTTTTTTTAATAAATAGTGCAATATATTAAGTAATACAATATAAACTTAAAATAATAAATGAGATATTTCGGAGGTAAGAAAGAATGGCTAAGGCAAAATTCGAAAGAAGCAAACCCCATGTAAACATTGGAACAATTGGACACGTTGACCACGGAAAAACAACTACAACAGCAGCTATTTCTAAAGTTTTATCAGACTTAGGACTAGCTCAAAAAGTTGATTTTGATAAAATCGACGTAGCTCCAGAAGAAAGAGAAAGAGGAATCACAATCAACACAGCTCACATTGAGTATGAAACAGAAAAAAGACACTACGCACACGTTGACTGTCCAGGACATGCTGACTATGTAAAAAACATGATCACAGGAGCAGCTCAAATGGATGGAGCTATTCTAGTTGTATCAGCAGCAGATGGACCTATGCCACAAACAAGAGAGCACATCCTACTATCAAGACAGGTTGGAGTTCCATATATCGTAGTATATTTAAATAAAGCAGATATGGTAGACGATCCAGAATTACTAGAACTAGTAGAAATGGAAGTAAGAGAATTACTAACAGAGTATGGATTCCCAGGAGATGACATTCCAGTAATAACAGGATCATCACTAGGAGCATTAAATGGAGAACAAAAATGGGTAGATCAAATAATGGCGCTAATGAACGCAGTAGATGAGTATATTCCAACTCCAGAAAGAGCAGTAGATCAACCATTCTTGATGCCAATAGAAGACGTGTTCACAATAACAGGAAGAGGAACAGTTGTAACAGGAAGAGTAGAAAGAGGAATAGTAAAAGTAGGAGAAGAATTAGAAATAATAGGAATCAAACCTACAGCAAAGACAACATGTACAGGAGTAGAAATGTTTAGAAAACTACTTGATCAAGGTCAAGCAGGAGATAACATAGGAGCTCTATTAAGAGGAACTAAAAAAGAAGATGTAGAAAGAGGACAAGTACTAGCAAAACCAGGATCAATCCTACCACATACAGGATTTAGATCAGAAGTATATGTATTGACAAAAGAAGAGGGAGGAAGACATACACCATTCTTCTCAGGATACAGACCACAATTCTACTTCAGAACTACAGATATAACAGGAGCAGTAACATTACCAGAAGGAGTAGAAATGGTAATGCCAGGAGATAACATAGAAATGAGAGTAGAATTAATCCACCCAATCGCAATGGAAACAGGATTAAGATTCGCAATCAGAGAAGGTGGAAGAACAGTAGCTTCTGGTGTAGTTGCTGAAATTACTAAATAGTTAGCTAAATCCAAAAATCAAAATATTGAGATCAGCTTTATGCTGGTCTCTTTTTTTATCTATAAAAATACAACATAATGACTAATTGGTCAAAAATATTGACTAACTAGTCAAAGAGGTATATAATTAAGAATTATAGAAAATATCGTAAACAGAGGTAAAAAATATGCTGGATAAAAATATAGATAAAGTAAAAGACAAGGTAATAAATATTTTGAGAAAGAGATATAAGGATTTGGATATAAAAAAAGAAAATCTAATTCTGCTGCATAAAGGACAATTTGCTAATGCTACAGTTTTTAGATATTGTGATGCCAAAATAGATCTTACAATAAAGGATTTTTCTGGTTCACCATGGCTGATAAAGAATATTTTTGGAAGACTTGCTGTTAACATTGAAGGAAAAACTTTGAAAAAACTTGAGGGAAATAAATCTGTAACTAAACAAGTGAAGTTTCTTTCTCCATATACTTTGTCTTTTGCATATATAAAGGGAAAACCTTTAAAAAAATGCGATAATATCCCAAGAGAATTTTTCATTACTTTGGAAAAAAATGTCAAAAAAATGCATGAAAAGGAAATAGTTCATTTAGATCTGAGGAATTTAGGGAATATAATAATGGGAGAAAATAATTATCCTTATATAATAGATTTCCAATCATGTATCTCTACCAAATATCTACCTAAAAAATTAAAAAAAATTTTAAGAAAAGTAGATATATCAGGAGTGTATAAGTGTTGGGAAAACAGATGTTCAGAGCCTATTGATGAAAAAAGAAAAAAATTTCTCAATAGATTTAAAGAAATAAGAAAAATGTGGGTATTAAAAGGATATCCATTAATGAGAATTTTAAAAAAAATCAAAGCTAAACTTTCTTATAAACATTCATTTTAAAATAATTTCTTTGAAAAAGATAGATTCTGGGTTATAATTCAACGTAATAAAAACAGAATAAAGTTTTTTAAAAATTGAAAGGAAGAAAGTTTAATGAAAAAAAGAGAGGATGGTCTATTTACTACTATTGCTATAATAGTTGGGATAATTATTGGATCAGGGTTTTTAAAGTGACAATATCTTTATATATACTGAGTGGAAGTTTAATAAAAGGAATATTAGTATTTTCAATGGCAGCAGTTGGAATAATATCTGGGAGTTTTTCTATAAGTATATTGGCTTCTAAAACTATAAAAGCTGAATGTATTTCTCTTTTTTTATAAAAGATTAATTTTAATATTAAAAATAATATAATATATAAAGAATAAAAGCAAGAAAAGTGAAATGAAAAGAAGAAAATAAGTATTTAAAGTATTACATAAATTAAGTAAAAAATTTTTTGAATATGATAAAAGTAAGATACTACTAAAAATATGAGCATCAGGAGGAAAATATGAAAAAACCATTTTTTATGAGAGGGATTGGATTAATAATTGTAATAGCAGCAGTTTTAAAACTTTTGGCAGGAATAACAGTTCTTCTCTTTCCATTGAATATAGAAGAAGTTCCAAAGATAAATTTATATGGAAACTTGATATTTTCAGGAGAATATATATTTGGAAGTCTTTTATATATTCTCTCAGGAGTGTTTTTGATTATGGGGAAGAAAAGAGCAAGAGAGATATTTCTTTTCAGCATAATATTTTCTCTTGGAATAACTCTTCTTCCAGGAATGATAATAACTGTAGAAGAGATGGTGATTTTTGTAATATTTTCCATTTTGCTTTATATAGTAAAAAGTGTACGAGAGTATTTTTCAAAAATTTAATATAAAATATTAAAAAATATCTAAAAAAAATTATGAGAAAAAATTAAAAAATATGTTTTTGAAGGAAAAAAATCTAAAAAAATATTGTAAAACTATGAATTGAAGTAACGTTGAGAAAATTATAAAAAAATATCTAAAAATTTCAAAAAAAGCTTTGCTTTTTCTTATAACTATGATATAATCCTTAGAGTGTATAAGGATATTTGATCCTTAAAGATGATTTTGAAGGAGGTGTAAAGAATAGATGGCTTCTAACAAATTAAGAATCTACTTAAAGGCTTATGACCACACTTTATTAGATCAATCAGCTAAAAGAATAGCGGAGGTTGCTAAAAAGTCTGGAGCAGAGATTGCAGGACCTATGCCATTACCTACTAAAATTAAAAAGTACACTGTTTTAAGATCAGTGCATGTAAACAAGGATTCAAGAGAACAATTTGAAATGAGAGTACACAGAAGAATGGTAGAAATTAATAATTCTACACAAAAGACAATCGCTTCGTTAACAGCAGTTAACTTGCCAGCTGGTGTCGGAATAGAAATCAAACAAATCTAATTGATTGATGATTTCTTTAAAAAGCACTCACGGTTTTAATTCGGGTAATTTGATTGTGCTTGATAAGATGGTTATCGAAATCCAAATTATCCTTACAGAATAATACAAGTTGACGCTTTTTTTAAAGCTAGACAGTAGAACCACGAGGTCAAGTTGTCAACCAATATATTATTTGATGGAGGTAAAAACAATGTCAGGAATTTTAGCAAAAAAAATTGGAATGACTCAAATATTTGAGGATGGAAAATTCATTCCAGTAACAGTTGTTGAAGCGGGTCCTAACTATGTTCTTCAAAAGAAGACTGTAGAAAATGATGGATATACAGCTCTACAATTAGGATTTGATGAGAAAAAGGAAAAAAACACTACTAAACCAATTATGGGAATCTTCAAGAAAGCAGGAGTTAATCCTCAAAGATTTGTAAAAGAATTAAGAGTGGATTCTGTTGAAGGTTTTGAACTTGGACAAGAAATCAAAGCTGATGTCTTAGCTGAAGTAGAGTATGTAGATATTACTGGTACTTCAAAAGGTAAAGGTACAGCAGGGGTTATGAAGAGACATAACTTCGGTGGAAACAGAGCGTCTCACGGGGTTTCTAGAAACCACAGACTTGGAGGATCTATCGGAATGTCATCTTGGCCAGGAAAAGTTCTTAAAGGTAAAAGAATGGCTGGACAATACGGAAATGCAACTGTAACTGTTCAAAACTTAAAAGTAGTGAAAGTAGATGTTGAAAACAATCTACTATTGATCAAAGGTGCAGTACCTGGATCAAAAAACAGTTATATAGTAGTTAAACCAGCAGTAAAAAAATAATAGGTTAGTAGATGTGGAAGGAGGAAAATAATGGCAGTTTTAAACATATATGACTTGACAGGAACTCAAACTGGAACTGTTGAAGTTAAAGATACAGTGTTTGGGATTGAACCTAATCAAGCAGTACTTCATGAAGTATTGACTGCAGAATTAGCAGCTGCTAGACAAGGAACTGCAGCTACTAAGACTAGAGCAATGGTTAGAGGAGGGGGAAGAAAACCTTTCAAACAAAAAGGAACTGGTAGAGCAAGACAAGGTACTATCAGAGCTCCACATATGGTAGGAGGAGGAGTTACATTTGGTCCTCACCCAAGATCATATGAGAAAAAAGTTAATAAAAAAGTAAGAAACCTAGCTCTAAGATCAGCTTTATCAGCTAAAGTAGCTAATGGAGATATCCTTGTACTTGATGGTACAATTGATACACCAAAAACAAAAACAATAATAGCTTTAACAAATGCAGTAAATGCAACTACAAAGCAATTATTCGTAGTAAATGATCTTGCTGAACAAGCAGATTACAACTTATACTTATCAGTAAGAAACCTTGAAAATGCAGTTGTATTACAACCAAATGAAATTGGTGTATACTGGCTTCTAAAACAAGAAAAAGTAATTCTTACTAAAGAGGCACTAACTACAATAGAGGAGGTGCTTGGATAATGACATCATATGATATAGTAAAGAAACCTGTAATAACTGAAAAAACTGAAACACTTAGAAGAGAGTACAACAAGTACACTTTCGAAGTGAGTCCAAAAGCTAACAAGATTCAAATCAAAAAAGCGATTGAGGAATTATTTAATGTAAAGGTTGAAACAGTATCTACTCTTAACAGCAAACCTGTTACTAAAAGACATGGAATGAAACTTTACAAAACTCAAGCTAAAAAGAAGGCAATCGTTAAATTAGCTCAAGGAAATACAATAACTTACTTTAAAGAAGTATAAAATACTGTAAAACGGCTAAAGATATATATAGGTCTAAACGGAGGTTAAGCAAAAATGGCTATTAGAAAAATGAAAGCAATGACTAATGGAACAAGACACATGTCTAGATTAGTCAATGAAGATTTAGATAATGTAAGACCTGAAAAGTCTTTAACTGTACCTTTAAAATCTGCTTATGGTAGAGACAACTATGGACATAGAACTTGTAGAGACAGACAAAAAGGACACAAAAGACTTTACAGAATTATCGACTTCAAAAGAAACAAATTAGATGTACCTGCTAGAGTAGAATCTATCGAGTACGATCCAAATAGAACTGCTAATATAGCTCTTTTATTCTATGTAGATGGAGAGAAAAGATATATACTAGCACCTAAAGGATTAAAAAAGGGCGACATGGTTATGGCAGGATCTCAAGCTGAGATTAAACCAGGAAACGCACTAAAAATAAAAGACATGCCAGTAGGGGTTCAAATTCATAATGTTGAACTACAAAGAGGAAAGGGTGGACAATTAGTAAGATCTGCAGGAACAGCAGCAAGACTTGTTGCTAAAGAAGGAACTTACTGTCACATAGAATTACCATCAGGAGAACTTAGATTAATCCATGGTGAATGTATGGCAACTATCGGAGAAGTAGGAAACTCTGAACATAGCTTAGTCCAAATCGGTAAAGCTGGAAGAAACAGAAATATGGGTAAAAGACCTCATGTAAGAGGATCTGTAATGAACCCTGTTGATCACCCTCATGGAGGAGGAGAAGGTAAGAGTCCAGTAGGTAGAAAATCTCCTTTAACACCTTGGGGTAAACCAGCAATGGGTGTTAAAACTAGAGGTAAGAAAACTACAGATAAATTTATCGTAAGAAGAAGAAACGATAAATAATTTTCGAGAGGAGGTTAATAGGTAATGGCTAGATCATTAAAAAAAGGACCTTTCTGTGACCACCACTTAATGAAGAAAGTTGAAGATGCAGTTGCAACTGAAAACTTGAAAGCAGTAATTAAAACTTGGTCAAGAAGATCTACTATATTCCCTAATTTCATTGGAATCACTTTTGGTGTGTACAATGGTAAGAAGCACATACCTGTTCATGTAACTGAGCAAATGGTTGGACACAAACTAGGTGAGTTTGCACCAACTAGAACTTACTACGGACACGGTGTGGATAAAAAGAAGAAAAAATAATAATATAAAATACTAAATTTTATTGATGTATGATATAAAGGAGGTTGGACTAGTGGAAGCTAGAGCAATAACTAGATTCGTAAGATTGTCTCCTAGAAAAGCTAGGTTAGTAGCTGACTTAGTAAGAGGAAAATCAGCGCTAGAAGCATTAGATATTCTAGAGTTTACAAACAAAAAAGCAGCTAGAATAATAAAGAAAACATTAGCATCAGCTGTTGCTAATGCAACTAACAACTTCAAGATGGATGAAGATAAGTTAGTAGTTTCAACAATAATGATTAATGATGGACCAGCTCTTAAAAGAATAATGCCTAGAGCTATGGGAAGAGCGGATATAATCAGAAAACCAACAGCTCACATTGTAGTGGCAGTTTCTGAAAAGTAGTTTAAGGAGGTAAGACTGTGGGACAAAAAGTAGACCCTAGAGGACTAAGATTAGGAATAACAAGATCTTGGGATTCTAACTGGTATGCAGATAAGAAGGAATACGCTAAGTACTTCCATGAAGATGTAAAAATCAGAGAACTTATCAAGAAGAACTACTTCCATGCAGGGATATCGAAGGTAAAGATCGAAAGAACTTCTCCTTCTAATGTAGTTGTTCTTGTTTATACTGCAAAAGCAGGTATAATCATAGGAAGAAAAGGTGCTGAGATAGATAATCTTAGAGTATCACTTGAAAAATTAACTGGGAAAAAAGTAACAGTTAAAGTTCAAGAAGTAAAAGAATTCAACAAAGATGCTGTACTTGTTGCAGAAAATATTGCTACTTCAATTGAAAAAAGGGTAGCATATAAAAGAGCTGTAAGCCAAGCTATTATGAGAGCTATGAGAGCTGGAGCTAAAGGAATCAAAGTTATGGTTTCTGGAAGACTAAATGGAGCAGAAATTGCCAGAGCTGAATGGGTAGTTGAAGGTAAAGTTCCTTTACATACATTAAGAGCTGATATTGATTATGCAGTAGCAACAGCTCACACTACTTATGGAGCTCTAGGAATTAAAGTATGGGTTTTCCATGGTGAAGTTCTTCCAACTAAAAGGGAAGGAGGAGAAGCGTAGTCATGTTAATGCCAAAAAGAACAAAACATAGAAAAATGTTTAGAGGTAGAATGAAAGGTACTGCTCAAAGAGGAAATACTGTAGCATTCGGAGATTACGGACTACAAGCTCTTGAGCCACATTGGATTACTAATAGACAAATAGAATCATGTAGGGTTGCTATCAACAGAACTTTCAAAAGAGAAGGAAAAACTTTTATCAGAATATTCCCTGACAAACCAATCACAGCTAGACCAGCTGGAGTGAGAATGGGTAAAGGTAAAGGAAATGTTGAAGGTTGGGTAGCAGTTGTAAAACCTGGAAGAATCATGTTTGAGGTTTCAGGAGTAACTGAAGAAAGAGCATTAGTAGCTTTAAGAAAAGCTGCAATGAAACTTCCAATCAGTTGTAAAATCGTAAAAAAAGAGAATGGTGGTGAAAACTAATGAGAGCTAAGGAAATAAGAGAAATGTCTACTGAAGACTTAGTTGTTAAGTGTAAAGAGCTTAAGGAAGAATTATTCAACCTAAAGTTCCAACTTTCATTAGGTCAACTTACTAACACTGCTAAAATTAGAGAAGTTAGAAGAGAAATTGCTAGAATTAACACAATCTTAAATGAAAGATAATCTCGTTCAGTTTATAGATGTTTGATTCTTAGGAAGAGGAGGTTAATGTCTTGAGAAACGAAAGAAAAGTTAGAGAAGGAATAGTTGTTTCTGACAAGATGGATAAAACAATTGTTATTGCAATAGAAACAATGACTTTGCATCCTATCTATAAAAAGAGAGTAAAAAGTACTACTAAGTTTAAAGCTCACGATGAAAATAATGTAGCTCAAACTGGAGATAAAGTAAGAATTATGGAAACTAGACCATTATCGAGAGATAAAAGATGGAGACTAGTAGAGATTGTCGAGAAAGCTAGATAATTCCAATTATTGTGAGAGGAGGATATTTTAATGGTACAACAACAAACTATCCTTAATGTTGCTGACAACTCTGGAGCTAAGAAACTTATGATTATAAGAGTTCTTGGTGGATCTAAAAAAAGATTCGGAAGAATTGGTGACATCGTTGTCGCATCAGTTAAGGAAGCAATCCCTGGTGGAAACGTTAAAAAAGGTGACGTAGTAAAAGCTGTAATAGTAAGAACAAGAAAAGAATTAAGAAGAGAAGATGGATCATATATAAAATTTGATGATAACGCAGGAGTTATAATCAATACAAATAATGAACCAAAAGCAACAAGAATATTTGGACCAGTTGCAAGAGAGCTAAGAGCTAAAAACTTTATGAAAATAGTATCTCTAGCTCCTGAAGTAATCTAATAAGAGAGGAGGCTAATAGTCGTGGCTAAACCTAAGATCAAATTTGTACCTGAATCATTACATGTAAAGACTGGAGATTTAGTATATGTTATCTCTGGAAAAGACAAAGGTAAAACAGGTAAAGTTGTAAAAGTATTCCCAAGTAAAGGGAAAGTAGTAGTTGAAGGAATAAACATGATTACTAAACATATGAAGCCAACTCCAATAAACCCACAAGGTGGAGTTGTAACTAAGGAAGCTGCTATATTTTCATCAAAAGTTATGCTTTTCGATGAAAAAGCAGGTAAACCTACAAGAGTTGGTCATAAAATAGTAGATGGTAAAAAAGTAAGATACTCTAAAGTATCTGGAGAAGTTCTATAAGAAGGGAGGAAAACGTAAGTGTCTAAATACGTTTCTAGATATCACAAATTGTATAACGATGTTATAGTTCCAGCTCTTATGAAAGACTTAGGAATCAATAACATTATGGAATGTCCAAAACTAGAAAAAATAATTGTAAACATGGGAGTAGGAGAAGCTACTCAAAATGTGAAATTAATAGATGCAGCTATGGGTGATTTAACTATCATCTCTGGACAAAAACCACTAGTAAGAAAAGCTAAAAAATCTGAAGCTGGATTTAAGTTAAGAGAAGGAATGCCAATCGGAGCAAAAGTTACTTTAAGAAAAGAGAGAATGTATGACTTTTTAGATAGATTAGTTAATGTAGTTCTTCCAAGAGTAAGAGACTTCGAAGGAGTTCCAGCTGACGCATTTGATGGAAGAGGAAACTACTCTCTAGGATTAAGAGATCAATTAGTTTTCCCTGAAATTGAATTCGATAAAGTTGATAAACTTTTAGGAATGTCTATCACTATGGTTTCTTCTGCAAAAGATGACGAAGAAGGAAGAGCTTTACTTAAGGCGTTTGGAATGCCTTTCAAAAAGTAATAGTGAGGAGGGTAAGGAATAGATGGCAAAGAAGTCAATGATCGCTAGAGATGCGAAAAGAGCTGAACTATGTGATAAATATGCTGAAAAAAGAGCAGAACTTAAAAAGAGAGTTGCAGAGGGAGATATGGAAGCTATGTTTGAATTAAACAAACTTCCAAAAGACTCTTCAGCAGTTAGAAAAAGAAATAGATGTCAGTTAGACGGAAGACCAAGAGGATTCATGAGAGAATTTGGAATTTCAAGAGTAAAATTCAGACAGCTTGCAGGAGCTGGAGTTATACCAGGAGTTAAGAAATCATCTTGGTAATTTGATAGGAAGGAGGATTTTCGTAGATGTATTTAACAGATCCAATCGCTGATATGTTAACAAGAATCAGAAATGCAAATGCAGTAATGCATGAAAAAGTAGATATACCTCATTCAACTTTAAAAGACAAAATAGCTGAAATTCTTAAGGAAGAAGGTTACATTGCAAATTATAAAGTTGTTACTGATGGGAACAAAAAAAGTATAAGAGTGTACTTAAAATATGATGGTAAAGACAGAATTATCAAAGGAATCAAAAGAATTTCTAAACCAGGTAGAAGAGTGTATTCTTCAGTTGAAGATATGCCAAGAGTTTTATCAGGACTAGGAATTGCAATCGTATCCACTTCTAAGGGAATCGTTACTGACAGAGTAGCTAGAAGAGAAAACGTAGGTGGAGAAATACTTGCATTTGTTTGGTAATTAAAACTTAGGAGGTGTCTAGTAAATGTCAAGAGTAGGTAAAAAACCTATTGTTGTGCCTTCTGGAGTTGAAGTTACAGTTAATGGAAATGAAGTTACTGTAAAAGGTCCTAAAGGTACTTTAAAAAAAGAATTTAACAAAGAATTAGTAATAAAACATGCAAAAGAAGAAAAACATCATGAAAGTTTGAACGAAATCGTTATTGAAAGACCTAATGATTTACCAGAAGTTAGAGCTATACATGGAACAACTAGAGCTCTATTAAACAATATGGTAATAGGAGTTTCAGAAGGATTCAAGAAAACTTTAAACCTAGTAGGGGTTGGATACAGAGCTGCTGAAAAAGGAAAAGGATTAGAACTATCTTTAGGATATTCTCACCCTGTCATCATTGATGAGATTCCTGGAATCAAATTCACTGTAGAAAAAAATACTACTATTCATATTGAAGGAATTGAAAAAGAAGTAGTAGGTCAAGTAGCAGCTAATATTAGAGCTAAAAGACCACCTGAACCATACAAAGGAAAAGGTGTTAAATATTCTGATGAAGTTATTAGAAGAAAAGAAGGTAAAAAGTCGTAAGGTAGCTTAACTATAAGGAGGTAAGACAGTTGTTTAAGAAGGTAGATAGACAAGCTGTAAGAACAAGAAAGCATTTATCAATCAGAAATAAAATTTCTGGTACAGCTGATAGACCAAGACTTTCTGTATATAGATCAAACAACAATATCTTTGCTCAATTAATCGACGATGTGAATGGAGTAACATTAGTTTCTGCATCTACAATAGATAAAGAATTAAAAGCAAATATTGCAAATGGTGGAAATGTTGAAGCTGCAAAAACTGTTGGTAAAGCGCTTGCAGAAAGAGCAACAGGAAAAGGGATAACAGCTATAGTATTTGATAGATCTGGGTATAAATACACAGGAAGAATAGCCGCTCTTGCAGAAGCAGCTAGAGAAGCAGGATTAAGCTTCTAAATCTTTAGAGAGAGGAGGATTTCACTTGTCTAAGTTAGCAAATAGAGAAGAAAAACAATATCAAGAAAAATTATTGAAAATTTCAAGAGTTTCTAAGACAACTAAAGGAGGAAGAACAATATCTTTCTCAGTTTTAGCAGCAATTGGAGATGGAGAAGGAAAGATCGGATTAGGATTAGGGAAAGCAAATGGTGTACCTGATGCTATAAAGAAAGCTATCGCTTCTGCTAAAAAGAACATGGTAGAGGTTTCTTTAAAAGGAAAAACTATTCCTCATGAAATCACTGGAAAATGGGGTGCAACAAATTTATGGATGGCACCTGCATATGAAGGAACTGGAGTTATTGCTGGATCTGCAGCAAGAGAAATATTAGAACTTGTAGGAGTTCATGATATTTTAACAAAAATCAAAGGTTCTAGAAATAAGCACAACGTAGCAAGAGCTACTGTTGAAGCATTGAAAATGTTAAGATCAGCTGAACAAATAGCTGCTCAAAGAGGAAAAGAAGTTAAAGATATCTTAAGCTAGGAGGGAATTTAGATGGTAAAGCTTAGAATAGAGCTTGTGAAAAGCATAATCGGAAGAAAGCCTAACCACATAGCAACTGTAAAGTCGCTAGGGCTTAAGAAGATGAACGATGTAGTGGAGCATGTAGAAACTCCTGAGTTAAAAGGAAAACTAGCTCAAGTTTCTTACTTACTTAAAGTAGAGGAGGTGCAAGCATAAGATGAAATTAAATGAATTAATGCCTTCTGTACCTAGAAAAGCTAGAAAAAGAGTTGGAAGAGGAGAATCTTCTGGATTAGGAAAAACATCTGGAAAAGGAAGTAACGGACAAAACTCGAGAGCGGGTGGAGGAGTTAAAACTTATTTCGAAGGTGGACAAATGCCTATCTATAGAAGAGTTCCAAAAAGAGGTTTCTCAAATGCTATATTCAAAAAAGAATATGCTTTAATAAGCTTAGATTTATTGAATAAATTTGAAGATGGAGCAGTAGTTACTCCTGAAGTTTTATTCGAAAGTGGATTAGTAAGAGACTTAAAAGATGGAATCAAAGTGCTAGGAAATGGATCACTTGATAAAAAAGTAACTGTTAAAGCTCATAAAGTTTCTGGATCAGCTAAAGCTGCTATTGAAGCAAAAGGTGGATCTGTAGAAATACTAGAAGTTAAAACATTTGCTGATGTTGCTGGAAACAACAAATAGTTTTTATTGTTAGTTTGAGAAGCGAGGTGAAGTTGTTTTGACTTTGATGGAAAAATTTTATGCAAAATTGAGTAGCATTAGGAGAATTCCTGAGCTAAGAGATAGAATTATCTTCACCTTGTTAATGTTCTTAGTTGCTAGAGTTGGAACATATATTCCAGCTCCTGGCATAGATGTAGATAGACTTGCAACTATGACAGCACAAAGTGACATATTGGGATACATTAATATGTTTTCAGGTGGAGCTTTTAAAAGAGTTTCTATCTTTGCTCTAGGTATTGTTCCTTATATTAACGCTTCAATCGTTTTCAGCCTTTTGGCTGTAATCATTCCTAAAATTGAAGAAATTCAAAAAGATGGAGAAGCAGGAAGAAACAGGATCAATCAATGGACAAGATACTTGACAATAGCTATTGCTATAGTTCAAGGTTTTGGAGTATGTATGTGGCTTCAGTCTGTAGGACTGGTTACTACACCAGGAACATTATTCTTCTTGACAACAGTAGTTACACTGACTGCAGGTACTGTTTTTCTTATGTGGATAGGAGAGCAGATATCAATAAAAGGAATTGGAAATGGGGTTTCATTACTTATTTTCTTAAATGTAATATCTGGAGGACCTTCAAGTGTTGTTCAGACTATACAAACAATGAAAGGAAGTAAATTCCTTATACCAGTACTAATCCTTATAGCAGGTGCAGCGATACTTACAGTGGCAGGGATAGTAATTTTCCAATTAGGACAAAGAAAAATACCTATTCATTATGTAGGAAAAGGATTTAGTGGAAAAGGAGGTATGGGTCAAAACTCATATATACCTTTAAAACTTAACAGTGCAGGAGTAATGCCTGTTATCTTTGCATCAGTAGTTATGATGATACCATCAGTAATTATAAATGCAATACCTTCACAATATACTTTTAAAACTACATTAGCAATGGTATTCAGTCAAAAACATCCAGTATATATGGTAGTATATGCTGCAGTTATTATATTTTTCTCATTCTTCTATACTGCTATAGTTTTCGATCCTGAAAAGGTTGCAGATAACTTAAAACAAGGTGGAGGAACAATTCCAGGAATAAGACCTGGGAATGAAACAGTTGAATATTTAGAAGGTGTTGTAACAAGGATAACTTGGGGTGGTGCTTTCTTCTTAGCGATCATATCTATACTTCCATATACAATTTTTACTACTTTTAATCTTCCTGTATTCTTTGGAGGAACTGGTATAATAATCGTAGTTGGAGTTGCTATAGATACTGTTCAGCAAATTAATGCTCATCTTGTTATGAGAGAATACAAAGGGTTTATATAAAGCTTTATATAAATAAAGACACAACTTTAAAGGTTGTGCCTTTTTTTATTTTTTGAATATTTGACATAAGAGGAAATTTAAAATATAATTTAAAAAAAGATATATAAGCGGGGTTAGAAATGGTAAAATTTACAGATGAGGATAAAGAATTTATAAATGGGAATTTTGATGAAGCGTATGATATAATTCACATGTATGATGTTGAAGGAGTTCTGATAACTATTGCTAAATTTATAGCAGCTTATTGCTATGATGATGAGTATGAATTGACAGAGCTGGGAGAAATAGCTCAGAGAGCCTATACAAGAATATATGAAAATAATAGAGATGTGCTTGAAAAATAGGAGATTTATTGAAAAAATAAAAATAGCATTGATAATTTTATTTTTAATTACTAGAAGTATAGATTATCATGAAGAAAAAATATATAAGGTATAAAATTGAAAATAGTTATAATCATTGATATGTAAATAATGGCGATGAGAATAATAACGAAATTTTAAATCAAAAAATAGTTATATATATAAAAGAAAAGAGTGATAAACTCCGAAATATATCATAGATGAAGATATACTATGGAGGTAATTATGAAAATACTATTTTATGACACAAAACCATATGATAAGGAATTTTTTAATAAATATAATAAGGGCTATGGATTTGATATAAAATATCTGACAGGAAAATTGACTGAAGAAAGTGCTGATCTTGCAAAAGGATATGATATCATTTCTATTTTTGTTAATGATACTGTAGATAAGAAAGTAATAGATATACTTGTAGAATGTGGAGTAAAGCTTATAGCTATGAGATGTGCAGGATATAATAATGTATCTTTAAAAGATATAGATGGAAAAATAAAAGTAGTGAGAGTACCAGCTTATTCACCATATTCTATTGCAGAATATACTGCTGGAATGATAATGACATTGAATAGAAAGATTCATAAAGCATATATTCGCACAAGAGAAGGAAATTTCTCAATAACAGGACTTATGGGATATGATTTGCATGAGAAAACAGCAGGAATAATAGGAGCTGGCAAAATAGCTCAGATTTTAATAAAGATATTAAAAGGGTTTGGGATGAAAGTTATAGCTTATGATCCATATCCTAATTATGAAAAAGCAAAAGAATTAGGATTTGAATTTACTGATTTGGATACTCTATATAAAGAAGCTGATATAATATCTTTGAATTGTCCTTTAACTAAGGAAACCAGATATATGATAAATAGAAATTCTATGAATAAGATGAAAGATGGAGTAATGATAGTAAATACAGGTAGAGGAATGCTGATTGATACAGTAGATTTGATAGAGGCATTGAAAGATAAAAAAATAGGAGCTGCTGCATTAGATGTATATGAAGAAGAGGCAGATTATTTCTTTGAAGATTATTCAAATATGGTAATAGAGGATGATATTTTAGGAAGACTGCTCTCATTCAATAATGTGCTTGTAACATCACATCAGGCTTTTTTTACTAAAGAAGCAGTGGAAGAAATAACTAGAGTAACTATGGAAAATATAAAGAGATTTCAGGAAGGAAAACCTTTAGAAAATGAAGTAAAATATATAGAAAAATAAAATATAGATTAGGAATAGTTAAAAATTTACATAATATTTATCTTTTAATGAAACTCTGACAACCTAAATTAGTTGTCAGAGTCTTTTTTATTAAATTATATTTTTTTATTATTACAGTTAGGGCAGGTACCATATAAAATTAAATCGAAATGCTTTATTTCTATATTTTTATCTGTTATTGCATTTTCTAACAATGTTATATCAAAATTATCAATATCAGTAATTGTTTTACAACTATTGCAAATTAAATGTATATGTGATTTCAAATTTCTATCAAATCTATCATTTTGATTGGGAAAACTCACTTTTTTTATTAAGTTCATTTCTACAAGTTTAGCTAAATTTCTATATACCGTTCCTAGACTTAGTTCTGGATTATTGGCTTTTAAAGAGATATAAATATCATCAGCAGTAGAATGCTTATCATCATTTAGTACATAATTTAATATTAATTCCCTTTGTCTAGAAAATTTCATAATATTAACTCCTTTCAAATAAAGTTCTATTATTATATAATAATATATTTTTCAAGATTTAGGAATATATTTTTTAATATTTTTGATTTATTATTGACATTAGGTAATAAAAAGGTTATACTCTCTATATAATAATAATAATCATTACTGTTATTATATAGAGAGTATAAGGGAGGAAATATATGAGATCAGTAACTAAGTTAAATATTCAATATGCACATCGTTTTTTAGGATATGAGGGAGAGGCAGAATATCTTCATGGACATTCTGGGTTTTTGACAATTGAAGTAGAAGGAGATGTAGATAAAAGAACAGGTTTTGTTTATCCTTGTAATGGAATAAAGTCTATAGCATGGGATTATTTAAAGAATTTTGATCATGCATTAATTATGCAAGAAAATGATCCATTACTGCCAAAAATTTTAGAAGTATATGAAAAGCAAGGAATAAAAGAAGGAACAAAAACAAATACTAATATGGGGTTACCAATAGAGAATGAATTAGCAAAAGCCTATCCAGAATGTAGATTAGTAGTTGTAAAAAAAGTGGCTACATGTGAAAATTTAATAGAAGTATTCTATTCTTTATTAAAGGATAAACTTAATATTAAAAAAATGGTATTTGCATCAGGAGATAATTGTGCATCAACTGAATTTTAATATTGTAATATAAAATTAAATTCATAAATAATTTTATATAGTTAATTATTTGTAAAACAAATGAGATTGAAAGAGTTAAAATTCTTTCAGTCTTTTTTTATTTATCAAGAGGATGAATGGATAATATCAGCAGTATTTATTTAAATTTTTTATATATCTTCTTATCATTGTACTTCATAAATAAATTTTTGAATTCTATTATTTCCATCTCATTATTAAAAACTCTTTTTGGAATTAAAGTATACATCTCTTTTGAATGAATTATGTAAAAGAAATTATCATTTTCCCATAGAGCTTCATAAAAATTCCAATCCAACTCAGAATTGATACCATTAGTTTTAAATAGTATCCTATTATCTCTAAATTCGAGATGATACTGTTGATTAAATTTATTAATTTTGTTATAAAATATCCCAGGCTGAAAAACGTATAATACTGCAAAGATAATAGAAACAATAAAAAGGAGTATAATAAGGATAATAGGCATTATAGAAACCCCATTGTTTATAAATAAGTATATAGTAAAAATTATAAGGAGTCCAATTAGGGTTAAATCAAGTTTTTTAATTGTTTTATTCATAAAAAGATAATTCCTTCTAGATTTTACATATTCATCTCGAGCATATTTAAAGTTAAGTATCATAATTTACCTCCTTTTATAATTATATTTATATGCTATCATATTATGAAAAATATGTATATGGGCAATAATAAAAATATGGAAGATTGAATTTATAAGGGAATTACTATATAATTTTAGAAGAAAACAAAAAAAGGAGAGATTATGGAAAATAAGCAAGAAATAAGAAGTTGTATAAATAGGTTTAGATTTTTCTGGACAATGTGCCTAGGTATGTGTTCTTTAATGCTTTTAATTTTTGGAATAAAAAGTAGAATATGGGAGAGTGAAATTTCAATAGTAACTAAGATTTTATTTGTGATATTGGTAATATGGTGGATGGTTCCATTGATAAAATATTTAGAAAAATATCAGCAGATAACTATTGATGAAGAGAGTATAAGAGCTGATAAAGTATTTAAAAGAAAGAAAGTTATCATAAAAAAAGACAGAATTTCTTCTGTAGTTATTGGAAAGCTCACTATAGGAAAGAAAATTTATAATATATTCACAATAAAAAGTAAGGATGGGGAAGAAATAGTAATGTCTGGATTTGAAATTAAAAATATTGGAGAATTAGCAAGAGCTATTGGAAAAAAGCTGCCATTATCAAAAATAGAAAAAGCTGAAAGAGATATAATATAAAAATTGAAGATAGTGAACAGAAAAAATAGAATATTTTAGTTATGCAATACAAAGAAAATGAAGTATCTACTTCATAAAATAGTGCATTTTTTGCTTAATTATTGTATAATAATAAGGTAATAAAAAAATATTTTAAGGAGATGTTGTATATGAATATTATGTTATTTGGAGCACCAGGTGCAGGAAAAGGAACACAGGCTAAATTCCTTATTGAAAAATATGGAATTCCTCAAATTTCTACTGGAGATATATTGAGAGCTGCTATAAAAGAAGGAACTACTATGGGGCTTGAAGCAAAAAAATTCAT
Organism: Fusobacterium ulcerans ATCC 49185; assembly: GCF_900683735.1. Classification (NCBI taxonomy): domain Bacteria; kingdom Fusobacteriati; phylum Fusobacteriota; class Fusobacteriia; order Fusobacteriales; family Fusobacteriaceae; genus Fusobacterium; species Fusobacterium ulcerans. The sequence continues at coordinate 3,413,225 of NZ_LR215979.1, forward strand.
GGATGATGGAAAATTAGTTCCAGATTCAACAATCATTGGTATTATTAAAGACAGATTATCAGAAGATGACTGTAAAAAAGGGTTTATACTTGATGGATTTCCAAGAACATTAGCTCAAGCTGAAGCTTTAGAAGTTCTAATGAAAGAAATGAATATCAAATTAGATAAAGTTATTTCTTTAAATGTACCAGATGAACTTATACTTGGAAGAATTGTTGGAAGAAAAGTATGTCCAGTATGTGGAGCTTCATTCCATGTTAAATTCAATCCACCAAAAATAGAAGGGAAATGTGATCTTTGTGGAGCAGATTTAATTACAAGAAAAGATGATAATGCAGAAACTGTAACAAAAAGATTGAATGAATATCATTCTCAGACAGCTCCATTATTTGATTTCTATCAATCAAGAGGGATACTTGTTGATATAGATGGAACTAAAAAAATGGAAGATATAACAAAAGAGATATTTGATATTCTAGGATAGTATTTATTTTATTTTCGAAAGGAAGTTGAGATGTCGCTTATAAAAAGTTTAGAAGATATAGAGCAGATAAAAAAATCTAATCAGATTATAGCAAGACTGTATAGAGATGTTCTGCCCAAATATATCAAAGCAGGTATATCTACTAAAGAGATAAATGAAATAGTAGAAGATTACATAAGATCACAGGGAGCTAGACCTGCATGTATTGGAGTAGAAGGATTATATGCTCCCTTTCCAGCAGGAACTTGTATATCTGTCAATGAAGAGGTTGTTCATGGAATACCAGGAGATAGAATTCTTCAAGAGGGAGATATAGTAAGTATAGATACAGTTACTGAGTTGAATGGATTTTATGGGGATTCAGCAATAACATTTCCAGTGGGAGAAATAGACGAAGAATCTAGAAGACTTTTGGAGGTTACTGAAAAATCAAGAGAGATAGGAATTGAAATGGCTGTAGCTGGTAATAGAATAGGAGATATCGGGCATGCTGTTCAGAGTTATGTAGAAAAAAATGGTTTCACAGTAGTGAAAGATTTTGCTGGACATGGAGTGGGACATGATATACATGAAGATCCTATAATTGCCAACTTTGGAAGAAAAGGTAGAGGAATCAAAATTGAAAATGGAATGGTTCTTGCAATAGAGCCAATGGTCAATGTAGGTACATACAAAATCAATGTAAAAGAGGATGGATGGACAATAGTAACTAAAGATGGAAAAAGGTCTGCGCATTTCGAACACTCAGTAGCAATCGTTGATGGAAAACCGATTATATTAAGTGAGATAGATTAAGAAAAAAAGCTAAGAAAATACTAGACTTTTTATATTTTTAGTGATATAATAATTTGAAGTTCTGTTCGATAGGAGGAATTATGTCGAAAAAAGATGTTATCGAATTAGAAGGTACTATTTTAGAGGCCCTTCCAAATGCAATGTTTAAAGTTGAATTAGAAAATGGGCATACTATTTTAGGCCACATTTCTGGTAAGATGAGAATGAATTATATTAAAATTTTACCTGGAGATGGAGTAACTGTACAAATCTCTCCTTATGACTTGTCAAGGGGTAGAATCGTATACAGGAAAAAAAATTAATTAATCACGAAAGGAGGCAGATTAATGAAAGTAAGAGTATCAGTTAAACCTATTTGTGACAAGTGCAAAGTTATCAAAAGACATGGAAAAGTAAGAGTGATTTGTGACAATCCTAAACACAAACAAGTTCAAGGGTAATTTTGTAATTTAAGAGAGTTTGTTTAAAAAAAGTACTGATAATGGAGTGCTGTAAAGATATGGTGAGCTGTAGAGCCATCCCCAAAATAGGAATTGGGACATATCGAGGAAAGTATTTAGTTGGTTAATATACCAGCAAAATATATAAATTTTCGAAAGAGGAGGAAATAATTTTGGCTAGAATAGCAGGAGTAGATATCCCAAGAAATAAGAGAGTTGAGATAGCTTTAACTTACATTTACGGAATTGGAAAACCAACTTCACAAAGAATATTGACTGAAGCTGGAGTTAACTTTGACACAAGAGTGAAAGATTTAACTGAAGAAGAAGTAAATAAGATCAGAGCCATTATAGAAACTGTTAAGGTAGAGGGAGATCTTAGAAAAGATGTAAGACTTTCTATTAAAAGACTTATGGATATCAAATGTTACAGAGGATTAAGACACAAAATGAATCTACCTGTAAGAGGACAAAGTTCAAAAACTAATGCAAGAACTGTTAAAGGTCCTAAAAAACCAATCAAAAGATAATTAGAGCGTTTTAGAAATTTATAGATTAAGTTTATGATCTATTAGCAAGGGAGGTAGCTTAAGTTGGCTAAAAAGAAAGTAGCTAAGATTAAAAAGAAATTGAAAAATATTCCTAACGGAGTTGCCCATATACATTCAACTTTTAACAACACAATAGTTGCTATTACTGATGCAGAAGGGAAAGTTGTAAGTTGGAGATCAGGAGGAACTTCTGGTTTCAAAGGAACTAAGAAAGGAACTCCATTTGCAGCTCAAATTGCAGCTGAACAAGCAGCAAACATAGCTATGGAAAATGGGATGAAAAAAGTAGAAGTTAAAGTGAAAGGTCCAGGTTCTGGAAGAGAAGCTTGTATCAGATCTTTACAAGCAGCTGGATTAGAAGTAACAAAAATTACTGATGTTACTCCAGTTCCACACAATGGTTGTAGACCACCAAAAAGAAGAAGAGTGTAGTCTCACTTTATTTTGAAAAAAAAGTATTGTGGCAAATTGAATACAAAGGAGGAATATTTAAAAAATGGCAAGAAATAGACAGCCTGTATTGAAGAAATGTAGAGCTCTAGGAATTGATCCAGTAGTTTTAGGAGTGAATAAATCTTCTAAAAGAGGGCCAAGACCAAACGCTAACAAAAAACCTACAGAGTACGCAATTCAATTAAGAGAAAAACAAAAAGCTAAATTTATATATAACGTAATGGAAAAACAATTTAGAAAAATATACGAGGAAGCAGCTAGAAAACTTGGAGTTACTGGTTTGACTTTAATCGAATACTTAGAAAGAAGACTTGAAAATGTAGTTTACAGACTTGGATTTGCAAAAACTAGAAGACAAGCTAGACAAGTTGTGTCTCATGGACATGTAGCTGTAAACGGAAGAAGAGTTAACATTGCTTCTTACAGAGTAAAAGTAGGAGATGTTGTATCTGTTATAGAAAATTCTAAAAACTTAGACATCATCAAAACTGCTGTTGAAGATTCAAGAGTTCCAGCTTGGCTAGAACTTGATAAAGCAGCATTCTCTGGTAAAGTTATTCAAAATCCAACTAAAGATGATTTAGATTTTGATCTAAATGAATCATTAATAGTTGAATTCTACTCTAGATAATAAGCCCTTTTAATAGGAGTTGATTTAATGTTAAAAATTGAAAAACATGCAAGGGGTATTAATATTACCGAAGTAAAAGAGAGTGAATTTAAAGGACAATATATTGTTGAACCTTTATATAGAGGCTATGGGCATACTGTTGGTAATGCTTTGAGAAGAGTTTTACTTTCTTCTATCCCAGGAGCTGCTATTAAAGGAGTAAGAATTGATGGTGTTTTAAGCGAATTTTCTGTTATGGATGGAATAAAAGAAGCTGTAACTGAAATAATCCTTAATATCAAGGAAATCGTTGTTAAAGCCGAGAGTACTGGAGAGAGAAAAATGACTCTTTCTGTTAAAGGACCAAAAATAGTAACAGCCGCTGATATAATACCTGATGTAGGAATAGAAATAGTAAATCCTGAGCAAGTTATTTGTACAATAACTACAGATAGAGAACTTGACATGGAATTTTTAGTTGATACTGGAGAAGGATTTGTAGTATCAGAAGAAATAGAAAGAAAAGACTGGGCTGTAGATTATATAGCAGTTGATGCTATCTATACTCCAATCAGAAAAGTTTCTTACACTGTACAAGATACAATGGTAGGAAGAATGACTGATTTTGATAAGCTTACTTTAGAAATTGAAAGTGATGGAAGTATTGAAATCAGAGATGCACTATCTTATGCAGTAGAATTATTAAAATTGCATTTTGATCCATTCTTAGAATTAGGAAACAAAATGGAAAATCTAAGAGTAGAAGCTGAAGAGGAAGAAGAAAATCCTGTAAGCCATGCAAAAGATGACAATATTCTTAATACAAAGATAGAAGAACTTGATTTAACAGTTAGATCTTTCAACTGTTTAAAGAAAGCTGGAATAGAGGAAGTTAGTCAATTGGCTAAATTGTCACTTAATGAACTTCTAAAAATTAAAAATCTGGGAAGAAAATCTTTAGATGAGATCCTAGAAAAAATGAAAGAATTAGGATATGATCTATCTCAGAATGGATCTCCTGAGTAATTAAGATAAGGAGGATAGCTAACTAATGAATCACAATAAGTCATATAGAAAGTTAGGAAGAAGAGCTGACCACAGAAAAGCTATGCTAAAAAACTTAACTATATCTTTACTAAGTGCTGAAAAGATAGAAACTACTGTTACTAGAGCAAAAGAATTAAGAAAATTTGCTGAAAGAATGATAACTTTTGGTAAGAAAAATACTTTGGCTTCTAGAAGAAATGCTTTTGCTTTCCTAAGAAATGAAGAAGTTGTTGCTAAAATATTCAATGAACTAGCTCCAAAATATGCTGAGAGAAATGGTGGATACACTAGAATCATCAAAACATCTGTTAGAAAAGGTGACTCAGCTGAAATGGCTATAATTGAATTAGTTTAATAAGCAATTTATTAGATTAATAGAAATAAGAGGAACTGTTTGGTGTTCCTCTTTTTTGCTTATGAGTAAAAAGTTCTTGATAATATTGGATGTGTGGGGTATAATCTAATTAATTGTTCAAGGTTACTGATTGTTTAAAAATTGTAGAGCCTTCTCTATAGTTTTCATATCTTCAACGCTGAACGAGAATTTTTTGATTTTTTGGAGGTTATAAAATGCTAAAAGGTACAGTTAAATGGTTTAACAAAGAAAAAGGATTTGGATTTTTAACAAGTGAAGATGGAGCAGATTACTTTGTACACTTCACTGGAATCGTTGGAGAAGGATTCAGAACTTTAGAAGAAGGTCAAGAAGTAACTTTTGAAGTATCAGAAGGAAAGAAAGGACCTATGGCAGTAGAAGTTTCTGCTAAATAGGTTATATCAATATTGATCTGAAAAAAAGAGGTCTTTTAAAAAGGCCTCTTTTTCTTGGTTAAACAATATGTATATAGATAATAATAAAACTAGAATATATCATTATATTCTGCAAGAATCTCTCTTGCTGTTACAGCTATATGGAGTTTATTTCCATTTTCTGCTGTATAGGCAAGGGATTTTTTCATATTTTCCATATCTCCAAGTTCTTCATACCATACTGCTTGATAGTATCTGCAATATGATCTTATATATTTGTTATCAGTTCTATTAAATTTTCTTTCATATAATTCAATAGCTTCTTGATATTTTTTATCTTTTAATCTTAAAAGAGTAGTGAGTTCATCCAGCATAGTATTTACTTCATCTATATTTTTTACTGGGAAATATTCAGGCTGTTTTTTTTCTGGAAGATACATCATTATATTTTTTCCATTTTTGCTAACAGGAGAATTTTTAAGAAGCACAGTATAATTTTGAAGTTTGTTGATAAAAACTTCTGCTGTATTCCAATGCTCTTCACTTATATAGAATGTGGCCATATTATATAAGTAGACAATTTTTAGGTAATGGTTTTTTTCTATTTCATTTTCAGGTATTTCTCTTGCTGTTTCCACTGCTTTATTCACATTTCCCTGTGCAAAGTATCCAACAGCCATATTAAGAACAACAAATGAATATTCATTTGTATTTTTTAAAAAAGGCTTCATTAACAGAGCAGCAGACTTTTCTAAAAATAGATGAGGGTCACACTGTTCATTTAATATAGGAAGCATATTTTTTATGATATTAGCTGTATATACAGGTCTCCATAATTTTATTAAAAGTAAAAATGATGTCAAGATTACTATTATATATATGAGAGTTTCCAAAGGAATTTTGAAAACACTATAAGCAATAATTGCTGATAAAACTCCAAGTATACTTGGGAAGATTTTAAAAATAACTTTATCTTTTTTCATATATCTTTACTGTTAATTATAACAGCACCTCTGTCTTTCATTTCATTTACAGCTTTTTCAGAGTCATCAGGATATATATTTACTCCTCTGCATCCATCTTCTATTAAATATACTTTATATCCTAGTTCAAGAGCATCTAATACTGTAAATTTTACGCAGTAATCAGTAGCAAGTCCCATTATATATAGAGTATCTATATTGTTTTTCTTTAAAAGTTCATCAAGAGATGTCTTATATTTTTTACCATTGTCAAAAAAGGCACTATATGAATCAACTTCAGGATTTTCCCCCTTATATATTATGTTTTCTATTGGATGAAGTTCAGCATGAAATTTAGAACCATTTTCATTTTGAACACAATGAACAGGCCACCATACTTGAGGAAGTCCATTTAATTCTCCAACTTCACCTATTTTTCCATTTGAATTTACAGCAAAACTTTTGTGAGAAGAAGGGTGCCAATCTTTTGTTCCAATTATCATATCTCTACTTTCTTTGAAAGAGTCAATAAGTTTATTTGCAACAGGAACTACCATATCTCCATTTTTTACTTCCAAGGCCCCATTTTTACAAAAATCTTTTTGTATATCTACTAAAATTAAAGCTTTCATCGTCTCACCCCACATGATATCCTTTTGTATATTATATTATAAAGAAGAAGATAAATAAACATAAAAATATTTTAATAGAAAAAAGGTTATTTCATCTCTTAATCGCCTTGAAAATATTGACATTTATTAAGAAGTGTGCTAGAATAAACTGTTGTTTAAATACACACACCAGTTATTTCTAGGCAGGGTGTCTTTCGAGATGGCTTAGTTTTAAGGCTGGTGGAAGAAAAAAACCAAAATTTAGGAGGAAAAAATGGCAGTAATAACAATGAAACAATTATTAGAAGCTGGAGTTCACTTTGGACACCAAGCAAAAAGATGGAATCCAAAGATGGCTAAATACATCTTTACTGAAAGAAACGGAATCCATGTAATCGATTTACACAAATCTTTAAAGAAAATTGAGGAAGCTTACGCAGTTATCAGAGAAATCGCTGAAAATGGTGGAAAAGTTCTATTCGTAGGAACTAAAAAACAAGCTCAAGAAGCTGTAAAAGAACAAGCTGAAAGATCTGGAATGTACTATGTAAACAACAGATGGCTTGGAGGAATGTTAACTAACTTCTCTACTATCAAAACAAGAATAGAAAGATTAAAAGAATTAGAAAAAATGGAAGCAGATGGAACTTTAGATACTGCTTATACTAAAAAAGAAGCAGCTAACTTCAGAAAAGAATTAGTTAAACTTTCTAAAAACCTTTCTGGAATCAAAGATATGAAAGATGTTCCACAAGCTATATTTATCGTAGATTGTAAAAAAGAAACTTTAGCAATCGTTGAAGCAGCTAACTTAGGAATCCCTGTATTCGCTATGATCGATACAAACGTAGATCCTGATTTAGTAACTTATCCAATTCCAGCTAACGATGACGCTATAAGATCAGTAAAACTTATTTCTTCAGTTATTGCTAATGCAATTATTGAAGGAAACCAAGGTAAAGAAGTTAAAGAAGTAGCTTCTGAAGAAATCAATGTAGAAGAAGGATCAGCTGAGTAATTACAATCAACTGAGATACAATTATAGAAGATTTAATAAAAACTATTTTTATTAGGAGGAAGACATGGCAGAAATAACAGCTAGCTTAGTTAAGGAACTAAGAGAGAGAACTGGTGCTGGAATGATGGATTGTAAGAAAGCACTTATGGAAATGAATGGGGATATGGATAAAGCCATAGACTATTTAAGAGAAAAAGGAATTGCAAAAGCAGTTAAAAAAGCAGGAAGAATTGCAGCAGAAGGATTAGTATTTGATGGTGTATCAGCTGACCATAAAATGGCAGTATTAATTGAATTCAACTCTGAAACTGACTTTGTTGCTAAAAACGTAGAATTCAAAGAATTTGGTAAAAAATTAGCTCAAATAGCTATAGATAATAAAGCAACTACTGTAGATGCTTTAAATGCTGCTGAATTTGCACCAGGAAAAACTGTTGCTGTAGCAGTAACTGATTTAATTGCTAAAATTGGAGAAAATATGAACATCAGAAGAATCCATGAAACTATTGCTAAAGATGGATTTGTTGCAACATATAGCCACCTAGGAGGAAAACTAGGAGTTATTGTTGAAATGACTGGTGAACCTACTGAAGAAAATCTAAATAAAGCTAAAGATATAGCTATGCATGCAGCAGCTATGGATCCAAAATATTTAGATTCATCTGAAGTTACAACTACAGATTTAGAGCATGAAAAAGAAATTGCTAGAAAGCAATTGGAAGCTGAAGGAAAACCAGCTCAAATCATAGAAAAAATATTAATTGGAAAAATGAATAAATTCTATGAAGAAAACTGTTTAGTAGATCAAATCTATGTAAGAGCAGAAAATAAAGAAACTGTTGCTAAATTTGCAGCACCTCTTAAAGTTGTATCTTTTGCTAGATATAAAGTTGGAGATGGAATCGAGAAAAAAGAAGAAGATTTCGCAGCAGAAGTTGCAGCTCAAATCAAAGGATAATATCAACAAAAGCATAAGGGGATGCATCAGCATCCCCATTTTTTTAAAAAATCATAAATTGTAGGAGGAGAAATGGAGAAGCCTTTTTATAAGAGAGTTTTGTTAAAACTTAGTGGTGAAGCTCTAATGGGAGATCAAGAATTTGGAATATCTTCAGATGTAATAAATTCATATGCAAAGCAGATAAAAGAAATTGTTGATCTTGGTGTAGAAGTTTCTATAGTTATTGGTGGAGGAAACATATTCAGAGGAATATCTGGAGCTACTCAAGGGGTAGACAGAGTTACTGGGGATCATATGGGTATGCTTGCTACAGTTATCAATTCACTTGCTTTACAAAATGCAATAGAGAAGCTTGGAGTACCTACAAGAGTACAAACAGCCATAGAGATGCCTAAAATCGCTGAACCTTTCATCAAAAGAAAAGCTCAAAGACACTTGGAAAAAGGAAGAGTTGTAATATTTGGAGCAGGAACAGGAAATCCTTATTTCACAACTGATACAGCTGCAGCTTTAAGAGCTATCGAAATGAATACGGAAGCAGTTTTGAAAGCTACAAAAGTTGATGGTATTTATGATAAAGACCCTGTAAAACATGCAGATGCAGTTAAATATAACGTTGTAACTTATACAGAAGTTTTAAATAAAGACTTAAAGGTAATGGATGCTACAGCTATCTCTCTGTGTAGAGAAAATAAATTACCAATTGTTGTTTTTAATTCACTTGAAGAAGGGAATATAAAGAAAGTTATAATGGGAGAAAAAATAGGAACAGTCGTAGTGGCTGACTAAATCAGGAGGGAAAAGATATGACAGGACAAGATGTAGTTAAATCATGTAATGAAAAAATGGGAAAAGCAATAGAAGCAACAAAACATAAATTTACTTCAATCAGGGCTGGAAGAGCTAGTGTTTCTATGCTTGATAGTGTAAAAGTAGAACAATATGGATCTGAAATGCCTTTAAATCAAGTGGGATCAGTTTCTGCTCCAGAAGCTAGATTATTAGTTATTGATCCATGGGATAAAACTCTTATCTCTAAAATAGAAAAAGCTATTATGGCTGCAAATCTAGGACTTACACCAAACAATGATGGAAAAGTTATCAGACTTGTAATGCCTGAACTTACTGCTGAAAGAAGAAAAGAATATGTTAAAATGGCTAAAACAGAAGCTGAAAATGGAAAAGTAGCAGTAAGAAACATCAGAAAAGATGGAAATAATGATCTTAAAAAACTTACTAAAGATAAAGAAAATCCAATTTCTGAAGATGAAGTAAAAACTTTAGAGGCTGAAATTCAAAAATTGACAGATGCTCATATCAAAGCAATAGATGAGCTTTTTGCTAAAAAAGAAAAAGAAATTACAACTGTTTAATAAAACAAATAATTTTGAAAATTGAAGAATGAGGGGGCTTTCCTTCATTCTTTTTTATATTATATAGAAAAATTTCAATAAATATGGTAAAATTTACTGAATATATCAATGAGGTGATAGATAGTGGAGTCAAGAATTCCAAGTCATATAGCAATAATCATGGATGGAAATGGTAGATGGGCTGAAAGAAGAGGATTGCCAAGAACATTGGGACATAAAGAAGGAGCTGTTGCTTTAAGGAAAATAATAACCTATGCAGGAGAAATTGGGATTAAGTACCTTACTGTGTATGCTTTCTCAACTGAAAACTGGAGGAGAAGCAAAGATGAAGTTGATGCCTTGATGTTTCTCTTTAAAACATATTTAAAAAATGAAGAAAAAAATATAATGAAGAATAATGTAAGATTTTTGGTATCAGGAAGGAAAGATGGGGTGAGTCTTCCACTCTTGAAAGCTATAAAGAATCTTGAAGATAAAAGTAAGGATAATACAGGTCTCACATTAAATATAGCATTTAACTATGGAGGTAGAGCTGAAATAATAGATGCTGTAAATTCCATCTTAAAATTAAAGAAAGATCATATAGATGAAGAAAATTTTTCTAAATATTTATATAGTGATATGCCTGATCCTGAACTATTAATAAGAACAAGTGGGGAGTTGAGAATATCAAATTTCCTACTGTGGCAGATAGCTTATTCAGAAATATATATTACTGAGGCTTTATGGCCAGACTTTGATGAAAAAGAGCTGGATAAAGCTATAGAAAGTTATAATGGAAGAGACAGAAGATTTGGAGGAGTAAAAAATGCTTAGTAGAATAATGGTAGCCATAGTGGGTATACCACTGCTTATCTACATATTATACCATGGAGGATTTCCCTTACTTCTCTTTGTAAATGTAATTGTAGGTATTGGGGCTTATGAGTTTTATAATATGGCAGAAATGGGAGGAAAAAAACCTCACAAAGCAGCAGGGATAATTGGGGCTTTACTTATTCCTAATGTATTATTTTTTAATGAATTAGGAACTTTATCAATAGATATAGCTGGAGTATTAGCTTTTTTTGTTATATTCCTCATAGGGTATAGAGTATTAGAAAATAAAGTGGAAAATGCAAGTGTTGATATAGGAGAAACTATATTAGGGGCATTATATATTTCAGTGCTTTTTTCCCATGTGATACTGATAAGTTTTCTTCCAAATGGAGGAAAATGGCTTTTAACAGCTCAAATAATGGTTTGGGTATGTGATAGTTTTGCATATTTTACAGGAATGGCTATAGGAAGAAAAATATTTAATAGAGGTTTCAGCAGTATAAGCCCAAAAAAATCTATTGAAGGATCAATAGGGGGAACAGTATTTACAATAATTTCTTTATATTTTCTTGAAAAATATTTCCATCTTCTTGATAATGGAGAACTTGGAATGACTAATATAATAATAATAGGAATATTTATCAGTATAATAGCTCAACTTGGTGATTTGGGTGAATCTATGTTCAAAAGGGAATTCAAGGTAAAGGATTCAGGGACTCTCCTTAAAGGACATGGAGGGATATTAGACAGATTTGACAGTATGCTTTTTGTTGCACCTACTGTTTATTATCTCTTGAAATTTATAGTATTGTAATATAATATCATTGGGTGAAAGGATATTTCTATTCGCCCAATTTTTTTCATAGGAGGAATTTAAAAAGTGAAAAGAATAGTTGTGTTAGGGTCTACTGGGAGTATAGGGACTAATGCTTTAGAAGTAATAAGAAATGCAAATGATAAGTTTAAAGTAACAGCTCTGAGTGGTCATAGAAATTACAAGCTTCTTTTGGAGCAAATAAGAGAATTTACACCTGAGTGTGTAGCTGTAGGAACAGAAGAAGGATATAAAGAAATTAAAGCTGAGTTCCCTAATATAAAAATATTTTTAGGAGATGAAGGATTAAAAGAACTTGCTATGTTGAAAGACTATGATATACTTCTTACTGCTGTCAGTGGAGCTGTAGGGATAGAAGCAACTATTGAGGGAATAAAGAATAGCAAAAGAATAGCCCTTGCTAATAAAGAAACTATGGTAGCTGCTGGATCATATATAAATCGCCTTTTGGCAGAATATCCAAAATCGGAAATAATACCTGTAGATAGTGAACATTCAGCTATATTTCAATCTTTATTAGGTGGAAAGAAAAAAGAGGTTGAAAAGATAATAATAACTGCCAGTGGGGGAACTTTCAGAGGAAAGAAAAAAGAGGAACTGGAAAATGTAAAAGTGGAAGATGCTCTAAAGCATCCCAATTGGTCTATGGGAAAAAAAATAACTATAGATTCATCTTCACTTGTAAATAAAGGACTTGAAGTAATAGAAGCTCATGAACTTTTTGGAGTGGATTATGATCATATAGATGTTTTAGTACATCCTCAAAGTGTGATACACTCAATGGTACAGTTTAAGGATAAAGCAGTAATAGCTCAACTTGGAGCACCAGATATGAAGCTACCTATTCAATATGCCTTTACATACCCAAAGAGAGAGGCAAATCCTGTATTTGAAACTCTTGATTTTATGAAAATGTCTACTCTTACTTTTGAAAAGGTGGACAATGAAACTTTCAGAGGGGTAGAGCTTGCCTATAGAGCTGGAAGAACTGGAAAGTCCATGCCAGCTGTATTCAATGCAGCAAATGAAGTAGCTGTAGAATTATTCATGAAGGGGAAAATCAGATTTCTTACTATATATGAGATAATAGAAGGAGCTATGAACAGACATGAACCAGTGGAAATCAACAGTATAGAAATAGTCAAAACTGTAGATAGAGAAACAAGAAACTGGGTATATACAAAGTATGAAAAATAAGAAGGAGAATTAAAATGGGAAAACTTATAGTTATTGAGGGAACAGATTCCAGTGGGAAAGAAACACAAACAAAAAAACTGTTTGAAAGACTTCTGGCAGAAAAATATAATGTGAAAAAAATATCATTTCCAAACTATGACAGTCCTGCTTGTGAACCTGTAAAAATGTATCTAGCAGGAAAATTTGGAGAAGATGCAATGAAAGTAAATCCTTATCCTATATCAATGATGTATGCTATAGATAGGTATGCTTCATATAAAATGGACTGGGAAAAATTCTATAAAGAAGAGGGAATAATAGTAACAGACAGATATGTTACTTCTAATATGGTACATCAGGCTTCTAAAATAATAGATGAAAATAAAAAGTCTATATATCTGGATTGGCTTGATGAATTGGAATATGACAAGATGGATATTCCAAGACCTGATCTTATTATATTTTTGAATATGCCTACAAAAATGGCTTTGAAACTTATGGAAGAAAGAAATAATAAAATAACTGGTGAACAAAAAAAAGATATTCATGAAAGAGATGCTGCGTATTTAGAGAAATCACATGCAAATGCCTGTAGTATAGCTGAGAAATATGATTGGAAAGAGATAAAATGTACAGATGGAGACAGACTGAAAACTATTGATGAAATTGGAGAAGAGGTATATAAATTAGTCAGAAATATCATTTGATATCTGATAGATGGAGGAAATAATGAACATACTAATAGCTATTCTGGTCTTGGGGATAATAATATTTATACATGAACTTGGACATTTTCTTACAGCTAAATTTTTTAAAATGCCTGTAAGTGAATTTTCAATTGGAATGGGACCACAGGTATACTCATATGAAACAATGAAAACAACATATTCTTTTAGAGCTATTCCTCTTGGAGGATTTGTAAATATAGAGGGAATGGAAGTAGGGAGTGAAGTTGAAGATGGTTTTAACAGCAAACCACCTTTAGCGAGATTTGTAGTACTTTTTGCTGGAGTATTTATGAACTTTCTTCTTGCTTTTATACTTATTTTTACTATGATTTATTCAAATGGAAAATATATTCAGAACAAAGAAGCTGTAATAGGAAGCGTACTTCCAGAAAGCAAAGGAAGTAAGGTTATCTTTCCAAAGGACAAAATATTAAAGATAGATGGAATAGATATAAAAGAATGGAATGATATAGGAAAGATACTTACAGAAAAAGACCCTAAAATTCCTATACAAGTAGAACTGGAAAGAGCAGGAAAAATAGAAAATGTAAATCTTGAACTTACAGAAGAGCCAGAGAGTAAAAGATATATAGTGGGAATACTTCCAGAATACACTGTAGAAAAATATGGAGCAGGAGAAGCAGCAAAGATAAGTCTTTTAAGTTTTGAGAAAATATTTGCTGATACTTTAGGTGGACTTAAACTTATTGTAAGTGGTAAAGTGAAATCAGAGGAAATAAGTGGTCCTATTGGTATAATAAAAGTGGTAGGAGATGCTTCAAAAGAAGGTGTTGGGATTCTTGTATGGCTGACTGCACTTTTGTCAGTAAATGTAGGAATTTTAAACCTTATGCCCATACCAGCTTTGGATGGTGGAAGAATACTTTTTGTGATTTTAGAACTAATAGGAATAAAAGTAAATAAAAAGTTTGAAGAAAGACTGCACACTGCTGGAATGTTAATTCTTTTTGCATTTATTTTTTACATAACAGCCAATGATATTTTTAATTTAACAAGATAGCTGTAATTCAGGGGTCTAACACAACATAACATAAATTATAAAAAATAGTCTTGAAAAAATACAGATTATCTATTATAATACATTATAATAGAAAATGATAAATTGTGAATTATTTTTGAAAGATATATAAAAATAGGGAGGCCAAAATATGAAGAATGCTATATTAGCTATTTCAGAAAGAAAAGAAACTTTAAAACAAATAAGAAAAGAACTTTCAGAACAATATGAGATCATAACATTCAATAATCTTCTAGATGCTCTAGATATGCTTAGAGAGAGTGACTTTGATATTGTTTTATTGGACGAATATCTAACATGGTTCAATTTTGCAGAAGCAAAAAGAAAATTGAATGGAATTGGAAAAGATTTTGTTGTTGTAGGATTATTAGATGATGAAACTGAAGAAGTACTTCAAGAGTTAAGAAATGCAGATATTTATAATTATTTAATGAAACCGGTAGAGTTAAGAGAAATGAATAGAATCATAATGCCAGCTCTTAAAAATCTAGAAATATTAAAAGAAAAAAGAAAACTTGAAGAAAAACTATTAAGTACAGAAGAAGAAAGTGAGATAGTAGGACAATCTTCAAGAATTAAAGATGTAAAAAATCTTATAGAAAAAGTGGCTGAAAGTGATCTTACAGTTCTTATCACAGGAGAGAATGGAATTGGAAAAGAGCTTGTAGCTAAAGAAATATATAAAAAAAGTGACAGAAGAAAAAATAACTACATAGTAGTAAGCTGCGCATCTATGCCAGAAGAAACTATGGAAAGAGAACTTTTCGGATTTGAAAGAGGAGCATTTACAGGAGCTAACTCTAGTAGAAAAGGATTATTGGAAGAAGCTGATGGAGGAACTATGTTCCTTGATGATATTTCAGCTATGGATATCAAAACTCAAGCTAAACTTTTAAGAGTTATTGAATATGGAGAATTAAGAAGAGTTGGAGGAAATAAGACTAGAAGAGTAGATGTAAGATTTATTGTAGCTAGTGATAAAGATCTTAAAGATGAAACTGAAAAAGGAAAATTCAGAAAAGATTTATACCATAGATTAACTGTATTCCCAATTGAAGTTCCACCTTTAAGAGATAGAAAAGAAGATGTACCTCTTCTTGCTAACTACTTCTTAAATAAAATAGTAAGAGAACTTCATAGAGATACTCCAGTTATTTCTGGAGAAGCTATGAAATATCTAATGGAATACTCATATCCTGGAAATATCAGAGAACTTAGAAATATGATAGAAAGAATGGTAATCCTTTCTACTGATAAAATAATAGGTGTAGAAGATCTTCCTCTTGAAATCAAAATGAAGTCTGATACTGTTGAAAATAAAACTGTAGTAGGAGTAGGACCATTGAAAGATATTCTTGAGCAAGAAATATACAGCCTTGCAGATGTGGAGAAAGTAGTTATAGCTATAGCTCTGCAAAAAACTAGATGGAATAAACAGGAAACTTCTAAACTTCTTGGAATTGGAAGAACTACTCTTTATGAAAAAATTAGAAAATATGGTTTAGATTTTAAATAGAGAGAAGTGAAATAGACAGCAGTAAAGAACTAACTAAAAGAAGGGGGAAATTTATCAGTTTTGACTGATAATACATTGATTATGGCAATTAGAAAATTTCGTAAACAAATGAAACCTATTATCTGGCTGGTAACTATTCTTATGGTATTGGGTGGAGGATATGCTACTTTATCAAGTATTGTAGGAAGTATGAGTAATGGTCACTCAAACTATGCTTTTAAGTTGAATGGAAATAAAATATCTAAATTCGAGGTAGAAAAAACAAAGGCTACAATGATTGATGGATACTCAAGATATCTTGGAGATAAAGTAGACAGAAGTCTTATAGATATTTTAGCCTTTGATGAAGTTGTAAATAAAAATCTTACATTAGAAATGGCTGAAAAATTAAAAGTTAAAGTTTCTAATAGTGATGTAAATGAACAATTTGATAAAATAGAAAACTCTATAGGAAATAAAGACCAATTTAAAAGAATGCTTCAAGTACAGGGGTATACTAAGAATACTTTTAAGAAAGAGTTGAAAGATAATCTTACAGTAGAACAAACTCTTGCTAAAATACAAGAGGGAATCAATCCTACTGATGATGAAATTAATAATTATTATGAAGATAATTTATATATCAGATTCTCTGGAAAACCTTTAGCAGAAGTAAGAAATGAAGTAATAACTGATTTAAAACAAACTAAAGGAATAGAAGAATATGTTCTTCTTCTTAATAAAGCTAGAAAAGATATGAAGCTGGAAAATGTTTCACAAGAATACAAAGCATATGTAGAAAGAAGTGAGATGGAAGAGGATGGATTTGCAGTGTCTAATATAGAAATGGCAAAAAGAACTCTCAATAATCTTTTTATTACTAATGGAGACAGAGAAAAAGCCAGAGAATTATCTAAAGAATATTACAGAGCTCAAATAAAATTAGCTAAGATAGCTATTGAAAGAGGAATAAAGGTAGATGAAACACTTCCTCTTGATTATAAATTTGAAGAGTATAAAAAAGGACTTTTTGAAAATATAAAAAATTCATTGAATCCTACTGAGGTTCAATTAAAAGAATATTTTGAAAAAAATAAGCTTGTATATGATACTTTTCCAAGCTCTGATGCATACATAGCTATTTTAAAAGTTGATCCTTCAGCAGAAGATAAAGCAGCAGCAAAAATAAAAGCAGAAGAATTACTGAAAACTCTTACTCCTGAAAATTTTGCTGAGATGGCTAAAAAGAATTCAAATGGACCAAGTTCACCAAATGGTGGAGATTTAGGATGGTTTTCTAAAAAAGATATGGTTGAACCTTTCCAAAAGGCTGTATTTGCAGGAGAAATTGGGAAAATATATCCTGAGCCTGTAGAAACTATTTTTGGACAGCATTTAATATATATAGAAGATAGAAAAGATGATGAGGAAAGAGCAAAAGCAAGTCATATACTTGTTGTTCCTAAAATATCAGAAGCAACTCTTGATGTTAAAAAAGCTGAAATAGAAGCAGTAAAAGAAAAGTTAGCAAATGGTACAGTGAACTTTGAAACTCTTTCTAAAGAAAATAAAGATGTTCTTCAAAGTAATTTATTCTCTAAAATAGATGATGCTGGATATATCCCTGGATTAGGATATAATGAATCACTTACAAAGTTAATATTTGATGCTCCTTTAAATAAAGTTCAAACAGCTCTTATTGAAGATAAGTTTTATATCTTCAAAAAAATAAATGAGGTTAAGTATAAATCAGCTGATTTCAATGAATTGAAAGATAGAGTTAAAGATGATTATCTGAATTCAAAAACTCAAGAAGAGCTTAAAAAGCTTATTTAGGTAATTGGTATACAAAAAGAGAATGACCTAAAATTTTATTTTGGGTTACTCTCTTTTTTATATTCTGAAGGAAAAAAATTTGATTATTTCTAAAAAATGTATTATACTAAAGAATAACGGAAAAATATTTTCTGTATTTTTAATGAATATACAACTTTTTATTTTCAGAATAGGGATATATAAAAAAGGGAGATTACCATGAGGAAATTGAAAACTGAGCATAAGAATGAAAATGAAACAGTGATTACAAGTGAGATATAAGTCTGAAGATATAGATATGCTGGTGGAAAGCCTCAGAATAGAAGAGGTAGTCGGCGAATTTGTAGAACTGAAAAAATCAGGCTCAAGTTATAAAGGATTATGTCCTTTTCATCAAGATACTTCCCCTTCTTTTATGGTTAGTCCAAGCAAAAATATATGTAAATGTTTTGTTTGTGGGGCTGGCGGAAATCCTATAAAATTTTATTCTGAATATAAAAAGATAAGTTTTATAGAAGCTGTTGAAGAACTTTCTAAAAAATATGGAATACCTATAAAAGGTATCAGAAGCAGCAAAAAAAGTGATGAAAATTATGATAAATATTATAAAATAATGGAAGATGCTCACAGCTTTTTTAAAGATTATATCTTTTCCAATGGTGGAAGAGAAGCTATGGAATATCTGGCAGCAAGAAAACTTAATCCAAAGATTATAAAAGATAATGAACTGGGGTTTGCTCCGAATAAATGGAATGAACTTAATGATCATCTTATCAGCAAAGGATATGAATTAAAAGATCTTATTGCTCTTGGACTTGTAAAAGAGAGTGAAAATGGGCAGTATGATATATTCAGAAATAGGATTATATTTCCAATTTACTCTCCAACAGGGAAAATAATAGCTTTTGGGGGAAGAACACTTGAAAATAATAAAGAGGTTCCTAAATATATAAACTCACCAGATACACCTATCTTTAAAAAAGGAAAAAATCTATATGGATTGGAACGAGGCAGCATGATTAAGAAAAAAAATTATGCTATGCTTATGGAAGGTTATATGGATGTACTTTCAGGATATTTATATGGATTTGATGTAGCTCTGGCCCCTTTAGGAACAGCATTAACTGAAGAACAGGGGAAACTTCTAAAAAGATATACCTCTAATATAATACTTTCTTTTGACTCAGATGCAGCAGGGCAGTCAGCAACAGAAAGATCTGGAATGATACTAAAAGCATTAGGTTTTAATATCAGAGTTCTGGTTCTTGAAGGAGCAAAGGATCCTGATGAATATTTAAAACTGTATGGAAAAGAAAGCTTTTTAAAGTGTGTAAAAAACTCTGTTGAGATATTTGATTTTTTATTTAAGTATTATTCTAAAGAATATGATCTTAGTAATATGATGTCTAAGCAGAATTTTATAAATAGATTCAAGGAATTTTTTCAAAGTGTGGATACTGATCTTGAAAAAAGTTTGTATCTAGATAAATTATCTAAACAACTGAACATTGAAAAGGATATACTTAAAGAGACTTTAATAGATAAAAATAGGAAAAAATCAAGGAAAATAGAAGAAGTTTTAGAAAATATAAGTATATCAAGAGAAGAGGCAGCAAGTAAACTGGAAGAACTCACACTTGGACTTATACTGTCTAAAAATGAGTATTTTGAATATTTTAAAAATAAAAATGTAAAAGGATCTCTGACTAGAAAGGTTTTTCAATATCTTAAAGAGAGAGAGGAAGATTCAGATATAGTAAGAGAACTTAAAGATCATGTGGAATTGACAAAAGCTGAAACAGATGAATGGGAAATTGTAATCTGTATGGCTATAAATGATTTCTCTACAGAGGAGAGAACAAATAAATTATTAGAAGAGATATTTATCTCTTGGTTCAGGATAGAACTGAAAGAGAAGCAGAAGAACAGAGAAAATATTAGTAAAACAATAGGACTTAAAAGCATAGAATTGAAATTGAATGCAGCTGATGGTTTCTCAAAAATATTGGATATATATAAGGAATATGAAGAAATAGTTAATCTATAATTTTTTTAGAGGAGGCTTCAAATAATGAGAGAGTTTATAAAAAATGAGAAGGTTCTTTCTTTAGTCAGAAAAGCGATGGAAAATAAGTTTATAACTTATGAAGAGATAAATGAGGAATTAAAAAGTGATTTTCCAGTAGAAAAAATCGAACAGCTGATAACAGGAATGATGGAACAAGGGATCGAAATTGTAAGGCAGGAAGATCTGGAAAAAGAAAAGAAACTTATGGCATCTTTGAAAAAAGGTAAGGATAAAGAAGAAGAACCTATTTCAAAAACTCAAGATAAAGAAGAGTTTCCTGATGAAGACGAAATAGATGACCTTTTAGATGACAGGGTAGAGGACATAGATGACTTTGAACATTTCAATCCAGAAGAATTGGAAGAGATAAATGAAGATGAACTTGTAAGTGATGATTTGTTTAATCTTTCAGGTGATATGAAAGTGGATGAGCCTATTAAAATGTATCTTCGTGAAATAGGGCAGATACCATTGCTTAGCCATGATGAGGAACTGGAATATGCTAAGAGAGCATTGGAAGGGGATGATTGGGCAAGTAAACAGCTTATAGAGGCTAACCTTAGACTAGTTGTAAGTATAGCTAAAAAACATACTAACAGAGGACTTAAACTTCTTGATCTTATTCAAGAGGGAAATATTGGTCTGATGAAAGCAGTTGAAAAATTTGAGTACAGTAAAGGATATAAATTTTCTACATATGCTACTTGGTGGATAAGACAAGCTATAACAAGAGCTATTGCTGACCAAGGCAGAACAATAAGAATACCAGTACACATGATAGAAACTATTAATAAAATAAAGAAAGAAGCAAGAATTTATCTACAGGAAACAGGTAAAGATGCTACTCCTGAAGTTTTAGGTGAAAGACTGGGAATGGAAGTAGATAAAGTAAAAGCTATTCAGGAAATGAATCAGGATCCTATCTCTCTTGAAACTCCAGTAGGAAGTGAAGAAGATAGTGAATTAGGGAATTTTGTTGAAGATCATAAAATGCTTAATCCGTATGAACTTACAAATAGATCTCTTCTTAGAGAGCAGCTTAATGGAGTGTTGAATACACTTAGCAGCAGAGAAGAGAGAGTATTGAGATATAGATATGGTTTGGATGATGGATCACCTAAGACTCTGGAAGAAGTGGGAAAAATATTTAAGGTAACAAGAGAAAGAATAAGACAGATAGAAGTCAAAGCTTTGAGAAAACTTAGACATCCAAGCAGAAGAAAAAAACTGGAAGACTTTAAAGTGTAATAATTTGAGGGAGCCCCAAAGGATAAAATAAGGTTTATTTGGGGATTCCCTCATTTTTGCCTGCAAATATTATGGAGGGAACATGCAGAAATTAAGTATCAAAGAATTGGAAAAAGAAATAATAGTTAATTATAAAGATGATGATGATTTTAGAGAGTTTCTAGATGATAATATAGATAAAGAATTAATTTTTGATAATCATTATACTGGATCAAAAGAATTTGAAGATATAGATGAATTTGCAGAAGAAACTGTTATTGATTATCTTGAAGAGCTTTCTAATATGGAAGTAATAAGTGATGAAGAAGAAAATAATTATTTAAAAGATATAAACGAGTCTGTTAAAGAGAAAATAATAGTAAAAAATCTTAATGAGGTAGCTTCAATAGCTTTTAATTATGTAAAAACTGGAATAGCATATATGGATGTGGTACAGGAAGGAACAGTAGGGCTTATAAAGGCTGTTGACTATTATGATTCTGATAAGAATGGAGATTTTAAAAATTATTCTAAATATTGGATATCAAGAGAAATAGTGCTGTATATTGAAAGTAAAGTGGCAGATATCAGAAATGAGTTTAAAAATTTCTTCAAAAATAAAAAAGAAAATTTTGGAAAAGAACACCATCATAACCATGATCATGATGAAGAACATCAACATAATGAAGTATATTTAAAAGAAGAAGATATTCTTCCTACTATTGAGTCTATTGAAAAGAGAGAAAAAATGGTGGAGAAAAGAATTGATTTCTTTACTTTGGAAAATAGATTAAGTGAAAGACAGATGGAAGTATTAAATTATTATTTTGGTTTTGGAAAAAATAAAAGATTCTCTATCTTTGAAATAGAAGATGTGTTAAAATTAGAGAGCGGACAGGGAGAAGAATTGTTTCAAAGCGCTCTTTTAATTCTTTCAACAGTAGAAGGGAAGATGTTTTTATGATTACTAAAGATATAATCAATTTTTTGGAAGAAAAGTATCCTAAAAGCAATGCAGAAGACTGGGATAATGTAGGACTGCTGGTAGGAAATAATAAGAAAGAGATAAAGAAAGTACAGCTATCCATAGATGCTACAGAAAATGCAATAAATTATGCAACTGATAATGATATAGATATGATAATAACTCATCATCCTCTTATATTTAAGCCATTAAAGTCTATTGTCATGTCTGAAGTTTCAGGAAGAAAAATTATTAAGCTTATAGAAAATAGAATAAATTTATATTCTATGCATACTAATCTTGATTCTTCAAAAGATGGGTTAAATGATTATATTCTTGAACTGTTGGAAGTGAAGAAATATAAGATAATAGATATGAATGAAAAAGATGAAACAGTTGGAATTGGAAGAATATATTCTCTGGAAGAAAGAGTAAGTATTTCTCAATATGCTGATTTTATAAAAGAAAAAATGAAAATAAAAAATGTAAGAATAATAAGTAGTGATATAAAGTCAGAAGTTAAAAAAATAGCCTTGATCAATGGTTCAGGAATGAGTTATTGGAGAAAGATTAAATCTCTTGGAGCAGATCTTTTTGTAACAGGGGATATAAGCTATCATGATGCTTTAGATGCTAAAGAAAGTGGACTGCATTTGATCGATATAGGACACTTTGAAAGTGAGAATTGTTTTTCAGAACTTTTGAAAAGGAATTTAAAAGAGATGGGATTAGAAGTGGAAGTGTTTAATGATGGTCCTGTTTTTGAAAATTATTAAGGAGAAAATCGTGAAAAAGACTTTTTTTATAATAGGACTATTAGCAGTATTCAACGTTTCTTTTGCTAAGTTAAACGACAATTTAAAGATTTTTTCTCAAGATGAAAAAATAAAAGTAGAAAGTAAAATAACTGAATTGGAAGATAAAAGAAAACTTCACATATATGTGAATACTCTTCCAACTGATGAAGGGTTTAGTGTGGAAGATCCAGAAAAGATTATTATATTAAATATAAAAAAAGATGATTCTGGAAAAGGAAAGATTGAATTAAGTTTTTCAAAAGATATAAATGTAGAAGAATGCCAGGATGGAATAAATCTTGTTCTAGAAAATGCTGAGAACACCTTATCAAAGGGTGAAGCTGGAAATTATGCTATAGAGGTTTTAGATGGAATAGATGGAGTTTTAGATAAAGTTAATGTAGAAGAACCAATAGTTATAGAGGAAGAAATAGTTGATAGTGAAAAAAATACATTTTTTATAGGAATGGGTATTGCATTTTTTATAATATTTGCTATTATATTAAGAGTGCTTTTTGTAAAGAAGAAAAGAGAAAATCAAAAAGAAAAATCAGAATAGAAAATAATTTTTTAAGGTATTAGAGTTGATCGCTGCTTGAGTAATCAAGGAGAGGAAAGTCCGGGCTCCACAGAGCAAGAGGGCAGCTAACGGCTGCTAAAGGTAACTTTAAGGAAAGTGCCACAGAAAATAAACCGCCATATTTATATGGTAAGGGTGAAAAGGCGGTGTAAGAGACCACCAGTTCTTTAGGAGACTAAAGAAGCTAGGTAAACCCCCTCTGGAGCAAGGCTAAATAGGAAAGTATAAAGGGCTGCTCGTCCTCTTTCAGGGTAAGTTGCTTGATACCATAAGCAATTATGGGGCTAGATAAATGATCATCAAATACAAAACCCGGCTTATTTAATGCCTTAAAAATTTTTTAAAAAAAAAGTAAAAAAGATATTGACGGAATCTAAAAATTATGGTATTATAATTCTTGTCCACGAGAAAAGAGGACAGAAAATAAAAGTAATAAAAAAGGACATTAACAACAGAATAGAGAGAGAAGAAAAAATCAACAAACAATAAATAGGTGTAAACAATCAGTTAAAAAACTGAGTAAATAGATTGAACGAAGAGTTTGATCCTGGCTCAGGATGAACGCTGACAGAATGCTTAACACATGCAAGTCTACTTGATCCTTCGGGTGAAGGTGGCGGACGGGTGAGTAACGCGTAAAGAACTTGCCTTACAGACTGGGACAACATTTGGAAACGAATGCTAATACCGGATATTATGATTGGGTCGCATGATCTGATTATGAAAGCTATATGCGCTGTGAGAGAGCTTTGCGTCCCATTAGTTAGTTGGTGAGGTAACGGCTCACCAAGACGATGATGGGTAGCCGGCCTGAGAGGGTGAACGGCCACAAGGGGACTGAGACACGGCCCTTACTCCTACGGGAGGCAGCAGTGGGGAATATTGGACAATGGACCAAAAGTCTGATCCAGCAATTCTGTGTGCACGAAGAAGTTTTTCGGAATGTAAAGTGCTTTCAGTTGGGAAGAAGTCAGTGACGGTACCAACAGAAGAAGCGACGGCTAAATACGTGCCAGCAGCCGCGGTAATACGTATGTCGCAAGCGTTATCCGGATTTATTGGGCGTAAAGCGCGTCTAGGCGGCTTAGTAAGTCTGATGTGAAAATGCGGGGCTCAACCCCGTATTGCGTTGGAAACTGCTAAACTAGAGTACTGGAGAGGTAGGCGGAACTACAAGTGTAGAGGTGAAATTCGTAGATATTTGTAGGAATGCCGATGGGGAAGCCAGCCTACTGGACAGATACTGACGCTAAAGCGCGAAAGCGTGGGTAGCAAACAGGATTAGATACCCTGGTAGTCCACGCCGTAAACGATGATTACTAGGTGTTGGGGGTCGAACCTCAGCGCCCAAGCTAACGCGATAAGTAATCCGCCTGGGGAGTACGTACGCAAGTATGAAACTCAAAGGAATTGACGGGGACCCGCACAAGCGGTGGAGCATGTGGTTTAATTCGACGCAACGCGAGGAACCTTACCAGCGTTTGACATCCCAAGAAGTTAACAGAGATGTTTTCGTGCCTCTTCGGAGGAACTTGGTGACAGGTGGTGCATGGCTGTCGTCAGCTCGTGTCGTGAGATGTTGGGTTAAGTCCCGCAACGAGCGCAACCCCTTTCGTATGTTACCATCATTAAGTTGGGGACTCATGCGAGACTGCCTGCGATGAGCAGGAGGAAGGTGGGGATGACGTCAAGTCATCATGCCCCTTATACGCTGGGCTACACACGTGCTACAATGGGTAGTACAGAGAGCTGCAAACCTGCGAGGGTAAGCTAATCTCATAAAACTATTCTTAGTTCGGATTGTACTCTGCAACTCGAGTACATGAAGTTGGAATCGCTAGTAATCGCAAATCAGCTATGTTGCGGTGAATACGTTCTCGGGTCTTGTACACACCGCCCGTCACACCACGAGAGTTGGTTGCACCTGAAGTAACAGGCCTAACCGTAAGGAGGGATGTTCCGAGGGTGTGATTAGCGATTGGGGTGAAGTCGTAACAAGGTATCCGTACGGGAACGTGCGGATGGATCACCTCCTTTCTAAGGAGATCATTTCTCTTTCTCTATTCTATTGATAATGTTCTTGCAGCGTATTAAGCGCTGGATAACTTATCAAATGGACATTGGAAACTATATAGTAGATAAAATACAATTTTAACTCTTGTTTATATAAACAGAGTTAGCTGTCAATCAAATTAAACAAAAACAAAATAGGTTAAAATAATTAAGGGCACACAGGGAATGCCTAGGTAGTAAGAGCCGATGAAGGACGTGGTAAGCTGCGATAAGCTTGGGTTAGCTGCAAACGAGCGCCAACCCCAAGATTTCCGAATGGAGCAATCTGCTAAGATGGAGTCTTAGCACGAAAGAGGGTACCGAGTGAACTGAAACATCTAAGTAACTCGAGGAAAAGAAAGTAAAAACGATTCCCCAAGTAGCGGCGAGCGAACGGGGATGAGCCTAAACCATATAAGTGTCAAGGATACAGCCGTTGCTTATATGGGGTTGTGGGAAGAACGTTTGAAGAACTGTAAGATATTCAACATATCTAATGACCGAACTGGAACTAGTTGGAAAGCTAGATCGTAGAAGGTGATAATCCTGTACAGGTAAACTCATTAGAATGTATGTTCTCTCCCAAGTAACATGGAACACGAGGAATTCTGTGTGAATCTGCGAGGACCATATCTCGTAAGGCTAAATACTCTTACTAACCGATAGCGTATAGTACCGTGAGGGAAAGGTGAAAAGAACCCCGGGAGGGGAGTGAAATAGAACCTGAAACTGTGTGCTTACAAGCGGTCAGAGCTCTTCGGAGTGATGGCGTGCCTTTTGGAGAATGATCCTGCGAGTTACGTTCAGTGGCGAGGTTAAGTATAACGGAGCCGAAGGGAAACCGAGTCTGAATAGGGCGACATAGTCGCTGGGCGTAGACGCGAAACCTGGTGATCTAAGCCTGTCCAGGGTGAAGCTGTGGTAAGACACAGTGGAGGCCCGAACTCACCGCCGTTGAAAAGTTGGGAGATGAGGTAGGTTTAGGGGTGAAAAGCCAATCGAACTAGGAGATAGCTCGTTCTCTCCGAAATGCATTTAGGTGCAGCCTTGAGTGTTTAATTATGGGGGTAGAGCACTGAATGAACTAGGGGGCATATTGCTTACTGAATTCAATCAAACTCCGAATACCATAATTCAAAGCTCAGGAGTGAGACTATGGGAATTAACTTCCATTGTCAAAAGGGAAACAACCCAGACCACCAGCTAAGGTCCCTAATTATAACTAAGTGGGAAAGGAGGTGGAGATTCACAAACAACCAGGAGGTTGGCTTAGAAGCAGCCATACCTTTAAAGAGTGCGTAATAGCTCACTGGTCGAGAGTCTCTGCGCCGACAATGTAACGGGGCTAAGTTATAAACCGAAGCTGTGGAATTGCGCAAGCAATTGGTAGGAGAGCGTTCTGTAGGCCGTTGAAGGAGAAGCGTAAGCAACTCTGGAGGTATCAGAAGTGAGAATGCAGGAATAAGTAGCGAGAAAGGGGGCGAGAATCCCCCTCGCCGGAAGACCAAGGTTTTCAGGGTAAAGCTTGTCTTCCCTGAGTAAGCCGGGACCTAAGCCGAGGCTAAAATGCGTAGGCGAATGGAAAACAGATTAATATTTCTGTGCCAGTTATATTTTGTGATGGAGGGACGCAGAAGGGTATGTGCGCGGGAGAACGGAAGTTCCCGTAAAAGCATGTAGAGTGGTCTAGTAGGAAAATCCGCTAGATTAGACTTGAGGTGTGATATATAGTCGTAAGATGAATGCACAAATCCCACGCTGCCGAGAAAAGCTTCTAACGTTAAGGTATAACTGCCCGTACCCGAAACCGACACAGGTGGTCAGGATGAGAAATCTAAGGCGGACAGGCTAACTCTCGTTAAGGAACTCTGCAAAATTGCCCCGTAACTTTGGGAGAAGGGGTGCCCCTGGATGTTAGTAATTACGCATTATGAAGCATTTGGGGGTCGCAGTGAAGAGGCTCAAGCAACTGTTTAACAAAAACACAGGTCTATGCTAAGCTGTAAGGCGATGTATATGGGCTGACACCTGCCCAGTGCCGGAAGGTTAAGAGGAGGAGTGAGAGCTCCGAATTGAAGCCCCGGTGAACGGCGGCCGTAACTATAACGGTCCTAAGGTAGCGAAATTCCTTGTCGGGTAAGTTCCGACCTGCACGAATGGTGTAATGATTTGAGCGCTGTCTTGACGGGAGGCCTGGTGAAATTGTACTACCGGTGAAGATACCGGTTACCTACAGTAGGACGGAAAGACCCCATGGAGCTTTACTGTAGCTTGGTATTGGGTTTTGGCATTGCATGTATAGGATAGTTGGGAAACTATGAAGATATGGCGCTAGCTGTATTGGAGTTGTCGGTGGAATACCAACCATTCAATGTCGAAATTCTAATCTGTGGTTTGCAGCCACGGAAACAGTGCTAGGTGGGCAGTTTGACTGGGGCGGTCGCCTCCGAAAGAGTAACGGAGGCGTTCAAAGGTTCTCTCAGGTTGGATGGAAATCAACCGCAGAGTGCAATGGCATAAGAGAGCTTAACTGCGAGACTGACGGGTCGAGCAGGTGCGAAAGCAGGACATAGTGATCCGGCGATTCCGAATGGAAGGGTCGTCGCTCAACGGATAAAAGCTACCCTGGGGATAACAGGCTGATTTTGCCCGAGAGTCCATATCGACGGCAAAGTTTGGCACCTCGATGTCGGCTCATCGCATCCTGGGGCTGGAGAAGGTCCCAAGGGTTGGGCTGTTCGCCCATTAAAGCGGTACGTGAGCTGGGTTCAGAACGTCGTGAGACAGTTCGGTCCCTATCCACTGTAGGCGTTAGAATATTGAGAAGATCTGTCCTTAGTACGAGAGGACCGGGATGGACAAACCTCTGATGTACCAGTTGTCACGCCAGTGGCACAGCTGGGTAGTCACGTTTGGAACGGATAACCGCTGAAAGCATCTAAGCGGGAAACCAGCTTCAAGATAAGTATTCTTTAAGACTCCTTCGAGACTAGAAGGTTGATAGGTTGGGGGTGTAAGAGCTGCGAGGCTTTTAGCTGACCAATACTAATAAGTCAAAGTTTTAACCTAAAGATTGAAAGCGCGAAAGCGTATGCTACTATATAGTTTCAAGTGTCTATTAGAAAAAATAAAGACACAGCTTGGTAAGAATAGCTGCGGGGGTACACCTGGTCCCATTCCGAACCCAGAAGTTAAGCCCGTAAACGCTGAAAGTACTTGGAGGGAAGCCTCCTGGGAGGATAGGAACTTGCCAAGCTCAAATGAGTGCTTCCTTAGCTCAGTCGGTAGAGCATGCGGCTGTTAACCGCAGTGTCAATGGTTCAAGTCCATTAGGAAGCGCCATTTTTTTATTTTTTGGAAAATTTTTTATAAAAAACTATAATTTTAAAGAGTTTATATACATTTCTCTATAATAATCTATTCGATTTAATATGATATAATATAAAATATTGAAAAAATTTCATGGAGGAGGAATAGGAATGAGTGTAATCTCTTGTATTAATGAAAGAAGAAGTATTCGTTCATATAAAGATGAGCCAATATCTGAAAAAATAATAAATGAGCTTTTAGAATTAGGAACAAAAGCAGCTACAGGATCTGCTATGGAACCTTGGGGTTTTGTTGTTATACAAGACAGAGAAGAGTTGAATAAATTATCAGATGAAATAAAGAAACATTTAATTGCCAATTTTGATAAATTTCCATATTTGAAACAGTATAAGAACTGGGTAGAAAATCCTAAATATAATGTATTTTATGATGCAGGAACTTTGGTTATAATATATGGAAATACAGATTCTCATTGGAATATTTATGATTGTTCTCTTGTGGCAGGAAACATAATGCTGGGAGCTTATGAGATGGGGATAGGGAGCTGTTGGATAGGGTTTGGTGAGTATATATTCAATACAAAAGAATTTAAAGAAAAATATGGAGTACCAGAAAATTTTCAAGGGATTTGTCCTTTGACATTAGGGTATATGAAAATAAAACCAAAACCTCCTGTGAGGAAAGCACCTGTAATATTCAATAAAAGATAAATTAAAAGAAGCTGTCTAAATTCTTAGACAGCTTCTTTTTTTGTTTAATTATATTCTATAGAAATTAAGATCATACTTTTTGGATAATATGTAACTTTTACATCTGGAATATCTTGAATATCAAGTTCAGAAGGATAAATGGATATATTAGGATCCTCTTTATATGAAGCTATTATTTTGTTTGTATCCCATACTGTATTATCTATTACAAATTTTTTAGTTAAAGGGTCTATCATTTGAGAGTTTCTGTTTTCTATTTTCAGCATAATACATTTTGCAGAAGAATCAGTTTTCAGCATCCATAAATAAAAATATGGCTGTGTATGAATAATGCTTCTGTAACTTTCCTGATAATGTAATGAGCTAAAAGAAAGAGTTTCAGTAACAGGGCCTTCTATGAGATCTTGTATAGCATGAACAGGGCCTTCTTCTCGAGTAAAGATCATTAGACTCCATGGGATGCAGCACATGCACCCTAATAAAGTTATAATTTTTTGATGGAGAGAGATTCTTCCATTTTTTTCTTTTTCCTGCTGTAGAAATTCATATAATCCTAAAGCTATGAATAAAGCAGGAAATAATGCCATTTCAAAAGGAAGAATTATTTTATTCCAAATTAATCCTACTATTCCAGAATGGAGAGAAAAGAAAAACGTAGTAATAAAAACTATTCCTATAGTTAAAAATAGCAGCAACCATAATATAGTATAAATACTTTTTTTTCTATTATTTTTTAACATATGTATCACCAAGGCTTTTTTATTTTTCTTATTCTTCTATAAATTCTTCGAAAATAAAGCTGTTTTCCTCTGTATCATATTTTAATGCATAAATTTTTTCCGCCTCTGCTTCTACTTCAATTTTAGTAGGACCAGTAGTAGTTGTAGTAGTTTTCATAAGACCTTTTCTTGTCCAAGAAGCTTCAGCTTCTATAATATTTTTTCCTGGACGAAGAAAATATCCTAATTTTCTTTTTTCATAAAAGTGAACTGGAGCCTCATTATTAATGTAGATGATAATCAAAGCATCAGAAAGATTACCAAATGCCAATCGTGTACTTATCATCATCTTGGCTGAACTCGGATTTTCTTCCAGATAGGATTTTGCTTTTGCCTTATTTTTTTTTAAATATAACATTGTTAATGGAAGACCTATCAAAAGATATGCCACACATATGATAATGATGTATCTTCCAGGTCCAGTCAAAAATGTAGAAAAAGAACTTTCCATATAAACCTGCCTTTCATTATTTAATAGTAAAGTTGAATTAACAAATATCAATTTTTTTTATTTGCTTTTTTTGTTGTGGATATATTTACTGGCTCTTGATTATTAAACCCAAGTGCATCTAATAGTTGCAGATAACGTCCTCTTCCTAACATACTGCAGTCAATAGTTGTTCCATAATCATTTTCATGAGTCTTAATGGTAAGATCACATGAACTGTCTCCAGTAGTAGAAGTTATCAGAGAATGAAATGAACATTCACTTATTATAAAACTATGAGTTTCTTTCTTTCCGCGATAGAAAGTAAGTTTGTCACCATCTATAATTATTCTGATATTATCAAGAACTACTGCAAAATATGCTCCCCCAAGAAAAGTTAATGTACCAAGAACTTTAGAAATAGTTGGAGAAAGGAAAAAATTTGCTATGATTGCTAAAACAAAACCTGCACATGCAACAAAGAAAACATTCTTCAAAATAACTAAAGGATTACTTTTAAATTCTTTCATACAGCACCTCCATATTTAGTATACCTTAGATAGTAGCCATTTTAGCATAAAAAAAATTCTAAAACCACAAAAAAAATTCAAAAAGCATACATTAATTTGTTAACTTTATAATCTTAAAGAATTTTATTATAGTCTAAATTTTTTTTTACTGAATATAAATTCTTGATATAATGATTATTTATTTATTTTCAAAAATTAAGAATTTGGATTGACATTATCCTGCTAATATGATAAACTATCTAAGTTAAAATGGATATTCCGCTTTAATCAAAATTATTAAATGAATATCTCAAGGAGGAGAAACAATGAAAGAAAAATTAATCCAATTAGTAGAACAAAACTACTTAAGAACTGACATCCCTTCATTTAAAGCTGGAGATACTATTGCAGTATACTACAAAGTAAAAGAAGGAAACAAAGAAAGAGTTCAGTTATTTGAAGGTGTAGTTATCAGAGTAAATGGTGGGGGAATTGCAAAAACTTTCACAGTTAGAAAAGTAACTTCAGGAATAGGAATAGAAAGAATAATTCCTATGAACTCTCCAATGATTGACAAGATTGAAGTATTGAAAGTTGGTAGAGTTAGAAGATCTAAACTTTATTACCTTAGAGGACTTTCTGGTAAAAAAGCTAGAATCAAAGAAATCAGAAAATAATAACAAAAGCCAAGGATTTATCCTTGGCTTTTTTCTTTATTTGGGTATTTTTTTTTTTAGATTTATGATAAAATGATTGTATTGGGGAAAAATAAAATTGGAGTGATTGTAGATGGAAAAAAGTAAAATAATACTGAATGGTATTTTCTATGTGATACTTACAGCAGTGTTTGTATATATCTTTGTTAAAGAAAAAGCTTTGACAGATACTATAAAAATATACAGAGATAAATTTGCTGATAAGGTCATCATGGTACTTAATATAAAAGGAAAAGTACTGAGTAAAGGAATAAGAACAACTATAAATTTAGTAGAAACATTAGGAACTGCCCTTATTTTAGTTCTTGTAATACAAAAATTTTATCTTGGAAACTTTTTGGTACCTACAGGATCAATGATACCAACAATAATGCCAAAAGATAGACTTTTTGGAAATATGTTGATTTATAAATTCAGAAAACCTCAAAGAGAAGAAATTATAGTTTTTAAAGAACCTATTCAAAATAAAGTACTTTATACTAAAAGGGTAATGGGACTTCCTGGGGAAACAGTAAATATAAAAAATAATCATCTTTTTGTAAATGGAGAAGAGATAATAACTAGAGAATATACTAATATCGGTGAAATTGGAAATGAAAAATGGATAGTTCCTAAAAAAGGAGATACTGTTGAGATAATTCCTGGAAAGGATTATTCAAAATTATTTAGAGAAAATTTGATAAATGTTGGAGAAGTACAGAAATATCTTGTAGATAATCCTGGAGCAGTTGGAGAAATACTTCCTGATCTTGAATTTAGAGTGAATGGAGAAAAGACAGGAATGCTTTTAGATTTAATACATGATCCTAAATATGTAAACAGAATACTTAAAGGTGAAAATGTAGCATTGATATCTGAGAAAGATTATTATCTTGCTCTTGGGGATAACACAAATGGAAGTTATGATTCAAGAATGTGGGGATTTGTAAGTGAAGACAGAATAAAAGGAGAAGCTTTTATAAGATTCTGGCCTTTGAACAGAATAAAGCTTTTGAAATAGGAGTAGAAATTGGTAGAGGAATTAATTGATAAAAAAAATCTTTTAGAAGTGGCTGAAATGGAAGAAGAGATATTTCATAATACAGCATTTTCAATAAAACAGCTAGAAGAGATGAAAAAAATAGATAGATACAGCTTTCTTATTATAAAAGCTGAAGAAAAAACAGCAGGTTATGTGATACTTTATGACAGTGTTGATGTATGGGAAATCATGAAAATAGCAGTAAAAAAGGAGCATAGAAGAAAGGGAATAGGAGAGGAACTTTTGAAGTATATTTCTTCTCTTATTCAAATGCCTATAATGCTTGAAGTCAGAGAAAATAATATAGGAGCTATAGAATTTTACAAGAAAAATGGGTTTGAGAAGATAGCTACCAGAAAAAACTATTATACTGATACAGGAGAAGCAGCTTATATAATGGTCAAAAATTAATTGAGGGATAAAATAGTTTTGTATTATCAAAAAGCTGACAATAAAAACCTATAAATATATAAAAAGGATGGTAAACAAAAGATGAATATGAATATTTATTCAAACCCTTTAGCAGAAAGATATAGTTCAAAGGAGATGCTTGAAAATTTTTCACCTGACAAGAAATTTTCTACTTGGAGAAAACTTTGGATAGCTTTGGCTGAATCTGAAAAAGAACTAGGACTGCATATAACTGATGAACAGATAGAAGAGATGAAAGCTAATATTTATAATATCGATTACGAGCTTGCAGCAAAAAAAGAGTCTGAATTTAGACATGATGTAATGGCACATGTACATACATTTGGGACACAAGCTCCAAAAGCTATGCCTATTATCCATCTTGGTGCTACAAGCGCATTTGTAGGAGATAACACAGACCTTATTCAGATAAAAGATGGACTTGATATAGTTAAAACTAAGCTTGTAAACGTAATATCTGAAATGTCAAAATTTGCTATGGAATATAGAAATCTTCCAACATTGGGATTTACTCATTTTCAGGCAGCTCAATTAACTACAGTAGGTAAAAGAGCTACTCTGTGGCTTCAAAGTCTTCTGCTTGATCTAGAAGAACTTGAATTCAGAGAGAAAACTTTAAGATTCAGAGGAGTTAAAGGTACAACTGGAACACAAGCAAGTTTTAAAGAACTATTTAATGATGATTTTTCTAAAGTAAAAGCTTTAGACGAGAAAATAACGGAAAAAATGGGATTTAATAAAAGATTCCTTGTTACAGGACAGACTTATGATAGAAAAGTTGATTCAGAAGTGATGAATCTTCTTGCCAATATAGCTCAGTCAGCTCATAAATTTACAAATGATTTAAGACTTTTACAACATCTGAAAGAAGTAGAAGAACCATTTGAAAAAAGTCAAATTGGGTCATCAGCTATGGCTTATAAAAGAAATCCAATGAGAAGTGAGAGAATATCTTCTCTTGCAAAATTTGTAATAGCTCTTCAGCAAAGTACAGCTATGACAGCAGCTACTCAATGGTTTGAAAGAACTCTTGATGATTCAGCTAATAAAAGATTATCCCTGCCTCAAGCTTTCTTGGCAATAGATGCTATATTGATAATCTGGAAAAATGTTCTGGATGGATTAGTAGTTTATCCAAAAATGATAGAAAAACGTATAATGTCTGAACTTCCATTTATGTCTACAGAATATATTATAATGGAATGTGTAAAAAATGGAGGAGACAGACAGGAACTTCATGAAAGAATAAGAGTTCATTCTATGGAAGCAGGAAAAATGGTAAAAATAGAAGGTAAAGAAAATGATCTTATAGAGAGAATATTAAATGATAAATATTTCAATTTAGATAAAGATAGATTGCTGGAAATTTTATCTCCTAAGAATTTTATAGGTTTTGCACCTGAACAGACAGAAGAATTTATAAATATAGAAGTAAAACCAATCTTAGAAAGATATAGTGATAAACTAGGAATGGAAGCAGCACTAAGGGTATAGGTATGAAGGAAAACAGACGAGAGATATATTTAACCGCCTTAGTTTTACTTGCATTGTATCTTTCTCTGGCAGAAAATTTTATTCCAAAACCTTTTCCTTGGATGAAAATAGGATTATCCAATATAGCTGTTTTGATAGCTCTTGAAAAATTTGATTCTAAGCTTGCGATTGAGGTCGTACTGCTTAGAATCTTTATTCAGGCTCTTATGCTAGGAACTCTTTTCACCCCCGGTTTTATAATAAGTTTATCAGCTGGAGGAGCAACTACTTTATTTATGGTTGGACTTTATAAATTCAGGAAATACCTTTCTCTTTTGGCAATCAGTTCTCTTTCCGCCTTTCTTCACAATATGATTCAACTTATAGTCGTATATTTTCTTATCTTTAGGAATATTACCCTGTATTCAAAATCTATAATGATGTTTGTATGGGGCTTTTTGGCTATAGGTGTAGGGGCAGGAATTGTAACAGGCTTTATTGGAGAAAAATTAAATTTAAGAAGAGGTAATAAATTATGAGAAAATATTTTGGAACAGATGGTATCAGAGGAGAAGCAAACAGAGAACTTACAGTAGATATAGCACTCAGATTAGGGTATGCACTAGGATATTATCTTAAACAGAAAAAAAATAATGGAAAAATAAAAGTTATAATGGGAAGCGATACAAGAAGATCAGGATATATGCTGAGATCAGCTCTTACAGCAGGTTTAAACTCTATGGGAGTGGATATAGATTTCGTAGGAGTTATATCAACACCAGCAGTGGCTCATATAACTAAAACTAAAGGGGCAGATGCAGGAATAATGATATCAGCTTCTCATAATCCAGCAAAGGATAATGGACTTAAAGTATTCGGACCAAATGGATATAAACTTCCAGATGAAACAGAAGCAGAAATTGAAAGATTAATGGACAATTATGCTGAAATAACTAAAGATGCCATAGCTGGAGATGAAGTAGGAAGATTTAAATATGCAGAAGATGAATATTTCCTATATAGAGATCATCTTCTTTCATGTGTAAAAGGTGATTTTACTGGAATGAAAATAATAGTTGATACAGCTAATGGATCAGCATACAGAATAGCAAGAGATGTATTTTTAGCATTGGGAGCAGAGGTAGTAGTAATAAATGATGCGCCTAATGGAAGGAATATTAATGTAAAATGTGGTTCTACTCATCCAGAAATTCTTGCTAAAGTAGTTATAGGTTATGAGGCAGATTTAGGATTGGCATATGATGGTGATGCTGATAGACTTATGGCTGTTGACAGAAATGGAAACATAATAGATGGAGATAAGATAATAGCTGTTCTGGCCCTTTTAATGAAGAAAAAAGGACATTTAAAAGGAAATAAAGTAGTTACAACAGTAATGAGCAATATGGGACTTGAAAATTATCTAAAAGAAAATGGAATAGAATTATTAAGAGCAAATGTAGGAGACAGATATGTTTTGGAAAAGATGATAGGAAGTGAAGCTGCTATTGGTGGAGAACAGTCTGGACATATTATACTTTTAGAACATGCAACAACTGGAGATGGAGTACTTACATCACTTAAACTGGTTGAAGCATTGAGAGATGAAAAAAAATATATTGATGAGATGGTAAAAGATATAAAGGACTGGCCTCAAAAACTTATCAATGTAACAGTGGACAATAAAAAGAAAAATATCTGGAATCAGAATAAAAATATAACAGACTTTATAGCTCTGAAAGAAAAAGAGATGGAAGGACTGGGAAGAGTATTAGTAAGAACATCTGGAACTGAGCCATTGGTAAGAGTTATGGTAGAAGGGAAAGATATGTCTATGGTGGAAAAAGTAGTTAATGAAATTGCTGAAATAGTAAAAAAAGAATTAGCATAAATAGGGTGAATATATATGTATAAATATTTTTCAAAAATCTATGATAAGTTTATGGAATATTCAGATTATGGAGCATGGGAAAAGGTAGTAGAAGGGCTTATCGCTGAAGGAAATCCTCAAGGAAGGGATTTGCTGGATATAGGGTGTGGGACTGGCGAGCTTCTTTTAAGAATGGCTAAAAAGTATAAATGCCACGGTCTGGATTTATCTGAAGGAATGCTTAAAGTAGCAGACAGAAAATTAAAACATAGAGAAGTCAGATTATTCCTTGGGGACATGGTAGATTTTAATACTGGTTTTCAATATGATATAATGATTGCTCTTTTTGATACAGTGAATCATATTTTATCTACAGAAGAACTTACAAGTCACTTTATAAGTGTAAGAAATTCTTTGAAAGATGAAGGGGTATATATTTTTGATGTTGTAGACAGAGAGTTTATGGAAATGATGTTTCCCAATGATATCTTTGTTGACAATAGAAAAGATTTAACTTGTATCTGGGAACATGAAATAGAAGAAGGAATAGACTACATAGATGCTACATATTTTGTAAAAAATTCTAAAGGAACTTTTGACAAAGTAACTGAAAGTTACAGCAAAATGATATTTACAGAAAAAGAGATTGAAGATTCAATAAAAGAATCTGGGCTTAAATTAATCAGAATTATAGAAAATGATGAGATTGCAGGCAGACGAAATGTTTATTTGTTAAAAAAATAATACCAAAATGGTAAAAGAATGATAAATTATTTTCAGAATAGAAATAAAACATTGACTAAAAGTGATAAACATTATAAAATTATACAGTATAGATGGTGAATTATTCATGAAATGGATAACTAAAGAATTAATTAAGAATTTCTCATTACTAGGGTATCTTGGCTTTTTAATAGCTGGAAATATCCTACTTTATATATTTATATATAAAATGATTGAGAAGTATTTTTTTAAAAGCACGATATTATTTATTCTACTGCTTTTAATAGGTATAGTAAGCGGCTTTTACAGTGCATATAAGCTGATAATGAAAAAGTAGAAAAGGTGATGGAATGAATGATATAAAAAGAATTTTTAAAAGAGCAGCAGTGACAACAGTCATTATTCTTATATATGGAGTATTAGTAAAAAGTGAATATGTTTATCTGGGAATGTTTTCAGGTAGTGTGATGTCTATTTTTGTATTCTATTTGCTTTGTCTTGATATAAAATCCATAGCTGCTTCTGAAAGTGTTTCGAGAAAAAGGGGTTTTATAGGTTATGCAAAAAGATATGCCATTTATGGAGTATATCTTGGTGTGATGGCTCATTTTTTTGGGCTGCCCATGTTATTAGGTTCAGCAATAGGGTTATTGAATGTGAAGGCAAATATTCTTTTAATAATTCTTTCTGAAAATATATTGAAGCTTAGAGATAAATATCTAAGATGACGCAATGAAAGGAGGGTTTTAACAGATGAGATTAGGAGCAATAGAGTTCGTAACACCCCCTTTGGTGGAAGGACCAAGAATTGTATTTTTTCTCCCTCTTCCTGAATTTCTTCATAAAATGCCATTTGCAATGGAAATGGCTAATGGAGGTTATGGTTTGCCAGTGACAATAACAGTTGTGACCACTTGGTTTATTATTTTGGTACTGTTTATTTTATTTAAGCTGGGAACTAAAAAATTGGAAATGATACCAGGAAAGGCTCAAATAATGCTGGAAAGTGTATATGACTTTTTAGATGCTATAATTGAGCAGATGCTGGGATCATGGAAGAAAAAGTATTTTTCCTACATATCAACACTTTTTTTATTTATATTTACATCTAACATAGTGACATTCTTTCCTATACCATGGTATTCAGTAGAGAATGGAGTATTTCAGTTAGCACCAGCTTTTAGATCACCTACAGCTGACTTGAATACTACAGTAGGATTGGCACTACTTACAACATTTGCTTTCCTAAAAGCAAATATATCAACAAATGGTTTTGGCGGATATCTGAAAGGATTTATTGAACCAATACCAGTTATGCTTCCTCTGAATATAGTTGGAGAGTTTGCAAAACCAGTTAATATTTCTGTCAGACTTTTCGGAAACATGTTCGCAGGTGGAGTTATCATGGGGCTTCTATATATGGCAGCACCAGCAATAGTTCCAGCACCTTTGCATTTGTACTTTGACTTATTTATGGGGTTGGTACAAAGTTTCGTATTCATCATGCTGAGTATGGTATATATCCAAGGCTCTTTGGGAGATGCGGAGTATACAGACTAGATAAAAAACAATAGAACTTTAGGAGGTAATAAAATATGAATGAAATGTTATTAGCAAAAACTATAGTATTAGCAGCATCAGCAATTGGAGCAGGTTGTGCAATGATAGCTGGATTAGGACCAGGAATTGGAGAAGGTTATGCAGCAGGTAAAGCAGTAGAAGCAGTAGCTAGACAACCAGAAGCAAAAGGTAATATTATCTCTACAATGATACTTGGACAAGCAGTTGCAGAGTCAACTGGTATTTACTCTCTAGTTATCGCTTTGATATTATTATATGCTAACCCTTTCGTAGGAATGTTAGGATAATTTCTTTAAAATAAAAAGAGAAATTTATCATCATCTGGAAAGGAGGTAGAGAATTTGGCGACAACAATTATGCCAGCAGTATCGATAGATGTCAATATGTTCTGGCAGATAATCAACTTTTTTATACTTGTCTTTGTATTTAATAAATATTTCAAGAAACCTTTGGGAAAAATGCTTGAGACAAGAAAAGCAAAAATAACAAGCGATTTAAATGATGCTAATGCAAATAAAGAAGCAGCAATGAAACTTCAAAAAGAAGCAGAAGAATTACTGAAAAAAGCTAAATTTCAAGCAAATGAAATCCTGAAAACAGCTGAACATAAAGCTGATGAAAGAAGAGAATACATCTTGAGCGAAGCTAAAGATCAAAGAGATAAGATCATAAAAAATGCTGAACTTGAAGCTGTTAAAATGAAATCAGATGTAAGAAAAGAACTTCAGGATGAGGTAAAAGATTTAGCTGTGAGATTAGCTGAAAAGCTGATTGAAGAAAAAATAAATCCTAAACTTGAGTCTACCTTAATAGATGAGTTTATAGAAGAGGTAGGGGAAGAAAGATGATTGATAATCAAGTAGGAAGAAGATATGCAGAAGCTATCTATGAAATCGCTGAATCTACTGACAAAGTAAAACCCATTTATGAAAAGCTAAATGCTCTTATGGAATTATATAAAAATGATAATGAATTTAAAACTTTTATTACACATCCTCTTATTGAAGAAGATGAAAAGAAAAAAGTATTAAGTTCTATTTTTAAGGATTCTGATGAGGGGACTTTAAATATAATGTTCTATATTCTTGATAAAAAAAGAATGGAAAACATAAGAAACATTGTGGCAGAATATCTGAAAATATACTATGAAAAAAATCAGATACTTGATGTTGAAGCAACCTTTGCTGTTGAACCAAGTGAGCTGCAAAAAGAAAAATTAATAGAAAAATTAATGAAAAAAACAGGGAAAAAAATCAATCTTGAAGTTAAAATTGATAAATCTATCATAGGTGGAGGTATCATAAAAATAGGAGATCAGGTAACTGATGGATCTATACGTAAAGAATTGAATTCCCTAAGAAAAAAATAGAAAGGCTTGGAAAGCAGGAGGTGTAATCAGTTGAAAATTAGGCCAGAAGAAGTAAGCAGCATAATCAAAAATGAGATTGAGAACTATAAAAAAAGTCTTGATATAAAAACTTCAGGATCTGTTTTAGAAGTAGGAGATGGTATAGCTAGAGTCTATGGATTGAGCAGTGCAATGTCAGGAGAGCTATTGGAATTTCCACATGGTGTTATGGGAATGGCATTGAACCTTGAAGAGGATAATGTAGGAGCAGTTATACTTGGAGACTTCTCTTTGATAAAAGAGGGAGATGAAGTAAGAGCAACTGGAAGAGTTGTTTCTGTTCCAGCTGGAGAATCTTTACTAGGAAGAGTAGTAAATGCTCTTGGAGAACCAATTGATGGAAAAGGTGAAATTAAAGCTGAAAAATACATGGAGATAGAGAGAAAAGCATCAGGTATTATCTCTAGAAAACCAGTATTTGAACCATTACAAACAGGAATTAAATCTATTGATGGTATGGTACCTATTGGTAGAGGACAAAGAGAACTTATAATTGGAGATAGACAAACAGGAAAAACAGCTATTGCTATTGATGCTATCCTTAACCAAAAGGGAACAGGAGTAAAATGTATCTATGTTGCAATTGGACAAAAAAGATCTACTGTTGCTCAAATCTATAAAAAACTGGAAGATGCAGGAGCTATGGAATATACAACTATAGTTGCAGCTACAGCATCTGAAGCGGCTCCATTACAATATATGGCTCCATATTCAGGAGTATCTATGGGAGAATATTTCCTAGATAAAGGGGAACATGTACTTATAGTATATGATGACCTATCAAAACATGCAGTAGCCTACAGAGAAATGTCACTACTGCTTAAAAGACCACCTGGAAGAGAAGCTTATCCAGGAGATGTATTCTATCTGCACTCAAGATTACTTGAAAGAGCAGCTAAATTATCTGATAAATTAGGTGGAGGATCTATAACAGCTCTTCCAATAATAGAAACACAGGCAGGAGATGTATCAGCATATATTCCTACAAACGTTATTTCTATAACTGATGGGCAGATATTTCTAGACTCTCAATTGTTCAACTCTGGATTCAGACCAGCTATAAATGCTGGTATATCTGTATCAAGGGTTGGAGGTTCTGCACAAATAAAAGCTATGAAACAGGTTGCTTCTAAAGTTAAACTTGAACTAGCTCAATATACAGAACTATTGACATTTGCACAATTTGGATCAGACCTTGATAAATCTACAAAGGCTCAGTTGGAAAGAGGTAACAGAATTATGGAAGTTCTAAAACAACCACAATATAGACCTTTCCCAGTTGAAGAACAGGTAGTTGCATTCTTTGCGGTTATCAATGGATATCTTGATTCTGTAGATGTTGATAAAGTAAGAAGATTTGAAGATGAACTTCTGACAGAGCTTAGAAATACTACAGATATCTTAGCTGAGATAAAAGATAAAAAAGCCCTGAGTAAAGAGATGGAAACAAAATTGGGAGAAGCTATCAACGCTTTCAAAAAAAACTTTAACTAGAAAGAGGTGGGATAATGGCTGGAGCTAAAGAGATAAAAAGCAGAATTAAAAGTGTTCAGTCTACTCACCAGATCACTAAAGCCATGGAAATTGTTTCTACTACAAAATTCAAAAGATTTTCAGCATTAGTAACTAAATCAAGACCTTATGCTGAAAGTATCCATAACATCTTGTCTAATATAGCAGCAGGAGTTAAGAGTGAAAAACACCCTCTTTTTGATGGAAGAGAAGAAGTCAGGAAGATAGGAGTAATAGTTATGACATCTGACAGAGGACTTTGTGGAGGATTTAATAACAACACTCTTAGAGAAATGGAAAAAATCATGAGAAATAATAGTGGAAAAGAGGTTTCAGTGATTGCTATAGGGAGAAAAGGAAGAGAGTACTGTTCTAAGAGAAAGTATGACCTGAAAGCAAGCTATATCCAACTTATTCCTGAAACAATGGGAGATAAGGCAAAAGAGATAAGTGAAAATATAGTTGAATATTACTATAATGGAATCTTTGATGAAGTGTATATGATCTATAATAAATTTGTATCAGCTTTGAGAAGTGACCTTTTAGTAAGAAAACTTATTCCTATAGAAAGAGTAGAAGCTACAGAAAATACAGCATATATTTTTGAACCAGATGCAGAAACTATTTTATCTGCACTTCTTCCTAAATATTTGAATGTTGAAATATATCAGGCTCTTTTGAATAATACTGCCAGTGAACATTCAGCAAGAAAAAATTCGATGAAGAGTGCTACAGATAATGCAGAAGAGATGATAAAAGATCTTAATCTGAAATATAATAGAGAGAGACAATCAGCTATTACTCAAGAAATAACTGAAATAGTTGGTGGAGCAGCAGCTCTAAATTAAAGATAAGGAGGCAATAGCGTGGAGAACAAAGGAACTATAACACAGATTATCAGTGCCGTTGTAGACGTGTCTTTTAAAGACCAGCTGCCTAGTATATATAATGCATTGAAAGTAAAAGTAGGAGATAAGGAACTTGTACTTGAAGTTCAACAGCATCTAGGTAACAATGTAATAAGAGCAGTAGCAATGGACTCTACTGATGGTCTGCAAAGAGGTATGGAAGTAATAGATACTGGTTCCCCTATAAAAGTACCAGTAGGGAAAGCGGTTCTTGGGAGAATATTAAACGTTCTAGGGCAGCCAGTTGATGATGGTGGACCTGTTGAAACTGAAGAATTTCTTCCTATACATAGAGATGCCCCAAGTTTTGAAGAGCAGGAAACAGAAACTGAGATCTTTGAAACAGGAATAAAAGTAATCGACTTATTGGCACCATATATAAAAGGTGGAAAAATTGGATTGTTTGGAGGAGCTGGAGTTGGGAAAACAGTTCTTATCATGGAGCTTATCAACAACATTGCTAAGGGACATGGAGGACTTTCAGTTTTTGCTGGAGTTGGAGAAAGAACAAGAGAAGGTAGAGACCTTTATGATGAAATGACTGAGTCAGGAGTTTTATCTAAGACATCTCTGGTTTATGGACAGATGAATGAACCACCTGGAGCAAGACTTAGAGTAGGGCTTACAGGTCTTACTATTGCAGAAAATTTTAGAGATAAAGAAGGACAAGACGTTCTTCTATTTATAGACAATATATTCAGATTTACTCAAGCAGGTTCTGAAGTATCAGCACTGTTAGGAAGAATGCCATCAGCTGTTGGATATCAACCTAACCTTGCTACAGAAATGGGAACTTTGCAAGAAAGAATCACTTCAACTAAATCAGGATCAATAACATCTGTGCAAGCAGTATATGTACCAGCAGATGACCTTACTGACCCTGCACCAGCAACTACATTCTCACACTTGGATGCAACTACAGTTTTATCTAGAAATATAGCTTCTCTAGGTATCTATCCAGCAGTTGATCCTCTTGATTCTACATCAAAAGCTTTATCAGCTGAAGTAGTAGGAAAAGAGCACTATGAGGTAGCCAGAGAAGTGCAGGAAGTTCTTCAAAGATATAAAGAACTTCAAGATATTATTGCTATCCTAGGTATGGATGAATTGTCTGATGAAGATAAACTTACAGTATCAAGAGCTAGAAAAATTCAAAGATTCTTCTCTCAACCATTCTCTGTTGCTGAACAGTTTACTGGAATGGAAGGAAAATATGTTACTGTAAAAGATACTATCAGAGGATTTAAAGAAATCCTTGAAGGTAAACATGATGATATCCCTGAACAAGCTTTCCTATTTGTAGGAACTATAGAGGAGGCAGTGGCTAAAGGAAGAGACCTTATGAAAGGGGATGAATAATTATGGCTACTTTTAAAGTTAAAGTTGTAAATTATCAAGAAAAAGTTTTGGAACAGGAAGCAGAGTTTCTTTTGGTAAGAACTACTGAAGGAGAAATGGGAATCCTTCCCAATCATTCACCTTTTGTTGCAGGGCTTGCTATTGGTGAAATGAAAATCAGACTCAATGGTGAAGAAAAATGTTACTTTGTTTCAGGAGGATTTCTAGAAATATCTAATAATATTGTAACTGTGCTAGCTGATGAAGCTATGCCGTGTGAAATGATAGACTTAGAA
Source organism: Fusobacterium ulcerans ATCC 49185 (assembly GCF_900683735.1). Classification (NCBI taxonomy): domain Bacteria; kingdom Fusobacteriati; phylum Fusobacteriota; class Fusobacteriia; order Fusobacteriales; family Fusobacteriaceae; genus Fusobacterium; species Fusobacterium ulcerans. The sequence goes on from NZ_LR215979.1 coordinate 3,457,908, forward strand.
AGAGCTAGAAAAGAGGCTGAAGAAGCTAAGGCTAAATTAGATAAATTAAAAGAAGATAAAGATATTCTTCTAACTGAAAAGAATTTAAATGAAGCTTTAGTAAAAGTTCGTTTAGCTGAAAAATTATTATAATTTTTAAAATAGGAAAACAGGTGTATTATATGCCTGTTTTTTTGTTTTTGAGAGTTAAGTTGATTTTCTTAAAACATCTTTAAATCTATTTTACTTATAGATAAAATAGATTTTTTTTATGTTATTTATTTCAATTAAATTTTACTTTGTTTACACTTTAGCTTTGAAAATTTAAATAAAAGAAGTTTATTAATTGAAATTTTGAACCTTAACGAAAAAAGCATATTAGTATATATAATTAGTTATTTTATCTCAAAATAAGGAATAAAGATATTTATTGAACTTATATATTTTGTATGCTATAATTCGATTAAAGATATAATTGTTCAAAAAAATACCAAATAAAGATGGAAATAAACAAAACAGGGATGATAAGCTTATGATAAAAAAAATTTTTTGGTTTTTGTTAATAAGTTTAAATTTGTATTCAGGGGAGTTTCAACAAGTTTCTACTGTAATAAAGATAACAGGGAAAGTTGTTGCCAATGCTTCATTAGTTGTAAAAGTAGATGGAGTAGAAACAAATGAAATAGTAATGGAAAACTATATCAAGGGATCAAATAATAAAAGTATGAAAACGCTTACATTTGGCTTGAAAGAAGAGTATACAAATGGGTCTATAAATTTAAAAGATGTAGATTATAGTGGAAATGAAAAAAATCTCTATAAGATAGAGAAAGTATCTGATGGAGAAGAGAAAAAATTTAAAATATCATATAATACAGAAATTTTAAATAAAATGAATCATGGAGATGAAGTAGAGGACACTATAGTTTTTACTGCTACCTATGATTAAATGAGGAGTGAATATGAAAAAATTAATGAGTATTGTATTTATGTTTTTGATGGTAACTGTAAGTAGTTTTGCATTCTTCAGAACTTCGGTAGCACCAGGAATATTTGAAATGAATCTGGATAGATCAGCTACTGAGGAAATAATACTTGTAAATAATTCAAATGAACCTATCAGAGTAAAAGTTTATCCAGGAAAAGATGAAAATATTAAAGATGAAGAGTATCTTGGAGACTGGCTGAGAATATATCCAAGAACTATGACTCTGGAAGGAAATTCAGAAAGAAGAATAAAGTTTTCTGTAAGAGCTCCTAAAGAAAAACCAGATGGAGAATACAGAGGACTGATATATATAGAGGAACTGCCTGAAGTGGTGGAGGGGCAAAGTACATTGACTTTAGCTGGAAGACATGGGCTTACAGTGTATGGGACTAAAGGAAAAGTAGAATATGATATAGTTGTTTCAAATGTAAAAGTTGTAGATAATGAACTTACAATGAATATTAAAAATAACGGGAAATACAGCTTAAGACCAGAGGTTAAAATAAACGATCTTTCTGCTAAAGGGAAAAAGATAGGAGAAATGGAAGAAAAAACTGGAAGAATTTTAAAAGGAAATACAGCATCAATAAAAATAGAACTTAAAGATTTAAAAGGTGAAGCTGCAGAAATAAATGTAGCTGGAAAAGGTAAGGTACTTTATAGTGAGACTGTAAAGTTAAAATAAAAAAGGAGATGACGTATCATGAAAAAAACGTTTTTTATGGTAGGAATATTGGCAGCATTATCTATAACAGCATTTGGAGCAGATTCAGATGGAACAACAACAATAAATCTTAAAGGAACAGCAGTAGCAGCAATAAATATAGTTCCTCAAGGTGGAGACACAATAGACTTTGGAAGAGTTATGGCTACAAAAACTTCAAATCAAAGTAAAATATTAGATATTACTGGTACTAAAGAACAAAAAGTTAAAATAAAAGCGGATTTAGGTAGTGCAGGAAGCTTTATAACAATAGCAAGTGATAGTGGAATAACAGCTGATTATGGGACTGTTATTGATTTAACTTCAACAGGAAAGGCAACAGCTACATTGAAATTAACATATGCCCCATTGGCAGATACAGACAGTCTGACTAATGAGACAGTAATAGTAACAGCAACATATAGTGATTAAATCTAAATAACTAAATCAGGAGGAGGAATCCTCCTTTTTTATAAAGGGGAAAATATGAAATTGAAACTACTATGTATTTTCTTGATGATAACAGCAATAAATTTTTCTCAAGAATTAAAACCACTTATAATAACTGAAAAGCAGGGATTTTATTTTGGAACTATTATAAAGAATTCTTCATCTAAGAAAGTAGCTCCACTTAGAAATCTTATACTCAATATAAAAGGCAGTCCATTTGAGGAAATAGAAGTAGAAATGGATAATTATTTTGAATTAGGTGACAATATATATATTACAGATATAATTTTATTGAATAATGAGGCTTTAATTTTAGACAAAAATGGGGAAATTGATTTAGAAATAAAAGGTAATTTATATGTTAATTCAAAAGTAAAAGCAAAGACAGCTAGAGAAAAAGTTGGAAATCCTGTCTATGTGGAGTATAAAAAGTGAAAAAAATAATTTTGATATGCATATTGATATTTTTCAGCAGTTTTACCTATTCTGTTGATATGGAAAATATTGTAGATGGAAATATGGATATTCAAATAAACAGAGTAAAAGAAGAATTTTTTCCTTTATATATTGATGAAGTAAAGGAAATAGGGTATATACCTTTAAATGAATTTTTATATGTTGCAGAACTTAATGATATTGAGATAAATTTTGAAAAAAAACAGGTAAATGGAGTTATTCCAAATGGACAAAGGATAAAATGGGAATTTGATCCAGATATTTCTTTTGTAAAAGCTCAAGAATTATATATTGATGTAAGCAAATTAAGTGCTGTTATGCCAGTAGAAAAATTAGTATTTGATTTGCCAATGCTGAATATAAATATAAAGCTTCCTTTTAAACTGCCCTCTGATATGAGATATGAACAGGAGCAGAAAAGAAGAGGTATGGGAAGTGAAAGAGAAAAAGATGCTCATGATGTTATAGGAAATAAGAAGATGTTTTCTCCTGGAGTAGTTGAAATAGAGTATGAAAAAACTAATTTAAATGAAGGAAAAGGAAAGTCTTTAGATATCAATTACTCAACACAGTTAATGTATGGAGAACTTGATAGTGAATTCAGCATTTATGATGACAGCCAAAAAAATAAAAGTAAACCTGAGATAGATTCAATTTCATTAACATACGAAAATGTAATGGATAAAAAAGATGTTGTTTTAGGAAGTTTTTATATGCGGACACCATCTTTTTATGATGTAGATAATAATATAAATGGAATAAGTATTTTAGATTCATCAGAAAGATTTGATGTAACAGAAAAAGATGGAAATATTTTTGAAGGTTACGCACCAACAGGGTCAGTAGTTGAATTATACAGAAATGGAATATTAATAGATTATCAAAATGCGGAAAACCAAAGATACAGATTTGAAAATATAAATACACAGTCATTAACAGATAAGTATTATATAAGAATATATAAAACAGATGGAACATATATTCAAAAAGATCTTTCTCTATGGTTAAACAATAAGAATTTAAGCAAAAATACATGGAATTACAGTATACAGAGTGGAAAAGTTGATAGAAAAGGGGATAATGATTTTATTGGAACTTTAAAATATGGACTTAATAATTTTATGACTGCAGAAGTAGGATATTATAATCTGGCTGGAAAGTCAGAAGAAAGAAAAAAATATGATGAAATGTCCTATGGAATGTACATAAATTCTCCTCCTGTTAAATTTCCTTTCTGGGCGAATATCATATGGTATCAAGATAGAGAAGAAGGAGATGGAACTCTTACTTGGGAATATAGACAGAATTTTTATGATTTTATAATTGAAGGTATTGGAGAAAAATATAGCAGAAGAATAAGTGAAGAAGAAAAGAAAGATGAAAAATATAGAGCTAATATCAGAAAAAGTTTTGGAAGACTGAATATTGGAACTGGATATGAGGTTGAAACATATCAGGGGAATCATTATACAGATTATATAGGAAGTGTAGGATATAATCAGAGATATTTGAGCAATACTTTAGAATATAGATTTCAGGAATATTCAGATGATGTTAAAAGAAATAGGCATATTACAAGATTTCAAACAGGAATATCATATTTTGATAATATTAATATAGTAACTGAAGTAGAACTAAAATATGATAATAATTGGGAAGTGCTTGAAGATAAGTATTCAGTGAAGTTTATAAGAAGAAATAATGGATACTACAGCAAAAAATATTTTGATTTGTCACTAGGAGTTACTTATTCTACTAAAGATGATGACCGTTTAAAAATGGAAATGAATGGAACTGTTTATTTGGAAGATTTTGGAGTGCCATTTGTAGATACTGAAATTTCTTTTGATGCAAGTGATGAAAAGGGAAGTACTAAAAAAGTGGGAACTAAGTTTAGAAAAATTCTCATTTTGGAAGATATAGAGAGAAACAGTAGATTAAAAAATAAATCTAACTCATGGGTAAGTGGAAAAGTATATATAGATAACAATGCAAATTCTAGGTTTGATGTAGAAGATGAAGTATTACCAGATATAAAGGTAAGTATCTTAGGAAAAAGTATAGAAACAGATGCTGATGGAAATTATCTGATAGAAGATATATCATCTAATGCTGAATTTAATGTGAGAGTTGATAGAACATACATTGATCCACTGCTGTATTATGATGAAGAAAAATATTATAAATTGATGCCATCTACTGGAATGAAAATAGATATACCATTTCAAAATACTATCTCTCTAAGTGGGAATGTAATTGTACATGGAGAAAATATTGATGTGGAAAGTCTTCCATATATATTTAATAAAATTAAAATAGTTATAAAGAATGGAGATAAAGAAGTAAAAAGTTTAAAACCTGAATTTGATGGTTATTTTATAGTAGATGGTTTAATAGAAGGAAATTATACTGTTGAATTGTCTTCAAGAGATGAACTGTATAAACCTATGAAAAATAAAATTGAAATTACTATAAAGCCAGATGAAATAGAAAATGGTATTTTTGAAATGGGAAAATTAATTTTTACAGAGGAGATTTAAAATGAAAGCAATCACCTTTCCTTTATTGTTTATTTTTTTCTTTGAATATTCCTATAGTATTTATCAAAATACTAATTTTAGTAAAATGGTAGCAAAATCTGAAATGTCAATGAAAGGAAAAATAATAGATATAAAGGGTTTAGAAGAAAAAGCACCTCTAAAAATTGAAATAATAAATCTTGCTGCTGATGGAAATATAACTCTTGTCTTTAACCATGAAAATATGGAATTATTTAGTGATAAAAATGATTTAGTAGATATAGACATTTCAAAAATCAGTGCAGAAAAATCTCAAACTGGATTTAATATAAAAGTAAAAAGCAGCATTTTAAATCAAGATTTAATAGAAGTTTTAAAAACTAAGCAGTTTATTGAATTAGATACTCCAGAAAAAGAAAAAATGAAAGTAATAAAATTAACAGCTATATATAGGTAGGAGAAAAATGAAAAAAATAATTTTTATATTGAATATATTTTTATCAATAATAGTGTATTCAAGTGAAAGGGCATATTTTAGACCAACAGCAGTATATGAAGTAAAAGACCCTATTACAATAACTTCTGACAGAAATGAGATTGATTTTGGAATTCTTTTGGATGGGCAGGTAGGAAGAGTATCAGGACATACTTTGACACTGACTGGAACAGGAAATATGAATGTAGAATACAGTTTAAATGTTTCTCAGGAAGATGCTGGACTTGAAATAAGAGAGGCAAGCAAAACAATACAAAGTAATGGAGCAGTATATAAGTATAATTACATATGGGATACTTCAGAGAGTAAGATAAAAAATTTAAAAGGTACTGTGATAAGATTTACAGCTTCATATACAGAATAAAATAATCAGTCTAGCAGAAAATCTATTATAATGATAAAATAAAGAGGAAGGTTCAAAGGCCGACCTCTTTTTATTTTTAGAAGAGGAATACTTAATGTAAGGGGGAGAAATGGATATAATAATAAGAACAGTAAAATTAGATGATATAGAGAGTATTAATACTTTGTATAGAGAAGTTGATGAACTTCATTTGGAAAAATATCCAGAGCTTTTTAAGAAGCCAGAAGAGGAAGGAAGATCTCTAGAGTACATAAAAAGCATTATAGCAACCCCATATAGAGAGATATTTGTAGCTGAACGTGGGGGAGAGATAGTAGGAATAGCAGAAGTGATGGTTACTAAAAATCAGCCTTTTCCAGTAAAAATAGATATGAAATGGGTAGCATTAGATAATCTTGTAGTAAGTGAAAAATTTAAAGGACATGGAATAGGAAGTATGCTTGTAGATTGTGTTATAGATTGGGCGAGAGATTGGAATATAAACAGAATAGAATTAAAAGTTTATGAACAGAATTTTGAAGCTCTATCTTTTTATGAAGCAAAGGGATTTGAAACACTTAACAGGACAATGTTTTTAAACATAGAATAAGGAGGAAAAATGGAAGATTTAAAAAACAGGGTAGATGAACTTTTAGAAAATCAGGAATACGACAAAGCTCTAGAGCTCCTTACTGAGAATGAAATAAATGGGAAAGCAGATACATGGACTAATTCAACAACAGGATGGATACTTGGAAAATTAGGGAGAAAAGAGGAAGCTTTAGAATATTTAAGAAAAGTAGAGGGAGAAGAGGAAGAAAATACATGGTTATGCTGTGAAATAGGTTGGAATCTTGGAGCTCTAGGAAAGAGTAAAGAAGCAGTATATTATTTGAATAGAGCTAAGGAACTAGGAAGAGATGATGTATGGATTAATAGTGAATTAGGTTGGAATATGGGAAGATTAGATAGAAATGAAGAAGCAGTATACTATCTGAATAGAGCTAAAGAATTGGGAAGAGATGATACATGGATATTTGAGGAGCTAGGCTGGAATTTAGGTATATTAAAAAAATATGAAGAAGCTCTTGAAAATCTAATAATATCAGAGAAAATGAAAGAACCAGATGCATGGACAAATTCACAGATAGGTTGGAATCTTGGAAAAATGGGTAGAGATGAGGAAGCAGTGGCTTATCTGAAAAAAGCTGTAGAACAGGGAAGAGATGACACATGGGTTTTTTCTACTCTTGCATGGAATTTAGGAAAATTAGATAGAAGCGAGGAAGCTTTAAAATATCTTTTAAAAGCAAGTGAACTAGGAAGAGATGATGAGTGGATTAATAGTGAGATAGGGTGGAATTATGATAGATTAGATCAATATGAGAAGGCCTATGAATATTTGAAAAAAGTTGAAGATATGGGAAGAGATGATGCATGGTTTTTCAGAGAATATGGATGGTGTATAGGGAGATTAGAAGGGGATAGAGAAGAGGAAGCTCTGAAATATTTAAGAAAAGCTGAAGAGATTGAGGGAGCTGACTCATGGCTGAATACTGAAATAGGCTGGAATCTAGGAAAATTAGGAAAATATGAAGAAGCTCTTGAGAAATTAAAAAAAGCAGAGGAACAGGGAGACAGCAGTAGATGGTTATACCGCGAGATTGCATGGAACCTTGGAAGAGTTAAAAATCCAAAAGAAGCTTTAGAATACTTAAAGAAAGCTGAAGACAAAGATAATTTAACTCCTTGGATTTGTACAGAATTTGCATGGAATTTAGGGAAGTTAGGAGAAGTAGAAGAGGCTATATTCTATTTGAGAAAAGCTAAAGAATTAGGAAGAGATGATGCTTGGGTAAATAGAGAACTTGGATGGAATTTAGGAAAAATGGATAAATACAAGGAAGCTTTAGAATGTCTGAGAAAGGCGGAAAAAATGGAAGAGGATCCAGATGCATGGCTGTACAGAGAAATAGGCTGGAATCTAGGTATGCTTGATGAATTTGAAGAAGCTTTAGGATATTTAAGAAAAGCTGAAGAAATGGAAGAAGCAGATGATTGGTTAAATTCACAAATAGGTTGGAATCTTGGAGAGCAGGATAAGTATGTAGAAGCTATGGTGTACATAGAAAGAGCCATGAAGCAGGGAAGAGATGACTCTTGGATAAATGGAGAATATGGATGGCTTTTAACTAAGATGGAGAAACATGAAGAAGCTTTAGATTATTTTAAGAAGGCAGAAGCAGAAAAAGAACCATCTAACTGGCTTTTAGGACAACTTGGAGATGTATATAAAGTGCTTGGAAAATATGAATCAGCTTTAGAATACTACAAAAGACTTGAAGAAGCAGATCCAGAAGATTCAAATAATTTTTCAAACATAGCTGATGTTCTTACAAAACTTGATAGAAGAGAAGAAGCAGCGGAATATTATAAGAAAAGTGAAAAAAAAAATGGTAAAGTAGAAAATTATAGTATAGCTGCTAATTATGAGAAGATAGGCGACTATGAAAATGCAGCAAAGTATTATTATAAGGTAATTACAGAAGAAAATAGAAGAGATACATGGATATATAAAAAAGCAGGAGCAGTTTTTAAAAAGATAGGAAAATATGCAGAAGCTTTAGATTGCTATAGAAAAGCTAAAGAATACAATGGAAAAAATAGTTCTAAAGATATAGATGCAGAAATAACATGGCTTGAAAGAAAAGTAAAATAAATTTGACTTATATGCATAAAAGTATTGTAAAAATGCTATAAAAAAGATAAAATAGTTTTGAATATATTTAAAATATACTTATTATATAAAAAAGGCTGAACAGATTCATGTCTTGGGGAGAGATGACATGATTTTGGCTGAGTAATCTAAGGAGAACTATGGTAGAAAAAAATGTCAAAATACTAAAGAGAGCATTTTTAGTATCTATAGCAGTTGCCATATCCATATGGGTGTGTAATTATTTTAACCTTTCTCATTTTTATGCAGGGATAGGAGCTTTGAATGTATCAGATTTAAATGATTCAAAAACAAGAAAACAAGCCTATGAAAGAGTCATGACAACTATATTTGGAGGAGTAATAGCAGTTATTATATGCTATATGGGATTTCAGGAAAATCTTGTTATGTATATATTAGGACTGTGTGTTGTATGCTGCTTCAATGAAATTGTAATGAGAATTCCATCTTCTGTAGGATGTATAGCTTTTACTTATATTATGCTGAATGTTGATCCTGAAAGAACTCCAGTTGCCTATCTTATGGAAAGAGTAATAGGGACTTTTGCTGGAGTTGCTGCAATATCTCTTGTAATTACGCTGTATAACGCATTTTTTGATAAAGAAGAAATGAAAAATAAAGTACCACCAACGCCAAAAGCTGACTTGAAGAAGCAGATAATGAGAGGATTAGAACCAGGAATGGCTGTTATTTTAGGATTGGCAGCAATAAAGTTTATCAATCACTTTTTTGATCCTGTGTATATAACAAATTATACTCTGTATTATTGTGCTCTTGCTATTGTAGTACCTTTTAGACTCGAATGGGATGAACTTCTTTTGCGGACAAAAGAAAGATTTCTCAGCACAGTGTTTGGAGGATTTGTAGCATTTGCTTTATATTTTTCAGGCTTTACAGGTACTTTTTGGTGTTCGGTTGGAATAATACTTGTAATAATAATAACAGAAATATTTGTAAAAGTTCCTGCTTCTTTAGGGGGAATAGTTTTTATGTTTATAATGGTTAACATGAAAAAGCCTGGATTGACACCTATGCTTTATTATACTAACAGAGTATACGGAACAGCTGTTGGAGTTATAACAATAATCATATTTTCATATATATTTAATAAAGTTGCTGAAAAATACAAGAAACCAAAAAGAAATAGTAAAGTATTTAAGGGAGATGTAAAATGATATTTGATACTTTAGAAAATTTAAAAAATTATAAGGGAATATCTGCTAATTTTGATAGAGCTGTTGAAAGTATAATGGCTGGAGATTATTTGAATGCTTCTGAAGGAAGGCATGATGTAGATGGAGATAACATATATTTTAATGTACAGGAAAACTTATTAACAAGAGAAGTATCTGAAACTTGTTTTGAAAGCCATCAAAAATATATAGATATTCAATTAATAGTTGATGGAGAAGAAAATTTTGGATATTCAGCAAGAGAAGTGCTGAAAGAGAGAAATAACTATGATTCAGAAAAAGACTATGATCATTTAGATGGAGAAATAGAAGTGATGTGTAAAATGTCAAAAGATAGATTTATTCTTTTTCTTCCACTGGAACCTCATATGCCATGTTTAAAAGTTGGAGAAAAGAAAAAAATAAAAAAAGCTGTATATAAAATAAAAATTTAATCAACTGAACAATGAAAGCTGTCTGAGTAAAATCAGGCAGTTTTTTTATTGCTTTTAAGTTTCTCTTTTTTTCTTTAAATGAGTTATTTTCATATTATATGTTTTTAAATAATATCAAAAAACAACAAAAAACAACAAAAATACAAAAAATAACTTGAAAAAACATTTTTGATGTGATATATTTACAAATATAAGAGAAAATAAAAAATATTAAGGAGAGAGATGAAAAATGACAAAAAGTGCAAATTTTAAAAAATGGTTTACATTTGTAGTCTTGGTAATTGGGGGAGGAACAATATTTAAACTTTCTTCATTAAAAGATGCTTTTTATGTACCTATGCAGGAATTTATGGGATTAACACATACACAAATAGGAGCAGCTCTTTCTGTATATGGACTAGTACAGACAATAGGTAACTTTGCTTCTATATATATATCAGACAGATTTTCAAAGAGAATAATGATATCTTTTTCTCTTGTATGTATTGGGCTGATTGGAATATATATATCAACATTTCCGGGGTATGGAGGAATCTTACTAGCATGGGGATTACTTTCTTTCTTTGGGGAAGTGGTATACTGGCCAGTTCTTTTAAAAGCAATAAGACTGCTTGGAGATGAAACAGAACAGGGAAGATTATTTGGATTTTTAGAAGCTGGAAGAGGAGTTGTAGATACAATAGTTGCATTTTCAGCATTAGGAATATTTGCACTATTAGGAAAAGGGTCAGTAGCTTTAAGAGGATCAATACTTTTTTATTCAGGAGCAGTTATATTAACAGGAATAATATCATATATCCTTGTTGAAGATGATAAAATAGTTGTAGCTGATGGAGAAAAGATAAATAAGAATAAACTGGCATGGCAGGGAGTAATTCAAGCAGTAAAAACTCCTGAAATATGGGTAGTATCATTGACAATAGCATCTATATACTCAGTTTACTGTGGTTTGACATACTTTATTCCATTCTTGAAAGATATTTATGGAATGCCAGTGACATTGATTGGTGCCTATGGAATAGTAAATCAATATGGTTTGAAAATGGTTGGTGGCCCTGTTGGAGGAATGCTTGTTGATAAGAAGTTTAAATCAGCAACTAAATTCTTAAGAGTAGCTTTGATAGCAGCAGCAATAGCAATGTTTGGATTTACACTTCTGCCTCATGAAACTATGAATGTATATGTTGGTATGGCTTGTACTTTAGGGTTTGGTGCTATTATTTTCTCTATGAGAGCAGTATTCTTTGCTCCGATTGATGAGATAAAAGTTCCTAGACATATAAGTGGAGCAGCAATGTCAATAGCTTGTATTTTTGGATATTCTCCACAAATGTTTGCCTTTGCACTTTATGGAAATATGCTTGACAGACATCCAGGAATGGCAGGATATAGAATGGTATTTATGACAATGATAGGATTTGCAATAGTGGGAGTAGTTATTACAACAATCTTATTAGGAATGATAAAGAAGAAAAAGAATCAAGAAATAGCAGATTAATAAAAATATACTCAGGAGGAAAAAATGTTGAAATTGGGATTGGAAACAGAAAGTCTTCATTTATGGCTGCAGCATAAGAGAATGGATATATTTGGATTTATAGAGAAAGCTCATGAACTTGGATTGGATGGAGTTCAGATAAATGTTATAAAAGATTATAATCTTGATGAAAATTGGGGGGCTTTAGAAAGCAACTCAGATGAACATTTGAGAAAAATAAAAGAGTTATTGAATAAATATGGAATGTATGTAGAGCTGGATATGAGAAATCTTGACTATGAACGTTTGGTAGAGGTGTTGGAAGTTGCAAATAAATTAGGTGCAGATGTAATCAGATCATATATACCAATCAAACCTCTTGAAAGGAAAGAAAATACTTCTGGAGCAGAGGGAGCTTATGATTTTGCTAAAGTACGTTATGATTTTGATATGAAGTCATATGATGAAGGAATAGAGAAAGTAAAAAGAATTATTCCATTATTAGAAAAATATAGAATAAAGCTTGCATTGGAAAATCACGAATATGAAACGTCAGAAGAACTAGTAAATGTAATAAAAAAGATAGATTCTAAATGGGTAGGATTTTTATTTGACTTTGGAAACTCTATGATGGCTTGGGAAGAACCAGTAAAAGCTGCAGAAAATATGGCACCATATACTTATACTACTCATTTTAAAGATCATATAATAATAGAAGAACCAGAAGATAAATATGGATATGTAGTTTGTGGAGTTCCAGCTGGAAGAGGAAATATTGATTTAGAAAAATGTTTTAATATTTTGATGGAAAAATCATCTCTTACTAGAATAAATGTAGAAAGCTGTCATCCATATTGTGCTCAGTTTAAAAGAACACCAGGAACTGGGGGAGTAGAAAAAGTAGGAGAAGGAACTTTTAAAGTTGAAAAACATCCTTATGACTATAATATTATAAAGCCAGCTCAATATTATTATCCACATGAAGTATCTGAGGAAATGCTGGAAAAACTGATAGAAGATCAATTAAATGGATTGATTGAAACTGTAGATTATTTAAAAAAATTAAGAGATAATTATTCGAAGTAATAAGAATAAATGTAGGAGATGTGATGTATTCAATGAATAAAAAAATAACAGATTATATCATTGTATATATAGGTTGCATAATTCAAGCATTTTCAATTGTTTGTATTTTAAAACCTAATAATCTAGTCACTGGAGGAATAACAGGGTTATCTCTTACTATTGGAAAAGTAATAAATATGAATTATACATATATTTATTATGGAATTTGTATTTTAATATTAATAGGTGCAAAAATAATATTAGGGATCAAAGAAGTAAAAAAAATAATATTATTATCTACAACATATCCATTGATACTTATATTGGTGAATAATATAAAATTTAATTTTTTACAGGATACCTCTGACAAGATATTGATATGTATCTATTATGGTATATTTATGGGAATAGGAACAGGACTGGTTCTGAAAAAAGGATTTTCTCAAGGAAGTTCTGATACTGTAGCAAAAATCCTCCACAAAAAACTGCTTTCCTTTATGGGAATCAGTCAGGTCCTACTCTGTATAGATATAACTATTCTTATAATATCAGGATTTGTTTTTGGAAAAAAAGCTGTCCTCTATGCGATTATTATGCAAATGATATACAGTAAAACCATAAGTGTAGTACTATTTGGATTCGGTTCTTCATTGGTAAAAGTAGTCGTAATAAGCGACCAGCTGGAAAAAATATCTGATTTTATGAAGAATACAATAAATAGAGGATATAGTATAGGTTATGTCTATGGAGGATATAATCATGTTAAAAGAGAAAAAATAATATCTGTATGTTCATTGAGAGAGGCTATGCTTATAAAAGATTTTATAACAAAGATAGATGAAAATGCTTTTATAAATATTGTTCCAACAATATCAGCATGGGGAAAAGAAGATGGACTGCAAAGTCTTAAGGAAAGTTAAGAAAGTAAATATATACCCATAAAATTCTAGGCGGAACCTTTAGTTTTATGGGTTTTATTTTAATAAAGTTTAAAAACAACAAAAAACAACAAAAAACATAAAAAGTTTTATAAAATCACAAAAATGTGGTAATATTTAATTAAGTAACTAGGGGTTTTGACTAGGAGGGATTATAATATGAATGGAATTGAAATAATGCTGGAAAGGATATCAGAAATTATATGGGGAAACTATCTTATAGTCACTCTTATAGGAGTGGGAATCTTTTTTACTATTATAACAAAAGGGATACAGATAAAAGGATTTCCATTGGCTATGAAAGAACTCATAAAGTCTTTAAAAGGAAAGAATGAAATAAAGGGAGAGGGAACATTATCAGCAGTTCAGGCTCTGTGTACAGCATTGAGCAGCTGTGTTGGAAATGGAAATATAGTTGGGGTGGCTACTGCCATAGCCAGTGGAGGGCCAGGAGCAGTATTCTGGATGTGGGCAGCTGGAATAGTTGGAATGGCAACAAAGTATGCTGAGATAGTATTAGGTATAATCTATAGAGAAAAATCTGATGATGGAACTTATGTGGGAGGGCCCATGTATTATTTGTCAAAAGGATTGGGATGGAAAAAAATAGCTGTTCTTTTTTCTATATTTATGTTTCTTCAAATAAGTGGAGGAGCACTTATACAATCTAATGCAGTAGCAATAGTAATAAAAGATATGTTTGGAATAAAACCTGTATTTTCTGGACTTATGATGGCAGGAATAATTACAATAGTTGTTATTGGTGGTGTAAGAAGACTTGGAAAAGTAGCAGAAAGAATAATTCCTGTTATGACTATTATGTATTTTGTAGGGGGATTAGTAATAATAATTTCTAACTTTAATCATATAAGTTATGCTATAATAAGTATAATAACTTCTGCCTTTAATACACAAGCAGTAGGGGGAGGAGTTTTAGGCTATACAATAAAAGAAGCAATGAGGTTTGGAGTAGCAAGAGGATTGTATTCCAATGAAGCTGGAGAAGGAAGTGCACCAGTGCTTCACTCTGCTGCTATTACAGATCATCCAGCAAGACAGGGACTTTATGGGATACTTGAGGTCTTTATTGATACTGTTGTCATCTGTTCACTGACAGCCTTTATTGTTTTAACTTCAGGAGTAGTAGAAATGGAAATATCACCAGCAGTTTATGTCATTACAGCTTTTGGAACTATACATTATATGTTTAGATATCTTATAGGGGCA
Source organism: Fusobacterium ulcerans ATCC 49185 (assembly GCF_900683735.1). Classification (NCBI taxonomy): domain Bacteria; kingdom Fusobacteriati; phylum Fusobacteriota; class Fusobacteriia; order Fusobacteriales; family Fusobacteriaceae; genus Fusobacterium; species Fusobacterium ulcerans. The sequence continues at coordinate 3,472,913 of NZ_LR215979.1, forward strand.
AGTATGGTATTGTTTGCATTTTCTACTATATTATCTCAATGGTATTTTGGAAATGTGACATTGACTTATATTTTTAATTCCAAAGTAGCATCATATTTTAAATATGTATTTGTATGTCTTGCAGTAATAGGTTCTCTGAGCAGTTTAAAAATAGTGTGGCTTATACAAGATATAGTTCTGGGGTTGATGATAATCCCAAATCTTATAGGACTTGTTCTTTTAAATAAAAAAGTTAAAGATGCAACTGAAGATTTTATGAGTATGATAAATAGAGGGGAGATAAAAAAATATGTTGGCAAGTGATAGACAGGATAGAATATTAGAATTGTTAGAGCGAGATGGAAGTGTAAAAACTTCTAATCTTGTTAATATTATGGATGTTTCTCTTGAAACAATTCGTAGAGATTTGGATTTTTTAGAAAAACAGGGATATCTTCAAAAAGTATATGGAGGGGCTATTCTTAAAAATAAAGAGGGAAAAAATCTTACTTATTCTTTAAGAGAATCAAAAAATACAGAAGAAAAAAGAGAAGTTGCTGTTTTAGCCTTAAAGTATATAAATGAAGGAGATACAATAGCTCTCAATGGAAGTACAACAAATATAGAAATAGCAAGACTGATAAAGGATAAATATTCTTCTTTGACAGTTGTTACCAATTCTCTCCTCATAGCAAATGAACTAGCAGACACAAAGGGAATAAATCTTATTTTGGCAGCTGGAATATATAATAAAACTGAGTTTGCATTTTTAGGAGAGATAACAGAACAATTTCTTCATAACTTTTCTGTTGATAAATCTTTCATATGTGTAGGAGGAATATCTCTAAAAAGAGGGGTAACAGATTTTCTTATTGAAGAGGTACTTGTAGAAAGAAAGATGGCAGAAATAGCTGAAGAAGTATTTATTTTGGCAGATTCAACAAAGATAGAAAATAACTCACTCATAAAAATATGTGGTATAGAAAATTTAGATTTGATAATAACAGATTCAAAGCTGGATGAAAATATTTTAAAAAAGTATCTTGAAAATGGAATTAAGATTATAAATAAATAGATTAAAAAATATGGGTAGACAGAAAACTGTAAAATTATATTTACACTTAAAAGTCACCCATATTTTAAATTACATTATTTTTTTACCATGATATTCAGAAGCTGGTATAGCAGCAGCAACTTCTTCAAAATTATCACTTGTAACTTTTCCTGCTATCAGTATGATAATTCTGTTATCAGCCTTTTTTATCATGGCATTAAGAATATCTTTTCCTTCAAGTGCAGTTTCTTTAGTTCCAGAAGAAAGGATTCTTTTTACTCCAATTTCAACAAATCTGTCTATAACTTCAACAGGGTTTTCCAACTCATCTACAGCCTTATGAAATGTAACTTCCATAGGAGAAGCAAGATCAACAAGTTCTTTTAAAGTTTCAAAATCAACTTTGTTATCAGCAGTAAGAACTCCAAGAACAACTCCTTTTATCCCTAATGATTTACATATTTTTATATCCTCTTTCATTATTTCTATTTCTTCTCTTGAATAACAGAAATCCCCTCCTCTTGGTCTGATTATAGGGAAAGCAGGAATAGTAAGTTTTGTAGCAGCCATTTTAATAGTACCATAAGATGGAGTAGTTCCACCAAGGTAAAGATTATCACATAATTCTATTCTGTCAGCTCCTCTTTTTTCAGCTGCAAGAGCTTCTGAAAATGATTCTACACATACTTCTTTTATCATAAAATTCTCCTTATTCTATAAATTTTTAATTTGTATTTTCATCTTGTTGTATATTTTTTATTTCATTTTTTATATTATATCCTATATTTTATCTTTATACCAGAGGGATAGATTTAAAATTTTAATATATAGTTATTTTTTCAATGAAATGTTAGAATAAAGAAAAAGAATAAAGGGGGAAGATAATGATATGTATAAGTAAAGATTATGTAACAGACATACTTAAATGGGATAATAAAGCAGCAGCTCATTGTAAAGATGGAGAGATAGTAGTATTTGAAACAAGAGATTGTTATGATAATTGTATAACAAGCTCAGAAAGACCGATGGGTGATAGAAAAGATGGACTTTCTAATCCAGTAACAGGGGCATTGTATGTAGATGGAGCTGAAAAAGGAGATATATTAAAAGTTGAGATAAGAGATATAAAGCTTCGTCCTTGGGGAGTAATGCGTTCTTCAAATGTTGGAGGAGTTTTTTATGAGAAATATGATAAAAGAGAAGCTGTAATATATTCTATCAGAGATAATAAAATATTGTTTGATGATGTTTTAGAATTAGATGTAGATTCTATGATAGGAGTTATTGGAACAGCTCCTGAAGGAGAAGAGGGGATTCCTACAATTACACCAGGAAAACATGGTGGAAACATGGACTGTAAGAAGATAACAGCAGGTTCTATAATTTATCTTCCTGTAAATGTAGATGGAGGACTTTTATCTATGGGGGATATTCATGCTCTTATGGGAGATGGAGAGGTTTTTATTTGTGGACTGGAAACAGCTGGAGAGATAACTGTTAAGGTAAGTGTATTAAAAAATACAAAACTTCCAGTACCATTTTTATATTCTGGAGAAAAGGTTATGACTATACAATCTGCTGAAACTTTAGATAAAGCTGGAGATATGGCAGCAAAAGAGATGTTTGAATTTGTAAAAGATGCTTCTGGGCAGAGTGATTTGAAAACAGGAATGCTAATGTCATTACTTTCTGATATGGCAGTATGTCAAGTAGTGGATCCTCTTCTTACAATGAGAGTTGAATTTCCTCTTCCAGTACTTGAAAAATATGGGTACAAACTTCCTTAAAATAAAATTGTTATAAGATAAAACGATAATATAAAAAGTTATCTTGTAAATATAAAGAATAAAAAATAGTAAGAAAAAATTTACTTAATAAATAAAATCAAAAATATATGAAAAATATTTTAGGAGGTTTTAATGCTATGAATGATGAATTGAAAATCAAGATGTACTCATTTACAGTGGACTGTATAGATCCTTACAAATTAGCAAAATTTTATGCTGATTTACTCAAATGGGAAATACCCTTTTATGATGAAGATTATGCCTGTATATGTCCTCCAAAAATATCTCAAGGGGCATATCCTGGGATAACATTTCAGCGTAATCCTGAATATGTACCTCCTGTGTGGCCAGAAAAACCTGAGGCTCAGCAGCAAATGGCACATTTAGACTTTGCTGTTAATAATTTAGAGGAAGCAGTTCACTATGCAGTTCAGTGTGGAGCAACAATTGCACCTGAGCAGTTCTCTGATAGTTGGAGAGTTATTGCTTATGTCAGATGAAGCCAATTTTTGAAAGTCCTCATTTTGCATTACGATAGAATATTATAATAATTCTATAAATACAGGGCTGACAACTTTGGTTTTGTCATTAAATTCAAACAAATTTTTGAACTGTTTTTAGTGTTTTAATAATGAAATATAACTATAAAATCCCAGTAATTAAAACAGATGAAACTGTCTAACTACTGGGACTTTATTTTATTTGTTTAGAGCAGTGTAATCTTTGTATACTCCCTCTTCTCTTCTTCTTGTAGCAGTTTTAGAAAGATAGCTTCCTTCAACAATATTTTCATACCCCATCTTGTTTATTATTTTCTTCATAGCATTGATAAATGGACATCTGTCAGAATGATGATTATCAAAGGCTACACATGAAGCAAAATGTATAGCAACTTCATCTTTAGTGATAAGGTTTTCTTTAGCAATTAGTTTGTTGACATTTCCTAAAAGACTGTTGATACCTTTTCCATGACATCCTCCACATTGAAAAGTAAGAAATCTAAGTTCTTCACTTTTAGGGTAATCTTTAAACACTCCTGTTCTAGTAAAAAATGAATTCATACAATGAAAACCACTGCATCTTCTTTTGGCAATTTCACATTGAATAGTGATGATAAGTCTTATATTTTCCATTTTTCCCTCCTATGTTCCCTGTATAAAAATATAATAACATAAAACAAAGATTGAAGATATGATTTATATAAATAAAATTCATATTTTAAAATCCAGATTTTTTTAAGAAATGCTAGACATTCATAAGGAATAGTGATATTATAATTTAGTTGAATTACTGGGGTGCTTAAAAAGCTGAGATAGGAAATTCCTGAACCCATATAACTTGATTCGGATAATACCGGCGAAAGGAGTAATGTGTATATTTTTTATTAAATAACCAAACCTCCTTTTGCAGATATAAAAGGAGGTTTTTTTAATGGGATTGAAAGATTGTTTATGGTGTATAGGTGGAGCAAGTAAAGGAGTAGCTGGAGGTAGATTTTCTCTTTATCCAATGGCTGATAATTTTGTAGATATTATTCTTGAAGGACTTGAAAAGACAGATACCTCAAAAGTATGGAAGCAAACTGATAAATTAAGCACATGTGTTAGAGGGAAAAGCACTCATGTATTTGATGTAGTTAAAGGTCTTTTTGTAAATGCCTATAAAGAAAATGTACATATGGCTCTTGAAGCTACTTTTTCTAAAGGATGCCCAGGGGATACTGATGCAGATTCATTTATGGAAGCAGATGATGAAAAAGTAAATGAAAAAAATATCAAAGATAAAAAATTTAATGTTGTAAGCAAAATATCTTTCTACCCTATGGGGGAAGAAGATTATATGGAGCATATAGCCAAAGCAGTAATGACAGCAAAAGACAAGGGAGTTTTTGCTAAAAGTTCTCACTATGTGTCTATCTTAGAGGGAGATGTTCATGATGTGTTTGGTGTACTGGAAGAGATATTCCAGTATGGAGAGGCAAATCTTTCACACTATATTTTACAGGTTACTATTTCAGTAAATAGTCCAACAAAAGACTAGAATATCAGGAGGGAAAATGTTTAACTGGAAACTAAAAGATGTAATAATGGTATCAATTTTTTCTGTAATATTTTCATTTATATATTTAGGAGCTGTATATTTTGCCAATTTTCTTGCAACAATACTTGCCCCTTTTGGATTAGCTCCTTTTGCCTATGAGATACTTTTTGGTGTATGGTTTATGGCTTCTACTTTTGTGCCATATATTGTACAGAGATCAGGAGTAGCAGTTGTATCAGAAGTTCTTTCTGCTCTGATAGAAGTTATCATGGGAAATATGTTTGGACCAATAGTTATTCTTTCTGGAATAATTCAAGGAATGGGGCCAGAGCTTGTATTTGCTAAGAATAAATATAGAAACTTTACTATGATGAATATGTGCCTTGCAGCAGGAGCAGCTTGTGTAGCAAGTTTTATATGGGGATTTATAAGAGGAGGATTTGTAAAATATTCTCCAATGATGTTAGTATGTATGTTTATAGTAAGACTTATCAGTTCAGTTGTGTTTTCAGGTGTAATCTGTAAAATAGCTGCTGATAAACTAGCAGAAACAGGAGCATTGAGTGGATATACTCTTGGGCAGCAGAATGACCCTGAAATGGAAGATTAATCTATGGAAGAAGTTTTAAGATGTCAGGATATTGTTTTTAAATATAGAGAAACATCAAAAGAAAATATAATGGATGGATTTACATACTCTTTTAATAAAGGGAAAGTATATCTAATAACAGGGTTTTCTGGATGTGGAAAAAGTACTCTAGCTAATGTTATTACAGGACTTTATCCAGATAGTAAAGGAATACTTTCCAAAGGAGAAGTAAAGCTTTTTGAAAAAGAAATATCTGAATATCCTCCTGAAAAAAGAGCAGAATATATTATGATGATGTTTCAAAATGCTGATACTCAGTTTTGTATGGATATAGTGAGAGATGAAATCATATTCTGTCTGGAAAATATTGCTTTTCCTGTAGAAAAAATGGATGAAATTATAGAAGCAGTACTAAAAAAGATTGGGATAGAGCATCTAAAGTATAGGAAAATATCTTCACTTTCAGGTGGAGAAAAACAAAAACTTTCACTGGCGTGTGTACTGGCAGTAGAGCCCCAAATTATAGTGCTGGATGAACCTTTTGCCAATGTGGATTATGAAAGCAGTCAGGAAATTGTAAATATATTGAAAAATATAAATAGAGAGAAAGAAGTGACTATAATAGCTGTAGATCACAGAATATCTCTTTGGAAAGATATAGATTACACTCTTCTCCATTTAGGAAAAGGGTGTAGTTTTGTTGATAAAAATATTGATAAATATCTTGTTGATATAATAGATGAAGAGGAATATAAAAAAAATTATCTGGAAAAATATGAGAAATTTAAAGATAGAGTAGATTCTATAGAGATAGAAGAATTAAAAATAGTATATGAAAAGAACTCTCTTCTGGAAGATATTAATATTAAGATAAAAGAGGGAAGCATTACTTCGATAATTGGAAAAAGTGGAGCTGGAAAAACTTCTCTTCTTAAAGCAATAGCAGGAATATCTAAAATATCATCTGGAAATATAAAAATACTTGGAACAGATATCAAAAAAATCAGAGAGAAGATATTTATAAACACCATAGGAATAGTTTTTCAAAATCCCCAAAATCAATTTATTACATATAAAGTGATAGAAGAGATAATGTTTACTCTGAAAAAAAGATATCCTAAAGAGAATGAAAAAATTCTTTTAGAGAAAGCAGAAAATTTATTGAAAGAATTTGAACTTTACAAATATAGAAATTTTTCTCCTTTTTCACTTAGCCAGGGTCAGCAGAGAAAACTTGCTGTTTTATCTATGTTGGGAGCTGGACAGAAAATAATCCTTTGTGATGAGCCTACTTATGGGCAGGATAATAAAACAAGTATTGAAATAATGGAATTTCTTAAAAGAAAAGCTGATGAAGATGGAATCACTGTGGTAATGGTATCTCATGACAGAAATCTTGTATTCAGGTATTCAGATTTTATCTATGAAACTACATCTGATAAAAAGATAAGGAGAGTGGAAGTATGATAAAACTCAATCCAGGATATAAAGGACTCACGATATTTCTAGTTTCTCTGCTCCTTTCTTTTGAATATAATTACTATTTAAATTTTTCAGTATTCTGTATATGTGTTATGCTTATGATCATTAATAAAATTTCATTGAAAAAAATTCTATTTGCATTTCTCCCAGTACTTCTTCTGGCAGGGGGAGTATTTTTTACAGGAATGCTCTACAGCAATTCAGGAACTGCTGAGGATATAACCAACCTTACTAAGACAGTTGTGATTATAGGAAATATAGAAAATGGATTGCAGCTTTCAATAAGAATACTGGCTTATGCTGGGCTGGGACTTCTTTTTGTATTTACAACTGACCCAAGGCTTTTTATAATCAGCCTTATGCAGCAATTTCATCTTCCAGGAAATTTTGCCTATGGAATACTTGCAGCATATGGTTTCATTCCAGTGATAAAACAGGAATATGAGAATATGAGGTATGCCTACAGAGCCAGAGGAGTGAAAAGAAATATATTTATGCTTCCAATGCTTGTGACAGCTGTACGTTCTTCTGAGAGCATTGCAATGGCTATGGAATCAAAAGGATTTAATGCAAAAAGCAAGAGAACAGAATATATAAAATTAAAGGTTACAAAATGGGATTATGTAGTTTTGATAGGAAGTACAGGAATAACACTTCTTGCAATGCTTCTATTTTAACTTTCTATTTTTTTCCTCCTGCTGTATAATAGGATAAAATATTTGAATGAGGAGAAATAAAAATGAAGGAGCTTTTTTCTATTGGAGAGATGGCAAAACTTTTTAATATGAGAGTTGGAACATTGAGATATTATGATGAAATAGATATTCTTAAACCTGAAAAAAAAGATGAAGAAACAGGATATAGATACTATTCCACTAAGCAGTTTGAAAGATTAAATACAATAAAATATCTTAGAGCTTTAGGAATGCCTCTTGAGAAAATAGAATCTTTTTTTGAAAGCAAGGATGTTGAAAATCTTAAAAATATTCTTGAAAAACAGCAAAAAAATACAAGAGAAAAAATAAGAGAACTTCAATATATAGATAAAAAAATAGAAAACAGATTAAAACAGCTTTCAGATTCATTGAATACAGTATATGATAAGATAGAGGAAAAACATATACTTGAAAGAAAAATAATACTTCTGAGAAAAGAAATCCCTATTGGGGATGACCTTGAATATTCCATCAGAGAACTGGAAAGATTTAACAATCTGGAACCTGCTATGTTTTTAGGAAAAGTAGGAGTATCAGTATCAGAATATGATTTAAAGCATAGAAGTTTTAAAAATTTTTCCAGTATTTTTGTCTTTATAGAAGAAGGAGATAATATAAGTGGAGAAAATATAAGTCTGAAAGAGAGCGACTATCTTACTATAAGATTTTCAGGAACCCATACTGAATCAGACAGGTATTATACAAAACTTTTGAAATATATGGAAAAAAGGGGATATAGCCTAAATGGAGATTCAATAGAGATAACTCTTATAGATTTAGGAATAACAAATGATATTTCAAAATTTGTCACAGAACTTCAAATACCAGTTAAAAAATCTTGACTCTACAGTTACTGTAGGGTCTATTCTTTTTTATATAAAAGAAACAGGGGGGAAATTAACATGATAGGAACAATTGTCAATACAATTACAATTATACTAGGAAGTTTGCTAGGGAGTTTATTTAAAAAGGGAATAAAACAGGAGTATCAAGGAGCTATGCTTACAGCTATGGGGCTTGCAGCAACAGCACTTGGAGCTAATGCAGTAGTAAGTAATATGCCTAAAAGCACTTTTCCAGTTCTTTTTATTATCAGTTTAGCTATTGGAAGTCTTACAGGAACAGTTATAAATATAGATAAAAGATTTCAAAGTTTAATGGGAAAATATTCAAAATCAGGGTTAGGGCAAGGACTTTCTACAGCTATACTTTTTTTCTGTATAGGAACTCTTTCTATATTAGGACCAATAGAAGCAGCTTTGAATAAAAATTATACTTATCTTTTTACAAATGCTACTCTTGATTTTGTAACTTCGATGGTGCTTGCTTCTACTTATGGAGTAGGAATAGCTATTGCAGCAGCAGTTCTTTTTTGCTGGCAGGGTTCTATATACTTATTTGCTGGATTTCTTTCAGCATTTTTATCACCAGATCTTCTTACAGAGATATCTATTATTGGAGGAATACTTATAGCAAGTTCAGGAATATCTATATTGGGAATAAAAGATTGTAAAACTATGAATATGCTTCCTTCACTTCTTGTTCCAGTAATATGGTTTCTCATAAGATCTTTTTTTTAGGAGGAAATCTTTGTAAAACCTTTATTTATAAGGGATAAAGAGAGTTCTTTTTAATGGCAATGAACAGAAAAATATGGTATAATATATTATCAGATAAATTATATTCAGGAGGATCCATGACTAGAGATGAAGCTGTAAAAGCTGTTGATTATATAGTAAAAACAAATGAGCTTGAAGGAGCAGTTTATACAGAGGAAGAGAAAGCTGATTTTATGGCAGCAGCAGAAGGAAGAATTTCAGTGGAGGAACTTATAGAAAAAATTATAAATGACTAAAGAGGTATTTCTATGGGTGATAAATATGTTTATCCAGGAACAAAGATTTTAGTAAATAAGCTGGGAATAGTAGACAGGAAACTCCTTGAGAAAAAGGAGAAGAATTTGTCTGGAGCCAGACTCCTTGAGCTCAGACTTAGAAATGATATTAAGAAAACCTTTGATTTCAATTACTTGAAAAAGCTCCATAAACATATTTTTCAGGATGTATACTCATGGGCTGGAACTGTAAGAGATGTAAATATTGCTAAAGGGAAGTCCTTATTCTGCCTTGTGGAACATATAGAAGCTTATGGAGAAACAGTCTTTAAAAAAATAAAGGATGCTGATTATTTTAAAAATATAACTGATAAGTCGGAACTTGCTTTAAAACTTGCTGAAACAATGCTGGATATAAATGCTCTTCACCCTTTCAGAGATGGAAATGGAAGAACTCAAAGAGAATTTATAAGACAGCTGGCAGAGGAAAGAGGATATGAACTCATATTTGATCACATTACTCAAAGAGGAATAGTTGAATTATCTGACTTAACTAGTGATCCAGATGTTTTGGCATTGAAGTTTGAAAAGGGAATGACGTTAATGAATAAAGAGGAAGCCTGAAAGTTGAACTATATTTCAACTTAAAGGTCTTCCTCTTATTAATTTTATAGAGATATCATATTTTCCATTCTGTCAAAAGCTTCTTCTAGTTTTGATATTTCAAGAGTGCAGGCTATTCTTACAAATCCCTTTACTCCAAAAGGAGTACCATTTACAACTATTATATTGCATTTTTCTAAAAGAAAATCTGTAAATTCTTCAGAAGTCATTCCAGTTTTTTCAATATTTAGAAATAAATATATCCCTCCCTGTGCTTTGAAACAGTCAAGGAAAGGTATTTTCTTAACTCTGTCATAGCAGTAATCAACTCTTTCCTTAAATATAGGGACAAGTTTCTTTTTTTGCTTATCAAAATCTTTAAGGGCATGAAGGGCACATCTTTGAGATACAGCAGGTGCACTGTAAATGATAGATTCATTTATATAGTTGATACAGTTTATAAGTTCAGGAACCTGAGATATAACATATCCAATTCTCCATCCAGTCATAGCAAAATTTTTAGAAAAACTGCATACAGATATAGTTCTTTCTTTCATTCCATCCAAAGTAATAATAGGAGTAAAAGTTTCCTCATATGAATAGAAATCATAGACATCATCTGCTACAACTAAAAGATCATATTTTTCAGCAATCTCTTTGATAATATTCATACTTTCCAGAGTATAGCATACTCCAGTAGGATTAGAAGGTGAATTTATCACTATACATTTTGTTTTTGATGTTACAGCTTTTTCTAAGTCCTCTTTTATTATCTGAAAATTATTTTCAAGTTTTGTTTCTACAATTACAGGAACTCCATCAGATAATTTTATCTGGTCTGCATATACTGGAAAAAAAGGTGCAAGAAGTATTGCCTCTTCTCCTTTGTTGAGAATACTTTTAAATATAAGATAAAGAGCATGGCAAGCTCCAGTAGTTATCATGACATCTTTAGGATTGAAGTTATAGTTTTTAAAATTTTCTTTATGATATTTACATATTTCTTCTCTTAGTTCAAGATAACCATATGAGTCAGTATAGTGAGTATGCCCATTTTTAGCATCAGCCATAGCCATTTCAATCAGATATTCATCAGTGTCAATATCCAAATCTCCTATCCCTAGATTAATAAGAGGAAGAGAACAAGTTTCTGATCCCTTTTTATTTCCCATAGAGTAATTTCTTTCTTTAAACTTATCTGCAATAAAGCTTTTCATTTGTATTTCCCCCTATAATGCAAAAAGTGTTTCTTTTAAATTTTCTTTATTTATATTAAATTCCATATCTATTATATCAGGACCTGCAAGAATAGCCCAAAGGATTTTATCTTCCATCTCTTCAAACTCCTCTTTTTTTACTACTTCTGATAATTTTGTTGGAAAAACCATTTTTTTATAAAATGGAAGAAGCTCTTTATATTCCTCTTTTTTTCCTTCAAGAAGGAGTTGTACAAGTATGCCAAATGCCACCACTTCTCCATGAAGATGTTCTTTTTCCAGTGAAGGAAGCAAAGTAAGACCATAAAAAACAGAATGAGCAATAGCTCCATTGAGAAATTCATCAACTAGATTGGAAACCATTCCAGTATTTACTATAATGGAGAGAACCACTTTCTTGAATTCATCATTGATATTCTCAGCAAAGTAAGCAGAAATTCCATTTTTAAGTATTACAGAACTGCAGAGATGACTTATCTCTTTTCCCAGAGAATTTGGATAACTTATATTTCCATTATTTTTTTTAGAAACATATTCATGTTTCATTCTCACTTCATAAAATTTAGCAAGAGTATCTCCCATACCTGCCCATATATATTTATCAGGAGCGGATTTAATAGTTTCTAAATCTATAAAAGTTTTTTTGGGTGGAGCAGGGAAATTAAAGAATTCCTTAAAGCTTCCATCATTATTATATACAACTGATAAAGCAGATGCAGCTGAACAGGTAGAAGCAATAGTAGGGATAGAAAATATTTCTATCCCCAATTTAAATGCCGCTATCTTAGCTGTATCTATGGCTTTTCCTCCTCCAATTCCAAGGAGAATATCAAATTTTTTATTCAATGTATTGTTTAATATTTTTTCAACATTTTCATATGAGCATTCTCCATGGTACATTTCAATAGAATACTCTTTACCTGAAAGCATAGAAAGAAGCTTATCTTTTATACTGTCAAAAGATTTTTCTCCTCCAATGATAAGTATATTGTTGTATGGAGCAATCTCTTTTTTCAGATGTTCCCATATGTTTTTGTCTATAAAGTAAGAAGTGAATGAAAAATTTTCAAACATAGTTATGCCTCCATTACACACCATATTTTTCTCTTAATTTTTGAATAGTGCCATCATCAATAAGTTCTTGAAGAGCTTTATTGAATTTTTCCATAAGTTCTGTGTCATCTTTATTAAAAGCAATAGCTTTAGGTTCTCCTTCAAGAGCTCCTACAAACATAAGCTCAGGATTGTTTTCTACAAATTTTACAGCAACACTTTCATCAAGTACAATACCATCTATCTTACCACTTTTTAAAGCAACAAGAGCACCAGTATTAGATGAGAAAGGAGTTACAGTGGCACCTTTTATTTTTCTTGCAGCAGCTTCTTTTGTAGTCCCAAGTTCAGCACCATAGTTTTTATTTTCCAAATCCTCTAGCCCGTTGATAGGTTTGCTTTTGTTAGCTATAAAAGCTACATTAGAAGAAAGATAAGGAATTGAGAAATTAACAGCTTTTGCTCTTTCAGGAGTGATGCTCATTCCAGCTATTACAGCATCCATTTTCTTTGTTTGAAGTGCAGGAATAAGTCCATCAAAGTTTGTATTAGACCATTTATACTGAATATCTAATTTTTGAGCTATAGCAGCTATAATATCAGCATCAAGTCCACATACTTTACCATCTTCCAGATATTCAAAAGGTGGATATTCAGCATTAGTTCCTATTACATAGACTTTGTCAGTTTTGGCTTGTCCACCCTTAGAAGTTCCACAAGCAGCAGCCAGTACCAATAATACAGATAACATAAATAATTTAAAAAGTTTTTTCATAAATTTTCCCTCCATGTCTTATTAAGATTTAAAATTAAAAAAAGTACTGATCCCTAAAAAGAATCAGTACTTTAATAAACGAACCCATAAAATATACTCAGGGAAAACTTTTCCCATCTTTGAAAAATATATTTATATTATGAATAATGCCATATTAAAGAATCCTTTTATATAGGAATATGTTGAAAATATTTAATTGTGGCATACTCCTTAGATTCTTAAATAACATTTTTTTCTCCTTTTGATAATTTTATTTATTGAAGTGATTATATAACTTGAAAAGGATATTGTCAATATATTTTTTAAAAAATATTTTTCATAAAAAAATAAATAGAGAAAAAAGTTTTGCAGAAAGAGTGAGGATTCATATGGGCTTTAAATGTCTAATTGTATATTATTTTTAATCTTAAATTCAGGAGAAGAGATAAAGTTCTTGTAAAAAAATGAAAAATCACGTAGTATAGTTATATCGAACAAATATAAGATAGAGAGAAACTTAAAATTAATATATTCATTGAAATAAATAAGAAAATGTGATACGATAAATCAGCTTTAATATTATTAATGATGTATTATGAAACACATTTTTTAATGGATTAGGGAGGAAAAATGCATTTGAAAGGTAGAAATAAAAAACTGATAGTAGCAGCACTATTGGGACTAACTCTTTTAGGATGTGGAAAAGAGGAAAAAGCTCCTGAAAAAAAAGTGGTGAGAACTATAACTAGTATGGATATAGATAGTCTAAACCCTTATAAACTTGTATCAAGTGGTTCAGAAGAGATAATGATGAATGTTTTTGAAGGACTTGTAATGCCAACTATTGATGGAGGACTTTACCCAGCAGTAGCAAAGGAATATAAGATATCAGAAGATGGACTGACATATACTTTTGAAATAAGAGAGGGAATCAAATTTCACAATGGAAATCCTCTGGATGTAAAAGATGTAGAATTTTCTTTGAGAAAAATGTCAGGAAGAGAGGGAGATACTCCTGCTCAAGCTATGTTCTCAAATATAGATGATATAAAAATAACTGGAGAAAATAAAGTAACAATAACTCTCAAAGTTCCAGATTCAGCTTTTATCTATTATATGACAGAGGGGATAGTTCCAGATGAAAATGGAGCTTCTTTGGATAAAGAAGCAATAGGAACAGGACCTTTTAAAGTATCTGGGTATGATAGAGAACAAAAAATAACTCTGACAAAGAATGATGATTACTGGGGAGAAAAAGCTAAAATAGATGAAGTTGAAATCTTTGTAACTCCAAATGCTGAAACGGCTTTTCTTAAACTTTTATCTGGAGAGATAGATATTCTACCTCGTGTAGATTCAAAGAGATTAAATGAACTTAAAAATTTTAAAACAATATCAGGAGCTCAAAATACAGTTCAATTATTTGCCCTTAATAATAAATTTGAACCCTTCAGCCATAAAGAAGTGAGAGAAGCTATTAATTTGGCAGTGGATAAAGATGGAATAATCAAAAATGTAATGGGTGGATATGGAATAAAACTTGAAACAAATATGAGTCCAGTGATGAAAAAATATAGCATAGAAAATATTGGTGAAAAAAGAGATGTTGAAAAAGCAAAAGAACTTTTAAAAAATGCTGGATATGAAAATCTTAAATTTACAGTAAAAGTTCCAAGCAACTATGCTATGCATGTATCAACTGCTCAAGTAATAGCTGAACAGCTTAAAGAAGCAGGAATTACAATGGATATAGAAACTGTAGAATGGGCAACTTGGCTGTCAGATGTTTACAGTGGAAGAAAATATGAAGCAACTATAGTAGGACTTACAGGGAAACTTGATCCAGATTCAATTTTAAAGAGATATGTTTCAAGTTATCCTAGAAATTTCTTCAACTATGAAAATCCAAAATATGATAAACTTATTGCAGATGCAAAAATAACATCTGATGAGAATAAAAGGATTGAATATTATAAAGAAGCTCAAAGAATATTGAGAGATGAAAATGTAGCAGTTTTCATAATGGACCCAGAACTTATAACAGCTGTAAATAAAAATATAAATGGATATGTGTTCTATCCACTCTCATTTACGAACTTCGCAAAAATTAGTATTGGAGATTAAGATGTACTATATAAAAAAACTGGTGAAAATGATTTTTTCTATATTTCTTATAGGAACACTTTCATTTTTGCTCTTAGAGATGATTCCAGGAGATCCAGCATCAGCAATACTTGGTGTTGAGAGCAGTCCAGAAGACATTGAATTATTGAGAGAAGCACTTGGATTGAATAAGAGTTTGATAGTAAGATATCTTACTTGGGGGAAAGGAGTACTTGCAGGGGATTTTGGAAATTCCTTTAAGTACTCTGAACCTGTTGTTGATCTTATTCTTAAAAGACTTCCTCTTACATTAGAAATAGCTTTGATTTCGATAGGGATAGTCTTTTTAGTGTCTGTACCCCTATCTTTTTTGCTATATAAAATAAAAAATAAACATGTGAAAAAATTTGGGGATTTTATGATAGGTCTTTTTATCTCAGTTCCATCATTCTGGCTGGGAATAATTTTTATGTTTATTTTTGGTGTAATATTAAGATGGTTCTCTGTGGGATATAATAATACTTTTGCTTCTCTTCTTCTCCCATGTGTAGTTATAGCTATTCCAAATATAGGAATAATTACAAGCTATATCAGAAGTAATCTGGAATATGAGATGAGAGAGGAATATATAAAATATCTCTATGTAAATGGACTTAAAATGAAATGGCTGAATCTATATATTTTGAAAAACTCTATTCTCCCAGTTGTTCCTTTGATAGGAATTATGATAATAGATCTTATTACTGGAATAGTAATAATAGAGCAGATATTTTCTATTCCAGGAATAGGAAGACTTCTTATAACTTCTGTAGTGACAAGGGATATACCTTTAATACAGGGATTAATTTTTTATACATCTGTAGTCCTTGTTCTTATTAATTTTATTATAGATATTCTCTATTCAGTCATTGATCCTAGAATAAGGAAAGGGGAATAGAATGAAAAAAAGATATATTGTACTTATACTCCTTTTAGTAATAATAGTGTGTTTCTATCAGAATCCATATGCAATGAATAATAATATGATACTTGCAGGTCCAAGTTTAAAAAATCTACTGGGATGTGATAATTTAGGAAGGGATATTTTCAGCAGACTTGTATTGGGTTCTTTCTATACTCTGCTTATAGCCTTTGTTTCTGTGGCACTTTCTGTAATTGCAGGAACAATGATAGGAAGTATAGCAGGTTATTATGGAAAAGCGTTAGATTCTGTAATTACATCTTTTATAGAGGTAATAATAGCTATTCCATCTATACTGATCGCTCTTGGAGTAATAATAATACTAAAGACAGGGTTTATATCTATGATAGTAGCAATCTTTATTATTTACCTTCCAAGATGTGTAAATATGGTAAGAGGCCTTGTTAAAAAAGAGAGAAATATGGAATATGTAGTAGCAGCTAAAACATATGGAGTATCAGATTTAAGAATAATTTTCTATCATATACTACCAAATATAATGAAACCTGTACTTATTAGTTTTACAACTGGATTTGCAGGAGCGATATTGACAGAAGCAGGGCTAGGATATCTTGGATTGGGAATACAGCCTCCATATCCTACATGGGGAAATATTCTGAATCAATCACAGTCATATTTTTTATCAGCTCCATGGTTTACTATAGCTCCAGGGCTTGCCATAATATTCACAGTTTATCAGATGAATAAACTTGAAAAGAGAGGAAAAAGATTCTAATGATAATAAATATAGAGAAATTAAATCTGGAAATTGATGGACAGGTACTTTTAAAAGATATGAGTTTTCATATGGAAAAGGGTGAAATAGTTGCTCTTGTAGGGGAGTCTGGAAGTGGAAAGACCCTGACTACTAAATTTATACTTGGAATACTTCCAGAGAGAAGTATAATACATTATGAAAAATTTGAAAAGAACTGTAAAATAGGAGCAGTTTTCCAAAATGCTTTTATATCATTAAATCCAACGATAAAGATAGGAAGTCAATTAAGAAGGCTTTATGAATCACATTATGGAAATAATGGAAACTGGAAAGAGGAAGTAACAGCTTTGTTAGAAAAAGTTGGAATAAAAGAAACTGATAAATTTTTAAAAAAATATCCTCATGAAACAAGTGGGGGAGAAAGGCAAAGAGTAGTCATAGCAGGAGCATTGATAGGAAAACCAGAAGTATTGATAGCTGATGAGGTAACTACAGCACTAGATATGAGAACAAAGAGAGAGGTAATAACTCTATTTAAGAATATAAGAAAAGAACTTGGAATATCTATACTTTTTATTTCCCATGATCTGGATTCTATAAAAAACTTTGCAGACAGAGCCTGTGTTATGTACAAAGGAAATATTGTAGAAGAAAACAGCTGTGAGGGAATATTTGAACATCAGGAACACCCCTATGTAAAAAAACTTATAGGTTTTTCAAAAACTCTGTGGACAAGAGGAGAATAAGATGTTTTTAGAGGTAAGAAATCTAAATAAATACTATAATTCAAGAAATCTTTTTTCCAAAGAGAAAAAGCAGATATTGAAGGATGTAACTTTTGATGTAAAAGAGGGAGAAATATTCTCAATTATTGGGCAGTCAGGAGCAGGAAAATCCACTATTGGAAAGATACTTTTGGGAATAGAAAAAGAAAGTAGTGGAGATATAATGCTTATGGGACGTCCTCTCAAAGAAATGGTAAAAAAAGAGGTACAGATGGTATTTCAAGACCCATATAGTTCTTTAAATCCTGCTATGAAAATAGGAAAAATACTGGAAGAACCATTGAAAGTAAATGGAGTGAAAGATAAAAAAGAGCGAGAAGAAAGAGTAAAGGCTATGCTCAAAGAGATAGGGCTGGAAGAAACATGTGGAAGAAAATATCCATCAGAATTAAGTGGAGGGCAGAGACAGAGGGTAGTTATTGGAGCTGCTATGATATTGAAGCCAAAACTTGTAGTATGTGATGAACCAGTGGCATCTCTTGACCTTTCTATACAGAATCAGATATTGAATCTTATCAAAAAATTCAATAGGGAGTATAATACCACTTTTATTTTTATTTCTCATGATTTGGGAGTTGTATATAATATTTCTCATAGAGTTCTTCTTTTGTATAAAGGAGAAATCCAAGAGATAAGAGAAACTGTTGAGTTCTTTAAAAATCCTAAAAGTGAATATGGCAAATATTTTCTTGATGGAATAAAAGTTTAGAAGTAAATTTCTGGTTAGAAGAAGATTAAATTATAAAATATATAGATGAGAGTGATTAGCAATAAGTCCTCTCATCTTTTTTCTTTAAAATAAACTTAATTGAGAAGTAGAATTTTTTTCATCAAAAGCATTGAGATATTCAAAGATTTCTCTATTATTATGTAAAATTCCATGCTGTGAACATTTTCTGTGAAATAATTCCATTAATCTTCTATTATTGAGACTAACTATTTCATATTTATTTCCAAAAGTGTGAATATATCTTTTCTTCATATGGGGGAATAATTTGTCTAATTGCTGATAAAAATATTCTCTGCTCCCTTCTCGAAGTGTCATACCAATTCCAAAACATATAATTCCATGAACTTTAGCTTCAATACAATAATCTAAAAGTCCATTAATATTTTCAACAGTATCATTAATAAATGGCAGGATAGGACAGAGCCATACTACTGTTGGTATGCCTGCATCTCTTAACTTTTTTAATACTTCAAAACGTTTTTTTGTGGTACTTACATTAGGTTCAATTTTTCTGCATAAATCTTCATCATAGGTTGTTAAAGTGATTTGAACTACACATTTTGTCTTTTCATTTATTTTTTTCAATAAATCTAAATCTCTCAATATCATATCTGACTTTGTTATAAGAGTAAAACCAAAACCATAATTATATATTAAATCTAGTGTTTTTCTGACATTTTTGATTTTTAATTCAAGAGGAATATAAGGATCAGTCATTGAACCAGTACTAACCATACATTTTTTTCGTTTGCGTTTAAGAGTTTTTTCCAATAGTTCAACAGCATTTTCTTTGACTTCAATATCTTCAAAGTCATGTAGTATTCTATAGCAGCTGCTTCTTGAATCGCAATAAATACATCCATGAGAACACCCACGATAGAGGTTCATTCCATTTTTAGCTGATAGGATTCCTTTTACTTTTACATAGTGCATGTTATCTCCTTAATTGAGCAAAAAAATAAAGTATTAAAATAAAGAATAATTAAATATTATCTATATTATATCATAGATATTTAAATGTAAGTAAAAAAATAAAATTTTCAAAATTTGTAAATAATAAAAGAAAAAACGAAAGATAGATATGCATTTTCTGAAATTGAAAATTGATAAGTTTATTTTGGAGGGAACTTCATATAATCCAAAACCAAGCTTAAAGGATTATATGAAGTTTAATTTAATTAATTACCCTAAATATTTTAGAGCAAGATTTGTGAAAATTTTTATTCCATTTTCTATTGTTTTTTCAGGAACTAAGAATTTTGAATTATGCAAGGGATATTTAACTTTTTCATCTTCTCCTGCTCCTAGCCAAGCAAAACTGCCTTTTATTTCTTTTAAATATTCTCCAAAATCTTCCGAAGTCATAACAGCTTTAGAAGGAACTATAACATTTTTTTCCCCTAAAACTTCAGCAGCACAAGCTCTAAAGAATATGCTTGTTTCATAATCATTAATAACAGGAGCATATCCCCAATGATAGTTATATTCATAATCAATATCATAAATAAGTTTGAAACCTTCCAATATATTTTTACATTTTTGTTTTATGTATGTTCTTAACTCGTTATTATATGTTCTGGCACTTCCACTTAAAAATATTTCACTAGGGATAGCATTTCCCATAAATGTATCTGGTTTGAATATTCCAAAATTCCAAACCAGATTTTCAAATGGATCTATGTAATGCATCCTTATTCCAGCTACAGTATTTAAAAATTGAGAAGCCACATAAATTGGATTTATACATTGATGTGGAAGTCCGATATGACCACTCTTGCCTTTTATTTTGATTTTTATTAAATCACAGCTTGCCATCATTTCATTATTTCCAATAGCTATTTGTCCAACTGGAAGATCAGGCCATACATGAGCAGCAAATATAGAGTCTACATTATTTAAAACTCCAGCCTTTATAAGTCCTTTTGCTCCTCCTTCTATTCCTTGTTCTTCAGCAGGTTGGAATATTATTTTTATATTTCCATTTATTTTGTTTTTCATTTTATTTAAAATAACAGCAGTTCCTAACATAATAGCCATGTGAGCATCATGACCACAAGCATGCATATAACCATTATTTAAAGATTTAAATTCACACTCTGTATCTTCTTTTAGAGGTAGAGCATCCATATCAGCTCTAAAAGCTATAGTTTTTCCAGAGTACTCTCCATTAATATAGGCTATTATAGCAGTTTCATAGATATTAGTTTCATATTTTATACCATTTTTTTCTAAAAAATTAATTATACATCTTTGAGTTTCAAATTCAACATATCTATCTTCTGGATGTTGATGTAAAAATTTTCTTGCTTCAATTATTTCTTCCCAATATGTTTGGATTAAATTTTCTATACTTTTCATAAATTTTCCTCCTAGAATGGACCATAATTTATTAATGTAGCAATTATAAGAGAAACTATAGCAAGAGCTATTAATTTTAAAACTAGAGGGAAAATATATTTTACGTATTTTTCATAGCTTATTTTTCCCATTGCAATAAAAGCAAATATTAATCCTGAAGTTGGATAAATCATATTAGTTATACCATCTCCAAATTGGAAGGCCAGAACTGCTGTTTGTTGAGTCACATTTACTAAATCAGCTAACGGAGACATTATTGGCATAGTAACGACAGCCTTTCCACTTCCAGAGTTTATAAAGAAGTTAAGTATTAATTGAACAAAGAACATGCAGATAGAACTCATAAATCCTCCAACTTTTTCAAGAGGAATAGAGACAGAATGAACTATTGTATCAACAATCATACCTTTAGTAAGAATGATTTGTACAGCTCTAGCTAGAACTACACACATAGATCCCATATAGAAGGTTTTTCCAGTCTTTATTATTTTAGTTGCTATTTCATTACTGTCATATCCAGCAATGATTCCAGCAATAATTCCTGAAATTATTAAAATTGCAGTCATATCATTAAGTTTGAAATTAAATACAATTGCACCAATAACCATGAAAACTATTGTGGCAAAGAGCATAATTAATAAAGCTTTTTGTCTTAAAGTTAAATTTTCATTGAAGTTATCAGAATTTGTTTCTAAATCAGAGACATCAATATCAGCTACTAGACTTTTACTTTTATCTTTTTTTACAGCATCAGCATATTTTAATATATGATGAGCAGATATTAAAAAGCCAATTATCCATATTATCAATCTGAATTCAAATCCAGAATAGATAGGAAGACCAACAATTTCATGTGCTATCAAAATGGTATATGGATTAACAGGAGCAAGAGAAAATGATACAAATGTAGGAACCATAACAATAGCAACTCCAGTTAAAGTATCATAACCTGCTGCAAGAGCAAATCCAATCATGAGAGGAGTAAATACTAAATTTCCATCTAAAATTCCAGTAAAACCAGATCTTATAGCAAAGAATGTCATAAAAATTAAAATAAGAGTTTTAGTTTTATTATTTCCATCTTTTTTTAAAAGATTACTTATAAAATTTTGAAAAACTCCACTCTCTGTGTAAACTCCAAGACAAGCTGATCCTACTAACATTGTTGCAATAATGGAAGCTGTGGAAGCAAAACCTTCTGGAATAGCTTTAAACCAATTAAAAATAGAAACAGGAACTTGTCTAATATACTGAAAACTATTTGGATCTATCTTGGTTACTCCATCAACTTTTATTCGCTCATATGTTCCAGCTGGAACAATATAAGTCATAATACCAGTGATAATAATTACCCCAATAAGAATAGCGTATACATGAGGTATTTTGAATTTTGATATTTTTTCTTTATTCATAGAATGAAACCTCCCCTTGTGTATAATGATGTTATATTAAATAAGCAAAAAGTATGCCATAAAAAAGATAAAAAAGTCTTAAAAATAAAGTACAATGTTAATAATTTTATTGTGTATCTAATTAAAATAAGTATAACTTTAAATTATTAAAATTAAATGGGATAAAAAGTGTTGAGAATAAAAAAGGCTTTTCTTTTATAAATATGGTATGATTGACTTAAGAAATAATAATGGGATGATAAAGTAAAAAAAGGATGAAAATGGAGTGAGAGAAATGAAGAAAAAATTACTTCTTATAACTACAAGAAAAGATATGATGGTATTATATTTAGAAGAATTAATAAAAATATTTGAAGGGTATCTTGAAATTTTTTCATGTTGTTTACAAGAAAAAAATCCAGAAGAGATTATATTGGAGGAGGCAGACATAGTTTTAGTTACAAGTCCTTATACTTTTTTTCTGGGAAGAAACAGAATGAAGGCTACTTCTAAAGTAATAAATTTGAATTTTACTTTTAAAAAAGAAAAAATCGAAGAACTAAAAAAATTGCCAGTGAACACTGATGCCATAGCTTGCTTTGATTTTTCATCTTCATCCCACCAAGCTGCTTTTACTCTTCAGGAAGCTGGAGTAGATAATTTAAATATATTTCCTTATTATCCAGGAAATCCAAATTTAGAAAATAAAGAGATAGAAACAGCAATAATAAGTGAATATGCAACTGAAATTCCATCTAAAATAAAATATATTATAGATTTAGGAAGAAGGAAGATATCTTTTGCTACAATTCTTGATATAGTTATAAAATCAAATATTTTAGATGAGGTAATAGAAGAAAGAATATATAATTATTTCAAAGATACAGCTATTCCTAATGGTTATTTAAGCTATTTTTATGATGGATCTTCAGTTGTAAAGATGCAGTTAAACACTATTATAAATTGTATAGATTACGGAATAATGATTTTAGATAATGAGTATAATATTGTTAATTTTAATAAAAAATTTATTGAACTTTTTAATTTAAGAGGAGATATAACTAATTTTAATCTAAATGAATTAGAAATAAGTAATGAAATAAAAAAAATAATCTTAGAGAATTTTAGTATAAAAGACCAGCTATTTGAAATAAAAGAATTTCAAAAAAGAATTTTATTATCCAAAGAAAAAATAAATAAAAAAGATTTGAATTATAATATTTTTATTGTTTTAATAAAAGATATAACAGATATTATAAATCTAGAAAATTATTTAAGAAAGCAGATAGCAAAAAAGGGACATGTTGCAAAATATACTTTTGATGATATTAAAGGAAATAGTTTAGAGATAAAAGATTGTTTAGAAAGAGCTGAAAAAATAGGAAAAATAGATAAACCAACATTAATCTTGGGAGAATCAGGGACAGGAAAAGAACTTTTTGCACATTCTATCCATAATATTTCTGTCAGAAAAAAATTTCCTTTTATAGCTGCAAATTGTGCAGCAATACCAGCTAATCTTCTTGAAAGTGAATTATTTGGCTATGAAGAAGGAGCATTTACTGGAGCTAAAAAAGGTGGGAAAATAGGTATATTTGAAATGGCTCATAAAGGAACATTATTTTTGGATGAAATAGGAGAGTTATCATTGGAAACACAAGCGAAACTTTTAAGAGTAGTAGAAGACAAAGAAATAAGAAGGATAGGAAGCAGTGATATAATAAGTTGTGATGTAAGAATAATTGCAGCTACCAATAGAAATTTGGAGGAATTAATAGAAAAAGGCAAATTTAGATTAGATTTATACTACAGACTAAATACTTTAATAATTGAAATTCCAGCTCTTCGTGAAAGAAAGGAAGATATTCCACAATTTATAAAATATTTTTTTGAGAAAGAAAGCAAAAGCGAATTAAAAATTGAAGAAGATGTTTTAAATTTTTTAATAAAATATGAATGGAAAGGAAATGTGAGAGAGTTAAGAAATTGTATTGAATATATGGCAAATGTATACGAAGATAGAATAAAAATGAAGGATCTTCCAATTTATATATATAAAAAATACTTGAATGAAAATAAAGAAAAAGTGAAATCAGAAGAAATTAACAGAGAGAGGATAGAGAATCAAGATTTTGATAAAAAAATATTATTAAAAATTTTTGAACTTTTACAAAAACAAAATATAGGAAGAAGAAGATTAAAAGAAAGGTTGCAATTTTTTGATATAAATATTTCAGAATATAAGTTAAGGGAAATTATTTTGTACTTTAATAAAAAAGGGTATATTTTTACTAATAAAGGAAGAAAAGGAATATTTATAACAGAAAAAGGAAAAAATTTTTATAAAGAATTAGAAAAAATTAGTGTAAAATAGTAAATGTGGAAGTTATTGAAAAAACAGGGAGGAATGAAATGAAAACAATAGGTTTGATTGGTGGGATGAGCTGGGAAAGTACAGTAACTTATTATGAAATAATCAATAGAACAATAAAAGAAAAACTTGGAGGACTTCATTCAGGGAAATTGGTTCTTTTCAGTGTAGATTTTCAGGAGATAGAAGAGTGCCAAGCAAAAGGTGAATGGGATAAAAGTGCAAAAATTTTGACAGAAGCAGCACAAAGTCTGGAAAAAGCAGGAGCAGATTTTATAGTTATCTGTACAAATACAATGCATAAAATAGCTCCAGACATTCAAAGAAATATTAATATTCCTATATTTCATATAGCAGAGGCGACAGCTGATGAACTAGATAAAAAAGATATAAAAAAAGTTGCTCTGTTAGGAACAAAATATACTATGGAGCAGGACTTTTATAAGAATAAACTAATAGATAGAGGAATTGAAGTTGTAATTCCTGATGATGAGGACAGGGCAGAGGTAAACAGAGTAATTTATGAAGAATTATGTCTTGGGAAGATACTGCCATTATCTAAAAAGAAATTTCTTGAAATAATGGACAAATTATTAGAAAAAGGGGCTCAGGGAGTTATACTTGGATGTACAGAGATTGGTCTTTTAGTACAGCAAAAAGATACA
Organism: Fusobacterium ulcerans ATCC 49185; assembly: GCF_900683735.1. NCBI lineage: Bacteria > Fusobacteriati > Fusobacteriota > Fusobacteriia > Fusobacteriales > Fusobacteriaceae > Fusobacterium > Fusobacterium ulcerans. The sequence goes on from NZ_LR215979.1 coordinate 3,498,103, forward strand.
GATATTTCTTTATTTGATACAGCAGAAATACATGCAAAGAGTGCAGCTTTGAAATCAATAGAGAAATAATTTTTAAAACTTTACAACTAAGTGATACTTATATAAAGGGGAAAGATAATGAAAAAAATGTTGATTTCATGTAGCTTATTAATACTTCTGCTATTCACAGGATGTTTTCTAAATACAGCAGAAAATGTACAATTGGAAAAAAGAGATGGAATAGTCTATAGAGTAGGAGAAAATAAACCTTTTACAGGAACAATGAAAAGTTTTCATTCAAATGGAAAACTAGCAGTAATAGAAAAATTTAAGAATGGAAAAAATAATGGAAAAGTAAAAAAATATTATGAAGATGGGAGTTTATCGACAGAGTATTCCTACAAGAATGGAAGTCTTCATGGAAAATATGTAGACTTTTATGAGAATGGAAAACTTCAGAGAGAGATAGAGTTTAAAAACGGAAAAAAGCATGGAATAGTAAGATGTTACTGTGGAGAAGATGGAAAGCTTCATCAGGATTCTATGTATGATGAGGGAAAACTTACAGGGAAAAGAACTACATATTATCCAAATGGCAGCCTTTTGGAAATAACAGAATGGAAAGATGATAAACTTTCAGGAATATTTGAACAATACTATATGAATGGACAGCTGAAGATAAAGGGTACTTTTAAAGATGGAAAAGCTGAAGGAATGGGAAGTGAATATTATGAAGATGGAAGTCTCATGGGAGAAACAATGTATCTCAATGGAAAGGCTGAAGGATATTCTGCAGAATATTATTCAAATGGAAAAACAGCTAAAGAAATCAACTATACAGATGGAGTTGAACATGGAGATAGCATAAGTTTTCATTCCAATGGTCAGATACGGGAAAAAGGAAGATATATTCATGGAAAAAAGGAAGGTATCTGGGAAATGTACTATTCAGATGGAAGGGTTATAAATAGAATAACATTTAAAGATGGTGATTCTAAATATGGTGAGGAATATAATTATGATATCAACAGAAATTTAGAACTGAAAGTCACTTGGAATGCTGTTAATGATAAGTTTATATATGAACATTATAAAGGTGGAAAAATTGTAAATAAGCTAGTGCAGGGAAATGATGAAGAATAAAAATTATAAAGAAAAAAAGAATTTTGCAGACAGCCCGAATAATATACATAGAACATAAAAAATTCAAAGGGGTGGTACTGAATGACTATTTATGATTTTAAAGTTAAAAATGTAGATGGAACAGAAGAAACATTGGAGAAATATAAAGGAAAAGTATTGCTTATAGTAAATACAGCTACAAGATGTGGACTTACATCTCAATATGAAGGGCTTGAAAAACTTTATGAAAAATATTGTGACAAAGGATTTGAAATATTAGATTTTCCAAGCAATCAATTCTTGAAACAAGCACCAGAAAGCAGCAAAGAAATAGCTGAATTCTGTCAATTAAGATATGGAACTAAATTTAAAACTTTTGCTAAAATAGATGTAAATGGAAAAAATGCAGATCCTCTCTATATATATTTGAAAGACAGAGCAAATGAAGAGATAAAAAATAGAGAAACAGATTCTTTTAAAGATAAACTTGAAAAATTAGGACAGACATTATTAGGAAAAGAGATAAAATGGAACTTTACTAAATTCCTAATAGGAAAAGATGGAGAAATAATAGGAAGATTTTCTCCTACTGTAACACCTGATGAAATAGATGCAGAAGTAGCAAGAGCAATATTGAAATAACATAAATAAAATATTTATTAAAAAGCAGATCTTTTATGGTCTGCTTTTTTATTAAAAAAATACACTTTAAAAGTCTGCTTTGATGAAGAAAAAAGAATCTGAAAGCAACTAAAAATAGCAGTTTTTAACAAAAAAGCAACTATTAATATGTAGAGATATTTTTCTGTCTATGTTACAATTTAATTAAAAAAGATGGGGTGAGATCTATGTCGTGGAAATTAAAAGAAGAAGACCTTCAATTCATAGAGGAAAACGAGGAACAAATAAAGGAATATGTAGGAAAAAAAGGAGAACAATATATAAATATCTGGAGAGAAGGAAAAAAAATTAATCCAGCAGCTCTTTTTTTAGGAGTAGCATGGCTGGGATATAGAGGAATGTATAAAATTATAATGTATCTTCTTGTAGCTTTTGTTCTTACAGATATTCTTATGATATTTTTGAGAATAGATTTATCAAGAATATCTGGAATAGTTGGAGGAGTAATTCTAGGAATATATGGAAGTTACTGGTATTTTTTACAGGTTAAAAAGGATATACTTGCTGGAAAAGAAAAATGTATAGATGGCGGAGTAGGTGTAGTACTGTCTTTAGTAATGCTTGCAGGATATGTACTCTTCTCAGTTTATGTAGTTGATACATTTTTCTATTATATGCTTTATGGATATTATTATTAAACTTTGTATACTAAAATATATTACTGAGGAGGAGTTTATGAAGAAAATTTTATTGATAGCAACAGTTTTTGTTTTTTCTGCTTTAACAGTATTTGCAACAGGGCAAAAACCAGAAAATACAGCAGTTGAACAGACAAAAGCCTTGGAGAAAGATGTGGAAATTGTTTTTGTACTGGATACTACTGGGTCAATGGGAGGGCTTATTCAGGGAGCTAAAACTAAGATATGGAGTATAGTAAATGAGGTAATGCAGAATCATAAAGATTCAAAAGTGAAAATTGGATTAGTAGCTTATAGAGATCGTGGGGATGTTTATGTGACTAAAGTTACACAGCTTAATGAAAATCTTGATGAAATATACAGTGTATTAATGGAATACAAAGCTCAAGGTGGGGGAGATGACCCTGAAGATGTAAGAAAAGCTCTTCATGAAAGTTTAGAAGTAATTCAATGGTCAGCACCTAGAGAAAATTTATCACAGATAATATTCCTAGTAGGAGATGCACCTCCTCATGATGATTATAATGATTCTCCTGATACTGGTGTTACTGCAAAAAAAGCTAAAAGTAAAGGAATTATTATAAATACTATTCAATGTGGAAATATGCCAGATACAGATCGTTACTGGAAAGCAATAGCACAATTTGGTGGTGGAGAATATTTTCATATTTCTGGAGATGGAGGAGTAAAAGTTGTAACAACTCCTTATGATGATAAACTTTATGAGTTAAATAAAAGAATAGATAAAACATATATAACATATGGAAGTTCTGAAGTAAGAACTGAAGCAGTGAAAAAATTTGATTCAGAAAAACATTCAGTAGATGTTGCTCCAGTAGAAGCAAAAGCTTCAAGAGCAATAAATAAAGCAATAAACAAATATAGTTACTCTAAGGAAGACTTAGTACAGGCAGTAGAAAACAAGGAAGTTTCTTTAAAAGATGTTAAGGATAATGAACTTCCTGAAAATATGCAGAGAATGTCTTTAAAAGCTAGAGAAGGATATATTCAAAGTATTATAGATACTCGTAAAGAGATAAGAGAAGAAATAATAAAAGTTTCAAAAGAGAGAGAACAGTATATAATAGAACAGGAGAAAAAAGGAACAGCAGGTAAGAGTGAATTTGATTCTGCTGTATCAGAAGTTCTTAAAAAGCAAATAAAATAGTATAAAAATTAAAAGAAAGATGTGAAAAGTTAATAAAATTTTAAAATGTTAAAAATTTTAGAACTTTATTTTAGTCTATAAACATCTTTCTTTTTTAATTGAAATAATAAAGTGGAAATAATTATGTAAACAATGTTAGAATGTATTCATATGGCTATAAAAATTTTACAGGGAGGCAGAAAATTGAAGGATTTTTTAACTAATAAAGTTTTAATGGTAAGACCAATAGCATTTACTTATAATGCAGAAACAGCTAAAGATAATCTTTATCAAAAAAATGATCACAAAGATGGAAAAGAATTACAAGATAAGGCAGTAGTAGAATTTGATACTTTAGTAGAAAAATTGAGAGAGGCAACTATAGAAGTATTAATTGTACAAGATACTAAGGAACCTCATACTCCTGATAGCATTTTTCCAAATAATTGGTTCAGTACACATAAAGATGAAACATTAGTTTTATATCCTATGTATGCAGAAAATAGAAGATTGGAGAGAACTCCTAAAATTTTAGATTTTGTAAAAGACAAGGAAGCTCTGAAAATAATAGATCTTACTGAAAACGAAAAAGAAGGTAAAGTACTGGAAGGAACTGGAAGTATGTGCCTAGATAGAAAAAATAAGATAGCATATGCAAGTTTATCAAAGAGAACAAACAAAGAACTTTTTGAAGAGTTTTGTAAGATGATGAATTATAAGCCTGTAAGTTTCTCTGGAAAACAGACTATAGATGGGAAACAATCTCCAATATATCATACAAATGTTTTGATGGCTATTGGGGAAGAATATGTTCTTATATTTTTAGATTCAATAGTAGATGAAAAGGAAAAAGAAATAGTAAGAAAATCTATATTGAATTCTGGAAAAGAGCTTATAGAAATAACAGAAGAGCAGACAAATCATTTTTTAGGAAATGCTCTGGAACTTAGAAAAAAAGATGGAAGCAAAGTATTAGTAATGTCTAAGTCAGCCAATGATATATTAAGAGATGATCAGAGAAAAATAATAGAAAAATCAGCAAAGATAGTATATTCAGATATTCCTACAATCGAAAGATATGGTGGGGGTTCAGTAAGATGTATGATAGCAGAATTTTTCTTATAATATAGAAAGAAAAGTATGAGGGATCAAAAGCTGGATTAAATTTCTGCTCCTAGATCCCTCACTTTATTTTCAGATATCTAAATTAATTATCTATTAACTACATAAACTAGTTTTGAACTAAATATAAGTATCAGACTTTCTATAATATAGATAATAAATAAAGAAATTTCTAAATATGTCATTAAGCTAGGAAGAAAAATATGAATTACAGCTGCCAGTGTTCTAAATATAATATCAGTTTTTCTATAAAATGAAATAAGGATTCCAATAATTATTAATTCTTCTAATACCAGCAATACAATTCCATTCAATACATCTCCATTAGCTTTTACTGCTTTCTGATACTATATTATTCCAATAAATAAACAAATAGTAGCAACAAAAATACTTTCAACAGTACCTTTTGAAAATAGATATACCTGGAATATTCTCCATAAGATGTAAGATTTGTGATAGAAATTATACTATTTAATTTTATATTTTTCAAATATTAAAATTGTTTTAAATATATATATGGCTAATTTTTAAAAAATCAGAATAACTTTTAAAGATAGAAATAAAGAAAAAATTGAAAAAGTAATAAAATAAATTATTAAAAAAAATTCAAAAAAGTATTGACAAATATATAAAATTGATGTATCTTCTTAATAGAGAATTAGCACTCTTCTCACATGAGTGCTAACAAAAAGGTGATGAAAGATGTCTATTTCAGAAAGAGAAAAGCTAGTATTAAACGCAATAGTAAATTATTATTTAACTTTTGGAGATACTATCGGTTCAAGAACTTTGGTAAAAAAATATGGGATTGATCTTTCATCAGCAACTATTAGAAATGTAATGGCTGACTTGGAAGATATGGGATATATATCAAAAACTCATACATCTTCTGGGAGAATCCCTACAGACAAAGGATATAAATATTATCTTGATGAACTGCTGAAAGTTGAAAAACTTACAAAAGAGGAAAAGAATAATATAGAACTTGAGTATGAGCATAGAATCAATGAACTTGATCAGCTTCTGCAAAAAACTTCTTCTCTTCTTTCTAAGATGACAACTTATGCAGGGATAGCAATAGAGCCAAGCACTATAGTAGAAAGAATAAAAAGAATAGAACTAGTACATATAGACGAGTTTATGATTCTGGCTGTTATAGTTATGGAGAACAGGGCTGTAAAGACTAAAAAGATAATGCTGGATCAGTCTATTTCAAAAGAGGAACTTGAGGGAATCTCAAGAGAGTTAAATATAAAAGTAGCAAATCATGAAATAAATTCAGGAAATATAGAAAAATTTATTTTAGGAAAAAAATTATTAACAGTTGATATAGAACAATATGAAGATGACAGTAAACTGTTTATAAATAATGTTCCGAGTATCTTTAAAGATAAGAATGTTAATGAGGTTTCAGAAGTCTTAGAACTTTTCCACCATAGAAAAGATATAAAACTTTTATTTGAGCAGCTTGTGAAAAACAGGGACAGCTCCTATGGAAAAGTGAATGTAGTATTTGGAGAAGAATTAGGAATAAAAGGATTAGAAGACTATAGCTTCGTATATTCATTATATAAGGCAGGAGCATCTCAAGGAATACTTGGAGTAATAGGTCCCAAAAGAATGGCATATTCAAAAACAATGGGACTGATAAAATATGTAACTCAAGAAGTAAATAAAATGTTAAACAAAATAGAGAGAAAGGACGAAACAAATGATAAATGATAAAGAAAAAGAATTAGAAAAGGAATTAGATAAAGAAATGAAAAAGGAAGTTGAAACTTTCGAAGAAGATATAATAAAAGAGGAAGAAGCAAAAGAAGAATGTGGATGCGGATGTAAAGGTCATGGAGAAGAAAAAGGATCTTGCTGCTGCGATAAAGAAGAAAAGGACACAGATGAAGAAATTGGAAAGTTAAAAGCTGAAGTAGAAGATTGGAAACAATCTTACCTTAGAAAACAAGCTGATTTTCAAAACTTTACAAAAAGAAAAGAAAAAGAAGTTGAAGAATTAAGAAAATTCGCTTCTGAAAAAATAGTTACAAAATTATTAGATGGAGTTGATAACTTAGAAAGAGCTATATCAGCCTCAGAAGCAACAAAAGATTTTGATGGTCTTGTAAAAGGTGTGGATATGATATTAGGTCAACTGAAAGGTATCATGGAAACTGAAGGTGTAGAATCAATAAAAGCTGAAGGAAAATATGATCCAATGTATCATCATGCTGTAATGGTAGAAGATAATCCAGAATTTGAAGATGATACTATTATTCTTGAACTTCAAAAAGGTTATACAATGAAAGGTAAAGTAATAAGACCAGCAATGGTTAAAGTATGTAAAAGAGGTTAATAAAAAACCTTAATATAAAAAAGTTAAAAATAAAATTTAAATATAGACGACATTTTAGGAGGTAATTAATAATGAGTAAAATAATTGGAATTGACTTAGGAACAACAAACTCTTGCGTAGCAATAATGGAGGGAGGAAGTGTTACAATAATCCCTAACTCTGAAGGAGCAAGAACAACTCCATCAGTTGTAAACATTAAAGAAAATGGAGAAATTATAGTAGGAGAAATTGCAAAAAGACAAGCAATAACTAACCCAATGTCAACTGTAAGTTCAATCAAAACTCACATGGGTTCTGACTACAAAGTAGAAATTTTTGGGAAAAAATATACTCCACAAGAAATTTCAGCGATGACACTTAAAAAATTGAAAAAAGATGCTGAAGCTTATTTGGGAGAACCTGTAACTGAAGCAGTTATTACTGTGCCAGCTTATTTTACAGACTCACAAAGACAAGCAACAAAGGATGCTGGAGTTATTGCAGGATTAGATGTAAAAAGAATAATCAACGAACCAACAGCAGCAGCACTTGCTTATGGACTTGAAAAGAAAAAAGAAGAAAAAGTTCTAGTATTCGACTTAGGAGGAGGAACATTTGACGTATCTGTATTGGAAATAGCTGATGGAGTTATTGAAGTTATATCTACAGCAGGGAACAACCACCTAGGAGGAGACGACTTTGATGCTGAAGTTATCAAATGGTTAACAGCTGAATTCAAAAAAGAAACTGGAATTGATCTTTCAAATGATAAAATGGCATATCAAAGACTTAAAGATGCAGCTGAAAAAGCTAAAAAAGAACTTTCTACAATGATGGAAACTTCTATATCTTTACCATTTATTACTATGGATGCTACAGGACCTAAACACTTAGAAATGAAATTAACAAGAGCTAAATTTAATGATTTGACTAAACATTTAGTAGAAGCAACTCAAGGACCTACAAAAACTGCTTTAAAAGATGCTGGGTTAAATCCATCAGAAATTAATGAAGTATTACTAGTAGGAGGATCTACAAGAATACCAGCAGTTCAAGAATGGGTAGAATCATTCTTTGGTAAAAAACCTAACAAAGGGATCAACCCTGATGAAGTTGTTGCAGCAGGAGCAGCTATCCAAGGTGGAGTACTAATGGGAGATGTTAAAGACGTTTTATTACTTGATGTAACTCCATTATCATTAGGAATTGAAACTCTAGGTGGAGTATTTACTAAAATGATTGAGAAAAATACTACTATCCCAGTTAAAAAATCACAAGTTTACTCAACAGCTGTGGATAATCAGCCAGCAGTAACAATCAATGTATTACAAGGTGAAAGAGCAAAAGCTTCTGATAACCATAAATTAGGAGAATTCAATCTTGAAGGAATTCCAGCAGCTCCAAGAGGGGTGCCTCAAATCGAAGTAACATTTGATATAGATGCTAATGGAATTGTTCATGTATCAGCTAAAGATTTAGGAACTGGAAAAGAAAATACAGTAACTATTTCTGGATCAACTAACTTATCTAAAGAAGATATTGATAGAATGACTAAAGAAGCTGAAGCTAATGAAGCTGAAGATAAAAAATTTAAAGAATTAGTAGAAACTAGAAATAAAGCAGATATGCTTATTGCTTCTACTGAAAAGTCTCTAAAAGAATATGGAGATAAAGCTACTGAACAAGAGAAAAAAGATATTGAAGCAGCTATTGAAGAACTTAAAAAAGTAAAAGATGGAGAAGATAAAGACGCTATAGAAAAAGCTATGGAAAATTTATCACAAGTAGCTCACAAGTTTGCTGAAGAAATCTACAAAGAAGCTCAAGCTAAGGCACAAGCTGAACAAGGCGCTGCAGGAGCTCAAGGTGGAGAGAAAAAAGCTGATGATGATGTAGCAGATGCTGAAGTTGTTGACTAATAATTAATTGAATAATTCCTGAAAAGGAAAACCAATAGAGGGAATAGGGTACTTTACTCTATTCCCTTTCTGGTAATTAGATTTGACTATCTTTGACAGAATAAAGGAGGGGAAATGAAAGGAAGAGGATACCTAGAGATAAAAGATTTAGGAATGCTTGAGGTATGTGAGGAAATAGATGGTATCAGCAGTGTCAACTTTAGAGAAGTTAAACTGGAAGAAATATATTCAGAAGAAGTAGAGAAATGTATAGAACAGCTTAAAGAATATTTTGCTGGAAAAAGAAAAACTTTTGATATAAAACTTGATATAAGTCAGGGAACAGAATTTCAGCAGGAAGCTTGGAAAGCTCTGTTAGCAATACCATATGGAGAAACAAGATCATATCAAGGTCAGGCAATAGCTATGAAAAATCCTAAGGCTGTGAGAGCTGTTGGCGGAGCTAATCACAGAAATCCTATTTCAATCATAATCCCTTGTCACAGAGTAATAGGTAAGAATGGAAAATTAACAGGATATGGAGGAGGTCTTTTCAGAAAAGAATATCTGCTGGACCTGGAAAAAGCTGAATATAGGAGATAAAAATGGAATATAGTTTAAAAAATAGTTTGATGGAAATAAGAGTAGAGAGTTTAGGTGCTGAACTTACAGGAATGAAAGATTTAGAAGCAGGGATAGAACATATATGGCAGAAAGATCCTCAATTTTGGGCAAAGAGTTCTCCTATACTATTTCCTTTTGTTGGAGCTTTAAAGGATGACAGATATTTTTATGAAGGAAAAGAATATAATCTTAATTTAAAACATGGATTTGCAAGAGATTATGAATTTCAGATGAGTGATCAGGGAGATGACTATCTGGAATTTCTTTTTGCTTCAAATGATGAAACAAGAAGAGTATATCCTTTTGATTTTAAACTTTATGTAAAATATATTATAAAAGATAAAAAGTTAAGAATTGAATATAAAATAGAAAATACAGGAAAAAGAGAAATGTATTTTTCATTGGGAGCACATCCAGCATTTAATATACCAGTAGGAAATGGAATGGGATTTTCAGATTATTATCTGGAATTTGAAAAAACAGAAACAGGAGAGGTAAAAACTTTTAATGGAACTTTGATATCTTCTCAAAAGAAAATAAAAGCTTTTGAGGGAAAGAGAATCAATTTAGAAATAGATACTTTTAAAAATGATGCTCTCATTATTGAAAATCCAAATTCTAAAGTTGTTTATTTAAAAAACAATAAGAACAGTAGAGGAATAAAGTTTGTATATGAAGGTTTTAAATATATAGCTTTCTGGAATAAACCAGGAGCAGAATATGTGTGTCTGGAGCCTTGGAATGGAATATCAGACTTTGATAATGCTTCAGGAAACCTTAAAGAAAAAGCAGGAATAGAAAAAATAGAAAAAGATGAAATATACCAAAAAGCATTAGACATAACTATTTTATAGTTTATATAAAAATAGTATCATGTTATAATGAAATTTGTGATATAATACTTTAGATATTAGAAATGGAGGAAAATATTAAATGGCAAAAAGAGATTATTATGAAGTGTTAGGAGTAGCAAAAGATGCTTCTGAAGCTGATATTAAGAAAGCATACAGAAAAGCTGCCATGAAATATCATCCTGATAAATTCAGTAACGCCAGCGAAAAAGAGAAAAAAGATGCTGAAGAAAAATTCAAAGAGATAAATGAAGCATATCAGGTGATATCGGACAAGGAAAAAAGAGCTCAGTATGATAGATTTGGTCATGCAGCCTTTGAACAAGGCGGACCAGGAGCAGGTGGATTCGGAGGAGGATTCAGCAGCGAAGGATTTGAAGATATATTCAGTTCATTCTTTGGTGGAGGATCTGGTGGATTCGGAGGATTCAGTGGTTTTGGAGGGGGAAGCTCTAGAAGAAACTATGTAGAACCAGGAGCTGACTTGAGATATCAAGTGGAAATTACCCTTGAAGAAGCTGCAAAAGGTGTAGAAAAAACAATAAAATATAAGAGAAATGGAAAATGCAGTACTTGTAATGGAAATGGAGCTGAACCAGGAAGTGCGATGAAAAAATGTACTAAGTGTGGAGGTTCTGGAAGAGTTAAAACAGTTCAAAGAACTATACTTGGAAATTTTGAAAGCTTTGTTGAATGTGATGAGTGTCATGGAAAGGGAGAAATTCCTGAGAAAAAATGTAAAACTTGTCATGGAACAGGTATTGTAAAAGAAACAGTAGAAAAGAAAATAAAAATACCAGCAGGAATAGATGATGGTCAAAAATTAAGACTTGATGGAATGGGAGAAGCCAGTGAAAATGGTGGACCTAATGGAGATCTTTATGTAATAATAAGAGTCAAAGAACATGAATTGTTCCAAAGAAGAGGAGATGATATACTTTGTGAAGTGCCTATTACATTCACAACTGCTGCTCTTGGAGGAGAAGTGGAGATCCCTACTCTGAATGGTAAAAAGAATATAAAAATACCAGCTGGAACACAAACTGGAAAATTTTTCAAATTGAGAGGAGAAGGTATCAAATCTTTGAGAAGCTCTATGGTTGGAGATCAACTAGTACAAGTAGTAGTGGAAACTCCTACTGATCTTAATGATAAACAAAAAGAACTACTAAAATCTTTTGATGACAGTTTAAAAGATAAAAACTATAAAAAACATAAAAGTTTAAAAGATAAAATAAAAGCTTTTTTTAAATAAAATGCTCAAAAAAAGCTAGATAAATCTTAGAAAAAATTGAAAAAAAGCTTATGATATGGTATACTTGTAACAAAGCTTTTCTGATGAGGGGGATTAACAATGGAACAATTATTAGGTAAATATGGTGGAATGGGACTAACTTTTGTAGTATGGATAGCTGTATTCTACTTCTTATTAATATTGCCAAACAAGAAAAAACAGAAGAAACAAAAAGAAATGATGGATTCACTAAAAGAAGGATCAGAAGTAGTTACTGTTGGTGGAATAAAAGGTACTATAGTTTCTGTAAGCGACGATTATGTAGAAGTAAGAGTTGATAAAGGTGTGAAAATAACTTTCACTAAAGGAGCTATTTCTAGAGTATTATAGTAATTGAAATAAAACGACAATGAACATTGTCGTTTTTTCTTTAATAAAGCGGGGACATAAGATGAAGAGGATACTTACAATTTTTTTATTTTTGTTTTTGACAGTGCTTTCATTTGCTGGAAATATTAGATCAGTAAAACTGAATGGAGCTGTTCTTACTATGGATTTTGCAGGATCAGAAAAACCAAAGTATACAATGAATTATGACGAGTACAACAAATTGATTTTTTTAGAATTTCCAGGGAGTACTCTCACTAAAAAAATAGATAGTAAAAGCTTCACAGGAAAATATATAGAAAGCCTTGAAGTTGTAGATTACAGTGGATCAGTTGGTTTTTTTATTAAACTGAGAAAAAATATCACTTATACAGGAAGGATAGCTTCAAAAGGAAACGATTTTATTCTTACATTCAATGACAAATCTCAAAAAAAACAATTTACAATAGCTATAGATGCTGGACATGGTGGAAAAGACCCAGGAGCAATTGGATTTAAAAAATATTATGAAAAAACAGTAACTCTAGCAGTGAGCAAATATTTGAGAGATGAATTGAAAAAAGATTTTAATGTTGTCATGACAAGAGATACAGATGTCTTTGTGACTTTATCACAACGTCCTAAAATAGCGAATAAAGCAAAAGCGAATATGTTTATCAGTATACATGCCAATGCAGCTGTATCAAGTAAAATGAATGGAGTAGAAGTTTTCTACTTCTCTAAAAAATCTTCACCATATGCTGAAAGAATAGCCTCATTTGAAAACAGTTTTGGAGACAAATATGGTGAAAACAGCAGTGATATAGCTCAAATAATGGGTGAGCTTGCATATAAGAAAAATCAGGAAAGTTCTATTGGTTTTGCAAGAAAGACAAATAATGCTTTAGCTGATGCAATAGGATTAAATAATAGAGGAATACATGGAGCTAACTTTGCTGTACTGAGAGGATTTAATGGACCAAGTGTTTTGGTGGAAGTAGGATTTATAAGTAACAAAAGTGATCTTCAGAAAATAACAAATCCAGTATATCAGAAGAAGATGGCAAAAGAGATAGCTGAGATGGTAAGAGGATATTTTTATTGATCAGTGTGAGGTGAAGCAGTGAAAAAAAAATGGATAGGAGTATTAATAGGAATATGGATAGTTGCTGCAATATGTGGAACTGCATATTCTAATATTGTAAATGATAAAGGGATAAAGACTATCACAAATAATGAATTTAATACAGAAGAGAAGCCTAAGGAAAAGGCAGTAATATATGTTCCTGCATCAGATGAGAAATCACTTGTAAAAAGAGATGAAAATATAGAAGAAAGTCAGAGCAGAAGAGATAAAGCTGTTAAGATAATTGCTAAAACTTTAGAAATACTTCAAAATGAAGGTTTTCTTGAGAGTAAAGATATTACTGTTTTAAATTTATATTTTAGTGGAGATACAGTGTATATAGATTTAAGCTCATCATCAAAAGAGATGGATGATAATAGTCGTAAAAATTTATTAAATATTTATTCAATAGTAAATAGTCTTACAGAGCTTGAAAATATCAGCAGAGTAAAAATATTGATAAATGGAAAAGATGGAAGTAAAAACTTAGGTAAATTTTATAATAGAAATATAAATATATAATCAAATAGAAAATTAGAGAGTATCTTGAAAAAACAAGATCCTCTCTTTTTTATTTTTTTGAAAAAATTTAAAATTTGATATGTTCATATCTTCTCTTAGTCTTTATATATCTTTTAAAACCAAAAATTAAAACGATAATACTGAAAATTACGAGAACATATCCTAAAAAAACAACTAAAGTATTATCTACAAATTTTATAAAACCAATACCTGCAGCAAAAAAACTGATAAAAGTTCTTAGATATGCCAGAAGAGTTCTTTCATTTGCTAGAATTGTTCTGTCAGTTGCAAGAAAATCTCTAAGTATCATATCTTCTTTATTATGATTGTATTTATTTGTCATTTAAAAACATCCCTTCTGATAAAATTTTTTAAAAATTAAATTTTTATACTGATATAAAGATAACATCAATTTTAAAATTATTCAAATTTATTTTTTAAAATTGATTTTTATTTTATAAAAAAATCTCTCTTTTAGTTTTTTATTTAAAACATTTAGAAAAATATTGAAATAAGGGCTTAAATAAAAAAACAAAAAATATCTAATGAAAATAAGATTAAAAAAGACTTATTTGAAAAAATAAAATACATAATGTTTTAATAGTGAGTAAAATTTTTTTTTATTTTTTTTTTAGATACAAGTTGATATGAAGTGATTAATATAGTAGTTTAGGTGTATGATACAAGTTAAAACCTAGTAAAAATCAGTATTGACAACAGTTAAAGGTTGAATTATACTTATCGTAATAGAAAAGATAATATTATTAAAAACCCATGGGAGAAAATTATGTTTGAGATTAATAAGAAAAGTGAGGTTCCTTTATACCAGCAATTAGTACATAGTATAAAAAAACATATTGAAGAAGGTACATTAAAAGAAAATGATAAAATTCCTGCTGAATCAGAATTCTGTACTGTATATGATCTTAGCAGGACAACTGTAAGACAGGCTTTAAGAGCTTTGGAAAAAGAAGGATATATTTATAAACTTCAAGGAAAGGGAAGTTATGTATCATCTCCTAAAATTTATCAAAATCGTTCAGGTTTCAGTAAATTTTATGATGATATGACGAGCCTAGGAAAAATTCCTGTTTCTAAAATATTATCACTGAAAATTAAAAAGCCAAATACTCTTGTTAAAGAGAGAATGAACCTTTCTGATGATGGACTTATATGTAAGCTTGTATGGATAAGATATGGGAATGATGAAGCTTTAATCTATGAAACTATTTATCTGAACTACTCTTTAGTAGAAGGAATTGAAAATATTGATCTCAAATCAAAAAAATTATATGATGTTTTAACAAATGAATTTGGAATAAAGATAACTCATGGAAAAGAGTTGTTTTATCCATGTAAATTGGATACTTCTGAGGCTAAATTTCTGGGATTAAATGAAGGAGATTTAGGAATGAAAGTAGAAAGAACAGTTTTCCAAGGAAGTAAGGTTTTAGAATACACAAAATCTACAGTGAGAGGAGATAGGTTTGTTTATACAACGAATTTTTAAAAATCTCCATTGAAATAAATTAGGAGGGAAAAATGACTTTTTTTACATTTGTTTTAATAACAGCATTAATTGCTTTTGTTTCATGGTTAAAAACTAAAGGTGAAGACAACAGTGCACAGGGATATTTTTTAGCAGGGAGAGGTTTAAGTGCCACTGTTATCGGATTTTCAATGGTGTTGACAAGTCTTTCAACAGAACAATTAGTAGGAGTAAATGCTTCTTCATATATAAGTAATTTTTCAATAATAGCATGGACTGTACAATCTGTAGTTCCTTTATGCGTACTTGCATTATTTCTTTTACCAAGATACTTAAAGGGTGGATTTACAACTATACCTGAATTTTTTGAGGAAAGATATGATAAACAAACAAGACAGATAATGTCACTACTTTTCCTAGTTGCATATACTTTTGTAATGATACCAGGGGCACTTTATTCAGGGGCTATTGCTTTTACACAAATATTTGATGTAACAGGAATGTTTGGAGTAAGTTTTAATACAGCTCTTTGGGGAGTGGTATGGCTGATTGGAATTATTGGAGGAATCTATGCAATATTTGGTGGACTGAAAGCAGTTGCAGTATCAGATACACTAAATGGATTTGCTTTGATAATAGGGGGAACAATGATACCTTTCTTTGCTCTAAAATTTTTAGGAGATGGAAGTTTATCAAAGGGAGTAGATATAGTTACATCATCACATATGGAAAAATTGACAGCTTGGGGAGCAGCAGGAGATCCAGTACCTTGGACAACAATATTTACTGGAATATTAATAGTAAACTTTTTTTACTGGACAACAAATCAGGCAATAATCCAAAGATCTCTTGCAGCTAAAAGTTTGGCAGAAGGACAAAAAGGAATCTTATATGCAGGAATATTTCTATTATTCCTTCCTGTATTATTAAATGTTCCTGGACTTATTTCTTTCCATATTTTTGGAGATTCACTGGGAAATATAGATTTAGCCTATCCAACACTTGTATCAAAAGTTTTACCAAAACCTTTGCTGGGATTTTTCACAGCATGTTTGTTTGGAGCAATATTGAGTACATTTAATTCATTTATAAATAGTGCTGCAACATTATTCTGCTATGATATTTACAAACCAATATTTAATAAAAATATATCAGATGAAGATTTAATAAAAGTAGCTAAGATAGCTGGAACTATAATAGCAATAGTATCTATGATAATAGCACCATTACTTCAGTATGGAACAGGAGGATTATTCCTGCTTCTAAAAAGATTTGCAGGATTCTTCAACATACCTATAGTTGCTCTTGTAGCGGTAGGATTCTTGAATAAGACAGTATCTGGAAAAGCAGCAAGAATAACAGTACTCCTTCATGTAATATTATATTTTTCATTAGTATGGATATTTAAAGTAAAACTAAACTTTGTTCATGTAATGGGAGGGCTATTTGTATTTGACATAATAGCAATGTTTATTCTAGGAAGTGTTTTCAAAAGAGAAAAACCATATGTTCCATCAGTTAAAAACAAATCAGATGTAGATTTAACAAATTGGAAATATGCAAAGGAAGCATCAACTCTGCTTGTATTGGGGCTGTGTTATCTATATTGTGTTCTTTCTCCAATAGGGCTGGCAGGAGGAAATAGTCTGACAAAGATAACAATGGTATTTGCAGTAATTGCTCTGGTATTAATGGGAGCTTTAAATATAAAAAAGAAAAAAGTAACTAGAGTAGTAAGTGAAGAGTATTAAAGAAAATCGGAAACAAGGCAGCTGGAAATTTAAGGAGGAAAAATAAATGAATAATAATATAGCTTTTATATTATTAGATCAAGTAAGAGTTGATATGTTAGGAACATATGGGCATAAAATAGTAAAAACACCAAATATGGATGCAATAGCAGCAGATGGAGTCAAATTTAATAATGCATTTACTCCAGCTTCTGTATGCAGTCCAGCAAGAACTTCACTATTTACAGGACAGATGCCAAGCAATCATGGGCTTATGAGAAATAGTGAAAAGGGTGGCTTGGGAGATCCTTCACTATCAAACCCTAATATAATAACAGAGATGCAGGATCATATGAATTATTTAATTGGGAAATGGCATGTTGGGAAAACAGTTCTTCCTAGAGATTTTGGATTTAAAGGCCATAACTTTGATGGATATGGATATCCAGGAAGCGGAGTATATAAAAATCTTGTATTTGCACAAGGACCAGAGCAGGAAACAAGGTATAAAGACTGGCTAGAGGAAAAAGGTTTTGAAATACCAGAAGTTTCTAAAAGCTACTTTGGAGAAAATGATCATCTTAGAGTTCAAGAGCTTTGTGGACTTTTAAGTGGGACAAGAGAAGCTACTCTTCCTTTCTTTGTAGTAGATGAAGCAAAAAAAGCTGTACTTGAAGCTAAAAAAGAAAATAAACCATTCTTTATATGGATGAATTTTTGGGGACCTCATACTCCTTGCGTGATTCCAGAGCCTTATTATTCAATGTATAAATCTGAAGAGGTAGTTTTAGATAAAAGCTTCTATAATCCCATGGTAGGAAAACCAAATCACTATAGAGATATAGCTAAAATGTGGGGAGTATGGGATGCTTCTGAAGAGAGATGGAAAGAAGTTATTGCTAAATTCTGGGGATATATAACTTTAATAGATGATGCAATAGGAGAGTTTGTGAAATTCTTAAAAGAAGAAGGTCTTTATGAAAGTTTATTTATGGCAATAACAGCTGATCATGGAGATGCAATGGGAGCTCACAGAATTATAGAAAAAGGGGAATTTATGTTTGATACAACATATAGAATTCCTATGATAATCAAAGATCCTTGTTCAAATAGGAAAAATGAAGAAGACAATAATTTTGTATATCTTCATGATTTAACACCTACTTGTAATGATGTTGCAGGAAAAAATATTTCTGGTTTCTTTGATGGAGAATCTCTTCTTCCTATTTTAAGAGAGGGAAAAAGTAATGGAAGAAAAGGAGTTCTTGGACAGCTGGCTGGACACTTTGTGTATTTTGAACAGAGAATGTGGAGAAGAGAAGACTATAAGATAATTTTTAATGCTTCAGATGTTGGAGAGCTTTATGATATGAAAAATGATAAAGAGGAAATGAATAATCTATTCTATGATGAAAAATATAAAAATGTAAAAAAAGAGATGTTAGAAGAGCTTTACAGTGAAATGGTAAAGTTAAAAGATCCATTGACAGGATGGCTTTACAGAATAATATACGAAATCTAAAGAATGATTGTAAAGTTAAAAATAGTAAATCTCTTGTAAAATAATTGGACAGATGATATTATTTAATTAATAATAAAATATTTATGGAGGACAGGATGCTGTTAAATAAATCTAAAAGTCCACTTTACTACCAATTAGCAGAGATTATCATAGAAGAAATAAAAACTAAAAATTTAAAAGAAGATGATAAAATTCTTACTGAAAGAGAATATTGTGAAAAATATAATTTAAGCAGAGCCACAGTGAGACAGGGAATAGCCTATTTAGAAAAAAAAGGATATCTATATAAAATTCAAGGGTGTGGAACTTTTGTTTCATCAAGAGTACTAAAACAGAAACTTTTGAAATTCTATAGCTTTACAGAGGAAATGAAAAAGCAGGGAAAAACTCCAGAATCAAAAATACTTTCATTTAAAGAAAAAATAGCTGGAGAAAAAATAGCTCAGGAATTAAACCTGGATAAAGAGGAAAAGATATTTGAGCTTGTAAGATTAAGACTGGCTGATGAAGATATATATATGTATGAAAAAACTTACCTTCCAGTTAAAAAATTTTTAAATTTTTCTAAAAAGGATATTTTAAATATACCTTTGTATGATGTTTTACAGAAGAAATACAATATAATTTTCAGCAAAGCAACTGAAAGGTTTTCAGTTCTCAGTGCAGATAAGAAAATTTCTGAAGCTTTGGAAATAGATGAAAAGAGTCCTATTATAAAACTTCAGAGATGGACATATACTGGAATAGAAAAAATAGAATATACAGTAAGTTTTCTTCGTGGAGATAAATTTGAATTTGAAGTAGATTTAGAAGATAACTAAAAATCAGGCTCATATGAGTCTGATTTTTAAAAGCTAAAAATTGGTACGGACAACATAACAAATAATAAATAAATATTTCAGAGAGATAGAATGAAAGAAAGGGGATAAAATGGCTTATTTTGTTGGAATAGATATAGGTGGGACAAACGTTGAAATTGGAATTTTAGATGAAAAAGCTGAAATATTAAAGAAGACAAGTATAAAGACAAATTCTCAAAATGGTAGTGAAGAAACCTTTACAAGAATATGGAACACAGTGAAGCAATTAGCAGAAGAATTGAAGATTTCACAGGCTGAAATTGAAGCTGTTGGGATGGGAATTCCTGGACCAGTAGTAAATAATTCAGTTGTAAAAATAGCAGCGAATTTTTCTTGGGGAAATGATTTTCCTGCAAAGGAACTTATGGAAAAGATTTCAGGAAAATCTGTGAAAGTAGGAAATGATGTAAAGGTTATTGCTTTAGGGGAAGCACTTTTTGGAGCAGCAAAAGAATATAAAAATAGTATAACGATTCCTATTGGAACTGGGATTGCAGCAGGAATAATAATAAATGGACAGATAGTAGAGGGTTCTGGAGGAGCAGCTGGAGAACTGGGACATATAGTGGTAAATAAAAATGGATATAAATGTGGGTGCGGTCTTACAGGATGCCTTGAAACATATTGCTCTGCCACTGGAATTGTAAGAGAAGGAATAAAAAGATTAGAGAAAGATAAAAATAATGAACTGTATAAAAAAATAAATGGAGATTTGAGCAGATTAGAAGCAAAGGACATATTTGACTTGGCTAGATCTGGAGATAAGTTTTCAATAGGGATAGTAGATTTTTTTTGTGAGTATATGGCGGAAGGTCTTGGGATACTTTTGAATATAGTAAACCCTGAAATAATTATTTTCACTGGGGGAGTTGCAAGAGCAGGAGATGTTTTATTAGATGGAATAAAGAAATATTTGTCAAAATATGCTCTTGGAATGACTATGGAAAATCTTAAAATTTCTTTTGGGGAATTAAATGAAGAAGCTGGAATAAAAGGGGCAGCAGCACTAGTAATGAAAAAATAAATTATATAAAGGAGAGAAAAATGGAATTTAAAAATTGTGTGACATGGAAAGAAATAATTCAACAGCCATGTATTTGGAGAGAAGAAGTGGAAATAATAAAGGAAAGACTTCCAGAAATAAGCAGATTTTTAGATGGATTAAAAGAAAATAAAATCAAAGTAATATTTACAGGGGCAGGGTCATCAGAATTTGTAGGAAATACAATAAGTTCATATATAAACAGTAGATTGGATATAGAAGTAGTTTCTATTCCTACTACAGATATAGTATCTATGCCAGAACAATATTTAGACAGAGATACAGCAACAATACTGATATCTTGTGCAAGATCAGGAAATTCTCCTGAGAGTGTAGCAACAGTGGAGTTAGCAGATAAATTAGTAAAGAATATATACCACATATTTGTAACTTGCAATCCAGAAGGAAAGCTGGCAAAAATATCAGAAAATCAAGACAACAAATTTTTACTGTTAATGCCTGAGAAAACAAATGATAAAGGATTTGCCATGACAGGAAGTTTTTCATCTATGGTAGTTGCTGGAGTACTTATTCTATTGAGAGAAAAATTTGAACATTATGCAGAAAAAGTAGTTTATATATCAAAAATTATAGAGAAAAATTTAAAAAATATTTTAGCAGATGTAGAAATTATTTCAGACTTGGATATAGAAAGAATAGTATATTTAGGAGATGGGGCTTTAAAAGGACTGGCAGAGGAAGTATCCTTAAAGGTTTTAGAACTTACTGGTGGGAAAATAGCTTCTTTCTATAATACTTTTTTAGGATTTAGACATGGACCTAAATCAATAGTAAATGATAAGACAACTATTGTATGTATGATGTCAAATAATAAGCATACAAGAGTTTATGAACTTGACTTGCTAAAAGAATTTAAAAGTGAAAATGGAGAAAAGAAAATAGTGGTATTGGATACTATTTTTGATAAAGAGGTAAAAGAAAACTCTGATTTCTATTTTTCTTTTGGAGATGAAAAAATGGGAGAGATGGAAGAGGTAGTTGCAGGACTTGGATATCTTGTATATGGACAATTGATTTCTCTTTTAAAATCATCAAAACTTGGAATAAATCCAGATAATCCTTGTCCTACAGGGGAAGTAAATAGAGTGGTTAAAGGTGTAATTATTCATAACTATGAGAAATAAAATTCTAGGAGGAATGTAAAATGTTAGTTTCAACAAGACAATTATTGTTAGATGCTCAAAAGAGAAAATATGCTGTTCCAGCTTTTAATGTTCACAATATGGAAACAATTCAAACTGTAATAGAAGCAGCTTCTGAATTAAAATCACCAATCATTGTAGCTGCAACACCAGGAACAATGAAATATGCAGGAGCAGAATTTTTTATAAAATTAGTGGAAATATGTTCAGAAAAATATGATATTCCCATAGCAATGCACTTAGATCATCATGAAGATTATAATGAAATAGTAAATGCTATTGATATAGGAACAAAGTCAGTAATGATTGATGCTTCTCATTTAGATTTTGAAGAAAACATAAAAAAAGTACAAATGGTAGTGGAATATGCCCATAAATTTGATGTTACAGTTGAAGGAGAATTAGGAATACTTGGAGGGCAGGAAGATGATCTAGTAAGAGATGATAAAGACAGCAAATATACAAATCCTGCTCAGGCAAAAGAATATGTAGAAAGAACGGGAATAGATTCTCTTGCAGTAGCAATTGGAACAGCTCATGGAGTATATAAAGAAGAACCAAAACTGGATTTTGAAAGACTTGCAGAAATAAGGGCAGTAGTAGATATTCCCTTAGTTTTACATGGAGCTTCAGGAGTTCCAGCAGATCAAGTAAAAAGAGCAATAGATTTAGGGATAACAAAAGTAAATATTGCAACAGAATTAAAAATGCCTTTTGCTGATACTTTAAGAGAAGTATTAATAAATAATCCTAATGAAAGTGATCCAAGAAAGTATTTTGGACCTGCTAAAGAATCAATGAAAAAAGTGGCCATTGAAAAAATATTAATGTGTGGAAGTAATGGAAAGGCGTAGTTATGAATAAAATTTTAACAGTTACACTTAATCCAGCAATAGATGTAAGATACAATATTGAAAAAATTGTGCTGGGAAATGTAAATAGAACTTCAACTATTGAAAAAAATGCTGGAGGAAAGGGAATAAATGTAAGCCGAGTAATAAAGCAACTGGGAGGAGATATTCTTTCTACAGGAATTGTAGGAGGATATACAGGGAAACTATTTTTATCAAAATTGAATAAAGACAGTATAGAGAATAGTTTTTTAGAAACTGATTTTGAAACAAGAACATGTATAGCTGCAATTGATAAGAGCACAGGAAAAATAACTGAATTTCTTGAATCAGCTGAGGGAAAGGAAAAAGATTTTGAGAAATTTTTAGAAAAATATATCTCTATTTTAGAAAATGGAGTAAAGTTAGTATGTGGTTCAGGAAGTCTTCTAAAAGGAATAAAAAAAGACTCCTACAATATTCTTATAAATGAAGCTTCTAAAAGAGGGATAAAATTTATTCTGGATACAAGTGGAGAAACTCTTGCTGAAGGGATTAAAGCTGCTCCTTTTCTTATAAAACCTAATCAAGATGAGTTGGAAGATATGTTTAAGAAAAAATTTGCTACTTTAGAAGAAATAATTGAAGGATCAAGGGAGATTATAAAAAAAGGAGTAGAAAATGTAATGGTAACTCTTGGAGGAGATGGAGCTGTTTTGGTAACTAAGAATGAAGTATACAGAGCAACTTTTCTAAAAGTGCAAATAAAAAATACTGTAGGATCAGGAGATTCGACAATTGGAGGATTTGCCTATGGAATTGCTGAAGGAAAAAGTTTAGAAGAAAGTTTTAAACTGGGAGTAGCCTGTGGAACTACAAATGCAATGCTTGATACAACAGGGAGTATTGATTTAGAAATTCTGGATACTGTATTAAAAAGTATAAAAATAGAGAAAGTATTAAATAATTAAGTAAAAAAATTATAAAAACATCTGAATTACACAATCTCTTTAAATTGTAATTCAGATGTTTTTAAAAAATAAGATTATTATTCAAAGTATTTTATTTCAAATTCACTTATGGAAATAGGTCTGCTATATAAATATCCTTGAGCATAATTACATTTTAAATTTGCCAAAAGAGAATTGAGTTCTTCAGTTTCTATTCCTTCTCCTACAGTTTTTACATTCATTTCTTTACACATGTTGATAACACTTTTTACAATTATTTGTTTTTCTTGACTCAACTGCAGTTTATCAACAAGGCTTTTATCCAGCTTCAAAGTATCAAATTCTAATGTTGTGAACAGACTGATATTACTGTATTTACTTCCAAAATCATCAAGAGCAATAGAAAAACCAGCATTCTTTATATCTTTACTTATACTTGAAATTATTTTAGTATCTATTTCTCCAATAGTTTCAGTTATTTCTATTTCTATTAAATTACTTGTAACATCATATTTAGACATTATTATTTTTAGTGTTTTTACAAATTCTGATTCAAGAAGTGTATTTCTTGAAAAATTTAGAGATATAGGAACTAATTTTTTTCCTTCTTTCTTCCATCTGTCAAGGAGTTTGCAGACTCCTTCAAATACGAAAAAGTCTATATAACGAATAAGACGTTCTCTCTCAAGTAATGGAATAAACTTAATTGGTGGAGTTATATTTCCCTCAGCATCTATATGTCTGATAAGTGCTTCCATACCAGACAGCTCTTTTGTTTTAAGATCTATTTTTGGCTGTAAGAATATGTGATACTCATTATTTTTAATTTCAGTCAATAGTTTTTGAAGAAGTATAGGACGATAATGTTTGCTTGTGAAATTTGTATTTTGGTAATATTTTTGTTTATCAATATACATAAGCTCCTCAGCATTTTTATGAAGAACATCAAAATCTATCTCATGGTCAGTCCACGAATATCCTATTGATAATCCTCCATTTTCAAAAGATGAAAATTCAAGTTTTATATTTTCTATATTTCTTTTAAAAACTTCCTCATCAATATTTTCACATACAATAAGGAATTCATCTCCACTAAGTCTGAATAGTTTTTCTTCTGCAAAATATTTTTTGAATATATTAGCAGTTTTTACAATCATCTCATCTCCGAAATGAGGTCCATATTTTTCATTGAGTTGTTTTAAACCATTTATATCAGAAGTTATTAAGCCAAGTGAAACATAGTCATGGAAGTTTCTGTTCCATTTATATTCTACAAAGCTTTTATGATTAGATAATCCTGTAAGCATATCATGATAATCTAAAAAAGAAAATTTATTTTTTAGTATCTCATCTTTTATTTTATTTTCAATGACATAACTTACTAACTCAAAGAAACCAATATTTGCAAATGAATTATTTATATTATCCAATATTAAATAGAATGAATCTTGATGAAAAGCTTCAATAGTTATTGAAAAATATGACTGAATATTAAGTCTGCTGAAATTTAAATAATTGACTATATCGCTATTTTTCAATGATTCAATATCATTTATTTTTAATATTTTTTTATTTTTATGGAAACTTTCCCAATCAGATCCTTTTTTTATTTTTAAATCATTCCAATGTTTTTTGTTAGATAATTTTCCAGGATGACAATATTCAAAAGTGCATACATATTGATGGAGAGCTTCATCATACTTTATGATGGAAACATGGTCAGCTTCATAATATTTTCCAAGGATATCAGTTACATATTGGAATAATGTATTGGTTACAGCAGAGTTTTCAGCTGTTCTTTTAAAATCAATTAAAATATTTTCTAGATTATTTATTTCAGGGTCTTTTTTTAAAGATTTTATTTCCATGTTTTCAGCATCTTTATTATTTGCTTTAGAAGCAGGGATATAAGAACATTTTAAAGTTTTATAAATATCTATATCTTTACTGTAAATAATAGCTTCTTTATGATCAGTTACAGGGTTATTGAAAATTTTTATATTGAGAAGAATTGAAATTACTTTATTATCAGCTTTTATAACACGTAATTCCAATGAATCTTCAATTTTACCTTTTTTAATATTTTCTAATATATTTTCTTTAGAAAAAATATATTTTACTCTTTCTTTATCTTCTGGATGAACAAAAGTAATTAATTTTTTAAGAAAATATGTATATGTGTATTCTAAGTCATTATCAAAATATTCTTGCCAAATACCAAATATATCGCTTACTTTATTTTGTGAAAGATTAATATGTGCATATCCCATAGAATCTTCTATAAGAGCCTTTTTTAAAGTTGTTTGGAAAAGTTTTAGAAATTGAAATTCCTGATGTTCAGTTATATCTTCTACAATTCCAATTACTTTTCTAGTTGGGTTATTGTTAATGATAATATTATTAAGAGTTATTTTAGTCCATTTATATTTAGTAGCTCTCAATCTTGTTTTTATTGTACAGCTATTTTTATTTTTTCCATTTATTACTGCATTATACAGTTCACGATATCTTTCTATATGATCTGGATGGATTTCCTTATTTTCTATTCTGCTTTCAGGAACATTGTATATAATTCTAGGACTTTCATTTCCATCAGGGAGTTTTAAATGAGTGAGAGTCTTAGAATCTAAATCATATTCAAATATGATGTTTTTAGAAGAATCTAGAGCAAGTTTAAGTTTTTCTTGATTGAACTTAAGCTCATTTTCCATTTCCTTCCGATCAGTAATGTCAATGACAATAGAATTGATAATACGTTCATCTCCCTCTTTGACAAAAACTCCCTTTGTCAGAAGATACCTGATTTCACCATTTTTTCTTGTTACTCTTTTTTCATATTCAAAACTTTCAAGATTATTTTCCAGAGCATTTTTTAAGATAGCATGTACTTTAGAAATATCTTCAGGGAAAGTAACAGCAATGAGCTTGTTTCCAAGGATAACTTTCATTTCTTCAGCTGTATATCCATGAATTTTATAAAATCCATCATTACCATAAATAATAGTAAGGTCTTCATCAAATTTTAATTTATAGACTCCTCCTGGAATATTATTAGTAATAGTTTTTATATTTTCTTCAAGTTGTATCTTATCAGTAATATTAAAGCAGATACTTACTATTACAAGACCATTTTCTGTTTCTACAAGTCGTCCTCTATCTAATACCCATATATATGAACCATCACTTTTTTTCATACGATATTTAACTTCATATTCATCTTTGCTTTCAAATGAAGAAGCAACAACTTCACAAACATGTTTTCTGTCATCAGGATGAATACCATTTATAACAAGTCCATCTATATCTTTTATAAATTCTTCTTGAGATTCATATTCTAATTTTTTTAAAAGCTGATCATTTATAAAATATAGGGGGAAATTTTCTTTGTAATAACCTCCTATCATTCCACCAGGGATAGAGGAATTTAGGAGATCAAAGGCAGTATATTGAGCATTAAGATGAATATTTCCTATTTTTTTTCTAAAATTAAGAAAATTATTTGAAGCATGTATAGGGATAGATATATGTATTTTATTAAATTTATATCCTTGCTCAGTTTTTCTTATAATTATACTGACTCTCAAATTTGCAAGAACAGTATTAGAGTTTTCTTTTTTCAGCTCACTTATACAGATAAGTAAAAAAAGATTTTCAGCAATATTAAAAATTTCTAAATATTCAAAATTTACTTCATAAGGAGAAGGATTAGTTTTAATTTCTTTAGTAATCATGGTTTTCATTTCTTCAAAATTAAAAACTATATCTGTTTCGCTTACTCCAAAAGCAAAAATATCATCATCTAAAAAAGATAAAGTTTTTTGAATATTTCTTTCTTTAAAATAAGCAGTATTAAATTGTATAAAAAAATCTTTAATTTCCTCATATTTATCAATGTACATAATTCCCCCTACTTTGATTTGAGTCATGCTTTCACTTACCCAATATAATTTTACTATATATCTGCATGAAAAACAACCAAAGTTTTCTTTGAATGCAGAAAAAATACTGATTTTTTAAAAAAATTTTGAAAAGAGAGAATAAAATGATACACTTAAATTGACGGGAAATAAAAATATAGAAATTTGTGGAATATATTTAATTTGGCGGAGGCAATATTATGCTGGAAGAATTAAGAGAAAAGGTCAGAAAAAAAATGGGAGAAAAAAGATATATACATACCTTAGGTGTGGAGGAAAAAGCGGCTGAATTGGCAAAAAAATATATAGCTGATGAAAAAAAATGTAGAATAGCGGCAATACTACATGATGTGGCTAAAGAAATGTCAATAGATAAGATGAGAGATATATGTCAAAAAAATTTTTCTGATGAACTTTCAAAAGAAGATATGGATATAAATGAGATACTTCATGGATTTGCAGGGTGTATAATAGCAAGAGATGAATTTGGGATAACAGATGAGGATATTTTAAATGGGATAAAGTATCATACTGTTGGAAAAAGAGGGCTCAGTCTTTTAGGCAGAATAATATATATCGCAGATGGTATTGAAAAAAACAGAAATTATCCTGCTGTAGAAGAGATAAGAAAAGAAGTTGAAAAAGACTTGGACAAAGGAATAATATTGGAAATTGATAAAAAAATAGAATATCTGATGGGGAAAAAAGGAAAAATACATAGAAATACAGCAGATATGAGAGCATGGCTGAATGAAGAAACAGCCTAAGGAGGAAAAAATGAATTTAGATAAAGAATTAGAAAAACTTAAACAACTGATGGATAAAGGAAAAGGTTTAAAACTGGATGAAATAACAAAGCTTTTAGGATGGTCTCTTAAAAATAAAAAAGAAAATAGAGAGATATTGGATAAATGGATAGAAGATGGAGACCTCATGAAAAATAACAGAGGTAAGTATAATATTCCAGAAAATCTTGGATTTATAAAAGGAACTTTCAGTATAATAAAAGATAGATTTGCTTTTGTGGATACTGCAGATGAAGGAATATTTATTCCTAAACCACATTTCAACTCTGCATTAGATGGGGATACTGTATTGGTAAAAATAACAGCAGGTCTAAATGGAGATAAGAAAAAAGAGGGAGAAGTAGTAAAAGTAATAAGCAGAGAAAGAGATACGATAGTTGGAATACTTCAAAGAAATGAAAATTTTGGTTTTGTAACACCTACACATTCATTTGGAAAGGATATATATATTCCATATAGGATGATGAAAGATGCAAAAAATCAACAGCTTGTTGTAGTAAAAATAACTTCATGGGGAACTAATGAAAAGAAGCCTGAAGGAGAAATAATAGAAGTAATTGGAGATCCATACAATACTAATAATATGATTGAGGCTCTTATTGTAAGAGAGGGAATGTCAGAAACTTTTTCTAAACCTGTATTGATAGAAGCAAGAAATATACCAGTGACTGTATCTAAAGAGGAAATTGTAAAGAGAAAGGATTTGAGAGACCTTTCTATAATAACGATAGATGGAGATGACGCAAAAGATTTAGATGATGCTGTATATGTAAAAAAACTTCCAAATGGAAACTACAAATTGATAGTAAGTATAGCAGATGTTTCTCACTATATACCAGAAGGATCTATGCTTGATCAGGAAGCTTTTAAAAGAGGAAACTCAGTTTATTTAGTAGACAGAGTGCTTCCTATGTTTCCTAAAGAGATATCTAATGGAATATGTTCGCTGAATCCTAATGAGGATAAACTTACATTTACATGTGAGATGGAGATAGATCAGAACGGTAAGGTAGTAGACTCTGATATATATAAATCTGTAATAAAAAGTGTAAGAAGAATGACATATACAAATGTTAACAGAATGATAGCTGGAGAAGAGGAAGCTTTAAAGGAATATTCTGATATCAAAGATATGGTAATGGAAATGCTTGAACTTTCTAAAATAATAAGACAGGTAAAATATAATAGGGGAAGTATAGACTTTGATCTTCCAGAGATAAAACTGGTACTTGATGAAGAGGGAAAAGTAAAATATATTAAAAACAGAGAAAGAGGAGAATCTGAAAGAATAATAGAAGATTTCATGATAGCTGCAAATGAAACTGTAGCTGAAAAACTTTTCTGGATGGAGATTCCATCAGTATATAGAACACACGAAAAACCAGATCCTGAAAGAATAAAAAATCTGAATGAAACATTGAGTAAATTTAAATACAGAATACATTCATTAGATGATATACATCCTAAAAAATTCCAGAAAATAATAGAAGGTTCAAAAGAAAGAGGGATAAATCTTCTTGTACATAAGCTTATCCTTATGGCATTGAAACAGGCAAGATATACAGTGGATAATTTAGGACATTTTGGATTGGCTTCTGGGTATTACACACATTTTACTTCACCAATCAGAAGATATGCAGATTTGACTGTTCATAGAATACTTAATTCTGTACTTCATGGATATCCAAGTAAGAAAGTAATAGCTAGAAATGCTGAAGAACTTCCACAAATATGTACTCATATATCTAAAACTGAGAGATCAGCTATGAAGATAGAAGATGAAAGTATAAAAATTAAACTTGTAGAATATATGATAGATAAAGTTGGAGAAGAGTATGATGCTACTATTGTAGGATTCAGTAATAAAAGAGTATTCTTTGAAACTGAGGAACATGTAGAATGTTTCTGGGATGTAGTAGCAGCTAAACACTATTATGAATTTGATGACAGAGATTATGTAATGAAAGATAAAGATGGTGGAAAAGTATACAGTATTGGAGACAAGTATAAAGTTATTTTGGTGAGAGCAAGTCTTGCAGAACTTGAAATAGAAGTAGTACCTCAAGTAGCTATGGAAGAGGGATTATAAGGAGAAATATATGAGATATATAGCTGATGAAAAAAGATATAATGATATGAGATATAGAAAATGTGGAAATAGTGGACTTTACCTTCCAGTAATATCTTTAGGGTTATGGCAGAATTTTGGAGAAGAAACACCTTTAGATATTCAAAAGAAAAAATTATTTAAAGCTTTTGATCTTGGAATAACTCATTTTGATTTGGCTAATAATTATGGAAGACCAGCAGATGGTTCTGCTGAAGAAAATTTTGGAAGAATATTGAAATCTGATTTGAATTCCTATAGAGATGAGATGATAATATCTACAAAAGCTGGATATGATATGTGGGAAGGACCTTATGGAAATGGAGGTTCAAGAAAATATATTATGGCAAGCTTAAATCAAAGTTTGAAAAGAATGGGATTAGAATATGTTGATATATTTTACCACCATAGACCCGATCTAGATACTCCTTTAGAAGAATCTATGACAGCTCTTGCTGATATAGTAAAACAAGGAAAAGCTTTGTATGTAGGAATATCTAATTATAAAGCTGAAGAAGCAGAGAAAGCTATAAAAATACTTAATGAATTAAAAGTTCCATGCCTTATAAATCAAATTAGATATAATATGTTTGAGAGATGGGCTGAAGAAAAACTTTTTGAAATATTGGAGAATTCGGGAACTGGCTGTATGTGTTACAGCCCTTTAGCACAGGGAGCTTTAACTAACAGATATATCAACAATGATGTGCCTTCTGATTCAAGAGCAGCAAGAACAGGAACTACCATAGCAGAACGTTATCTTGATGAAAAAAAGCTGTCAAAGATAAGAGGACTGAATAAAATAGCAGAAGAAAGAAATCAGAGTATGGCACAAATGGCTCTTGCATGGGTGTTGAGAAGAAAAGAAGTAACAAGTGTACTGATAGGAGCAAGCAGACCAGATCAAATAGAAGATAATGTAAAAACTATTCAGAATTTAGAATTTTCAGAAGATGAGATTGTAAAAATAGAAAATATCTTAAAATAAGACGAAGAAGAGAATCATAAATGGTTCTCTTTTTTCTTTTTTAAAATTGTAGTTATTTGACTTATATAGGGAAAAAGAAAGTGTTGTATAACAGTTGTTTTTTATACTGTTTATTTTAAAAGCAATCTTAAAGTACGATAAAAAGATAAAAATTATAAAAATTAAACTGTTGTATATCAGTTTAAATAGTTATATCTCTTGACGAATAGGGAATGAAAGATTATATTTATATTATAATAAGTGATGAAAAAATAAATATATATTTATTTAAAATATATTTAAAGGGGGCAGAAGAAATTATTTTTTTATAATAAGGGGGGTATAATTATGAATATTAAAACAGAGGGAGAAAAAAAGAATTATGGAGGTTGGGCATTTATTCCACTAGTTGTATTTTTAATAATATACTTAGGAGGAGGAATGTTTTTCTCAGCTAGGGGAGTAGCAAGTCCATTTAATCAGCTTCCAAGACATGCAGCACTGCTTATAGGAGTTATCATAGCTTTTGCTATGAACAGAAAAATGAAATTGGATGATAAAATCAATATATTTACAACCACTTCAGGAGAGAGCGGAGTAATGATGATGGCTCTTATCTTTCTTTTGGCAGGAGCTTTTGCAGGGGTAGCAAAAGGAATGGGAGGAGTAGACTCTGTTGTAAATCTTGGACTTACATTTGTTCCAAAACAGTTTTTAGTTCCAGGATTATTTGTGATATCAGCATTTATATCTACAGCAATGGGAACTTCAACAGGAACACTTGTTGCAGTTGCTCCAATTGCATTGGGAATATCTGAAAAAGTAGGATTAAATCCAGCCATAACATTGGCAGCAGTTTTGGGAGGAGCTATGTTTGGAGATAATCTGTCAGTTATATCAGATACTACAATTGCAGCTACTAGGGGAGTAGGCTGTGAAATGAAAGATAAATTCAGAATGAACTTTTTGATTGCTATACCAGCAGCAATTGCAACAATCATAGCTTTTACTATAGTAGGAGGAGCTGGACAGATTGAAGGAGAATTAAGCTATAATTTAATAAAAGTAGTTCCATATTTAGCAGTACTTATAGCAGCAGTTGTAGGAGTAAATGTATTTACAGTTCTTATAGGAGGAATTCTGTTTGCAGGTTTAGTAGGATTTGTAACTGGAAGTATGACATTTGTAACATTTTTCCAATCAGTAGCAAAGGGTATGGATGGAATGATGAACGTTACTATTATGGCTATTCTTATTAGAGGGCTTATTGGACTGATAAAAGAATATGGTGGAATAGAATGGCTTGTACAAAAACTTACTGGAAATATTAAAACTCGTAAGGGGGCTGAATATAGTATAGCAGTTCTAGTATCTGTACTGGTTTTCTGTCTTGTAAATAATACTATTGCTATTATAATAGCTTCTCCAATAGCCAAGCAGGTAGGAGAGAAATTTAAAATAGCTCCAAAAAGAACAGCAAGTTTATTGGATATATTCAGTTGTGTAATTTTGTGCTTAGCTCCACATGCTGGAGGAATGCTTCTTATAACATCTATGGCATCAGTTTCACCAATAGAAATAATAAGTTTTTCTTTCTATCAGGTATTTTTAGGAATTTGTACTATAATAACTATCCAATTTGGACTTATGAAAACTAAAGAGGAAAAAGAAGCAGACTTACTGGAAAAACAAAGTGTTTAGCTGAGAAAAGTGAGACAGGAGGAAAAATGGACAGGATAATAGAATTAGCAGAAAAATATTCTAATGAAATGATTGCAAATCGTAGAAAAATACACAAAAATCCAGAACTAGGAGGACAGGAAGTAAATACTTCAAACTTTATAGTTGATGAGTTGGAAAAATTAGGGATAGAAGTAAAAAGAGGATTTGCCAAAACTGGAATACAGGGAATGATATATGGTAAAAATCCTGCTGGAAGGACAATAATGATAAGAGCGGATATAGATGCCCTTCCTATGAGCGAAGAAAATGATCTTGAATATAAATCACAGGTAGAAGGAAAAATGCATGCCTGTGGACATGATGTACATACAGCTGCTTTATTAGGAGCAGCAAAGATATTATCTCAATTAAAAAATGAACTTGATGGAAATGTTAAATTATGCTTCCAGCCAGCAGAAGAAACAATAGGTGGAGCAGATTTAATGGTAGAGGATGGAATATTGGAAAATCCAAAAGTGGACTATGTAATTGGAATGCATGTAGAACCTAATGAAAAAATAGGGACTGCTTCCATAGAGCCTGGACCAGTAAGTTCATATCCTGACTTCTTTGAGGTAAAGTTTATTGGAAGAGGAGGACATGGTTCATTTCCTTCTAAAAGCATAGACCCTATACTTCCAGCAGTAGAGACATATAATCTCTTAAATCTCATATCTAAAAAAGTGTCACCACTAGAGCCATGTGTGGTACAGATATGTAGATTTAATGCTGGAACATATGATGCTATTATTCCAAATGAAGCAGTAATTGCAGGAACAGTAAGAACTTTACATAGACATAATCGTGAATTTGTAAAAGAACAAATGGACAAGATAATAAAAAATATAAGCGAAATATATGGAGTGGAATATAAATTTTCTTATAGAGGAAAGACATTCCCTGTATATAATACACCAGAGATAATAGAAGCAGTGAGAGAAAGTGTAAAGGACGTTTTTAACAAAGGGTTTGTTGTAAATCAAAGTTTTAAAATAGGAGGAGATGATTTTTGTTTCTTTAGTGAAAATACTCCAGCTACATATATTATAGTAGGAAGTGCAAATGAGGATAAAGAAACACAGTACCCTCTTCATAATCCTAAATTTAATGTAGATGAAGAAGTAATAAAAATTGGAGCAGCAGCATTTGCTAAAATAGCATACGATTATTTAAATGGAAAATATAAAGGGATATAGGTAAAATCAAAGAAGCTGACTTATAAATAAGCCAGCTTCTTTTCATTATATTATATTGAAGTGTGTTGATAACAAAATTAAAAATTATTAAAGATTAAATAATAGATCGAAATATGTAGGAATAGGCCATACAGATTTCTCTATAAGTAATTCAAGTTCATCTACGATAGTTCTCATTTCATTAAGTACTGGAATTAATTCAGTATCATAGTAGACAGCTTTTTTATAGCAGTCTGAAATAGAAAATGCTGTTTTAGTTCCTTCATTTAATTTAGTAATAGTATCTTTCAGACTATTCTTATAACCAATTACTTTCACAAGATGTTCTTTGTCATATTGAATAAATTTTTCTTCTCCAAGTGCTGTTCTTACATTATTAATCATTTGAGAAATATTATTAATATATTTAGTTACACAAGGATATATTTCATTTCTTGCCATTCTCACAGCAGTTGATATTTCAATGTTTGATTGATTGTTATATCTATCACAGTAGATTTTAAATCTTGAATAAAGTTCTTCTCTAGTAAGAATGCCATTTCTTTCAAATAAAGCCATAGTATCTTCTTTGATATATACTGGAAGTCCTTCAATAGTATTTTTCAAGTTAGAAAGACCAAGTTCTTCAGCAGTTTCTATCCAAGAACCTTCATAACCATTTCCATTGAAGATTATTCTTTTATGCTTTTTATATCTTTCTTTTATCAATTTAATAATAGAGGTATTGATATTTTTTGATGAAGTATCCTCTGATAATAAATCAGCATACTCTTTCAAGACATTTGCAACAATAGTATTTAAAACAAATACTGGAGTTGAAGGAGAAGCACTTGAACCAGGCATTCTGAATTCAAATTTATTTCCTGTAAATGCAAAAGGAGAAGTTCTGTTTCTATCTGAAAAATCTTTTGCTATTTTAGGAATATGTATATCTATATCAATTACTCCTTCTTCAGTAGAAGAAATATCAATATCTTCTATATTTTCTAATAATTGTTGCAATTGATCTCCTAGAAATATAGAAATGACAGCTGGAGGAGCTTCATGTCCGCCTAATCTATGGTCATTTCCTGGAGTAGCAGTAGATGCTCTCAGTATATCAGCATGTTTGTCAATTCCTTCAACTACTGCCATTGTATAAAGAAGAAACTGAAGGTTATCTTGTGTTAAAGTATCTGGATCAAAAATATTTACTCCAGTATCAGTTGAAAGAGACCAGTTGCAGTGTTTACCTGAGCCATTGATGCCTTGGAATGGTTTTTCATGAAGTAAGGCTGCCAGTTGATGTCTGTTGGCTACTTTCTTTATGGTATCCATAGTAAGATGGTTTTGATCTACAGCTACATTTGCTGATGCAAACATGAGAGCAAGTTCAAACTGATTAGGAGCAACTTCATTGTGTTTTGTTTTAGCTATCACTCCAATTTTCCAAAGCTCACTGTCAAGTTCAGCCATAAAAACTTCTACTCTCTCCTTTATAGTTCCATAGTAATGATCATTCATTTCTTGACCTTTTGGAGGAAGATTACCAAAAAGTGTTCTTCCGGCTAAAGATAGATCAAGGCGTCTATCCCAGAATTTTTTATCAACTAAAAAATACTCTTGTTCTACTCCCAAAGTAACATTAATATGTTTAGTTTCAGTGTCACCTAATAATTTTTGAATTCTTAGAGATTGATTTTCAATAGCTTTAATAGATTTGAGAAGAGGGACTTTTTTGTCAAGAGCTTCTCCATTGTATCCAACAAAGGCTGTAGGGATATAAAGAGTTTTAGAGAGACCATCGCCTTTTAGGAACATTGGAGAAGTTGTATCCCATGCAGTATAACCACGAGCTTCAAAAGTTGAACGCAGTCCGCCATTTGGGAAAGAAGAAGTGTCAGCTTCACCTTTAATAAGAGATTTTCCAGAAAATTGAGACAGAATAGTTCCATCAGAAGAAACAGAGATAAAGGATTCATGTTTTTCAGCAGTGAGGTCAGTGAGAGGTTGGAACCAGTGGGTAAAGTGAGTGGCACCATTTTCAATGGCCCAGTTTTTTACAGTAGATGCAATTATATCTGCGACTTCTGAAGGCAGTTCACCCTCACCAAGTTGAGCAGATTTAAATTTTTTGAATATTGTTTCAGGCACCCTACTTTTCAAGTCTAGTTCAGAAAAATAGTTAATCCCAAAGGTTTCTAGCATACTTTTCATTTTTCTCCTCCTTATAAATAAAAAAATATTTTTATTATAAAGAAACACGTGCTCTTTTTTTCAAAAATTTTATTTCAAAATTTTAGCATAAGATTATTTTTTACGCAATACTTTTTTTTAAGTAATATGATGCTGAAAAAATATAAATTTAAAATTTAGAAGTATTTAACAGTAATATTATTAAAGAAAAAAATATAAAAAAAATTTATGATGTTTAAAATAATTTTATGTATTGTGCTAAAAAATAAAAAAAGTACCATAATAATACGATACTTTTTTAAAAATAAAATTTATAGTATTTATAATAATTATTATAAATTTCTATCTTAAGAGAAGAGAAATAAAATCTTCTTTGAATAAAAAATCTTTTTTCTGTGAAAATTCTTCTAAAGACTTTTTGATTATTTCAATACCTCTTATTATTTCTTCTTTTGTTACAGCAGCAAAACTTAAACGAATATGGTCATTTTCCTGTTCATCATTTATATAAAATACAGAGTCAGGAAGAATAGAAACATGTCTTTCTTTTAACACATTATAGAATACATTAGAATTAAGCCCTTTTGGCAGTTTTATCCATATATAGAATCCCCCATTGGGAATATATGGAAGTTCTATTTCTTTTATTTCTTTCAAAAGAGATAAAGTGAGTTCATATTTTTCTTTAAATACTTCTCTTAACTTTTCTATGTGAGGTTCTAAATATCCTCTTTTGATAAAAAGATGAAGAGCCAGCTGCAGAAGACCTGCAGAAGATATATCAGCAGAAAATTTTGCAGCAATAATATCAGAAATTAAGTTAGTAGGAACAATCATATATCCAAGTCTTAATCCAGGCATTATGAGCTTTGAAAAAGAATTTATATATATAACTTTATTTTTTCTGTCCATAGTTTTTAAAGGAGTAGTAATATTGTTGTAATAATAGAGATGAGAATGACAGTCATCTTCTATAATAGTGAAATTATATTTTTCTGAAAGTTCTAGTATTTTTTTCTTCTTTTCTGTTGACCATGAAATTCCAGTTGGACTTTCAAAATTTATCATAGTATAAATAAAATCTACTTTATTTTTTTGTAGAATTTTTTCTAACTCTTCAATATTTATCCCATCTTCTTCTAAAGGAACACTTATCATTTTAGCTATTTCAGAAAAAGTGTTTATAGCCCCATAATATGTGGGAGTTGCAGCTACCATTGTAGTAGTTTTTCTTTTTAGAATGATTTTTTTTATAAGATCCAATGCTTGTTGGGAACCTGAAACTATTTGAATATTATTTGGAGATGTATAAATATTACTGTTTTTAAGTTTTTCAGCTATTGTTTCTCTTAATTCTAAAAGTCCCTGTGTATTAAAATAATTGAAAGCTTTTTCTCCATAATTATTAAATATATCATTTATGAGTTCCTGAAAAATAGAAACAGGATAAAGATCAGCAGCAGGAGTAGCGCTTGCAAAATTTATATCTTTATTTATTATTGCAAAATTATTTATGACAGGTTTTTGAGTATTTGAGATAAGTTTATTTTTTTCTTTGACAAAACATCCTTTTCCAGAAAGCTTAAAGATATAGTTATTCTTCTCTAAAAGGTCATAAGCTTTCAATACAGTAAGTGTATTTATATCAAATTTAATAGCTATCTGCCTGATAGAAGGGAGCTTTTCATTAGGAAGAGCTTCACCAGTTTCTATCATATTTTTTATAGAGTCATACAACTGCAAGTAAATTTTATGAGGTGAATCTTTGTAGATTAAAAAATTAAGTTTCATAAAAATTTTCTCCTTTCTATAATAAACTGTTTTATAATATTAAAAAAAGTTTGATATAATTAAAACAAAAAAGTGTTATACAACAGATATTGAAACAGGTTTTATCTTTTAAAAATAGATCTTAAAATACGTAAAATAGACATTTGTATTAAAACAATAAACTGTTATATATCACTTTCAACAGTTATATATCTTGACTAAAAGAGTATAACGGTTTATAGTTGTATTATAATATATGAATCAAAAAATTGCTATGTATTTAAAAAAAATATGAGTGTTGTTTCTGTAAGGAGGAAAAAATGAAATATTCTTTTGATGAAAAAATTGACAGAACAGGAAATCATGCAGCTAAATGGGAAGAAATGGGGAAAAAATTTATATCAAATGATTTGTGGCCAATGTGGATAGCAGATATGGACTTGAAAACAGCTCCTGAAATAATAGAGGCTATGAAAGAAAAAGTGGAACAGGGAATATTTGGTTATGTATATAGACCAGATTCATATTATCAAGCAGCAGCAGATTGGTTAGAAAGAAGATTTGGATACAAGATTGATCCAACTACTCTTATAAATAGCCCAGGAGTTGTTCCTACACTTTCTTTATTAGTAAGAAGTATGACTAAACCAGGGGAAAAAATACTTATCCAAAGTCCAGTATATTATCCTTTTGCAGCTACAATAAGAGATAATGGAAGAGAAGTAGTAGAAAATGAACTTGTGAAAGATACTGAAGGATATTATACAATAGATTTTGAAGATTTTGAGAAAAAACTTTCAGATGAAAATGTTAATTTATTTATTTTATGCAGTCCACATAATCCTGTGGGAAGAGTATGGAAAAGAGAAGAACTTCAAAAAATGTCTGAGCTTTGTTTGAAATATAAAGTAAGAGTAATAGCTGATGAAATTTGGAGAGATATAATAATGCCAGGATACAAACATATACCAGCAGCTTCTCTAGGAAAAGAAATAGAAGATAATACTATTACTTGTTTTTCACCAACTAAAACATTTAATATAGCAGGGCTTCAAGCTTCATTTGTAACATTCCCAAGAAGAGAAGAGTGGGAAAAATTTGATAATGAACTTGGAATATTAGATGTAAAAAGAAACAGTCCATTCAGTCTGGTAGCTTTTGAAACTGGATATACAAAATGTGATGAATGGGTGGATCAATTAATTCAGCATTTAAATGGAAATATGGATTATGTAATAGAATTTGTAAAAGAAAAACTTCCAGAAGTGAAAGTTAGAAAACCAGAAGGAACTTATCTTATGTGGTTTGATTTCTCAAAATTAGGACTATCTAAAGAAGAGTTGTCAAAGTTTATGCAGGAAAAATGTAAAATAGCATTAGATGATGGATTCTGGTTTGGAGAAAATGGAATAGGGTTTGAAAGAATGAATATAGCTTGTCCAAGATATATGGTAGAAGAAGGAATGAATAGAATAGAAAAAGGTATAAAAAAATGGAGAGAAGAAAAATAAGAACTTAGGGAGGATTTAAAATGAGTGAAAAAAGTGGAGAAAAAAAATATGGTGCAATAGCATTTTTACCATTATTAGTATTTTTAGTGTTGTACATAGGAAGTGGACTTATATTTACATTTATGGGAGTAGATGGAGCATTTAAAAAATTCCCTAGACACGTTGCTCTTCTTATAGGGATAGCAGTAGCCCTTATTATGAATAAATCAATGAAGCTTGAAAAAAAGATAGATATATTCTCTGAAAATGCAGGAAATGCAGGAGTTATACTTATAGGGTTGATTTACCTATTGGCAGGAGGATTCCAAGGAGCAGCAAAATCTATGGGTGGGGTTGAATCAGTAGTTAACCTTGGACTTACATTTATTCCAGGAGCGGCTCTTGTTCCAGGAGTATTTCTTATATCATGTTTTATTTCAACTGCAATAGGGACATCTATGGGAACAGTTGCAGCTATGGCTCCAATAGCAATAGGTGTAGCTCAGGCAGCAGGACTAAATCTGCCTCTGACATGTGCAGCAGTTATAGGAGGAGCATATTTTGGAGATAATCTTTCAATGATTTCAGATACTACTATTTCAGCAGCAAAAGGTGTAGGATCAGAAATGAAAGATAAATTTAAGATGAACTTTTTTATCGCACTGCCAGCAGCAATAATTGCAGTAATTGGATATTGGGCATTTGGAGGAGCAGGAGTAATAACAGGAGCACATCCATTTTATCTTCTACGTGTAATTCCATATATAGTAGTATTGATAGCAGCTTTAATGGGATTTAATGTAGCAGGAGTTTTATTTATAGGGATAGCAATGACAGGAGTTATAGGGCTTGGAGAAGGAAGTATAAGTTTCCTAGATTGGGTAGGTGCAATTGGTGGTGGAATGGAAGACATGTTCAGTATTACTATTGTAGCTATATTGATTTCTGGACTTATAGGATTAATTAAATATTATGGTGGAGTAGATTGGCTTGTAAATAGTATTGTATCTAGAATTAAGGAACGTAAAGGTGCAGAATATGGAATTGGACTTCTTTCAGGACTTTTATCAGCAGCTTTGGTAAATAATACAATTGCTATAATTATATCAGCTCCTATAGCTAAGGAAATAGGTAAAAATTATGGAATTGCTCCAAAACGTCTTGCCAGCCTTATAGATATATTTGCCTGTGCATTTATTGCATTGACACCTTATGATGGAGGTATGTTGATAGTTACAGGGCTTTCAGATGTATCACCTATGGCAGTATTGAAATACATGTTCTATATGTTTGCCCTAATAATTACAACTTGTATTACTATTCAATTTGGGCTACTGCGTACAAAAGAAGAAAAAGAATTTATTGAAAAAAATCCTAATGGAATAAGAGAATAAAAATTAATATAAGATTATTTTAAATTTTATGGAGGGGGAGCAATGAAAGACTTAAAAAATAAAGGAATAGGAACAATAGCTATTCATGCAGGACAAGGAAAAAATCCATTTGGAGCTTTATCAACTCCAATATATCAAACATCAACATTTGTATTTGATTCTACAGAGCAAGGAGGAGCAAGATTTGCAGGAAAAGAGGAAGGGTATATCTATTCAAGACTTGGAAACCCTACAACAACAGTAGCAGAAGAAAAAATAGCTGCATTAGAGTGTGGAGAGGCAGCAGCAGCAACATCTTCAGGAATGGGAGCTATATCATCTGCACTTTGGACACTGCTGAGAGCAGGGGATCATGTAATAGCTGATAAAATACTGTATGGATGCACCTTCGCATTATTGAGCCATGGAATGACTAGATATGGAGTTGAGGTTGAATTTTTAGATACATCTGACTTAGAAGCAGTAAAAAAAGCTATGAAGAAAAATACGAGAGTAGTATATCTTGAAACACCAGCAAATCCAAATTTAAAAATATCAGATATAGAAGAAATAGCAAAAATAGCTCATACAAATGAATATACAAAGGTAGTAGTGGATAATACATTTGCTTCTCCATATTTACAAAGACCTTTGGAATTAGGAGCAGATTTGGTAGTTCATTCAGCAACTAAATATCTGAATGGACATGGAGATGTAATAGCAGGATTTGTAGTTGGAAACAAAGAGCTTATAACAGAAGTAAAATTATTTGGAATAAAAGATATGACAGGATCAGTATTAGGACCAACAGAAGCACATCTTATAATAAGAGGATTAAAAACTTTTGAAATAAGAATGCAAAGACATTGTGAAAATGCAATGAAAGTTGCTGAATATTTAAATGCACATCCTAAAGTATCAAAAGTATATTATCCAGGACTGGAAGATCATGAAGGATATAAGATAGCTAAAAAACAAATGACAGGGTTTGGGGGAATAATGTCATTTGAACTTAAAGGTGGATTTGAAGCAGGAAAAACATTATTAAATAATGTGGAAATGTGTGCTCTTGCAGTAAGTTTGGGAGATACAGAAACATTGATACAGCATCCAGCATCAATGACACACTCAGCTTATACAAGTGAAGAGTTAAAAGAAGCTGGAATCCCTGAAGGATTAGTAAGGTTGTCAGTAGGATTGGAAAATATAGAGGATATAATAGCTGATTTAGATAAAGCATTGGAAAAAGTAAAATAAGTATAATAAATAACTAAGGAGCAAGAAGAAATTTCTGCTCCTTTTTTTGAAATTTTATAGCATTTTTTTTAAAAGATATGAAATAAAAATTCATATTTTGATTGAAAGAGTTAAAGAACTGTGCTAAAATTAAACTATTAACCAATACTATATTAGGGGGTATTATACATGAATAAATTGAAATTAGTAGCAGGAATTTTAACTGTATTATCCTTAGTAGGATGTACTTCAACAAAAACTTTTGAAGATCAGAAGAAAATAAATGAATATACTCAAACTGGAATATACTACTATTGGAATGGGGGAGATTTACAAAAAGTAGAAAAAGAATTTTTTAAAGGAATAACATTAAAAGGAAAATATGATGTTGTTGAAAATTCTTTCAGAGAAGCAAGTATACTTGACCCTGATAGATTAGACTTGAGATTTGGAATAGCAACAACTCAAGTACTTCAAAGTAAAGTACAAGAAGCTTTAGCTACATATAAAGATATAATAAAAATATATCCTGAAAGTTTTGATGCAAATATTTTGTTAGCTGGGTATAGCAGAGCTTTAGGAGATAATAATACTTACACTAATACAATAGCAGCTATGGAAAAAATTTATCCAGAAATGACTAGGAAATTTGTAGAAAGATTTGACAGAACAGATAATTATATGAATACTGTTCTGAAAGTAAAACCAGAATCTTTAAATTTAAAAAATCATGCTATCGTTATTTTAGGATATGCTTTAGGAGAAAATGGAGTAATGAAAGAGCCATTAATAGGAAGACTGGAACAAGGGCTTGCTATGTCTAAAAAAAATCCTGATGCTGAAATAATAGTAACTGGGGGAGTTCCAAAAGGTGGAGTAACAGAAGCGTATCTTATGAAAAAATGGTTGGTGGAAAAAGGGGTAAATCCAGATAAAGTTCATATTGAAGATCAGGCAAAAGATACAGTAGGAAATGCACTTTATTCAGTAGAGATTATGAAAAAATTAGGAATAGAAAACATGACTTTAATAAGCAGTGCAAGCCATATGAGAAGAGGACTGGCTGTTTTTAAAGAAATGGCTATAAGTGAGGGGTTAAATCTTTCAGTTATGGATAATTTAGTATATTTGGATTATCCAACTTTAGAAGAAGCACAAAAAGTATCTAATAATGAAAAATTAGTTATTTATAGAGATATGATGAGAGCGGCAGGAATGTGGGCTTATCCAGGAATTCAAAGATAAAAATAAAACATAGAGCTTTCAGGAATAACTTGAAAGCTCTTTTTAAAATATGTCTTAAGAATTAAGAATTGAAAAATTAAGAAAAACATGGTAGAATTTAAAGAAATAAAAATACACAGAGGTCTAAAATGTTTAGTAAAAATAATGTATTTATAACATCTTCATACTATTACTGCTACTAGGATTTAGGAAACTAAATCCCTTTTGTCATGCAGTTTGAATAGTAAAGGGAGATGTATTAATAGATAGAAAAGCCTATTGATACAATCAATAGGCTTTTATTTTTCTTTAAAAATAAAGGGCTTTGTGTTAAAATAATATAGAAAAAATAAGGGAGGACGAGATGGAAAACGTATTTGATGTGTTAGTAGGACGTGGATACTTAAAACAATTCACTCATGAAGAAGAAATGAGAGAAATATTAGGGAAAGAGAAAGTTACTTTTTATATAGGGTTTGACCCAACAGCAGACAGCTTACATGTGGGACATTTTATTGCTATGATGTTTATGTCTCATATGCAAAAACATGGACACAGACCAATAGCTCTTCTTGGTGCAGGAACTGCCATGATAGGAGATCCAAGTGGAAGAACTGACATGAGAACAATGATGACAAAAGAAATTATTGCTCATAATGCAGCCTCTATAAAAAAACAAATGGAAAAATTCATA
The DNA here is from genome assembly GCF_900683735.1 of Fusobacterium ulcerans ATCC 49185. Taxonomy (NCBI): domain Bacteria; kingdom Fusobacteriati; phylum Fusobacteriota; class Fusobacteriia; order Fusobacteriales; family Fusobacteriaceae; genus Fusobacterium; species Fusobacterium ulcerans. The sequence goes on from NZ_LR215979.1 coordinate 3,542,002, forward strand.
GATTTTTCTGATGGAAAAGCGATACTTGAAAACAATGCAGACTGGTTATTAAAACTTAACTATGTAGATTTTATAAGAGATATAGGAGCACATTTTTCTGTAAATAGAATGCTTGCAGCAGAATGTTTCAAATCAAGAATGGAAGTAGGACTTTCTTTCCTTGAATTTAACTATATGCTTATGCAGGGATATGATTTTCTTGTGTTGAATCAAAAACATGGATGTACTATGCAGTTAGGTGGAGATGACCAATGGTCTAATATGATAGCAGGAGTAGAACTTATCAGAAAAAAAGAACAAAAACAAGCTTTTGCTATGACTTGTACTCTTCTTACTAACAGTGAAGGAAAGAAAATGGGAAAAACAGCTAAAGGAGCTTTATGGCTAGATCCTGAAAAAACATCTCCATATGAATTTTATCAATATTGGAGAAATGTTGATGATGCAGATGTTGAAAAATGTCTTTCATTATTAACATTCATTCCTATGGATGAAGTAAAAAGATTAAGTGCATTAGAAGGTGCAGAAATAAATGAAGCTAAAAAGATACTTGCTTTTGAAGTTACAAAAATGATCCATGGAGAAGAGGAAGCTCTTAAAGCTAAAACAGCAGCAGAAGCTCTATTTGGTGGAGGGCAGGATATGAGTAATGTTCCTTCAGTAGAAATAGAGGAAGCAGCTTTAGGAACTGGATTTGTAGATTTCTTAGTAGAAAAAGGAATATTAAAAACTAAAAGTGAAGGAAGAAGACTAGTTCAGCAGAATGGTATAAATATAGGAGACAGCAAAGTTACAGATTTTGCTATGCCTATAACAAAAGAACTTTTCACAGATGGTGAATTCCTTGTTAAAATAGGAAAGAAAAAATATCATAAAGTAGTTTTAAAATAGTCAAAGGTGAGTTTATTGATTGAGATAATATTGAGAAAAATTATGGATAAGGATATACCTGACATTTATAGGTATATCCATCTGAATTATGTAAAAAAATACTATCCTGATAATGAAAAAGAGCAGTGGGAGGCTCATAGAAGATGGTACAGTTTTGTTATAAATTCACCATCATATCTTTTCTATACTGTAGAAAGTTTGAGCAGGGAGTTTTTAGGAACTGTAAAATTTGAATTAGATGAAGAAGAAGCTGCTATAAGTGTATATCTTATAGAAGATATAAGAGGAAAAGGGTATTCAGAAACTGTTATTCTCAATAGTATCAATGAACTCTGCTTTGAAAAGCCCAATATAAAAAAAATATCAGCATATATATTAGAAGAAAATGAGATATCACAAAAAGTATTTAGTAAGATTGGTTTTAAACGAAAAAAAATAGAAGAATATAATGGGACTGAACATATTTTATTTGAGAAGAAAGTGAAAACTTCAGAGGAAAAAACTATGACTAAGAAAGAAAAAGTAAAAAAAATACTTGAAAAACTTCATGAAAAATTTGGGGATCCTAAATGTGCCTTGGACTTTAAGACACCTTTTGAACTTCTTGTAGCTGTTATTCTTTCAGCTCAATGTACAGATGTAAGAGTAAATATTGTTACAAAAGAGATGTATAAAAAAGTTAATACTCCTGAAGGTTTTGCAGCTCTTCCAGTAGAAAAAATAGAAGAGATGATAAAAAGTACAGGATTTTTTAGAAATAAAGCAAAAAATATAAAATTATGCAGCCAGCAGCTTCTTTCAAAATATAATGGAGAGATACCAAAAGATATGGATGAATTAATAGGACTGGCAGGAGTAGGAAGAAAAACAGCCAATGTAGTAAGAGGTGAAGTATGGGGACTTGCAGATGGAATAACTGTAGATACTCATGTAAAAAGATTGACAAATCTTATTGGATTGGTAAAAAATGATGATCCTGTAAAAATAGAGCAGGAGCTTATGAAAATAGTTCCTAAAAAAGATTGGATTGATTTTTCACACTACCTTATATTACAAGGAAGAGATAAATGTATAGCTAGAAGACCAAAATGCAGTGAATGTGAAATAAAAGAGTTTTGTAATTATGGAAAAAATATAGATAAATAATCATTTTAATTCTTGACAAAATAAATAAGGAATGGTATAACATAGTAGTAATAGAAATGTAATTCAAGGAGACGATAAATATGAGAGTTTATCTAGACAATAATGCAACAACAAAGATGGATAATGAAGTATTTGAAGCAATGGTACCTTATTTAACAGAGTACTATGGAAACGCTTCAAGCTTGCATCTTTTTGGTAAGGAAACAAATAAAGCTATGAATGAATCAAGAGAAACTATCGCAAAATATCTTGGTGCAGAACCTAGTGAAATTATATTCACAGCATCAGGAAGTGAATCTGACAACCTTGCAATTAGAGGAATAGCCAGAGCATATAAAAATAGAGGAAAACATATAATAGCAAGTCCAATAGAGCACCCAGCAATTAAAAATACATTAAAAGATCTTGAAGATGAAGGGTATGAAGTAACAATTCTTCATGTTGATAAAAATGGAATGTTGGATGTAGAGGAACTTAAAAATGCAATAAAAGATGAAACTATCTTAATAACTGTAATGCATGCTAATAATGAAGTTGGAACTTTCCAACCAATAGAAGAAATAGGTAAAATAGCAAAAGAAAATAAAATTATATTCCATGTGGATGCAGTTCAGACAATGGGAAAAGTAGATATAAAACCAAAAGAAATGGGAATAGATCTTCTTTCTTTTTCTGCACATAAATTCTATGGACCTAAAGGAGTAGCAGCTCTTTATTGGAGAAATGGAGTAAGATTTGGTAAAGTTCTTACAGGTGGAGGTCAAGAAGGAAAAAGAAGACCAGGAACTTCAAATGTTCCAGGAATGGTTGGAATGGCTAAGGCACTAGAAATAGCTTACAGAGATATGGCAGAAGAATTCAAAAAAGAAGAAGAATTAAGAGATTATTTTGAAAGTGAAGTATTGAAGAGAATACCTGAGGTTGTAATAAATGCTAAAGAAGCAAAAAGACTTCCAGGAACTTCAAGTATAACATTTAAATATCTTGAAGGAGAATCAATTCTTCTTAGTTTAAGTTATAAAGGGATAGCAGTAAGTTCAGGATCAGCTTGTTCATCAGATGATTTACAGGCTTCTCATGTATTGTTGGCAATGGGAATTGAACCTGAGTTTGCACATGGGACTATTAGATTTGGTTTAGGAAAATATAATACAAAGGAAGAAATAGATTATACATTGGATGTTCTGGTAGAAGTGATCGAAAAATTAAGAGCGATCTCTCCTCTTTGGAATGAATTTAAAAATAAATAATGTAAATAAGGAGTATGAAAATGCAATATACAGAAAAAGTAATGGAACATTTTATGAATCCGCATAATGTTGGAGTTATAGAGAATCCATCTGGATATGGAAAAGTAGGAAATCCTTCATGTGGGGATATAATGGAAATATTTATTAAAGTAGAAGACAATATAATAACTGATGTTAAGTTTAGAACTTTTGGGTGTGCTTCAGCAATAGCTAGCTCTTCAGTATCTACAGAACTTATTATGGGAAAAACTGTTGATGAAGCTTTAGCTCTTACAAATAAAAAAGTAGTAGAGGCATTAGGTGGACTTCCACCAGTGAAAATGCATTGTTCTGTACTTGCAGAGGAAGCTATTAAATTAGCTATTGAAGATTACCTTTCTAAAAAAGATAAAAAAGAAGAAAAATAAAAATAGCTCATTGAAAAATTAATTTTTAATATAAGCTTCTGTAAATTTGTGATATAATTTTACAGAAGCTTATTTTTATACAACAGGAGATGCGTAATGAAGAAAATTATAAATGTATTGTTATTAACTATTATACTTGCTAGTTCTACAGTTTTTGCTAAAGAAGCAGAAAATGAAGTTACAGTGAAAGAGGAAAAACCTTCATATAAAGCAATACTTTTAGGAGATGAAAAAGGAAAAATATATTATTCAGAAAACATAGATGAAAAATACCCTTTGGCTTCTCTTACAAAAATGATGACTTTAATGGTAACTTTTGACCACCTGGAAAAAGGCAGCATAAGAATGAAAGATAAAATTAAAATCAGTAAGAAATCAGCTCAAATCGGAGGGAGCAGAATCCCTATGAAAGAAGGAGATGTTTTCACACTTGAAGATTTAATTAAAGCAACGGCTATATACTCAGCTAATAATGCAGCCTATGCAATAGCTGAATATATAGGAAAAGGGGATGTAGATAAATTTGTAAAAATGATGAATAAAAAATCAACAGACTTAGGATTAGAGAAGGAACTGGAGTTTTATACACCAGCAGGTCTTCCAAGTGATATGACTAAAAAAGGAATGGATGCTGGAACAACAAGAGGAATATATAAATTATCTCTTGAAGCTGCTAAATATAGTAAATATATGGAAATAGCTTCTATAAAAGAAACTACTATACATGATGGGAAGCTGAAAATAAAAAATAGAAATCTTTTATTAGGTGAAGAAGGGATATATGGAATAAAAACAGGACATCATTCTAAAGTAGGATATAATATTTCTGTATTAAGTGATAAGGAAGGTATGCAAATATTTACAGTTGTTGTGGGAGGGGCTACTTATAAAAAGAGGGATGAGAGTGTTTTAAATCAAATGGAAGAATTTTATGAGCATTATCAGTTCAGAAAACTTACTGATGAAAACATTTCTATAGCTAAAGTACCTGTATTTAGTGGAGAAAAGGAATATGCTGATTTATATCCTGATAAAAACTTTACAGATATTTTAAATAAAGACAGTGATATAAAAATATCTATAAAGAGAAATAAAGGAGCAATTGCTCCAGTAGAAGCAGGAAAGGTTTTAGGAGAATATAAAGTTGTAGTAGATGGTAACATTGTTGAATCTGGAAATCTTGTGACAAAAGAAGAAGTGAAATTAAGTATATCTTTAAAAAATATATTTTAAAAATATAAAGAAACCTTGGGGAAAAGATTTGATGTTAAAATTTAAGAAAAGCTAGTAATATAAAAGATAAATTAAAGACTTTAATAAATAAATAATTTTTTTTGAAAAAAAGTAAAAAAAATATTGACGAAACCTAAAAACTATGATATTATAATCAATGTACCGCAGGAAAGCGGGAAGCAAAAAGCAATAAAAAAGGACATTAACAACAGAATAGAGAGAGAAGAAAAAATCAACAAACAATAAATAGGTGTAAACAATCAGTTAAAAAAACTGAGTAAATAGATTGAACGAAGAGTTTGATCCTGGCTCAGGATGAACGCTGACAGAATGCTTAACACATGCAAGTCTACTTGATCCTTCGGGTGAAGGTGGCGGACGGGTGAGTAACGCGTAAAGAACTTGCCTTACAGACTGGGACAACATTTGGAAACGAATGCTAATACCGGATATTATGATTGGGTCGCATGATCTGGTTATGAAAGCTATATGCGCTGTGAGAGAGCTTTGCGTCCCATTAGTTAGTTGGTGAGGTAACGGCTCACCAAGACGATGATGGGTAGCCGGCCTGAGAGGGTGAACGGCCACAAGGGGACTGAGACACGGCCCTTACTCCTACGGGAGGCAGCAGTGGGGAATATTGGACAATGGACCAAAAGTCTGATCCAGCAATTCTGTGTGCACGAAGAAGTTTTTCGGAATGTAAAGTGCTTTCAGTTGGGAAGAAGTCAGTGACGGTACCAACAGAAGAAGCGACGGCTAAATACGTGCCAGCAGCCGCGGTAATACGTATGTCGCAAGCGTTATCCGGATTTATTGGGCGTAAAGCGCGTCTAGGCGGCTTAGTAAGTCTGATGTGAAAATGCGGGGCTCAACCCCGTATTGCGTTGGAAACTGCTAAACTAGAGTACTGGAGAGGTAGGCGGAACTACAAGTGTAGAGGTGAAATTCGTAGATATTTGTAGGAATGCCGATGGGGAAGCCAGCCTACTGGACAGATACTGACGCTAAAGCGCGAAAGCGTGGGTAGCAAACAGGATTAGATACCCTGGTAGTCCACGCCGTAAACGATGATTACTAGGTGTTGGGGGTCGAACCTCAGCGCCCAAGCTAACGCGATAAGTAATCCGCCTGGGGAGTACGTACGCAAGTATGAAACTCAAAGGAATTGACGGGGACCCGCACAAGCGGTGGAGCATGTGGTTTAATTCGACGCAACGCGAGGAACCTTACCAGCGTTTGACATCCCAAGAAGTTAACAGAGATGTTTTCGTGCCTCTTCGGAGGAACTTGGTGACAGGTGGTGCATGGCTGTCGTCAGCTCGTGTCGTGAGATGTTGGGTTAAGTCCCGCAACGAGCGCAACCCCTTTCGTATGTTACCATCATTAAGTTGGGGACTCATGCGAGACTGCCTGCGATGAGCAGGAGGAAGGTGGGGATGACGTCAAGTCATCATGCCCCTTATACGCTGGGCTACACACGTGCTACAATGGGTAGTACAGAGAGCTGCAAACCTGCGAGGGTAAGCTAATCTCATAAAACTATTCTTAGTTCGGATTGTACTCTGCAACTCGAGTACATGAAGTTGGAATCGCTAGTAATCGCAAATCAGCTATGTTGCGGTGAATACGTTCTCGGGTCTTGTACACACCGCCCGTCACACCACGAGAGTTGGTTGCACCTGAAGTAACAGGCCTAACCGTAAGGAGGGATGTTCCGAGGGTGTGATTAGCGATTGGGGTGAAGTCGTAACAAGGTATCCGTACGGGAACGTGCGGATGGATCACCTCCTTTCTAAGGAGATCATTTCTCTTTCTCTATTCTATTGATGGTGTTCTTGTGATAACGGCAGTTATCATCTAAAAATAGAACAGTATCTTTATGAATGCGTTTGTAGCTCAGCTGGTTAGAGCACACGCCTGATAAGCGTGAGGTCGGTGGTTCGAGTCCACTCAAACGCACCATATGGTATGGGGATATAGCTCAGTTGGGAGAGCGACGCACTTGCACTGCGTAGGTCAGCGGTTCGATCCCGCTTATCTCCACCAAATTTTTTTTCGATTTTTTTATGGACATTGGAAACTATATAGTAGATAAAATACAATTTTAACTCTTGTTTATATAAACAGAGTTAGCTGTCAATCAAATTAAACAAAAACAAAATAGGTTAAAATAATTAAGGGCACACAGGGAATGCCTAGGTAGTAAGAGCCGATGAAGGACGTGGTAAGCTGCGATAAGCTTGGGTTAGCTGCAAACGAGCGCCAACCCCAAGATTTCCGAATGGAGCAATCTGCTAAGATGGAGTCTTAGCACGAAAGAGGGTACCGAGTGAACTGAAACATCTAAGTAACTCGAGGAAAAGAAAGTAAAAACGATTCCCCAAGTAGCGGCGAGCGAACGGGGATGAGCCTAAACCATATAAGTGTCAAGGATACAGCCGTTGCTTATATGGGGTTGTGGGAAGAACGTTTGAAGAACTGTAAGATATTCAACATATCTAATGACCGAACTGGAACTAGTTGGAAAGCTAGATCGTAGAAGGTGATAATCCTGTACAGGTAAACTCATTAGAATGTATGTTCTCTCCCAAGTAACATGGAACACGAGGAATTCTGTGTGAATCTGCGAGGACCATATCTCGTAAGGCTAAATACTCTTACTAACCGATAGCGTATAGTACCGTGAGGGAAAGGTGAAAAGAACCCCGGGAGGGGAGTGAAATAGAACCTGAAACTGTGTGCTTACAAGCGGTCAGAGCTCTTCGGAGTGATGGCGTGCCTTTTGGAGAATGATCCTGCGAGTTACGTTCAGTGGCGAGGTTAAGTATAACGGAGCCGAAGGGAAACCGAGTCTGAATAGGGCGACATAGTCGCTGGGCGTAGACGCGAAACCTGGTGATCTAAGCCTGTCCAGGGTGAAGCTGTGGTAAGACACAGTGGAGGCCCGAACTCACCGCCGTTGAAAAGTTGGGAGATGAGGTAGGTTTAGGGGTGAAAAGCCAATCGAACTAGGAGATAGCTCGTTCTCTCCGAAATGCATTTAGGTGCAGCCTTGAGTGTTTAATTATGGGGGTAGAGCACTGAATGAACTAGGGGGCATATTGCTTACTGAATTCAATCAAACTCCGAATACCATAATTCAAAGCTCAGGAGTGAGACTATGGGAATTAACTTCCATTGTCAAAAGGGAAACAACCCAGACCACCAGCTAAGGTCCCTAATTATAACTAAGTGGGAAAGGAGGTGGAGATTCACAAACAACCAGGAGGTTGGCTTAGAAGCAGCCATACCTTTAAAGAGTGCGTAATAGCTCACTGGTCGAGAGTCTCTGCGCCGACAATGTAACGGGGCTAAGTTATAAACCGAAGCTGTGGAATTGCGCAAGCAATTGGTAGGAGAGCGTTCTGTAGGCCGTTGAAGGAGAAGCGTAAGCAACTCTGGAGGTATCAGAAGTGAGAATGCAGGAATAAGTAGCGAGAAAGGGGGCGAGAATCCCCCTCGCCGGAAGACCAAGGTTTTCAGGGTAAAGCTTGTCTTCCCTGAGTAAGCCGGGACCTAAGCCGAGGCTAAAATGCGTAGGCGAATGGAAAACAGATTAATATTTCTGTGCCAGTTATATTTTGTGATGGAGGGACGCAGAAGGGTATGTGCGCGGGAGAACGGAAGTTCCCGTAAAAGCATGTAGAGTGGTCTAGTAGGAAAATCCGCTAGATTAGACTTGAGGTGTGATATATAGTCGTAAGATGAATGCACAAATCCCACGCTGCCGAGAAAAGCTTCTAACGTTAAGGTATAACTGCCCGTACCCGAAACCGACACAGGTGGTCAGGATGAGAAATCTAAGGCGGACAGGCTAACTCTCGTTAAGGAACTCTGCAAAATTGCCCCGTAACTTTGGGAGAAGGGGTGCCCCTGGATGTTAGTAATTACGCATTATGAAGCATTTGGGGGTCGCAGTGAAGAGGCTCAAGCAACTGTTTAACAAAAACACAGGTCTATGCTAAGCTGTAAGGCGATGTATATGGGCTGACACCTGCCCAGTGCCGGAAGGTTAAGAGGAGGAGTGAGAGCTCCGAATTGAAGCCCCGGTGAACGGCGGCCGTAACTATAACGGTCCTAAGGTAGCGAAATTCCTTGTCGGGTAAGTTCCGACCTGCACGAATGGTGTAATGATTTGAGCGCTGTCTTGACGGGAGGCCTGGTGAAATTGTACTACCGGTGAAGATACCGGTTACCTACAGTAGGACGGAAAGACCCCATGGAGCTTTACTGTAGCTTGGTATTGGGTTTTGGCATTGCATGTATAGGATAGTTGGGAAACTATGAAGATATGGCGCTAGCTGTATTGGAGTTGTCGGTGGAATACCAACCATTCAATGTCGAAATTCTAATCTGTGGTTTGCAGCCACGGAAACAGTGCTAGGTGGGCAGTTTGACTGGGGCGGTCGCCTCCGAAAGAGTAACGGAGGCGTTCAAAGGTTCTCTCAGGTTGGATGGAAATCAACCGCAGAGTGCAATGGCATAAGAGAGCTTAACTGCGAGACTGACGGGTCGAGCAGGTGCGAAAGCAGGACATAGTGATCCGGCGATTCCGAATGGAAGGGTCGTCGCTCAACGGATAAAAGCTACCCTGGGGATAACAGGCTGATTTTGCCCGAGAGTCCATATCGACGGCAAAGTTTGGCACCTCGATGTCGGCTCATCGCATCCTGGGGCTGGAGAAGGTCCCAAGGGTTGGGCTGTTCGCCCATTAAAGCGGTACGTGAGCTGGGTTCAGAACGTCGTGAGACAGTTCGGTCCCTATCCACTGTAGGCGTTAGAATATTGAGAAGATCTGTCCTTAGTACGAGAGGACCGGGATGGACAAACCTCTGATGTACCAGTTGTCACGCCAGTGGCACAGCTGGGTAGTCACGTTTGGAACGGATAACCGCTGAAAGCATCTAAGCGGGAAACCAGCTTCAAGATAAGTATTCTTTAAGACTCCTTCGAGACTAGAAGGTTGATAGGTTGGGGGTGTAAGAGCTGCGAGGCTTTTAGCTGACCAATACTAATAAGTCAAAGTTTTAACCTAAAGATTGAAAGCGCGAAAGCGTATGCTACTATATAGTTTCAAGTGTCTATTAGAAAAAATAAAGACACAGCTTGGTAAGAATAGCTGCGGGGGTACACCTGGTCCCATTCCGAACCCAGAAGTTAAGCCCGTAAACGCTGAAAGTACTTGGAGGGAAGCCTCCCGGGAGGATAGGAACTTGCCAAGCTCAAATGAGTGCTTCCTTAGCTCAGTCGGTAGAGCATGCGGCTGTTAACCGCAGTGTCAATGGTTCAAGTCCATTAGGAAGCGCCATTTTTTTATTTTTTGGAAAATTTTTTCTGGAGGTCATTATGAAGAAAACTAATGCAATGAGAGAACTGGATAAAAATAAAATAAAATATGAATATGTAGAATATGAAGTAGATGAGAATGATCTAAGTGCAATATCTGTATCAATAAAAACAGGGCAGGATATAACAAAGATATTTAAGACTTTAATACTTTTAAATGAAAAAAGAGAAATGCTGGTAGCCTGTATTCCTGGAAGTGATAATATTGATTTAAAAAAATTAGCAAAACTATCTGGAGATAAAAAAGTAGAAATGTTAGAAATGAAAGAACTTTTTAATATGACTGGATACATTAGAGGGGGATGTTCACCTGTTGGGATAAAGAAAAAACATAAAGCATTTATACATCAGTCAGCTGCAACAAAGGATACAATATTTGTAAGTGGTGGAATGAGAGGAATTCAGATTATAATATCACCAAAAGATTTAATAAAATATTTGAATATGACAGTTGGAGATATAATAGTTTAGAAATTTTTGTTTTTATATGATAAAATTCTATTATAAAGATCAAAGGGGGATTATATGGAATATTTTATCAGAGAAATGGAAGATAAAGATTGGGAAGATGTACTGAAAATATATAAACAGGGAATAGAATCAGGAATATCTACATTCAGAAAAGATTTACCTGATAAGAAATCATGGGAAAGTTCACATTTGAAAGCATGCAGATTTATATTATGTCATAATAGCGGCAGTGTAGTAGGTTGGGCAGCGCTCAGTCCCACATCCAGCAGAATAGACTATTGTGGAGTAACTGAAGTAAGTATATATATTGATAAAGCTCATCAAGGAAAAAAACTTGGTGAATTTCTTTTAAATAAGATAAAAGATGAAGCAGAAAAAAATGGAATCTGGACTTTGCAATCTTCAATATTTCAAGCAAATAAAGCAAGCTTAAAACTCCATAAAAAATGTGGATTCCGTGAAGTAGGTTATAGAGAAAAGATAGCAAAGGATAAAAATGATATTTGGCAGAATACAGTTTTAATGGAATACAGAAGTCAAAATATATATTAAACTATATGTATATGAATAGTAATAAAATTATAAAAACAAAATTTTGGAGTATTGGGGGAGAATATGGCACAAAATGATTTGTTTATAAAGATGACGGAAACAAAAATATCAAAATTAATACCAAGACTGGCTATACCTACTATAATAAGTATGTTAGTAACTTCTATTTATAATATGGCAGATACATTTTTTGTAAGTCAAATAGGAACTTCAGCTTCAGCTGCTGTAGGAATAAATTTTTCTGTAATGGCAATGATACAGGCTATTGGATTTACTTTGGGAATGGGAAGCGGAAATTATATATCGAGAAGCTTGGGAAGGCAGGATAGAGAGGGAGCTCATGAAGCAGCAGCTACAGCTTTTTTTACAGCTCTAATCTTAGGGGCTTTTTTAGCTATTCTAGGATTATTATTTCTGGATAAATTTGTAAGAATGCTCGGAGCTACAGAAACAATTGCTCCTTATGCAAAAGATTATGCTAAATATATTCTTATAGCTACACCTTATATGTGCTGTTCTTTTGTGCTGAATAATATAATACGTTCTCAAGGAAATGCTTTTTATTCAATGATTGGAATAGGAACTGGAGGAATACTTAATATGGTCCTTGATCCAATATTCATATTTGAATTGAATTTAGGAATATCTGGAGCTGCTTTGGCTACCATAATAAGCCAATTTATAAGTTTTTCAATATTGATGTATATGTGTAATAAAAACAAAGAACATGTAACTATAAAATTAAGTAGCTTTAAATTTAGACTCACTATGTATAAAGAGATATTTCGTGCAGGATTTCCAACTCTTTCAAGGCAGGGACTTGCAAGTATGGCAGCTGTTGCATTAAATGTATGTGCTTCCCCTTTTGGAGATGCAGCTATCGCAGCTATGTCAATAGTATCAAGGATAATGATGTTTATTAATTCAAGCTTGATAGGATTTGGACAAGGATTTCAACCAGTATGTGGATTTAATTATGGAGCAAAAAGATATGACAGAGTATTGGAAGCTTATCATTTTTGTTTAAAAGTTGCAGTGATTCTTTTAACTGTTCTAGGAACTGTGTGTTTTATATTTGCTCCAAATATTCTAGCTCTGTTTAGAAAAACAGATCTTGAAGTTATAGAGATAGGTGCTCTTGCGTTGAGATTTCAATGTATGACTCTTCCAATACAGGCATGCATAATAATGGCAAATATGCTAACTCAATCTATTGGATATGGATTCATGGCAACTCTTGTAGCAATGGGAAGGCAAGGAATATTCCTTATTCCAGTATTATTCATATTCCCAAGAGTTGGAGGAATAAGAGGGTTACAACTATGTCAGCCTTTTGCTGATGTATGCACTTTTATATTAGGAACTGTAATAGCATTTAAAGTAGTGAAGGATTTGAAATCTCGTATGGTTAAACAGGAAGAAAAAAAAGAATAATAATAAAAAAGAATAGAAAATATATTGCACCTAAAATTTTAGATAACTAAGATGGAGGGTGTTTTTTTATGCAAAAATTTTATTTAGATTTACCAGTTTTAATATGTTTAGAAATTATATTTTTAAGTTTTTAATATAAAAAGAGGAAGTATAAATACTTCCTCTAAATAATCGTAGTAAAATTATTTTTGTATGCCATTGATTATAATATTATTATACACTATAAAATAAAAAATATCAACTATTTTTTTAGTTATTTCAAAATAATTTTGTATGATGAAATAATTTTTATTAAAATATAAAATTAAGGCATAGATAAATATTTAATAAATTTTAAAAAATATAATATTTAGATAAAAAAAAATAAAATAAAATATTGATTAAATATTTAAAATATTATTTTAAATTTTGATTTTTTTGTGTCTGAATAGTGAAGAATAAAATAATCTATAATTATATTTTTGTTTATTATCTTTTAAATTAGATTTTAAAGTATTTTTTAGATGTTAAAATATAAATTTTTATATATAAATATTAAAAATATATAAAATATAGACTTTAATAAATAAATAGTGTATATTAAAATAGGAATATATTTTATTTTTTGATTGAATAAAATATGGAAATATAAACTATGGGGAGGAAATTATGTTTTTAGGTCTAGGAGTTTCTTTAGTTGTTTTTTTAGGAATTATATTGATAGGGGGAGCAGTTCTTATATATAGAAAATGTCCCAATGATGTTATTCTTGTAAAGTATGGTCTTGGTGGAAATAAGATAATAACATCCAATGGTACTTTTATACTGCCAATAGTTCAAGGATGTAAAAAGCTTAATTTGAAACCTATGAATATAGATATAGATTTGAGGGAGGATTCAAATGTAGTATCTAATGATAAAATCAGAGTAGTAGTGGAAGCAGATGCTACTTTTGCTATATCTAGTTCACCAGAAGAAAGAGTTATAGCTTCGCACAGATTGCTAAGTTTTAATGATAATGAAATATGTACACTAGCTAAGGAAATACTTACAGGTCAGACAAGAACTATCATATCAGAAATGGAATTTGAGGATTTATTACAAGATAGAGTTCTATTAATGACAAAAGTTAGTGAAAATGCAGAAAAAGAACTTAGTAAACTAGGACTTGATTTAATTAACTATAATATCAAGATGATAAAAGATATGGATGGAATTACAGAAATGCTTGGTAAAAAAGCATCAGCTCTTGCAACTTCAGATGCACAGATAGCTGTGGCAGAACAACAGAGAAAATCTGATGTAGGAGTAGCAGAAGCCAATGCTCAAAGAGATATAGCTGTTACTGAACAGGATAAAATAAGACAGATACAGGTATCAAAAACTAGAGCAGTAATAACAGAGGAAACAATCAAAGCTGAACTAATTCAAACAAATGCTACTCAGAATAAAATGGCTGAGGAAAAGAGAATGGAATCTGAATCTCAAAAAGCTCAAAATCTTTATAGAATAGAAACTGAAAAATCTATTAATTTAAAAGAGCTGGACAAAGAAAAAGAAATTAAACTTCAAGAAGAAAGTTTAAAGCAAGAGATAGCAGATAAGTCTAAGGAGACTGTTAAGAAACAGGCAGAAGTTGCACTGGAAACTCAGAGAGCAAAAGAGATAGTAGAAACAAAAGTATATAATGAAAAACTTGAGATAGAAAAAATTACAGAACTTAAACTTAAAAAACTTGAAGCAGATAATCAATTAGAAATAGCTAAAATAAAGGCAGATGCAATATTAATAGAGGCAAGAGCAGAAGCAGATAAATTAAAAGCTTTGGCAGAAGCAGATGCAATCAAAGTTGCATTACCTATTGAGAAAAAAGCTGAAGCAGAGAAAAAACTTTTAGAAGTATATGGACAATCAGGAATTATGGGACTTAAACTTATTGAGATACTGCCTCAATTAGCTAAAGCTCAGGCAGATGCAGTTGCAAATATAGATATCAACAGCTTAAATATTATATCTGGTGATGGAGGAACAGGGATATCAGATGGAGGTAATGGAGCTGGGAATCAAATAGCGGGAATAGTAACAGATATAACAAGAGCTATTCCAGCTTTTAAGATGGCAAATGATATAGCAAAATCTATAAATATGCCAGAACTCTCAATAACTGGGGATAATTCAAAAAAAGAAAAATAATAAAAAGGAGGATGTTGATTCATCCTCCTCTTTTGTATTGCTATTTCTATAGAACTTTATTTTATAACCAATATTTCTTTAAACTCTTTTATATTATTTCTGCTCACAGGTATTTTAAATTTTAAGTCTTGTATTTTTAATACATAAGTGCCATTAAACCAAGGTTCAACCTCTGTTATTTTATCAAGGTTAACCATGTATGATCTATGTGTTCTATAGAATTTATTTTTAGGGAGCATTTCTTCCCATTTAGATATTTTTATTTTTGAAGAATATGAATTATCTTTAGTATAAACCATACTTTCTTTTTCTCCAGCTTCAATATAGTAAATATTATTAATGGAAATAACATACATTTTATCTCCAGATGTAACAGTAACTTTATTGATTTTACTGATATCTTTTATGTGCTCTGACTTTCTTTCCTTGGTAAGATTCTCTAAAACCTCATTTATTCTCTTTTCTGAATAAGGTTTTAAAAGATAATCAAAAGCTTTGATTTCAAATGCTTCTGCAGCATATTCTTTATAGGCTGTAATAAATACTATTTTTAAATTTTCATTAAGTTTAGAAAGAATTTTTCCAAGACTCATTCCATCTAATTCAGGCATATTTATATCTAGAAAAATTATATCAATTTTATTATCCTGAAGATATTTAAGAGCGTCTAAAGGACTGTCAAATTCTTTTTCAAGTTCTATTTCTTCATGTTTTTCTATAAAAAATTTTAATTCTTCTCTAGCTGGAAATTCATCTTCTACAATTATACATTTTAGCATCACTACCTCCTATTCTATATAAAAGGATGTTTTTGTTCCTTTTTTCAGACACTCGATAACTAATCCTTTTCCATACATTAATTTAATTCTGTTATGAACATTTTTAAGTCCAATACTTTTTTCCATTCTTTCATCTAATTCTTCTATCATTTTAGGGTCTATACCAATACCATCATCTTCAATAGTGACAATACATCCTTTATCTTTTTTCTTTGCTGTGATATATACATGCCCTCCCTCTCTTTGTTTTAACAGACCATGTTTTATACTGTTTTCAACAAGAGGTTGTATAGTAAGGCTAGGTATTTTTATGTTTTCTAGTCCTTCTTCTATATTATATTCTACTGAAATTTTTTCTCCAAAACGGGCTTTTTCTATATTAACATAAGCTTTTACTTGAGTAAGTTCCATATCAAGGGATACCACTTTTGAAGCATTTTCTAAATTATAACGGAGATATGTTGACAAATCAATTATTACCTCTTTTGCTTTTGCAGGATCCATTCTTACAAAGAAAGCAGTAGCATGAAGTGCATTAAATAAAAAATGTGGATTGATCTGTGTCTGTAAAGCTTTCAGTTCAGCATCTCTTGCCATAGCTTTAAAATTTTCAACAGTACTGATTTCTAACTGTGTAGAAATGAGCAGAGAAAGTCCTTCAGCCAGATATTGATTCCTAGCAGTGATATTTTCAGCTTTATCAAAATATATTTTAAGAGTTCCAGATACTATTTTTTCTCCTTGAAAAAGAGGAGAGATTATACAAGATTTTATTTTTCCTGAAATACAATGAAAATCTTTTATTCCATTTTCTTCTCCCAGAACAAGAACTTTTCCAGTTTTTAATACCAGCTTTGTAGCTTCGCTTCTTATATCTGTATGATCTATTTTAAATTCATCAGATTCAGCATAGCTGGCAATAATATATTTATCATTAGTTATTACAACTGCTTTAGCCTCTAAAGAATTTAAAATTATTTTACATATTTCATTCATCGACTCCCCTTTTCTAAAATAAGGAAGAGTTTTATTAGCTATTTCAAGAGCTAATTTTGCTTGTTTACCAGCTATAATTTCTTTTTCAGAAATTATGTCCTGAATAATAAGAATTACAATTGATACTCCAACAGCATTGGCAAGTATCATTGGAAAATATATTTTAGAAACTATATCTTTTGCCAGTTCAAAATCTGAACCAAGTACAAGTATTAATATCATACTGAGATTTTCTACTATAAATCCACCAAGAAAGCCATAAAGATAACAGTTTTTTTCATTAGTTTTTTTGTAAAGTTGAGAAGTGATGAAACCACCTGACATTGTAGCAATAGCACATGGAATTGTAGTTATAGAGCTTGCATCTACAAATAATCTGTGAATACCAGCAATAAGACCAACCATGATACCTACTTCAGGACCAGCAAGAATACCTCCAACAACTACACCAATATTTCTGACATTTACTATTGCACCTCGATAATCTACTCCTGTGTATGTACCAATTATAGCAAGTCCTGAAAAGAACATTGAAAGAAGAAGAATATCTTTTTGGCTGTATTTTTTTCTTGTGAATATATTCTTGGCACTTTTAAATTTTGTAAAAAAGAAAGCTATTGCAATAATATACCCTAAATTATTTAATAAGTGGCTGGTTAATTTTAACAATTTTATCCTCCTCCCTAACAGACATAAAAATTATACCACAAAGAATAGAATATAAAAAGTAATATTAAAGCATTTATTTTTGCATTTTAAGTATTGATTTTAGCCTTTTAAAGAACAATCCATTCTTTTTAAAAGCTTTTAGTGTATTATCTATGATAGAATAATGTTTGTATCATGTATAAAATATAAAAATGGGAGGCAGATTTATGTTTAGTTTTATTATTTCAATAATAGCTCTAATAGTAGGATATTTAGTTTATGGAAAAATAGTTGAAGGTATATTTGGTATTGAGCCAAATAGAGGAACGCCAGCAAAAAGATTAAGTGATGGTGTGGACTATGTAGAAATGGGATGGAAGAAAGCGTTTCTTATTCAGTTTCTAAATATAGCTGGAACAGGACCTATATTTGGGGCTGTAGCAGGAGCAATGTGGGGACCAGCAGCATTTTTATGGATCGTTTTTGGATGTATATTTGCAGGGGCTGTACATGACTTCTTAATTGGGATGATGTCTCTAAGAAAAGATGGAGCGAGTGTTGCAGAATTAGTTGGAGAAAATCTTGGTAGCGGAGCAAGAAAACTTATGGTAGTTTTCTCAATTATTCTTCTAGTACTTGTTGGAGTTGTATTTATAACAAGTCCAGCAGCTATCTTAAATGATCTTACAGGAATTGATAAAATGGTACTTATTGGTATTATAATAATATACTATCTAGCAGCAACTGTATTGCCAATAGATAAAATAATAGGAAGAATTTATCCAATATTTGGTATAGCATTATTAGTAATGGCAGTAGGAATTGGAATTGGAATAGTAGTTCAAGGATATCATATCCCAGAAATTTCTCTTCATAATTTCCATCCAGCAAAACAATCAATTTTCCCTTATTTATTCATAACAATAGCTTGTGGAGCAATCAGTGGATTCCATGCTACTCAATCTCCTATGATGGCTAGATGTCTTGAAAATGAATCAGAAGGAAGAAAAGTATTCTATGGTGCAATGATTTCAGAAGGTGTTGTAGCTTTAGTATGGGCAGCAGCAGCAATGAGTTTCTTTGGTGGAACTCCAGGACTTGGAGAAGCATTAGGACATGGTGGAGCAGCAGTTGTAGTAAATAGAATTTCAAATACAGTATTAGGAAGAGTTGGAGGAGCATTGGCTCTATTGGGAGTTGTTGCATGTCCAATAACATCAGGAGATACAGCATTTAGAAGTGCAAGACTTACAATAGCAGATGCAATTGGATATAAACAAGGTCCAATTGCGAATAGATTTATGGTTGCTATTCCTTTATTTATAGTTGGTATTGCACTATGTTTTATAGATTTTAATATCTTATGGAGATACTTCAGCTGGTCTAACCAAACACTTGCTACAATAGCACTTTGGGCAGCAGCTAAATATTTAAATAATCATGGAAAAAATTATTATATAGCTCTTATTCCAGCGATGTTTATGACTGTAGTTGTTACTGACTATATAGTTATAGCTCCAGAAGGATTTGTAAGATTCTTCCAAGGAACACCAGTAGCAACTATAGAAATGATTGGATTGATTTGTGGATTAGTATTGTCAGCAGTATGTACTTTAGCATTTTTTAAAAGTTTAAAAAAGGAAAAAATTGCTGAAGTAAATGCATAATAAAAAATTTAGTTGAAATTATAAAAATTAAATAAAAAAATATTTTAATAAAAAAATCGTCACCCATGAGGGAAATTCACCTTGTGGGTGATTTTTTGTTTTGGTAGATAATTTTTCATAAAAAGATAGTTTTAATATTAAAATAGGCTTCAGACTTTTTTTAGGAGTTGTGACAAAAATAATGAATTTTTTAAAATAGAAAAATAAAAAAATCATTAAAAAAATGCTTTAAAAAATATCAATAAGATAAAATTGATTAAGAGAGATATCATAAATAATTATAATATATTTTATTCTGTTCTTTATTTCAAGACTTGATTCTGCTATATACAAGAATAGAATGTTATGCTAATATATGAATCGTAACATTTGCAAAAAGTTTAAAAAAATTAAAAAAAGATTATAAAAAAAGTATTAGTTATAAAAAAATTAGTAGATATTAATATAAACTTGAAGGAGTGAAAGATGGATAACAAAAGAAGCACAAAGAACCAGCCATTCTGCTGGCAGGAGAAAAAAATACTGCGGTTGCTAAGGTGTCAGTATGAGGGAAAGGAACATGACAAACTTAGAAATTTGTATTTAACTCTTACAGAAATCTACAGTGATTTTAATGGGAAAGATATCAAATACTACACTCAAACAATAATTAAATACAGCAGTTTAAGCAAGGATTGGATCCCCAAAGGATTAAAAATATTTGAAAACCTAAAAGTGATACAGCTTGTGGAAGAGAGAAACAAGGGGAAATTTAAAGGGAAAAGATTAATATTCACTCCTGAAAATATAGAAGAAATGGAAAAATTTACCAATGAACAAAAAATCAGTGACGAGAATACCATTACTGATAAAACCGTTCCCGAATTTTTAGAGCCATCAGAAGATAGTCTTTATTTAGAAGATAATAAAAGAATAGAAGATATAAATAATACACACACAGGGGAAGATAAAAAAGTTCATGATAAGAAACAGGAAGAAGAATTTGAAAATGGAAATTTTAAAGGTAAAGCAAATAGAGCAAAGAATACCTATGAGAACAAGAAAGAGTTTGAAAGACCAGCATATGAGAATACTACAGGGGACTTTATAAAAGACTTGCTCAATGGAGCAAAATAAGATGAGAAAGTATCTAGAGGAATGATGCAGAAGAGATTTGCAGAATTTATATCTTAAAAAATTTAAGAGGAAAAATGGGAAGAGAGTATACAAAAGAAAAACAAAAAAGGAGAAGTGAAAATGACTAGAGAAGATTATATGTGTCAAAAATTAGGAAGTCTTTCAAATTTTGATAAACTGCTGGTGGAGAAAATGGTGGAACAACTTGGAGAATGGGCAACAATAGAGGATGCAGCCAAGTATTTTAAAAGACATAAAAATACTATTTATGACAAAGTGGAAGGGGGAGAAGTTCTCAATAGAAGAATTGGAAATAAAATTTTAATTTATACAAGGAGCTTGATTTTTTTGATGGAATAATTTTGAGAGCTTCACAATATCTGCAAATGGCTGGGGACTAAAACAAAGGATAGAGGAACAGCTGGTAAAAAAGAATAGAAGCTGAAAGAAAAAATAAAATGCAGAGAGTAAAATCTCTGTATTTTTTTATGTTACAAAGAATTTTTTCAGATAGCTTCTAAAAGAAAAAATATAAAAAGCTCCTTTGAAGTGGAAAATCTTGAGATTTCAGCAGAAGAAAAAGAAATAAAAAAAGTTCTCTTTTATACATAAAAGAGAACACTAACTACTTACTTGTTTCTAAAAAACCTTTAAACCATATTTTGGATACTTAACATCTATGATAGATAATACTCTAAATTTGATTAAAAGTCAATAGTTAATCTGCAAATAATATTCTTTAAAATTGAAAAATACTCATCAGTGCTTGTTTATGTATAAATGCGAACATTTATTGAAGAGAATTAGGATTTTTTTATACCAATTTAAGAATATTATAATGAGTTTTTACTTTAGAATTGAATTAAATTTTATGGAGGGAAAAGATGATAGAAAAAATTATGAAGGCTGTAAAAAGTGGGAACAAAAAAAGAGGAAGAAATATAACAATAGGAGCAGTAGTAGGATTTTTACTTTCATGTACTGTAGCAATAGGAGCAGATGAATATTTATGGATAAAAAATGATGAGGGAATAAAATTTAGTATAGATGGAAATTCCACTGGAAGTGGAGAGAGTTGGAATGAAGATAATCCATATACTGATGAAAATATTTGGAATGCAGATACTAAAACTTATGTAAATAATATAACATTATCAGGAACAGATAATGATGTGTCAAGTTTTATCCAAATTGGATATGGATTAAAATTAGAAGGAGATTTAGGAGCATTTAAACTTATAAATAATGGTTCAGTAGCAGGAACAGCAGGAAGTGATGGAACTGGTTATGGAATTTATAATAATGCAGGAAGTATAGAAAGCCTAGTAAATAACGGTTCAATAGCAGGAACAGGAGAAGGGTATGGTAGGGGAATTCATAGTGCCTCAAAAAGTAACATAGGAAGCCTAGTAAATAATGGAGCAGTTATAGGAAATATGGGACATGGGCATGGAATTTATAATGCTGGTACTATAGAAAGTCTAATAAACAACAGTTCAATAACAGGAAGTGGTACAGGAGATATGATGCATGGGATAGGAATTTATAATTCAGGAGGTACCATAGGAAGCCTAGTAAATAATGGCTTAATAACAGGAACAGCTACAGGAAATGGTGGAAATGGTTATGGAATTAATAGTAGTGTAATGGGAAGTATAGAAAGCATAGCAAATAGTGGTTTAATAATAGGAACATCTGCATTATCTAAAGGTATTGGAATTTATAATGCTCCTAATGTAACAATAGATGCAATAACAAATACAGGAGTTATTTATGGAAAAACTAATGCTGTACAGAATGATACTGTTGGAATAATAACTAATTTTAATAACTATGGAATATTAGCAACAAAAGGAAGTTCCGTTGTAACTAATAGTGGGACAATATCAAGTGAAAAATATTATGGACTAGAGATTGACGAAGCTAGTGGAATAGTAAGTAATGGTTCTGATTATGCTAGTCTAATGGATTTACCAACAGAAATAATTGTAGGTTATGATGAAAATGGAGACCCAATAAAAAGAAATATGACAATAAAAAATGCTAATATCCAAGGAGGAGGATCAGGTTCAGGAACATCAACAGATAGTTTTGTATTTTTATCTAATCCTACTGAATTTGATAACACTATACTAAATGGAAAAGATAAGACATTAAAAGTTATTGGAACAGACAGAGAGGTAAAAGGTTCAATAATAAATGCTTATGGAACAGCAGTTGCTTTTGAAGGAGCAAATGGTCAGCTTACATTATCAGGAACAACAGTAAATGGCGGGACAGATGAAACAAATAATATAACAGTATCAGGAAGCGACAATGGAGATACCTTGATACTTCAATCAGGAGAAGTTGAGTATGTAGGTGGAGGAGAAGGAACTCAAAATACTATAATAAATGGAAATATAGATATGAAAGCAGGATATGATACTTTTACTCTTACTAAAGGGACAATAATTAATGGAAATATAGCTATGGGAGCTGATAATGATACCCTTACAGTAGAAGCAGGAAGTATTATTAATGGAACTCTTGATGGAGAAATGGGAAGTGACACTCTTAGTTTTAATTCACCAGCAGCAAGAGATGCAGCTAATGGTGGAATAAATATTCATCATAACATATCAGGATTTGAAAAGATGAATATAAATACAAATGTAACTCTATTTGAAAAAACTGTTAAAGATGATGGAAGTGTGGGAGATTTAACAGTAACAGATGCAGAAAATATAGCAATAGGAGCAGGAGGAATACTTACTTTAAGAATAGATACAAGTAAGTTAGGGGATTCAGGAGATGCAGGTAAGATTGTAGGTCATGCATTGTATGGAAATGATGGAACTATATCTTCAAAAGGAGGAAAACTGCTGCTGGCACTAAATGGAGCAGGGAATAGCAGTATAATAAGTTTTGGGGGGACTCAATTAGGTAGCAGCTTAGTTACAGATTATGAAGGATTATTTCAAAAAGAAGATGTAACTTTTGGGACTACATCATTACTCCATTCAGTAAAAAGAGTAGAAGGAAGCAATAATGAAGTGATAATTACATCTAAAGTTGATCTTCCTACAGATATAAGTTATAAAAAATTGAATGAAGTATATCATAGTATTCTTTCAGTAGATGAATTAGGAAATTTCAATGTAGATGATGATGAAAAATTATCAACATTCTTAGGATATTTAAATGATATTTATGCAGGAAATCCTTACTCATATTCTAGTGAACTTTCAAGAAAATCTGTAGGAATGTTCAGAGATATAGTAACAGAAAATATTTTCAAACCAGAAACAAATAAATGGATGATACATGGAGGACTTACTCATGTAGATGGAGGAACTAAAGATACTTACTATGGAAAAGGTTACTATACTTATGACATAGGAAGTTCTGATATGGATGCAGATACAAAAATTACAGGAGCATATATGTTAGGAGAATATGGAGTATCTGATACACTTACTTCTGGAGTAGTGATAGGAGGGAATAAACTTAAATCTGACTTGTCTAATGGGTCTAAAGTTGATGGAAGCACGCTGTATCTGGGAGCTTATGCAAAGAAATATGTAGGAAATCTAAAAGTAACAGCAGGAGCAGGATTCCAATATGGAGATTATGATGCAGACAGACTGGCAGTAAACAAAGTAGCAAGTGATACAGAAATGTCAGCAGTAAAATATTCTGATAATTACAATGATATGACATATGATATCTATTTGAATGGAAGATATTCATATAATATTGGAGATAACCTATTCTTAGAACCATATGGGACTTTATCATATACATACATAGATCAAGATGGTGCAGATGAAGGAAATCAAACTCTAGCAATAGAAACTGATTCAAAATCATTTGACTATACATCAGCTAAAATAGGAGCAGACTTGAAGAAAGTTATACCTCATGAAAAAGGAAAGAGTACACTTTCAGCAGGAGTAAGCTACACAAGAATACTTGATGGAGCAGATGAGGAGTTTATCACAGGAAGATTTAAAGGTGGAAGCGACTTTGATATACTGGTTGCTCACAAAAATGAACAGAACATAGGATTAAATGCAAAATATGCTCTTGAACTTGAAAATGGAGTACTATTTGATGTAAAAGGAACTTATGCAGTAGAAGGAGATTCAGATAATCAATCAGGAAAGAATAAGACAAAAGGAGAATGGATAGTAGGAGCAGGATTAGGGTATAAGTTCTAAAGATTATAAAGTGAAAGGCTGGCTGATGAATAGCCAGCCTTTTAACTCAACAAGTAATCATGATAT
Organism: Fusobacterium ulcerans ATCC 49185; assembly: GCF_900683735.1. NCBI lineage: Bacteria > Fusobacteriati > Fusobacteriota > Fusobacteriia > Fusobacteriales > Fusobacteriaceae > Fusobacterium > Fusobacterium ulcerans. The sequence continues at coordinate 3,566,420 of NZ_LR215979.1, forward strand.
TTCAAGGGGGAAGTTATGACAGAAGGAAAATTTATAAGATTTTATAAAAAGAGAAATAAAAGTAAAAATCATAAAGAAGTGAAAGAAAAAATAGACTTATTTTGGAAAGTACTGCAGAAAGCTTTAGATGAAGAGAATAAAATAACCTTTAAAAATTGGGGAATATTTGAGCAAAAAGAGGTAAGGTCAAGAAAAATAGTGATACCTAAAATGGATAAAGTTGGTTATACAAAAGCTAAGAAAAAGATAAGATTTAAAGCAGGAGCAGGATTACAGGATATAGTAAATGGAGCTGGTACTGATGAATAAAAGAGAATTAGCAAAAGTATACAGTGAGATGGGTAATGGAGAAATATCAGAAAGAAAGGCACTAAAAGAAATAGATATATTTCTTGAAACAGTACAGGAGGCTTTGCAGAAAAGCCGTTCATTAATATTTATAAATATAGGAATATTTGAAATAAAGGAAAGAAAACCAAGAATAATATCAAATCCAGTAACAAGAGAACTAATGAAAATCTATCCAAAGAAGACAGTAAGATTTAGAATGTCTAAAAAAATGAAATAATCAATAAAAAGACAGAGAAAATATATTGTATTTAAAATCTTAGAGATAAGATGGAGATAATAATATAAATCTCTGTCTTTTTTATTTAAAAATAAGAAAATTGAAATAAAACTAGAGTGAAAATTTTAATGTATTGTATAGTTAAAATGATAAAAAGGAAGTCTAATATATCAGACTTCCTAAAATAATATTATTTAATCTAAAAGATTATTTCCCTTAGTAGCTATTACTTTTTATACCATTCAGCTGAAATATGTTCTTTAAAATATTGAATACGATAATCATCTTGAATAGCTCCATCAGCTCCAATAGTATCATTATACCCCAATCCATTTTCTACTATAAATATCTACTGCTTATATTTCCACTTACTCTTTTTTTTCCCTCTTCATTTATACTTGAAATTTTACTCATGTAATAACTAAATGCCACATAGTCAACAGTATATTTCTTTAAGACTTCCTCATCTTCTTTTTCAAAGTGAACTGTAATATTCTTTCTCTCCCACTCATTTTTTATATGCTGTGGATAAGTACCTAATGTTGTAAAAGGATGTCTGAATACACTATCAATTTCATTAAATGTAAGCCAATATTTTACTAATCCTTTATATCTTGTTTTTGTCTAAAATTCTATACTTTATATATTTTTTTCAACTCTCTCTTTATTCTATTCTGGAATACTTTTTTTAATAGCTTTTTTAAAACACTTATAATATTTTAATAATTTCATTTTTTTACATTTGATATCTAATACCTCTATTTTTTATAAATCAATATAATTTAGTCGCTTTTATTTATTATATATTCAAAAAATAAGTACATATTTGTATAAAAATATTTTTAACAAATAATATCTATAAATCTAAAATATATATGAATATTAAAAAAATAATTGATTAATAATATATTTTTATTTGTATGTAAAAAAATATCATGCTATAATTAACTTAATTAAAGAAAAATGTAAACAAAAATAATTATCAATTTTTGGAATGAATCAATTCTAAAAACCATATTTTTAGAATATTTGTTTGTCATTTTATAAAAAAGGAGGGATAGACTTTTATTTTTAAAAAACTAAAACATCTTAAAAAGTAATTTATTCTTAAGGAGGAAAGAGATATGAAAAAAATGTTCACAGTATTTCTTTTTCTATCTTGTTTAACAACTGCACTTTATTCACAAGAAGTAAGTGAAAAAGAGGGGAAAAAAGTTCTTGAACAGATAAGAAGAGAAATACAGGCAGAGGAAAAGGCAAAACAAAAAGCTATTGAAGATGCTGAAAAAGCAAAAGCTGAAGAGGAAAAAGCCAGAATAGCAGCAGAAAAAGCTGAAGAAAAAAAAGGGAAAAAAATACTTGAAGATATCAGAAGAGATATGAATGAATCTCTGGAAGAAAAAGTATTTAGAAGTGAAAATAATCCTGAAGCCAGAATAGCAGCAGCTGGAGCAGCTTTTGAAATAGGTAAGGAAAGAATGGCTTTTCTGAAAATGGAAGAAGAGGAAATTATAAAACTAGAAGAGGTTTTGGGGATGGAACCTGATGAAAACAGAGTATTTTTGAGCCAGAAATTTGATGAGGTATATGATGAGTTTAATTCAAACAATAATGAGATTGAACTTCTTTTACTTGAAAATGAGAAGCTTAATGAATACTTGAGTAGATTAGATAGAATGGAACAGAAAGTAAGAGCAGGAAATTAAATAGGGGGAAGATTTTATGAGAAAAAATGACATTGAAAAATCTTTAAAGAGATTTTTGAAAAGAAAGGTCAGTTATTCTCTTTCGCTTTTGATAGCCTTCATGATAACAGGAGGAATATCTTTAGGTGCAGGAATAACAGCAGAGGAAATACAGGAAACTAAAAGCGATCTTTTAACTAGGATACAAACAGAACGAGAAGAAATAAAAAGAAAAATAGCAGAAAATGAAAGATTAATAAAAGAATATAATTCAGATTTTGTGGAACTTGTAAGAAAAGGAGACTTTTATTCAAAACCTTTATTCAACAGTACACAGGTCTTTTTTACTTATCAGTATTTAGATAATGGAAAAGTGAAAGACAGAACAGATAAAGAATTTAAAGAAACAATAGACGCAATAAATAAACATTATGGAACAAAGAGTGGAAGAAGTCTGTTTAGAGCAACTGGAAATGTTGGAAAAGATAAAATAATGTCTGGAAATGGAGTAGCTGTAGATAATGAAGTATTCAGAGAAACAATTGAAGTTGGAGCTAATATAAAACCAATTGAACCTGAACTTCCAATGATTAATCCAAGTGTATCAGTAAGTGTATCAGCACCAACTGTAAATCTTGGAGCATTGCCAGGAACAGTAAGTCCAACAATGCCAACAATGCCAACAGTAACAGCACCAGTGGTTGCAGTGCCAACAGCACCAAGTGGAGTAAATGTATCAGTTACAACACCAGGAGCTGTAGATAAAATAACAGTAACAGCACCAACAATAACAACACCAACAACACCAAGTGATAAAAATATAAATGTTACAGCACCAGCAACACCAACAGGATTTGAGCCAACTACTGTAACAGCACCAACAGCACCAAGTATCCCAGTTATTGTACCACCAACTATTCCATCGTTTGCTTCAAATGTTGTTTCAAATGGAAATGGAACAGCTAATCATATTGATACTAGAACTTTAAGTAATGGTGTTATAGAAATGGTTGCAATTAAAGGTGGAAATTTTAATTTAGTCAGAAATACTGCTAATACATGGACATATGAATATACTGGATATAGTGGAGCTAATGTCTGGGCTATAGGAGATGCTAAAAGTGATCTTCATGCAGACGTTGGATCAGGATTGACATGGAGCGGTTTAGCTAGAACTTCTACAGCTTCTGGTGGATCTCAACTAGGGTTTCAAAAATTGGTTGGGTCAGGAGCTCAATCAACAATGTTAAGCAATGCAACATTTCTTTATACTAGAGGAATGGAAAATGCAACTTCTAACCTAGGAGAATTTGTACATATGGATATTCATGGAGCTGCTGCACCAGCAGGTCAAAGAACAGGATTAGATACTGGAACTAATGGATTGAGTAATAAAACTGCCATTTTAGCGGCTTATGATGATGCTGGAAATAATATTAACTGGACTTATGGAACAACAAAAAATACAACAGCAGCTTCAGATAGATATACATGGATAAATAGTGGAAAAATAGTTATTGAAGGAGGAAACACTTCTCTTACTAACCATTATGACCATAGTTCAGCAGGAAGAAAAGCTATAGCTATGAATACAGGGGAGGTAATCTTTCAACCATATTTTAATGGAACTAATTATTTTCAAAAATATACTTCTGTATTCGTAATGTCTCTTGATGGAACTGGAGTACATCATATAATGTACAATGGACCAACAGGAAGCATAAAAACATATACTCAAACAGCTTCTATTTTCCTATCTGGATCTAGTGGTGCAGGAAGACCATTGAGTATTGTAAATAGAGGAACGTTAGAAATGTATGGAGAAAATTCAGCTGGAATTTTCCTAAAAACAGGTTCTGATAATGATTTATATTTTACTACTGATAACTTTGCTTTCAATAGTTCAACTAATACTGTAACTGCTGGAAGTTATAAGCCATTGAAGTTATTTGGAGATAAAAGTATAGGTCTATATGGGGCTGCTACAGATGGTTCTACAATTGGAAATTTTGCAGTAGATATTGGAGAAACTGGCAAAGGAAATCAGAATTTTACAACTTCTACAGCTTCTGGAACTACTAATGGAACAAACTTAACAGATTATAATATCAATCCAAGTGGTGGAACAAATAAAAATATAGAAGGATCTTTTGGAATAATTGCCAATGCACCTATGAAGCTTACAAGCCACCAGATAAGAATATATGATAAAACTGAAAATAATGTTGGAGTATATCCTAATGCTGATGTTGCACTTAATCTTGGAGGAGGAGAAATTTCTTTAAATGGTGGAAATACAAATATTGGTATTTTAATTAATGGTAAGGGAAGTGTAACTTCTACAGGTAATGTTTCAGTAACAGGTGGAGTAAAAAATATGGCTGTTTATGTTAAAGGAGGGACTTCTGGTCCTGCAGAAACAGTTTCAGTAAATAAAGTAACAGCTACAAATACAGAAGATTCAGTAGTTGTTTATGGAGAAAGTGGAGCAAAGATTACAGCAAAGGAATTAAATGTTGTTTCAAAAGTAGGGGCAAATCCAACAACTGGAAATGGAAAAGATACAGGAGCTGCTTTTGCTTCAGGAGCTAATACTGTTATTACAATTGATAGAGCAGCAACTCCTGGAAGTGCTAATATATCTATAACAGGATCAAAATTAGATGATGCAGACAGATATGTTGGATTTGGAGTTATGGCAACAAATGGTGGAGTTGTTAATGCTAAAAACAACTATATAAAGGTAGTTAATGGATCAACAGCAGCAGCATCTATAGGGGCAAACTCTAATATAGATTTATCAGGAGGAACAGTAGAATTTGATGGTTCAGGATATGCTGTTTATTCAGATGGAGTAGGAAAAATAAATTTAAGTAATTCTAAAATGATTCTTAAAGGAAAAGCAACAGCTTTTGATGTAGATATGCTGGCAGGAATACCACCTGTAACATTAGATGCAAATTCAAGAATTCATGTAGAATCAAATGATGTTGTTGTCTTTAACCTAAAAAATGCAACAGGACTAAGTACAAGTGGATTAGAAGCTAGTATAACTACAGCTCTTGGATCAGCTCTTGGAGGAGCAAATCTTTCATCTCTTATAGTTGCAGGTGGAGGTATTGACAAATACAAAATAGCTGCAGTTGATGGTGGAACAATTAGTATTGGAAATTTAGATAAAACTGGAATAGGTGCAGGAGGGGAAACTCAGGCTCAAGAAGATGGAAACTTCTACTATAACAGATTCTTAGGACAAAGACTTGTAGCAACAGCTACAAACAGTACTATTTCTGCCGTTCTTAATAATACTCAGGCTTCTAAATTTAACAACCAAGTAGTTGGATTGGAAATGAACTCAAGTAAATTGGCTACTTCTAATGCAGAAGCAGGAATAAATTTAGTTAACTCAACTATTATAGCTGATAGAGATGACAGCGGATCAGGTGCAATAGGAGCTTTCATAAACTATGGAGTTGTAACTGTAGATGGAACTAGCTCAATAAAGGTTGAAAAAGAAAGTAATGCAGCAAATGCTCAAGCAGTTGGTATTTACGCAGTAAATGGAAGTAAAGTTGATAATGCTGGAGAGATTGAAGTAGGTGGAAATCAATCTATAGGAATTCTAGGGCTGGCATATAGAGAAGATTCTTCTAGTATGCCAATAATTGACGAATTTGGTCCATCAGCACTGGGACAAGGTAAAGTTAATATTATTAATAATAAAAATATAGCTCTTAATGGAATAGGAAGTATAGGTATCTATGCAGATAATAATAAACCAACAGGAGTAAAAGGGGATGTACTTGTGACAAATACAGCCTCTGGAGTGATAACTGTAAGAAACTCAGATAGTATTGGTATCTATGGAGAGAAAGCTACAATTTCTAACCTTGGAAAAGTATCAGTTGGGGATGGAGGAGTAGCTATATATGCTAAAAATGGAACTGAAGTAACAGATCTAGGTACTTTGGATCTTGGAGCTGATGGAGTAGGGGTTATGGCTGATGGGACTTCTGATATAACTGCAACATCTGTAACTCTGACATCAAATAATACTGGAACTCTTGGAAAAACTGGTATCTTCTATAAAGGGGACTCAGGGACAGAAAGTAAAACTATAGGTGTAGCAGTAAATGCTTCAGCTTTTGATAAAGGGACTGCTATATATGTTGAAAATATGAATATCACTTCTTCGGGAACTTTAAATATAGGTAAGGAAGGAGTAGGTATTTTTGTGAAAGGAAATTCAACTCAAACAGGTACAAATACAGGAACTATTGATCTTACATCTGGAAAAACAGGTGCAGTAGGTATGTACACAAAAACTGCCAATATCCTTAATAATACAAGTGGAATCATAAATGTAAATGACACTTCTCAAATAGGTATGTATGCAGAAGGAACAGGAAACAAAGCAACAAATAAAGGAACAATAAATTTAAATGTAGACAGTTCTACAGGTATTTATGTAAAATCAGGGGCTATTACAGATATTGATACTAATGGTATAGTGTTTGCTGGAAAATCAAGTGTAGGAGTTTTTGCAGAAGGTGCTCAAGTAAACTTCAAAGATAATTTGATTCTTGCTAATAATAATGAAAATAAAAATATCTATGTTTATGGTAAAGGTGCTACTGTAGGAATTGATGCAGGTAAAACAATAACTGTAAATGGTGTAGCTACTCCATCAACAGTAGGGAATAAAACAGTTGGAATATATCTTGAAAATGCTGGTACTGCAAGTACATTTAATGGAACTGCAGGACAGCTTGCTGTCACAAATGAAGCAGTAGGTATCTATTCTAAAGGTAATAATACTCTAAATGTAAATGTTACTGCTGCTGGAGAAAAAACTACAGGAGTATTCATAGATGGAGCTTCTACAATAACAGGAACTGTAACTGCTACAGGATCTCCAACTGTTGGAGCAGTAGGAGTATATGGCAGTGGTGGAGTTGTAACTATAGGCGCAGGAGGACTTACTCTTAATACAAACTCTGGAAAAGGAACAGGAATGTACCTTACAGATGGAGCTTCTGCTGCTGGTGGAACAATAACTGTAAATAATACATTAGGTGTTAAAAATATAGGGGTATATTACAGTAAAGGAACTACATCTGGAACTGTAACAAATAATTCTGCTGTTTCTCTTGTTGGAAGCGACAGTATAGGAATATATGCAGCTGATGGAATAACACTTGTAAATAGCGCTAATATAACATCAACAGCTGGACAAAGTGACAGTATAGCTTCATATGTAGGAGGAGGGTCACAATTAACTTCAAATGGAACTATCGAATTATATGATACAGCTGGTGGAATAGGAATATATACAGAAGAAGGAAAAGGAGTAAATTCTGGGACTATAACATTAAATGGAACAGCAGGTTCAATGGTTGGAATGGTATCAGAAGCTCAAACAGGAAAAGTAGCTTCTATAGAAAATACAAATACAATTACTGTAGGAAATAATCTGGGAATGTATGTAGCAGGTGCTGGAATAAGTTCAGGAAAAAATACAGGAAGTATAGTTGCTACAACAGGAACAGGAGTATATGTAGATGGTGGAGGAAACAGCTTTGATGGAACTGGGGGAACTATTACATCAAATGCAGTTGGAATCTATCTAAAAAATACAGATACTAATAAAATAACAGCAGGAACTTTAAATATAGCTTCAGGAGGAGTTGGAGTATTTGGAGAAAATGCAAAAATAGATTTTGCAGTAAATGTTACAGGAACAGGAGCAGTAGGAGTTGCAGCTAAAACTAACTCTGTAATATCTGGAAATATAACAACTGGACAGGATTCAGTTGGAGTATACCTTCTTGATGATACTGTTGCATTTAATGGTGCTAATATAACAACTGGAACAAATAATTTAGGAACATCAGTAGGAATATTGTTTGATGCAGGAATAACTGGTGCATACACTATGAATAATGTAAGTGTAAATGCTAAAAATGGAGTAGGTATATATCTAGGTGGAGCTGGAATGACTCTTAATCACAATGGAAATGTAACTACTGAAAATGGAATTGGAATATATGTTCCTACAGGAACTACTTTAGCTACTGGTACATCAACTATGAATATTAATGGTGGAACTGGAGTATATGTAGATGGAGGAACTGCCAACCTTGGAACAGCTGGAAATCTTAAATTTAATTTCCTAGCTGGTGGAGGAATAGGAGTATTCAACAATGGTGGAACTCTTAATCTTGGAAACAACATAACTGTAACTGGTTCAGGATCACTTGCAGCTACTTCAAATGGAAGCCTTAATTCTACTGGAAACCTAAACATAGGAGAAGGTGCTACTGGAATGCTTGGAACATATGATTCAGCAATGACAGGACCTCAAAGTATATCAAATACAGGTGGAACAATAACAGCTGCATCTGGAGGAATAGGCCTTGCAGCAATAAAAGGAAGTACTAATCCTGGATTCCCAGTAACAATAACTAATACAGGGACAATCACTGCATCTGGAGTATCAACTACAAATACACCATCAATAGGAATTTACACAGATGTAGCAGATATAGCAAATACTGGAAATATTAATGTGGGAAGCAAAGGAATTGGAATATACTCTAACCATAATGGAGTTATGACATCAGTACAAAATAATAATATGACTATGACAGGAACAGATGGAATAGGAGTATATATTAAAGGAGCAACAAATGGACTTGTATCAAATAATATAAATTCAACAGGTTCAAGAAATACAGGGGTAGTTCTTGAAGGAGTAACATCAAATATAAATGCAGGAACTATTAATTTAAATAATGAAAGTGTAGGAGTATTGGCAACATCAGGAACAACTTCTACAATAAATGGAACTATCTCAGTTGGAGCTTCAAGCAGTACTAAGAGTGCAATAGGAATAGTAGCAAATGCAGGTTCTAATGTAACTGTTGCAGGAACAGCAGCTGTTGCAACTGGAAATGGAGGAATAGGAGTATACGCTGAAGGAGCTGGAACAACAGTTACAGTTGCAAATACAGGAAATATTTCAGTAGGAACAGATGGAATATATATGTATTCTAAAGATGCTACTCTGAATTTCACAGGAAATATCACGGCTAATAATCAAATAGGAATAGTAGCAGATGGTGGAACTATCAATGCAATGGGAGCATCAACTATAACTGTTCAAAATGGAGGAATAGGAGCATATGTAAAAAATGCAGCTCCAGCATTTGGAACAACAACAATAGCAGTACAGGCAGGAAATAGTTCTGAATATTCTATGGGAGTTTATTATGATGGAGTGGCAGCACTTGGAGCAGCTCCAATAATTACTCAAACAGGAAGCTATACTATTGGAATGGTGTTGAATAATTCAACAGGAACAACTGCTGGAGGAATTTCTATTGGAGGAACAGGAACAACAAATCAGGTAGGAGTAATGGCAAAAGGAAACTCTAATCTTACAGTGGCAGGACCTGTGACAGTAAGTGGAGGAGATAATAATATTGGTGTATATGGTGAAAGCAGTGCAATTACAGTTAATAGTAATATAGCAGTAGCAACACCAGGAACAGCAGCACCAAGTGGTGATCCAATGAAATACTCTTCAGTGGGAGTATTTATGGATAAAGGGTTATATGCAGGAACAGGAAATGTAACAGTTGGAAATAATAGTATTGGAATCTATGGAAAAGATTTAAATGGAGGCTCAATTACTCAAACTGGAACTACAATGACTGCAGGAGATAATGGAGTTGGTGTATATGGAACTGGTACAGGTACTGGAACAGAAAATATCAATTTGACAATGACTGCAGGAATAACACTTGGAAATAATAATTCTATAGGAGTGTATGCAAAAAATATAAATTCAAATGTTACAGGAGATATATCTACTGGAACAGATACAAGTATAGGGATTGTAAGCGAAGGTAATGGAAATATAACATATACAGGTGATATGGCTATTGGCAACAAGTCAGTGGGTATCTATAAATTTGATGGAACAGGAACTATAACTACATCAGCAGGTAATTGGAATATAGGAAATAATGGATATGGAATATTTCTTAAACAATCAGCAGAACAAAAAGTTACAATCAATAATAATGCTGATATGAGTTTAGGAACAGCATCAGTAGGAATATTCTCTAATGGAAAAAATGAAGTAAATAATACTGGAAATATAATAGTAGGAATGACAGATTTAAATGGAGAAACTCATGAGAATGTTCAAAAACATCTTAACTCAGTAGGTATATATGTTACTGGTGGAACAACAGCAACAAGTTCTGGAACTATCACAGTAAACTATGATCATTCAGTAGGAGTTTATGCAAGTGGAACAGGGACAAATTTCACAAATACTGGAACTATGAATATAGATAATGGTGGTGTTGGTATTATTGTAAGAGATGGAGCAGTAGCTGTAAATGCTGTAGGAGCTAACATTAATCTAGGAGGAACACTGGCAGCATGTGGAGCAACAACAGTAGGAATGTCAGCAGGAATGGGATCTACTATTATTAATAATGGAACTATTACAGTAAATCAGGGAGTAGGAATGCTCGTAGTAACTGGAGCAACATTTAAAAATAATGGAACTATTATAGTAAACAATGGAATAGGAATAGAAGGAATTGGAAGTACAGTAAATGCTGGACACATAATAGTAAATGGTGGGTCAGCTGTTGGATCAGGCGGTTTATCTACTGCTAGTGTAGGAGCTATTGAGATAAAACCAGATGGAACTATTAAAATCAATGGAAACTATACTTCTATTGGAGGAACTCTTTCTACAGCGGGATCTATCATAGTAGATGGAGCTTATGTAGATGTAACAACTGGAACACCACTATTTAATGCACACAGTGTAAGTGGAGAAGTAAATATACTTCCAAACTTTGCTTCAACAGGAAATGGTCGTACATATGAAATAGAAGGTTTTGTAAATACAGCTATGGGAACAATAACAGGAACAAAACTTACTCCTATAACATCACCTATGTTTGTAGGGAAAATAACAGATGATGGAAAACTAGTGTTAGTAGTAAGAGATTATACAGGATTGACTTTAGGTGAACAATTTAATGAACTGTATAAAGGGTTGGATAACTTAATTGATTATACTAATGGAAAAGGAAAAGATGCTCAGATTCTAAAAGAACTAAATGAATATCTAGGTCATTTCCATGGAGATGAATTTGAAAGAGAAGCTTCAAAGAAATTAGCTGAAACAAGAGGAGATATTTATGCAACTATTCAAGGAAGAATGCAGGATATCAACAGAGCTTTTGATAACTCTTTCTACGAACTTGAATCTTCATATAATCTGACTAAAGACAGCAGTAAATACAGTGTTATCTATACTGATGGAAACTATAAAGATGGAACATTAGGAATAGATGACTATGATTACAAGGTAATGGGACTTCTTTATATGAAAGAGAAAGAGGGAACAGAATATGGAAGTAAATATGGATATACATTAGGATTTGCAGGATCAAAGTTTGATTTTGATGATGGCGGATCAAAAGAGGATGTATACTCATTAAGAGTAGGAGCGCATAGAGTTAAAAATCTAAGTGAAGAACATAAAGTATCATGGTTATCAAGAATAGAACTTGGATACAACAGACATATTGCTAAGAGAAAGCTTGAGTTGGATAAAACTTATGAAAATAAGGGAGAGTACAATACTTACTCTGTAGCATTTGATAACAGACTTACTAAAGTTATGTATACAGACCTTTCTAGACAATTAGATGTATATGCTGATTTAGATTTAGAATATGGAAAAATAGATGACTTCAAAGAAAGTGCTGGAAGCAAAGGTGGACTGGAAGTACAAATCAAAGATAATGACTACTTCAGTGCACAAGCAGGAGCAGGAGTTAAAGCATCACAAAGAATCTATGCAGGAAATGATATATCTGTAAAAGTAACAGCAGATGTAAAATATGCATATGAATTTGGAGATAACTATGATGGAAACAAAGCAAGAATTAAAAATGGAGGGGAAGGGTATTACAGCCTAATCACACCAGAAGAGAGAGAAGGAAAATTAACAGGAAAAGTTGGACTTACAATAGAAAAAGCTAACCACATGGGAGTAACATTTGAAGTGGAAGCAGCAGATGAAAATCATAAAAATGATTCATCAATCAAGTATGGAGTAAGATTCAATTACAAATTCTAATTAATTAAAAAATATTAGACTGTTCTTAATTTTAAGAACAGTCTAATAATACTAAAGGAGGCAATATTTATGGGTGAAAGAAAAAAGAGAGGCCGCCCTTTAGGAAGTGGAGTAAAAAATTACTGTACTCTTGGGTGTCGCTTCACTGAAAAAGAATATTTATTGATTCAAAAAAGCTTAAAAAATCTAAAAGAAGAATATGGATCAAATAATAAAATAATCTTAAATCTTTTTAAAAAATATGGAGATAATCTAGAAAAAAGGAAAAAGAACACTACTTAAAAAATACTGTTTTGGAGGAAGATGATGATAAAATTAACAAAAAAAGAACTGGAAGCTTTAGGGGAAAATAAGGATGCGGTGGCTCAGCTTTTAGTAAGAAAAGCTATTCTTGCAGAAATGGAAAAGAAAGAATACACAGAAGAGGAAAAAAAATATCTTGAGGAAATGAAACTTAATATGGAGATTGAATTCTATTTAAATTCAGTAGCTCAAAAAACAGTTCAAATATATGATTACGAACTTTTAGAGGTATATAAAAACAATACTGAGGTATTGAAGGATAAAAATACTGTAGAAGTATATCCACAACTTCAACAGGCATTATTCAATCAGAAATTAGGAGAAGAAAAAGTAAAAGTCATAAATGCACTAGTTGAAAAATATAAAATAAATGATGTGTTAAAAGAATATATAAAACCAGAAGATGAAAAAAATAGGGGGGAAAGATGAAAAAAATATTAGTGGGATGCTTCTTAGCAGTATCAGCAATATCATATTCAGCAACAGATGTAATGTCAACATTTGAGCAGCTTGAACTTAATCTTCAGCAGTTAGAAGCTGAAGAAAGAGCTATGTATAATCAAAGAAAAGCAGAGGCTGAAGAAGCTGAAAAAACTCTGGCAGCTCAAAGAAAAATGTATGCAGAGATTTCAGAAAAAGAGAAGAGAATTTTAAGTGTAAAAGATAATAAATTCTATAAAACTCAATATCAGGAATTAGCAAAAAAATATTCAGAAGCTAAAAAAGAATTGGAAAAGGACATGAAAAGACAGGAAGAGATAATAAGCATATTTGAAGCTATTAGATAAAAGAGTGATGCTATGAAAAAGGAAGATAAAAGAATAGAAAAAATTTATAGACTGTTTGGATGTCGTTTTATTGAAGAAGATTTTAAGTATATAAATAAAAAATTGAAAAAAATAAAAAAAAGGCAGGAAATGTCAAATAGTGTAATACTTTTAGAACTTTTTAAAATATATAGTGAAGAAAATAAAAGAAAATAAAAAATTTAAAGCTGTGAACAGGAAAATTCACAGCTTTTTATAACTCTCAATATTTTAAATCAAGAATATTTTATTTTAGATATATTTTCCAGAAGAACTGATAATCTTTTGTGATTTAATTCTATACCTACAAAATTTTTATTGTTAAGATAGGAATTTAAACCTACAAGTCCTCTTCCCATGCAAATATCTCCAATACAGTTATATTCAATATTTTTACATATAAATTCTATTATTTTTTCTTCATCCATACCATCTAATTTTAGATTAAGCCTTTTTTCACTTCCTTGAACTATATAACAGATATTTTTATTGTTATTATAATATGTACTATTATAAAAGGTTACATATTTAAATAGTTTTTTCATTTCCATTATAAAATCTGCAAGGTATTCCTTCCCTATCTCAACAAAACAAAGTTTTGGTTTTATTTCACTTATTCTTTTAAAAAGAATTTTATAGAATTCTTCATATGTTTCTAATCTTGGTATTAATCTAGCTTTCATATAAAAGGTATTAAGATTTCTTAAATTCCAAGGGGGATCAATAAATAGTATATCTGCTTTTTTCATAAAATCAGGAAGTTCATCAGTAAGATCATGGACCATAATGATATTTTCATCTATATTGTATGGAACAGCAGATTTTATTGGGTAACTTATATAAGAACCACCATATTCCCATTTTTCAATCATCATCAACCTCCTGCATTTCCCAGCTTTTTGAATAAGCTTTATTTTTAAAAATTTCTGCTATACCTGTTATTTGTTTTAATCTGAAGACTTCTTCCTCTTCCATTCCTAGAGTATTGGCTATTTTTTCATCTTCAAGGCCTTTTTCATATAGTTCTCTTACTAATTCTCCCATAAGCTCAACCTGATGAACACCTCTAGCTCTATTAAACTGAACAGTTGCTGCCATTCTTTTCTCTATATTATGTTCTAATACAATTATTGGAATTTCTTTAGCCTTAAAATATTTTTTAAAAATTTCATATCTATGGAAACCATCAATTATTATATATTTATCTCTAGCTTTGTCATAGATAGTAACCACAGCAAAACAGAAGCCATTATCTAATATAGATCTTTCAAGTAATTCCATATTATTTATAGCCACCTTGTTGGGATTGTATTTATTTGGTTCTAATTTGTGTATAGGAACTATAATAGGATTCATAACAGGAAGTGCTACATTTCCTTTTTTTGTTTTTATATATTTCATAGTATTGTTCTCCATTTTTTCAACTTTTCCAATCTTGGATCTTTTTTATTGTCAACTGGCAGATTATTTTCATAATCATTTAGTATGAGCTGCTTACATTGTTGTCTTGCTACGTATTCATTTTCAAGATGTTTTTGAAATCGTTTTTCAAATATCCATTTTTTATTTTCATTGGGATATGTTTTTAATAAAAAATCTCTATACTCCTTCCATGAATTATAATTTTTAGGAAGTTTGGTACATCTCAGCATTTTGCTGTCTTTCCCATAAAGATTTCCAATACTTATTCCAGCTATTCTTTTAAGAAGTTTATCATATGTTTTAGGTTCAAATTCAGGAAGGTCCACTAGAGCTTTAAAACTTTTTTCATGTATTAGAGATGAAACTCTTATTTCTCTTAGTCCAGTTCCTTTTTTATATTGATAATCATAGATTTTAGAGTATTTTAATTTTTCATTGTAAATATACTTCCATACATCATGAAAATTCCAATCATAAATAGGATAAAAAGAAAAATTTTCATACTTTAATTTTGTTCCCCAATAAACAAGAGTTCCATTTATATTTACTGGATTTTTTACTACTGCACCCCAACGATTTGGGCTTTCTGTAGCTCTCAGACCAACTAGGAAAACAGTATCATTTTTCAGCTTTTGAAAGTTTTCTATTACATCATAGAATCCAAATCCTTTGTTTTTATCTCTTATAGTTTCAGTTTTTATATCCCATGGTTTATTTTGTATAGAATATTTTTCTTTTGTTCTCATCCAGAGATGAGATTTGTTTTTTTCCCAGCATTTCAGCTGTCCTTCTGTGATGCTTGTTGCATTGGTAAGATTAAATTCTATTTGAAGCCAATAATTTATAGTATTTTGAGGAAAGAGATTCATCAAATACTTTATCTGTTTTATTGTACTGCTATATACTACCTCTTCATCCAGAAAAAATAATCCTACTTTTCTATTTCTTTTAACTGCTTCTTTCAATACAAGATGAGCAAGGACAGTACTATCCTTTCCTCCTGAAATAGAAACACAGATATTTTTGAAATTATCAAAAAGAAAACTTATTCTCTCTTTTGAAGCTTCAAGAACATTTTTATTGGTATACATCTGCTTTATCATAGATTTCTTCACATCTTTCCTTCCATTCTATATAACTCTTTGCATAAAATTTATCAACAGGTAAACTTGTTGATAGAAATTCAAATTCTTTAATATTTTTCATAGTTTTTAGAAAGTCATTGAAATTTAATCTTCTATAATGAAAGTCAACTACAAGTATTTCTGATTCTTCAGATATTTTATTGATATTAGTATATGAAACAACATTTTTAAATCGAAATCTGTTGTTTCTTGCAACAGCAGTTTTTTCTTTTATATGTTCTTTTTTAAAATCTCCAGTTAATAGATGAAGATTTCTGGGAATTGTATCTGGGTCTTGATTTCCAAGAAGTTTAAATAAAAGATTTTTTTCTCTTTCATATCTTTCTCTCATAAATCTTGTTGTTCTTACATTTTTTATTTTCATGGGAATAGTTCTCTTTATCATTTTGATATCTTCTGCCTTCAAATGACTGAATTCAAATGGTTTTCCTTTATATTTTCCCTTATTTTCAAAATTTAAAAGTATCATAAAATCTTCATAGTTTTCTATTATAGGAAAATATTCAAAGATTATTCTATGAGGACTTTGATTTAAATAATGATGTGCACAATTATATGTTAATTTATTTCTATTACTTGCTCTCATACATTCATCTATTATGATTAAAGAATCTTCAGTTATTTCTTCTAATAACCTATAGAAATACTTATATTTTTCAATATCAGAATATTCAATATATTCAATATTTTTGTTCCCAATATTATATTTAGTATAAAATTTTTTAAAAAAGAAACAATAAATTTTATTAATATTTTTATTATTTAAGTATTTTATAATTTCCTGTTCTTTTTGTTCCTTGGTTAATCCAATCCTAATCATATGTTTTGTACCTCCTAAACATCAGCTGTATCCCTAACTGTATTTTAATTTGATTTTTATTAATAAAACCAAATTGTTTATTTATGTTTTATGTTTCTTTAGAAGCTTATTGAATTGTACAATTAGAATTTTAACATTTTTTAAGGATTTTATATACCTAAAAAATTATATTATACATTGCAATGAATCATTAACTATCTTCAACACGTTTAATTTAGATTAAATATATTTTTTAAAACAATTTAATTATTAAAATATATGTAATTCATTAATTATTGTGTGAAAAAATTTTGAATAAAATTAAAAAAAGTTCAATGTGAAAAAATAATTTTAATATCTGTAACAGAACTGTCACAGATATCTAGTATTATTAAAGCATATAAATCTTTCCCCAAGATGTTTTATATATAGATATGAAAAAACGGCATGACAATCAAGTCATTTGCCGTTTTTTTCATTTTAGAGTAATTTATTCGACAATGTAGTTGGATCTGTGGTATATTAAACATATAGAGAATATAATTTTAAAAATATATCAGATATTGGAGGTATAATCATGAAGTATGCAGAAGAGGGAGTTCAATATCATATAGGAATAAGAAAAGGTGATGTAGGAAGATATGTAATACTTCCTGGAGATCCAAAACGTTGTGAAAAAATAGCAAAATATTTTGAAGATGCAAAACTTGTGGCAGATAATAGGGAATATATTACATACACTGGATATCTTGATGGTGTGAAAGTCAGTGTCACTTCTACAGGAATAGGAGGACCATCAGCAGCTATAGCCTTGGAGGAGCTTGTAAAATCAGGAGCAGATACATTTTTACGTGTGGGAACATGTGGAGGGATGCAGACTGAAATTATGGGAGGAGATATAGTGATTGCTACTGGAGCTATCAGAATGGAAGGAACTAGCAGAGAATATGCTCCAATTGAATTTCCAGCAGTGGCAGATATAGATATAGTAAATGCTCTTATACAGGGAGCAAAGGATTTAGGAGAAAAATATCATACTGGAATAGTTCAATGCAAAGATTCATTTTATGGACAGCACGAACCTGAAACAAAGCCAGTAAGTTATGAATTGATGGATAAATGGGAAGCATGGATACGTCTAGGATGTAAAGCTTCAGAAATGGAATCAGCAGCACTTTTTGTAGTGGGAGATTATTTAAGAGTTCGTGTAGGATCAGCATTCTTAGTAGTAGCTAATCAAGAAAGAGAAAAAGCAGGACTTGAAAATCCAGTTGTCCATGATACAGATGCAGCCATAAGAGTAGCCATTGAAGCTATACGTAACCTTATAAAAACAGATATGCCAGAATAAAGGAGGCAGGATATGGAAAAATACAGAGATATACTGGAAAGAGCTTTTTCAGCTATGGACAATGCCTATGCACCATATTCTAATTATCATGTAGGGGCCTGTGTAAAAACAAAAGATGGAAAATATTTTATAGGTGCCAATGTGGAGAATGCTTCTTATGGACTGACTAACTGCGCAGAGAGAAATGCTATCTTTCAAGTATACTCACAGGGATATAGAAAAGAGGATGTGGAAGCTATTGCCATTGTGAGCAGTGGAAAGACTCTTGCAACACCATGTGGAGCTTGCAGACAGGTACTGATAGAACTTTTAAATAGAGATACTCCTATTGTATTATCTAATAGAGAAAAAGAAATGGTAACAAATATAGAGGAACTTTTACCAATGTCATTTACAAGTGATGACCTATAAGGAGGGAAATTATGTCTACACCACACAATCAGGCAAAACCTGGAGATATAGCAAAAAATGTATTGATGCCAGGAGATCCATTGAGAGCTAAATTTATAGCAGAAACATTTTTAACAAATGTAAGACAGGTAAACTCTGTAAGAAATATGCTTGCTTTCACTGGAGAGTATAAAGGAAAAGAAATAACAGTTATGGCTTCTGGAATGGGAATGCCATCTATTGGAATATATTCATATGAGCTATATACAGTTTATGGAGTAGAGAATATAATTCGTGTTGGATCAGCAGGATCTTATGTAGAAAAATTGAATATATATGATGTAGTACTTGCAGAGAGTGCATGGAGTGAATCAACTTTTGCTCATACACAGAATGGATTTGAGGGAGATACAATTCTTCCAAGTGTTCAATTAAATAAAAAAATATTAGAAACAGCAGAAAAATTAGGGGTAAAAGTACACCTGGACAAAATACATTCAAGTGATGTTTTCTACAGAGAAAGTAATGTAGATGGATATAAGGAGCTTCAAGCTAAATATGGATGCACTTGTGTAGAGATGGAGAGTTTTGCACTTTTTCATAATGCAGCAGTTTTAGGGAAAAATGCTGCATGTCTTTTGACTATATCAGATTCTTTTGTAACTAAACAGGAAACTACACCAGAAGAGAGACAATCATCTTTTATAAATATGATGAAAGTGGCTCTTGAAACTTTCTGTTGATTCAACGGAGGTAATACTTATGAGAAAATATAAGAGGATATTTACCATAGTTATAGATTCTTTGGGAATAGGAGCTATGGAAGATGCTGAAAAATATGGAGATACAGGAGCAGATACATTAGGACATATAGCTGCTTCAGTAGAAAAATTTAATATACCAAATCTTCAAAAATTAGGACTTGCTAATCTTCATCCAATGAAAAATGTAAAAGTAGCAGAAAAACCTCTTGCCTATTATGGAGAACTTAAAGAGAGAAGTGTAGGAAAGGACACTATGACTGGACATTGGGAAATGATGGGATTGGAGATAAAAACTCCATTTAAAACATTTACAGAAACAGGATTTCCAAAAGAATTAATAGATGAGATGGAGAAGAGGTTTGAACGGAAGATAGTAGGAAACAAATCAGCAAGTGGAACAGAAATATTGGAAGAATATGGAGAACATGAGATAGCTACAGGAGATGTTATTGTATATACAAGTGCTGATTCTGTCCTTCAAATATGTGGTAATGAAGAAACTATGGGACTTGAAACTCTATATAGATTTTGTGAAATAGCAAGAGAACTTACTATGAGGGATGAATGGAAAGTGGGAAGAGTAATAGCCAGACCATATATAGGAATGAAAAAAGGTGAATTTAAACGTACAAGTAACCGTCATGACTATGCTTTAAAACCATATGGAAAAACTGTTTTAGATGTATTGAAGGCAGGAGGATTTGATGTTATATCTGTTGGAAAAATCAGAGATATTTTTGATGGAGAAGGAATAACAGAAGCATATAAATCAAAGAGTTCAGTCCATGGAATGGAGCAGACTCTGGAACTTTTAGATACAGATTTTACTGGATTATGTTTTGTAAATCTAGTTGATTTTGATGCTCTGTGGGGACACAGAAGAAATCCAAAAGGATATGCAGATGAATTAGAAAAATTTGATGTAAATTTAGGAAAAGTTTTGGAAAAACTTCAAGAAGATGATCTTTTAATAATAACTGCCGACCATGGAAATGATCCTACATTCAAAGGAACTGACCATACTAGAGAAAAAGTTCCCTTTATAGTATACTCACCATCTATGAAAGAGGCAGGGGCTTTGCCCATAGCAGACACTTTTGCTGTAATAGGAGCTACTATTGCTGATAATTTTGATATAGTGATGCCTGAAAATACAATAGGAAGATCTGTGCTTGAGGAATTAAAATAATCATAGGAGAAAAAATGAATAGAAAAGATATATTGAAAATAGTGGATCATACTCTTTTAGCTCAAACATCTACATGGGAGCAGATAAAAGAAATACTTGATGATGGAATAAAATATGAAATAGCTTCTGCATGTATACCTTCATCATTTGTAAAAAGAGCCAAAGAATATGTAAAAAATTCTCTTCCTATATGTACTGTGATAGGATTTCCAAATGGATACAGCACAACAGCTGTAAAAGTATTTGAAACAGAGGAAGCAGTGAAAAATGGTGCTGATGAAATAGATATGGTAATCAATATGGGAGATTTGAAAGATAAAAAATATGATATTATTTTAAATGAGATAAAAGATATCCACAAGGCTTGTAAAGGGAAAATATTAAAAGTAATTATTGAAACATGCCTTCTTACTGAGAAGGAAAAAATAAAAATGTGTGAAATAGTTACTGAATCAGGAGCTGAATATATCAAGACTTCTACAGGATTTTCTACCTCTGGGGCCACATTGGAAGATGTTTTTCTTATGAAAAAATATGTAGGAAAGAATGTAAAAATAAAGGCAGCTGGTGGGATAAGTTCTTTTGAAGATGCAGAAAAATTTATAGAGGCAGGAGCAGATAGATTAGGAACAAGCAGACTGGTAAAAATAATAAAAATAGAGGATATCTAAAAAGTTTTGAATAAGTTTTAGAAATTTGGAAATTAGAAAGGTTTGTATAATTAATGAAGTAAGTAAAACGTAAAAAATAGTATGTTTGAATGAAATGAGTTTACTATTTTTAGTTTTAGGAACGAAATTAATAACAAACCTTTCTACTGAAAAAGTTCTAAAATTTATTTCTGCTTATTAGAATCTAAATTTATATCCTATTGATATCATATTATCAGAAATTTTTGATCTTTCTACAGAGATATCATAAGAAGCATTTATTGATGTCTGTTCACTTATTTTTGCTTCTATTCCTAGATTAATCCAAGTAGTATTTTTATTTAGTTTTATACCTGTTATATTATATTTATTGCCACTTGTATCACCTACATATCTTGCTTTAAAATCAAGTTTATCTTCAGAAAGAGAAACCACCTGAGTTATACCGCTATATAGTTTGATTTTATCAAGTTCAAGCTCTCCCCTTATTCCAGCTGTTCCAGAGAATTGTTCATAATTTTTTCTGTCAGCTTCTATTCCATAGATACTGTTAGAATCTTCATTGAAACTTCCTCTTCTTACATGATCATACATAAGTCCAGCAAAAGGATTTATTTTTATCTTTTCAGTAATAGAAAATTTATATCCTAATTCTCCATATAAAGAGTAAGTAATACTATCATAATCTGTCTTTAGATGGATATTATCATTATTTATCCAGATATCTCTTTCAACATCACTCTCTGTATAGCCTATTCCTATTCTTCCTAAAGTATAGAAATTTTTATTAAATTCATATAAACCATATCCAGATAACATAATATTTGTATTTTCAGCTTTACCAGCATATTTATTGAAATCAGCTTCAGCTTTTGATGCAGAAATAGCGGCTCCTAATAGAAGTTTATCTGTAAAATAACTATCTATCCCAAGTTGTCCACCATATAGTTTAGTATCTGCTTTAGCATAACCGCTTTGATAAAGTTCTCCCTTTGCTCCTATTCCATTAAACCAGAATCCAGCCATATTTTTATTCTTGTCATTTGAAATCAGTATCATTCTATTAGAGAGATCTCTATTCATTTCTTTTAGTTGTTTAAATATAAGATTCTGAGATGAAGCATATATTTCAGCAGACAGAGAATCAATAGTTCTTGGAAGCAGAGCATTAGGAGTAGCTAATATTCCTGAAGCTGCTCTTAAAAGAGCATCATCATTTCCAATAGAACTAAAAGAATTTTCTAAATTCAAAGCTGTATTCATGGCAGAAGCAGATTTTATACCAAGACTGCTTACTACATATTCAGTAGAATTTCTTTTATAATCTAAATGTATTTTCTGTCCTGTAACAGTTATATTCTTAAGATCAAAATAATTATTTAGAGTGCTGGTATCAATATCACCAACTGTTGTATTTTGAACAGCTCCAGCTATGATTATATCTTTAGTAGTATATACTGAAGCTGATGGAATATTTTTACTGCCATAGGTAATATTTATTTTACCATTTCCATTGTCAAATGTTCCAGTTACTTTTAAAGCAGATGTTATGTCAATACTGATAGAACTCAAAGTGTTTCCTGTATAATTTCCATTTATTTTTAGTCCACCTCTGGATATACTCAATCCCTCCAAAGAAGAAGATGTATTTTTTATATTTCCATTTACAGTAACAGTTCTTTCAGAAGTACCCAAAGGAGAAATAAGTCCAACAGCCCTCATAGTACCATTTTTTTCTATTACTACATCTGAATTTAAATGATTTGTAACAGTAAGTACTCCCTCCTGTATGGCAGTTTGACCAGAATAAGTATTGTAACCTGTAAACCATAATGTTCCAGACCCTTTTTTTATAACACCAGCATTTCCAGATATGTTATTTGAAAAAGTATAACTATCAATATCATTGGAAGAAGTAGGATGCCCTTCCATATCTATAATTACATCATTTGAACGATATCCATGTTCATCAAAAGTTAGCCTTTTATCGAAGGCAGCAGGACCTTTCATTGCTTTTTCCAGATTTAGAAGTCCCCAACCATAAATATCATCCACCCCAGCATCTCCTAAATCTGTTGCTGTAGTTAGCAAAGATTGTTTGATAAGATCTCTGGACATCCATGGATATTTTAATTGAATGGCACCAGCAGCACCAGCTACTACTGGAGCAGCAAAAGAAGTTCCGTATGCAGTGGTAGAATAAACATTAACTCCGGAAATTTTTTCAACTGTAACTTCATAATTAGCAGCAATAGTCCAGTTTTTAGCATCTCCTGCTCTATTAGATTCAGAGTCTATCAATCCTGTTTTAGGATTTATTCCTACAACAGATATCCAACCTTTTTCAGCTCTTGGATAAAGTTTAGGAAAAAGAGCTTCAGCAGCAGGATTACTTTTTCCATTGTTTCCTGCAGCAAAAATAAATAAACTATCAGTAGATGACCTGCTTACATAAAAATTGACTAGAGAGCTAGAAGCAGGAAATTTTTCAGAAGTTAAATCATTAGTTGGACTTCCAAAGGACTGGCTGAATATTCTTACTCCTGCCTGATACATTTTTTGATACATACTTCCTTGTACTTTTATTTGATCACTGTATGCTAGAAAAGATGGAATAGCATAAATTTTTACATCATCAGTAACACCAGTTTTATTGCCACCAATGAGAAGAGAGACTAATTCGCCATGTGTGTAGGATTTAGCTTTTCTTTCTTCTGGATCAGTTGGGAAACTGTCATCTATAAATATTCTGTACTTTCCAGAAGGATCTTTGAATTCATCAAGATATGAAAAAGAAGAATCAATAACCCCTATAATAGTATCAGACTTTTTAAAATCCATAGTTACATTTTGAGATGGAGGAGTGATGTTATTTGTGTTATTATTGCCAGATGAACTTCCACCACCACCGCTTCCTCCTCCACAGCTGCTTAAAAATATGCATAGAGAAAGAAGAGTCATTATTTTCCAGTATTTATTATGTATATTCATTATTTCCTCCTTTATTATGTAAGAATTATTTGTATTTAGGTGGATAAAGATGTTGCTGTTCTTATTCTTATTTTCTTTCCATTATTCCATCTTTTTTAATAGAATCAGGAAACCAGATTGTAGTAATAAGAGAAGCAGAAAAATCTATTAAGAAAAAAGCTAAAAGAATAGAAGCAAATATTTTCTGTCCCTTTACAGATACTTTATCAATTATTTTTTTTCCAAGAGGCTGAATAGTATAATATGCTGCAGTTCCTCCAGCAGCAAAAATAAAGCTTGTTTTTGGAGATATTCTTCCTTGGAAATTCATCCATTCATTAGTGTAATCCCATAATACTAAACCCAAAGTATATTCCATAATATAGCTTCCTATGAGTTCAGCAATAGTGGAAAGAACTAGAATGAGCATAAATATTTTTAAAGGTCTTAAGCTGAATTTATTATTTTCATCAGGTTCATCTATAAATTGTGAAATGACTATCATAATAATGACAGCTCCAAAACCATATATTGGAATATAAGGACCAAAGTTAAAACCTCTGTTGATAAAATGGCCCTCTTCAACTGTAAATAATATAGTTTCATATATCCATCCAATAAATGAATAAAGCATAAATAGAAAAAAATACATTCTCAGTTCATATTTAATTTTTTCTCGACTTGCCATTTGATTGTATAATGAGAAAAATCCAGAATAGTTTTGTTTATGGATTAACCTCAAAATACTTCCCCCCTTTTGCTTAATAAAATCAAAATTTGCTAAACACTGCTTTATTAAAAGTATACCATTAAGAAATGAAAAATTCTTCATATTTTTATAGAGAAAAAACATTTGTTTTGCTAAAAAAAGAGATTTTTTTCTTTATTCCTAAATAATTTTTGTATATAAAAATAAAAATTTAAAATTTAATTATCAAAGGAATCAAAGGTTTAAATATAATGATTTAATGGAAGGAAAAAGAAAATTTATTTGACTTTGCAGTAGAGATAATCTATACTTTAATAGAAAGTTTGCAAAAGAAGACAAAAGCTTTCACTGCTTTAAGGAGGATTAAAGTGAAAACTGTCAAGGTAGTAGGAATGATATCTAATATAAGGGAAAAAAGTGCGCAGTTCATTAATAGTCAATTGAGAGAAAAAGGAGTGGAAGGACTTATAAATAGTCATGGAACTATTCTTTCTATATTGTATGATAATAATGGAAAAATAACCATGAATGAAATAGGCAAAATAGTTGGAAAGAAAAAATCTACACTTACAGATTTAATAAGAAAACTTGTGGAACTTGGGTATATTACAAGAGGGAAAAGTGAAAAAGATTCGAGGGTTGTTGAAATAACTCTTACAGAAAAAGGTTGGGAATTTAAATCTTTGTTTGAAGAGATAAGTAACAATCTTTTAAAAAAGACATACAAAGATTTTACTGAGGAAGAAAAAGAAATTCTTATATTTTTGTTGGATAAAATAAGAAAAAACTACCAAAATTAAAAAAATTATTAAATGAAAGAATCTCAAGCTATAGACTATTATTAGTTTGTAGCTTTTTTTGTGCATGCATTTCTCTTGATTTTATTTTATAAACATGTGTATAATAATATTAGACATTTTAAAAATAAATTAAGATTATTATAGTATATAAAAATAAAAAAAAGGAGAAATTGTATGAAAGATTATTTTGATCGATTTGTTCTAGATTTAGGATTAGTTTTAAATTTTCTGGCTGTGGCTCTTATTAGTAAAAGTATTTTTGATAATAATAAAAACCTTATGAGAATAGTGGAATACCTATCAATGAGTAAAAGTATAATTATTTTTGCTTATTGGGTATTAGATGATTATTATGGAGTAAAATATTATTTAGGATATTTTCTTTCTAATTTATTAGCTATGAGCCTTACAAATTTTTTAATCAGCCCAAATATAATTTATGTTAACTTTAAATTTGTTCCTTTGATAGTATTTGTTGTAGGATTATTTCTTGCAGTTATAAATTCGTTGTTTTACCAAATATACAAAGTAAACTCATATGCTGTTAATAAGAATTAAAAAAGGTCTTAGTCTCTACTAAGACCTTTTTTAATTCCAGCAATTATTTTTTTATATGCTCCATTACTTCATAGATTAGGCATCCAGCAAGTTTTGCAGTCATATTATCTATATCATACACAGGATTTACCTCTGCAAAATCTACACACACTACTTTTCCAGTTTCCATAATGAACCTCAACAATCTTTTTCCTTTTTTAGGCTCCAATCCCATTACAACAGGAGCAGATACTCCAGGAGCTGAACTTGCATCAAATACATCCATACAGAAAGTTACATAGACAATATCTACTTTTTTTATAAAATCTTTTAATGCTTCAATAGTTGATTCTTCAGAACATTCCTCTTCTAAAATCAATACATTAAAGGATTCAGCAGTTTTTATAAGTCTCTCTGTATTCCCCATTTTTTGAAATCCTACTATTGCATATTGTGCGTCTTTATCATTGTCCATTATTTCTTTGAATGAAGTGCCAGAAGTTCTTCCTTTATCATATGGTCTCATATCTAAGTGAGCATCAAAATTTATTATTCCTATTTTTTTGTCAGGATTAGCTTTTCTTACTCCCAAATACGATCCATAAGCTATATCATGTCCTCCTCCTAATCCAATAGGGAAAATTCCTGATTTGAGGACATCTGCTATTTTTTCAGAATATTCTTTCTGAGCTTCTTCTACATTTTTCTTTTCCAGATTTCTATAGTCATATACTTTTAGTCCCTTTAGTTGTGGAAAAGATTGAATAGCTTTTCTGATAGCATTTGAACCACCTTCTGCACCTTTTCTTCCTAGGTTTCTCACTACTCCATCATCTGTATCATATCCTATAAAACATACCCCGCCAGCTTCCTGAGCTTCAGTTATCTCTTGTATTACCTGCCAGAGTCTGAGATCTATTTCCTCATAACTATCTAATCTCCCATTCCATAAGTCTTTCATTTTAATCCTCCTATTAACTGCAATTATTACTTAGTTACATAACCATAGAATATTTTGCTGTTATTCCCAGAGATAGTTATATTTTTTCCAGTTCCAACAGCTAATTCATTTTCCAATAGAGTTTTTTCAGATATTTTAACTTTTCCATAAATACAGTAAACAAAAAATATTACTTCCTCTTCTCCAAGATTAATTTTTTCACTGCCATTTATTTCTTTGTGTAGAAAATCGCCATCACAATCTTTAAGCATAAGATTGAAATCTTTTACTTTACCTTTAGAAGTAGTATCCCAATCTCCAATAAATCTATCTATTTCATAGGGCATCAATGTAATGTCATATCTGTTTTTATGAGACAGTTCCATTTTTCCTTCAAGTATAGAGATAATTCTTTTTACTCCTTCCAGTTTTGTAAATGTAGATTCCATAAGTTCTGTGGTTGCTATACTTATTCTGAATTTAAAATTTCTTTTTTGATAATCTCCATCTTTGGGATAGATATACAGTTGTGTAGTTATTCCTCCACTCCACCTGCTTTCTTTGAAATTAGAACTTTTTATGATTTCGACCATTTATACTCTCCCTTTATAAATTTCCTTGATAGAGATTTACCACATAATTAGTAAATAGTCAACGTCAAAATAAAAGTTTTATTTTATCATACAGAATTTAAATAAAAAAACAGCTATTAAAAAAGATA
The DNA here is from genome assembly GCF_900683735.1 of Fusobacterium ulcerans ATCC 49185. Classification (NCBI taxonomy): domain Bacteria; kingdom Fusobacteriati; phylum Fusobacteriota; class Fusobacteriia; order Fusobacteriales; family Fusobacteriaceae; genus Fusobacterium; species Fusobacterium ulcerans. The sequence goes on from NZ_LR215979.1 coordinate 3,594,346, forward strand.
AATTTAACAACTGTTTTTTAAACTTTTAGACTATTTATGCTTAAGAATAATTCTTCCTATAAGTTGTTGAGCTAGCATTTTATCTACCGAATCAGATATTTCCTCAAGACTTACTTCTTTAATACCTTTTTCCAGATTTTCACCCTTCCATTTTTCTGCAAGAGTATCCCATACTTCTTTTCTTTTTTTCATAGGACATTGAACAGAATCTATTCCTATAAGCTTTACACCTCTTAAAATAAAAGGATAAACATTAGCAGCAGGGATATCTCCACCAGCTATATTTCCGCATGTAGTAACTACTCCAGCATATTTTAATGATCTTAGAGCAGTAGAAAGAGGATTTCCTCCTACTGTATCAATTACTCCAGCCCATTTTTGTTTCAGCATAGGTTTGCCAGATTTATCATCTATTTCATCTCTTAATATACAAGCAGAAGCACCAAGTTCTTTTGCATATTTAATACCTTTTTCATCATTTACTACAGCAGTTACATTATAACCAAGTTTAGTAAGAAATTTTACAGAGTGGCTTCCTACACCGCCACCAGCACCAATTACAAGAACATCTCCATCTTCAGGAGATACTTCTTTTATTAATTCAAAAACAGATAGAGCAGAAGTGAATCCAGCTGTCCCATATATCATCGCTTCTTTTAAAGAAAGATTAGCAGGTTTTTTTACCACCCAGTTTGCTGGAACTCTGACATATTCTCCAAATCCACCATCAGTATTCATACCTAAATCATATCCTGTGATGAAAACTTCTTCTCCTTTGATAAATTCAGAAACTTTAGAATCTTCTACAATACCAGCAGCATCTATTCCAGGAGTATGAGGATATTCTCTGGTTACTCCTCTGTTTCCTATACAAGATAGTGCATCTTTATAGTTAAGTGATGAATATTTAACCTTAATTAAAACTTCTCCTTCAGGAAGTTCATTAATATCTCTTTCAACGATTTTTCTTATAAAAGTACCATTTTCTTCATAAATTCTTAAAGCTTTAAAATTCATTTTCCACCTCCATATAGTACGGTATCGTACTTTTGTATATTGATTGTAATATTATTTTCTAATAAAGTCAAACTTTTCTTTTTTTATAAATATTTTATTAGAAAAATTTAGGTGAAGAATTAATTATAAAGAATACACAGAATGTAAAAAAGAACCTTTTCTATTAGAAATATCTAACACTTCAGGTTCTTTATTATAAATTATTATTTTATTTTTTATATATTGCTGCAGTAAAATCATTGTAGTCAGTTTCAGATACAATCTTATATCCATATTTTTCTACATCAGGAAAATAAAGAGGATTAGCAGCATGAGCTACCTTTACATGAGGTTTTAATTTAGAAATATAAATTTCATCCAATCCATAATTATCAAGATAATACTTATAAATAGTATATCCCCCACATATAAAAATATCTTTTCCACTATCTTTGTAATGTTCCATAATATCTTCAAGTTTGGAATCAAGAGTAAGGACTATTACCTCCCTATTTTTTTTCATTAAATTAATTGGAACATATTTAGCTGTATTTTCTCCAAATAAAACTACATTTCCAATAGTTTTAGATTTATAATAATTTAATTCTTCTATAGAATGCCATAAAAGCCCATTTCCTTCTGGAACTCTATCACCTATTAAATTATTTTCTGCCACACATACTATCATGTTTAATTTTGGTTTATTCATTATATTGCCACCTCATAAGAAATTTTATCTCCATATTGATAGTTTTCAACAACTACATCATCAGGTTTAAAATCATAGATAGATTTAAAGTTTTCAATTCTTACAGTTGCTCCATCAATTGAAGGTCTTTTTATCTGCTCTAAAAGTTCAGGCATGTGTCTGTCATAAATATGTACGTTATGAATATTCCATATAATTTCAGCAGGTTCCAGATTGCATTCCATAGCCACTAACTTGTGGAGTATAGAATATTGAAACACATTAGCTACAAGTCCAAGTGCTACATCACAGCTTCTTTGTCTTACCTCTAAGTAAAGTTTATTTCCAATAACACTCCATTGAGTAAGATGTACACAAGGAGTAAGAGCCATTTTGTCGAGATCTTCTGGCACCCATATCTCTGTCATTATTCTACGGCTGTTAGGATTTTTTTTCAATTCTCCTATAACATAATCAAGCTGACTTTTATATCCAAATGTTTGTTTTGCTATTTGGTATCCATAGGCTTTTCCTATAGTGCCATCTTTCATTTTCCATTCATCCCAGAATTTACATTTTAATTTATTTAATTCATCTACATCATTAGACTGCATTACCCATATCCAGTAAAGTTCTCTGATAGGAGCTTTGTTTGGAGCAAACCTGGTAGTGATAAGATGTGCTTCATCAGTAGAATTATCAAGCCTGAATTGATATCCTATATAGCTTTTGTAATGAGCAGGAGTTCCATCAGCATATTTTGTTCTGACATTTCCTTCACTCCATATTCCTTTTTTATCTATAGTTTCAACAATTTCTTTGTATATTTTATCAAATTTAGCCATACTCAACTCCTTTAGACAATCAAATTTTATCGTTATATTTTATCATAAATTTATGATTATTACAAAGAGAGAAATTTGGTGTAGTTTATTAAAAAAAAGAAAAATAGCAGAACATCTAAAGAATGAAGGTTGATTTTTTATGAAAAAACAAATATAATTATTGAATATAGGAAACATAAAAGTATTTTGGGGGTAAGATATGCCAGTTATTTTTTTGTTAGTCAGTTTTTTTTCTTCTCTTGTAGGGTCAATATGTGGTATAGGTGGGGGAGTAATAATTAAACCTGTTCTTGATGCAACAGGGACTATGAGTGTAACAGCTATAAGTTTTTTATCAGGATGTACAGTTCTTTCTATGTCTGTTATTTCTGTAGCTAAAGCAATGAAAAATAGTACTGTAAAGATAAATACAAAGATTACTACTTGGCTTGCATTAGGAAGTGTATTGGGAGGAATGACAGGAAAAGTTATGTTTCAAGCTGTAAAAGAGGTTCTTCAAAATGAGAACAGGACAGGAGCAGTTCAATCAATTGTTATGATATTTATAACATTGGGAACTTTAATATATACAGCTAAGAAAAATGATATAAAAACACATAATTTTGAAAATAAGATTCTATGCTTTATTATAGGAGTTATTCTAGGGATATTTTCATCATTTCTAGGAATTGGAGGAGGACCTATCAATCTTGTAATATTGATTTTCTTCTTTTCAATGACTACTAAGGAAGCAGCTATTAATTCTATATACATAATACTATTTTCACAAATAGCAAGTCTGGCACATACTATATTTGCAAGAAAAACTCCAGATGTAAGTGTTCTTTATCTTGGACTTATGGTGTTGGGAGGAGTATGTGGAGGAATGGCAGGAAGCATGGTTAATAAAAAGATATCTGAAGAAAAAGTGGATAAACTTTTTATGGGACTTATGCTGGTTATAGTATTCATAAATATTTACAATGCATATGTTTTTATGAAATAGAAATTAATATTCTCTAAATGATATTACATTAAAAAATTACTTGAAAACATGAGGAGAAGAGAATGAAAATAGATTATGAAAAAAATATAATGGGAACAATATCTTTAGTAATAGGAATACTTCTGCTTATTGCTAGTGGATTGTCAGTTGGACTCTTAAAAATATGTTTGATAAATTCTAGAAATGGATGGTTTGTCATATTGGGTCATATCATGGTGCTTGTTATGATTGCCATAGCATTAATTGGACCAGCAGTTTCAGTAATGGGATTGATTTTTAGTGGAATTGGAATATTTGGTTCCTTTAAGAAAAAAAGATTGGCTTTTATTGGATTAATTATTAATTTACTCTCATTGATTGTCTGTATTTTAATATTTAAAGAAATGGGAATAAAATTTTAATAAAAAGAAATCTATTTCATATGCTAGGAGGAAAAAGATATGATTAAAGAAATAGCAGGATTTGCCTATGATTGTAAAAATGCTGATGCATTAGCAGATTTTTATGTAAATTTGCTTGGTTGGGAGAAAATTCTTTCAGGAAATGGCTGGGCTGGGTTACGTTCACCTCAAGGATGGATTTTTGCTTTTCAGGAAGTTGAAGAATATATTCCACCAGTATGGCCATGGGAAAAAGGAAAGCAGCAGCAAATGGCACATATAGATTTTCTTGTTGAAAATTTAGAAGAGGGAGTTTCTCATGCTGTAAAGTGTGGTGCAAAAATATCAGAAATACAATATTTTGAAACATCAACAGTTTTATTTGACCCAGAGGGACATCCATTTTGTTTAAGTACAATAAAGCAGTAGATTGATAAGTACAAATTTAATTTTAAAATATGAAAAAGAAAATTCAAAGAATTATTAGGATATATTTAGATGAATTTAAATAATGACTTAAAAGATAGAATTATATAAAAATGTAAAAAGAGGTATGGAAAAAATCCATACCTCTGATTTATTTTATACACTGATTTATAAACTGAGTAATAACTGATTCAACTTTTTTTCTCTGATAGTCATTATAATATTTGGAATAAGGGTCAATAAATCCATGAGAAGCCTCAAATACAGTAATAGATAAATTTTTTTTATATTGTAATTCATTAACTGTTGCTGACACATCAAAAGAATCTTCCTTTGCAAACAACAAAAGAGTAGGGCAGACAGGATTTAAATCAGTGTAATCTCTTATACGAGAACCATAACATGCAATGATTCCACTGTATAAAGATTTTTCACAACATCTCCATGCAATAGTAGCACCTGCACTAAAACCTAAAAGAAATATTTTATTGTACTGTTTCTTTAAATTATTGGCTAGACTATTTATTTCTGTATATTTATCAAAACCAATATTTTGAATAAAATAATTATATGCTTCATCAGCTTCTTCATATGAAAATGGAGTATGCTCAAGAAGATTTGGGCAAAAAATATCAAATCCCATTTTTTGATATTTTTGGCATTGTTTTTTTATAAAATCATTAACTCCATATATTTCATGAAGCAATATGATTGCCTGTTTCTTTATTTTTTTATTTCTTTTCAAGTAGCCACCTCATAAAATATGAATTTTTATTATGATGTTCTTTCACATTTCTTCCTAAAATTATACTATATTAATTTTTATTTGTCTATTTTCCCTCAGCTCTATTTTTATTAAAATAGTTCTTAATAAAGGAAAAAAATTAAGAATAAGAATGATTTAATAATATATTTGAATAGTTTTTTATAAGGTGGATACCAATATTTTTGTAAGAAATAAAGACAAAACAAAAATAAATAAAACATTTAATTTGTAAAAATATTGACATTTAAATAAATTATTGGTATAATTCAAATGTCTAGACATTTGAACAATTGAATATCTGTATATGGTTTTAATATTCTTGACAAGTATTGCTACACTTTATACAATGTAGAAGAGTTTTAAAATTTGGATAGGGTGTGGTTTGTATGAAAAAATTAAAAAGTGATAGTCCAATCCCTCTTTATTATCAGCTCAGAGAAATCATAAGAGATAAAATAATGAATGAAGATTGGGGATATGGAACAGAGATACCTTCAGAATTGAAGCTTTGTGATGAGTTTAATTTATGCAGAGCCACAGTAAAACAGGCAATGGATGGTCTTGTAAATGAGGGACTTATTGTAAGGAAAAAAGGAAAGGGATCTTTTGTAGTCTATCAAAAGATTACAGAAAATTTTCTGCTAGAACCAGCTTTCAGCAAAAAAAGTGGAGAAGCAGGACTGAATGATTACTCAACAGTGATTTTTTCAGATTTTACAGAAACAGACAGAAGAATGCAAAAAGTATTGGAGCTAGAAGAGAATGGAGAGGTGTATCAAATAGAGAGGCTTCATTATATAGACGGAAAACCAGTTCTTTTAGATACACACTATATCAATCCTAAATGGGCAGGAAATATTTCAAAGGAAGATATTAGAGAAATAGCTGTATATAAATATATTGAAAATACCTATGAAAAAAGTTTTACTAATTATAAAATAGGGGTACAGGCAATAATGCTTGATCAATATGAAAAAGAGCAGCTTGATTTTCCAGAAATTCCTACAGGGATGGTAGTAGAATGTCTGTCATTTATAGGGAAAGAGCCTGTAGTATTCAACAGGAGAACTTATAGAGGAGATAGATGTGATCTTTGTTTAGAATTCATAGCTGTTAATCAAAAAATGGAAGTTGTCAATTCAGAGATTTCTATTGAAGAGAGAAATGGAAAACGTCATTAAAACCTTCATCAAGTATTGAGCTGCAAAATAGTCAAGAATAGCGATCTTTCATATACTACTTAATTTTAAGTGGGGGGATTATTATGTTAAAGAAGAAGATAGGATTGGCCAATAAGATATTGATTGGTATGATTCTGGGGGCAATAGCTGGACTTGTTATAGGACCAAAAATAACGGCAATAGCTGTCGTTGGGGATGTATTTTTAAGACTTCTTAGAATGTCAGTTGTACCTCTTATTTTTGCCAATGTTGTTTTGGCAGTAGCAGGTATGGGAGATTTGAGACGTCTTGGGAAGATTGGAGTTAAACTTGTTGTTATCTTTTTAGCTACAACATTTGTTGCAGCAGGTATTGGATTATTTTCTGCTCTTGTGATAAAACCAGGGGTAGGATTTGTAATGACAGATGTCAGTGGAATAGTTGAAAAAGGGGCTCCTACTGTAAGCAGTGTTATTTTAGGATTTTTCCCTGTTAATATAATGCAGTCATTCTCAGAAGGAAATATGCTTCAGATAATTACTTTTGCTATATTTTCTGGTATAGCTATCCTTCTATTAAAAGAAGAGGACAAAAAACGTGTGTTGGATATGTTTGGAACTCTTTCTCGTTTCATAATGATGATATTGAAATTTGTTATGGGATTCACTCCATATGGTGTTTTTGCTCTTATGGCAACAACAACAGGAAAATATGGAACAGACATATTAGGACCTTTAGGAAAGTTTATAATTACTATTTACATTGGATTAATCATACATGCTTTTGTAGTTTATGGTGGAATGTATCTGGCAGCTTCTGGAAAGAGCCCGATTGCGTTCTATAAGAAAATAGCTCCAGTATGGACTACAAGTTTTGCTACATGTAGTACTGCTGCAACTATACCAGTATCTATAAAAGTTTGTGAAGATGAATTGAAATTGAAAAAAGATATAGCTGGATTTACTATTCCAGTAGGGGCAACAATGAATATGGATGGAAATGGGCTTTGGTATGGAGTCGTAGCAGTGTTTGTATCACAGGTACTGGGAATAGAAATGTCTTTATATCAAATGTTTATAGCTGTATTTACAGGAGTATTGATGACTTTAGGAAGTCCTGGTATCCCTGGTGGAATATTTGTTGCAACAACTATTTTCCTTACAACTTTAGGGCTACCAATAGAATTTGTAGGTCTTTTAGGTGGAATCTTCCGTATAATGGATATGGGAATCACTACTGTAAATGTAGTGGGATCTGTAGTCGTAGCTGCTGTATTAGATGCTGGTGAAAGAAAGAATGAGCAGAGAGAAGCAGTTGAGGAGGGATAATAATGAAAGAAAAAGTTGTGGGAATATTAGGTGGAATGGGACCAGAAGCTACTATAGATCTTTTTGCCAAAATAGTAGAAGAAACACATGCAAAATGTGATGAAGATCACTTGAGAATAATAGTGGACAATAATCCAAAAATGCCAAGCAGACAGGATGCAATCATGAAAGGGACAGAAAGCCCAGTTGCAGCTATGGTTGCTACAGCAGAAAATTTAAAAAAAGCGGGGGCTGACTTTATAATAATCGGGGCAAATACAGCACATTATTTTTATGACGAAGTTGCCAGTCAGGTAGACATACCATTTCTACATATAATAGAGGAAGCAGTTAAAGAGATGATGCGTCAGGTGCCAGGAATAAAAAAAGTGGGGGTAATGGCAACTAATGCAGCTGTGAAGATTAAATTATATGATAAATGCTGTGCAAAGTTTGGAATAAAAGTAATAGCTGCAAAAGAGGAAGTACAGAATAAAGTACATGATACTATATTTGACTTTAAATACAATGGGGTTACAGAAAAGAATGTAAAAGATGCTACAGATTGTGCTAAATATTTCATAGAAAATGGAGCAGAGGCATTAATAATGGGATGTACAGAAATTCCAATTATATTAAAAGGAAAAAGTTTTACAGTGCCTCTTATAGATCCTAATGATATTATAGGAAAAGTGGCAGTAGCTTACGCAAAAAATAAATACGAATTATAAAAAACAAGGTGGTTCAAAGTAATTTTGAGCCACCTTGTTTTCTATTTCTTAGGTGAGAATTTTTTTAAAAACTCACTTTTTTCTCTTACAAAAAGTTTTCCTTCAGCTTCTTTACAGATATAAACTATCACTATCAATCCATCTCTTTCATTAGTACAATCAATAGCTTCACTTACAGTTTGGTATTCTCTTCCATTTTTATTATTTATCCAAAGGGAATTTTTTTCTATTATCATTTTTCCTCGCTTTTATTTAAAAAGTTTTTTCTTATAATATCCTTCAGCCATATATATAGCAGCAAGAGGATTGTGACCTAGAACTCTGTCTTTTACTGCAAACACTGTAACAGGAGCTTCAGAATGTTTCAGGAATAAAGAGTCATGTCCTACACAAAGTCCTAAAAGTATATTTAATTCAGTTCCAGACTGATTTAAAAGTTTTGCCTGACCAATAGGATTACACATAGGTTCATAAGTACAAGGTCTTACCTGCTCTTCATTAGAGATATTGATAAATTCTTTGAGGACAGACCCATTTTTGCATGATAAAGATTCCACTGTAAAGCCCTGATTTCTAAGGATAGAAGCAAAAAGTTTAGCCTCTTTTGAAAGACCTACACAAAATGCAAGACCAAGTTTTTTATACCCGCATTTATTAGCAAAATTTATTATTTCTTCTACTCTTGTCTGTTTACAATACCCTTCACTTTCGACAAGGGCTGAATTATGAGCAAGCTTCATATTTTCTTTTTCAAGATAGAATTTTTTGATTTCCTCTATGTTGTCAAGTTCTCTGCATGGGCAATTAAGAGGAGCTTCAGCAAGATTCCCAGTTCTGCAAACGTATTTAGTACAAACATCACAAGTGTACATAAAATCATCTCCTTAAATATATATTTAAATTCTAATTTCTAACCATTTTTCAATATCATTAAATACTTCATCTCTGTTTATTTCATTGTGAAGCTCATGTCTTGCATTTTTATACAAATGACAGGTAACATCTTTAAATCCAATTTTGTTGTAGAATTTCTCAAGCTCTGCAACTCCCTTTCCAAATTTTCCCACAGGATCCATATCTCCTGATACTATCATTATAGGAAGTTCTCTGGATATGTTTTTAAAAGATTCTTCTGAATAGAGAGAATTTAAAAACTCAAAGAAAGTAGTATAAAAAGTACTACTGTAGGTAAAATCACATAATTTATCATTACAATATTTTTTAACTTCTTCAATATCTCTGGAAAGCCATGAATTTTCATTATAATAATATTCAGATTTTGTTTTGCTGTTGGAATTTAGAAAAACAAGTTTTTTAATTATAGAGGCTCTCCTATTTTTATATATTTTATCTAAAAAATAACTTGCTATTTCTCCTGTTTTCCATAGAAAAGGCTGTTTATAACATGAACCGCAAAATATATACCCATCTATTTTATTCCAACAGGTTTTCATATGTTCTTGTGCAATGAAAGATCCCATACTGTGCCCAAATACAAAAAAAGGAATATTAGGATACTCTCTTTTTAATTTTTCAGTATACAATATTTGCTCTCTTATTAAGATAGGAAAATCACTTTGAAATATACCCAGTTCTTCTTTTGCAGCAACATTATTTCCATGATGTAAATGTTCATGTAAAAAGACAAGATAACCTTGTTCTGTAAAATATTTAAAGAAGTGAATATATCTTCCTTTATGTTCACTCATTCCATGTATAACTTGTATAATTCCTTTTATATTTTCTGTCATAAAATTTCACCTCTGTAATATTATTATATCTCATAAACAGTAAAAATAAAATAAAATTACATATATAATTTTATAGTAAACACTTGTTAAAAATCAGAAAAAATATTATAATTAGTGTGAATGAACAGAAAATTTGTTAAAAAATAAAAGAATAAGTATGGTATTTTAGTATAATTATATAAATTTAAAATAATTTTAAAGGAGTGATATACATTATGCATGCATTATTAGAAAGTTTTCTTACAGATATTTTTACTGCTCTTCCAGGGTTGGTAATCAGAGGTTTAATTCTGATAGTTTTATTTATAATTTGGCCTAAACTTTTAGGAATGATTTTAACAACTTATAAAAAGACACTTGAGAAGAAAAATGTTGATCCATTACTTGAAAGTTTTACAGTTTCATTACTTAAAACAATTGCCTATATAGCTTTATTCTTTGTGGTAGTCAGTGTAATAGGAATAAAAGCAACATCTCTTGTTACAGTTTTAGGTACAGCAGGTATCGCAGTTGGTTTGGCATTACAGGGAAGTTTATCTAATTTGGCTGGAGGAGTTCTTATCCTTTTCTTCAAACAGTTTTCAAAAGGAGATTATATCTCTAATAATGGGGGAATAGAAGGAACAGTAGACCAGATACATATTCTTTATACTACTCTTATCACAACAGATAATAAAGTGATAGTAGTTCCTAATGGACAGCTTGCAAATAATGCGATAATAAACTATTCTAGAAAACCAGAGAGAAGATTGGACATGGTATTTTCTGTGTCATATGATACTTCAACAGATAAAGCTAAAGAATTATTGAGACAAATAGCAGAAAACCATCCAGCAGTATTAAAGGATAAAGCAATAACAATAAGAATGGCTAAACAAAATGCAAGCTCTCTTGATTTCAATTTCAGAGTTTGGGTGAAAAGTTCAGATTACTGGGATACATTATATGACTTCAATGAAGAGGTAAAAAAAGTCTTTGACGAAAATGGCATAGAAATTCCATATCAGAAAATTGATATATACAATAGAACTGAAAAGTAATATTTATAAAAAATATCTTTTTTTATGTGACAAAATTCTTAAATTTGTGCTATAATAATCAAAATATATATATGAAGTTTTTTGGTTATTAAATTTTGATTTTATGAAGTATAAATATTAAGTTTTTATGAAAAAGGAGAGGGATATGAACGGAAAAATAGTAAAAGAAGCTATTACATTTGATGATGTGCTATTGGTGCCAGCAAAATCAGACGTTTTACCACATGAGGTAAGTCTAAAAACTAATCTTACAAAGGATATAGTACTTAATGTACCAATTCTTAGTGCTGCAATGGATACTGTAACTGAATCAGATTTAGCTATTGCTTTAGCAAGACAAGGAGGGATTGGATTTATTCATAAAAATATGAGTATAGCTGATCAGGCTGCTGAAGTAGACAGAGTAAAAAGAATTGAAAGCGGAATGATAAGAAATCCTGTTACTTTAAAAGAAGATTGTACAGTAGGATTTGCTGAAGATTTGATGAGAAGATATAAAATATCTGGACTTCCAGTTATTGAAGATGATGGAAGACTTATAGGTATAGTTACAAATAGAGATATAAAATACCACAAAGATATGGAACAGCTTGTTGGTGAAATAATGACTAAAGAAAACCTTATCACGGCTCCAGTGGGAACTACTTTAGAACAGGCAAAAGAAGTTCTTCTTTCTAATAGAATAGAAAAGCTTCCTATAACTGATGAAGCAGGATATTTAAAAGGTCTTATTACAATAAAAGATATAGATAATCTGGTAGAATATCCAAATGCTTGTAAAGATACTCATGGAACTCTTAGAGTAGGAGCAGCAGTAGGAATTGGAGCAGATACATTAGAAAGAGTAGAAGCTTTAGTAAGAGCAGGAGTAGATATTATAACTGTTGATTCAGCACATGGTCATTCAGCAGGAGTTATAAAGAAAATAAGAGAAATAAGAGAAGCCTTTCCTGATTTAAACTTAATTGGAGGAAATATAGTAACTGCAGAAGCTGCATTGGATCTTATAGCTGCAGGAGTAAATGCAGTGAAGGTAGGAATTGGACCAGGGTCAATCTGTACAACAAGAGTTGTAGCAGGAGTAGGAGTTCCTCAACTTACAGCTGTAAATGATGTATACCAAGTATGCAAAGACAGAGGTATAGGAGTAATAGCTGATGGAGGAATAAAACTTTCTGGAGATATTGTAAAAGCATTAGCTGCTGGAGCAGATTGTGTAATGCTTGGAGGACTTTTAGCTGGAACTAAAGAGGCACCAGGTGAAGAAATTATCCTTGAAGGAAGAAGATATAAAATATATGTAGGAATGGGTTCTATTGCAGCAATGAAGAGAGGATCAAAAGATAGATATTTCCAAAATGATGCTCAGAAACTAGTTCCAGAAGGAATAGAAGGACGTATTGCATATAAAGGAAATCTTAAAGATGTGATATTCCAACTTTGTGGTGGAATTAGAGCAGGTATGGGATACTGTGGAACACCAACTATAGAAGATCTTAAAATAAATGGAAGATTTATAAAAATAACAGGAGCAGGTTTAAAAGAAAGCCATCCACATGATATTACTATAACTAAAGAGGCTCCAAACTATTCTAAATAGGATGTGTTTTCTCTTTGGACTAATTTATATTATTTTTAAGTTTAAGGAGAGGAAAGTGAAAAAAGGAACAAGAATAATTATTTTCTTATCAGCTGTATTTATATATAGTTCACAGATTTTTGCGGAGGGACTTAGAGAAATAAAAACTCTAGATGAAATCAACAAAGGAATAACATCAACTGTAACAAAACCTGTATCAAATATAAATAATGAGTTGAAACCTTTGGAAAAGTTAAACACATCTGAAAAAAAAGAAGAAGTGAAATCTGAAACAACTGTAACAGATAAGTCAATTGAAAGTGGAGATAAATTAACTGATGCACAAAAGGCATTAATGAGAAGTGGTGTGAAAATAATTGACATCAGTAAAAAGATTTATGGAGCAGATAAACTTGTATATGCTCAGGGAGAGGATAAACCCTTCACTGGAGAGTTTGCATTATTCCTTGGGGATATTATTGAATATAGTGAAGCTTATGTAAATGGAAAACTGAATGGACAGAAAATATGGTATTCTGATGAAGGAAATATCGTTTTGACTGAAAGCTATATAGATGAAAAACTAAATGGTGAACAGAGATCATATTATTCAGATGGAAGTATAAAAGCAATAACAAGATATAAAAATAATAGAGTTACAGGTGTTGAATTTTTTGCTCAAAACGGTAAACTTCTTCATAAAAGTGATATGAGTGCTGGAACTGGCGAATGGAAATTTTTCTGGGACAATGGAAAAATATTGGAAGAAGGAAAGTACAAGAACTGGGTTAAAGATGGTACATGGAAAAGATATCAAGAAGATGGAACTGTTGATAGTATAGCTGTTTATGAGAATGGAAGATTGAAAAGCCAGACTTGGAATTAATAAAAATATTTAAAGCTGCAAGCAGTTAAAACTGCTTACAGCTTTTTTTTTCTTTGCTGATATGATATAATTAAAAGAATTGGAAGGCAAGGAGAAAAAGTATGGATATAAGAACAATAGAAAAAAGTAAGAAATGGGGATATATGTTCTATATCTCATATAATGGACAAAAATTTCAATCTTTTGATGAAATGGACGGAAAGAAAAGCATAAAAGGAAAATTCAGAGAAATAATGGAAAAAATAGGATTTACTTGGGCAAAGGGAGTACAGCAGGCAGGAAGAACTGATGCTAAAGTAAGTGCAAATGAGAATATTCTCTATGTCAGTAGTAATTTTAATGGAGATATAAATAAAGTACAAGAGGAGTTTAATAAAAATTCTGATGCTGACTTAAGGGTTACCATGATAAAAAAAACTTTCCCTAATCTTGTTTTTCCAGATATGATAGAAAAAAGAGAGTATATATATTCATATCCTGAAAAACTTATAAAAAATACAAAGGAAGAAATAGAAAAACTTTGTGAAAAACTTAGTGGAATATATGATGTAAGTGAATTTACTGATAAAAAAGGACTTGAACTTAAGAAGCATATAAGAGAGGTAAGAATTATATATGAAAATGGGAAATTAAGATTTTTAGGGAATTCTTTTATGCCTAAACAGGTAAGAATAATGTCTGGGTATATACTTACTGGGAAAAAAGAACCTCTTATGGGAAAATACTTAACTCTTGAAAAAATTTATTTAAAAGATGAAATGAAAAATATGATTCTTCAAGAAGTGCCAGATATATCAGAAGAAAATGTAATAAAGGTTGAAAAAACAACAGATGAAAGTTTATATGTTTTCTATGTTTCTCAAGGAAAAAGAGGAGAATTTATAGGAAAAAATGGTAAGAATATTAAAGAGATGAAGAGAAAATATGGAGATATAGTAGTAAGGGAGAAATAAATGTTAAATAGGCTCAGACAAGGGATCATCTATGTGTTTGGAAAATATGATGTGGAAAAAGATGAGACTGTGAAAAAAATTCTTTCAGAAGATGAATTTAAGATTTTTGATACTATGATGGAGTATGACAAGGTCCATTCTTTTAGATTATTAAATTTTGTTAAAGAAAATGAAGTATTAAAAGATGATATTTTATATTGGAAACTTGCTCTTCTGCATGACAGTGGAAAAGGAAAAACTACATTTTTGAAGAGAATGAAAAAAGTAGTAGTAGGAGATAGAAAACTTGAAGGACATACTGAGAATGCCTATGAAAAATTAAAAAATATAAATAAAGAGTTAGCTCAATTATGCAGAATACACCATGATAAAAGTGATGATTCTAAAATGAAAGAGTTTCAAAAATTAGATGATAAGTAAAAAAAACAGGTAATTTTAATAAGAAAATGATAAAATAAATGTAATAATAAAAAAGCGAGGAAAAAATGAGAGTAAATTTAGATAAATATTTATTGAAAGTTGAAAAACCAGCTCAATACCTGGGAAATGAAATAAACAGTATACATAAAGATGAATTTAAAGCAAGAATGTGTCTGTTTTTTCCTGATATATATGAAGTAGGAATGTCTAATCTGGGAATTAGAATATTGTATAGCCTTATGAACAGAGTAGAGGGATTTTCTTTAGAAAGAGGATTTTCTCCTATGGAAGATATGGAAAATTTGATGAGAGCAAACAAAATACCTATGTTTTCTTTGGAAAGTAAAACTCCATTAAAAGAGTTTGATGTAGTAGGATTCTCATTATCATATGAAATGTGTTATCCAAATGTATTGAATGCTTTAGATTTAGCAGGAATACCAGTTGAAAGTAAAGACAGAGGAGAAGAATATCCATTGATAATGGCAGGGGGAACTTGTATGATGAATCCTGTTCCTATGGAGAAATTTCTTGACTTCGTAGTAATAGGAGATGGAGAAGAAGTTATGATGAAAATAGCTGAAATACTTACAGCTAACCATGATAAAAGCAAGATGGAAAAGTTAAAACTGATAGAAGGTTTTGATGGAGTATATGTTCCTGTCCTTCATAAAGGAAGGAAAAGAGTAAGAAGAGCTATTGTTGAGGATTTAGACAGAACAGAATTTTATGATGATCAGCTTGTACCATATATAAATATAGTGCATGACAGGGCTTCTGTAGAAATACAAAGAGGTTGTACAAGAGGGTGTAGATTCTGTCAGGCTGGAATTGTATACAGACCTGTAAGAGAGAGAAGCTTTAAAAATAACTGCGAACTGATAGAGAGAATGATAAAAAATACTGGATATTCAGAAATATCTCTTTCATCTTTGAGTAGCAGTGATTACAGTAAAATAGACGAACTTATTAAAGGATTGAAAAATAGATATGAAAATAGAAATCTAGGAATTTCACTTCCATCTTTGAGAATGAATCCATATTCTGTACAGGTAGCAGATGACATCAGTGGAGGAAAAAGAACTGGATTTACATTTGCTCCAGAAGCTGGTTCACAAAGACTAAGAGATATAATAAATAAAGGTGTAGAAGAAGAAGATGTACTGGCTACTGCAGAAGCTGCTATAAGAGGAGGATGGGAAAATCTTAAATTTTATTTTATGATAGGACTTCCTTTTGAAACAGATGAAGATGTAGCAGAAATATTTGAACTTGCTTCTAAGGTTATAAAAAGATGCAGACCTATAAGCAAAAGAATAAATGTAACAGTAAGTGTTTCAAACTTTGTTCCAAAGCCTCATACCCCATTCCAATGGTCTGAACAGATGGATATAGAAGAGATGAAAAGAAAGCATAGAATATTAAAGGACTTGTTTAAGACATCAAAGCATTGTACTTTAAGAATACATGATATGAGAAAATCCTATCTTGAAGGATTTCTTTCAAGAGGAGATGAAAGAACAGGAGATCTTATAGAGCTTGCTTGGAAAAAAGGAGCAAAACTTGATGACTATAAAGATAACTATGATATCTGGAAATCCTCAGCTGATGAACTTGGAATAAATGAAAAAGATTATCTTGGAGTAAGGGATTTGGAAAATGATCTTCCATGGGATGTGGTAGATATAGGAGTAGAAAAGAGTTTTCTTTTAAGAGAATATAAAAAAGCAGAAGAGGGAGCACTAACACCAGATTGCAGAGAAATGTGTTCTGGATGTGGAATGAAAAAGAGATTTCCTAACTGTTTAAAAATAGCAGCAGAATAATAAAAAATTTAAAATTGGAGGAGAGAAAATGGTAAATCTAGGAAACGATTGGGATGAAGTACTAAAAAATGAGTTTGAGAAGGAATATTATCAAAAGTTGAGAAAATTTCTAATAGCAGAATATAAAACTGAAACTATTTATCCAAAAATGGAAAATATATTTTCAGCATTAAAACTTACTAGTTATAAAGATTGTAAAGTATTGATTTTAGGACAAGACCCTTATCATGGTCCTAATCAAGCACATGGATTGGCATTTTCAGTGAATATAGGAATAAAAACTCCTCCATCACTGCAAAATATGTATAAAGAATTAAGAGATGAATTAGGATTATATGTACCAAATAATGGGTATTTAGTTCCTTGGGCAGAACAGGGGATACTTCTTTTAAATACTGCTCTTACTGTAAGAGCAGGAGCAGCAAACTCTCATTCAAAAATAGGATGGGAAATATTTACAGATAATATAATTAAATATTTAAATGATAGGGAGGATCCAGTTATATTCGTTTTATGGGGAGGAAATGCAAGAAAGAAAAAATCTTTTATTAATACTGATAGACATTATATACTTGAAGCAGCACATCCAAGTCCTCTGTCAGCTCATAATGGATTTTTTGGTTGTGGTCATTTCAAAAAAATAAACGAAATATTGAGTAGTTTAGGTAAGAAAGAAATCAATTGGCAGATAGAAAATATATAAATAGAATGAAATATCAGTTTGTCTTTTATTTAAGTTGTATTAAATAAATGTTGTTGTCACAAATATGACACAGATGTTTAATATAATTGTGTAAAAGAGGTTATAAACTGGAGGCTAATTATGAAGTATATTAGTATGTTGATTTTAATATTTTCTATTTCTACTCTATGTATATATGCTGATGAAATCATAATTGATGGATGTACTGTTTACTTCAATGAATTAAGCAGCGAGCAGAAAGAGGAAGTTATAGAGCTTAGAGAGGATCTTTTGGTTAAATCAAATGAAATAAAAGATCAACTGAAAAGTATTAGATACAAGATACAACAGGAAATGAGAAAAGAAACTCCAGATTGGGGATATATGGATGATCTTAATAAGAGATTTTTTGCTTTGCAAGGGCAACTCACAAATGAACTTTTAAAGTATAAAAATAAATTAGAAGAAATCACATACCAAAATAATTCAAAACCAAATTCTTTAACTACTATAGATTAGTCTTTTTCTATGAAAATGATAAAATTTATGTTAGAATTATTACAGTATCAAAATTTCTTTTTAAGGAGAATATAAGATGGAAAAATTTCTTAATGGACTGGAATATGAAATTTTAAAAGATGTAGTTAAAGAAGAAGAATATACTGGGATAGAGTATGATTCTAGAAAAATAAAAACTGGGGATATATTTGTTGCTTTAGAAGGTGCAATATCTGATGGACATAATTATATAGAACAAGCAGTAAAAAATGGAGCAAAATGCATATTAGTGTCTAAAAAAATAGAAACAGCTTTTCCAGTTAAATATATTTGGATTAAAGATCTAAGAAGAAAATTAGGAGTGTTAGCTTCTAATTTTTATAATTGGCCTCAAAAAAAATTGAAAATAATAGGAATAACTGGAACTAATGGAAAAACTACAACAACTTATCTGATAGAGTCTATACTGGGAAGTGATAAAACTGCAAGGATAGGAACTGTAGAATATAAAATAGGAGATGAAGTAATAGAGGCTCCTAATACTACTCCAGAATCTTTGGATATTGTGAAGATGTGCAAGAGATCTGTAGAAAAAGGAATGGAATATCTTGTAATGGAAGTGAGTTCTCATGCTCTTGATCTTGGTAGAGTGGATATGCTTGAATTTGATGTAAGTATGTTTACTAACTTGACTTTAGATCACCTTGATTTTCATAAAACAATGGAAGATTATTTTCAGGCAAAAAGAAAACTTTTTACAATGATGAAAAAAGGTTGTGAAAAGAATTGTGTTATCAATATAGATGATTTATATGGAAAAAGACTTTCTTCAGAGTTTGGAGGAATTTCTTATGGTATGCACAATGAAGGAAGAGTAAGAGGAAAAATCGTAGAGTTTCATGGAGATGGACAGGAAGTAGAATTTCATATAGATGATTTTTCAACAAGAATAAAACTCGCTATACTTGGAAGATATAATGTGTACAATGTACTTGGAGCAATTTCTATAGCATTGCTTTTAGGAATAAAAAGGGAAATTGTTCTTGATAAAATAAAAAAATTAAAAGGAGCACCAGGAAGATATGAATTAGTAAACTGTGGACAGGATTTTACAGTAATTGTAGACTACTCACATACAGGAGATGCTCTTGAAAATATATTGAAAAGTATAAATGAATTGAAAAAAGGAAAAGTAATAACAGTTTTTGGATGTGGTGGAGACAGAGATCCAAGCAAAAGACCTGTTATGGGAGAAATAGCTGAAAGATTGAGTGATATTGCAATAGTGACATCAGATAATCCAAGAACAGAGGATCCTCACAAAATAGTGGAACAAGTACTGGAAGGAATGAAAGGAAAAAATCATATTGTGGTGGAGGATAGAGATCATGCTATATCTAAAGCTATAAAATTAGCAGAAGCAAAAGATATCATTCTTATAGCTGGAAAAGGACATGAAACTTATCAAATATTGGGCAGAAAAAAAATACATTTTGATGATAGAGAAATAGCCAGAAGAGAGATAGTGAAAAAGAAAAAGATGAAATAAGGGGGAATCATGCTGGTAAGTGAAGTAAAGAAAGTTAAAATAGGAAAAAATATAGAGATTGGTGGCAATAATAGATTCACTTTGATAGCAGGTCCATGTGTAATAGAATCTGAAGAATTAGTAATGGAAGTAGCAGGAAAAGTAAAAGAAATATGTAACAAATTAGGAATAAACTATATATTTAAAGCTTCTTTTGATAAAGCTAACAGATCATCTATCCATTCATATAGAGGACCTGGAATAGAAGAAGGACTTAGAATATTGCAAAAAGTAAAAGATATATATGATCTTCCAGTTGTAACAGATGTACATGAAGTATGGCAGTGTAAAAAAGTAGCAGAAGTAGTAGACCTTATACAGATACCAGCATTTTTATGCAGACAGACAGATTTACTCATAGCAGCAGCTGAAACAGGACTTCCTGTAAATGTAAAAAAAGGGCAGTTTCTTGCTCCATGGGATATGAAAAATGTAGTAACTAAAATGGAAGAAAGTGGAAATCCTAATATTATGCTTTGTGAAAGAGGAAGCACTTTTGGATATAATAATATGGTAGTAGATATGAGATCTTTCATGGAAATGAGAAAATTTGGATACCCAGTGGTATTTGATGTAACTCATGCAGTACAAAAGCCAGGAGGGTTGGGAACAGCTACTTCTGGGGACAGAGAATATGTTTATCCATTAATGAGAGCAGGACTTGCAATAGGAGTAGATGCAATATTTGCAGAGGTACATCCAAATCCTGAGAAAGCTTTGTCAGATGGACCTAATATGCTTTATTTATCTGAGCTTGAAGAGATACTGAAAATGGCAGTAAAGATAGATGATCTTGTAAAAGGAAGATAATAGGAGATGACAAAGGAATGGATATAATTAATTATGCCAAGGAAGTTTTTGATTCAGAAATAGAAGAGTTAAAAATAGTAAGAGATAAAATTAATAGAGAGATAATAGATGTGGTGGAAGAAATACTGAAATCAGAAGGAAAAGTAGTAGTAACAGGTATAGGAAAATCAGGATTGATTGGGAAGAAAATAGCTGCTACGCTCGCTTCAACAGGAACGCATTCAGTATTTATGAATTCAGCAGAAGGACTTCATGGAGATCTTGGAATGATATCTAAGGAGGATATAGTTATAGCTATATCAAATAGTGGAAATAGTGATGAAATAGTTGCCATAATTCCATCTATCAAGAAGATAGGTGCCAAGATAGTTGCTATGACAGGGAACAGAAATTCAAAACTTGGAAGAGAAGCAGACTATATATTAAATATAGGAGTAAAGAGAGAGGGATGTCCTCTTAATCTTGCACCAATGTCATCTACTACAAGTACATTGGTAATGGGAGATGCTCTTGCAGCAATCCTTATTAAAAAAAGAGATTTCAAACCAGAAAACTTTGCATTATATCATCCAGGAGGAAGTCTGGGAAAAAGACTTTTAATGAAAGTAAGAGATGTGATGCATAAAGAGGATATGCTTCCTCTGTGTGATAAGGAAAGTATAATAGACGATGTAATATTAACAATGACAGATAAAAGACTTGGAGCTGTCTGTGTAATGAATGGTGATCTGATGGTTGGAATAATCACAGAGGGAGATATAAGAAGAGCTTTGAAAAGAAGAGAGGAATTCTTTGGATTTAAAGCAAAAGATATTATGACTAGAAACTTTACTAAGGTAGACAGTGAAAGTATGGCAATAGATGCACTGGAACTTATGGAAAATAGAGAAAGCCAAATATCAGTTCTTCCCGTATTTGACAAGGATAAATTAGTAGGAATGGTAAGAGTACATGACCTTTTAAATGTTGTAGGAAGATAATTGGAAAATAGTTGACATGGGAAGTAAATTTTTATATAATCTTAGATATATACAAAAATTAAATTTTTAAGGAGTGATAATAATGATAACTAAAGATATGAATATTCTAGAAGCAGTTCAACAATACCCTATATTAGCAGATGTATTTAGAAAACATGGATTGGGATGTGTAGGATGTATGATAGCTGCTGGAGAAACTTTAGGAGAAGGAATTTCTGCTCATGGATTAGATGCAGATGCTATAATAGCTGAAGCTAATGAATTAGTAGCAGCACAAAAATAATCAAATTATTAAAAATAAAAGGCAGATTTTATAAAAATCTGCCTTTTTTAGTATCTATAAGCCATTTTTATAAAATATATTATTGACAAATAAGAAATCATATGATATCATAATTAATGCGTGGAAGGTTATCCTAACTGGTAAGGAACCGGTCTTGAAAACCGGCGTCGCAAGACTTCAGAGTTCGAATCTCTGATCTTCCGCCAGATATGATGGTGAAGTGGCAGAGTGGCCTAATGCACTCCCCTGCTAAGGGAGAGTACCTATAAACGGTACCGAGAGTTCAAATCTCTCCTTCACCGCCATTTGTAAATTCAGGTAGGTGACTACCTTTTTTTTATATAACCCTGTGCATCCATAGCTCAATTGGATAGAGCGTCTGACTACGGATCAGAAGGTTAGGGGTTCGACTCCTCTTGGGTGCGCCATTTTTATTAAGATAATAAGACTGTGATCTAATTAGGATTATGGCCTTTTTTATTTGAAATAAAACTGGATTAAGAAAAGGAAATATAAATCCTGAATTTAAGATAGAAAAATTTATTTGCAAAAAATTATAAATTTTCAAAAAATAAAAAAGGAAAGTATATAGTTTTAGCAGTATAAATATAATAGATACAAAAAAATAAATTATGAAAATATGGGTAATCTATTTATTTAAACTAAAATAATAACTAGGAGGAAATGGCATGAAAAAATATGAATGTAAAGTATGTGGATATATTTATGATCCAGTTGAGGGAGATCCTGATGGAGGAATAGCTCCAGGAACAGCATTTGAAGATATTCCTGATGATTGGGTATGCCCTTTATGCGGAGTAGGAAAAGACGATTTTGAAGCAATCTAATAAAAAATTAAAAGATATAAGGCAGGATGATTACATTCTGCCTTTTTGTTTTTAAGGAATAAAAGAGAATATATAGCAACTTTAACTAAACAAATTTTAAAATAAAAGCAACTGCTGATATGTAGAAGAGAGTAAAATTTTATGTTAGAATAATAAAAAACAGCATAAGGGGGAAGAATGAAGTACAAAAGCAGTTTTTTTATAATGATATATAATTTTATCTGGAGCATATTGGGATGTGCAGGAATAATATTTTTTCTAACATATGTACTATCAATATTTGTATATATAAGATTTTCTTATTTATACCCAATAGGAATAATAATTTTTATAGTTTGTGCCATTTATTCTATAACAGTAGGATATATTACTGTAGACATAGGAGAAAAGGAAGTCAGCATAAAAAGTCTGATATCTAAAAAAGAAAAACTAGAATTTGACAGATACCTTTTTTCATCAAGAGTATGTACTCATTCTGTGAATTTTATACCAACACAGAAAGAGAGATTTTTAATTATATTTGATGGAAATGTTGAAAGAGAGATAAAGCTTTCAAACTTTTCTAAAAAATCATTTGATAAGGTATTGTCTGTTTTAAATAAAAGGACATTGGATAAAGAAGAGATAAAAGAAACACTGAAAAAAGAGATATTCACTATTCCAAAGGAAGATATTTTAGAAGAGCATATGAGATTACTGAAAAAATATATAATAATAGCAACAGGAGCAGCTATAGTTTTAAGCAGTGGACTTTATTTCTTAATTAAAAAAAATTCTGGTGGAAAAGAATTAACTTCGTTTTTTGGAATGATGGTTTTATTCAATATTTTAATGTTTGGAATACCTGGGATAGCTATATTTTGTGAATATATAAGGAAGGGAAATGAAACTCCTGAAAGGATACATGTAGATATAGACAGTATTAATATTGATGGAAAAGTTTATAATATGAGAGAGATAAAAAAGATAGTTGCTACTCCAGCCTCATATGAAGAGGGGCTGATTGGAAAAAATTTCAGGAAAATAATCATTCATACAGGCAGAAATAAAAAAATACTGCATTTAGGTGCAAGGGCAGTTGTTGGAATAAATAAAATAGTTTATGAAGAATATAATGAATTATGTAATATTATAGAAAAATCAGCTGCAATGAATGATGTAGATTTTATATACGATCTCTAAAAAATATTTATATAGAAAAAGGATATGTTTCTGGACAACAGAATAATTCTATAAAGTAAAATTTTTTATAAAATGTTTTTTAGGAGGAGTATTTATGGCAGAGGATAAAGATAAAAAGGGAATGATAGTTTTTACAAAATTCAGTCCTTATACAGTTGTGGATACTAAAATAGAAAATTACAAAGGGGAAGAATACGAAACACCAAGAACAGTTTCATTGTGCAGATGTGGACATTCTAAAAATAAACCTTTCTGTGATGGTACTCATGCAAGAGGAGTAGAGTTTAATAATGAGAGAGAAGAAGAAAAAACTAGAGGAATAAAAGGGTATAATGGAGAAAAAATAGTAGTATATTTTGACAAATATATATGCAAACATGCTGCTAAATGTGTAAAGGGCTATCCAGAAGTATTCAACCCAGATAAAATTCCTTGGATAGAAATGAAAAATGCAACAGATATAGAAAAATTAATAAAAGTAATAAAAAGCTGTCCATCAGGAGCTCTTTCATATCAATTAGAAGGTGGAGAAAGAGAAACAATTTATCATGATGTAGAAAAAATAACTATTGAAAAAAATGGTTCTATAAATATCACTGGTGGAGTAAAGGTGATAGATGATAATAATTCTGAGGAAATATTAGATAGCAAAGAACACTACTCACTATGCAGATGTGGACAATCAAAACATAAACCTTTCTGTGATGGGACTCATAAACATATAAACTTTAATGATGAAGAATAAAAATATGAGAGGGATGATTCTAAATTTTAGAATTAAACCTCTCTTTCTTAATTAAAGCTCTAATTTAAAATATAATACATTGTCTAAAGGGTTTTCATAATATGCATTAACTTCATGAAAACCAGACTTTTTATAAAGAGCAACAGCTCCATGTAAGTTTGAAAGAGTATCTAATACCATATATTTGTATTTCAGTTCATGAGCATCTTCTATTATTTTATCTACTAATTTTTTTCCTATTTTCAAATGTCTATATTCAGGTCTGACAAAAAGTCTTTTCATTTCACAGCCATTTTCTTCAAATTTTCTTAGGGCAATACAACCAGCAGCGTTGTTGTTATAATATGCAATATATAATCTTCCATAGGGCATAGCATACTTTCCAGGAAGATTTTTTATTTCATCATCATATCCTTGAAAATTAAGATTTACACCTAGCATAGTAGTATATTCATTAAAAAGCAGTTTTACATTTGCTAAATCATCATAAGCGGATTTAATATCAATTTCCATTTTTCCCTCCTGAATGTTTTTATGATATTTTAACGCATAATAGTTACAAAGTCTATAAGTTTAATGAAAAAATAGTTTTTTCAATTTTTTTATGGTATAGTTTAAATATAACTGAAAATGGGAGGAAGAAATGAAGAGATTTGTTATTGAAGAGAAAGTATTTGAGATGTTTCCTCATTTGGAAATAGGAGTTTTATCTTTTAAAGATGTTGATAATAGTGGAATTGGAAAAGCAGACATGCTGGAAAATGTATGCAAATCTCTTTATGAAAGATTAAATTCTGAGGGTGAGGCAGAGGGATACATAAAAGAATACAGTCTTGCTATGAAAAAATTTAAAACTAAAAAAGGTGCTAAAGCTTCAATAGAGGCAATGGCCTTAAGAATTGCAAAGGGACACATATTAGGCTCTATAAATCCTCTTGTAGATATATATAATGTAATATGTCTGAAAAATCTTGTTACATGTGGAGGAGAAGACATGGACAGGATAGAAGGGGATATGGTATTGTGTTTTGCAAATGGAGATGAAGAGTTTATTCCTTTAGGAGAAGAGGAAAATAAGCCTCCTAAAGAAGAGGAGCTTATATATAGAGATGATAAAGGAGCAGTAGTAAGAGGATGGCTCTGGAGAGAGGCTGACAGAACTAAAATAACAGAGAATACTAAAAATGCTCTTCTTTATATGGAATTAATAGATGGAAATAGAAAAGAAGAATTTAAAAAAATAGTAAAAGAATTGGAAGAACTTGTACTTAAAGAATTAGGAGGACAATGTAAATCCACTATAATAAATAAAAATAATCCTATATGTGAAATAGGATAGTATATAAAAAAAGCTTGACTTTATTTATGTTTCTGATATAATAATAAAGGAACTAAATAAAAGTTGGATAAAGAAGAAACGCCTGTTTCTCACCTTTTGGGTCTTAGGGCTTACATTAGGTATAAAAAAAGATTTAATAGAGTACGAGATTTTAATCCTCTATATTTCAATTTTAGGAGTAATAACAGGGCGTAGTATTGTCCTGTTTTTTTTATTGTGTAACTAAATGGAGGTGTTGAATTATTTCTGAAAAAATTAGAATCAACGAAAAAATTAAAGGAAGAGAATTTAGAATTATCTCTTCAACTGGTGAACAATTAGGAGTTATGTCAGCTAATGAAGCTTTAGAGTTAGCAAGACAGGAAGATTTAGATCTAGTTGAGATTTCACCTACTGCGAAGCCCCCAGTATGTAAAATAATGGACTTCGGAAAATACAGATATGAACAAACAAGAAAAGCTAAAGAAGCTAAGAAAAATCAAAAGCAGGTAGTAATAAAAGAAGTAAAAGTTACTGCTAGAATAGATACTCATGATTTAGAAACAAAAATGGGTCAAATTGAAAAATTCTTATCTAAAGAAAATAAGGTAAAAGTTACTTTAGTTCTATTTGGAAGAGAAAGAATGCATGCAACACTTGGAATAGATACTCTAAATGAGATAGCAGAAAAATTTGCTGAAGTTGCAGATGCAGATAAAAAATATAATGAAAAACAGAAACACATTATATTAACACCTAAAAAGAGTTAATAATTATATTAATATTTATATATTCGAGAGGAGGGTATTATTATGCCAAAAATGAAGACTCACAGAGGAGCAAAAAAAAGAATTAAAGTAACAGGGACTGGGAAATTTATAGTTAAACATTCTGGAAAAAGCCATATCTTAACTAAAAAAGATAGAAAAAGAAAAAATAGCCTAAAGAAAGATTTAGTAGTTACTGACACTTTAAAGAAACATATGCAAGGGTTACTACCATACGGAGTAGGAAGATAATAAATAATTCAAATTATTGAGATTTATATTTAGGAGGAAAAAACAATGAGAGTTAAGACTGGTATAGTTAGAAGAAGAAAACATAAAAAAATATTACAAGCAGCAAAAGGATTTAGAGGAGCATCTGGTGACGTTATAAAACAAGCTAAGCAAGCTACAATGAAAGCAGCAGCTTACTCAACAAGAGATAGAAAAGTTAACAAAAGAAGAATGAGATCACTTTGGATCATCAGAATAAACTCAGCAGCTAGAATCAATGGATTAACTTATTCAACTTTAATCAATGGATTAAAAAAAGCTGGAATTGTATTAGACAGAAAAGTTTTAGCAGATATTGCTTTAAACAATGCAGCTGAATTCACTAAATTAGCTGAAACTGCAAAAGCTGCTCTATAATTAATAAAATTATGAGAATATAAGGGAGTATTTTTGATACTCTCTTTTTTTATTTTTTGAAAAAATTATTTTGAAGATATATTTAGAAAATATTTGACAAGTTGTATTTTTTTATGATAATATTAAAGTATAAATACGTATATAAGAATTATGTGCGAATATACGAACAAAAATATAAAAAGGGGGATAAAATGATTTACTACATACCACCAATTAATCTATTAGGAAGAGGGTGTCTTGCTGAACTTAAGCAACCACTATTAACAACAGGATGTAAAAAAGCTTTAGTTGTAAGTGATAAATTTCTTACAGGAAATGGAACAGTAAAAAAAGTAACTGATATATTAAAGGAAGCAGGTGTAGATTTTGTTGTTTATGATGAACCCAAACCAAATCCTACAGTAAAAAATGTAGAAGATGGATATAAGATATTAACTGATGAAAAATGTGACCTTGTTGTAAGTATTGGAGGAGGATCACCTCAAGACTGTGGAAAAGCTATTGCTGTACTTGCAACTAATGGTGGAAATATAAAAGACTATGAGGGAGTGAACAAAACTAAAAATAAATCACTTCCTATAATAGCTATAACTACTACAGCTGGAACATCTGCTGAAGTAACTATCAACTATGTAATAACTGATGAAGAAAGACATGTAAAAATGATTATGGTAGATACAAACTCTTTGGCAGCAATAACAGTAAATGATCCTGAGCTTATGATGAGCAAACCTGCTCCTCTTACAGCAGCAACAGGAATGGATGCTTTAACTCATGCTATAGAAGCAGTTGTAGCTAAAGGAGCTATGGATGTTACTGATTGTACAGCTCTATATGCTATAAAAGAAATTTTTGATTATCTTCCAAGAGCAGTAAAAGATGGAAGTGATATAGAAGCCAGAGAACAAATGTGCTACTCTTGTTTTTTAAATGGAATAGCATTTAGTAATGCTGGACTTGGAAATGTACATGCAATGGCACATCAGCTTGGAGGATTATATGATCTTCCTCATGGTGTATGTAATGCTATGCTTCTACCAATAGTAGAAGAAGAAAATGCAAAGAATGCTCCTGAAAAATTCAGAGTAATAGCTCAAACTATAGGTTATGATGTAAATGGAAAAACTGATAAAGAATGTGTGGATTATGTAATTAGAAGAATAAAAGCACTTTCTGAGGAAGTAGGAATACCAAAATCATTAAAAGATGTAGGAGTAGATAATCCAGATTTTGAATTATTAGCAGAAAATGCTATGAAAGATGCCTGTGCTGGAGCGAATCCAGTATACTTTGATAAAGAAAAACTTATAGAATTATTCAAAAAAATATCTTAATAAAACTCTTTCCACTCAAATGAATAAATAAAATAAAAAACAAGCAGAAGAGAAAATAGAACTTTTTTGGAATGCTCTTTTTGAAACATTAGATGCTTATGGAAACGTAACATTAAAAGATTGAGGAGTATTTGCTAAAAAGAAGGAGCTCCAAGAAAGGGATCAATTCTAACTAAAGAAGGTTATTTTTATACTGAGCCAAAAATAGTAATAAAATTTAGAGAAGGAAAAGGTCTAAGAAAAAGAATAAATGAAAAAACTGAAATTACTGAATAATTTTTTATAGAAAATAAAGACAGCTTTGATTTTAAAGCTGTCTTTTTATAATTAAAAATTAGAAAAGCTCAATAACTTTAACAGGAATTTTATCATTGTCATTGAATAATTTATCATAGAGAATAAATTCTTTTATATAAAATAGTTGAAAAAAGTTAAAATATGTGTAATAATATCGCTATATGTTGTAATACGTGTTGATGAATTCACAAGATATTGTACTTAGGAGGAAAAATGATAAAAGTATTTGGTAAAGAAGGATGTAGTAAATGTGAGTCTTTAAAAAAGACTTTAGATAATAAAGGGATTGAGTATGAATATATTCAGGATTTGAAAACTTTAATGACTGTAGCCAGTAAGAACAGAATTATGAGTGCACCAGTTATTGAAAGAGATGGGGAATACTATCCAATGGAAAAATTTTTAGAGGTTATATAATGAGAGAAGTAATAAATAGAGCTGGAATAAGAGAAAATTTAGATATAACAAAAATAAGAGAAAAACTTGTAAGAGCCTGTAAAGGACTTGAAGTCAGTATGGTTGAATTGGAAAGTTATATAGAGTCAATATACCAGGAAAATATAACAACAAAAAAAATACAAGAATCCCTTATAAATCAAGCTGTTACAATGACAAGCTTTGAAGAAAGCGATTGGACATATGCAGCTGGAAGGCTTCTTATGATGGAAACTGAAAGAGAAGTTTTTCATAAGAGAGGTTTTTCATATGGAGAGTTCTATAAAACAATAAAAACTCTTACAGAAAACGGAATATATGACAGCAGACTTCAGGAATATACAGAGGAAGAAATCAATGAACTGGAAAAAGCTATTGATATATCAAGGGATATGTTGTATGACTATGCAGGAGCTAATATGTTTACAAATAGATATCTCTTAAAATTTAAGGGGAATATCTATGAGCTTCCACAGGAAGTATTCATGTGTATAGCTATGCTGTTAGCAATAAATGAAGAGGACAGAGTTGCAGTAGCCAAAAAATTCTATAATGCTTTATCATTAAAAAAAATATCATTAGCTACACCTATTCTGGCAAATTTAAGAATACCAAAAGGAAATCTATCATCATGCTTTATCACTGCAATGGATGATAATATAGAATCTATTTTCTATAATATAGACACTATTGCTAAAATAAGTAAAAGTGGTGGTGGAGTGGGACTTAATATTTCAAGAATCAGAGCTAAGGATTCCATGGTAAATGGATATTATAATGCAAGTGGCGGAGTTGTTCCATGGGTAAAAATAGTAAATGACACTGCTGTAGCTGTAAATCAGCAGGGAAGAAGAGCAGGAGCTGTAACAGCAGCCCTTGATTCTTGGCATCTGGATATTGAGCTGTTCTTAGAGCTTCAGACAGAAAATGGAGATCAAAGAGGAAAAGCTTATGATATATATCCTCAGGTTGTATTATCTGATTTGTTTATGAAAAGAGTGGAAGATAATTTAGAGTGGACATTGGTAGATCCATATGAAGTACGTAAAAAATATGGAGTAGAATTATGTGAACTTTATGGAGAAAAATTTGAAGAAATTTATGATAAATTAGAAAAAGATGATTCTCTGAAGCTTAAAAAAGTAATAAAAGCCAGAGAATTATTTAAAGAAATAATGAAAGTGCAGATAGAAACAGGAATGCCTTATATCTTTTTTAAAGATAGAGCAAACCTGATGAATCATAACAGTCATAAAGGAATGATAGGAAATGGAAATCTGTGTATGGAGAGTTTTTCTAATTTTTCTCCAAGCAAAAACTTTGCAGAAGAAACTGCAGAAGGAAATGGAATAAGAACTGTAAAGCTGGGAGAAGTTCATACATGTAATCTGGTATCTCTGAATATGGCAGAAATAATGAGAGAGGAACTTGAAAGTATAGTTGATACTGCTGTGAGAATGCTTGATAATACTATAGATTTAACAAAAACACCTATAAAGGAATCAGATAAACATAATATGAAATATAGAACTATTGGTGTAGGAACTATGGGATTGGCAGATTATTTAGCAAGAGAATTTATGATTTATGATGAGTCAATGAATGATATAGATGAGCTTTTTGAAGAAATTGCTCTATACAGTATAAAATCATCAGCACTGCTGGCTAAAGACAGAGGAGAATATCCAATGTTTAAAGGGTCAATGTGGGATAGAGGATTATTTTTCCAGCAAGATAAAGAATGGTATATAAAAAATTCAAAATATGCAGATAAATGGAGTGAAGTATTTGAACTGGTGAAAAAATATGGAATGCGTAATGGGGAACTTACTGCAATTGCACCTAATACATCAACATCACTTCTTATGGGGGCAACAGCTTCAGTTAATCCTACATTCTCAAGATTCTATATAGAAAAAAATCAAAAGGGAGCTGTGCCAAGAGTAGTAAAATATTTGAAGGACAGAGCATGGTTCTATCCAGAATTTAAAAATGTAAATCCTCAGACATATGTAAAGATAATGAGCAGAATAGGAAAGTGGACTACTCAGGGAGTTTCAATGGAATTGATTTTTGATTTGAATAAGGATATAAGAGCAAAGGATATCTATGATACTCTTATGACAGCATGGAAAAATGGCTGCAAATCAGTTTACTATATAAGAACAATTCAGAAAAATACTAATATAATGAATGAAAAAGAGGAGTGTGAAAGCTGCAGTGGATAGAAAAAAACTTTTTAATCCTCTAGGAGATGATTCTCTGTCTAAAAGAAGAGTAATAAAAGGTGACAGTACAAATATATTTAATCTTAACAATGTTAAATATCAATGGGCAAACCAGCTTTATAGAACAATGATGGGAAATTTCTGGATACCAGAAAAAATAGACTTAACACAAGATAAAAATGACTATAAAAATCTGACAGATCAGGAAAAGGAAGCTTATGATGGGATTTTATCATTTTTAATATTTCTTGACAGTATTCAGACTAATAATATTCCAAATGTATGTGACTATATAACAGCTCCCGAAATAAATCTAATACTTTCTATACAGACATTTCAGGAAGCGATACATTCTCAATCTTATCAATATATAATAGAATCTATTCTTCCCAAAGAAGTAAGAAATTCCATATATGATAAATGGAGAGAAGATAAAATTTTATTTGAAAGAAATAAATATATTGCTGAAATGTATCAGAAGTTTTTGGAAAATTCTAATGATGAAAATTTCTCAAAGGTTATAATAGCAGATTATCTTTTAGAAGCAATATACTTCTATAATGGATTTAATTTCTTTTATCTTTTGGCAAGCAGAAACAGAATGATGGGAACATCAGATATAATAAGGCTTATAAATAGAGATGAATTATCTCATGTAGTTATTTTTCAGCATTTATTAAAAGAAATAAGAAATGAAAATCCAGATTTTTTTAATGATGAAGAAATCTATGATATGTTTAGAAAAGCAGTGGAACAGGAAATAAACTGGACTAATCACATAATAGGAAATCAGATTTTGGGAATAACAGAGGAAACAACAGAGCAATACACGAAATGGCTGGCTAATGAAAGATTGAGAAGCATTGGGCTGAAGCCAATATATGAAGAATTCAATAAAAATCCATATAAACATTTGACAAAGTTTGCAGATACAGAAGGAGAAGGAAATGTTAAAGCAAACTTCTTTGAAGGTACAGTGACAAGCTACAATATGAGCTCATCTATAGATGGGTGGGATGAAATATAATAGAGTAAAAAATTTTTTTATGGAAAAGGTTTCAAGATAAAATTGAAGCCTTTTTTATTTTGTAGAAAATTATAGAGAATTGAGAAAGATACAAGTTTATACTTGTTGAAAGGTGTATAAAATGCGATTTTACATTTTTATGAATTTTTAATACTATATAGCTATAAGGAAGATAGATTGAGATTTGAAACTATAGTTTTAATTAGTGGTATGGTTCTAAGGGTATTTTTAATTTGGGGTTGGACTTGGAGGGATGAAAATGAAAGAAATGACTAATTTAGATATTATATTTGAAATGTATGAAAAACCATATATAAAAAAAGAGGAAGAGAAAAAAAGCAGTTATTATGAAATAACCAATTTTGATATCATACTTTATGCATCTAAAAAAATTGAAGAAAGAACTGAAATGAGAAAGAAAATAGAAAAGAATAAATCTGATGAAATGAAAGGTTCTTTTTTCAATGGAAGATTGGGAACAAGTAGATAATTTTATAAATCAGATCTGATATTTACAAAATATCAGGTCTTTTTTATTTTTTGTAAAACGAATTAGATATAAAATTAACAAAAAAAATATAAAAATAAAATTGCATAAATTATATAAATAGAAAATGATAAAAACCAAATTAGTTAGATTTTTTATAAATAAATATCTTAAATTCTTGATGTATATTTTTTCAAAAAATAAATAAATGAAATTTAAATTCTATTCAACTAAAATAATGGTTGACATACGTTGTGTAAAGGAGTATAATCCTAACAATATCAAAAAGTTTTGTAACTCATGTACTTAAATAATGGTACTTTTTTATTGCGTGTATCAATAAGAATAGAGATTACTAAGAAGATAATTAAATTTAAGGGGGAACTTATGAAAAAATATTTTGTTGTATTTTTTGTGTTTTTATTTTCAGTATTAAGCTTTGCAGCTGATTACCACATTGGAGTGGTAAGCGGAACTGTATCTCAATCAGAAGACAGCCTTCGTGGAGCTGAAGAACTAATAAAAATGTATGGTTCAAGCGATAAAGGTGGAATGGTAACTCATGTTACTTATCCAGATAACTTTATGCAGGAAATGGAAACTACTATTTCTCAAATGGTAGGATTGGCAGATGATCCTCAAATGAAAGTTATACTGGTAGCAGAAGCTATTCCTGGAACTGTTGAAGCTTTCAGAAGAATAAGAGAAAAAAGACCTGATATACTATTAATAGCCAATGCACCTCATGAAGATCCTGAAATTATAAGTGACGCAGCTGATTTAGTAACTAACCCAGATAACGTAGCAAGAGGATATTTAATTGTAAAAGCTGCTAAAGAGATGGGAGCTACTAAATTTATGCATATATCTTTCCCAAGACATTTAAGCTATGAATTATTATCAAGAAGAAGAAATATAATGGCAGAAACTGCTAAGGATCTTGGAATGGAGTTTATAGATATGTCAGCTCCAGACCCAGTAAGTGATGTTGGAGTAGCAGGAGCTCAACAATATATATTAGAGCAAGTACCTAACTGGTTAGAAAAATATGGTAAAGATACAGCATTCTTTGCAACAAATGATGCTCATACTGAGCCATTATTAAAAAGAGTAGCTGAGGTTGGAGGATACTTTGTAGAAGCTGACTTACCATCTCCTACAATGGGGTACCCTGGAGCTTTAGGAATAAAATTCTCTGAAGATGAAAAAGGGAATTGGCCAAAAATATTAAAGAAAGTTGAAGATACAGTAGTAGCAAAAGGTGGAGCTGGAAGAATGGGAACATGGGCTTATTCATATAACTTTATTTCTGTAATTGCTTTAGGAGAACATGCAAGAGCAGTTGTAGAAAAAGGTGTAGATGCTACTGATTTCGACTCTATCATGGATTCATTGAAAAAATTTACTCCAGGTGCTGGATGGAACGGAAGCAACTATACAGATGTTAATGGAGTAGAGAAAGATAACTTCTACTTATTATATCAAGACACTTATGTTTTAGGAAAAGGTTACATGAATATGACTAATGAAACTGTTCCTGAAAAATATTTCAAAATAAAATAATAAGGGAGGGGTAATCCCCCTCCTTTAATTTTCAAGGGGTGAAAATGTGGATAAAGTATTATTGAAAATAGAGGGGCTTTCAAAGTCTTTTGGAGAAAATGTAGTATTAAAAGATATAAATTTGGAGGTTAAACCTGGTGAAATAGTAGGACTGGTAGGAGAAAATGGAGCTGGAAAATCTACTTTGATGAAGGCTATT
Organism: Fusobacterium ulcerans ATCC 49185; assembly: GCF_900683735.1. Lineage (NCBI taxonomy): Bacteria > Fusobacteriati > Fusobacteriota > Fusobacteriia > Fusobacteriales > Fusobacteriaceae > Fusobacterium > Fusobacterium ulcerans. The sequence continues at coordinate 3,629,004 of NZ_LR215979.1, forward strand.
TTTGGTATGCCAGTTATTTCAGAAACAGGAGGGTATGGAGGAAAAATAATCTTCAATGGAGAAGAAACTCATTTTAAATCTCCATTTGATGCTCTTGCTGTAGGAATAGGAATGGTTCATCAGGAATTTTCTTTAATACCTGGGTTTAAAGCAAATGAAAATATAGTTTTAAATAGAGAGTCTACTGCCAACAGCTTTCTGGAAGGTTTTTTTGGGGAAAGAATAAGAAGTATAGATTCAAAGAATATAGAGGAAAGAGCAGATAATGCAATTTCTCAACTGGGTATAGAAATAGATCCTAATACTGTTATCAGTGAAATGCCAGTGGCACACAAACAATTTACAGAGATAGCTCGTGAAATAGAAAGAGAGAAAACAAAACTTCTGGTATTAGATGAGCCTACTGCTGTTTTAACAGAGGAAGAGGCAAAAGTATTGCTTGAAACTATGAGAAGATTATCTGAAAAAGGAATTGCTATAATATTTATTACACATAGGCTGAATGAAATAATGGATGTATGTGATACAGTTGTAGTTTTGAGAGATGGGCTTTTAATCAATGCTGTAAATACAAAAGAAACAAATGTAAATCAGATAACAGAATGGATGATAGGAAGAAAAATGGGAGAGTCTGAAGAGAAAGTTGAAACTTTAGATGAAAACAAAGAAACTATTCTTTCTGTAAAAAATTTCTGGGTGGATATGCCAGGAGAAATGGTCAAAGGTCTGAACCTTAATATTAAAAAAGGGGAGATATTAGGACTGGGAGGTATGGCTGGTCAGGGTAAAATAGGAATAGCTAATGGAATAATGGGACTGTATGATGCAAGTGGAAAAGTAGAGTTTAAAGGACAGGGTATTAAATTAAACAATCCTAATAATCCATTAGAAAAAGGAATATTTTTTGTTTCAGAGGACAGAAAAGGAGTAGGGCTGCTTCTTGAAAGTTCTATTGAAGAAAATATAGCCTATCCAGCTATGCAGATACAAAAAAAATTCTTCAAGAAGAGATTTGGAGGCTTGTTCAATCTTGCAGATGAAGAAGCAATGAAGGAAAATGCTCAGGACTATATAAAGAAACTGGAAATAAGATGTATGAGTGAAAAACAGAAAGTTCAGGAGTTAAGTGGAGGAAATCAACAGAAAGTATGTCTGGCAAAAGCTTTCACTATGGACCCTGAAGTTTTATTCGTATCAGAACCTACAAGAGGAATAGATGTAGGAGCTAAAAAATTAGTTTTGGATACTTTGAAAGAGTATAACTCAACTAAGGGAACAACTATAATAATAACATCTTCTGAAATAGAAGAGCTAAGAAGTGTATGTGACAGAATCGCAATAATAAATGAAGGAAGAGTTGCTGGAATACTACCACCTACAGCAGATATATTAGAATTTGGAAAAATGATGGTAGGAGTATCAGAGGAGGGAAACAATGAATAATATAAAAACTATGTTGAAGAATGCAGGGTGGCCTAGAATAATAATAGCTCTGTTTCTTTTATCTATGTATGTAGTTTCTCCCTTTATAGGAATAAATTTAAAATCAGCTTTAGGAGATACATTAGTAAGATTTGGAATGAATGCAATATTAGTTTTATCTCTTGTACCAATGATACAGTCTGGAACAGGACTAAATTTTGGAATGCCTCTAGGAGTAGAAGCGGGACTTTTGGGAGCTGTAATAAGTATAGAGATTGGACTTAGTGGATTTGCAGGTTTTATAGGAGCAATAATAATATCAATACCCTTTGCTGTTTTATTTGGATGGTTATATGGACATATCCTTAATAAAGTAAAAGGTGGAGAGATGATGATTGCTACATATATTGGATTCTCATCTGTTGCTGTCATGTGTATAATGTGGCTTGTTCTTCCATTTAAAAGTCAGGATATGATCTGGGCTTATGGAGGGGAAGGACTTCGTACAACTATCAGCGTTGAGAGCCACTGGCATAGAATTCTTGACAAGGTGCTCCATATGCCTAGTGATATGCTTCCAGTGGGAGAAATAGTATTTTTTGCTATTTTGGCTTTTGGAATGTGGGTATTTTTCAGATCAAGAACAGGTTATGCAATGAAGGCTGTTGGAACTAATGATAAATTTGCAAAGGCAACTGGAATCAATATAGATAAGATAAGAATAAAATCTGTTGTTATGTCTACAGTACTAGCAGCAGTTGGAATAGTAGTATATCAGCAAAGTTTTGGATTTGTACAGTTATATCTTGCACCATTTTATATGGCATTCCCTGCTATAGCAGCAATTCTTATAGGGGGAGCCTCTGTAAATAAAGTTACTATTGTCAATGTTATAGTTGGAACATTTCTATTTCAAGGGATACTGACAATGACACCTACAGTTGTTAATAATATAATCCAGACAGATATGTCAGAAACAATAAGAATTATAGTATCTAATGGAATGATATTATATGCTTTGACAAGAAAGGAAGGTGCTGGAAGTGGAAAATAAAATTAAAAAATTCTTAGTAAATAATGTAGTTCCTATATTTATGGTAATAATAATACTTTTGTCTATACCAATATCTGGATTGAGTATAGAGTATCTTATTCAGGAAATAATTCTAAGATTATCTCGTAATCTTTTCCTTGTACTATCTCTTTTGATACCTATAATAGCAGGAATGGGACTTAACTTTGGTATAGTATTGGGAGCGATGGCTGGACAGATAGCCCTTATATTCATAACTGACTGGAATGTAGTTGGACTTCAGGGCTTTTTTCTTGCAGTGATAATAACTCTTCCAATAGCAGCTTTTATGGGATATATAGGTGGAGTTGTTTTAAACAGAGCAAAGGGAAGAGAAATGATTACATCTATGATACTTGGTTTTTTTATAAATGGTGTATATCAACTTTTAGTTCTATATGGAATGGGAAAAGTTATACCTATAAAAAATGAAGCCATACTTCTTTCAAGAGGACATGGAATAAGGAATGCAATAGATTTGAAAAATATAAGAAGAGCTTTAGATGATGGAATCGTATTTAATATAGGGCAGTACTCAATTCCTGTATTAACTATTCTTGCCATAGTACTTTTATGTATCTTCATAGTATGGTTCAGAAAAACTAAGCTTGGTCAGGATATGAGAGCAATAGGACAGGATATAGAAGTATCGAAATCTTCTGGTATAGCAGCTGACAGAACAAGAATACTGGCTATTGTTATTTCTACTATTCTTGCAGGGATAGGGCAGTTGATATTCCTCCAAAATATTGGAACTATGAATACATATAACAGTCATGAGCAGATAGGAATGTTTGCTATTGCTGCTCTTTTAATAGGGGGAGCAACTGTATCTAAGGCTAGTATTCCAAATGCTCTTAGTGGAGTTATCCTTTTTCATACTATGTTTGTCCTTGCTCCAAGAGCAGGAAAAGAACTCATAGGTTCAGCACAGATAGGAGAATATTTTAGAGTATTTGTATCTTATGGAATAATTGCATTGGTTCTTATTCTTCACCAATGGAGGAGAGAGAAAGAAAAAGAAGCAGAAAGGAAAAGAGTGCTTGAGATGAACTCTAGTCAGGCAGGTGGTAATTAATGAAAATAGTGAGAAACTGGATAATTTTAATAATTGTCCTTATAGGAATTGCTGCTGCTCTTTTTGTCAGTGGGAAACAGCATAAAGTATTTATAGACAATAAAAAAGCTGGAGAATATGCAGCTGTGGAAGTTTCATATTCTATAAATGGAGAAAAGGCAAAAAAAATCAGAGTAAATAAAAAGGCTATGGTATATGTAAAAGGACCTAAGCATAAATTAATTATTGAATTCAAAGATAATACTGGTAAAAATGTTACATTGGAAAATGAATTTAAACTTACACCAACTGAAGATGCAACTATCTACCTTCCTCTGTTAATAAATGGAGAAGCAGACTGGATAAAAAGCGACAATTAATTCAAGTATAAATATAATATTAAAGGCTCTCTTTTTTGGAGAGCTTTTTGTTTCTTTTGACTAAAAAGTGCCAAAAAAAAGTTATCTTTTTTTCAATTAGTATGGTATAATATATTGTTATTTAATTGAAAAAAAATATGTCTTTTTTATATATTTATAATAATGTTCTGAAAGACGTATTCTGACGCTGATATGGGGATAGGCAGAAAAATTGATCGCCAGAAATAGGGGTCAATATAACAGAGATGTATTAGGAAAATCAATGGGATTTTCTGCTGACTTTATTAACTCGGAGGAAAAAATGAGAAAAAAAATATTTGTATTATTAATTTTTCTTTTTTCTTTTACTGCTTTTTCAGGAACTACAATAAATGAAAGTGAACTAAAGAATAAACAGTTTTATCTAAGTAAAAGAATTGATTTTAGTGCAATACAAGGAAATGAAAGAAAAAAATTATTTATACAGACTCTTGTACCAATAATTGAGAACATTGAAATAGAGATAAAAACTGAAAAAGAGCAGATAAAGAAAATAATAGAAAAAGGTGTAACAACACAGGAAGAAAAAGATATTTTAAATAATGCTTTTGCTAAGTACAAAGTAAAAAATATGAATACAGATGAGCTTTTGAATAGAATGATAGTGCCTCCCACTTCATTGGTAATAGCTCAAGCTTCTCTGGAAAGTGGATGGGGGACTTCAAATGTAGCTAAAAAGGGAAATAATCTTTTTGGAATGAAATCTTTTTCAAAAGATCAGAGTAAAAGTGTTAAGGTAGGAAAAGGAACTTACTATAAAAAATATGAAACTATAGATGAGTCTGTAAAAGATTATATAATGACATTAGCAAGACATGGAGCTTACAAACAGCTTAGAACAGCAATAGTTAATGGAGAAAATTCATTAAAACTGGTAAAACATCTGAATAACTACTCTGAAATAAGAGAAGAATATGGAAGAAAACTCACTACTATAATAAAAGCTAACGATTTATTAGAGCATGATGCCTAATCTGAATATGAAGAAAGTGTATTAAATTAATTTGGCAATCAAAATATAAGTGTTTGAAAATACAACATTTTTTTTAAATTACACTTGACAAGATATAAAAAATGATATAAACTTTAGGTAGTTAAAAAAATTTATGAATATTAGGAGGGATTATAATGCACGTAATAGATAAAGATGCTTGTATAGGGTGTGGAGCTTGTGAAGGAACTTGTCCAGTAGGAGCAATTTCTGCAACTGATGATGGAAAATATGGAATATCAGACGCATGTGTTGATTGTGGAGCTTGTGCAGGTGGATGTCCTGTTTCAGCTATATCAGCTGAGTAGTTTTTAAATTAGAAGGAGCCTTTTGGGGCTCTTTTTTTTTATGGAAAAATTAACTGACAGTTAACTAAAAATTTAATTCTTTATAATTGAAATAACTATAAAGTAATTTAATGAAAGAAAAGAATCTCTCTTTTTTTATTCTGGATTGAGAATAAATATTTAGCTTAGATTGAGAAATTAAGTATAATTAAGTAGATTAGAAAATAAGGAAAATTTTCTGAGAAAAAGTTCATAAATATGATATAATATAAAATCGAGAAAGAGTAAATAATAAAACTATTAATGAAGGAGAAGCAGATGAAAGTAGACTTGCATTTACATGATAATAAATATTCTTCAGATAGTCATGTATCAATAGAGGAAATTATAAAAGAAGCTCGAATAAAAGGATTAGATGGAATTGCTCTTACAAATCATGAGAGTACTGATGTAAGAAAAGAGATAGAAGAACTTGTTCAAAAATATAATTTTCCAATTTTTCCTGGAGTGGAATATCTGACTAAAGATGGAGATATAGTTGCATTTGGAATTGATGAACTTCCAGAGGAACAGATGACTGCTCAGGAATTTATAGATTATGTAGCAAAAGCAGGAGGAACTTGTACTGCTGCCCATCCATACAGAACAAACAACAGAGGATTGGAAGATAAACTTAATTTGGTAAAAGGGCTTACAGCTATTGAGGGATATAATGGAAGCACTAGTGAGTACCATAATGGACTGGCTGTAGCAACTGCAAATAAACTTGGAATACAGGTGCTTGGCTCAAGTGATGCTCATGTAAAGGAAAAAGTAGGAGTATTTGCCACTCTTCTCCCTTATAGAGTCAATAATGTAAAAGAACTTATAGAAGCTTTGAAAACTAACAAGTGTAAACCTTTAGTATATAAAAATAATAAATATGAAGTAATAGAATAAATAAAACGGGAGGAATTTATGAAAAAAATATCATTGTTATCTGCAATTTTTATGTTGGCTTTGAGCTTTAATATTTTTGCAGAAGGAAGTCTTAAAGTCGTAGCAGCATATGGAGGAAAGGAAAAGATATTCCAACAGTTCACAAAGGATACTGGAATAAAAGTAGATTTTATAGATATGTCATCTGGAGAGGTTTTATCAAAACTACAGGCTGAAAAAGGGAAACCATCTGCTGATGTATGGTTTGGTGGAGGACTGGATAGTTTTATCACTGCTAAAAATAAAGGACTTTTAGAACAATATATTTCACCAGAAATGAAAGAAGTGCCTTTGAAATATAGAGATAAAGATGGATACTGGTCAGGTGTTTCTCTAGTTCTTGTAGGCTTTATGGTAAATAATGAAATATTGGCAGATAAAAAACTAGCAGCTCCTAAAACTTGGGCAGATTTGACAAAACCTGAATACAGAGATGAAGTTATTATGGCTAATCCAGCTATTTCAGGAACTAACTATGCATTAGTAGATAATCTTATCCAAGAGCTTGGAGAGGATAAAGCATGGGAATATTTTGAAGCATTGAATAAAAATGTACCTTTTTTAGCTAAAAGAGGAGGAGAGCCTCCAATGAAAGTTACTACTGGAGAATTTGGGGTGGCTGTAATTCCTATGTCTGGGGAGTTTATATTAATGGAAGGAAAATATCCTGTAACAACTATTTATCCCGAAGATATGATACCTTGGGTTCCAGCAGGGATGGCAATATTTAAAAATGCTGAAAATTTACCAGAAGCTAAAAAGTTTATAGACTGGGCATTATCAGAAAAAGGACAGACAGTTATTAGAGATGAAGATCCTAGAGCTATGGTTAGAAATGGTATCAAGACACCTGAAAGTATAAAGACTATTGACATGGACAAATTAATCAATATTGATATTGAGAGATTAGGAAATGAGAGAGAAAAGGTTTTAAATGAATGGAATAAAAGATTTGGAAATAAAGCAAAATAATTTTATATATAATCTTATATTATTTCTAGTTATCAGTGGGGTAGTACTTTTTTGTTTCTACCCCATTTATAGAATAATTGAAACAAGTTTTTTTGATAATAATAGTTTCACATTGAAATTTTATAGAGGTATTTTCAGTGAAAATTATGTTCTGCTGAAAAATACATTGATGACTTCAACAGTATCAGCTGGAGTATCTTCTATATGTGGAGCTGTTATAGCTTTTTATATGATTTTTTCAGGAAAAAAAATTAGAAATTTTTTCTATTATTTATTAATGCTGACTATGATATCGCCACCTTTTATTTTTGGAATATCGTATATTATGCTTTTTGGAAGAAGAGGGCTTATTACATATAGGGTTTTGGGATTGCATATCAATCCTTATGGTTTAAAAGGAATTATACTATTGCAGATTATAGGGGAAATTTCTTTTGCTGCTTTTATGCTTTATGAAATATTTAAGAATATTGACTATAATTTGATTGCAGTATCAAGATCACTAGGTGCTTCACCATGGGAAACTGTAAAAAGGGTTATTTTTCCTTTATCAGTTCCAGCACTTATAGGAACATTTTTTATTTTATTTACAAAGAATCTGGCAGATTTTGGAAGTGCTGTTATTATTGGGGGGAGATATAGCACACTGGCAACAGAAGCATATTTGACTGTGATTGGTGAGGGTAATATGCCTAAGGCAGCAGCTATGACATTGCTCCTCATTTTACCTGCACTTTTAGCATTCTGGCTCTACAGAAAAGTTTTAATTAAAAATTTAAATCTGGCTTCTGATATAAAGGGTAGTGGATTGAAAAATATATCATTTAAACTTCCAGTTTGGGTAAAAACTATTTTAGGAATAACAGCATGGTTTTTCTTTTTAATCATGCTTTTACAATATTCAGCAATATTTTTTTCAGGATTCTATAACTATACTTCTAAAGGAATAGAATTTACTTTTGAATATTTAGAAAGATTTCAGCTGTCTGCCTTGAAAGTATTTTTAAGAAGTATAATTTATGCTTTTATAGCTGGGATTCTTTCATCAGTAATAGGAATTTTAATCTCTTATTATAACAAAAATAGAGATAATAAATTTATGCAGATCATTGAATTTTTTGCCAGCCTTCCATATATTATTCCAGGAACATTTTTTGGATTGGGATATATACTGGCTTTTAACAGAGGAATATTTACTTTGACTGGAACAGCTGCTATAGTTATACTAAACTGTACTTTCAGACAGATAAGTATAGGAGCAAAGGCAGGAGATTCAATATTGACTAAACTTAATCCTAATATGGAGAAGGCAGCTAAAGATTTAGGAGCTTCTAAAATTAGAATATTATTGGATATAATATTTCCTGTATTAAAACCAGCTTTTCTAATTTCTTTTATCAACTGCTTTATTGCTACTATGACAACAATAGGAGCTATTATTTTCCTGATTTCTCCAGGAACTAATGTAGCTACGGTTGTACTGTTCACTCATGTAGCACAGGGAGAATATGGACTGGCTTCTATAACAGCACTAGCTATAACTATTGTTACTTTTTCTTTGAATATTGCAGTTTACAGATTTTTAAAAAAATAGAGTGAAAAGAGTGATGGAAAATGTATCTAAAAATTGAAAATATAAGAAAAATGTTTGATAAAACCAGAGGGATAAAGGATATAAATTTTTCAATAGAAAAAGGAGAATTGATATCTTTTTTAGGACCGAGCGGCTGTGGGAAAACAACTCTTTTAAATATAATAGGAGGATTTATTCAGCCTGAAACTGGAAAAATATATCTCGAAGGGGAAGAAATTACTAATTTTCCTCCTGAAATAAGAAATATATCTACAGTTTTTCAAAATTATGCTCTTTTTCCTCATATGAATGTTATTGAAAATATAAAGTATGGACTTAAATATAAAAAAATATCTAAAAAAGAGCAGGAAGATTTAGTTCAGGATTATCTGAAAATAGTTGGCTTGGAAGGATATGAAAAAGTTTCTATTCACGAATTAAGTGGAGGGCAGCAGCAGAGAGTTGCTTTAGCCAGAGCTTTAGTTCTTCACCCTAAGCTTTTATTATTAGATGAACCTTTCAGCAATCTTGATGCAAAATTAAAAATAAGTATGAGAGAGGAGCTAAAGCAGCTTCAAAAAAAACTGAATATCAGTATGATATTTGTAACCCATGATCAAGAAGAAGCTTTGAGCCTTTCTGATAAAATAGTAGTTATGAATATGGGAGAAATCATACAAATTGGGACACCAGAGGAAATATATTATAATCCAGCGAATGATTATGTAGCTGATTTTATAGGGAAAGCAAATTTTATTACAAAAGATGGAAAAAAAGTTTTGCTGCGTCCAGAGGATATTTCTATGAGGAAATCAGAAAATGGAGAATGGGTAATTGTTTCAAAAGAGTTTATGGGAGCTTACACAATTTTTAAAATAAAAAATTCTCAATCTGAACTATATACAAGTATTCAGGGAGAAGAGAGTAAAAATTTCAAAATAAATGAAAAAGTAAAAATAAGCTATTAAAATAAGTAATTAAAAGACAGAGAATAAATATTACATTAAAAAAAGTGTAGTATAAATCTCTGTCTTTTTTTAGTTAGATAATCTAATAAATTTCTATATTATTAATTTTTTAAATTTGTCTATGTAAATTTTAATAGAAATTTTTTCCATCTATAAATATTTTTTCTGATATCTAACCTTTACCTATCATAACAAATTCTTCTTGCATTTCATAGACTTAATTTTTACAATGCTAAAAATATCTTAAAATCTGATTAAAATTCAAAAACAAAAAATAGTTCGTGTTTATATAATAAAGCGAACACTTATTTATATTTATTATATCCTTTAAATTTAAAAAAATCAAGATTTATATATTTTAAAAAAAATAGGTATAAAAAAATGAAATTCTAAAAAAAGGAACTTTAGAGCACTTACTGTTCGCCTTCTTATATAAAAGAGAACATTAGATTTTTTAATGATTTAGAGAATATTTTAGAGAAATGAATATTAAAGGGGAAAGAATATGAAGAAAAATTCTAAAAAAAGGTTTAAAGAAAAAATAAAAGTAACATTGAAAATTTTAGTTTTATTTGTAATTATTAAAAATATAGGATATAGTGAAGAAAATTTACAAGATATAGAAATGGGAATAGAAATTAAAAATAAAAGTAATGAAGTAATAGATGTGTCTGATATAAATCTTGGGGCCTATAAAGAAGTGAATGGATTAAAAATAGAAAATTCAGAAAACATTTCAGTTAATATAGATGAAATAAATACAATATTAAATAAGAAAACAGGAACTATAAGTAGTGTTCTCTATGGAAAAGGATTAATAAATGATACAAGTGAAGTTTATATGTCAGATGAGTTGAAAATAAATGTTACTACAGAAGAATTAGAAGGAAATACAACAAGCCTTGTTGGAGTTACTAATGGAGGAAAATTAATTTTGGGAGAAAATACCAAAATAAATATTGCAGCAAATGGAAATGTTGCTTCAAATTCAATAACTTATGGAGTATATCTTAATGGGACATCATTAACTCATTTTGGAAGAGGAAGTGAAATAAATGTTTCAGCTTCAGCAGGATTTGTAGCAGGAATTAGTACAAATTTTAGTGAAATTAATGATAACTATGGTATTGTTATTGGAGATAACGTAAAAATAAAAGCAGAAGTAACAAATGCAGTGAGTGGAAATAATAATCAGGCACTAGGGATTTATAGTGTTACTGGAAATACAGTAACAATTGGGAACGATTTAATAATAGAAACAGAAATAAATCTTTTTAATGGAGCAACTGGTGGATCTTATGCAATCAAAAATGTAAAGAATGGGAAAATGATAATAGGAAATAATGCAATATTAAGTACAAAAGGAAATAATGCAACTTCACAGTCAGCAATATATAATAATACAAATTCAAATTTTGAAATAGGAAATGGAGCTAAAATAACATCTGTTCTTAATTCAGAAAATCAAAAAAATTCTGCATATACTGTTTATAATTCTGGAAATTCAACAATGAATATAGGGACAGACTCTGAGATAAATGTAAAAGGAAGTAATGCAAGACAAGTGTCAGCAGTATATAATGGATTATCTTCAGAACTTGTGATAGAAGATAAGAGTATTATAACAGCTTGGGCAGAAAATACTAATTTTCTAATGGGATTGTATAATAATAGTGGTGGAAAAATGAAGATAGGAAATGAAGGAAAAATAACTTCAATTTTCAATTCAAAAAATCAAGAAAATACTGCTCATTCTGTATATAATATGAAAGGTTCAATGTTGAATATTGGAAAAAATTCTGAAATAAATGTAATAGGAAAAGATGCAAATCAAATATCAGCAGTATATAATAGTGATTCATCTTCAGAGTTGGTAATAGAAGATGGAGGAACTATAACAGCTTTGGGAGAAAATACTGCTTTTGTAGTAGGAATGCATAACACAAAGGAAGGAAAAATGAAGATAGGAAATGAAGGAAAAATAACTTCAATTCTTAACTCAAAGGATCAAGAGAATAAGGCTTATTCTGTATATAACAAGGAAGGTTCAATGTTGAATATTGGAAAAAATTCTGAAATAAATGTAATGGGAAAAGATGCAAATCAAATATCAGCAGTATGCAATCGTGATTCATCTTCAGAGTTGGTAATAGAAGATGGAGGAATTATAACAGCTTCAGGGGAAAATACTAATTTTATAATGGGGTTGTATAACATGAATGAGGGGAAAATGAAGATAGGAAATGAAGGAAAAATAACTTCAATTATTGATTCAAAAGATCAAAAGAATTCTGCTTATTCTGTATATAATACAGGAAATTCAACATTAAATATAGGGAAAAATTCTGAAATAAATGTAATGGGAAAAGGTGCAAGACAGATCTCAGCGGTGTATAATAACGGAGCATCTTCAGAGTTGATAATAGAAGAAGGGGGAACTATAACAGCTTCAGGAGAAAATACTGTTTTTGTAATGGGATTATACAGTGAGAATAGTGGAAGTATTAAAATAGGAGATAGAGTAAAGATTATATCAAGTCTGGATTCTATAGGTCAAGAGAATAATGTTTTTGGAATTAGCAATACAAAAAATTCAACATTAAATATAGGGGAAAAAGCTGAAATAAGTGCAGTAGGAAAAGATGCAAATCAGGTAGTAGCAGTATATAATGGTGGTTCATCTTCAAAACTTACAATAGAGAATGGAAGTATAATAACTGCTTCAGGATTGGGAAATAATAATATAATAGGAGCAGTATGGAATGAAGAAGGAAATATAAAACTTAATGGAGGAACCAGCATATATTCAGATGGATATGCAGTATATAATGAGAATGGGAGTGTATCAATAGAAGATGAAGGATACAGTAAAAAAATTCAAGGGGATATATTCTCAACAAAAGCTGGGGCTGTAACAGACATCTTATTAGATACTGATGATTCATATTTAGAAGGAGCTTCTTTTAAAAATAATGGAGGCATATTTAATTTTGGATTAAAAAATAATGCAGTATGGTATGTTCCACAAAATAGTGCAGTAACAAATTTTGATATAGAAAATGGAATAGTAGATATGACACAGAATTACAGTGGAGAAACTATCAAAGGAAAACAGGTTATATCAATTGATAAGACATCTGGAAGTGGAGGAACATATATTATGGATATATCTCCAGAAGATAGAGATCAGACAGGAGATAAAACAGATGGTATCAATATAGAAAAAGCAGATGCAGCACAAAAAAATTATATTCAAGCAGGAAAAACTTCTATTACAGGTTTAGTAAATCATAATTTTTCTGACAAAGAAAGCTCTTCTATTAAGATAGCTTCTGCAGATAAAAATGTAACTTTTGAAGGAACTAAATTTACAGACACAGCAAGTATATATGATTATGTATTGTCACTTGAAGAAAATATAAAAGGAGAAGCAGGAGAAAAGAATACATGGTATGTAACTGGAGTAGAGAAGCAAGAAGGAGAAGTAATAAAAAATATAGAAACTGCAATAACTTTAAATTATATGAGTGCTGTGTCATCACGTTCAGAATTAAATTCTGTCCATAAAAGACTTGGTGAGATACATAATGGTACTTCTGAAAATGGTACATGGGCAGGAACATCAAGTGGACAAATGGAGCACAATAAGTCATCTGAAAAATTTAAAAATGAATACAATGCATTGCAGATAGGATATGATAAGAGAAAAGAAACAGAAAAAAGAAGTATTTTTACAGGGTTTGCAGTACATAAAAAAGAGGGAAAAACAGATTTCAAAAATGGGGATGGTAAAAATTATGATATAGGAATATCTCTATATAAATCTTTTGTAATGGAGGATAATAGCTATGCAAATTTAGTAGTTAAATATAGTTATATAAATAATGAACATAAAAATTATACAAGTGATATGCAGGAAATGAAAACTGATTATGATACATGGTCAGGGAGTATAAGTTTTGAGTATGGAAAAAAATATACAAAGAATAGCTGGTATATGATCCCACAAATGCAAATGGACTATACATTTGTAAAAGGAGCTGATTATGCAATGAACAGTGGTATAAAAGTAGAGCAGAAAAATATTAACAGCTTGGTGGGAAGAGCAGGAATGTATGCAGGTTATGATTTTGAAAGAAGCAGTCATTTTATAAAAACAGGAATACTACAGGAATTTTCAGGAGATTATGGAGCTAGAATAACGGGCATAGATACAACAGTAAATAAAAAATATAAAGGGAAAGATACATGGCTGGAAGCAGGTATAGGAGGATATTTTGAAGTAGGAAAAACAGGAACAACAAATATATATTACAATATAGAAAAAACATTTGGAAGTAAATTTGAAAGAAATTGGCAAGTAAGTTTAGGATTGAGAATAAAATTTTGATTAAAAAATTAGTTGAAGAGTATTAAGAAAAATATTGTATATAATTATATGAAAAACTACACCCAGAATTAAGATAAAGGGTGTAGTTTTTTTGTAGTAAGTTAAAATAAATAGAAAATTATAAATTGTTTTACAAGGTAATTTTACAGTGCCTATAGAATATTACACTTGAGAATATCTTTGATTATTTGTTCTTTTGTAATGCCATTTTCATTCATGATTTCTTTTACATCATATCTATCAATAAATTCTTTCTTGAAGCCATAATTTTTAACTTTCATATCTGCTGTTCCATAGAAAGATGCTATTTTTTCTCCAAATCCACCATTTAAGATACCATCTTCTAAAGTGATAATCATATCATGATTATTTTGAAGTTCTTGAAGCATTGTTTCATCAAGTCCTGTAATATATCTTGGGTTAATCAATGTAGGTATAAATCCAAGTTCCTTTTCTATCTCTTTTGAAACTTCTTCTCCCAATTGATAGAAATCTCCTAATGCTAGTATTGCCACTTTGCTTCCTTTTACATCCAGCTGATATTTATTAATATTGCTGTAATTAGTATCAACGTGTCTATTGTCTGATATAACATCATTACTAGGAATACGAATTGCCACAGGATATTGAGTTTGTTCTATACTCCAGTCCAGCATAGCAAGATATTCATCTTTAGAAGTAGGTGCCAGATAAACAATATTAGGAATATTTGAAATCAATGGAATATCAAAAATACCTAAGTGTGTAACATCGTTCATGCTGTAAATAGATGCTCCATTTACTAGAATAGTTGCAGGATTATTGTTAATGCATAAATCTTGTGATATTTGATCATATGTTCTTTGGATAAAGCTTGAATATGTAGCAAATACTGGTTTGCAGCCATTTTTAGCAATTCCTGAAATCATAGCAACAGCATGTTCTTCAGCAATTCCAACATCTATAAATTGTTTTCCTGCTTCTTTTCTTTTTTCAGAAGTAAATCCAATATTAGTTGGAACACCTGCAACAACAGCAGTTACTTTAGGATCTTTTTTCATTTTATTCAATAGATATTCCCCAGTTATTGAACCATAATCTTCACCAAAAGACAGTGATACATTTCCTGTTTCTATATCAAATGGGAAGTTCCAGTGCCAGTTTTCTTTGTTTTCTTCAGCAAATTTATATCCTTTACCTTTTTGAGTATTGATATGAACAACTATTGGGTGATCAATATCTTTTACTTTTGTAAATGCTTCAATTAATTTTTCAATATCATTTCCTTCGTTTTCATAGATATAGTCTAATCCCATTGCTTTAAAGAAATTACATTCGTTAGCTCCATTGCTTTCTCTAAGTTTTTTTAGATTCTTGTATAATCCTCCATGGTTTTCAGCAATAGACATATCATTATCATTGACAATAATGATGAAATTACTCTTTAATTCTCCAGCAAAATCCAGTCCTTCTAATGCTTCTCCGCCGCTTAGAGAACCATCTCCAATAACAGCAATAATATTTTCAGCATCATTTTTTAAATCTCTTGCTTTTGCTAGACCGGAAGCTAGACTGACAGATGTTGAAGTATGTCCTATATTAAACATATCATGCTCACTTTCTTCAGGATTTGTATATCCTGAAACATCATGAAAACGTTCTTCATAAAGATAAGCATCTTTTCTTCCAGTAAGCATTTTATGAGGATAGCTTTGGTGAGATACATCAAATACAAATTTATCTATTGGAGAGTTGAAAACATAATGCATAGCAATTATTGCTTCAACCATTCCAAGATTTGGGCCTATATGTCCTCCAGTTTTGCTCAGTTTATTAAGCAGGGCAGTTCTCATTTCAGTTGCCAATTTTTTTAATTCTTCAATATTCATTCCTTTTAAATCTTTTGGACTGTTTATTTTTTCTAAATACATATCTTTTTCTCCTTATACAATAATATTTTTTGATTTATTTCTTGATATATCAAGTCTAACATCTGGAGTGGACTCTAGGTCAAGAATTAATTTTAATTTTTTTTATTGTGATAAAAATCCCTTCCAAATATTATTTGAAAGGGAAAGGAAAGTAATTATTTTAAATTTGTCTTGAAGAAATTACCTAATTTATCAAAAGGTATTATATCAACACGGTCATATAAATCAACATGTCCAGCACCAGGAACAACAAGTAATTCTTTTGGTTCAGCTGCATGTCTGTATGCATCTTCACTAAATTCTTTTGAGTGAGCCTGATCTCCAGTAATAAATAACATTGGACGAGGAGAGATAGTTTCAATGTCATTAAATGGATAGAAGTTCATAAATTTTATATTGCTTGTAAGAGTTGGATGGGTAGTTGTTTCAGTAGTAGCTTCTTCAGGAGTAAATTCTCCACGTGAAGTACGATAGAAATCATAAAATTCTTTTTCAATTGATGATGAGTTTTCATCAATTTTATGTACAGTTCCACTTGTGTATTCAGTTTTTCCACCATTAAATTCTACATAACGTTGTTCAGCAGCAGCAGCAATAAATTGTTTACGCTGCTCTAATGTCAATGAATGATTAAGTCCATTACGGTTAGCAGATCCCATATCATACATACTTACTGTGGCAATAGCTTTCATACGAGGATCAATTTTTGCTGCACTGATAGCGAAGCTTCCACTTCCACAGATACCAAGAGCTCCAATTTTGTTTTGATCAATGAATGGTCTAGTTCCAAGATAGTCAACAGCTGCACTGAAGTCTTCAGTATAGATATCAGGAGATACAGCATTACGAGGCTGTCCTTCACTTTCACCCCAGAATGATAAGTCTATTGCTAGAGTTACAAATCCCTGTTCTGCAAGTTTTTGAGCATAGAGATTAGAAGATTGTTCTTTCACTGCTCCCATAGGATGCCCAATAATTATTGCAGAATTTTTAGCATTTTGATTCATATTTTTAGGAATAAAAAGATTACCTGCAACCTTCATCTTATACTGATTTTGAAATGTAACTTTTTGTAAAGTTACTTTATCACTTTTATAGAAATTATCTGCACCATTGGACATATCAGCAGCAAAAACACTCCCTACTCCAGCAGTCATTAAAGTCATTCCGATCATTGCCCTTTTACAAATTGATAATAAAGATGATGATTTTTTCATTTTTAACCTCCTTGAATTTTAATGTTTTTAATCTTGAGTAAAGTATATAACAAAAACATTTGGATAACTAATACTTATATTAAAGATTGTTTTATGCTTAAAAGGTATATAAGTATTTGAATTTAAAGATTAAGAATTAGATTATAGATTTTAAATATTTAAAAAATCAAATATTTTTTCCCATAGTGTAAGCTTCTTTTAAAACATTAGGGAAATTTTTAATAGATCCTGCAGTATCAGCACCAAGTCCTTTTACTACACCTTTTAAATTTGTCTTTTCAAAACAGTCTATCCAGCCCTGCAGTCCTTTAATAACTCCATCTATTGAATTTTTGTTGTCATCAGCTGCTGCTGTCAGAAGGTAGATGTCAGTAAATGAATAATTTGATGGAAACAGAGGATTTGTTCTGTCTAATAAAGTTTTCATCTGTCCACACATTTCATAGAAATATATTGGAGTAGCAAATACAACAACATCATTATGAAGCATCTCTCCCACAATGTCACTGGCATCATCTTTTATAATACATTTTTTAGTTGACTGGCAAACTAGACACCCTTTACAGAAATTAATAGTTTTGTTATAAAGATCTATTTTTTTTACTTCATGTCCAGATTCAAGTGCACCTTTTTCAAATTCAGATGCTAATATATCTGAATTTCCTCCTTTGCGTAGGCTTGCAGAAATAATTAAAACATTTTTTTTCATATTTTTTCTCCTTTTACATTTTAAATTTCTTTGATGATTATATTTCTTTCAAAATTCTTGCTGGTATTCCTCCAGCAACTACATTTGCAGGGATATCTTTTGTAACTACTGCTCCTGCTGCAATTATTGCATTTTCTCCTATTCTGACACCAGATACAATTGTTACATTAGCACCAATCCAGACATTTTTTTCCAGAATAATTGGTGCTGGATATGTAGTACCTCTGTCTTCAGGAGCAAAACCATGATCAAGAGTTGCCAGAGTTACATTGTGTCCAATGAGTACTCCATCTCCAATGAAGATACCCCCTTGATCTTGAAAGTGACAGCAGGTATTTATAAAAACATTTTTTCCAATATGAATATTTTTCCCACAGTCTGTGTAAAATGGTGGAAATATACAAAAGGAACTGTCTATTGTATTTCCAGTAAGCTGAGTAAACAACTCTCTGATTTCTTCTGGAGTATGATAAGAACTATTCAACTTAGTTGTAATTTTCATAGCTTCATTGCTTAGTCCTACCATAAAATTATGAATTTCTGTTCCAGTAGGAATTGGCTTCCCACTGTTTACATGATTTAAAAATTTTTCTATATTTATTTTAATCACCTGCCCTTATAACAATTTATACTTTTTAATCTTATTATATAGCAGAAGTAATTCAATATCAAATACCTATATTACATATAAATCTATGCTTAATAAGCATATGATAAAGAACAGTTCTCTGGCACAAAATGATATAATCAAACTAAAAGATTTATAGAATTACATTAGAATAAAAAATATTTTGGGAAAAACTTGTCTTAGAGTTAACTTCCAGTGATATATTAATGTTATCAAAGTAAATATTTTTGTGAAGATAAGAAGGAGAACAGTATTTAAAAAAGTATTAATGATTGACAGAGATATTAATTAAATGTAAGATAAAGAGAAGCAGATAATTTTATACTGATATGAAAGAGTTCTGACAGCAATAAAAAGGAATATTACTGTATAAAAGAGCTGAAGAAATTATGTAATGTAATAAAAAAGGAGATGAAATTACTATGAATGTTAAAGAATTTTGCAGCTGTACAGATCATAAATGTCCATTTAATCCTGTTAACCATGATAAAGGATGTGATTTATGTATATCGAAATGTTTAAAACTAAATGAGATTCCATCATGCTTTTTCAAAAAAATATCGACAGAAAGACCAGAAAATGAAGATTATACATTTAAAGGATTTGCTGATTTTACAACAAAACATTGGAAGAAAAATTAAAAAATATAATTATATTTTTAATGTAACGTGATTGAAAATACTAAAAATATAGTATAAATAACTGGTGAAGAAAATAGAGAATTATTTTTCTCTATTTTTTTATTTTAAATTTAGGAATAAAAAAATAATATTATAAAAAAAATTTTTTTAATAATTTTTTTTACTAAAGAAATCCAATCAGTTTCAGTGTTTAGAAGTAGATAAAAAAGTTTGAAAAATAAAAGCATTTGAAAAAAAATAAAAAATGTGCTTATATATAATAAAATTGTGTATAAAAAAATCTTTTTATATCAAAAGGAGATAAAAATGGAAAAAAATAGAGTAATACAGGAATATGTTCCTGGGAAACAAGTAACTTTAGCACATTTGATAGCTCATCCAGATAAGGATATTTGTAAAAAAATAGGATTAAATACTGAAACTACACAAGCGATAGGAATACTGACAATTACACCAGGTGAAGCAGCTATAATAGCAGCAGATATAGCTACAAAATCTGGGAACATAGAGATAGGATTTTTAGATAGATTTAGTGGAACACTAGTAATAAATGGAGATGTATCAAGTATAGAGAGTTCATTAAAAAGTGTGATTAGCTTTCTTTCTACAACATTAAAATTTTCCATATCTGAACTTACAAGGTCGTGACATTTATATGCGAATGATGCTGATAGGGAGAACAGGGTGTGGAAAAACTACTCTTGCCCAAAGAATTAATGGACTTGATATAAATTATAAAAAGACACAGATGATACTATTTGAGGAAAATATTATTGATACTCCTGGGGAATATATTGAAAATAAATTTTACTACAAAGCTTTGACAGTTACAGCAAACGATGTTGATATAATAGCATTTGTCCAATCAGCCTTAGATGAAGAAACATTCTTTCCACCTAAATTTTCTACTATGTTCACAGGAAAAATTATAATAGGAATAATAACTAAAAAAGATCTCCAGCTTGATTGTAGTAATGCAGAGAGTTTTTTAAGATGTGCAGGAGCAGAAGAAATATATTATATGGGATTAGATGATGAAATTGAGATTGTAAGGCTTAAAGAAAGGTTGGGTATAGGGGATGAAAGTAAGAATAGTAATAGCTGAAGATGAAACATTGACAAGAATGGATATTGCAGAAATGCTTAAAGAAAATGGTTATGAAGTCGTGGGAGAAGCTTCTGATGGGTTGGAAGCTTTAAAAATATGTCGTGAAAAAAAGCCAGATATTCTACTATTGGATGTAAAGATGCCTTTGATGGATGGACTTCAAACGGCAAAAGTTCTCAATGAAGAGGGATTTTCTGGTTGTATCATTATGCTGACAGCATATAATATTAAAGAGTATATTCATGAAGCAACAGAAAGTTCTGTGATGGGATATTTAATAAAACCTATAGACGAAGAGATATTTCTTTCAAGATTAGAAATGATTTACAGTACTCATATGAGATTGCTTAGATTTAAAGATGAGGCTGAGGGAGCAAAACAAAAATTAGAAGAGCGAAAGAAGATAGAAAAAGCTAAAGGAATATTAATGAAAAACAAGAATATTTCTGAGAAGGAAGCTTACCAAGAAATGAGAAATATAAGTATGAAGAAAAGAATAGCTTTAATTGATTTGGCTGAAATAATAATATTGACAGGTGGAATATTGATATGATAAGAAATTACTGTAAAATGTGTTCAACATTGACAGCTTCAGATATTGAAAAAATAGAAAGAGTGTCTGAAACTGTTTCTATACTCAGCAATATACTTAATATGGATGTATTTTTAGATTGTCCTACAAAAGATAAAGACAATGCTGTTGTTGTATATCATGCAAGACCTAAAACAAACAGTCTTTATTCAAAAAATATAGATGGGGAAATGGCACACTCATCAAAGGAACCAGCAGTTTTTCGAACTTTTTTAACAGGACTACCTTCTAAAAACTATAAAGCTATTACTCAGGAAGAACAGCATGTATTTCAAAATATAATGCCAGTTTTTAATGAATTAAAAGAGGTTATAGGAGTTATAATTGTAGAGTATAGAGAGAGCCAGGAACATGAATTTAATTCAGATCTTTTTAACTTTACAGCAACAAAGCTTATTAGAGATATAGATATTTCAAGAAGCAGAATTCCAGAATTTGTAAAGGATGGTATAGTAGTATTTAATCAAGATGGAATAGTGACATATATTAATAAAATAGCTGAAAAAATATATGCCTCTTTGGGGTTTTCAAAATCAATTGTAGGAGAACAGTTTGAAAATATAGCTCTTACAAAAACGAGCATTCAGGAAATCTTAAAACAAAAAACAGATAAAACCATAGAAATTACTATTTCAAATATAATTTTAGCAATAGCTTATTTTATTACATCTTTGGAGGAAGATAATTACAGTATAGTAATGGTAATCAGAGATATAACCAAAGAAAAAAACAATGAACAGGAGATTTTATTAAAATCAGTGGTGATAAAAGAGATTCATCATAGAGTAAAAAATAATCTTCAAACAATTGCAAGTCTTTTAAGAATACAGAAAAGACGTGTGGAAAATGATGAAACTAAAAAAATATTAGATGAAACAATAAGCAGGATATTAAGTATAGCTGTAACACATGAAGTACTATCTGAAAATGGAATGGATAGTCTTAATATAAAAACAATATTACAGTTATTATATAAAAATTCTTTTGAAAATATTATTGACAAAACAAAAAAAATAGAGTTTAATATGATAGGAGATGACTTTATCATTAGTTCAGATAAAGCAACATCTGTAGCTTTAGTAATAAATGAACTTATTCAGAATGCAATACATTATGCTTTTCACAACAGAGTAGAAGGAAAAATTGATGTCATTATAGAAAAGAAAACTTTTTTTTCTAAAATAACAATTTCTGACAATGGCGTTGGAATGGATGCAAAAAAATACAGAGAAAACAGTTTAGGGCTAATGATAGTAGAAAAGCTTGTTACTGACAAACTGGAAGGAAATTTTGAACTAAAAAGTAAAATCAATGAAGGAACTACAATAGAATTTGAAATAAAAAATAATTAATACACAAGGATGTGTATTCAAAAAGGCAATGAAGCCAAAGAGATAGGTTATCCTATTTTTCTTTGGCTTTTTTTATTTTGATTTTTCAGGAGGAAGTTGATGAAAGAAGAAATCATCAGTGTAGGAATAGATATCGGAACTTCAACTACTCAGCTAGTATTTACCAGAATTACATTGGAAAATATAGCTTCTGGTGCAAGAGTTCCACAAATAAAAATTATATCCAAAGATGTATTTTACAGAAGTGAAATATATTTTACCCCTCTTCTAAGTCTGACTGAAATAGATGCTGAAAAAGTTAAGCAGATAATACAGAATGAATATAGAAAAGCAGGGGTATTTATCAAAGATGTTTCTACAGGAGCAGTAATAATAACTGGAGAAACAGCAAGAAAATCTAATGCTAGAGATGTACTTAATGCTTTAAGTGGAATGGCAGGAGATTTTGTAGTAGCCACAGCAGGTCCTGATCTGGAAAGTGTAATAGCTGGAAAAGGAGCAGGGGCAATGGACTATTCTGAAAGAAATAATACAACAGTCTATAATCTGGATATAGGTGGAGGAACAACTAATATAGCTTTATTTAAAAATGGAGAAGTGGTAGATACTACCTGCATGGATATTGGTGGAAGACTTATAAAGTTTAAGGATAATTCACTGGAAATAATATATATCTATAAAAAATTCGAAAAGCTAATAGATGATATGAAGCTTCAAACATTAAAAATAGGCAAAACAGCAGATAGGGAAGAAATAAGAAAATTATGCAGAAAGCTGGGAGAGATACTTTTAAGTTCTGTAGGAGCAATACCTAAAAGTGATGAATATAGGTATCTTATCACTGATAAAGATTTTAGAGGAGAAGCTGAATTAAAATTTGTAAACTTTTCAGGAGGTGTAGCAGATTTTATATATAATCAATACTCTGGAGATGAATTCAAATATAGAGATATAGGAATTGTTCTGGGGAAAGAGATACTTAAAATTTTTAAAGAAAAAAATATAAGCATTATAAAAAGTGGTGAAACAATAGGTGCAACAGTTGTAGGAGCAGGATCTCATACTACAGAAATCAGTGGAAGTACAATAACTTACACTGAGGATATTTTTCCAATCAAGAATATACCAGTATTAAAAATTGCTCAAAGTGATGAAAAAGAAATAGAAAGCCTTAAAATGAATTTACGAAAAAAAAGAGAATGGTTCAAGGTTGAAGATGGAATTCAAGAGGTGGCTATAGGTCTTACAGGAAAAACCAATATGAAATACAGAGAAATATTAGAACTGGCAGATGGAATTTATGATGTTTTCACAAATGTGGACAGAGTAATACTGGTAATAGAAAATGATATAGGAAAGGCTCTTGGGCAGGGACTTTCACTAAAATATGGCAATAAAGTTCCAATTATCTGCATAGATAGTATCAAAGTAGCAGATGGAGATTTTATTGATATAGGCAGACCATTAGGGAGCGGAAGTGTGCTTCCTGTTATAGTAAAAACTTTAGTATTAAGTAGTTATCAATAGGTGGGGTGAATATTAATGAGATTAGAAGCGAGACTTTTTGGTCAAGATTACAAATTCAATTCTTTGATGGATGTAATGGCCAAAGCGAATGAACAAAAGTCTGGAGATGAACTGGCAGGAATAGCAGCAAGATCGATGAAAGAAAGAGTGGCAGCTAAAGAAGTTCTTTCAAACATTCAGCTGAAAGACTTAAAGGAAAATCCAG
The DNA here is from genome assembly GCF_900683735.1 of Fusobacterium ulcerans ATCC 49185. NCBI lineage: Bacteria > Fusobacteriati > Fusobacteriota > Fusobacteriia > Fusobacteriales > Fusobacteriaceae > Fusobacterium > Fusobacterium ulcerans. Next base: position 3,653,022 of record NZ_LR215979.1, read on the forward strand.
CAGTACCTTATGATGAGGATGAAGTAACAAGAATAATCATTGATGGTTTAAATCTGAAAATTTATGATGAGATTAAAGAATGGACAGTTGGAGAATTAAGAGAATGGCTTTTAAGCGATGAGGTAGGAGATACTGAAATCAAATGGATTAGAAGAGGACTTACTTCTGAGATGATCGCAGCAGTAGCAAAGCTTATGTCAAACCTTGATTTGATTAAGGCTGCAAGAAAAATGATAGTTACAGCTCATTGTAATACAACAATTGGAGGAGAGGGAATATTAGCTGCAAGATTACAGCCAAATCATACTACTGATGATCCAGATGGAATAATGATTTCACTTCTTGAAGGACTTACTTATGGAGTAGGAGATGCTGTTATAGGTCTTAATCCAGTTGATGATACAGCTGACAGTGTAATAAGAGTTCTGGAAAGATTCCATGAAATTAAACAAAAATATCAAATACCAACACAAACTTGTGTTTTGGCTCATGTAACTACACAGATGGAAGCTATCAGAAGAGGAGCACCAACTGATTTGATTTTCCAAAGTATAGCAGGATCACAAAAATCAAATGAGGCATTTGGGATTACAGGGGATATGATTGAAGAGGCTAGATTACTTGCATTGAAAGAAGGAACAGGAGCAGGACCAAATGTTATGTATTTTGAAACAGGACAAGGCTCTGAACTTTCTTCAAATGGACATCATGGAGTAGATCAAGTAACTATGGAAGCAAGATGTTATGGATTTGCTAAAAAATTCTCTCCCTTCATGGTAAATACAGTTGTTGGATTCATAGGTCCAGAATATCTATATGACAGTAAACAGGTAATAAGAGCAGGACTTGAAGATCATTTTATGGGAAAACTACATGGAATCCCTATGGGAGTTGATGTTTGTTATACAAATCATATGAAGGCAGATCAAAATGATATTGAATGTTTATCAGTTCTATTGACAGCAGCAGGATGCAATTATTTTATTGGAGTTCCAGCAGGAGATGATATTATGCTTAACTACCAATGTACAGGATATCATGATATTCAGACTCTAAGAGAAACATTGGGAGTAAAACCAATAAAAGAGTTTGATGAGTGGTTGGAAAAAATGGGAATAAGAAAAAATGGAAAGCTGACAGAAATAGCAGGAGATGCATCAATATTTTTAAAGTAGGAGGATAAAATGGTTTCTGAAAGAGATTTAAAAGAAATAATTTCACAGGTTCTAAAAGAGATGGGGACTGATAATAAGTTTAAAGAAAAGGCAGAGCAAAAGACAGAAAGTGATCTTATAGATATTACAAAAATTGATCTTAGAGATGTAATTGAATTAAAGAATCCTGCAAATGAAGCTGAATTGATGAAATATAAAAAGAAAACTCCAGCAAGAATAGGAATATCAAGAGCAGGGACTAGATATACAACAAATACAATGCTGAGATTCAGAGCAGACCATGCTTCAGCAGTAGACGCAGTATATACAGATGTTTCAGAAGAATTTCTGAATGCAAATAATCTTTTTACAGTACAGACTAAATGTCATTCAAAAGATGAATATATGACAAGACCAGATTTAGGAAGAAGATTGAATGAAGAATCAATAAATATTCTTAAAGAAAAAGCTAAAAAATCTCCAAAAGTAGAAATTTTTGTATCTGATGGGCTTAGTTCTACAGCTATTGAAGCAAATGTAGAAGATACACTTCCAGCTATAATCAATGGATTAAAATCTTATGGAATAGAAGCAGGAACACCATTTTTTCTAAAATATGGAAGAGTAGGAGCTGCTGATGAAGTATCAGAAATACTAGATGCAGAAGTTACTTGCGTACTTATTGGAGAAAGACCTGGACTGGCAACTTCAGAAAGTATGAGTGCTTATATCACTTATAAAGGATATATGGGAATTCCTGAATCAAAAAGAACAGTAGTTTCAAATATTCATAAGAATGGAACACCAGCTTCTGAAGCTGGAGCACATATAGCTCACATAATCAAAAAAATATTAGATGCTAAGGCAAGTGGACAAGACTTAAAACTTTAATTTGTGGAGGGAAAAATGATTAATGATCCTTTAAAACCAAATGTATTAGGGGTAAAACTTATTCCTAATGTAGATGACAAAATGGCAGAAGAATTAAATTTACCAGCAGGATATAAAAGTATTGGAATAGTAACAGCAGACTGTGATGATGTTACATATACAGCACTGGATCAGGCTACAAAAATGGCAGAAGTAACAGTGGTATATGGGAAATCTTTTTATGGAGGAGCTGCAAATGCTAATACAAAACTGGCTGGAGAGGTAATTGGAATAATAGCTGGACCTACACCAGCAGAAGTAAGAAGCGGATTGAATGCAATAGTGGATTTTATAGAAAACGAAGCATCTTTCTATAGTGCAAATGAAGATGATACAATAGCATACTATGCTCACTGTGTATCAAGAACAGGAAGCTATCTTTCTAAGACAGCTGGTGTGGAGGAAGGAGAAGCACTGGCTTATCTAATAGCTCCCCCAATTGAAGCTATGTATGCTTTAGATGCAGCATTAAAAGCAGCTGATGTTACTCTTACAGCTTTCTTTGGACCACCTTCTGAAACAAACTTTGGTGGAGGACTTCTTACAGGAAGTCAGTCAGCTTGCAAAGCAGCTTGTGAAGCTTTTGCTGATGCAGTAAAGTTTGTTGCTCAGAATCCTACAAAATATTAAGGAGTAAAATATGAAGGCTTTGGGAATGATAGAAACTATTGGATTAGTAGGAGCTATTGAAGCAGCAGATGTAGCTTTAAAAACAGCTGAAGTAGAAATAGTAAATAGACATATTGTAAAAGGTGGTATAGTTACTGTTGAACTTAGTGGAGATGTAGGAGCTATAAAAGTTGCTGTAGAAGCTGGGGCAGAAGCAGCTAAAAAGTTAGGAGTCTTTGTAAGCAGCCATGTAATAGCAAGACCTGATGAGATGGTTTCTAAAATGATAGAGGAAAATAGTATAACTACTATTGAAAATATTAATGAAGAAATAACAGAAAAAAAAGATTCAGAAATAGAAGAAATAAAAATGGAAGTACAAGAAGAAGTCAAGATTGAAGAAACAGAAATAATTGAAAAATCAGTTGATACTTTAGCAGAAAAACCAATGATAAAAGAAAATAAATCTAAAAGAAAATAAGGAGTTGATTTGAATGGCAACATTAAACGCATTAGGAATGATAGAAACTAGAGGATTAGTAGCAGCAATTGAAGCAGCAGATGCAATGGTAAAAGCAGCAAATGTAACATTAGTAGGAAAAGAGATGGTAGGAGGAGGACTTGTAAGTGTTCTTGTAAGAGGAGATGTAGGAGCAGTAAAAGCAGCTACTGATGCAGGTGCAGCAGCAGCTGACAGAATAGGAGAATTAATCTCTGTTCATGTAATACCTAGACCTCACTCAGAAGTTGAGATCATATTACCAAAATCTTCAAAATAATTCTGATAGGAGGCTGGCTGCTTCAGTTAGCCTCCTATATTAAAAAAGGGGTTCTATGAAAACTATTGGGATAGCAGAATTCAACAATATTCCAGAAGGACTAAAAAATCTGGATATGGTTTTAAAAAAAGCAAATGTGACTATATATAAAGCTGGGGTTACATGCCCTGGAAAATATTATTTTATTGTTTATGGGGAAAATGAAGATGTGAAAAGTGCTTTTCAAGAAGTTGCTGGTGAAATAAAATTTGAGATTATTTCTGGTGTTTCTAATAAAATAATAGAAATATTAGAAAAAAGAGATAAAAAAGAATTAGGAAGTTCTATGGGAATAATAGAATTTTTTACAATATCTGAAAGTGTAAAAGCACTGGATATGATTTTAAAAAGCAATACAGTAGAAACTTTGAAGCTTATATTAGGAAATGGAATAGCAGGGAAGAGCTATTTTGTTATTACAGGAGATACTAGTTCTGTAACAGAAGCAATGACTTCCATTGACGAAAAAATAAAATATAGAGAGAAATCTCTAATAAATAATCCAGACAAGAATATAATTAAGTTTATTTGATATAGAAGGAGATACATATGGATAAAGATTTATTATCAATTCAACAGGTGAGAGATTTACTGAAAGCAGCAAAAACTGCTCAGGCTATATATGCAGAATTTACTCAGAAACAGGTAGACAAGGTAGTAGAAGCTATGTCTATGGAAGTGAGAAAACACGCAGAAAGACTTGCAAAAATGGCTAATGAAGAAACTGGTTTTGGGAAATGGCAGGACAAAGTAATTAAAAATAGATTTGCAAGTGAAATTGTTTATGAGTCTATAAAGGATATGAAAACTATAGGGATACTTGGAGAAAAGGATTCAGTTATGGATGTAGCTGTTCCAGTGGGAGTAATAGCAGGACTTATTCCATCAACTAATCCAACATCTACAGTGATATATAAAACACTTATAGCATTAAAAGCAGGAAATGGAATAGTTATAAGTCCACATCCTAATGCAAAAAAATGTATTATTGAAACAGTTGAAATCTTGAAAAAAGCTGCTTATGAGGCAGGAGCACCTGAAGGATTGATAGGAGTAATAGAGATTCCTACAATGGAAGCGACAGATGAACTTATGAAACATAAGAATACAGCATTGATTTTAGCTACAGGTGGAGAAGCTATGGTAAGGGCAGCATATAGTTCTGGAACTCCAGCTATAGGAGTAGGACCAGGAAATGGACCAGCATATATAGAAAAAACTGCTGATGTAAGAAAGGCAGTAAAAAGAATAATGGATAGTAAAACTTTTGACAATGGAGTTATATGTGCTTCTGAACAATCTATTATAGTAGAGCCTTCAAATAAACAGGAAGTAATGAATGAATTGAGAAGACAGGGAGGATATTTTCTAACACCAGAGCAATCAGAGAAACTAGGTAGATTTATATTGAGAGCAAATGGAACTATGAATCCTCAAATAGTAGGAAAAGATGCACAAACATTAGCTGGATTAGCAGGAATTGAAATACCAGAAGGAACAAGAGTATTACTTTCTGAGCAGTCAACTGTATCAAAGAGCAATCCATATTCAAGAGAAAAATTAACTACAATACTTGCATTCTATACAGCTGAGAACTGGGAAAAAGCTTGTGAAAGAGCTATAGAACTTCTTATGAATGAAGGAAAAGGGCATACAATGATTATTCATACAGAAAATAAAGAGCTTGTAAAAGAATTTGCATTGAAAAAACCAGTATCAAGACTTCTGATTAATACTCCAGGATCATTGGGGGGAATAGGTGGAAGTACAAATTTAGCTCCTGCTTTAACTTTAGGATGTGGAGCAGTAGGAGGAAGTTCAACTTCTGATAATGTAACTCCTATGAATCTTTTAAATATAAGAAAAGTAGGATGGGGAGTAAAGGAGTTGGAAGATTTTAGAGAAAAAGAGAATTGTAGAGAGTGTGATTCTTTAGAAGAATTGAACCTAGAGGAGTTAGTGAAAAAAGTCCTTTCTGAAATTGCTAAAGGATAGAGAGGTGTGGTTATGGTTTTGACAGAAGATAAACTAAAAAGTCTATATAAAAAAGAAGAATTTAAAAAGTTCATAGTGGAAAATGGAACTATAATAACTCCATCAGCAAGACAATTTCTTACAGATAAAGGAATAGAAGTTGTAAAAGAAGGAGCTGTTGAAGAAAAAACTGCAGTGCATGAAAAAGTAGTAGAAAGAATTATAGAAAAAACAATAACTCCTAAATATATTGGACTTTCTGGAGAAAGTTATTTTGAAAAGCCAGAACATATGACACAGATATCTGGGAATATACTTGTAAATAAAAATGATAAGAGAATAATATTCAGAGGAAAACTTGATAGTTTGAAATCTAAATGGTTGATACTGCAAAAAGAACTTGAAAATTATGGAAATGAAAAACTTAATAAAGATATGGAAAGTGTAACTGATTTTATAAAAAAAATAGTATTGGCAGAAGTTTTAGATACAGAATTAGAAGAAATAAAAGTGTTGGGAGAAACTTTAGATAAAATAAAAGAGATATCTCATAATCCTAAAAAATTCTTTGAAATTGGGCATATGTTTGATATTTCAGTGAAAAACAGTATGTTAGTTTTAAAGCTAAATGAAATGAGAAGTAATTGCAGAGAGTGTGAAATAACAGGGGTTACTACTTTTTTAACTGAAAAGGGAATAGCTGAAAAAAAGGAGATACTGAAAGCATTGAATAGACTTAGCAGCATAATATATGTAATGATGTTAAAAGGAGAAAAGGGTGAATATGGAGATAGATAAAATAGTAGAACTTGTAAAAAAGCAGCTGGAAAATTATGAGAAAAAAAGAATCCCCATAGAAGCTTCTGGAAGACACATTCATTTATCAGAAAAAGATGCAGAATTCCTTTTTGGAAAAGACTATAAATTTACAGCAGTAAAGGAACTTTCTCAGCCAGGACAGTTTGCCTGTAAAGAAAGAGTGAGATTAATAGGACCTAAAGGAATGATAGAAGGTGTAGTTATTTTAGGTCCTGTAAGAGAAAAAACTCAGGTAGAGATATCTATGACAGATGCAAAAATTTTGGGGATAAAAGGGATAGTAAGATTATCTGGAGATACTAATGAAACTCCAGGAATATTAGTAACTAATCAAGATAAAATATTAAATTTAAGTGAAGGAGTAATAGTAGCTAAAAATCATATTCATATGACATCAGAAGATGCTGAAAGAATGAATGTAAAAGATAAACAGTTGGTAAAGGTAAAAGTATTCTCTAAAAGACCTTTAATATTTGAAGATGTTATAATAAGAGTTACAAGCAAGTCAAAATTCAGTATGCATATAGATTATGATGAAGCTAATGCCTGCCTTTTAGAAAAAGATTCATATGGAGTTATTTATGAATGAATACGAATTAATAGAGATAATAAAAAGAGAGATAGAGAAATATTATTTAAAAACAGAAGCGAATTCTAAAAAAACTATTGGCTTTTTAGGAAAAGATATGGTATTAAAGGATCATCTTGAAAATATATTTAAAATAGAAGAAACAGCAGATAAAATAGTGGTATCTGAACTGGCTATAAAAAATCTGGCAGAAATAACTCATGGGACATATTCAACAGATGAAGGTAAAAAACTTCTGTATTATATATTAGAAGGAAAAGAATTGATACTGGCAGAAGAAGGAATAGAATGGAGAAGTTTCCCACTTATTCCTCCTAAACTTCAGGAAAAATATAGAGAATATGAAAAAATATTGGAAATGTATGGAGTCAAAATCCTGAAACGAATAGAAATAAAAGAATATCTTGAAGGAAAAAAAGACAGCTATAATGGAAGGGTACTTGATCTGAGAACTTTGAAAAACAATTTTAGCAGAAATGAAGGATATATTGAAATATCTACATCTACCACAGTGACAGAATTGGCAAAAGAATATGCAGCTGCAAACAATATCAAAATAACAAAAAGGTGAAAATATGATAATAGGAAAAGTTATTGGAAATGTGTGGGCTACAAGAAAAGCAGATAATCTGAATGGATTAAAATTTATGATAGTAGAGCTTCAAACAGGAGCATCCATAGTAGCTTGTGATGGAGTAGGAGCTGGAATAGGGGATAAAGTGCTAATAACTAAGGGAAGTTCAGCTAGAAAAGTTATGAGTCTGGAGGAAGCTCCTATTGATGCTGCAATAATTGGAATAATAGATGAGGGAGAAGGTGAATAGGGGATGGCAAAAAAGTTGATAACTCCTAATAATGTAACACAATATTTAAATGGAAATAAACTGTATGTTGATAAGGATATGATCTTATCTCCAAGTGTAAAGGACTATTTTAAAGAAAAAATGATTACAGTAATCTATGGAGAAGCAGAATTATGTGAAGAAAAAAAGTGTTGTGAAAAACAATCAGCAGAAAATATGAAAGATATGATAACAAGAATTTTAGAAAAAGATTTTAATATATATGATAAAAAACTAGTAGAGCTGATTTTAAAAAAAATTGAAGGAGTGGTTAAATAATGGGGATTAATGAAATAATTATCTATATAATGGTTTTGTTTATGGTAATTGGTGCAGTAGACAGATGTTTGGGAAATAAATTTGGATATGGACAGCAGTTTGAAGAAGGATTTATGGCTATGGGATCATTGGCTCTTGCAATGGTAGGGGTAGTTTCACTTGCTCCAGTACTGGCAAATATTTTAAGACCAGTAGTTTCACCAGTATATAAAATGCTTGGAGCTGATCCAGCAATGTTTGCAACTACTCTTCTTGCTTGTGATATGGGAGGATATCCTCTGGCTATGCAGCTGGCAGAAACAGAAGCAGCTGGAAAATTTGCAGGACTTATTCTTGGGTCAATGATGGGAGCAACAATAGTATTTACTATTCCTGTAGCTTTGGGAATTATAGAAGAAAAAGATAGAGAATTTTTAGCTAAGGGAGTTCTGGCAGGAATAATAACAATACCTCTTGGATGTTTAGCTGGAGGACTTGCTGCAGGATATAGTCTTTCTATGGTGCTTGCTAATCTAGTACCTATTATTATTGTTGCTGTTCTTATTTCTTTAGGTTTATGGAAGATACCTGAGAAAATGACAAAAGGATTCACAATATTTGGACAGGGAGTTGTTATTGTAATAACTATTGGATTGGCAGCAATAATAATTGAAACATTGACAGGAATAGTTGTTATTCCAGGAATGGCACCTATATCTGAGGGAATTGCTACAATAGGAGCTATTGCTATAACTTTAGCTGGAGCTTTCCCATTAGTTTATTTCATTACAAAAGTATTTAGTAAGCCTCTTTTAAAACTTGGAGGACTGCTTGGAATGAATGATAAAGCAGCAGCGGGAATGATAGCTACTCTTGCTAATAATATTCCTATGTTTGGATTATTGAAAGAAATGGATAATAGAGGAAAGATTTTAAATGTGGCATTTGCAGTAAGTGGAGCATTTGTATTTGGAGATCATTTAGGATTTATAGCTGGTGTGGATAAAACAATGATATTCCCAATGGTAGTTGGAAAACTTGTAGGAGGTATATCTGCTGTGATATTGGCTATGATAATGTTTGGAAAAGTGTCTGAAGAGAAAAAAATAAAATAAGCAGGTGAAGATATGGAAATAAATCAAGCTTTGTTGGAAGAACTGATAAAAAAAGTCATAGAAGCTGAAATGGGAAATAAAAACACTCAAGAATATAAATTTATGGATAAGAGTGGTATTGGTGTAGTTAAATTAAATAAGATGACAAAAAGAGACAGAATGGATACAGGAAATCCAAAGGATGAAGTGTACACTACTGATCTGTTTACTTTAGAAGAAGGACCAAGAATAGGTGCTGGACTGATGGAAATGGTAAAAACTACATTTGACTGGACTCTTACTTATGATGAGATAGATTATATAATAGATGGAAAATTAGATATAATAATAGATGGAAGGACAATATCAGGAGAAAAGGGAGATGTTATACTAATACCTAAAAATTCAAAAATCCAGTTTAGTGCTCCTGAATATGCAAAATTTCTATATGTAGTTTATCCAGCAAACTGGCAGGAACAAAAATAGGAGGGAAGCATGAAAACTTTTGGAATAAAACCAGAAATTAAATTTGGAGAGGATTCCCTTTCTTTCTTGAAAGATCTTCCTTATAAAAAATATTTTATAGTAACAGATGAGATGATGGTGCAGTTAAAACTTACTGATAAAATTATAGATAATTTAAATTCTAACTGTAAAATAAAAATATTTAGCAAGGTGCTTCCAAATCCAACAGTTGATATAGTTCAAAAAGGAATAGCAGAATTGATAACTTTTGAACCAGAATGTGTAATAGCTTTAGGTGGAGGTTCTCCAATAGATGCTTGTAAAGCAATACTATATTTTGGTGACAAGATATTTGAACTTTTAGGAAAGAAGAAAGAGAGAATATTTATTGCTATACCCACTACAAGTGGAACAGGTTCAGAAGTAACTTCTTATAGTGTTATAACTGATAATAACAGTAAGATAGCATTGGCAGATGATAAAATGCTTCCTGATATAGCTATATTAAATCCAGAATTTATGAAAACTTTACCTAAAAAAGTAGTAGCTGACACTGGGATGGATGTATTGACTCATGCATTGGAGGCTTATGTATCAAAAAATTCTAATTCATTTACAGATTCTATGGCATTGGAATCTATAAAAATTATATTTGAAAATCTATTGGAACACTATAATGATAGAGAAAGTATAGAACCTAGAGAAAATGTACAGTATGCCTCATGTATGGCAGGAATAGCATTTAATAATTCATCATTAGGAATAAATCATAGTATTGCTCACAGTATAGGAGCTAAATTCCATATACCTCATGGAAGAGCCAATGCCATTCTTCTTCCTTATATAATAGAAGTAAATAGTAATGCTGATGGAAGATATGCCTCAATTGCCAAAATTTTAGGATTCCCTGCTTCTAATAAAGAAGAAGGTAAAAAATCTTTGAGAATATTTATTAATATTTTAAAAGAGAAAATGGGAATAGAAAAATCTCTTGAAGAATTTGGAATAGATTTTGAAGAATATAAAAAAATGATTCCAGAAATATTAGTAGATATAAAAAAAGATATCTGTACTACATATAATCCAAATAGCTTAACTGATAAAGATTATATAAAATTATTGCTGAAAATCTATTATGGAGAATAGTATCCATAAAACTTTCGAAATAGGAGGAGTTTATGAACAAGATTATAAAGAAAATAATCAAAGTAGCAATAATATTCCAATTTTTAATCACTACAATTTTTGCAGGAGGACTTCTGGAACCAGGGAGATGGAATCCTGTAAATAGAGAAAAACTAGAAATACTGATAGAAAATAATAAAAACAAAGGAAATTATGTAGTTTTTGACTGGGATTATACATCTATATATCAAGATACCCAAGAAAATCTATTTAGATATCAAATAGATAATTTAAAATTTAAAATGACTCCAGCAGAATTCAAAAAAGCTATAAGAAAAGATATTCCTATGGATAATTTTGCAGATGAATTTAAGAATGTTGATGGACAAAATATAAATATAGAAAAAATAGGAGAAGACTTAGATAAAGATTATGGTTTTCTTTATGAAAATTATATAAAAAATAGGAAAATGACTCTTGAAGATATACAAAAAACAGAGGAATTTAAAGATTTTAGAGGGAAATTAGCATTTCTTTATGAAGCTATTGGGGGAACTTTTTCTCATGATATAGCTTATCCATGGGTTCTTTATCTATTTACTGGAATGACTCCAGCAGAGGTGAAAGAATTAGCAAAAGAGGCAAATGATTTTGGTATAGGAAATAGGTTGGACAAATATGTTTTAGAATCAAGTGATATTCTTAAAGGAAAAGCTGGAAAAGTAAGTAATATGTATAAAAGTGGATTAAGAACACAACCTGAAACAGCAAATTTATTTCATACTTTGAGAGATAATGGAATAGAAGTATATGTAGTATCAGCATCATTAGAAGAGGTAGTAGAAGTCTTTGCTACTGATAGATCATATGGATATAATCTGCCAGAAGAAAATATTTTTGGAATGAGATTAGAAATAAAAGATGGAAAGTTTACTACAGAATATAGGAAAGATTATCCACAAACTCAGACTAAGGGAAAAGTAGAGGCAATAAATAAATTTATAAAACCTAAACATGAAGGGAAAGAACCTATATTAGTAGCTGGGGATAGTTCAGGAGATTATAATATGATGACAGAATTTAAAGATATTCAAACTCTTCTGATAATGAAAAGAGAAGGGAAACTTGATGATTTAACAAAAGATTCAAGAGCTGTAACACAGCAAAGAAATTCTCAAACTGGATTATTTTCTCCTGAAATATAAAAATGACAATAAAATAGTAATTTAGTATATGATTATAGTATAAAAATAATAAAAATGTATAATGAGAAATAAACAGAACTTAAAATAAAGAGAAAAAACTCTTATAATTATTTTGAGTTCTGTTTTATTTTATATAATTTGACAATATTTTTTATATATTATACTATACCTTAAATAGAATATATATTTTTGGATAAATAATAAGCTTTTTATATTTCAAATGGAGGAATAATTATGGAAAATAAAGTATTAGTTGTCTATTTTACTTGGAGTGGAAGTTCAAAAATAGTGGCAGAAATAATGAAAGAAGAATTAAATGCTGTTATATTTCAAATTGAAGCAGTAAAAAAATATCCAGATAAATATATTACTTGTGTAGCCCAAGCTGGAGTGGAAAAATTAAAAAAAGAAAGACCTCAGTTGAAAGCAGAACTAGAAAATATTTCTGACTACAATAAAATAGTATTAGTATTTCCTAACTGGTGGGGAACATTACCAATGCCTGTATTTTCTTTCTTGGAGAAATATGATTTTACAGGAAAAACAATTCTTCCTATTTGTATGCATGGAGGAGGAGGACTTACTAAAACAATAAAAGATTTAGAAAAAGCATGTTCAACTGCGAATGTTTTAGAGGGAACTCCAATAAAGAAACAGGATACAGAATCAGATGCCACAAAAGAGATATTGAAAAAATTAGCAGAAGAAATAAAATAATAAAGGTAAAATATAAAATTTTCAAAGCTGTAAAGGAAGTGATATTATGGAATATAAATTAGTTAAACAAATAAGAGCTAATGATATCCTTCGTCAAAGTTTTATAAAACTGGCAGAAAAAACTTTTGGGTTATCTTTTCAAAATTGGTATGAAAATGGATTTTGGACAGAAAAATATATTCCATATACAATAGTGAAAGATGGAAAAAAAGTAGTTGCAAATGTTTCAGTAAATATTATAGACACAGAATGGGAAAACATGTCAAAACGCTATATACAGCTAGGAACAATAATGACTGATCCAGAATATAGAAATAGAGGATTTTCTTCTCAGCTGATTAAAGTAATTCTTTCAGAATGGGAAGATAAGTGTGATGCTGTTTATTTATTTGCAAATTCTACTGTTCTTGATTTCTATCCAAAATTTGGGTTTGTAAAAGCAGTTGAATATCAGTGTAAGATGCCTTTTTATGAAATGAAAGGAGATTTTAGAAAACTTAATATAAGTGTAGAAAAAGATAATGAAATACTAAAAAAGTGCTATAGAAAATCAAATCCTTTTTCTATATTACCTATGAAAAATAATTATGGGTTACTTATGTTTTATTGCAGTTCTTTTATGAAAGATTCTATATATTATTCTAAAAAATATGATATAGTATGTATTGCAGAAAAGGAAGAAAATACACTAATTTGTTTTGATATTTTTGGTAATAATATCTGCTCTATGGAAGAAGTAATTTTTAGCATCCCTTTAAAAAATATAAAAGAAGTTACTTTAGGATTTACTCCAAAGAATAGAGAAAAATATTTTAGTTCTCAAATAATAAATGAAGATACATTGTTTGTTTTAAAAGGGAAGGAAAATATATTTAAGAATAATAAGATTATGTTTCCTTTGTTATCACATGCTTAGTATAAAATAATAAATATTAAAAAAATTTTTAAAAGTTGAAACTGGAATTAAACTAGCTTCAACTTTTTCTTTTTTCTATGTTTTTTAGTGATATAAGCTATTTTTAATTGTAATAGTAAAAATTAAGAATTAATATTTTTTAAGAAAAGTCCACAAATTCTATAAATTTAACTATAATAAATACTTATAATTATTAATTGTTCCATTTTTAGTAAAAAATAATTTTTAATATTATGAAAATTGAACAAGGAAAAAATATGTGTAAAAATTGTAATTCATTCTCTTTGTATATTGTTTAATTCAAGGAAAATAAAAATTAAAAATAAAATATAAGTAAATAATAGAAATAAAATTTCAAAAAACTGAAAAATGAAAAAAATATATCAAAAATATCTTGACAGGAGTTACTTGAAGTTGTATACTTACATCAAACAAAAATATGTCAACTATAATATTAAAGGGGGAGAGCATATGAGAAAGTTTAAAGTGATTCTTTTGGCATTGTTTGTATTTGGGATACTTTCTGGATGTGGTGGAAGTAAAGAAGCACCAGCACCAGCAGAAACTAAAACAGAGCCAGTAAAGAATAATATTGTAACAATTGCAAATGATGTGGAACTTTCTTCAATGGATACAGGAGTAGCAACTGACGGGACTGCCTTTGAGGCTATTGCAGCAGTGAGTGAAGGGCTTTATCAGCTTGATGCTGCTGGAAATACTATTCCAGGTATGGCAGTGAAGGAAGAGGTAAGTGAAGATGGAAAAGTACGTATTTTTACTATTCGTGATGCAAAATGGAGTGATGGACAGCCAGTAACAGCAAATGATTTTGTATTTGCATGGAGACGTCTTGCTGATCCTAAGACAGCATCACAATATGGATATATGATAGAGGTAGCAGGTGTAAAAAATGCTGGTGCAGTAACATCAGGAGAAAAACCAGCTTCTGAATTGGGAATAACAGCAGTAGATGATAAAACATTGAAGATAGAACTTGAATATCCAGTTCCATTCTTTGATCAGCTAGTTGCATTTCCAGTATATTACCCAATTCGTGAAGATTTTTATAATAAATACAAAGAACAGTATGCACTTACTCCAGAAGCAATCTTGTCTAATGGACCTTTCAAAATGACAGAATGGAATCAAGGTGCAAACTATACAATGATAAAAAATGATCAGTATTATGATGCTGATAAAGTAAAAATAGATGGACTGAATTTCCAAGTAGTAAAAGATGCTCAGTCTGCAATGGTTGCCTTTGAGCAGGGAACTGTAGATTATGTAAAACTGACTGGTGAAATGGTGGAGCAATATAAAGATGCCCCTGGATTTTTAAATACTTTAGGTAGTTATTTATGGTACATATCTCCTAATCAAAAAGTAGCAGGACTTGAAAATCTTAATCTTCGTATGGCAATAGCTACTTCATTTGATAAAGAGCAAATAGCTAAATTTCTTTTAAAAGATGGTTCAATAGCTGCTAACTTTGCAGTTCCTGTAAAACTAGCAGTAGGACCTGATGGAAAAGATTTTCGTGAAACTGCTCCAACATATTTAAATGTAAATAAAGAAAAAGCAAAAGAATATTTTGAAAAAGCTAAAAAAGAACTTGGAAAAGATAAATTTACATATGAACTGTTATTTGAAGATACTGAATCTAGTAAAAAAGTAGCTGAATATTTGAAATCAGAAATAGAAACAAATCTGGTGGGAATGACAATTACTTTGAAACAACAGCCTAAGAAAGCTCGTCTGCAGTTAATGAGAAAGAAAACATATGAATTAGGGCTTACTCGTTGGGGTCCAGACTATGCTGATCCTATGACTTATCTTGATTTATGGATTACTGGAGGAGCATCTAACTATGGAGATTGGTCAAATGCAAAATATGACAAACTTATCTTTGATGCAAGTAAAGGTGATTTAACTGGTAAACCTGTAGAAAGATGGGAAGCATTAAAAGAAGCTGAAAAAGTTTGTTTAGATGATGCAGCTATTCTCCCTGTATATCAAACAGGTTCAGCAGTTATGATAAATCCGGACTTAACAGGATTTGAATTCCACTCAGTAGGTATACCTACAATTTATAAAAATATTATAAGAAAATAATTTAAAAATATATTATTTATACAGCACAATGCTGTTTTGGTATTGTGCTGTATTTTTATTATATAAAATTCAATAAATAGAAAGTTAAATTGTTAGTGACAGTATACTGCTTAAAGATTGTGTTGGCAGAGTAACTTTTAAAGGAGTAAAGGAAAAATGATTAAATATATAATAAAACGTTTAGCTATTGCTGCTATAACTCTTATTGTCATAGTTTTTATATTGTATCTAATGCTCCAGCTGATGCCTGGAACACCATTTAATGATGAAAAATTGACAGAGGCTCAAATGGCAATAGTAAAAGCAAAATATGGATTGGATAAACCATTTCTTGTTCAATTTTTTAATTATCTAAAACTTATGTTGCAGGGAGATTTTGGTGTGAGTTATTCTATTCAGCAAAATATGCCTGTATCACAAATGCTTGATGCTCGTCTATGGACATCTATCCGTATAGGACTCCAGGCTGTTGTAGTAGGAATAGTTTTAGGATTGCTTCTGGGAATAACAGCTGCATTGAAAAAAAATACATGGATAGATACACTATCTTCATTACTGGCAGTTATAGGGGTATCTATACCATCATTTGTTTTCGCACTATTCTTTATTTTGTTATTTGCTAAAAAATTAAATATACTTCCAGTACTGTATAATGTTCATCAGCCATTTATTTCAAGTATAATGCCCACAGTGGCGCTTTCGGTTTTTACTGTGGCAAATATAGCTCGTTTTACGAGAAGTGAGATGTCAGAAGTATTGGGAAGTGAATATATGCAGCTGGCACAGTCTAAAGGTTTGAGCAGAGGAACATTGATATTCCGTCATGCTTTAAGAAATACTTTGATACAAGTAGTAACAATTTTGGCACCATTGATAGTAGGATTGATGACGGGGTCGCTGGTAATAGAAAAAATGTTCTCAATACCAGGAATTGGACAGTTGTTAACAATGGGAATACAGGTAAATGACTACAATGTAATTATGGCTTGTGCATTTATTTACAGCTTGATGTATATTATTGTAATGTTGATAGTAGACCTTCTGTATGGAATAATTGATCCACGTATCAGACTGGTAAAAGGAGGAACAAATGAGTGATCAAAGAATAGTTTTTCAGAAAGATGATTTCAAACTTGCTCATCATAAAGACCTATACATAGATAAAGTCTATGAGAACCATTCTTTCTGGAGAGATTTTTTTATACGTTTAAAAGCTAATAAAGGTGCAGTAATTGGACTTATCTGCATATGTATAATAATTTTAATGTCAATAATAGCTCCTATATTTTCTCATTTTCAAATCAATGGAAATAATCTTGCTCATCAAAGTCTGCCTCCCAAAATTCCTTTTCTACAAAACTTAGGAATAGCAGATGGATATATGAAAGGAAAGGATATGTATGCAGTGAAAAAGATAAAAGATATATTCTATCTTTTTGGAACTGATACGATGGGAAGAGATATCTGGCTGAGAACATGGAGCGGAACTCGTATTTCATTGCTGGTAGCTGGAGCAGCTATCATTATAGATATGGCAGTTGGTATGACATATGGACTTATCTCAGGATATTTTGGTGGAAGAGTAGATATGGTTATGCAGCGTATTGTTGAGGTAATAAATTCTATTCCTACTTTGGTAATTGCTACACTTATGTTGGTAATTTTAAAACCAGGAATTATTCCCATCTTATTTGTTCTGGTACTGACAGGATGGATAGGGATGAGTCGTATTGCTCGTGCTCAGATGCTTAAACTAAAAGAACAGGAGTTTGTTCTTGCTTCAAAGACATTAGGAGCATCAGATATGCATATAATATTTAAGGATATTCTGCCAAATATATTTGGGCAGCTTATTATCATGTCAATGTTTTCAATACCTAATGCAATATTTATGGAAACAACACTTTCCTTTGTAGGTTTGGGAATTCCAGCACCAAATGTATCATTAGGAGTAATGATATCAGATGGATTCAAGTCATTTATGATATCTCCATATATGACTATTATTCCAGCTACGATATTAGCTATTCTTATGTTGAGCTTTAACTTGCTTGCTGATGGATTAAAGGATGCCTTTGACCCTAAAATGAAAGAGATGTAGGAGAGAAAATATGGAGAAAGAAAGAATATTATCAATTCGTGATTTAGATATTTGTTTTCATACAGCTAATGGAGTTGTGAATGCTATACGTGGTGTTCGTTTAGATTTATTCAAAGGAGAAACTATTGCTATAGTTGGAGAATCAGGATCAGGAAAATCTGTAACAGTAAAAGCTATAATGGGAATTTTGAGTGGTAATGGATTTATTAATAATGGAACTATTATATTTAAATATACAAATGAAAAGGGAGAAAAGATAAGAAGGGATATAATAAAACTAACTCCTAAAGAAATGCAGAAACATATTTGTGGAAAACGTATTGCAATGGTATTCCAAGACCCTATGACATCTCTGAATCCTACTATGACTATAGGGAAGCAGATTATGGAGGGAATGTGCTATCACTACAAAGTTTCTAAAAAAGAAGCTTATCAAAAGGCAGTAGAGTTATTAGAAGAAGTAGGTATTACTGAACCTGAAAAACGTATGAAAAACTATCCTCACCAGCTGTCTGGAGGTATGCGTCAGCGTGTTGTCATAGCAATAGCTCTGGCTTGTGATCCAGAAATATTAATATGTGATGAGCCAACTACAGCATTAGATGTTACTATTCAGGCAAAAATACTTGAATTGATAAAAGATATACAGGTTAAGAAAAATATCTCTGTAATCTATATAACACACGACCTTGGAGTAGTGGCAAAAGTTGCTGATTATGTAGCTGTTATGTATGCTGGAAAGATAGTGGAAAAAGGAAGTGTAGATGAGATATTTTATGATCCTCGCCATCCATACACATGGGGTCTTTTGTCATCTATGCCTGACATTGAGGCAAATGATGAGGTATTGTATACTATCCCAGGAACTCCACCAAATCTACTGAATAAAGTACCAGGAGATGCCTTTGCAGTTCGTAATGAATATGCTTTAAATATAGATTTCAGAGAAGAACCTCCAATGTTCAATGTGGGAGGAAAACATCGCGTGTCATCATGGCTTCTCCATGAAAATGCACCTAAGGTGGAAATGCCTGCTTCTTTAAAATGTCGTATAGAAAAAATGATAAAGGAGGGTAAATAATTATGGAAAGAACTCCTTTGCTTGAAGTAAAAAACTTGAAACAGTATTTTAAAATAAATAAAAAATTTACAGTAAAAGCTGTAGATGATATATCATTTAATATTTATCCAGGAGAAACATATGGATTGGTTGGAGAATCAGGATCAGGAAAATCTACAACAGGTCGTTCAATAATTCGTTTATATGAACCTACAGATGGAGAAGTTAATTTCAAAGGGGTAAAAATATCTGGGAAATTATCTGCAAGTCAGCTACAACATCTTCGTACAAAGATGCAGATGATATTTCAAGACCCTATGGCCTGTCTGAATCCAAGAATGAAAGTAATAGATATTATTGCTCAGGGACTGGATATCCATAAACTTTACAAAGATGAAAAAGAAAGAGAAGAGAAAGTTTATCATATTCTTGAACTAGTAGGGTTGTCACATGAACATGCAATGAGATATCCTCATCAATTTTCTGGAGGACAAAGACAGCGTATAGGAATAGCCAGAGCATTGATAATGAATCCTGAACTGATAATTGCAGATGAAGCTATTTCTGCTTTAGATGTATCGATACAGGCACAGGTAGTAAATCTAATGAAGGAACTTCAAAAGAAAACAGGAGCAGCATATCTATTTATTGCACATGATTTATCTATGGTAAAATATATCTCTGACAGAATAGGAGTACTTCATTTGGGACATTTGGTAGAAACAGGAACAACAGAAGAAATATTCAGTAATCCTATTCATCCATATACAAAGAGCCTTTTGTCAGCAATACCACTTCCCGATCCTAGAGTGGAAAAGGCAAGAATTGCAATGACTTATGACTACAAGAACAGCGGAATAGATTATACAAAGGGAAAGCAGAATCACATAGATGGACAGCACTATGTACTAGCAACAGATGAAGAGCTGAATGAATGGATTAAGAAATAAAATAAAAGACCTTGAAAAAAATCAGGGTCTTTTTTTATTTCTTAGGAAATTATAATTTGATAAATTTTTTGAAAAAATAAAAAATGTTAATTATTTTGTATTCATATTAGATATATTAATTGAATAAGATTAAAATTGACAGCACAAAAAAGCTGATTGTTAATCAGCTATTTAGCGATATTCTTTCCAGCAAATGGAGCCTGTATGTATATTAAAATATGATATTTTTTTAACTTTCATTCTGGTATTACATTTAAAACAATAAAAAGGATTTACTCCAAAAGCTTTCCATATTTCAAGTTGATAAAAAGTAAAATTGGAATATTTAGAGACATATTTTCTCATGAATTTCATGATGTTTTTAAGTTCTGATTTAATATTTCTAGAATAGATTCCAAAGCGCCTAATCATTTTGAAATGTTTAGGGGGAATGTGAATAATTAATTTGGAAAGAAATGTTTCTGCATCTAAAGTAAGCTCAATTCTTTGTTTATCATCAGCAAGACTTTCATAATAGAAAGTAACCTTATTATCATAAAAATCAATAATTTTATATTCTGCGATAGGAGCTCTTGCTAGATATCTGCCAATATATTTAATTGCATAAATATTATTATTTAAATCATTTTTTGCAACATTGAAAAAGAATCTTGTATTTTTGCGATAAAGGTAGTTAGCAGCAGCATAAGCTTTAGCTTTAATTTCAGGCTTGTCATAATTTCCAGATTTAACAATATCAATAACCATTTTTTTCCATTGTCCAGCAATGGAATTGACATGAAAATATTTTTTTTCAAGAAATTGGTAGTTTTTATTGAAACCACCTAAAGTAACAATAGCATGAATATGAGGGTTCCATTTAAGATCGCGTCCAAAGGTGTGAATAACAGTAATCAATCCATAATGAATGATATCTGAGTTAGTAAAGTATTTAGAAGAATATTTTGAAATTTTATGAATTCTTTGATTTTTTGCTTTAATGTTATGAAATTGATATTTAAAAACATCATTAACAGCATAAGCAAGCTTAGTTAAAAGATCTCTATCATAGAAGAAAAACATTCTAAGTTCTTCAGGAATAGTAAAAAGGACACTTCTATGTTTAACATCAATAAGAGAAGCGGAAGTTTTTTCAGTTCAAAGAGCAGAATAACGTTTACCGCAGGAAGGACAAAATCTAGATTTACAAGTAACTTTAATTTTATGTGCATCATGACAATTAGGGCATTGAAGAGAGAGAAAAGATTTATCAATAGAACAAGCTAAGAATTTTTGAATAGTCTGTTTAACATCCTCAAAATGCTCATTTTTAAAATATTTCTTGATTTTACCTAAAAGATTTGTTATATTGATTTTAGAGATAATATGTTTGATTTGCATGTATGTCTCCTTTGTATAATTAGGGTGGTAACTATATTATACAAAAAAGAGAGCTGAGTAAAACATTTTTTTTAATGTTACTCAGCTTTTTTTATTACTTAAAATTAATCATCTGGGTATTCAAGATCTTCGATACTTTTAGGAATAAATCCATTGATAGCTTCAACAATAGAAAACCTTAAAGTCAATAGATGGAAAGGAATAAAAGCAGAAGAGGAAACAGGAAAAACTTCAAGAGAGGGAGTATTTGCAGGAGTTGCTGCAGTTAATATTATACTTGTATTATTTGTTGATGAACATCGTTACAATAAAGATTGGAAAGTGGTACAGAAAAAATGTGAAAAGGTTGCAGCAGTTAATGTAAATGCTTAAAATATTAATTTGAAAAATATAACTTTTTTAAAAAATAAAATATTTATTAGAAAGAGCAGGAGAAGGGCAAGTAATTTTTCTTCCTAATATAAAATATGTTAGAAAATAATAGTATGTGCTATAATTGAGTTAAAATAAAAAACAATACTGCTAAGAAGGAAGAAGGACTGCTATATGGATACTAAAATTTTAAAAAGAACACTAAAAATAAAAAAAATATTGCCAATTATTGTAGTATTTTTTAGTTTTTTTATTTTAACAAATTGCTCAGCTCAAACAATAAATAAAACAACAGATTCAAAAGAAACAGCTGTCCCAATAAAAATACAGGGAGTAGACAATTTTTATAAAGTTTCTGAAACTTTATTTCGTTCTGCACAGCCTACAGAAACTGGGATGAAAAATATAGAATCTTTTGGAATTGGAACAGTAATTTCTTTGCGTTCTAAACAAAAAGATACAGAGTTGGCTAAAAATACAGAATTAAATCTTATACATGTAAGTATGAGAGCATGGAATCCTAAATATGAAGATGCAGTAAAAGTGATGTATCTTTTAAATCCAAACAATCCAGACACAAATAGAAAACCAATATTAATACATTGTTATCATGGAGCAGATCGTACTGGAATGATGGTTGCCTTGTACAGAATGGTCTATCAGAACTGGGAAAGAGAAAAAGCTCTAAATGAAATGTTGAATGGAGGATATGGATACCACTCAATGTGGAAGGATATAGTTACTTTTATAAAAACAGTAGATATAGAACAACTTAGAAAAGACAGTCAAATAGTAAATTAAAAAATATTGAAGAAAATTAAAAAGAGGAAGGTTCAAAGATAGATTATTCTGTCTGTGATTTTCCTCTTTTAATATTTATAAATTATTCTTTAATTTTTAGTTCAAGAACATCAGGTCTTGAGTAATGTCCACAAGCATCAAATTCCATACGACTCATAGGAACTTTTTCCATATCCAGTTCTGCATAGATAATTTTCTCTTTATCCCAGACAGGCTCAGTCTCATAATGTCCATATGGATCAACTATACAGCTTCCTCCACGACATACAATATCAGAAAGTTTTTCAATTTCATCTGGGCAGTGTAAATCATTAGGATACATATTCTTTGTAAAATACATATCACAATTGATAAAATAGCAGTGACCTTCAATAGCTATGTGACGAATAGTTGCCTGCCATTCTTCATTGTCATTAGTATTTGGAGAAATATATAAAGTGACACCTTTTTCATATAAAGCAACTCTAGCTAAAGGCATATAGCTTTCCCAACAGATAAGGCTTCCCATTATTCCCCAAGGAGTTTCAACAACTGGGAAATATCCTTTATCTGCATCTCCCCAGACAACACGTTCAGCACCAGTAGGTTTCAATTTTCTATGTACAGCAATCAGCTCTCCTTTTGGTGAGAAAAATAGATTTGAATTGTAAAGTGTAGCACTGACAGGGTCACGTTCAGAAACTCCAATACTTACATAGGCATTAGCTTTTTTTGCTGCTTCTCCTATAGCTTTTGTTTCCTCTCCTGGAACTAAAATAGAATTGTCATAATACATTTTCCAGTCTTTACGACCATCTGCATTACGGCTGCCTACAGTAAAACCAAATGTCATTCCATAGGGATATCCTGGAATGAAAAGTTCTGGAAATATGATTAATTCACTTTGTTTTTCTGAAGCCTCTTGGATTAATTTGATAGTTTTTTCAGTACAAAGGTGCTTGTCAAACATTACTGGAGCAGCTTGTACAACAGCAATTTTACACTTATTATTTAAATCTTTCATAATTTTCCCCCTTTAACCAGCAATTTTATGTTAATCTCAAATATTTAACACTATTATTATATCAAAAATACAAGGTACTTGTCATATGTTTTATTTTTAATATAGGATACTTCATAAAGATAAAGGACTTTTTTATCAATTAAGTTGACTTTGGATTGAAAAAACAGTTGACTCAGTATCATAAAAATGTTAAAAGTAGATAGCTTAGTCCAGTGAAATTAAGCAAAGACAAAAATAATTTTATACAGCAGCATTTTAGGGGGGACTATGAATTTTATAATTAGAGAGTATAAAAATGAGGACTTAGATTTTATTGTTGAGAAGCATTGGGAGATATATTCAACAGAATATGGGTACATCAAAAGAAGCTTTTATGATTATGTAAAAAAAACTTTAGATGATTTTCTTGTTGTAACAAAGTTTGAAAGAGAAAAAATTTGGATTGCTGAAGCAGAGGGAAAACCCATTGGAGCCATAGCTTTGATTATACCAGATTCTGACAAGCTATGGGAAGGACAGCTTCGTTGGTTTATTGTAGAAAAAGAATATAGAAAATATGGAGTAGGAAGAGCAATGATGGATAATCTGCTGAAATTTGCTGAAAAATGTGAGTACAAACATATTTTTCTCTGGACAGCAAGTAATTTAGACAGGGCATTATCATTTTATAGTCATCAAGGATTTTATGAAACAGATAGATTTTTGGAAACTGAATGGTGTGATGAGCCAATTTATGAAATTAGACTAGAGAAAGATATTTAAAAATTATAAATAAATAATTAATGTATAGAAAAATAAAAATCTAAACTAAATTTTAGAAATTTGGAAATTAGAAAAGTTTGTGTAATTAATGAAACAAATAAAATGTAAAAAATAATATTATTGAATGAAGTGAGTTAGAATTCAGTAAATGATTAAAAAGTATTATTTTAAATAAAGTTATGAGGGATATTTCCATAAGAGGATATATCTCTTTTATTTTTTTGTAAATTATGTTATTCTATTAAATAAGGCTAAAGTTTTTGACAGGCTTTTTTGTAAAAAAAATTAGGAGATATTGCTGAAATGTATAATGAAATCGACCTTCATCAAATGAACTTTGATGATGCTTTGAGGGTTTTTATAACTAAATATAATGCTTTATACAAAAAAGGCGAAAGAAAAGAGATAAAAGTGATACATGGATATGGCTCAAAATTTTTAGATGGAGAAGCTGTAATAAGAACGAAAATAAGACAATTTTTCTCTAAAAATAAAGACTGTGTGAGAATGAGAATAGATTTGAATCCTGGAGTGACATATGTCATGCCGTTGAAAAATCTTCCTCAGCCTAAAAAGAAAAAAATTGGATTTTAGCTGATAGAGAATCTAAACTATTTAATCGGAAGGTAATTATGTATATAAAAACTAAAAAAAATATTGGTGAACATGAAAAAGAAAAAATAATAGAATTTTTAAAAAGCAACGGATTAGGAATTATAATAATAGAAGATGAGGATATCCTGAAAATAGGAGTAATGGGAAATAAAAAAAATGTAGATATAGATGTACTTCTGTCTTTTGATGGCGTTGATGAAATGGTTCCCATTGGAAAAAGCTATAAATTTGTCAGCAGGGAATTTCAAAAAGAAGATACTGTGATAGACATCAAAGGAAGAAAAATAGGTGGAGGAAACTTCATGCTTATGGCTGGTCCTTGTGCTGTTGAGAGTAGAAAATCTATATTTGAAATAGCTGAAAGAGTAAAAAAATCTGGAGCCCAGGTATTGAGAGGAGGAGCTTTTAAACCAAGAACCTCTCCTTATGATTTTCAAGGTTTGGGAGAAGAGGGACTAAAATACATGAAAGAGGCAGCAGACAAGTACGACCTTTTAGTAGTAACAGAAGTAATGGATACTCAGGATATATCTCTTGTATCCAGATATGCTGATATACTTCAGATAGGGGCAAGAAATATGCAGAACTTCAGCCTTCTTAAAATGCTTGGGAAATGTGATAAGCCTATACTTTTAAAGAGAGGGCTAAGTGCAACAATGAGAGATCTTCTTATGGCAGCAGAATATATAGTTGCATATGGAAATACAAAAATAATACTGTGTGAAAGAGGAATCAGAACATTTGAAACAATAACTAGAAATACTGTGGATATAAATGCCATTCCTTTAATAAAAGAGAAATCACATCTTCCAATAATAATAGATGCAAGTCATGGAACAGGAAGAAGAAATCTTGTAGAGCCTGTAACATTGGCAGGAGTAATAGCTGGGGCAGATGGGACAATGGTAGAAGTACATGAAAATCCAGAATGTGCAATTTCTGATGGAGTTCAATCATTAGATTTCCCTGGATTTGAAAAACTGACAGAAAATTTGAAAAAAGTTTTGGAAGTAAAGAAAAATCTCATATAGAAAGAGGTAAGATATGTTTGAAGATAAAGGAAGCCATTTAATAATAAGAGAATTTGAAGATATGGGAATAGGAACTATATTTACAGATATCTCCTATGGGAATGCAAAACAGAAAACACGGGAAGAACTTGTAGAAGATTTTGCTCTTGGAAGCAGAATACTGATATCAGGATATCAAACTCATAGTAAAAATATACAGGTAATAAAAGAGATAGACCAGAAATATTTTGAAAATACAGATGGATTTATAACAGACAGAAAAGATGTAGTTATATTTACCAAATATGCTGATTGTCTTCCTGTATATATTTATGATCCTGTAAAAGAAGTTATTGGACTAGTACACTCTGGCTGGAGAGGAACTCTTCAGGAAATAACTTTAGAAGCTGTAAAACTAATGGAAGAAAATTATGGAACAGATATAAAAAATGTTTATTTTGCTTTTGGTATAGGTATTGGACAGGAAAATTATGAAGTTGGGCAGGAATTTAAAGACCTGTTCTCAGAAAAATTTCCATCTGATATAATAGCTGAAAGTTTTGTAGAAAAAAATGGGAAAATATATTTTGATAATCAGAAATTTAATCATCTAAATTTGATAGCTAATGAAGTGGACAAGTCTAAAATAATAACAAATGGATATTGTACATTCAGAGATAAAAGATTTCAATCTTTCAGAAGAGATAAAGAAAATTCAGGGAGAGCAGGAGGCTTTATTTATTTTAGATGATTATGAAATATTTATTGGGGGAGAATAATCTTGGATAAAGCTTTTTATAGAAACCTTTTGGCAATAACTATGCCTATTGCATTCCAGAATATAATTTCATATAGTGTAAATATGATGGATACACTTATGCTTGGAAGTTTGGGAGAAACTGTGCTGTCAGCTTCAAGTTTGGCTGGGCAGGTATTTTTTCTTTTTTCTATACTTGTATCTGGATTGGGATGTGGAGCAGGAGTTCTATGCAGTCAGTATTTTGGAAAAAGAGATTTAAAAAATCTGAGAAAAATAGCAGCAATGGTATTAAAACTGGCAATAGGCTTGAGTGTTATATTTACTCTGCTATTATTAATATGTCCAGCAGCAGTTATGAAAATATTTACTCCTGAAACAGCAGTTATAGAGCAGGGAGCAAAATATTTAAGAGCAGTTTCTGTATCATATATATGTTTTGGAATAACTACAACATTTTTAATAGTATTAAGAAGTCTGCAGGATGTAAAGCTTTCTCTATGGATATATACAGTGTCATTTTTTACAAATGTATTTTTTAATTATGTATTTATCTTTGGACATTTTGGATTTCCAAGAATGGGAATAGTTGGAGCTGCATTGGGAACAGTAATGGCTAGAGGAGTAGAAGTAGCTCTAGTAATGATATATCTAAAAAAATATGAGAAAGTTTTAAAATTTAAACCTATAATGCTGAAGCTTTATGATCGGATACTGTTTAAAGATATGATAAAATATGGACTTCCTGTAATAATTGGAGAATTATTCTGGGGGCTGGGGCTTTCAGCTCACTCAGCGATATTAGGGCATATGGGAGCAGCTGTAGTGGCAGCTAACAGTATATGTAATGTACTTCATCAGTTTGCTCTCTCATTTGTACAGGGAGTGGGAAGTGCTTCAGCTGTAATTATGGGAAGATATATTGGTGCTGGAGAAATTGCAGCAGCTAAGAAAGCTTCAAAAGCTCTTGTAAAATTCTTTGCTGTATGTGGAGTGATAACAGCTGCATTTTTATTAGGTGTAAGTGAACCATTCTTTTCATTCTACAGCTTACAGCCAGCTACTTTGAAATTAGCCAGACATTTTATGCTTGCATATGCTTTTATCACTATGTTCAGAGCAATATCAGCTCCTATTATAGGAGGAATATTGTGGGGAAGTGGAGATACAAGGTTTGCAGCAACTGTGGATATATCATTCTTGTGGTGTCTGCTTCCAATAGGATTTATGGCGGCTTTTAAATGGCATTGGAACCCAGCTTTGGTTCTTGTGATATTAAGACTTGAAACACCATTGAAAATGGTAGCCTGTCTTATAAGGCTTCGTGGAGATAAGTGGATAAAGTCAACAGTAAGATAGAAAACAAATAAAAAACTGTACCTAAAATCTTAAATAAAAGAGAGGGTACAGTTTTTTTATTTATTGAATATCGTTTATAACTTTCAATACTTTTCCTACAACACTGAATTCTTCACCAGGTCCTATGTAAATAGGCTGATAATTAGGATTGTCACTGATTAGTGCAATGTAATTTCCAGTTACTTTCAATCTTTTTACATATGATTCTTCATTAACTATAAAAGCTCCTATTTCGCCATTTCTTACTTCTACTCCTTTCCTGCAAAGAATAATAGAAGAATTTTTGATAGTTGGCTCCATAGAATCTCCCTTCACATTAACAGCAAAAAGAGTTTCAATATTTCTTACACCTGGAATAGATATAAAATCTACAGGTTCTTCTTCAGTAAATACTCCTATTCCTGCACTTATTCTTGAATAAAGAGGAATGTAATTATCTAAATCTTTTAATTCAGATGCAGCAACTCTTGGAGAAGCATCTTTTTGTTTTGCTAGTTTTTTTAGTTCATCCAGTATTATTGCTGGAGTTCTTTCAATAGCAGCTAAATATTTAAATTCAGCAGCTTCTTTTGCACTCAATTGAAGAATTGCTATCATCTTATCAAGTATCTCTTCACTAGGAGGATTTCTCACTTCTCCTCTTTCTATTGTATTATAATATGATTGGGTAATTCCGATTGTTTTAGCTAACCTATTTTGACTGTAACCCATTTCTTCCCTATGGTTTCTTAAAAAGGTTTTAAAATTCATATTGCACCTCCTGTGTATCTATATATAAATAATTATAATATAAAAATAAAAATTTTACAACAAAAATAAAAAAGAGTTGACAAAAGCATCTTCATAGTTTAATATATATTTAAATATAGATAAACTATTTTTAGATATAGTAAAGGGGGTAAAGGATATGAAAATATTAATAAAAAATAAAAAGTGGGAAACTTCATTTAAGACAGTGAAATTAATATGTAATGTTTCTTCTGAAAATAAAATTTTTAACATAAGCTTTAACTACAATGGAAAGAATATTAATATAAAAACATACAACCTTGACTATACATTTAAATATCTTGAAAAATTTTTTGACAGTATAAATATACAGGAGGCAGCAAAAATTGCCAGCTGAAAAGATATAAATAAAAAATAATAATATATTAAAAAGGAAATTTTTATTATCTCTGAGATTTTAAAAGTTTCCTTTATTATTTTTAAAAAAATTTAACATATATATAAAATTTATGTTATAATATAAAAAGTGAAAAACACTGTCAAAAGTATAAAATAAAAAATTGTTTTCAGCTATTGACAATTAAATAAAAAAAAGTTATATAGGTTAGTATAAAAATATAGTTTCTATGGGGGAAATATGGTAGGAATAGTAGTAGTCGCACATAATCCTAAACTTTCACAAGAGATAATCAATTTTTGTATGGAGCTTAAAAATAGTGATTTTATGCTGGAAAATGGCGGTGGACTAGAAAATGATGACGGGTATGGGACCTGTCCTGAAGTTATAACCAAAGCAATAAGAAAAGCTGAACAAGGTGATGGAGTAGTGATACTTTGTGATTTGGGAAGTTCAGTGAGCAATGCAGAAACAGCAAAAGAAAGATTAAAAAATGAAATAAGAGTAGAAATAGTAGATGCACCAATAGTAGAAGGAACGATAGTAGGAGTTTCTTCCAATCATCCAAAGGTAAAGTTAGAAACATTAGTAGAATTTATAAAGGAATCAAAAGAGTTTCCAAAGTTTTAAGGGGGAGATAACTTAAAAGGGATATCAGCTTTTAAGTTATCTTTTTCTTTTGTAATAGAGAAGGTGAGAAAATGAATAATGAATTAGAAAGTAAAAATGTCAGCAGACTGTTTTTTAAGTTTGCTGTCCCAAGTATAGTGGGAATGTTGATAGTATCTATACAAATGATGGTAGATGGTATATTTATAGCAAATACTCAAGGAGCATCTGGACTTGCAGCAATTAATCTGTCTATGCCAATAATATTATTTACTAATAGTATAGCTCTGATGATAGCAGCTGGTGGAGGAGTATATTGTTCAATAGCTTTAGGAAAAGGAAAATTTAAAAGAGCTAATGAGATAATGTCATTTACTCTTCAAATATTTGTAGTGTTTTTAGGAAGTATATCTCTTTTAGGATTTCTTTTTATAAATGGAATAATAGGAATATTAGGAGCAACGGAAATTCTTGCTCCATTAGTAAAAGCTTACCTTTTAACTATGTTAGTATTAAATATACCATATAATATACCAATATTTACAGAGGGATTTATAAAAATAGCTGGTAAGCCAAATCTTGTATTTTTGAGTTGTACAATATGTCTTGCAGGAAATGTTTTGATGGATTATCTTTTTATAGTAAAGATGGATATGGGAGTACTTGGAGCAGCTCTTGCTACTTCTGCAGCTAATGGAACTGCTGGAGCAGTTCTTATGTGGAATTATTTTAAAAACAGAAGCAGGCTTAATATAGTAAAACCTAATGGGAACAGGATTCTTTTAGGAAAGATATTATATAATGGAAGTTCTGAAATGCTCACAATGGTATCAAGTGCTCTTGCTACTTTTATCTTTAACTATATACTTATCAGAAGAATTGGAGAAATAGGAGTATCAGCATTAACTATTGTTTTCTATGTAAATACAGTGGTAAATATATGTCTTTTTGGATTATCACAAGCACTTCAGCCAATAGTTTCCTACAATCTTGGTGCTAAAAGAATGGAACAGATATACATGGTATTGAAAACAGCTTTCTTTACAGGAGGAAGCATAGGGTTTTTCTTTTTCTTTGTAATGAAATTTAATAGTGCTCCTATTATAAAGGTATTCTCAAAAGATAATGCTGATTTGATAGCTCTTACTGGAAGAGCTTTGAGCTTTGTAGTATTTCAATATTTATTTTCATTTGTGAATGTTATAATCAGTTCTTTTTTGACTGCTGTGGAAAAACCTATGGAATCAGCAGCTGTGGCAATGTGCCGTTCACTTGTATGTGTAGCAGGACTTCTTTTCATACTCCCAATATTTCTGGGAGAAAAAGGATTATGGCTGGCTCTTCCATTGGGAGAACTTTTATGTATGACAGTAAGTGTTCCTCTTTTGATAACAACATACAAGAAAATAAAAATAAGAATAACTAAAAATCTGGTATAGATAATTAATAGTCATATAAACAAAAATAAAAGAACTAAAAAAGATGTTTTTCCTAAAATTAAGGAAGAACATCTTTTTTAGTTAGGTTTTTATAAAGAATTATTATTTATGTATTTTCTAATTAATTTATTAGCCTTGGTTTGGCTTATTTTTAAGTATTGAGCTACTTTTCTTGAAGTTTTAAATTTTTGATAAGCTTCTTTTATTAGATTGGCTTCGTAATGACTTACCTTTTCATCAAATGACATACTAAAATCTTCTTCAATAGAATTTTTGTCTGAAGAATGATTAGGAAGCTTTTCAGAAAGGTGTTCAATTCCGATAATAGAACTATCATTAGTAACCATAAGTCTTTCTATTGCATGCTGTAATTCTCTTATATTTCCTTTCCATTGAGCAGCTTCTAGTATTTCTAAAGCTTCTTTTGTAAAAGATTTGGAGAAAAAATATTTTTTATTAAACTTTTCAATAAAACTTTTTATTAAAAATGAAATATCTTCTTTTCTCTCTCTTAAAGGGGGGAGATATAATTCTATAACATTCAATCTGTAATATAAGTCTTCTCTGAATTGCTTGTTGAAAACTAAAGTTCTCAAGTCTTTATTAGTTGCAGCAATTATTTTTACATCAATTTCAATAGGTTTATTTCCACCAATTGGTAAATATTTTTGCTCTTGCAGGACATGAAGTAATTTTGATTGAGCTGAAAGAGGAAGTTCAGATATTTCATCTAACAATAGAGTTCCTTTGTTTGCTGTTTCAAAGAGCCCCTTTTTACCTTTTGAATTTGCTCCTGTAAAAGCACCTTTTTCATAACCAAATAATTCACTCTCAACTAAGTTTGTTGGAATGCTGGCACAATTTAAACTTACAAAAGGTTCATTTGCTCGATCACTGATAGAATGGATATATTTAGCCAGCATAGTTTTTCCAGTTCCACTTTCGCCAGTTAAAATACATGGAGTATCAATATTTTTTATACGCTCAATCATTTTTAGAAGTTCCTGCATTTTAATATTATTGCTCTTAGGCGGCTCTATATTTTTTACAATGGAATCTTTGTATGTATAATCAGGATTATAAATTTTTATACCATCTGTATTATCCCTTACATTCATAACAACATATTTTAAAATATTTTTTTCATCAAAAATTGGAATTGCAATAGTAAATAATTCAGTTCCCAGAAATGTTTTTTGTTTAACAGCATAAGGTTTTCGATCTTTATATACAATGGGAAGAATGGAACAATCCCAAGAATTATTATCCTTGTTTATAAAATCAAAAAAAGATTTTCCAATCATAGATTCAGCTGTACAATTATAATGTCTTTGGCAGGCTTTATTAATATATACAATATTGTAGCGATTATCATAGATCAGAATTTCATCATACATATTATCGATAATTTTCATAATTGTTTCAAGACTAATATTGAAAGGTAAATTCTTAAATGACATTATTTCCCCCCCTAATTATAAAAAGTTCAAAAATATTACATAATGTTATTATACTTTAAAATTGAGTTGAAATCAAGTCGTTGAATTGAAAATGATTCAACTTTTCGAGTCGAAAAAAACTCAAAAAAGAAATATATTTTAAAATGAAAGAAAAAAATAAGCTTTTTAGATTGAAATAAAATAAGAATAAAAATGGCATAGATATTGCTTATATATAAGACAATAATCTTAATTAAAAAAGGAGATGTCATATGAAAATCACAGATGTAGAAGTTATTTGTTTGAGAATACCACCAATGGATAGTCCATGTGAATGGGGTGAGGATGCTGTAATTGTAAAAGTTCACACAGACATGGGAATAGTTGGAGTAGGAGAAAGTGATACTTCACCAGTGGTTGTGAAAGCGATTATAGAAGCACCAGAGACAAATTTATACTGTAGTGGATTGAAAAGACTATTGATAGGGGAAAATCCATTAGAGATACAAAAACTATGGGATAAGATGTATTGGGCTTCCAACTATGTAGGGAGAAGGGGAGCAGGGATACATGCTATAAGTGCTATTGACATAGCTCTTTGGGATATAGCTTCTCAATATTATAAAGTTCCAATATATATGTTGCTGGGGGGAAAATATAGAGATAAAATAAGAGCATATGGAACATTTATTCCAGCAGATACTCCAGAAGAGAATAAAATTATAGCTCGTGAACTAAAAAATCAAGGATTCACAAGTTTAAAATTTGGTGGTGGAGTTTTAGGAGATAGTCCAGAATTAGATGAAAAAATAGTAAGAGCAGTTAGAGAAGAATTAGGAGATGATTTTGAGTTAGAAATAGATCTTGCAAGTAAATGGAGAACATATGGAAATTCATTATCAATGATAAAAAAACTAGAAAAATATAATTTGAACTGGATAGAGGAACCTATACTAGCAGATGATTTAAAAGGGTATTCAAAATTATCAGGAGTGTCATCAGCAAAAATAGCTGGAGGAGAATCATTAACTACACGTTATGAATTTCAAGAATTTTTAAAAAGTGCACAGCCAGATATAGTTCAGCCTGATGTAACAAGATGTGGAGGAATAAGTGAACTGTGTAAAATATATGATATGGCTGAATTAAATGGAACTAAATTAATTCCTCATGGTTTTAGTACAGGGATTTTATTAGCAGCAACAGTTCAATTTTTAGCAGCAACAGAGCATGGGGATTTGATGGAATATTCTCAAAGTAATAGTCCGCTTTTCAAGGATTTAGTAAAAAATAGAATTCCTTTTGAAAATGGATATGTAACAGTACCTGATTGTATAGGATTAGGAATAGAATTAGATGAGGAAATGATAAAAAAATATAGAATGAAATAGAGGGGGAGAAATGGAGAAAAAGTTAGATAAATTATTAATTATAGTAAGCTTGATAGTTGTTTTTATTATAGTAGGATGTTTATATTTTATGCCTGAATCTTCTCAGGAAATAGCAAATAAGATATTTAAATTATTCACTGATGTATTTGGATCATTAACTCTTTTATTTACTTTCATTGGAGTCATTTTATTAGCAGGAATATCTTTCAGTAAATTTGGGAGAATAAAATTAGGAGAGGGAGAACCTGAATACTCAACATTTAAATGGGTGTCTATGATGATATGTTGTGGACTTGGATCTGCAACAGTATATTGGGCATTTATCGAATGGGCTTATTATATAGGAACTCCTGGTTTAGGAATAGTACCTAACTCTATCAGAGCATATGAAATGAGTGTTACATATTCAATGTTTCATTGGGGAATAAGTGCTTGGACTTTATATGCACTTGCAGGAATTCCTATTGCTTATCATTTTCATGTCAGAAAAAATAAAGGACTTAGTTTAAGTAGTGTAATAAGTTCAATAACAGGGTTAAAACAAGATGGGATAATCTGTAGAATAGTGGATATATTATTTATATTTATCTGCTTTGGAGGATTAAGTATAACATTGGGGGTATCAGTTCCTCTGGTTACAGAAATTTTCTGTAATGTAATTGGAATACAGCCAAGTTTTATAATAAATTTTCTTATAATAGTAGTTATTTCAATTGTATATTCTTTCAGTTCATATATAGGTATTCAAAAAGGAATGTCAAAAATAGCAGACTGGAATATAAAATTAGTTATAATTTTCCTTGTAGCAGTAGTTGTTTTTGGACCAACGTTATTTATAATTAATAACACAACTCAATCTTTAGGCCTGATGTTTCAAAATTTTATAGGAATGAGTTTATTCACAGATTCGATAGGAAAATCAGGTTTTCCAGAATCTTGGACTATGTTCTACTGGTTGTATTGGATAACTTATGCACCTTTTACAGGGATTTTTATAGCAAAAGTTTCAAAAGGAAGAAATATACGTTCTGTAGTTGCGAATACACTGATTAGTGGAAGTTTCGGATGTTTTGTATTCTTTGGAGTTTTAGGAAGTTTGTCATTAGAACGACAGCTTAATAAAGTCGTTGATATGGTAGGAATGTTGAGTAATGGACAAGATAATATTGCTATTGTTAAAGTATTGCGTTCATTACCATTTGGTTCAATTTTTATGATAGTATTTTGCATAGTAACATTGTTATTCCTTGCTACAACATTAGATGGAGCAGCATTTACAATGGCAACTACATCATCAATAGGACTTAAAAATAATGAAGAACCTAATCCTATGTTACGTCTTTTTTGGTGTGTAATGTTGGCTCTAGTGCCTCTTACAATGATTCTTATTAAAGCAAATCTAAACACAATAAAAACTTGTGCAATAATAACAGCTGTACCAATTATCTTTATAATGATAGTAATGCTTATAGGAATGATTCAGTGGATGTTCAAAGATTTTGGACAGATTGAAGCACATATGATAGATAAAAAATAAATTATTAAGGGAGATTAATGTAATGAAAAGAAGTGTGAGAATGCATGAAAAAGATCAGGTATCTACAGTTCTGAATGATGTAAAATGTGGAGATATAGTTGGAATATATAATGAACAAAATGAATTTTTATACGAAATAGAAGCAAAAGAGGATATACCTTATGGAAATAAAATAGCCTTATTTGATTTAAAAAAAGGGGAAGCGGTTATAAAATATGGTGAAAAAATAGGAGAATTAACAAAAGGAATATCAAAAGGAGAATTAGTACATGTTCATAATGTAAAAAGTTTATCAGTAGATATTCCTCCTGCTTTTAAAAAAGAAATTATTAGACAGATGAATATAAAGTTAAAATAAGAGGAGGAAAAATGATGAACTTTTTAGGATATAAAAGACCTGATGGAACAGTAGGTATAAGAAATAAAATTTTAATTATTTCAGTAGATGAATGTTGTGATGGAATAGCAAGAAAAATAGCGGAAAAAAGTGAAAATGCAGTGGTATTGACAAACTGGTATACATGTATGCTTGGAGGAAATGAAGAAACATTTAATCAAATGATAGAAGTTTCTAAAAATCCAAATGCAGCAGGGATTATAGTTCTAGCTATGGGGTGTGGAAGTATTTTACCTGAACAGATAGCAGATCCAGTAAAAGAGACTGGAAAATTAACTGCAACTCTTGTATGCCAGGAAAACGGAGGAACAAAACAAACAATAGAAAAAGGAAGAAAAATTCTTGCAGATATAGATGCATATATAAAAAATTTAAAACTTGAGAAATTTACACTTGATAAACTTGTTGTTGGAGTTAAATGTGGAGGAAGTGATACAAGTTCAGGGATAGCATCTAATCCTAGTGTAGGAGTGGCTATTGATAAATTAATAGATATGGGAATGACTTGTATTGGAGGAGAATTATTTGAGTTACAAGGATGTAATGAAATATTATTTAAGAGAGCTGTTTCTGATAAGGTTAGAGAAAAAATTGAAATATTGATAAACAATGAACGTGCTCGTTGGAGTGTAGAAGGAACAGATGTAGAAACAATGAGTATAGGAAACAGTGTAGGAGGATTAACAACAATAGAAGAGAAATCTTTAGGAGCATTGCATAAAATGGGAACTAAACCTATTCAAGATGTTCTTCAAATAAATAAAGATTTCATTGAAAAGCCTACTAAAGCAGGGTTTTATTTGTCAGAAGTAACTATGCTTTGTGGAGGAGCAGGAGTAAATTATGCAGCTTTAGGAGCTCATATAATATTGTGGACAAGTGGAGCAGCAGGGTTTAATAATGCAATAGTCCCAGTTATAAGAGTAAGTGGAAATTCTGACTTGATGAATGATGATATAGATGTCAATGTGGCAGAAATAATGGAAGGAACTATGGGGATTAGCCAGGGGGCTGATTTAATTGTACAAAAAGTTTTAGAAATTGCTAATGGCACACCAACAAAAATAGAAAATTATGGGGATTCTACAATGACTCTTTATCAAAAGGACCAGAGAGTAGAGAAAATGTTAAACTTGAAATGTGTAAATAAATAATGATTAAATATAAAGGATAAAAGAAAAAATGAATTTAAAAAATTTCTTTTATCCTTTTGTTATATAAAGAATAAAATTAAAATAGGGTTTACTTTTGTATAGGATATGTGATATATTGTACTTAGAAAATATAACAAGGAGAAGAAAATGACTTTAAGAGCTGCTATAATTATAATAATATCAATAATATGCTTTCAATAAAAATATTATAGATATTATTTATGTAGTCTAAGTTATTCTTCTTAAGGAAATAAATTGAAAGTTGAAGACAGCCTGCATAGCTGTCTTTTTTATTACAATCTAAACTTTTTATCAGGAGGGTTTTATGTATAAAAAAGTGTCTACGAGTCTGAATTTCGTAGAAAGAGAAAAGGAAATTGAAAAATACTGGGAAGAGAACAAAATTTTTGAAAAAAGTCTTGAATTAAGAAAAGGAGATAAGACATATACTTTCTATGACGGACCTCCTACAGCTAATGGTAAACCACATATAGGGCATGTTTTAACTCGTGTAATAAAAGATATGGTACCTAGATACAGAACTATGAAAGGTTATGATGTACCAAGAAAAGCTGGATGGGATACACATGGACTTCCAGTAGAGCTTGAGGTAGAAAAATTATTGGGAATAAATGGAAAAGATCAAATAGAAAGTTATGGACTACAACCATTTATTGAAGAGTGTAAAACAAGTGTGTGGAAATATAAGGGAATGTGGGAGGACTTTTCTAAAACAGTTGGATTTTGGGCTGATATGGAAAAACCATATGTAACTTATGACAATAACTTCATTGAATCTGAATGGTGGGCATTGAAGCAAATATGGGAAAAAGATTTACTTTACAAAGGATTTAAAATCGTTCCTTACTGCCCAAGATGTGGAACACCTCTATCAAGTCACGAAGTAGCACAAGGGTATAAAGATGTAAAAGAAAGATCAGCAATAGTTAGGTTTAAAGTGAAAGACGAAGATGCATATATTCTAGCTTGGACAACTACTCCTTGGACACTGCCTTCAAATGTGGCTCTTTGTGTAAATCCAAATGAAACTTATGTAAAAGTTCAGCATGAAGGATATACTTACTACATGGCAGAAGCTTTAGTTCCAACAGTATTAAAAGAAAACTATACAATTATTGAGAGTTACAAAGGAAAAGATTTAGAGTACAAAGAATATGTACCTCTATTTAATTTTGTAAAACCAGATAAAAAATGCTGGTATGTAACTTGTGATACTTATGTTACATTGACTGATGGTACTGGAGTAGTTCATACAGCCCCTGCATTTGGAGAAGATGACGCCAATGTAGGAAGAAAATATGATCTTCCATTTGTACAATTAGTAGATTCTAAAGGAGAAATGACAGAAGAAACACTTTGGCCTGGAGTATTCTGTAAAAAAGCAGATAAAGATATTTTGAAAACTCTTGAACAGAATGGACTTCTTTTTGATGCACCTGTATTCGAGCATAATTATCCTCACTGCTGGAGATGTGACACTCCTCTTATCTATTATGCAAGAGAATCTTGGTTTATCAAAATGACAGCTGTAAAAGAAGACCTTATCAGAAACAATGACACTATCAACTGGATACCAAAAACTATAGGGAAAGGACGTTTTGGTGACTGGCTTGAAAATGTTCAGGACTGGGGAATCAGCCGTAATCGTTACTGGGGAACTCCTCTGAATGTATGGGAATGTGAATGTGGACATAATCACGCTATTGGAAGCATAGAAGAATTAAAATCTATGTCACCTAACTGCCCTGAGAATATTGAGCTTCACCGTCCATATATAGATGCAGTAACTATAACTTGTCCTCATTGTGGAAAACAAATGACAAGAGTACCAGAAGTTATTGACTGTTGGTTTGATTCAGGGTCAATGCCTTTTGCTCAGCACCATTATCCATTTGAAAATAAAGACTTATTTGAAAAACAATTCCCAGCAGACTTTATATCTGAAGCTGTTGATCAGACAAGAGGCTGGTTCTATTCGCTTCTTGCAATATCTACATTGATTTTCAATAAAGCACCATACAAAAATGTAATTGTATTGGGACATGTACAAGATGAGAATGGACAGAAGATGTCTAAATCTAAGGGAAATGCAGTAGACCCATTTGAAGCACTTGCTACTTATGGAGCAGATGCTATTCGTTGGTACTTCTATATAAATTCAGCTCCTTGGCTTCCTAACAGATTCCATGGAAAAGCGGTTCAGGAAGGGCAGCGTAAATTCATGGCTACATTATGGAATACCTATGCTTTCTTTGTTCTTTATGCTGAGATAGATCAGTTTGATGCTACTAAATATACTTTGGACAGAGATAAATTAACTGTTATGGATAAATGGCTTCTTTCTAAATTGAATACAGTAGTAAAAGGTGTAGATGAAAACCTTGCTGATTACAAACTTCTTGAAGCTGCAAGACTTCTTCAGGATTTTGTAGATGAATTAAGTAATTGGTATGTAAGAAGAAGCAGAGAACGTTTCTGGGTACAAGATATGACTGCTGATAAAATTACAGCATATATGACTTTATATACAGCTCTTGTTACTATTTCAAAAGCTGCTGCACCAATGATTCCATTTATAACAGAAGAAATTTATCGTAATCTGGTATGCAGTATAGATAAAACTGCACCTGAAAGTATTCATTTGACTGATTTCCCAGAAGTACATGAAGATCTTATAGATAAAGCACTTGAAGAGGATATGGAAGAAGTTCTCCAGGTAGTTACTTTAGGAAGAGCAGCAAGAAATGCAGCTAATATAAAAAATAGACAGCCAGTAGCTAATATTTATGTAAAAGCTGGACATAAAGTTGGAGAGCTTTATCAAAACATTATAAAAGAAGAACTTAATATTAAAGAGATTCACTTTGTAGAGGATACTTCACAATTTACTTCATATACTTTCAAACCTCAATTAAAAGTGTTAGGACAAAAATATGGTAAGAAAGTAAATGAAATCCGTACTCTGTTGGCAGAGATGGACGGAAGCAAAGCTAAAAAAGAGCTGGATACTAATGGAGTTTTAGTTATTAAATTAGCTGATGGAGAGGAAGCATCTCTTACTGTAGATGATTTGTTGATAGAAACAGCTCAAACAGAAGGATATATGCCTCTTGAAGATAGAGGGATAACAGTTGTACTTGATACTAAACTTACTCCTGAATTAATAGAAGAGGGATTTGTAAGAGAAGTTATCAGTAAAATTCAATCTATGCGTAAAGAGGCAGATTTTGATGTAACTGATCACATTATATTCTATGAAAAAGATAATGATAAAATTAAAGAAATCATTGAAAGAAATGCTGAAGAAATTAAGCATGATACTCTTGCTGATGAAATAGTCTTTGGACAAGCAGATGGATTCACAGGAGAATTTAATGTAAATGGAGAAAAGGTTGTCTTTGGAGTAAAAGTAAATAAGTAATAATATAAAAAGAGGTTGACGGTGTCAACCTCTTTAATTTTTAGTTGAAATATGGTTTAATTTTTTCTATCCATTCTTTAATTCTATCTGGAGTGTCTGTTCCCTGATTTCCTTCATCAAGAGCAAGACCTACAAATTTTCCATCTACAACTGCTTCAGTTTCTTCATAATGATATCCTTCTGTAGAAGTAAATCCAATAACTTTTGCTCCATTTTTTACAACAGCATCATAAAGTATTTTCATAGCTCCAACATATGATTCACCAAAAGCAAACTGGTTTCCAAGTCCTACTATGGCAACAGTTTTACCTGTGAAATCTATATTTTTAAACTCTTCAAAAACATTGTTCCAATCTTCTTGCAATTCTCCAACTCCATAAGTAGGAGAGACAAGAATAAGATTTTCATAATCTTTTATTTCAGATATTCCATCAGCTACATTATATGTTTGGTAGTCATCTTTTCTAAGGTAGAATTCTATCTCATCAACTATACCAGTGGTATTTCCAGATGTTGTTCCATAAAAAATTCCTATTTTTTTCATATTTATTCCTCCTATAAATTACAGATATCTTTTACAACTTCACTTGCTATTATAAGCCCAGCACTTGAAGGAACAAAAGATATGCTTCCGACATTTACCTTTTTTTCTCTGCTCCCAGTTTCATTTTCAGGTTTTCTGGGGATTTCTTTTGAATAAACCACTTTTAATTTTTTTATTCTTCTATTTTTTAACTCTTTTCTCATAACACGAGCTAAAGGACATACAGAAGTTTTGTAGATATCAGCTACTTCAAGCATTGTTGGTTCAATTTTATTTCCAGTACCCATAGAAGAAATAATTGGAGTACCAGTGTTTTGAGCTGTTTCAGCTAGTACCAGTTTAGAAGTCACTAAATCAATTGCATCTACTATATAATCATACTTTTTGCCTTTAAAAAATTTATCATAATTTTCTATTGAAAATTTTTCTGAATACTCATGTATTTTTATATCTGGATTGATAGAAAGAAGTCTGTCTTTCATAACAGAAGTTTTTAATTTTCCCACAGTATCCTGTAAGGCAATAATCTGTCTGTTGAGATTGGTAATATCCACAGTATCAAAATCTACAATGGATAATTCCCCAACGCCAGCTCTGGCTAGAGCTTCTATGACAAAGCCTCCAACTCCTCCAACCCCAAATACTATTACATGAGAATTTTGAAGTTTTTCAAGGTTTTCTTTTCCTATCAAAAGTTCAGTTCTTTGAAATATCATGTCATCATCCTCAAATATATTATTTACTATCTTAGTAAATAATATATTATTTTTCATAAAAAATCAATAATATATTTTTTAGAGATTAAAGGATACAGAGGTTTTCTAAATAATAATATGAAAATAATTGGAAGTAAATGTAAGTAAATAGAAAAAAATGTTTAAAAAGCTATTGACAAAATAGAGATCATGAGTTATATAATTTATCAACAGGAGAGATGAAAACGTTTTCAAAAAGAGGTGCATAACAAGATGAAAATAAATGATGTAGCAGAATATGCAGGAGTTTCATTAGCTACTGTTTCAAGAGTTATAAATGGGAAAAATGTAAAAAAAGAAACAAGGGAAAGGGTAGAGGAAGCTATAAAAAAATTAAATTATACACCAAATTTTATGGCAAGCAGCCTTCAAAGAACTAAAAGCAATATGCTTTTGATAATAGTTCCAGAGATATCAAATCCTTATTATTCTGCCATTTTAGAGGGAGTAGAAGTAACAGCTAAAAGTATGGGGTATAATATTATTTTAGGAAGCAGCTACTCATCAGAAGCACAATTATTAGATTATCTCACTCTGTTGAATACCAAACTTGTAGATGGAATAATACTTATGGAGAAAATAAAAAAAGATAAGATAATGGAAAAAATAAAAGATGAAAACGTTTTCAAAAAGATAGTTCAGTGCAGTGAGTATATAGAGGAAAATGGACTTACTTATGTGACTATAGATCATAAAAAAGCTGCTTATGAAGCTGTAAGTCATCTTATATCAATAGGGAAGAAAGATATATATCTTTTCTCAATGAAAAAAAATTATACATATTCTACATTAAGAAGAGAGGGATTAATAGAAGCTATGAGAGATAATGGACTGGAATTTAAAAAGGAAAATGAAATACTTTTAGATGAATTGTCTATAAAAGAAGCTCAGAAACATATGAATATAATTTTAAATAATAGAGAGGTAAAAAATATAGGAATATTTGCAGTATCTGATGTGATAGCTATAGGAATATTAAAAGCTCTCAATACTAAAAATATGAAAATACCACAGGAAGCAGCAGTAATAGGATTTGACAATATAGATTTTTCAGCAGTTACAGAACCATCACTTACAACAGTATCACAGCCAGGATATGAATTAGGAGCAGAATCAGTAAAAAGCTTGGTGAGAAAAATAACAGGAGAATACAGTGATCCTGAAAAAATCATTTTAGACCATGAGCTTATAGTCAGAGAAACAACCAATAAATTTGTTTTAAAGTAGAGAGATATCTCTAATAAAATATAAGGAGGATTGATTTGATGAAGAGATTTTTTACATTATTAGCAACATTATTGCTTTTAAGTGTAGCTGCATTTGCAAGTGCTGGAGGAAAAGTTCTGGGAATTGTTATGCCTAATGCAACTCATGGATTTTTGGGAGAGAGTATAAAACACGCT
The DNA here is from genome assembly GCF_900683735.1 of Fusobacterium ulcerans ATCC 49185. Taxonomy (NCBI): domain Bacteria; kingdom Fusobacteriati; phylum Fusobacteriota; class Fusobacteriia; order Fusobacteriales; family Fusobacteriaceae; genus Fusobacterium; species Fusobacterium ulcerans. The sequence continues at coordinate 3,696,055 of NZ_LR215979.1, forward strand.
AGAGCAGCAGCTGAGGAATATTCTAAGGCTAATGGATTTGAATACAAATTCCTTACTTCTGCTGAAGCATCAGAACAAAATAACCAGTTAGATACCTTGATTAATGAAAAAGTTGATTGTATTGTTTTATGGCCACATAATGGGAATGAATTAAGATCTGGGGCTATGAAAGTTATGGAAGCTAAGATTCCATTAATTATCTACGACCGTTTAATTGATGAATTTAAACCTACTGCTGAAGTTATGGGAGATAACTTTACAATAGGAGAAGAGACTGGAAGATATTTGAACAAATACTTTGCTGAAGATTTGAAAAAAGGAAAAGTTAATATCCTTGAGTTCAAAGGGGATAACTCTACAGTTCCTCAACAACGTTCAGATGGATTTGCTAAAACTGCTGATAAAAATATTAATATTCTTCAACAATTCAGTACTGACTGGCAAAGAGCAAAAGCTCAGGAACAAATGGAAACACTTCTTAATAGCTTGAAAAAAGATGAAGTGGAAAGTATAAAAGCTGTATTTACTCATGATGATGAAGTTATGCTTGGAGTATTAGATGCAATAATGAGTTATAGTGGAAATGCTAAACTTAATATTAAACTTGTAACTGGTGTTGGTGGAAGAAGAGAAAATATAGAAACTTTTGATATATTCAAAAATGATTTAGGAATAGATCAAGTAACTTATCTGTTCTCTCCTACAATGGTAAGAGATGCAGTTAAAATGGGTGCAGATATATTAGATGGAAAAACATTCTCTGGACTATATCTTATTCCTACAGAAACAATAGATAACAATAACTACAAAGACTATATGAAGAGTGAGCATTGGAAAATAAGATATGAAAGTGGAATCTAAAATAAATTAATTTAAGGGTGGGAATTCCCACCCTTATTTAAAAAATGGGGTAGGTGATAAAAATCATGCTTTTGGAGATGAGGAATATAGTGAAATGTTTTGGTCCTGTACAGGCTTTGAAAGATGTTTCCCTCAGTGTAGATAAAGGAGAAATACACGGACTGTTAGGAGAGAATGGAGCAGGGAAATCTACTCTGATGAATATTCTGGCAGGGACATTTCCGCCTACACAGGGAGAGATTTTTTTTAATGGAGAGAAAATAGAAGACCTTAATACTAAGAAAACACAGGGAATGGGAATAAGATTTATACATCAGGAATTAAATCTTGTAAATGATCTTACTGTCTATGAAAATCTTTTTCTTGGAGAGGAGCTTCTTAATAAATATGGATTTCTAAATAAGAAAGAAATGATAAAAAGATCTAAAGAAATTCTTGAAAAAATGAATCTGGATATTGACCCTGAAATGGAAGTAAGACATTTGGAAACATCAAGAAAACAGCTTGTTGAAATAGCTAAAGCTCTTCTTTTTGATGCGAGGCTTATAATAATGGATGAGCCTACAACAGCTTTAACTAATAAAGAGATAGAAATGCTTTTTGTTCTTATGAGAAGATTAAAGGAGCAAGGAGTGACTATGATTTATATATCTCATAAAATGCCAGAGCTTTTCAGTATCTGTGACAGATATACAGTGCTTAGAGATGGAATGTTTATAGAAAGTGGTTATTTTAAGGATATAAATGAAAGAAAAGCTACTGAACTTTTAGTGGGAAGATGTATAGAAAATGAAAAGATAGAAAAAGAAAAAATATCAGAAGAAATATTGATGGAAGTAAAAAATATAACTTCAGAAGGAAAATTTAAAGATATATCTTTTAATTTGAGAAAAGGGGAAGTTGTAGCAGTTACAGGGCTGCATGGAGATGGAAGAGATCAGCTTGCAGAGGCGTTGTATGGGGTATGTAAAATAGATTCTGGAGAAGTATGGATAAATGGAAAAAAACTTGGGTATAGAAGTATAAAAGATACAGTGGAAAATGGAATAAGTATGGTACAGAGAAATAGAAAAGAACGTTCTATTATAAAAGATATGAGTATACTTAATAATTTTTCTGTTTCAAGATTTGTTTCAAAACATAAAAAACTTTTTATTGATGATAAATCAGAAATAGAAAGATTTGATGCAAGAAAAAAAGAGATGTCCACAAAAATTGGACACTATGATGACTATATAACATCACTTTCAGGAGGAAATCAGCAGAAGATAATTATAGGAAGATGTCTTGAACTGGATACTGATGTGATAATTCTTGATAATCCTACACAGGGAATAGATGTAGGAGCTAAATTTGAAATTTACAAGATAATCAATGAATTGGCTAAAACTGGAAAGGGAATAATAATATTCAGTTCTGAATATCCAGAGATAAATAAAGTAGCAGATAGGTGTTTTGTAATGTATAAAGGAAGAATAAATAAAGAACTGACAAGAGATGAGTTCAGTGAGATAAACATCATGCACTATGCTACAGGAGCAAATATGGAGGAAAAAATATGAGTCAGTTGAATAAAAATCTAGATATGAAAAAAATATATTCTAATTATACATTTGTATTTTCTTTTTTAGTACTTGTTGTAATAGCAACTGCAATAAATCACTCATTCCTGTCATGGACAAATTTATCTACACTTATGCTTCAATCATCTATTAAAGGGATAATAGCACTTGGAATGACTCTTATTATCATATCAGGGCAGATAGATTTGTCAGTAGGGTCGCAATGTGCCCTTGTAGCAGGATTAGGAGTAGTTGTTCTCAATAGAATAGAAAGTCCTTTTATAATGTTGCTCTTCTGTATGGCATTTGGTGCTTTACTAGGAACTATTAATGGACTGATAACAAATAAAGGGAAAATGGCACCTTTCATAGTTACTCTTGCTACAATGAGTGCCTATAGATCTATAATAGTTCAGCTTGGACAGGGCGGGCCTTTTAATATTAAGATGAAGATACTTATGAGCTTTAGGAAAATAGCAGCAGGGAAGTTTTTAGGTGTGCCTAACCTTGCAGTAATCTTTATAATAATAACTATACTTATGGTTATTTTAGTGAAATATACTAAATTTGGAAGATATGTATATGCTGTAGGTTCTAATGAAAATGCTACTTTCCTTACTGGAGTAAATGTAGTAAAAGTAAAAACCTTATGTTTTACACTTACAGGATTTTTAACAGGAATAGCTTCTTTTCTCCTTTCATCAAGACTTACTTCTATCACAGCAGCTAATGTGGGAATGTCTTTTGAGCTGGATGCAATAGCAGCAGTTGCTATTGGTGGAACATCTATGAGTGGAGGAAGAGGAAAAATAATGGGAACTTTCTTGGGAGCTATAATGCTTCAAATGATAGAAGGTATCCTTATAGCAGCTCGTATTCCACCATTTCTGTCAGGTTTGGTAAAAGGAATAATAATAATTTTGGCAGTAATTTTCCAAAGTAAAAAAGGTAATGATTAAAATATAACAAACTTATGGAGGTTCATATGAAATTAGGATTTTTAACTGGGATTATGGGAGATATGTCAATATATGAAAAAATACAATGGGCTCATAAGATAGGATTTGAAACATTAGAAGTTTCATGCTGGCCTAAAACAAATTCCAGAGATTATTCAGGAAGCGATATAGATGTAGTAAATTTTACTAAAGAAGAGGCAAATAAGTTGAATGCTTTTCTTAAAGAAAATGAGATGACAATTGTAACTCTTGCTTATTATGACAATAATCTGGATCATGATCCTGTGAAGAGAAAAGGATATAATGATCATCTAATGAAAGTAATAGATGCAGCCTCACTTTTAGGAGTAAAAAATGTAGGAACTTTCATAGGAAGAGATATGACCCTTCCAATAGAGGAAAATTTTGATGAGATGGAAAAAGTTTTCAAGCCTATACTTGAGTATGCGAAAGAAAAAAATGTAAGAATAATAATAGAAAACTGTTCTATGCCAGGGTGGCATGAAAGCGGATGGGCAGGGACTATCTCATATTCTCCAGAATTGTGGGATGAGATGTTTAAAAGACTTCCATATGATAATTTTGGATTGAATTACGATCCATCACATTTATTATGGCTGGGAATAGACTATATTCAAGCTTTGAAAGATTACAAGGATAAAATATTTGAAGTTCATGCTAAAGATACAGAGGTATTTGAGGATAAGAAAAAATATTACAGTATTTTAGGAAAGCAATTAGGGAGAAAGGATAGCTGGGATCTGGGATTCTGGAGACATAGAATGCCAGGAAAAGGTGATATAGACTGGAAAAAATTTATTGATACACTAAAAGAAATTGGGTATGATGATGAGTTGGTAATAGAGCATGAAGATTTAGAGTATCAGGATACAGTTGAAAAAGTAAAAGAGGGTCTTGAATTGGGGTATAAATATTTAAAGGAAAGGATGTAGGAGGCAGAGATGAAGAAAATAAGGGTAGGAATAATTGGATGCGGTTCTATAACTGAAAAAAGACATGCTCCTGAATATCTGGATAATCCCCATGTGGAAATAGCAGCATTTTATGATTTGAATAAAAAAAGAGCTGAATTAATGGTAGAAAAATTTGGTGGAAAAGCTGTAGATGAATATATGGATATTTTAAATGATCCAGAAATAGATGCAGTAAGTGATTGTACTCCTAATAATATGCACTGTATTATCTCTACAAAAGCTATGGAGCTTGGGAAACATGTATTGTGTGAAAAGCCTATGACTAAAAATGTAGAGGAAGCAGAGAAAATAGCAGATATGCAGAAAAAAACTGGAAAAATATTTATGATGGATCATAATCAGAGATTTACAGAAGCTCATAAAAGAGTGAGAGAGATAATAAGAAGTGGAGAATTAGGAAAAGTAATCACTTTCAGAACTACTTTTGGACATGGAGGCCCTGAATCATGGACAGAGAGTAAATCTAAAAATACATGGTTTTTCCAAAAAGATAAATGTGAATTTGGGGTAATAGGAGATTTGGGAGTTCATAAAATAGATCTTATCAGATATCTTACAGACTCAGAATTTGAAAGTGTATGTGGAATGGGAGGAACTCTTCATAAAACTTTTGAGAATGGAGATCCTGTAGAAGTTTATGACAATGCAATCTGTGTATTAAAAATGGTATGTGGAGCAATAGGGACAGGAACTTTCAGCTGGACATATTATGGACAGGAAGATAATTCAACTGTTTTGTATATGGAGAAGGGGATAATTAGAATATATGATGATCCTAAATATCAGATTAAAATAATCTATGAAGATGGAAAAATGGAAGAGCTGGAAGTTGAAGCTATACAGACAAATGACAATCAGACAAAAACTGGTGTAATAGATGCTTTTGTAAATACTATTTTAAGAAATGAAGAATCTCCTGTAACAGCAGAAGATGGACTTATTTCTATAAAAGTAGTAAAAGGAATAATAAAAGCTATTGAAGAGAAAAAGGAGATAAAATTATAAAAAAATAATAAGGACAGCGGTTTAAGTTAACAGCTGTCCTTTTAATATTATAGAATAGATATTACTTTAAAAAAAAATAAATACTATTACATGATTATAAAAATGCTACCTCTAATTTCAAAAGAGCTTCTTTAAGTTCATCAGTTGTTTTATCTTCTTTATCCCAAGTTACATGATATATTCTGCTTCGATATTTAATATTTTTAATTCTTGAAAAGGCTTTATTCAGAGGATCTTCTTCTAAAAGTCCCAACATCACAAAATCACGTTTAGGGGAAATTTTTAGCAGTTGTGTGATAAGTTCATATCCAAGTTCGACATTGTTATCTTTTACCATTATTCCCATAGATGTATAGTCAGCAGAGTGATTTTCCTTTGGAAATGAAGGATATTTTAAAAGTCGTGTAGGAAGTTTTGAAATATATTTGTAGATTCCCAAATAATTTTTTATCACATATTTCTTATAATCTTGTTGGTTGAGGAGATATCCTATTCCCAATAATTGAGAATTTTCATAGATACCATAAAATTCTCCATTTTTTAAATCATTGCTGTTCAATGAAGGGTATGTGAGATTATATTTTTGAGCTTCTTTTATATAAAACTCTTCAGCTTGAGAAAAATCACATCTAGTTATTTGAAAATTTGTTTTCTTGAAATTTCCTGTTTTACAAAAATATACAATATAACTGTCAAGAAATCTATATTCAGGCATATTTTTATGTCTTTTTTCCAAAAGCAGGAGAGCAGCTGTATTTTCTTCAAGAATAGAACTGTAGTAAAAGTCTATATAATTTTTAGTTTCTTCATAAAAAAATCTATATATCTCTGGGATGCACATGACTCTTCTCTGATATTCAGGAATAATCTTTAACCCTGTAAGATATCCAGCTCTTTTAATTTTTCCATTTACAAGGGCAGGTCTTACTATACATCCTCCCATCCCAACAGCTTCTCCATGTTCTTTTTCTTTGAGAATATATATAAAAGATTCAGTTCCTTCTTTCTCAAAAGAAGCAAGGGGGTCATTCCCTCTTAGATATTGAACTTCTATCCCACCACTAAAACTCCCACTGTTCATGATTTTTTCAATATCTCCAGTATCTTTTTTTTCTGCCCTTGTTAGAGTAAATTTTTTATTTTGGAAACTCATCTAAATTCCTCCCTATAGGTACATTTATTTTTTGATCAATTTCATTGTTTATACTTAAATTCATTATCCAAAAGAGGCTCCACAGCATAGGACTGCTATATTTCATAGCCTGTATTCCTCTTTTGAATACAGTTTTAAAGGAAGCAAATTCCTTTCTTGCATTCTGACATGCTTTACTTAGGTCTTCAGGACTCATTTGTTTAGGTTTAAATGCCAGCTCTCCATAGTTGTAATTTTCTTCCAGCCACCATTTATCATACAACAGTCTGTTGTCATTTTTCAATCTATCATAGAGTTTTGTCCCAGGAAAGGGAAGTAAATGATTGAATGCTGCTGTATAAAAATTATGTTTCTTGGAAAATTCAACTGCCTTTTTTATAGTATCTTGGGTATCATTGTCATAACCAAAGACAAAAGTAGCATAAATTCCTATTCCAGCATTATGTATTCGCTGAACAAGCTCATCTCGCTCAGCTTCCATGATATTTACAGCTTTATTCATCTGTTTAAGATTATCTGTATCAAGACTTTCAAAACCTATCAATATTATTTCGCAGCCACTTTTTTTCATTGCAGTAAGAAGATCCTTGTCTTTTGCCATATTTAGAGTTCCTTGTCCAGCCCATTTTATTTTTAAAGGTTCTAGTTTTCTAAAAAGTTCCATGGCATTTTTTCTGTCTGCTACTAGATTATCATCTACTAAAAAGTGATATTTATGTTTAGAATCCTTTATATCCCTTACTATGTCTTCATGAGGTCTAGGGTAGTAATGAAATTTATAGTATCCTGCTATAGCACAAAACTCACAGCTGTTACAACATCCTCGCCCTGTTTCCACAAGAGATACAGGTACATATTTTTTTCCTTCAAATATACTTTTATCAGGCTGAATATGAAGATATGTTGTTTCTCCTTTGTATTTTTTCTTTAGAGTATTGGAACGGCAGTCTTCTATTACCTCATTCCATATCGTCTCTGCATTTCCAGTGATAATGCAGTCTGCATACTTTTCTGCTTCTTTGGGTATCAAAGTTACATGATATCCACCTAATATTACTTTTATTCCTCTTCTCCTGAAATTTTCTGCTATTTCATAGCTTCTCTTAGCAGTATAGGTTTCCACAGGAATTATCACTGCATCAGCTTTAGCTCCATAATCTATCAATTCGATTCTATCATCATAGAGGACTGTTTCTACATCTAAAGGAGTAAGAGATTTTAATACTGCTATTGTAAGAGGTTCCATTTTCCATGTTCCTATATATTTTTCACCTTTTTTCTTTCCAATGGCAGGAACAATAAATATTATTTTCAATTCTTATTTCCTCCTTCTGATAAAGGTATATCTGAGTTATCACACATAACTTCTTTAGTGAAATACTCATATTTTTTTGCATAATTTCTATAGCCAAAATTTAAAGGAAAAGAAAGCCATGGACTATGATTAAAAGGAGCCAACCTCTTTAAAATATTTTTTGCTTTATATGTTTCATTCCATGCCCATGCAGTTCCATCTTCTAATTGTTTTTTTGTCATTTTTTTAGGTTGGAATACACAATGCTCTACATCGTACATTGCCCAATTATGTTCTATTATTCTTCCTTGTTTTTCCAATTCAGCATAAAAATCAGTTTTAGGGAAAGGTGTAAGAATACTATATCTAGGGAGATCAATTTTTGATTTTATTACAGCTTCCACTGTTCTTTCGAAAACAGAAACATCCTCTTCATCTCCTCCAAAAGCAAAGCATCCTTGTACAAGTATTCCATTATCATGAAGCCTCTTCATAAGTTCTGAATATCCATTTACATTATTTATTCCCTTGTTCACATATTTTTGAGAGTCCTGAGAGATAGATTCAAAACCTATAAGAAGACCTTTGCATCCACTTTTATGAAAAATATCTATCAGTTCATCATCTATTCCAACAGATGATGTTGCCAGCCCCAGCCAGTATTTATTTAGAGGTATCATTTCTCTAAAAAGTTCTAGTGCATATTCTCTGTCTGCTATGAGATTTACATCTGGAAAGAGAACTATTTTTGAGTTAAAAGTTTCTATTTCTTCTATTACTTCCTTCACAGGACGTTTATATATTTTCTTTCCAAAAGCTGCAGGATAGGCACAGAAAGTACAAGGAAGAGAGCAGCCTCTTACAGCTTCTATTGTATTTTTTGTTATGTATCCTTTTTTCAATAGATCTCTTCTTGGTAATGGCTTTCCTCCCATAGAAAAATCATTTCCCTGTACATAGAGTCTTTTTAATTGTTTTAGTTTAAAATCCATTATCATCTGAGGAAATGTAAATTCTGAAAATCCTGTCATTACAACGTCTGCATGTTTTAGAGCTTCATCTGGCATAAGAGAAGGATGCACCCCCCCAAGGACAGTTTTTATCCCTCTACTTCTAAAATAATCTGAATAAGCATAACATCTTTGAGCAGTTCCTGTAATACATGTAATAACAATGAGGTCAGCTTTTAGATTTAAAGGTATTTTTTCAGATGATTCATCAAATATTTCAACATCTGCATCTATTTCTGCAGGTATAAGTGATGCCAGTGTTGTGAGAGTAAGAGGCGCATAATGAAGCACCTTCCCAAAATTTCCATTATATCTGTGCATAGCCCCAGATGGAGCTAAGAAAACTATCCTCATTTTTCCCCCTTTTGTAAATATCCTGTATACACTTTATCCCATCCATTTTCTAGAGAAAGTATTTTCAGTTTTATGTCTCCTAATCTCTGCCCTTTTTTTAAGCAGTATTCTGTATATTCTTTTTCAGGTTCTCCTGTAAGTATGAATACTTCAATCTCTTTTAACTGACCAAGTTTTCTGCAGTAATCATAATGGAAGTTTCTTCTGAACATCTCATCTATTTTTGAGTTAGAGATTTTCCACTGATTTTTCAAATAAAGTCTGTATCTATTTTTTTCTGGTGTCAGCATAAAATATTGTGCTTTCAGCTCTTTATAAATTTTACCTGCAAACTCTTCACTGATCTTTTCTCCAAAAAGATCAGTGACAATTCCTTTTCTTCCAGAAAATTTGATGACAGGATTTCCATTTTTAACAGTTATCACTGTGATTATATCTCCTATACAATATCTATACAAACCACCACTTGTAGTAAGTACTATTTCATAATTTTTTCCAGCTTCTAGCTGATAAACAAGTTTTATATCTCTGGATTCCATTTCTATAAATTCAAAAAAATGTGAATAATAACTTATTCTGCTTCCTTCTTCATCTCCAATAGGAAAGGAAAGAAACCCCTCAGTAGCAAGAATTCCCTTTGGTTGTATTGCTGCTGTTTTAAAAATATTTTTCAGATCATTAATATAGTGGGCAGCATTTCCATCACCCCAGCAGCTGATAACTTTTAAATCTTTCCATACCTCAGAATATTCACCATTGATAAGATAATTTTCTATTTCTTTTCTTCTTCTAAGTGAAATTTTTTTTAAAAGCTCCTCTTTATTTTTCTCGATATATTGTATCAGCAGAAGCAAAAATGATGGACTCCATACAGATATAAGAGAAAGATTTTTTGTTTCTAAAAGTTTTACAGCTGTTTTTAAATAAAAATTATCTATGTCTTTTTCTAGCTTTATATTTTTAGGAGAGGCAAATATTATATCCATAAGATAATTTTCTATTTTGCCAAAATATTCACTATCCTCTTCAAAACCAATTGGAATTCCTCCAGATGTATATTTTTTTTCAGTAGTCATGGGAGTAACAGACCAGTAACTTTTTCCCTTTTTTATTTCAGAAAAATTATTATATAGAGAGTATATCCATGGTTTAATTCCAGCTTGAAATTCTCTTTTTAATCCTTCTGTATATGGAATTAATTTACTAGATGACATAGAGCCGCTTGTTGGTTCCAAAAGAATTATTCCCTCTTTAGTAAGGATATTTTTTTCACCATTTTTTATCAGTTCTATATATTCCAGATAGTCTTCATAATTTGTGAGAGGAACTTTTTCTCTATATTCTTCAGGTGTTTTTATCTCACTAAAGTTGTATTTTTTCCCATATAAAGTATCTTTATTTTTTTCAAGAATCTCTTTGAATTTCTCTTCTTGAACTTCTTTGATATTTTTGCAGCTCATATATTTTTTGTACTCTTTTTTATAAAGGGAGCAGATGAGTGTATTTACAAACCAACATATCATTTTTCTCTCTCCAATGAAAGCAAAGATTTTACCTCATTTAAGAGATTATCTTTTTTGAGTTTTGTGATGCATACCATATCATTTCCCATAAAATATTTTGGATTTTTTTCTTGAAAAAATTTTATATCTTTATTTTTCAAATGTCTTTCTGTAATATCTGCAACTCCCTCTTTCAATTTATCTTTTTTTATTTTTTTATATTCTATAACTCCAGTTTTTTTATTATATTCTTTAGGATAAAAATTTTCACCAAAATTATCCATTATTTTTTTCATCTCTACTGGTATTTCTGTAAGGGAGTTTGGATAAAATTCTCTAAAAAAAGTTGGAAGAATTTTATATGTTTTATATCCTTTGACAATGAGAAACCAGTAAAAATCTTCATATTTTTCACCTATATCAAAGAAAAAATCTGCAAATATTCTGAATAATTCCAAACTTCCCCAGTTACTTTTATGTATTATTGTATCCCCAGAAAATATTCCATATATTTCCTTTCCTTCAACAGAAAAATTTATTAGCTTTTGTGTTGAAAAACCTTTTATATTACCTTTTTCATCTCTTAATATTATACAATAATCTTTGTTATAAAAATCCATTGTAAAAATATCCTTTTCCATATTGTCATAAAATTTTGTCATAAGTTCATACATTTCATCAATATCTTTATTGTTAATTTTGTCTATACTAACAATTTTTCCTTTTAGATTCATTTGCTCTCCCTTATTTATTTCCAAATTTCATTCCTTGTTTTTTATGTACCTCTTTTCTAAAAAGAGGATTATAGATAAGATATGTAAAAAATCTATATGGTGTTCTCATATTTGTTTTAAAGTCAAAAGCTCTTCTAAATATGGAGAAAGGGCTGTTGAATTTTTTACGACACCAGAAAGAAATTTCTGTTAACTCATCAGGTGTCATATTTTTAGGAAGAATAGCTGAATAATTAAATTTATATTCATCATGAAGCCACCATTTTCCATCATAGAGAAGTCTTCCTTCCTCCTTTAGTTTTTCATAAAGGGGAGTTCCTGGATAAGGCATCAAAATATTGTATGCTGCAAAACAGAATTTATTTTCAATAGCAAAGTTACAAGTTTCCTGAATGCTTTCTATAGTATCTCCATCATGTCCAACTGTAAATGCTGCCCATGTTTGAAGCCCCCAATTTCTCAATATTTCTATTTCTTTTTTGTATTTATCAAATTTTTTTTGTCTATTTGAACTTTTATTCATATTTTTGAGGTTTTCTTCATTTATAGATTCAAATCCTATTACCAATCCTAAACAGCCGCTTTTTACCATGAGTTCCATGAGTTCATTGTCATAAAGCATATCCATACTTCCTTGGCTTACCCATTTTATTTTTAATGGGATTAATGCTTTGAATAGTTCCTTTGCTTTTTGAAAATCTGCTGTGATATTGTCATCTACAAAGAAAATTAATTTTCTTTTCTGGCTTTTTATTTCTGTGACAACATCTTCTACTCTTCTGCAAAAGTGTTTGTTTTTAAAATATGCACTGGAAGCACAGAAATTACATCTATACCTGCATCCTCTGGAAAATTGGATAAGAGTTATAGGAAGATATCCCTTTCCTTCAAAAATATCTCTTCTTGCAATAATATTTTTCTGAGGAATGAGAGGTTGCTCCCCCTCATATTTTTTTTTCAATTTTCCAACTCTTAGATCTTTTATCATTTCTTCCCATACAGGTTCAGCATCCCCAACTATAATAGAATCACAGTGTTCCTGAACTTCAGATGGTATCAACATTGCATGCATTCCCCCCATAAGGGTTTTTACACCTTTATTTCTATAGTTTTCAGCTATTTCATAAGCTCGTTTAGCTGTGAAAGTTTCAACTGTGAGTACTGCTAAATCTGTATATTCATCATAAGGAATTTCTTCCATTCTGTCATCATACATCACTACTTTTATATCTTCTGGGGTAAGGGCAGCTAATATTCCTAACTGGAGAGGTTCCATTCTTCCTTCATCTACATAAAGATTATCTCCCTTTTTTCCGATATTAGGCTTTATCAATGTTATTTTCATTTCATCTTCCTCCCAGTACTCTTCCTTGTTTTTGATGAATCTCTTTTCTAGAAACTATATTTATCAAAAGATATATCCACATATTTTTCAAAGAAAGATGAAGTCTGTTTTTTATCAATCTTTTTAATATATTCTTTATACTGTAAAATTCAAAACGAGCATCTCTGCATAGATTTTTTAAATCTTCAGAAGACATTCCTACAGGGGTATATACAGTATCTCCGTAACAATACCCTTCCTTCAGCCACCATTTTTTATATAGCAATCTTTCTGATTTTTCCAGTCTATCATAAAGTTTTGTGCCTGGCATAGGTATTAAAGGGTTAAAATTTGCAACTGCAAAGTTATGTTTGTGAGCAAAATCTACTGTTCCTTTTACATTTTCCAAGGTATCATAGTCATATCCAAATATGAAAGTACCATATATAAGTAATCCATGTTTATATATATTTTCCACAGCACTATCATAATTACTAATTGTTAGATTAGCTTTTTTATTCATTTGTTGAAGATTCAGACTGTTCATAGATTCAAAACCTATTAATACCATAAAACAGCCACTTTTTTTCATTTCTTCCAGCATATCATCTTGGAAAGCTATCTCTAAACTTATTTGACATACCCATCTTTTTTTTAAAGGCTTTATTATCTGAAGAAATTTAAAAAAACTTTCTTTATTATAAAAGAGATTATCATCAATAAAGAATAGTATTTTTTCTTTAAGAACTTTCAATTCTCTTTCTACAATATCCCAGTTTTTCTGTCTTACATTTTTTTGATACATTGATTTTATGGAGCAGAAATCACAGTCAAATTTACACCCTCTGGAAAATTGTACTACTCCTACAGGTTGATATTTCTTTCCTTCAAAAGATTTGTGATAATGTTCGATATATCCAAGATCCCTATTAAATTTCGATACATATATTTTTTTTAATTTGCCTTTCTGATAATCTTCAATCATTTTACTCCATGTATCTTCAGCATCTCCTACTAAGACACAATCACAGTATAGTTTACTCTCTTCTGGCAATACAGTGGAATGGAATCCGCCAATAACAGTGATATTATCATCTTTTTTATATTTTTGGGATAACATATATGTTCTCTTGATAGAAAAAGTTTCTGCTGAAAAAACAATTATGTCAGAATTTATTTCTGTGGGAAGTTTTTCTATCCTGTCATCAAAAAATTCTAACTCAATCCCTTCAGGGGTAAGACTGTCAAGTATAGGAAATATAAGAGGTTTCATTGCGTCATTGCTGTTCTTCTCAAACATATTTACTCTTATTATTGTTACCTTCATTCTAATCTCCTTGTATTCCTAGGTATTTAAAGCCTATATTTGCTCCAAGGAGTATGAACTTTTCTGTGAGAGTTTTATTTGAAGAATTTTTTATTCTAAACCATATATTTTTAAATGTGTAGGTTTTTCTCCATACTTTTCTGTATATTTCATCCAGTCTTTCCATAGACATATTCTCTGGTTGAAAAACTGTGTTGTTTTGTGTATATTTAGACCAGTCTTTTATAATTATTCGGCCTTCTTTGTCCATTTTTCTATATAGTTCAGAATTTGGCAAAGGAGTCAAAATAGAAAATCTTGCCAAATCTAGTCCTAAATATTTTATTTTTTCAGGGAGTGCCAGTAAATCTTCTTCAGTGTCTCCATCCATTCCCAATACAAAACAACCATTTATTGCTATATTATATTTATGAGCTCTATCTATGCAATCTTTATATCTTTCTACATTGGAAAATTTTTTATTTACTCCTTTTAAAGTTTCTTCTCTAAGAGATTCAAACCCTATGAGAATACCTGAACATCCGCTTCTTTTGGCAGCTTCCATAAGCTCATCGTCAAAAGGAGCATCAGCTGTACCATTTCCAGCCCATTTTATTTTTAGTTTTTCCATTTCTTTCATTAATTTTAAAGAATACTCTTTAGGATAGAAGAAATTTGGGTCAAAAAATATTATTTTATCGCTTTTTAAACTTTTTATTTCTTCAATCACATCTTCTACTGGTCTGGGATTACTTTTCCACATCTCGCTTATAGCACAAAAACTACATTTGTTATCACAGCCTCTATCAGCTATTACTGGTGATACCTTCATATATCTCTTGCTTTTTATCACATTCCTTGGAACCATTTTTATTTTTCTTACATCTATATTTTGATTATTATATATTTTTTTAGGTTCTCCCTTGAGATAATCATGAAAAAATTCAGGAAGAGATATCTCACCTGCTCCTATTATTACAGTATCACAATGTTCTGCTGCTTCTTTAGGTACAGCAGAGGTGTGATATCCTCCCATTACAATATATGCACCTCTTTTTTTAAATTCTTTTGAATGTATATATGCCTGTTTGCTGGAAGAGGTATCAAAAGAAATTACAATAATATCATATTTTTTATTATTATAATCTACTTTATATGATATTTCATCACAAACATCTATTTCTGCACTTATATCTTTTGGTACTAGTGATACCAATGTAGGTAAAGTGAGTGATGGATATGTCATTAGATTGGAAAATATTCCTCTGTATGATTTTTCTGTTTTGTTCCAAGCATGAATAAAAAGTATTTTTAAAATATCAATCCCTCCCTTAATGTTTCTTATTACTATTATAGTATATTTTTTCTATAAAAATAAGAAGTAATATTTATTGAGAGTCAATATACAGGAACTATTTCAATAAAAATTGTATACAATAATATTTCTGAAATCCACAAATAAATCTGGTTAAAAGAAAATATAGTGGTTAAAAATTTCTTTTTTAGATATTTAGTGGGGATTTATAAGTTCTGTTGTAAAACTGCAAAAAGTAATAAAACTTCAATTTTTAAATATGGGTTAGTAAATATAAATATTGTATTTTTCAAAAGTTAAAATTTTTTTATAAAGTTAAGGTGTTTTAATTGAAATTTATCAAAGAGGTTTTTAATTATCCAAAGGAAAAGGAAATATTTTACATTAAAGCTTAATAAATATCTTCTTTTTATTGACATTTCATATGTATTATGATATACTTTACCGTAGATTACGCTTGGAAAGGGTCATCAGCAACCCTAAACCAGCGATTGCAATACTTTTGGAGGTGTTAAAATGTACGCAGTTATAAAAACTGGTGGTAAACAGTACAAAGTAGCAGAAGGTGACGTATTAAGAGTAGAAAAATTAAATGCTGAAGTTAACGCAACTGTAGAATTAACTGAAGTTCTTTTAGTAGCTAATGGAGAAACTGTAAAAGTTGGAACTCCTGTAGTTGACGGAGCTAAGGTTGTAGCAGAAGTAGTAGCTCAAGGTAAAGGTGCTAAAGTTGTTAACTTCAAATACAAGCCAAAAACAGGATACCACAGAAAAAAAGGTCACAGACAATCATTTACTGAGATCAAAGTTACTTCAATCAACGCTTAATTAATTTATGACAAGAGTTGAAATCTTTAGAAAAAATGGTAGAATTGTGGGATACAAGGCTACTGGTCATTCGGACTATGCTGAATATGGAGAAGATATAGTATGTGCAGCCCTGTCAATGGCATTACAAATGCCTTTAGGGGGAATGCAGGACGTTCTTGAGCTGATACCCAAATTTGATATAGATTCTGATGGATACCTTAGGGTAGATATGAGAGGAATGGATAATAAAGGTAAAGAAAGGGAACTAGATACTCTTCTAGAAAGCATGGCTTTAATGGTTGAAAATTTATCAAAAGAATATCCTAAAAATGTAAAGCTTGTAGAGAAGGAGGAAAAATAGATGCAATTTACTTTAAATATACAATTATTTGCACATAAAAAAGGGCAAGGTTCTGTTAAAAACGGAAGAGACTCAAATCCTAAATATCTTGGAATCAAAAAATATGATGGAGAAGTTGTTAAAGCTGGAAACATCATAGTTAGACAAAGAGGAACTGCTATACATGCAGGAAATAATATGGGAATGGGTAAAGATCATACTTTGTTTGCTCTAATTGATGGGTATGTAAAATTTGAAAGACTTGGAAAAGACAAAAAACAAGTTTCAATTTACTCTGAAAAATAATAGCATTTAATAAAAATACTGAGAAGCTAGAGAAATCAAAGCTTCTCATTTTTTATTTAAAAATAAGAAAATTGAAATAAAACTAGAGTGAAAATTTTAATGTATTATATAGTTAAAATGATAAAAAGGAAGTCTAATATATCAGACTTCCTAAAATAATATTATTTAATCTAAAAGATTATTTCCATTAGTAGCTATTACTTTTTTATACCATTCAAATGACTTTTTTTTGTATCTTTTATAACTTCCATTTCCATCATCATCTAAATCAACATAGATGAATCCATAACGCTTGCTCATTTGACAAGTTGACATACTTATTAAATCTATACAACCCCAAGGAGTATATCCCATTACCTCTACTCCTTCTTCTATTGCTTCTGCAATAGCTGAAATATGTTCTTTAAAATATTGAATACGATAATCGTCTTGGATAGTTCCATCAGTTTCAATAGCATCATTATACCCCAATCCATTTTCTACTATAAATAGTGGTTTTTCATATCTGTCATATAAGTCAATCAATGAAGTTGTTAGACCTGTAGGGTCAATTTGCCAGTCCCACTCTGTTATATCAAGATATGGATTTTTAACACTACTGCTTATATTTCCACTTACTCTTTCTTTTCCCTCTTCATTTATACTTGAAATTTTACTCATGTAATAACTGAATGCCACATAGTCAACAGTATATTTCTTTAAGACTTCCTCATCTTCTTTTTCAAAGTGAATTGTAATATTCTTTCTTTCCCACTCATTTTTTATATGCTGTGGATAAGTACCTCTTACCTGAACATCTGAATAAAAATTATTTTTTCTATTATCTTTTAAAGCTAATAGCACATTTTGAGGATGGCAATTCTCTGGATAAGATAATGTTTTAGTAATCATACATCCCATCTCAGCTTCTGGTATTATCTCATGCAGATATTTTGTTGCTAATGCACTTGCCACAAATTGATGATGCAATGATTGATATACAACTTCTTCAAATTTATCTTTTGGAAATCTGTCGGGAACCATTCCTAATGTTGTAAAAGGATGTCTGAATACACTATCAATTTCATTAAATGTAAGCCAATATTTTACTAATCCTTTATATCTTGTATAAACTGTTTTACAAAATTTTAAAAATAGTCCTATTACTTCACGTTGATACCACCCTTGAAAATTGTTGCAGATATATAGCGGCAGTTCATAGTGATGTAGTGTTACAAGTGGTTCTATATTTCTTTTTTTCATTTCTTTGAAAAGGTTTTCATAAAATTTTAATCCTGCTTCATTTGGCTCTTCTTCTATTCCTGTTGGATATATTCTTGTCCACTGAATAGAGACTCTAAGAGTTTTAAATCCCATTTCTTGAAATAAGTCCAAATCCTCTTTGTAGTAATGATAAAAGTCTATTCCATGTCTTTTTGGATATTCAATAGTGTCATTTGTAGACATTGCACGTTCAATATCTTCACTTTTAATTTCATGAAGTGATTTATAATCTTTTTTATTAACATTCTTTTTTATTCTAGTGCAATCTGCAATAGATATTCCTTTTCCATCTATATTCCAAGCTCCTTCACATTGATTCGCTGCAGTAGCTCCTCCCCATAAAAAATCTGCTGGAAAAATATTTTTTTTCACAAAATTACCTCCTAATTTAAATTAAATATAAATTTTAAAGATTTAATAAATCTTTTTTGTTATGCTCAAAAATTTAAAATTAAGTTTATTTTAAACTTTATTGATTTTTATTGCCTTGTCTGATTATTAAAATATCATTATTTTGTTTTACTTTACCTAGATTTAATACTTTTACATCAGAATAATCTTCAGTATTTGAAATTACCATTATAGTAGTTGTATCATATCCTGCTTTTTTTATTTTCTCTATATCAAATTCTATTAAGACATCCCCTGCTTTTACTTTCTGTCCATCTTTTACTTTTTTTACAAATCCTTCTCCATTCATTTCAACAGTATTAATTCCAATGTGCATTAGTATCTCTGCACCTCTGTCAGTCACCATTCCTACTGCATGGCCTGTAACAAATACAGTTGAAATTTCTCCATCAGCTGGAGCATAAAGAATCCCTTTTGCAGGGATGATTCCGACACCTTTTCCAATAGATTCAGATGCAAAGGCTTCATCTTTTACCTTGCTAAGTTCTACTGCTTCTCCATCAATACAAGATTTAATAATTATATCCTCAAGATCACTTTTAGTTTTACTGCTATTTTCTTCATAAACTTCTCTATCTACTTTAATTTCTTCATCTTCTTTTTCATCTATTCCTAAAAAGTAAGTGATTACTGCTGTTATTACAAATGCAAGGGTAATTCCAATAACATAATATATAAATGTTTCTCCTAAAAATGCAGGTAAAGTAGTCAGTGCTGGAAATACATAGACTATAGCTTTAGTATGCATCATCCCCATAAATCCACCTGCTATTGCTCCTCCTATTACTTGAGCTATAAAAGGTTTTCTGTATTTTAAAGAGATTCCATACACAATTGGCTCTGTAATTCCTCCTAATAAGGCTGGAATTGTAGCTGAAAGTGCATATGCTTTATTTTCTTTGTTTTTTGCTTTTAAAAATACTCCAAATGCAGCTCCTGCACTTGCAAATGTTGCTGCTGCTATCATAGGCCGTATCACATCATAACCATATGTTGAAATATTATTAATCATAATAGGTACAACACCCCACTGTACTCCTAACATTACAAGAAAAGTCCAG
Organism: Fusobacterium ulcerans ATCC 49185; assembly: GCF_900683735.1. Classification (NCBI taxonomy): domain Bacteria; kingdom Fusobacteriati; phylum Fusobacteriota; class Fusobacteriia; order Fusobacteriales; family Fusobacteriaceae; genus Fusobacterium; species Fusobacterium ulcerans. The sequence continues at coordinate 3,715,620 of NZ_LR215979.1, forward strand.
CCAGCTCCAATAACAGCTCCTGTTAATAACCCATTTTTTACACTTAAAAAATTAACTAAATTACCTACTTGATCTGCAAGGTATACGCCAATTGGTCCAATTACAATGACAGTAAGAGGTACCATTATGAGAAGAGCAACAAATGCAAGGGCAAATAGTTCTATATTTTTAGGAATAAATTTTTTTAAAATCTTTTCTAATTTAGAATAAATCAAAATAGAAACAATAGCAGGAACCAGACTTCCAGAATATCCTATCAAAACTACAGGAATTCCTAAAAATGATGTTATATCACCTGGTTTTGACATAAGGTTTGTAAAATTCGGCTCCATTAATGTTGCCACTATTGCTAGTGCTATATATGGATTGCATTTAAAAGCTTTTGCAGAAGAATAAGCTAAAAATAATGGTAAAAAGTAAAATACACTGTTTCCAGCTGCTGCCAATATCTTATATGTTCCTCCACTTGTATCCAATATTCCCAATGTTGTTGTAAGAATAACAAGAAGAGCTTTTATCATACCAGCTCCTGCTAAAGCAATAACAATTGGATTTAGAATTGCTGACATCATATTTAAAGCTCGTGTAAATATAGTTCCGCTTTTTTTCTCTTCTTTTGTTTCTGTTTCTCCTATTGAATATTGTTTTTGAATTGCATTAAAAATATCTTCTACAGCATTTCCTACTACTACTTGAAATTGACCATTTCCTTTTACTATTGAAATTACTCCCTTAAGTTTTGATAAACTATTTTCATCAGTTTTTGTTTCATCTTTCAGTTTAAATCTTAATCTAGTTACACAATGTGTCAAATTTACTATATTATCCTCTCCACCAATAAGAAATACAATCTCTTTTGCTAATTGGTCATAATTTTGTTTCACCATGTTATAACCTCCATAATATTTTACTTTTTGAATTTATAGCCATATCATAGCATACTTTTTTATCAGTATTTAAAAGTTCGTTTTTTGGAAACTATATGCTATTAATAATTAAAAAATAAAAATAGTGTATTATTTAATTTGATATAATACACTATTTCTATAAAACTATTTATTTTTTATTAATTGACGATATTTATTTACAATATGATCATTTATCAAAGGATAAATTATAGAATGACTTTGAATTTCTGAATTATGATGGAAGGCTATGCAATTATCAATACCAGAATAATTTTTCATCTCTTCATTTCCAGTTATCAAAACAATCTTTGCTTTTGTTCTTGAATAATCTTTTTCTTCTTGAAATTCAGATAGTTGATATTTTTTCAGATAAAATCCAGAGTTAGAATATATAATTATTAATGTTTCTTCATCTGCTCTCCTAATAAATGTATCTTGTTTCACATCATCTAAATTTGTAATTAAAAATTTACCATTATAAGCTAATTTCATTTGCAGATCAATAGCTCCAATTTCTGAAAACAGCAAACCAAAACTTGCAACTTTTTTGTAACTAATGAGATCTTGTGCCAGTTTTTCTATATTTTTTAAATTTTCCTCTCCATTTAATGAATCTATATCCTGCTGAATACATTTTAAATATGAGCTATATCCATATTTTTCTATATATTCAGCTATATTTTGATTATAATTTAAATTATAACCATATCTATTTTCCTTGAAGGAAGCTGAAGCTTTAAAATCTGCATAGTCTTCAAAATTTAAAATCCTGATAAATTTAGAAATTGTAGACTTTGACACGTTACATAATTTTGCTACTTCTCCAATGGAAAGCTTATGCAATGAATGAAAATTCATTAATAATGTCATTGCAATGTGATAATTTGTAGAATCTAAATCATTATCATTCAACATGATTAAAAGTCTATTTAATAAATTCCCCATATTATTCCTCCAATATATTTCCATATTGTTATAATAAAAATTTAATGATTTAATAAAGTATAAATTATATTTTATATTATGTCAAGAAGTGCCATATAGCTTACTTTTCTTATGCTAATAATAAAACTAAAGTTATAATTATAAATTATCTATGAATCCTAAAAATCAAATATTATTTCATAATTATATCCACTTTTATAATAAAATTTATGTTTTAAATTAGTTTTAATTTTCTTAAAAATGTTGATATTGTAAAAAAAATAGGTTATAATAAATATATAAACCTTATTTTCAAAAAAATGAAAATTAAAAAAGGGGAAAATTATGAATAATCAAACTGGAAAATTACAAAAGGCTATAATAAACCTATCCAAAGATATTTTAAGTAGAGAAATAGAAAATAATTTAGATACAATAGTAAATTATTCAGAAAACTTAGAACTTTCTTTAGGAACAATACAAAAAGCTTTGAAAGAATTAACAGATATAAAAGCGATAGATTTAAAGAAAAAAGGCAAATATGGAACTGTTATTGAAAATATAGATTATAAAAAATTATTAGAAATTTTAAAAATAAACTATCTTTTGTGTGTTATGCCAATAACATATTCCCAAAGGTATAAAAAAATAATGGACAACATTACAAATAGTTTGAAAATACCTATCCCATTATATTTTTCTCATATGAGAGGAGGATATGTAAGGCAAAAACTTATAGAAGAGGGTGTTTACCATTTTGGTGTTGTTTCAAAATTAGCTGCTCAAAATGCTATTGATAGTGGATTTAATTTGGAGATTATAGAGGAATTTGGTCCAAGAACTTATGTGACAAAACATGTTATTTTAAAAAGAAAAGATTGTAAAGTAATTAATGTTGGAAAAGACTCTGAATCTAATGATCATATTTTTTTAACGAATTTTAATTTTCAAAAAAATGAAAATATTAAGATTATAGATATTAAATATTCAGAGGTTATTGAAAACCTGATTGCTAAGAAAATAGATGCAGCTATATGGAACTATGATGATGTTTTAGATAAAATGATACATTTAGAAAAACATGGAATAGTTATTGAAGAGCTTAATGAAAATGAAGGGAATCTTTTAGCTACTGAATCTGTTATAGTAATAAAAAAAGGAAATGAAGTTATTAAAAATATATTTAAAAAGTTTTTTGATAAAGAAAAATTTAAACTTATAGACTAAATAAATATTGGAGGGAAAATGGATTTACAAACTAGGCTAGATATATTAAATAGTTCAAAAGCTATAACAGATTGCACAAAGGATGTAATGTTGAATGTTATCCAAATGTTTAGTAAAAAATATAAAATAGAACTAACTGAAGAGAATGGAGCAATGATGGTTACTCATCTGTCAATGGCTATAATGAGAGTAAAAAATAATGAGCCAGTAAAAGCTATAGATGAAGATGTATTTAAAGAGGCACTAGAAAGTGAATATATTGAAAAAGCCCATCTTATCTATAAGGATTTATCAAAAGTTTTAGATGTGACTTTACCAGAAAATGAAAAAAAATATATGTTGGTAAATATTTGTGTGATTTTAGAAAATATCTAATTATTAAAAATAATGAGGGAGTGAAAAGTATGAAAAGAATAGTAATAGGTGGACAAATTGATAAAGACAGATTAGCACAAATGGTAATAAATATTTGTGGTGACAAAGCAATTGTAACAGTAAAAACGGATATTGAAGCAGCTATGGATGTAAAAACAAATACAGCAGATTATTATTTAGGAGCTTGTAATACAGGTGGTGGTGGAGCTTTAGCTATGGCTATTGCACTTTTAGGAGCAAATAACTGTGCTACAGTTTCAATGCCAGGAAATATAAAAAGTAATGAAGAAATTATAGCTGAAATTGCAGCTGGAAAAAAGGCTTTTGGATTTACAGCTCAACATATAGATGTGGTTGTACCAGTTATTCTAGCAGAGATTTTAAAATAGGAGGTATAGATGAACTATATAGTTGCAGTATTATTAGGAAGTTTAGCAGCACTTTTAGCTAACAGAGGAGTGGCTGTATTTAATGATGGATTGAGACCTATTGTTCCTGAATTTTTAGAAGGAAGAATGGATAGAAAGTCATTAGCAGCTACAAGTTTTGCATTAAGTTTTGGTTTAGTTGTAGGGTTTGGAATCCCTTTTTCACTTACTACACATATAATTTTAATTCATAGTATTCTTTTAGGAACTGATATAATAGGATCATCTTTTAGCTCTGACAAAAAAGGAGCAGTATTTTCAACTGTGGCTGGTGGATTTTACGGATTGCTTATAACTTTAGGTTTAAAAGTTGTTGTAGATATTTTTGCTAAATTACCAGTAAATTTTTTACCATCTCTTGGAAAAGTAGGATCTCCTATTATAGTTGCCTTTGCTGCTTTTCCAGCCTTAGTGGTAGCTTATCAGTATGGATATAAAAAAGGGGCTACAACTTTTGGATTGACAATAATTGTGAGACAGGTTATTCAAAAATATGGAACATTCATGTTTGATGGAAGTAAAATAGTTTTAAACCCAGATGGAATGGCTCTGCTTGTTGCTATGATAATTATGATAACTTTTGCTATGAGAGAAAAAGTGGTAACAGATGCTCCAGGTTCAAATACAATGTTACTGAATATATTTGCTGCTAGAGTTGAAAGAATAAAGAAAAATATTTTAGGATTAGCACTTATGGGGGGAATAATATCTGCTGCTATAAGTTTACATCTAGTAGCAGGAGATCCAATATCTTTAAATCTCTTAGCTGATGGAAAAACTTCAGAAGCAGGACTTGCTGCTCTTGCTAGAGCTATTGGATTTGTACCATTAGTTGCTACAACAGCTATAGCTACTGGGGTTTATGCACCTGCAGGAATGACATTTGTATTTGCTGTAGGAATCTTTTCAGGAAATCCTTTAATTGCCTTTGTTGGGGGAGCAGCAACTATATGCATTGAGATCTATGCTCTTGGTGCCATAGCTAAGTTCTTGGACAAATTTCCTGGAGTAAAGGGATGTGGAGATCAAATTAGAACAGCTATGTCTAAAGTTTTAGAAGTTGCATTAATTGTTGGAGGAATGATTGCAGCTGATGCTATGGCTTCAGGTCTTGGGTATTTATTTGTAGCTGGAGTTTATTTATTAAATAAAACAGCTAAAAAACCACTTGTAGATATGGCAGTAGGACCAGTTGCTGCTATATTGTTTGGAATTTTATTAAATATATTTTCAATTTTAGGTTTATATGGTGTATAAAAAAATTTAAGAGGAGTTTTTACTCCTCTTAAATTATAGTGAGGTGAAGAAATGGATTTAAAAGTTCTTTCTGGAATACAAAGGACAAAGGAGTTTTTAGGAAGAAGTGTAAAAAAGCAAAATCCAAATATAATTTTAGAACTTTTCAGAAAAAACTCTAACTACAAAACTTTTGGAATTAAAGATACCAGTGAAATAAGTAATGAATTTATAAAAAAATTACTTGTAAAAGGATATTCTTGGAATACAATTGATAATTGCAGTGATAGAGGAAGAGCTGTAGATTTAAATCTTTTAAATCCTATTACTGGAAAATTAATGATTGGGTCATCCAGTGGAACAGCTATAAATATTTTATATGGATTAAATACCATAGGAATTGGAACTGATGGAGGAGGATCTGTATTGGGACCTGCCATTGGATTAAATCTTTATTCAGCTTTATTATCTGGAATTGGAATAAAGGGAAGAAGCAGAAAAAAATCTACTGATTCCATAGAATTCATTCCAGGAATTGGAGTGATTGCTCAAAATTTTTCAGATTTACAAGAAACTTGTGAGATATTTTTAACTGAATCTCAAGAAAAGATAGAAAAATGCTGTGTTATAGATTTGCATTTAGAAGATTGTAAAAAGTTAAGTAAAAGTTATGAGATAGACTTTTTAAAGATTAGTGAAAGACCTTATAAAAGAGAGGATATGATAACTTTTTTAAAAGATATATTTAAGAGTTACAAGATGTTTATATATTTAGAAAAAGATATAGAAATTGAAGGAATAGGAGATTCTGTTTTGGGGGTTATGGGTAAAAAAGCTAGTGAAATTCAAAAAAGTTCAAATAAAGGATTTTTAAAAGTTTTGAATATGTTGAATTGTTCAGCCATAACTATTCCAACTGGTGATATTGGTAGTGCAATAGTTATAGTAGTGCCAAAGGGTGAAAAATATTTAAAATCTTTACTGGAAGTAGCATTCATTTTAAGTGAAGACAAAAGAGCAGAACTTTACAAAGAGTATTTTTTAAATTATCCACTAAAAGAGATAGACAACAGAGAATTTAAAAATTGGAGGGAATATGATTAAAGATATAACATATATGCATGAGCATGTAACAATTGACCTTTCCAAAGAGAAAAATAATCTAGATTGTAAATTAGATTCTTTTGAAGAAACAAAAAAGGAGTTCTTAAGATTAAAAGAGCTTGGAGTAACAAGAATTGTAGATGTGACTAATATAGGAATTGGTAGAAATGTAGATTATGTTATGAAAATGGAAGAAAATACAGGGTTAAAAATATATATGTCTACAGGCTACTATAAAGAACCATTTTTACCAAAAGAAGTTGAGGAATTAAATGTCGAAAAATTAGCTCAAAAAATGATAGATGATATAAGAATTGGAATAGATGGAAAAAAGAAATGTGCAACATTTATTGGTGAAATTGGAACTGGTTTTGAAGTTATGACTGAACTTGAGAAAAAAGTTTTTCATGCAGCAGCTATAGCTCAAAAAGCAACGGGAGTTTTTATAACAACTCACACAAGTTTAGGAAAATTAGGACATGAGCAGCTAGATTTTTTAGAAAATTTAAAAGTAGATTTAAATAAAGTTATTTTAGGTCATACAGCTTTAGCTAATAATTTAGATTATATAAGATCTCTTCTTAAAAGAGGAGCCTATATAGAATTTGATACTATTGGAAAAAATAGCTATTTACCTGATGAAATTAGGGCCCAGTTTATAAAGAAACTCTGTGATGAAGGGTGGAGTGATAAAATAATAATGTCTGTTGATTTAACAAGAAAATCTCATTTAAAAGTCAATGGTGGAATTGGTTATGCATATTTAATTGAAAATTTTCTTCCAAGATTAAGAAAAATAGGAGTACAAGAGATACTTTTAGAAAAGATATTGGTAGAAAATCCAAAAAAAATTTTAGGAATTAGGAGTAAATAATGAGAACATATCCATTGGAGTCTATAGGAATAGAAGCAGCAAAAGAGAAACAATTTAAAATGATAGATATAATAACAAGGCATTTTCAAGGGCATGAAATTTTAACTAGAGGTGATCTTGGAGTTGTTAAAAAATTAAATAAACCTTTAACTACAGAGAAAGCTGAAAAAGTTATAGCAGAGTTTTTTAACAGTGAAGCAGCAGTACTTGTAAGAGGTTCAGGAACAGCAGCTATAAAGTGGGGACTTTATAGTATTTTAGATGAGAAAAAAGAAAGAAAAGTATTAGTACATAAAGCTCCAGTTTACCCTACAACTAATGTAACTTTTAAAATAATGGGAATAGAAAAAGTCGAGGCTGATTTTAATAACTTAAGTGAATTAAATGAGGTATTAAAAAATAATATTTTTCATGCTGCCTTAATACAATATACTCGTCAAAAAATAGATGATTCATATAATATAAAAGAAGTTATTGATGAAATCAAAAAATACCAAATACCCATAGTTACAGATGATAATTATGCTGTTATGAAGGTAAAAGAAATTGGCAGTGAATTAGGTGCTGATCTTTCAGCATTTTCAACTTTTAAATTATTAGGGCCTGAAGGAATTGGGTGTATAGTTGGAAAAAAAGAATTTATTGAAAAAATAGTCAAAAGTAACTACTCTGGAGGAGGGCAAGTCCAAGGACATGAAGCATTAGATGTTTTAAAAGGTTTGGTATATGCACCTGTATCACTTGCTATTCAAGGAGAGGTAAATGATCAATTGTACACCTTATTTAATAATGGAGAATTAGAATTTATAAATGCAGCTTATCTTGTGAATGCACAGTCTAAAGTGATTATTGTGGAGTTAAAAGAAAATATTGCTGAAGAGATGCTGATTCATGCTGAAAAATTAGGAGCTTTGCCAAATCCTGTAGGTGCAGAGTCAAAGTATGAATTTTCACCATTGTTCTATAGAGTTTCAGGTACTTTTAGAGCCCTAGATTCAACTTTAGAAAAAAGGATGATTAGAATAAACCCTAATAGAGCTGGGGTAGAAACAATAGTTAGAATATTAAAAGAGAGTTATCGAATGGCAAAAGAGGTGAAATAATATGTTTTTGGATGTTTTGCAAGAAAAAAATTCTGAATTAATAAAAACAGCAATAGAACTTCATCAAAAAGGTGAAATTTTACCAGATACATATGTTTTGGATGTAGATGCTATTTTAAAAAATGGAAGAGATCTTTATGAAAAAGCACAAAAGAATGGAATAAAACTTTATGTTATGACAAAACAGTTTGGGCGAATTCCATATTTAGCTAAAAAATTGATTGAAATTGGATTTTGTGGTGTTGTAACTGTAGATTTTAAAGAAACTTTAGTTATGATGAACAACGGAGTAAAACTTGGAAATGTTGGTCATTTAGTTCAAATTCCTTCAGCTCTTGTAGAAAGGGTTATTTGTCATAATCCTGAGATTATAACTGTTTATTCTTTAGAAAAAATAAAAGAGATTAATTCAATAGCAAAAAAATATGGAAAAATTCAAGATATAATGTTAAGAGTTTTGGAAAAAGACAGTAAAATTTACTCAGGTCAAAGTGGTGGATTTTATTTAGATGAAATAAAAGAAGTGTCTGAAAATATTTTGAAATTTAAAAATGTCAGAATTAATGGACTTACATCTTTTCCATGTTTTTTATATAACTTTGATAAAAATATAATTGAAGGAACTAAAAATATTGAAACAATAAAAAAAGCTGAGAAAATATTGAAAGATATGGGAATTATTGTGGAGCAATTGAATATGCCATCAGTTACTTCTTTAGAAAATATTGAGGATATAAAAGTTCATGGTGGAACTCATGGGGAACCAGGACATGCTCTGACAGGAACAACTCCATTTAACAGTAAAAATTTAGATGGAGAAATACCTGCAATTGTTTATGTATCTGAAATATCTCATAATTTAGATAAAAAATCCTATTGTTATGGTGGGGGACACTATAGGCGCTCTGGAATGAAAAATATTTTAGTAGGGAAAGAGTTTGAAAAAATGAGAAGAGAAACAATAGAGTTTCCTACTATGGAGAGTATTGATTATTATTTTGAAATATGTGGAAATAATAAAGTAGGAGAAACAGTTATTGGAGCTTTTAGAACTCAGATATTTGTTACAAGAAGCAATGTAGCATTGATTGAAGGAATAAAGGATAAAAATCCTAAAATTATAGGTATTTATGACAGTTTAGGAAGAGAGATGTAATTATGAAAAGATTTGTAGTATTGGTATTAGATAGTTTTGGAATTGGTGAAATGAAAGATGTAGAAATGGTTCGACCTCAAGACATAGGAGCAAATACATATAAAAGTGTATTGGAGAGCAATCCTAATTTATATATACCTAATTTAGAAAGATTAGGTATTGCCAATGCAGCAGAACTAGAAATTGGAAATGTAAAATATTCAAAGGAAGCTGTGTACGGAAAAGCAAATTTAATGCACTTTTGGTGTGACACTTTTTATGGACATCAAGAACTTATGGGAACCTATCCTAAAAAACCTAAAGTTGAACCTTTTTATAAAGCTATTGATGAAGTAGAGAAAAAACTTAAAGAGTATGGTTATTCAGTTGAAAGATTTGGTTCTCCACAAGAAATACTAATAATAAATAAGTGTGCCACTGTAGGGGATAATCTTGAAGCTGACTTAGGACAAGTTTATAATATAACTGGAGCTTTAGATCTCATAAGCTATGATGAATTATTAAAGATAGGAAAAATTGTACGAAGAGCTGTAAAAGTTCCTAGGGTTATAACTTTTGGTGGTGAAGAAGTAACATTAGAAAATATAAAAGATGCCTATGAATGCAAAGACTTGATTTTTGCAGGAATAAATGCTCCAAAGTCTGGAGTTTATAAAAAAGGATATAAAGTACAACATATGGGATATGGAATCAATAGTGGGGTACAGTTGCCAAAGATTTTAGAAGGAGCAGCCAAAACTATTTTAATAGGAAAGGTTGCAGATATAGTTGAGAATCTAAATGGGAAATCTATTTTTGGTGTAGATAGTGATGAAATTATGGACAGACTAATTAAGGAGATTAAAGAAAATAAAACTGGATTTATTTGTGCTAATATACAAGAAACAGATTTAGCTGGACATCAGGAAGATTCAGTAAGATATGGGAATAGACTTGAAGTTGTAGATAAAAAATTAAAATTAGTTATGGAATTATTAGATGAGGAAGATATACTTATAGTGACTGCAGATCATGGAAATGATCCAAATATTGGTCATTCCAATCACACAAGAGAATTAGTACCAATTTTAGTTTATAAAAAAAATAAATTAAGTGGAAAAAATATAGGAGAAAGAAAGACTCTTTCAGATATTGGGCAAACTGTAGCTGAATATTTTGGAAGAATACTTCCAGATAATGGAGAGTCCTTTTTGAAAAAATTATAGATTTATCTGTAATTTTCACTATGATTTTATGGACTAAAAAATCCACTAATTTCAATTTGCTTTGAAAATATTTATCTATTTATATATGAGTGTCATAGATATTGTATTTCCAAAATAAAAAAGGTGTTAGAACTTTTGAAGACTGACACCTTTTTACATAATAACTTTTAATATCAATTAAATTCAAAATAATTAATTTCCTTGTTTAACTACTAACTCTAAATAATCAAGTAGAATACTTATAAAATCAGAACCTTTAATTCTATTTAACCCACCTTGACTGCAAGAAATTTCATCATATTTTTCAACGTAGTCTTTTCTGATACTTTTTCCATTTATAACAACAGGAACAGGATCGCCACTATGTTCCTTTCTTTCACAAGGTGTTGAATGGTCAGCAGCAAGGGCAATAATTACATCATTTAATTTTTCTTCTTTTATGAGGTTAAGAACAATTTTAAGCATTTTATCATATTTTTCTATGGCTTCAACTTTTCCCTGAGGATTGTTGTCATGCCCCATTAAGTCTGTAGCTTTGTAATGTAAGACTACAAGATCATTAGTTTTTAAAGCTCCCACAGCTGCCTTTGCTTTTTTTTCAATATTTGTATCAATATTTCCTGTAAAACTGCTGTCAGTTACAGTTTCAAATCCAGCTAATCTTGCAGCACCTAGAACTGTATCTTCAGCAGCAATGCAGCAGGCCTTAAATTTTAATTTTTCTGTTATTTTTTCTATTTTAGGCATTTTTCCTGCTCCTCTTGTAACAATACAATTAGCTGGAAATTTTCCCTCTTCAATTCTTTTTATATTCAAAGGATGATTTTTCAAAATCTCATGAGCTTTTACAATAACTTTATTCAATAGATCAGCAGTGAAAGCAGCTTCTTTGCTGTCATCTTTTGCTGTAGAAGTTTTTATTTTAAGGTCTTCTTTTTTAGGATCTGTATCAGAGATAGCAGAAGATAAATTTTCCCCTCTAAGAACCATAACTGCTCTATGTTCAGTTGCTTCTTTGAAAAGAACTGTAATTCCATCAATCATCATTCCACTTAAAGCGTCTGCCAGTTTTTTTGTTCCCTCTCTGATTCTTCCAGCTCTACGGTCAACTATATTCATATCATCATCAACAGTTGCGAAGTTACATCTAAAGGCAATGTCACCCTCTATTAATTCCATTCCCTTTCCAAAAGCTTCAATAGGACCTCTTCCAGGATAATCTTCAATTCCATAACCAAATAGAATCAGATGTCCAAGGTCTGTACCTACTGGTACTCCTGCTTTGTATAAATCCATAATTCCTGTTGTCCCATTTTTTGCAAGCATATCTAAAGTTTCGGTTTCAGCATATTCTAAAGGAGTCTTATTTCCAAGTGCCTCACAAGGTCTGTCTCCTAATCCATCTGCTATAGCCAAAAGTACTTTTCTTTCCATAATTATTTATCTCCTTATATAACAAATTTTATCCATGTGAAGTAAATCAATGATAGTGAGCATGATCCTATGAAACAAGAAATTAATCCATACACAAGTTCATCTTTAACATCAAAGTACCCAGTACCAAAGTATAGAGTATTAACTTTTGAGTGTGGTGGCAGTGTAATTGTATATGCTATTCCAAAAGAACAAACAAGAGCTAGTGACACTGGGTCCATACCGAGCTGTTTTGCTAATGCAATAATGGCTGGAATCAAGATAGTTGTTCTTACTGTTTTACTTGTAAAGATAAGATGGCTGAATACAGTTATAAAAATTAAAGTGATTGCCACTAGAGAATGAGACATTTTATCCAATCCAATAATATTTATTAATTTATCAATGGCCCATGCAGCTCCACCAGTATTGTCTACAGCATTTCCTACAGCATAAGCTCCTGCTGAGAATACCATCAAGTCCCATTTGATACTTGCTTGTTTCCAAGTGATAACTCCAATTCCAGGAAGCAGGCAAAGAAGCATACTTAAAACAGCAGTTTGTTCAGTACTGATTTTAAACCCAAACCATGCTTGCTGGTAATCTCCTGTTGCCCATAAAAATAGTGTTAGCATGAAGATAAATAATGCTTTCTTTTCATTTGTTGACATAGGTCCAAGATCAGTCAGTTGTTTTTTCAATGAAATTGTAGCATTACTCATTACATCTCCAAGTTCATTTTTGTGGCTGTATAATTTAAGTCCCACAATAAAGGCGATTATAGTAGTAAGAAGAGCCTGAGGAAGAGAACCTAACAACCAAGACATATATCCAACACTTGCTCCAGTTTGTTCATTTATAAATCCAAGAGCTAATACTTGTGCTGAAGTTGCAGTCATTACTACTGATGTAGCAAAGGCATTATTTTGTACTCCCTGAAGCATTATCAGTTTTCCAAAATTACTTTTTCCTGGAACAGCTTTGTACACTTCAAGTATAACTAAGATGATTGGAGCAATCAGTGAAGCTCTTGCAGTTGTAGATGGGACAAAGAATGCTAATATATAGTTAATGAATACAAAAACTATTAATGTTTGAGTAGGAGTTTTTGAGAACTTAGTTGTTAGAATAAGTGCAATTCTTTTTCCAAGATTTGAAGCACTCATTGCTGAAGTTAATACAAATGCGGCTACCATTAGCCAGATAATACTATAACCTAAAGTTTCAAAAGCCTGACTTTGTTTTTTTACAGCTCCAATTAATGGAAGTAGCAAAATGATAATAATTGAAGTTTGATAAATAGGAATTGGCTTAGCAATCCACATTATTAATGCAAATGTAAACAGAGCTAAACTTTTTTGAGCTGCTGCTGACATTCCTTGAGGCAGAGGCATTAATAGTATTACAAAGAATACAATAACTGCCCCTATGGTACTGAGTATGGGTACTAGATTTTTCTTTTGAGTGACTGACATTTTAATTCTTCCTCCCTTTGTTTTAACATTTACTAATAAATCGATTTTAGTAATTTTTGTATTTAATGAGTTACTGTTGAATCTATTATAAACATTTCAGTTTATTAATGCAATCGAATTATCTTTACATTTTGATAACTTTTTGTTATCATTTGTGTGGGAGGAGATTTTTATGGATATAGATAAAATAGAATCATTTGTAACTTTAGCAGAAATAAAGCACTTTGCAAAGGCATCAGAAGTACTCTATATTTCACAGCCAGCTTTAAGCAAAAGAATTCAGGCTCTGGAAGATGAGCTTAATGTGCCTCTTTTTAATCGTATTGGGAAGAAAATATTTCTCACTGTTCAGGGGGAATATTTTAAAAAATATGCAGAGGAGATGTTGGCATCTTATTATAATGCAAGAGAGTATATAAAGCAGATTGAAAACTTAGAACATGGAACTTTAAATTTTGGAACAACAAACTTTATTGGAGTGTATCTGATGCCTGAATTTATTTCAAAATTTCATAATAAATACCCAAAAATAGAGATAAATATGATAATTAATTCTTCTAAAAATATATTGAATATGCTGCATAAAAATCAACTGGAATTTATTTTTCTTTCAGACTATATTGTAGAAGAAGATAATTATTACGTTATTAATAAGTATATTGATGATAATCTGAAACTAATAGTGGGAAATAAGCATAGATTATTTGGACAGAAATCCTGCTCTTTATTTGATGTTGCAGATGACTTGTATATAACAAAAGAACCAACTTCATCTCAGTCTAAATTTTTAGATAAGGTATTTAAAAAATATAATTTTGATTTTAATAATAAACTTTTTATCAGTCATCAGGAAGCTATTAAGGAATCTGTTATTAATAATATTGGAATTTCAATTCTTTCTGTAAATTCTGTAAAAAGAGAATTGGAAAGTGGATTGGTAACAGCTCTTGATTTTGATGAAGAGGATATTCAAAGGGAGATACAGTATGTTTATATAAAAAATAAATTTCTGACTCCTGCTGCAAATGAGTTTATAAAATTAATATCTGGGTAGATGAAAAAGATATATTTTAATGTTTAAAGGGAATAAAACTTATAATTTAGCAAAATGGTACTGTTTTTTGATACAGCACCATTTTTCTATTTATATCTTTTTTCATATTTATTATAATTTCTTAATTTTTTATTTTTAAACTATGACATACTGATGTCAGATTTTAAATGTTATACTTAAATAACAACATAATTGATATGTATAAATATCAAAGTCTATTTGTAAGAATGGCTAAAAAACTAAAGTTATATTTTTATTTAGAAGTCATTCTCTTTATCAAATTAAAAAAAGATTAAGGAGTTTCTATGATTATACAAATTTTTAAAATATTATTAGAACGAAAAAATTTCTTTTTAGATTTACTCTGGCAGCATATTTATATCTCATTTACAGCTGTAATAATTGCTGCTGTAATAGGTCTTGGGATCGGTATTTTTATTGAAAGATTTCGTTATATTTCAAAGATTATTTTATCTGTTGTAAATTTTTTATATACTATTCCATCTATTGCTCTGTTGGGATTCCTTATACCCTTTTCAGGTATAGGAAACAAGACAGCAATTACTGCACTTATTATATATGCAATGCTTCCAATGGTACGAAATACCTATATTGGACTTGCAAATGTTTCTCCAGCTATATTAGAAGCTTCAAAGGGAATGGGAAGCACAACATGGCAGATTCTTTTTAGAATAAAGTTTCCCTTAGCATTTCCAGTTATTTTTTCAGGATTCAGAAGTATGGTTACTATGACAATTGCACTGGCAGGGATAGCTTCTTTCATAGGAGCAGGAGGATTGGGAGTAGCAATTTATCGTGGAATTACAACAAATAATCCAATTATGACTATGACAGGAAGTCTGCTTATTGCTTTTCTGGCAATTTTCTTTGATGCAATTCTTAATTTTGGAGAAAAATTATTGTCAATAAGGAAAAAGAGCAAGTATATCTATACTGCTATTATGGGAGTTATAGGTACTGCAATATTGATTAAATTTGTCGTTTCTGCATTTTTTACACCTGTTTCAAATGTAATTCATATAGCTACAAAGCCTATGACAGAGCAATATATTTTGGGAGAGATGTTAAAGGAATTAATAGAACATGATACAGATTTAACTGTAAAGCTCACATCTGGAGTTGGAGGAGGAACTACTAATATTCAGCTGGGAATGGAAGCTGGAAAATTTGATTTATATCCAGAGTATACAGGAACAGGATGGAATCAGGTATTAAAAGAAAAAGGAATCTATACAGAAAAGCTTTTTGAAGAGATGAATAAGAAGTATCAGAAAGATTTTAATATGATATGGCATGGAATGTATGGATTTAATAATACTTATGGTTTGGCAGTGAATAAAAAAACAGCAGATAAATATAGATTAAAGACTTATTCAGATTTAGCAAAAGTATCTGACAAACTAATTTTTGGAGCAGAGTATGATTTCTTTGAACGTGAAGATGGATATGATGCTTTATCAAAAGCTTATCACATGAGATTTTCATCTACAATGGATATGGATATTGGATTGAAATATCAGGCTATAAAAGATGAAAAAATTGATGCGATGAATATATTTACAACAGATGGACAGCTGGCAGATGCTGATATTGTTGTACTTGAAGATGACCTTTCTTTCTATCCTTCATATAAGGCTGGAAATGTTGTGAGAATAGAGGTATTTGAAACTCATCCAGAATTAAAAGATATTCTCTTAAAGCTTGAAAATAGTATAACTGACAAAGATATGGCAGAGATGAATTATCAGGTTGAAAGTATGAAGATGGAACCTAGTAATGTGGCACATAAATTTTTGATTGAAAAAGGATATGTGAAGGAGTAAGATTATGAAAGATAAAATTATATTTAAAAATATTTCTAAAAGTTATGGGGATAAAAAGATTCTCAAAGATATAAATTTGAAAATAAAAGAAGGAGAATTTGTTACAATTCTAGGACCTTCAGGATGTGGAAAAACTACTCTCTTAAAATTAGTAAATAGACTTCTTAGTTTTGATGAGGGAAGTATATTGATTGATGGAAAGGATATTTTGAAAAGCAATCCAGTAGATTTACGGCGTAATATAGGGTATGCTATTCAGGGAAGTATACTTTTCCCTCATATGACTGTGGAGCAGAATATCTCATATGTTCCTTCTCTCCTTAATGGAAATGATAAAAAAAGAACAAAGATGGCAGTTCATAAATGGCTGAAAATTGTGGGATTAGATGAAGAACTTTTAGAACATTATCCAGATGAGATTTCAGGAGGGCAGCAGCAAAGAGTAGGGATTGCAAGAGCTTTAGCAGCCTCACCAGATATTCTTCTCATGGATGAACCTTTCAGTGCAGTAGATGAAATTACTCGTAAAAATTTACAAGATGAGATAATCAGAATACAAAGTGAAACAGGGCTTACTATACTATTTGTGACACATGATGTAGAAGAGGCTTTGAGATTGGGGACGAAAGTGCTGATTTTAAATAATGGCTTAATAGAACAGTTTGATATTCCAGAAAATATATTGAAAAACCCTGCAAGTGATTTTATAAAGAAGTTAATAAAATATCAGAAATAAAAGAGGTAAATTTTATAGAAGATTAAATTATATGTAGAAAACATATTGAATATAAAAAAAAGAGGTTGATTCAAAAATCACCCTCTTTTAGTTTTAAGATTTTTTAAAATATATATGTCCACATAAGTATTGATGCCAGAATAATAATTCCTGTCCATAAGAATACCATTACACAGTATCCCATAATATCTCTGACACCAAGTTTAGCTATTCCCAAAGCAGGTAATGCCCAGAATGGCTGTATCATATTTGTCCATGTATCTCCCCAGCACAAAGACATAGTAGTCAATGCTGGACTTACTCCCAATGCATGTCCTGCTGGAAATAATACTGGTGCCTGTACAGCCCATTGTCCTCCAGCAGATGGAACAAACATATTTACTATAGCTGCACTTCCAAAAGATAACAGAGGAAATGTATGAGGTGAAGAAAGAGCTACCATTTTTTCAGATATCAATCCTGCTATTGATACTCCAGTGGAATTTAATCCTGTCATCATTCCCATAATTCCAGCATAGAACGGAAACTGTAATATAATTCCTGCTGAATTTCTTGCAGCATTTCCAACAGCCTGTATATAGTTGATAGGTGTTTTATGTAGTAAAATTCCAAATATAAGAAGAATGAAATTCATTATATCAATATTAAGACTTTTACCAAGGATGAAAAAGTGATTTATTACAAAAGTGATTCCTGAGATAAATATCAATACTGGTATGATTTTACTGTATTCGAGACGTTGAGCCACAGTAGGTTTTTCAGGTCTTTCCATTACTACAGTTTCTTCTTTTAATAAATTTGCATCAATAGTTTTTGTATGTTCTTCACTAGGATGCATAGCTGCATTTAACAAAGGAAGAGTAATAAGCATTATTAAAAGGGCTATTAAAGTAGTGATGTGATAACTTGTAGTTCCCAGAGAAATAAGTTGAGTAACTGTTCCCCCAGTTATTTTTGTAAGCTCATCTACATTACTTGCTGCTTTCAATGTGATTGAACTAGTTAAAACAGATAGCATAAATGTTGAATATGCAGATGCTATTAAAAGAGGATAATCCACTTTTTTTACTGTTTTTGCAACTTCTTTTGCAAGAATAGCTCCAATTACTAATCCAAACCCCCATTGAATCAGAGTAGCTATAGCTGCTGAAAAAGTAACAAATGCGACTGCCTGCTTTGGAGTCTTTGGAATTAAAGCAAGTTTTTTTACCAGTTTATGAAAAATTGGAGCAGTTGCCAGACAATTTCCAAATATTATTACAAGTACCATCTGCATTGAAAATCCTAAAAACCCCCAGAATCCATTTCCCCAATGCAATACCATTTGATATGGTGTTTCTCCATTTGTCAGTACTCCTAATAAAAATACTATTGCTGATAATATTAATGCAAAAATAAAAGGATCAGGTAAAAATGCCTGTACCATGTTTGTACAGAAATTTGTTAATTTTTTAATCATGTCTTACCTCCAAGATATTTTTTATTTTAGATGAATTTTATTCAGCAAGAAGAATTTCTCTTGCTTCATCTGATGTAGCTGTTTCCTTTCCTAATAATTCTATGATTTCCTTTATTTTTTTTACTCCATCTACATTTGAATTTGCTAGTCTTCCTTTTTCTATGTATAGATTATCTTCCATTCCAACTCTTGCATTTCCCCCAAGAATAACAGCTGCTGTTACTATATCAAATTGATCTTTTCCAGCTGCAGCACATGACCATACAAAATTATCTCCTAGTTGTTTTTTTGCTGTATTGTATAAAAATAGAAGATTATCCACTGTAGCAGGAAGTCCCCCCATAATTCCCAAAACAAATTGAATATATACAGGACCTTTTAATAAGCCTTTTTTCATAAAATATGCGATATTATTTATCATTCCTACTTCATATACTTCAAATTCAGGCTTTGTACCATTTTCTTTCATAACTTTTATATAATCTTCTATTCCTTGAAAAGTATTTATAAAAGGAAGATTATATGTATTTTTAACAAATGGAATTTCCCAGCCATATTTTGGTTCTTTTATTTTGTCTGCAATAGGAGAAAAACAGAAATTTACAGAACCAGCATTACATGAAGCAAGTTCTGCTTTACAGGAAGGAACAGCTGCAAGTCTTTCTTCAGAAGACATTCCAATAGCTCCTCCAGTAGTTATTCCTATTACAACATTGCATTTTTTTCTTATTTCATCTACAATATTCTTCATTATTTCAGGATCTCCTGTGGGTTCACCATTCTCCTCTTTTCTTGCATGTATATGGACTACTGCTGCCCCTGCTTCATGAGCAGCCACAGCTTCATCTATTATCTCCTGTGGAGTAACAGGAAGATATTCAGACATACTTGGAATATGTACTGCTCCAGTTATTGCTGCTGTGATAATTGTCTTCTTCATGTTTATTCCTCCTCTGTTTTAATAATTCTTACTTGCTTTAAGCTGAATTATTAGTCGTCTAAAAAAATCTTTCCTTATTTTTTCTTTTTCATCCTTAGGATATTTAAAAAATCCTTCTTCAGTTTTTAAACCTAAACAACCTTCTTTAACTTTTTGCTTCATTAAATCACAGACTCTGTCAGAGTTGTTCAATTCTTTAAAAAGATTATCCTCCACTGTACACCATATATCCAATCCTCCTAAATCGGCTGATTCTAATATTCCAGTTGTAGCACTTCTAAATCCTGGACCATATTTTAATGCTTTTTCAATATCTTCTGATGAAGCAGCTTCTGTTTCAACAAGATAAAAAACCTCTCTTGCCAGTGCATGAAGCAATCTATTAGCTATCATTCCTGGAATATCTTTTCTTACTTTTATTGGTTGCTTTTCAATACTTATATAGAGAGCATAGACATCTGAAAATATATCCTCAGACATATTTCCAAAATATGAAAGTTCTATTATAGGCATAAGGTGAGCTGGATTATACCAATGACATATCATTACACGTTTTTTTCTTTCACTGGAAATATCTTTTGTAATTTCTGATAATGATAAGCTTGATGTATTACTGGATAATATTGTATCTATAGGACAGATTTTATCTAATTGATTAAATAGTTCTTGTTTTGATTTTACATCTTCAGAGATGGTTTCTATTACATAGTCAGAATCTTTAACTGTTTCTTCTAAATTGGAAAAAATCTTTATATTAGATAAGGTTGAATTTATTAATTCTTTATCTATATATTTTTCTTCTGCCATAAATTCTAATTCAGATTTTATTTCATCCATCACATTTTCATGATTTTTTTTATTTCTGTCATACATACTTATTTTATAGCCATACCTAGCAAATGCATTTGCTATCCCATGTCCCATTGTTCCAGCACCAATTACACTTATATTTTTAATCATAGGATACCTCCAATTACTTTACTACTATACTATTCTTTGCTTATGTTATAGAGATGTTGTATTTTGGTGATATGGTGAATAGAGGTTAGTATTATATAAGCATTTTTTATGCCAATCAAAATATATCTTTATTTCAGAAAAATTATTTTTTATAAAATGAAAAAAGTCCTATTTCTAGGACAAAGTGTTGCTGTTATTAACAGGTGTCATTGCTCAATATCATATTTTTTCATTTTAAAATAGAGCAGACTTCTATTTATATTCAGTAATGCAGCAGCTTTTGTTTTATTATTTTTAGATTTTTTTAAAGCTTCAATTATTGCATTTTTTTCACTGTCATTCTTTATATTTTTTAGAGAACTCTTGTTTTTTACAGAGTTTTTAGAAGTGTTTATCTTATTCAGAAAAAATTGACAGTCTTTTAATTCAATACTGTCACCTTTACATAAAAAAGCTGCTCTTTCTATAACATGTTTTAATTCCCTTACATTTCCTGGCCAGTCATATTTTTTAAATATCTCTAATACTTGAGGAGAGATTTCTTTAATTTCAAAATACTCTTCTTCATTAAATTTATTTATAAAATATTTGCATAGAATGGGGATATCTTTTATATGCTCTCTCAAAGGTGGAATATCGAGTTCCACTACATTTATTCGATAATATAAATCCTCTCTGAATTTTTTTTCTTTTACCAGATATTCCAAATCAGAATTTGTACAGCAGATGATCCTTATATTTAACTTTATTGTTTCCAGCCCTCCAACTCTCTCTATCTCTTTTTCCTGAAGGACACGAAGTAATTTTGCTTGTAATGAAAGTGGCATCTCTCCTATTTCATCTAATAGAATAGTTCCATTATTTGCTAATTCAAATTTTCCAATTTTTCCACCTTTCCTAGCTCCTGAAAAAGCTCCTTCTTCATAACCAAATAATTCAGCTTCCAGCAAGTCCTTTGGAATAGAAGCACAGTTTATTTTTATATAGTTGTTCAAGCTTCGATTACTTAAATATTGAATTGCATCAGCAAAAACTTCTTTTCCTACCCCTGTTTCTCCAGTTATAAGTATAGGGAAATTAGATTTTGCATACTCTTCTATTAGATCTTTTGATTTCTTTATTTCAGAAGATATTCCAATTACTCGCGACAAAGGATTTGAAGTTTGCTGATAATGTTCCAGCTGTTTTTTAATTTTTCTGTTTTCTTCTTTAATTTTTGTTATTTCCTTTTCTAGAGCTTTCACTTCTGACATATTGTTTAGAGTAGTCATAGCCACTGCTCCTATAATTTTATCTTCATACATAATAGGATATCTGTTGCAAATTAGTGTTATATTTTTATTATGTTCATGATCAAAGAGATTCATTACTGCCCCTATTTCAGGAATACCAGTATTTATAACATTAAGCAGTCTTGTATTGGGGATGATTTTATCCACTCTCTTTCCAATAGCGTCTTTTTGGTCAATTCCCAGCAGTCGGGCATAGACCTTGTTTAGATAAACTACTTCTCCATCAGCATTTATTATTATAAAATTAGAAAAAGCTTCTAATCCTTCTCTCAATAAAGTGTTATTATCTATCATATATTTTCCCTCCAATGTTTTATAAAAAACAGACATATATTTTAAAACTTTTTTATACAAAGGTTTTTCTAATCAAGGAAATAAAATCTTGAATATATGTAGGAAGATAAAAATCTTTTCTATAGGCAACACAAATATTTACAAAAAAATCAGGAGCCCCCACTTCATAGAAATTCACTGGTTTGTAGTAAGAAAAATATTTTGCATAACTTGCCATAGTAAAGGCAACACCATATTCTTCAGCAGCAAGTTGAGAAGCAGCTTCCATATTTCTGATAACAAAAATCTTTTCAGGATTGACTTTAGCATGTGCCAAAGCTTTATTAGTAAAAGTTCTTGTAGCTTGTTCAATATCTTGAATTATAAATCTATTATTTTTTACATGATTTAAATCTAACCATGGGTATTCATGATCTTTAATTTTAACAGCATACTTGCAGGCAGGGTTATTGGGAGAAATAGCAAGAAGAAGTTTATCCTTATAGATAGAAATAACATTTAGCTTATCAAGGGACATTAACTTATTTGTAAAGATAATATCTAATTCACCTTCTAATAACATTTTTTCCATTTCTTCACTACTTGTTTCAGAACAAACAATCTCTATATTTGGATAGCTTTTTTCAAATTTTACAAGTAATTCTGGAATGAAAAAGCTGGTACGACGAATATGAGTTCCAATTCTTATTCTACCAGTATATCCAGCAACTAAATCTGAAAGTTCTCCTAAAAATTGATTTTGGATTATGAGAAGTTCTTTTGCTCTTTTTACATATAATTCTCCTGCTTGGGTAAGAACCATTTTTTTTCCAATATATTGAAATAGCTTTATTCCCATTCTCTCTTCCAGACGTTTTAGAAAAATACTAAGAGTAGGCTGGGAAACATATAATTCTTCAGCTGCTTTTGTAATATTTCCATGTTTAGCCAAAACTGTAACATATTCTTGTTCTCTTAAGTCCATAATCTTTCTCCTTTTAGTAAAATATAGCTTTAGGCTATACTAAATAAAACAATTTTAAATTAGACTAATAGTTATAATTGTATTATAATAATTTTAATTTAAAAAAGCAATACAAAACTATGCATGGTTTTAATACAAAAAAATAGGAAAGAGGAGAAAAGTTATGGAAAAAGGAAAAGAAAAGCCTAAAAAACAGTTTAAAATGCCACACACTTTTGTTATTATTTTTGTTATTATAGTGACTGCAGTAGTTTTGACTTGGATTATTCCAGGGGGAGAATATGCAAGATATGCTAATGAAAAAGGGATAAAAGTAATAGATCCAACTAAATTTAATTATATAAAAAATACTCCAGTGAATCCATTAATGATTCCTATGTATATAGTAGAAGCCTTTATTAAAAATATAGATCTTCTATTGGTAATACTATTTTCAGGGGGAGCATTTCATATGCTGACTAAAAGTGAAGCTCTTCAAACAGTAATAGCTAAACTGGCAAAGAAATTTTCTAATCATATAGGTGTATTTATTCCTATTCTTACTTTAGTATTTGGACTTATATGTACAACTCAAGGAGTAAATATGTTTATTGCCTTTGCTCCTGTAATGGTAATGATGTCATTGGCATTGGGATTGGATTCTATTTGTGGAGTAGCTATAATTCTATTGGGAGGAGCTATTGGTTTTTCTACAGGAACTCTCAATGTCAGTACAACAATAATTAGTCAAAAAATAGCAGATCTTCCTTTGTATTCAGGAATAGGATATCGTTCTATATGTTTTATAGTATATTTTATAGCAACAAATATATATCTGGTAAGATATGCAAAGAAAGTAAGAAAAAATCCAGAGATTTCTCCTATGTATGATTTAGATCTGAAAAATGAACTTAAAGAAACTACTAATTTAGAAAATTTTGGAGAGATGGATGGACGTAAATGGACTATAATTTTATGTTTGGTAGTAGCATTGGGAGCAATAGTTTATGGATGTATACTACTTGGTTGGAGTTTAAAAGAGCAGTCTTGTATTTTTCTTACTTTAGGAATAGTAGTAGGAATAATAGCTGGGTTTGATGCTAATACAATATGTAAAGAATTTCTAAATGGATGTAAAATAATGTTAGGAGCAGCATTTATAATTGGACTTGCAAGAAGTATAGGTAGTATAATGGCAGATGGACAGATCATTGATACTGTTGTTCATTCCCTTGCTAAAGTGTTGAATCTTATTCCTTTCTATCTGCAGGGAGTAGGAATGTTGATTGCTAATACAATAATAAATGTATTTATAACATCAGGTTCAGGGCAGGCATCAGTAGTTATGCCTATAATGATTCCTTTAGCTGACTTAATTGGAATGACAAGACAGACTACAATTTTAGCATTTAACTTTGGAGATGGTTTCTGTAACTATATTCTTCCTACATCAACTGCATTAATGGGAATAATAGGAGCAGCTAATATCCCTTATGACCGTTGGATGAAATTTATGTGGAAATGTTTTATCCTATGGTTAGTGGTAGGATCAGTTATGATTATAATAGCACAAATTATAAAATTAGGACCAATGTAAAAAAGAGGAGAAAAAATGAAAGAAAAGTTATTTAAGGAAATAGAAATAGAGAAAAAGAAGTTAATAGAGATGTCAGATTTTATCTTTGATAATCCAGAGTGTGATGGAAACGAGGTAAAAGCAGCAGAGGTATTGACAAACTATTTAGAAGAAAATGGTTTTCAGGTGGAAAGAGGAATAGCAGGCTTACCAACAGCTTTCAGAGCTGTGTATAATAAAGGAAATGGTGGAGCAAGAATAGGAATACTTTGTGAGTATGATGCATTGCAGGGACTGGGGCATGGTTGTGGACATCATATGCAGGGACCTTCTTGTGTAGGAGCAGCAGCAGCATTAAAAAATATAATTAAAGATAAAGATTTTTCAATAGTGGTCTATGGAACTCCTGGAGAAGAAACTTTTGGTGGGAAATTAAATATGCTCAAAGCAGGATATTTCAAAGATATAGATGTAGCATTGATGATGCATGGAGCTCCAGATACTTGCACAGATATAAAATGTTTGGCTCAATCATCTTTTGTTGTGACTTATCATGGAAAGAGAGCTCATGCTGCCTTGATGCCTGAAAGTGGAAGAAGTGCTTTTGATGCTCTGCTTCTATCTTTTCAAGGAATAGAATTTATGAGAGAACATGTAAAAGATGATGTACGTATGCACTATACTGTCAAAGAATTACCTGGACCAGAGAATGTAGTTCCAGCAAAAGCAGTAGGTAAGTTCTCACTTCGTTCTTTTTCGAGAGAATATCTTGATACTGTAGTAGAACGTTTTAAAGATGTAATCAGAGGTGCAGCTATTATGAGTGGAGTAGAATATGAGCTGACAGAAGGGAAATCTCTTGATAATAAGATACCTGTGCTGTCATTAAATGATCTTTTCATTAAAAATGCTGAGCTTATAGGAATTCCTGGAATTACAAAACCTAGAGAAAAAACTGGCTCAACTGATTTTGGTAATGTTATGCATGAAATACCAGGAAGCTGTATCAGAGTAAAATTTGTTCCTACAGGAACATCTTCACATTCTCAGGAATATATAAATGCAGGAAAATCAGAAGAGGCTCATAATTGTGTAATATATGGAGCAAAAGCTATTGCTGGAACAGCTTATGACATAATTAATGATGAAAAAATACTGCAGAAAATAAAAGAAGAGTATATAACTAATAGAAAGATATATAAATAAAATTTAAAACATGAGGAGGAGTATGGTAATTTCTGTAATTATCATATAAAAAATATGGAAAATTTAAAGAAAAGATTAAAGAAAGAGACTCTGTTTGGAACATTTGTTCCTTTTGCATTGGGAGATGTTGCTGACTATACTTCAAGACTTGGGTTTGATTTTATTATTATTGATAATGAACATGGGATTATGAATCAAGAAACAATATTTGATATGATAAGAGCAGCTCAATGTCAGAGAACTTCTGTCCTTGTAAGATGTACAAACAGTACTCCAGATATGATTCATAAGGTACTGGATATGGGAGCAGAGGGAATTCTTGTTCCTGTTATAAATACAGCTGAAGATGCTAGAGAGGTAATAAAATCAGCATTTTATCCACCAAAGGGTGAAAGAGGAATAGCATATTTTACAAGAGCATCATCATATGGTCTTATAGAAGATAAGACTGAATTTCTGAAAAAGGCAAATGAAGAGGTCTTTATAAGTATTCAGCTGGAAACAGGAGCTGCTATAGAAAATTTGGATGAAATATTAGAAGTGGAAGGGATAGATATGTTTTTTATAGGACCAAACGATTTAGCAGCATCTTTAGGAATTCCAAATTCACATCCAGAAATGGAAAGAATTATAGAGGAAACTATCAGCAAAATTATAGCTAAAGGAAAAACAGCAGGAATTTTTGTAACTGATGATGAAACAGCTAGAAAATATACTGGATATGGAGCAAAGTTTATTCTTACTTCTATAACTAAATATTTGACACAGGGAGTAAAAGAATATTTAAGAAAAGCTAAAAATAACTAGAACTGATAAAAAGAGGATGACACTTAAGCAGAGATTCTACTCTAGCTTTTAAGTCTCCTCTTTTATGAACTTTATGTTAATATTATATTAAGAAAAAATTGAGTATAATATAGGTGACTAAAAAGCTAGGTTAATTTTTAGAACTTTTCACTGGAAAAGGGTTAAAGTTGTACTGTACAATTAATTGAAACAAAGGAGGAGATAATATGGTGGGAGTATGTGGAAACGAAAAGGATTCAGATGCTTTGGTTACTGTAAATTTAGATAATAGTGGAATTGAAATAGAGATAGAATCAAAGAATAAAAAAATGTTTGGGAATCTTATGAAAAAAGCTGTGAAAGAGGTATTGGCTGACATGAAAATAGATAATGCAAAAGTGTTGGTACAGGATTTTGGAGCATTAGACTTTGTAATTAAAGGAAGAACAAGAACTGCAGTGAGAAGAGCTTTAACAGGAGGGATGAAATAATGGAAAAAAGAGCAAGAAGAACCATGTTGTTTGCTCCAGCAAATAATCCTAAAATGCTGGTAACAGCTCATCTCTATGGGGCAGACTGTGTTTTATTTGATTTAGAAGATGCAGTTAAATATGCAGATAAAGATGCTGCCAGAGATTTATTGGCTGAAGCTTTAAAGACAGTAGATTATGGAGATACAGAAATATTTGCAAGGATTAATCCTTTAAGTACAGAATTTGGAAGAGATGATGTAAAGATATTAGTTCCAGCTGGGCTTAGAAAAATGAGACTTGCTATGTGCGAAACTCCTGAACAGGTAAAAGAACTTGATGAACTATTGACTGAAGTTGAGAAAGAATATGAAATAGAAAATGGGGCTTGTAAGATACAATGCTCTCTGGAAACCCCTTTGGCAGTTATGAATGCTGTAAGTATTGCAACAGCATCTCCAAGGGTAACATCAATATCTTTTGGAGCAGAGGATTTCACAAGAACTATGGGAGCAGAGAGAACTAAAGAGGGAAAAGAACTGTTTGTGGCTAGAACTCTGGTGGTAATGGCAGCTGCTATTGCAGGAGTAGATGCGATTGATACTGTATGGTCTGACTTAGATGACGAAGAAGGATTCAAAGCTGAGGTAAAAACTTCAATGAATTTGGGGTTTGCTGGAAAATCTTGTATTCACCCATCACAGATAAAGATAGTTCATAAGATATTTACACCAAATAAGGAAGAACTCGAAAAATCATTGGAAATAGTCAGAGCAGCAGAAGCTGCCAATATCAATAAAGGGGGAGTAATCACAGTAAATGGAAAAATGGTGGATATTCCAGTAATTGCCAAGGCAGAAAAAGTAGTTAGACTGGCTAAAAGTGCAGGAATGATTAAATAGTTAGGAGGACGAGATAAGGTGGAAATAAAAAATATAAAAAATAAAGCAGAGAGAGAAATCCCAGAATATATTAAAGGATATGGAGAGGTAAAACCTTATGCTGGGCCTTTTGCTACAGAACCAACAGGAAGAAAATATGCTCCATTAAAAAGTTTTTCTAAACCAGGAGATTCAAAAATACTGGCTTCAATAAAAGAAGCAGTAGAGAAATGTGAAATAAAAGATGGAATGACAATTTCTTTTCACCATCATTTAAGAAATGGAGATTATGTACTTAATATGGTAATGGATGAAATTGCCAAGATGGGAATAAAAAATCTTAATTTAGTCTGTTCTTCATTGACAAAGGCACATGAACCATTGATTGAACACATCAGAAATGGGGTGGTTACTGGGATAAATACTTCAGGACTGAGGGGAGAGATAGCCAAAGAGATTTCTAGAAATAATATCTTGGGAAGACCTGTGATATTTAGAACTCATGGAGGAAGAGCGAGGGCTATAGAAGCAGGAGAATTAAAAATAGATGTAGCCTTTATAGCAGCTCCAGCCTGTGACAAAATGGGAAATATGAATGGTGCAGAGGGAAAATCAGCATTTGGAGCTATGGGATATCCAATGGTGGATGCTCAATATGCAGAAAAAGTAGTAGCAATAACTGATAATTTAATGCCTTTTCCATTAAAGAGAATCAGTATTCCTATGACTCAGATTGATTATGTAGTAGTAATTGAATCAATAGGTGATCCAGAACAGATAGCAACTGGAGCAACAAGGATAACTAAGAATCCACAGGAACTTTTAATTGCTGAAAAAGCATCAGAGGTATTGACAGCAACTGGGTATATTAAAAATGGATTTTCATTTCAGGCAGGTTCTGGGGGGGCTTCTCTGGCAGTATGTAAGTATTTGAAAGAATATATGCATGAAAATAATATAAAGGGATCATTTGCAGCTGGAGGAATAACAGCTGCTATGGTTGAGTTCTTAGAAGAAGGATATTTTGAGGTTTTACTGGATACTCAGAGTTTTGACAGTGCAGCAGCAGAATCAATGCTAAAAAATCCAGCTCATATAGAAATGTCAGCCTCTATGTATGCCAATCCACATAATAAGGGCTGCAGTGCTCATCAACTAGATGTAATGATTTTGTCAGCAACAGAAATAGATACAGATTATAATATAAATTCACTGACTGGGTCAACAGGGATAATAATGGGAGCATTAGGAGGAGCACCAGATACAGCAGCTGGAGCAAAATTAACAGTAGTAGTAGCTCCAACTATGAGAAAAAGAATTCCAATAGTTACAGATAGAGTAACAACTGTAGTGACTCCTGGTGAAACAGTTGATATATTAGTAACAGAAAGAGGAATTTGCGTAAACCCTAGAAGACCAGAATTAATTGAGATTTTGACAAAAGTAGGAATTCAGTTGAAAACTATAGAACAGTTAAAAGAAGAAATTGAAAAATTGACAGGAGTTCCAGAAAAATTTTCCACTTCTGATACAGTAGTAGCTGTAGTAGAATATAGGGATGGGACTGTGATAGATGTAGTAAGACAAGCTAAATAAAAATAATTGAGGATGCCTTATAAAAAATATAATTTTATAAAAGCATCCTCTTTTTTTGTATTAGATTATTTTTTTTTAGTATCTCTTTCTGAAGGGGTAATAACATTTTTAATTTTTTTTAGTTCTTCAGTAAGGGATTCTGTAATTATGTAAGTATCATCATTCCTTGGAAGAGTGTACATAGCAGTTTTATTAAATTTAGAACTGTCAATCATAATATATGAAACTTTACCTCTGCTGATGGCAGATTTTTTTATATTATGCTCATACTCATCAGTGGAAAGAATATCAAAATCAGCATTCATTCCATTAGCACTGGAAAACACCTGATCAAAGTGATAAGATTCGATTAATTTATTAGTTTCTTTCCCAACTACAGAACGAGTTTTGTCTTTTAAAAAACCACACAATAGAAAAGCACGAATATTTTTTGCATTTAAAGCTTCTGCATGGGGAATACCATTTGTTATTACAGTAATGGAAGTATCTTTTATGTAGTTAATCATATAATAAGTAGTAGAGCCAGAACCTATAAAAATTAATTCATTTGGATGAATTAGAGAAGCTGCTATTTTTCCAATTTTCTTTTTTGCTTCAATATTTAAAGATTGTTTTTTACTCATTGATTGTTCAATGATTCCATTATTTTTCTTTATCCCACCATGAAAACGTGAAAGAATGCCTTCTTTTTCCAGCGCAGTAAGATCACGTCTTATTGTAGTTGGAGAAACATCTAAAAGAAGTTCTAATTCAGGAAAAGATAGTATCTGCTGTTTTTTCAGTGTATTTATTATTAAAGCTTTTCTTTCGTTAAATCTCATTTTTAAGATTCCCTCCTGACATAATTTATACATTATTATAACATGAAAAAAGAAATAAATCTATTCATAAAATAATTGAAAATTTGAATGAAAATAACCATTTTTTAAAAAGAGTGTAATTATATTTTAAAATTTAAAAATGAAAAATAATAGAGCTAAAAGCTTTATATAAAAACAGTATGTAAGATAAAATAAAGTTTTTTTATTGACAAAAAAAGAAGTTGTGATATAATTGATTTATAATAAAAATGGTTGAAAATAACCAAAAAATAAATTGAAGAATAATTAGAAAGAAAGCAAAATAACTTATATTTTTAGGAGGGAGATTTATGGAAGTAAAATTAGCTCGTATTGATAACAGACTACTTCATGGAATTGTAGCATCACAATGGGCACCAAGTGTAGGAGCAATGAGAGTCATGATAATAGATGATGAAGTTGCTGGAAATGAACTTAAAAAAAATGGGATGAAATTGGCAAAACCAGCTGGGTCTGCCTTATCTATCATAAGTCTGGAAACAGCTCTTACTAATTATAAAAATGGAAAGTATATAGGACAGACAGTGTTTTTAATAGTAAAAAATCCTCAGATTATTCTTGAATTAATAAATGCAGGAGTCAAAATACCTAAGTTGAATATAGGGGCAACAGCAGAAAAAAATAATGAAATAAAATTATCAGGGCAAGCAACTGTAACAAAAGAAGAAATGAAGCTATACAGAGAAATTTATGACAGAGGAACTGCCATAGAAATCCAATATATACCAGCAGATACAATAGTACAATTTAAAAACTTTTTAGAAAAATAAAAATCAAGGGGAGGTCAAAAAATGTTATCAGTATGGCAGGTTATTATTATAACTATATTGGCATTTTTGGTTCCTGTAGATAAGTATGGTATGACTTTTGGACTGAGATGGCCCATTATACCAGCTTTTTTAATGGGATTTATATTAGGAGATATGCAGACAGCACTTTATATTGGTGGAACTTTGCAGTTAATGTCATTGGGAGTAGCAAGTATAGGGGGAAGCAGTGTTCCTGAATATTCAACTGCTGCAATTATAGCTACTACAATAGCAGTTGTTACAGGAAAAGGAATGGAGGCAGGACTTGCAATAGGATTACCAGTAGCTATGCTTGGAGTTCAGTTAGATGTTTTTGCCAAAATTTTAAACGGATTTGTAGTGCGTACATCACAAAATTATGCAAATAAAAAAGATTTTGGAAAGATGATAAAAATATTGATGGTAGGGCCAATAATTACAGGACTGACAGCAGCAATTCCAGTATTTTTGGCTATAAGTATGGGACCTGAAATAGTAAATAAGATATTAGAAATAACACCATCATGGTTTATTTCAGGTTTGACTATAGCAGGAAAAGTTTTACCAGCTGTGGGAATAGCAATGTTACTAAATTATATGCCTGTAAGAAAATATGTTTATTATTTATTTCTTGGGTTCTTTTTTGCTGCATATTTAGGAGTTCCAATTTTAGGAGTAACTATAATAGGATTAATAGCCTCAATGAAATATTACAGTGAAAATCAAAATAAAATGGGAACAACTGGAACACCATCTGATAATGTCACTAGTGTAGGAGGATTGGAAGATGAATAATGAAAATAAAGCAATTTTAGATAAAAAAGATTTGAATAAAGTTATAATGAGATGGATGCCTATGGCTGTAAATACGTATAACTATCAGTATCAACAGGCAGGAACTGTAGTTTACTCTCTCTATCCTGCATTAAGAAAAATTTATAAAAATGATGATGAACTTCAGGCATCAATACAGAATCATTTTAATTATTTTAACTGTATGCCATGGCTAGCACCTCTAGTGCTGGGAGCAACCTTAGCTATTGAAGACAATGGGGGAATAAAAGATAAAGAAATAGTTCAGAATATAAAAACAAGTTTGATGGGACCTCTTTCAGGAGTAGGAGATACAATTTTCTGGGTACTTGTGCCAACAATTATTGGATCAATTGCAGGATATATGGCTTTAGAAAATAATCCAACTGGAGTAATTGCATGGATTATTATAAATATAGCATTTATGTTTATGAGATTTAGATTTATACATTTAGGATATAATCAGGGAATTAAGTTAGTAACAAGTTTTGGAAATAAAGTTGCTCTATTGACAGAATGTGCTTCTATTTTAGGATTAGTTGTTGTAGGATCATTAGTTTCTTCTGTTGTAAATATAAAAATACCCATGGTGATAAAGTATGGAGAAGTTTCAATGGCAATTCAACCTATGCTGGATAAAATACTTCCAGCATTAGTTCCTGTACTTATAACTTTTGGAATTTATAAGGTATTAAAAATGAAAAAAATAGGAATAACAGGAATAATTTTAATGGTTATTATTTTTAGCATGTTTGCAGCTTATTTTAAAGTATTAGTTTAGGAGGAAAAGTTGAAAAAAATTGTTATTGCTTCACATCATAAATTAGCATTTGGTATGAAAAAAACTGTCGAATTTCTTACTGGGTTTACTAATGTTTATGAATTAAGTGCCTATATAGACAATGGAGATATTTGTGAACAGGTAAAAGAGATAATGGATGGTGTCAAAGAAGATGATGAGGTTTTTGTTTTTACAGATATACTAGGGGGAAGTGTTACTCAGAATTTTTTTCCATATTGCAGTGATAGAGTTCATATAATTTGCGGAATGAATCTTCCAATAATACTTACTGTAATATCGGAACTAGATGAGGATATAAAAAAAGAGGATATTTATAGAATGATTGAAGAATCCAGAGAATCTATTGTATATGTAAATGAATGGACAACTGCAGAAGACAATGATGATGAATAATAAAATTTTGCTGGAGGAGTTATGAGAACAATTGTAGTGTTGATGGATACATTAAGGAGAGATCATCTTTCTTGCTATAATGAAAATACAGATTGTATCACAGAAAATATAAAAAAATTTAGTGAGGAAAGCTGTGTATTTGAAAATCATTTTACAGGAAGTATGCCTTGTATGCCAGCAAGAAGAGATATCTTTACTGGAAGATTAAATTTTTTAGAAAGATCATGGGGGCCAATAGAAATATTTGATAAAACAATTCCAAAGGTTTTGGAAAGTAAAAAAATTAAATCACACATAATAACAGATCATGCTCATTATTTTAGAATTGGTGGAGAAAATTATTGTCAACAGTTTTCAACATATGAATTCTTTAGAGGACAGGAGAGTGATCCATGGATATCGTTAATAGATGACCCGTATATGCCAGAAAAATATTTTGGAGATGTAAAAAGACAATATCAATGCAATAGAACAAAATTTAAAGAGGAAAAGGATTTTCCAAGTGTGAAATGTTTTGATGCAGCAATGGAATGGATAGATGAAAATAAAAATGCAAAAGATTTTTTTCTTATGGTAGAAACTTTTGACCCACATGAGCCATTTGATATACCTGAAAAATATCTTGAATTATATGATGATGATTATAAAGGACCACATTTTGACTTGCCAAAATATAAAAAAATAGATGTGGAAACAAAAGAAGCTATAGAACATTTAAAGAAAAGATATAAAGCATTGGTTACAATGTCAGATGTACATTTTGGAAGATTTATTGAGAAACTGAAAGAAAATAATATGTATGAAGATACTCTAATTATATTTACTACAGATCATGGGTATTGTCTAGGAGAGAGAGAATATCTTGGAAAAAGCTATATGCCAGCATATAATGAGCTTTCTAATATTCCATTGATAGTACATTTTCCTGATAATTGTTATGCTGGAGAAAGAAAATCAGAACTAACACAGAATATAGATTTAATGGCTACAATTTTAGACTATCAGTCAGTGGAGATTCCAGATAGAGTAACTGGAAAATCTCTTAGAAACATTGTAGAAAAAAATGAACAGAACAGGGAATCTTTGCTTTATGGAATTTTTGGATTAGCTGTAAATATTTATGATGGTCAATATACTTATATGAGGGGAGCAAGGGATAGTTCAAAGTGCTATGAGTATACTACGTCTCTTACAACAATAAGAAACTGGCTGGGAAAAGATATTCCAGAAAAGATAGAATGTGGACATTTCTTAAAAAATGTAGATTTTCCGGTTTATAAAATACCAGCTGAAAAAAATGCTCTTGTAAGTGATTTTTCCTATATCATGAAAGATCATCTCTTTGATATAAAGAAAGATTATGAACAAAAAAATGATATAAAGGATACAGAAATTATTGAACTTATGGAGAAAAAACTTTCAAAAGCATTGAAAGAAAATGATGCTCCTGAAGAGCAATGGGAAAGATTGGGATTGAATAAATAAAAATTATAGATCTTGATAAAATATAGAGGATATGAATAATTTAAGAGCAGAAATATAATTAGGCTTTTGGTTGTTTATATCCTCTTCTTTATTTATATTATTTTCTATACAGTTCTGTTATTCCTAATTATTTTGGCAGAAAAAAGAATTTATTTTTTTATAGCTTAAATATAATGGAATTTAGTGATAGAATAAATTATAATACTTCATAAATATGTGTATTTTACTCAAGGGAGGAAAGAGGTATGAAAAAAACTCTGTTTTTGTTTATGTTCTTTTTTTTATTTTCATATGTTGTAGTAAATAAGTTTACTCTTGGAATAATAGTTTTTATAGTATATATGGGATTTGCTTTAATGGCATTAAAAAAAGATAATACACTGGATTCTGTTATTGATATCTCTTTTGAGTATAGTAAAAAATCAAAGGTTGTTTTAACAATATTTATCTTTGTAGGAGCTTTGACAGCAAGCTGGCTGGCTTCAGGAACAATTCCTGGTATTGTATATTTTGGAATAAAATTTATAAATCCTAATCTTTTTATATTTTTTACATTTTTTATAACAAGTATAATAGCTTTTTTTCTAGGAAGTTCTTTTGGAACAGCAAGCACAATAGGTATTGCTCTTATGGCAATAGCTAGAAGTGGTAATATAGATGTCAATATTGTAGGAGCAGCAATAATTTCAGGAATTTATTTTGGAGACAGATGGTCACCTCTTTCATCTAGTGCTAATTTAGTTGCCAGTCTTACAGGAATAGATATATACTCAAATTTGAAAAATATGATAAAATCAATGATAATACCATATCTTTTAACAAGTCTGTTTTATATATTCCTATCTAGAAGTTATATACTTAGTACAAATGAAAATACTATTTCAGGACTCATTTTAAATACATATAATTTGGATGTAAGATTTATCTTTATACCTGTTGTAGCAATTGTAATCTTTTCTATTTTAAGAATAAATGTAAGAATTTCTATGGTTGTAAGTATAATTTTAGCTTCAGCTGTAGCTGTAGTTGTTCAAAAAGAAAAGATTACAGATGTAATAAAATATCTAACTTTAGGATTTTATAAATTTGATGGAACTTCTTTGGAGAAAATTATAAAAGGAGGAGGAGTTGTATCAATGCTCAATGCCTTTATTCTTATAATTATTTCCTGCTCTCTTGTTGGTCTTTTTGAACAGTTAAATATACTTTATTATATAAAAAATAAAATAATGAATGTAAAAACAAGGGCAGATTTATTTAGAAACACTGTAATTGTTAGTTTCATCACTGGAATGGTAGGAGCAAATCAGACTATTGCAGTTATAATGACTGAAAATATTATAGAAAAAATTTATGATGAAAAGAAAATAAAAAGGATAGAACTAGCAAAAGATATAGAAAATTCAGCAATAGTTATTCCTGCACTTATTCCTTGGAATATAGCATGCTATCTCCCATGTACAATGCTGGGGATTGGAAGTATTAAATTCATACCCTATGCAGCTTACATATATCTGATTCCAATTTGTGCATATATATATTATAGATTTATTTTAAAAGAAAAAGAAATTTAAGGAAGGATAAAATTATGGAAGAAAAATTTGAGGTATCAGATATATTGACAGGAAGACCAGATAGAGAGATTTCAGACAAAGAAAAAGATTGTTATGATATGCTGGAAAAATTAGGGATTTATTATGAAAGAGTAGAATTTAATATCTTTCCTGAAACATTGGAAGATTTATCTAAATCAGATGAAAAATTAAAAATGCCTGGGATAAAAAATTTGATGTTTAAAACTAAAAATGGCAGTCAGTTTTTTTTACTGGTTCTAGCAAGAAATGAAAAATTAGATATAAAAGAATTTAGGGGAAAACATGGTATTCCTAAAATAGAAATGGCTAAAGACAGTGATTTGGAAAATATTTTAAATACTCATTCTGGAGCAGTTAGTATAACAGAATTGATGTATGATAAAGACAATAAAATAAAATTATTTATTGATGAAAAGCTTTTGGAAGGAGAATATATGCGCTTTCATCCAAATGAAAATTTATCTACAGTGAAGATTAAAATGAAAGATTTTAAGGAAAAATTAATTCCATATCTGGAGCATGAAATTAATATTTTATAATAAAGATAAAAATATATAATAAAATTCGTGAAAAAGGAGGGAGTATGATGGATAATCTATTATCTGTCATATGTGATGAAAATGTTAGAGATAAGAATGGCTGAAAAAAATGATGTAGAAAAGATAGTAAAAATAGAGCAGGAGTGTTTTCCAGCTGCTGAAGCAGCAAAAGAAGAAGATATTTATAAAAGATTTGAAGTTTTTGGAGAAAATTTTATAGTGGCAGTTGAAAATGGAAAAATTATTGGTTTTGTAAATGGATGTACAACAGATAAACCAGAACTTCCAGATGAATTATACCATAATCCATTATTGCATAATGCAGCAGGAGGTTATCAGACAGTATTTGGACTTGATGTGCTTCCAGAATACAGAAAAAAAGGAGTAGCTGGAGAGTTGCTGAAACAGATGATATCTTTGAGTAAATCAAGAAATAAAAAAGGTATTATTTTAACTTGTAAAGATTATTTGATTGGGTACTATGAAAAATTCGGCTTTGAAAATCAGGGAGTATCTGCATCTTCTCATGGAGGAGCAAAATGGAATAATATGTTTTTAAATCTTGAGAAATAAAAAAATAGAAGTAAAGATAAATATTTAAAAAAATGATTAATGGGCAAGAATATGATACTAAGGACAAAGAACTTAGAACAATGAGCAGCAGAGCCCAAAATTTAATTAGAGAATATAATATGCTTTCTGCTGAGGATATAAATGAGAGAGAAAAGAAGATAAAAGAAATATTAGGAAAATATGTGGATTAATCAATTTTTTTATGTAGATTATAGTTGCAATATTTCAGAATAACTGCACTCCATCAACAGGAGATTTTACATACTATGCTCCTTGAGAGAATAGAATCTGGAATGGAGAATTTAAAAGAAATCAATAGAAATTTTTTTATAATAGTTGAAAGAATGAAACAGCAGAAAAAGCTCATCAAAAATATATGTATATGAGCAATAATAATATGGAGGATTTTAAAAATTAGAAAAATTTTTAAGCCCATGTTTTAGGAAAAAATTCTAAAATTCATGGGCTTTTTAATATTATATTAAGATTTAATAATAAAAGAATTAAGAATATTAAATCATTTCATAAACTCATCAAGCTCCTTCTGTTTCTCTTCCTCCTTGATAAACATCATTAAAAAAACTAAAAGAAGTATTACACATGGAATAAGAACAGCTTTTTCTAGAAATTGATTAGTGAGAAAGTAACTTGCAACAGCACCAAGGAGAAAAAATAGAATAATTATAAAGCAAAGGAATCCCTTACCTTTTGCACTTTTATCTCTTTTTTTATGCCAGATAAAAAGATATTCAGTGCCTGAACGCAAATTACCAGTACACATGGTTGTAGTAAGAGAACAACCTTGAATTTTCCGAAATGCCTCGAACTGCATAGCGCATACAAAAGAAACACTGATATTTACTAAAATATTATATTTTTGTGGGGTAAAGGCATCTGCTATAAGCAGAAACAGCTCAATAAGTATAATAACTTGCCGCCAGTGTATATTGATATCTTGATTTTCTTTTTCTTGATAGTGAGATCTAACTTTTTCCACTAAAATTACAGCAAGTGCAAAGGCAATAATTGGAAAGATATATTGTATTGCATGTTTCCATTCTCTTTGAGCCAGATAGAGAGCCAAAAATATCATGTTGCCTGTTTGAGCATAAGCAAATACTTCCCCACGGCAAACATAGGTATACACATCTAAAAAACCACCAGAAAAAGCAAGTAGAGCACCAAGCAGAAAAGATTCTGACATTTGTCCATGACTTTTTTTCATTTAATTCATCTCCTCTTATTTTAAGGTATGAATGGGCAGTTGAGTTTATAGGGAAAAGTTAAGTATCAAAGAGCTCTTTATAAAATTATATCACAAAATAGATACTGGATATATAAACTATTTTTAAATGAAAAATTCTGTAAAAATAAAAAAAATATATAGTAACATTGTATCTTATAAGTTTTAAATGATTATTACAAAGAATTATATAAAAAAGAGGACATATGTATTATAATATACATATAAAGAATAAAGTCTTATAAGGGTGAGGACAATGAAGCAGGCTAAAATAAATTTATTAAAAATAAAAGAACGGTTTAAAAAAGTTTTTCCAGTTATATTTGTTTCACTTTTCCTCTTTTTTACACTGTGGCACTTTTTTGGAATAGGTAATACTATATTGCCTCCTTTTCTAACTTTGTTATTTTTATTTCGATATCAGGAAGATTTTAATATAAAGAAACTTTTGAGAATGTATGGAATTATATTTGTTGTGGCACTTATGGCATTTTTGAGCAGAAGAAATCTTATATTTTGTGCATCTCTGAATTTTTTAGTTCCTTTTATGCTGGTGTATCTATTTACAAATAAATTTAACCCAAAAGCTTATTATATTTATGGAATGGAATTTATCTTTTTACAGTTCATACCTTTACAATTAGAAGGTTTTATATTGCAGTTGGGAGCTCTGCTCTATGGTGTTTCAGTTATTACTATAGCGCTGTATGTTCATTCTAAAATAATCAAGAGAAAGAGAAATTATGGTACAGTGAGAAAAGGAATGAAAAATCTTACATGTCAAATTGAAAAACTAATAAAGAGCGAAGATTTTTCAACTGAAGCAGAAGAACTTATGGAAATGATGGTTCATCTGAATCAGGTTATTTATTCTACACGAAATTACAAGTATCTAGCAACTGGATATGGAAAAATTAATTATTATTTTATGATTATTTTTCAAAGATTCCACTATTTTATGAAGTATCTATCTGAAGAAAAGCAAGAACTTAATGCAGAAGATAAGGAATATCTTCTACATTTAAGTGAGATTTTTACCCTTGTGGGAGAAAATCTAAATGAGAAAGATAACAGTTTTCTGAAAGAGAAAATAGAAGAATTTTTAAATGAATATGATTTTAGTTTAATTAAAGAGAGGGAAGCAATAACTGCAATATTAGATGTTTTAAAATTTATTCTTTCTGAGATAGAAAAAACTTCTAAGTACAAAGCAGAAAAGAAATGGCAGGTTCCAAATCCAGTTCATAAACCTGAAAGTATAAGAGAAATATTAAAATTAGATTTGTTTCAGGTAAGATTTGCAATTCGTCTTTCAATAACTTTGTGTATAGCTTTTTCTTTTGTGCAGTACACTAAACTTGATCACTCTTACTGGTACCCAATGAGTGTATTCTTTATGCTTATGCCTTATTCTGAGGAAAGTATTTTAAAAATTAATAATCGTATATTGGGAACAGTAATAGGGCTTTTTATTGTATTCTTTATGGGAGTATTTTTTCAGGGAACAGTGGAAAGAGCAATTCTGATAGTTCTTCTTACTTCGCTGATGTATTATTCCACTCCTACTTCATGGATAATGACTATGTATAGTACTTGCTTTGGAATGGTTCTTACAACAATGATTCTGCAAGTGGAACAGGCAGTTATTTTAAGGACAATGTATGTGGGAATGGCTGTTGTTACAGCATTTTTCATGAATTATTTTGTGTTTCCAAATACAGTAAAAAGAGAATTTCAGCATAATCTAAATCAGCTTTTTGATATAGATACTAAAATAATCAGAGAAATAACTAAAACTTTAAAAGGAAATATAGATTTTAATGTAGTTCGTGATTTAATTGTTCATTCAAATATGGTTTCCAAAGAGATAAAAACATATGTAATTGAGAATTTATTGGAGGGAGAAAAGGAATTTTATCTGCATCTTCTTTCAATAAATCATAAGCTTATCATGGAGATGGAACAGCTCAATGGATATATTTACAAAAATAAACTTCATATAGATTTAGAAAATAATATGATTATTCAGGAACTTTTCAATAACTTTGAAGAAGCTGTAAATGAAATTCATAAAAATTATGAAAAAAATGAGTTTTCTAGTTTTCCAAAATTAGATAAAGAATTAAAATTTCCTAAAAAATTAGATGATAAACTGTATTTTAATTTTCTGGCATTTAACTGTTTGAAAACAGTTGGGCATTTGACAGAATATAGTTCTAAAATTCATGCAGGTTCTCAATAAATTATAAAATAAAGTAACATATAAATAAGCTGACTATAAAGTTAGAATGATTTCTACTTATAAGTCAGCTTTTTTCTATATTTTAATTATTTTTCGTAGGCTTCTAATTTTCTTACAGCTTCCCAAAGCATTTCCTTAGTAACAGGGAAAGCAGATACGTTTAAATCAGGAACATCTACAGCTTTTTGAATTACTCCCTCCATTTCCTCTTCACTGGTATCAAGATTTTTATATGATACAGGAAGGCTGATACTCTTATAAAATGGCATTATTCTATTGATTTCATCAGTTCTTTCATCTACCATAAGGAGTACAAGAACTCCATAAGAAACTATCTCTCCATGTAAATGGCTGACTTCAACATGATGTATAGTGGAGAATCCATAGCACAATGCATGAGCAATAGAGCTGTTATAATCATTTATTACATAGTTTGAAACAATTCCAGTTGTAACAATTATAGCTAAAACTGTTTCCTCTAATTCATTAGAAATTTTATTATCTTTGCAGTCATCAAGAGCTTTTTTACCATATTTAACAAGAGGCTCCTGACATAGTCTTGATAGAGTTACTCCAAGAGCATTTGAATGATTCAAAGATTTACCTCTTGAAGAAAATTCTGGTTCATATCCTTTTGCCATAGTATCTCCAATCCCTGCCCACAGATATTTGTCTGGAGCTTCCGCAATTATTTTCGTACTGATGAAAGTGTGTTCTGCTGGAGCAAATCTCCAGTATAGATTTTTAAAAGATCCATTTTCATTATACATTGCACAAACTGAAGTAACAGAAGCACAAGTTGAAGATATAGTTGGAAAAGTAAAAAGAGGTTTTTTCAATTGTCCAGTAAGACACTTACAGGTATCTATAGCTTTTCCACCACCAAAGACAAAAACCATGTCAGCTTCTATAACTGATTTTTCCTGTTTCAATTTTTCAACATTCTCATAGCAGGCTTCTCCACCAAACCAAAGAGTATCAATAATTTCAAGAGTACTGTTTTTAATTATATCCTTCACTATATCACTTGCTTTAGCTAAAGCTGTTTTCCCTCCTATAAAGACTACTTTTTTTCCATAAGCTTCACAAATAGAAGGAACCTCTGTGTAAGGATTTTCTCCAATGCTGTAATTTGGTAAAAATATATTTCTTGTTTCCATTTAAATTTCTCCTTTATATTTTAGTTTTGTATGATAATTTCTATTTAGCAAAAGCTTGGTTCCCTTTTACAACTACTGTAAAATTATTTTCAGCTGCATATTTTCTATTCTTATAGACTCCAACTGTTAAAAATGGAATGATAATAATTGCAATTCCTAAATACCCACAGTATCCATATCCATATTTTATGATTTTGCTAAGTCCTATCATTGATACACTCATAGATATAATCATACAGAAACTTGAAGTTATAATCCTTCTTATGATTGGTTTTTTAATTTTTTCCATAACTTTTATAGAAGAGAACCTTGAAACAAATCCATATATAGTAGTTACACCAGTTGAGATGAAGCATAATAGCAAGGCAATATTATAGAACCAGTACAAAATATTAGTATCTAACTGTTGACAGATATATAAAGAAGGTAATGTAGTAGCTCCAGCTTGAGTAAAGTCGCCATACCACCCTAACAACATAACTACTGACATTCCCAAAGCAATAGAATTCATTACAAAAGCTATTATCATTGATTTTGATACATTTTCCTTTTCTCCT
This sequence comes from Fusobacterium ulcerans ATCC 49185, assembly GCF_900683735.1. Lineage (NCBI taxonomy): Bacteria > Fusobacteriati > Fusobacteriota > Fusobacteriia > Fusobacteriales > Fusobacteriaceae > Fusobacterium > Fusobacterium ulcerans. The sequence continues at coordinate 3,758,135 of NZ_LR215979.1, forward strand.
AATTGTTTTCCACAGGCTATCATTGTAGGAATAACAACTGACTGGAATCCAGCATATATAAAAGCATTTAAAATAGATTTTTTTACTACAGCTCCATCTGTAAAAAATCCCTGAGAAAAGATTAGAGATATTTCAGGAGCCTTAGCTTTTATTCCCATGAAAAATATTATGAAAGTAGATATTAAAATACATATAGACATTACAGTGGAAACTTTAGACACCAAACTAGAACCAAATATAGTCATAACAAGTAAAATGGCTCCAACACTCATTACAGCCATTTTGTATCCCATAATTCCATTAGCTGATATCAATGAAGCAGCTCCAGCAATAACTGCCCCAACAGCACAGATTACCATTATATTGAAATAGACTTCAAATATCCATTCCAACTTATCAAAAGGGTGGTACAAAGTTTCAAAAAGTTCTTTGTAGTTTTTTAAATTTCTTGAATTTCTCATAATAATACATTCTCTCATAGTAAGAGCCAAAAGAGCCATTGCTACTATAGCAGCAATTATTCCCCAAGGACCAGCTACAACAAAGTATTGTGTAGCCTGATTACCACTGGCAAAACCTCCTCCAGCATGTGAACTGAATAAAACACTTGCAACTGCAAATATTGCTCCAAATCCTATCTTAGCATAACTATTATTTTCTTTTATCATGATTTCTCTCCTCTGTTTTATATTTTCTGAATAATGATGAACATTCACAACCAGCAGCCCTATTTAAAAACAGAGTAGTATTGATTTGAAATTGATATATTTTATTATTATTTTATTTATATTTTTTTCTTTAAAGTTTTTTTCAAATATTGTTATTGTTTTCATACTAACCTCCAAAATTTTATAATAAAAAAAGACCCCATCAAAATTAGGGTCTCCAAGTTTCAAATTTAAAACTTAATATTTTATATAATAAAATTTAGAGGAAGTTCCTAATATGATTTTTTGTACTCAAAAATATATTGCTTATAAGAGTTATAACCAATAAACTGAGTATGAGGTTTGTCATATTAGAAATAAACATACTGTGTCTTCTCCTTTTTAATTATTTTTTTAAATTAATTGATTAATGATACAACATATAAAAATAAAATGCAAGTATTTTTTCAAAAATAATTTTGAGAAAAATAAATTATTACATAGATGAAGAGAAATGAATAAGATTAGGCAATAGCAAAGAATTCTTTTTTTCTGGAATTGCTTTAGTTCTAAATTTTCTGAAAATATATAATAAAGTTTTAAAAAAAATATACTTGACCTAGAGTTGACTCTAGATGATACACTAACTTAAATAAACTGATTATTATTATGCAATTGGGCATATTTTATGAAACTTAACTGATGATAGATTTGTTTGTAAATGAATCTTAAATATTTGAAGGAGGAAAAATTATGAAAAAACTTTTGCTTATTTTATCTTTACTATGTATTTTTTCATTAACTGGATATGGAGCTGAAAATAAAGTTTTGGTAGCTTATTTTACACATACTAATAATACTGAAAAAATAGCTGAGATGATACAGGAATATACAAAAGGGGATACATTCAAAGTGGAGGTTCTTAATCCTTATCCTGAGGCATACAGAGCAACTACAGAGCAAGCGAAAAAAGAACTGGAATCAGGATATCTTCCCCCTTTAAAATCTAAAATTGAAAACTTAGATTCTTATGATACAATATTTATAGGGTATCCTATATGGTGGGGAACTCTTCCTACACCAATGAGAACTTTTTTATCAGAAAATGATTTCTCTGGCAAAACTATTATTCCTTTCTGTACACATGGTGGCGGCGGAGCAGGAACAAGCTTTACAGATTTAACAGACCTTGCCCCAGACTCTACAGTGATAAGTGATGGATATGTAACAAGAAATGCTGGTGCTGGAAGAACTCAAGGAGAGGTTACTAAATGGCTGGACTCAATAAAAGACAGCTGGAATAAAAATTAATTATTGAGAAAAAGAAGTAAAAATTATATACAAATTTTAGAATGGAGTTGTACAAATGAATTATTTTTTTCTAGCATTATCCACAACACTGCTTATTCTTAATTTTTTTGTTGCATGGAAAACAGTTAAATATGTATTTCCTTCAGATAAGAAGATACTTTTTATAATATTATTTTTAATATTGACTATACTTTTATATGGATATCAGTTTTTCAACTCATATTTTATATCTAATTTTTCATATGGAAGCAATAGAATTCTTTCATATATAGTCTATTATTATTTAGCCTTTGTTATTTATGGAGCAATGGTTTATTTTATAGTTTCAGTTGTAGAGATGATATTTAAATATAAATTAAACTTGAATTTGTATAAGCCTGGCTTTATAATCATTTTTCTGATACTAGCAATAGGAACTTTTTATAAGCATAGTACTTTATTGACTGAATATGAAATAGACAGTGAAGGGAAAATATCTGCTCCCATGAACATAGTTTTGGTTTCAGATGTTCATTTAGGACATATAAATGGAAATGCTTCATTGATAAAGATGATAGACAAAGTAAATTCTCTGAAACCAGATATTGTTCTTATAGCTGGAGATCTTATAGATATGTATCTAGAACCTGTCTTAGAAAAAAATATGTTAGAGGAATTAAAAAATATAAAAAGTACCTATGGAACTTATTTTACTCTTGGAAATCATGATATATATGGTAGTAAAGCTGCTATGCTTACAGAAATACTTAGAAATAATGCAGAAACTATTGTATTGAGAGATGAAAAAATACTTGTTAATAATGAAATATATATAGCAGGAAGAGATAATTTTTCTAAAAAGCTTATCAGAGAAATATTAGATGGAAAAGATGATAAACCTGTTATTCTTATACAGCATACTCCTGATACAATAGATGAAGCCGTGGAGAATAAAACTTTTCTACAGGTTTCAGGACATACTCATAAAGGACAGATGTTCCCTGGAAGATTATTTACTAAGAAAATATTTAAAGTTGACTATGGACATGAAAAGATAGAAGATACTAATATAATAGTTTCTTCTGGATATGGAACTTGGGGGCCTCCTATTCGTATAGGAAGTCAGTCAGAAATAGTTTTAATCAAAATCAAATAAAATATCTGAGAATAAAATAAAATTACAGCAATAAAAAAATTTAAAAGAATTAAAGGTGTGGCTGAAAGTTGATATGCTCCTTCATAGTAGAAAGATGAAATAAAAAATTTCTCTGCTGTGAGGGGGTATTTTTTTATGGAAAAATTATTATGTACATTCTTTTTTTTATTATATTTTTTATAAAAAATTTAAACTTTCTATTAAATTTAACTGTAAAATGATAAAATATTATCTGGATAGTATTGAGATTAAGTAGGAGGAAAATATGGAAACAAATTTAATTGAGAGCTTTAAAACAAGCTCGATAAATTTAAATATAGAATCAAGTAAAAATTTTCAGCACAGGCTGCTTTGTAATAAAGATGAAAAAATTATAACAACTTTGAGAAAAGAGCTAGAGAACTGTGACGAATTCATAATTTCAGTAGCTTTTATAACAGAAGGTGGTCTGGCTCTGATTTTAGAAGAATTGAAAGAACTTGAAAATAGGAATATAAAAGGAAAAATTCTAACAGGAGATTATTTGAATTTTACTGAACCAAAAGCTTTAAAAAGATTATTGAATTATAAAAATATTGAATTGAAAATATTGTCTAAAGAAAAATTTCATGCTAAGGGATATTTTTTTAGAAAAGATAACTTATGGACTTTAGTTGTAGGAAGTAGTAATTTAACTCAGACGGCTTTGACAATAAATTTTGAGTGGAATTTAAAAGTAAATTCTTTGGAAAATGGAAAGATTGCAAGGGATATTTTGAGCAGCTTTAATGATATTTTTGAGAGACTTCCAAAGTTGGATTTAGAAATGATAGAAAATTATGAAAAAGTATATAAACTTTCAAAGAGTTATTCTAAAGCTCAGGAAAAATTGCAGAGTCCTTTATTTAAAAAAGAAATAATACCAAATTCTATGCAGAAAGAAGCATTGAGTAATTTGATTGAACTGAGAGAAAATGAAAAAGAAGGGCTGTTGATTAGTGCAACTGGAACAGGAAAAACATATTTAAGTGCCTTTGATGTAAAAAAAGTAAAACCTGAAAAAATGCTTTTTATAGCCCATAGAAAAACTATTATAAAAAAAGCTAAATATACTTTTGAAAGTATTATAAGCAATAAAAAAATGGCAATCTATGGAGATGAGGATATTTCAAATGCAGATTATATATTTGCTATGGTTCAGACTTTAAATAAAAAAGAGCATTTGGAAAGATTTCCTAAGGATTATTTCAATTATATAATAATTGATGAAGTTCATCACAGTGGAGCTAAAACTTATCAAAGTATAATAAATTATTTTAAGCCAGATTTTCTCTTGGGAATGACAGCAACTCCAGAAAGAAGTGATGATTTTGATATCTATGGACTTTTTAATCACAATATAGCTTATGAAATAAGACTTTATGATGCTCTAAGAGAAAATCTTCTGTGTCCATTTCATTACTTTGGGATTTCAGATATAACTGTAGATGGTGAGTGTATTGATGGAAAAACTTCTATAAAAAATCTTACTTTAGACCAGAGGGTAGATCACATAATTGAAAAGAGTAGATATTATGGATACAGTGGAGAAAAACTTCATGGACTGATGTTTGTATCAAGAGTGGAAGAGGCAAATATATTATCTGAAAAGCTTAATGAAAAAGGAATAAAATCTATTGCTCTCACAGGGGAACATGGAGATAATGCGAGAGAAAACACTATTGAAAAGTTGGAGAAAGGGGAAATAGAATATTTGATAACTGTTGATATATTTAACGAAGGAGTTGATATACCATGTGTAAATCAAGTTATTCTTTTAAGACCAACAGAATCTTCTATTGTGTATATTCAGCAGCTTGGAAGAGGATTGAGAAAAAATGAGAATAAGGAGTTTGTTGTAGTTTTAGACTTTATAGGAAACTATGAAAAGAACTTCTTAATCCCAACAGCTATTTCACAAAATAATAGTTTTGATAAAGATTTTATGAAGAGATTTATTTTAAATGGAACAAATATGATTCCAGGAGAAAGTTCAATATCTTTTGAAGAAATAGTTAAAGAGAGAATATTCGAAAATATAAATAAAACAAATTTTTCAACTAAGAAAAATATAGAACATGATTTTGAACTTCTGGAAAAACAATTAGGAAGAATCCCTATGCTGTATGATTTCTTTATAAGAAATATGATAGAGCCTAGTGTAATATTGAAGTTTAGAAAAGATTATGACAGTGTCTTAAAGGCTTTAAGACCTAATACAGAATTTGGAGATTTATCAGAATTGGAAAAGAATTTTTTAACTTTCCTATCAAGTTTCTTTACTCCAGCTAAAAGAGTTCATGAGATGGTAATACTTCAGGAAAGTATTAAGGAATCAAAAGTTTCATTGAAAAAAATAGAAGATATTTTAGAGAAAGAATATAAGATAAAACATCAAAAAGAAAATATTAAAAATGGGATAAAACATCTTTCTAAAGAAATATTTACAAGCCTTTCTACTATGAAAGGATTTGAACCTATTTTAGAAAAAATTGATGGAGAATATCAAATTGATAAAAATTTTAAAAAAGGATATGAGAATAATAAATATTTCAGAGATTTAATTGATGACTTGATTAAATACAATCTTGCTTATACAGAGAAGAACTATAAACAATTTGAAAAAGAATCTATTCAAAAATATAAGCAATACACAAAACTGGAAGGTTTCTGGCAGCTGAATATGGATTTTAATAATGGATATCAGGTAAGTGGATATCAAGTATTTGAAGAAGCTAAAAAAGTTATATTATTTGTAACATTAGATGATTCTAGTTCTTTTACAAGTTATGATAATAAATTTTTGGATCAACAAAGATTCACATGGTTTTCTAAAAATAACAGATGCCTGAGCAGAAATAATAAATTAACAGCTGAGGGAAAGATAGCAGAAAATTATTATATAATGGAAGTATTTGTTAAGAAAAGAATAGGAGAAAACTTTTATTATTTAGGACAAATTGAAAAAGTTTTAAGTGCAAAAGAATGTTTTAATGAAAAAGGAAATCCTTTAGTAGAGTATGAATTGAAATTAAAGAGTGAGATTCAAAAGGATCTTTTTGATTATTTAATAGTAGAAGTAAAGAAGGGATTAAATGATGAAGAAAAATGTTAATGTAGTAGGAGCAATTATAGAGAATTCAAAGCATGAAATATTATGTACACTTAGACCTAAGAACAAGAGTTTTGGAAATATGTGGGAATTTCCTGGAGGTAAACTTGAAGAAGGAGAGAGTGATGAAACAGCACTTAAGCGTGAAATAAAAGAAGAATTAAACCTTGAAATAGAAGTGAAAGGGTTCTATGAGAAAGTTTCTAAAGAATATGAAAGTTTTATTATTAATTTAACTTGTTTTAAATGTAAAATTTTGGATGAAAATAATTTTAAATTAATAGAACATTCAGGATATGTGTGGTTAAAAAGAGAAAGCTTAAATTCTTTAATATGGGTTCCAACAGATATTGTTATTGTAGAAAAACTTATGGGAGAATAAAAATAGAAACCAAGAAGGTTAAGATAAATATATATTTTATATAAAAAATAAATTGATTTGATAAATATAAAAATTTATCCAGAAAGAAAAAATATTTTTAAAATCAATATTTGTGAAATATATTTTTAGAATATATTTGAAATATATAAAAATACAGAAAAAAATAACATAAAAAAGAGCAAAGAAAAAATATAAATCATAAATTTACTTGGATATATTATTTATATTCTACAAATTGTATTAATAGTGAAAATTTATTGACAAAATGTTACACTAAGTTTATATTATAAATGGAAGTTTTTTATTTTTTGTAAAATTAAAAAAACCTTTATGATATCAGGAGGAATTAATGAAAGATTTATTGGATAAACTGGTTAAAAAGAATATAGCAGAAACAAAAATGGGAACAGTAGCAAGCTATATTCCAGAACTTGATAAAGCTAAAAAAGATGCATTAGGATTATATATTATAGATGTAAATGGAAATGAATATTGTTCTGGAGACTGGGACACAAAATTTACAATACAGAGTATATCTAAAATAGTAACTTTAATGCTGGCAATATTAGATAATGGAGAAGAGTATGTATTCTCTAAGGTAGGAATGGAACCAACAGGAGATCCATTTAATTCCATCAAGAAACTTGAAACTTCCAGCAGAAGAAAACCTTATAATCCTCTTATAAACGCAGGAGCAATAGCAATAGCTTCCATGATAAAAGGAAAGGATGTAAGAGATAGATTTCAAAGATTATTGGAGTTTTTTAGAAAAATATCAGAAGATGAAACTTTAGATGTAAATTATAAAATTTATTGTGGAGAATCTGAAACAGGAAATAGAAACAGAGCAATGGGATATTTTCTTAAAGGCGATGGAATAATAGAAGGGAATGTAGAGGATGCACTAGACATATATTTTAAACAATGTTCAATAGAAGTGACAGCAAAAACACTTGCAAAGATAGCATTATTTTTAGCAAATAATGGTAAACTAAGTAATGGAGAAACTGTAATTACTCCTAGAATAGCAACTATTGTAAAAACTTTAATGGTAACTTGTGGAATGTATGACAGTTCTGGAGAATTTGCTGTAAGAGCAGGGATTCCATCTAAAAGTGGTGTAGGAGGAGGAATTCTATCTGTAGTACCAGGAAAAATGGGAATAGGAGTATATGGACCATCTCTTGATAAAAAAGGAAATTCAATTGCAGGAGTGCTTTTACTTGAGGATCTTTCAAGTGAGCTAAACTTGACAATATTTTAACCAGAAAAATTTTTGTTCAGATGAATAAAATGTGATAGAATAAACAGAACTATGTAATAAAACACTAGTATAGGAGGAAAGAATGATTTTTTTGTATGATGCGTTTAACTGGCTGAACAATTTTATCTGGTCGTATATATTGATTATACTTCTTGTAGGATTAGGGGTATATTTTAGTTTTAAGACAGGGTTTGTTCAATTTAGACTGTTAGGAGAAATGTTTAAACTTCTTGGAGAAGGAGCTATGAAGAATGAAAGTTCCAACGAAAAACATGGGTCAAGTGGAATTTCTTCATTTCAAGCATTCTGTATTTCAACAGCTTCAAGAGTTGGAACAGGAAATATGGCTGGAGTTGCCATAGCTATTGTTATAGGAGGTCCGGGAGCTGTATTCTGGATGTGGGTAATGGCTCTTATAGGTTCAAGTTCAAGTTTTGTGGAAAGTACACTTGCACAAGTATATAAAGTAAAAGAGGGGGATCACTTTAGAGGTGGACCAGCTTATTATATGGAAAAAGCTTTAGGAAAAAGATGGATGGGAGTTGTGTTCTCTATTCTTATTTCTATTACTTTTGGACTTATCTTCAATTCAGTACAGGCTAATACAGTATCATTTGCATTTGAAAAAGCATTTAATATTAATAGAATGTATTTAGGAATAGCAATATCTGCTGCAACTGCAATCATAATTTTTGGTGGAGTAAAAAGAATAGCTCGTGCAGTGGAATATATAGTTCCTGTAATGGCTGTAGCATATGTAGCAGTGGCACTGTTTGTTTTGGTGAAAAACTTTACAATGATACCATCTGTTATTGAATCTATTGTTTCTAATGCTCTAGGATTTAAACAGGCAGTAGGTGGAGGTCTTGGAGTTGTAATAATGCAGGGAATAAAGAGAGGATTATTTTCAAATGAGGCTGGAATGGGAAGTGCTCCAAATGCTGCAGCGACAGCAAATGTTACCCATCCGGTAAAACAGGGATTGATTCAAACTTTAGGAGTATTTACAGATACTATATTAATATGTTCTGCAACTGCTTTCATCATATTGATGTCTGGAGTAGATTTGCAAGGAGAATCCAATGGAATACAGCTGACTCAGGAAGCTCTCGTTTCACAGGTTGGACCTTGGGGAAGTATATTTATTGCTATTTGTATATTCCTTTTTGCTTTCTCATCTATCATAGGAAACTATTACTATGGGGAAACAAATATTGAATTCTTAAATGGAAATAAAATATGGTTAAATCTTTATAGATGTTTTGTTGTATTTATGGTAATGTTTGGATGCCTTGCTAAAGTTCAGATAGTTTGGGATATGGCAGATTTATTTATGGGATTCATGGCAATAATGAATCTGGCAGTAATAGCAGTACTTTATAAAGTGGCAATTGCAGCTCTTCATGATTATATAGCTCAAAAGAAAAAAGGTTTAAATCCTCAGTTTAAAACTTCAGCTGTTCCAGGATTAAAAAATGCTGAATGCTGGGATGAATAAAAATAAATAGATAATAACTAAAAAAAGGAAGATCAAGTTGTAGATCCTCCTTTTTTTATTTTTTAATTTTTGTTATGAAAAATTAATTCTTTTTACAATGTATAATATTGAAAAATGATTCAATATGAGAAAAAATGTTTTGAAATAAGTCATAAAAAAGTTGACATAAGAAAAATGTTAGAGTATACTAAGATTAATTAATAAAGTTTCTTTATTAGAAAAGAGAGGGGAATATTATGACAACAATTAATGGAAAACCTAAAATAATAAAAGAAATAAACATGGCTTTAGTTAGAAAAAATATCATAAGAAATTCGCCTATAACAAAGCCAGAGTTGTCAAAATTATTAGGACTTAGTCTTCCTACTATAAATAAATGTGTAGATGAACTTCTTGAAAAAGAAATAGTGAAAGTATTTGAAGGGGAGATAGAAGTAAAAGGAAGTGGGAAAAAACCTGTATTCTATGAAATAAACAGCAATCATGTATCATATATAGCTGCATACTTCAAAGGGACTGTTCTTACAATAAGAGAATATGATCTTCTTGGTAAAATAAAAAATGAAAAAGTAAAAAAATTAAAAGAGGATAGCGATGAAAAAGTATTGCTTTCTATTTTAGATAAAATGATAAAAGAATCGAAAAATAAAGAGAACATAGAAGCTGTTTCTATTGGGATAGCAGGGATAGTAGAGGAAAATGGAAGTGTAAATAATATATATACTTTGAAAAAGTATAATGGGGTGTTTTTAAAAAAGGTATTGGAAGAAAGATATAATATTCCAGTAATAATAGAAAATGATGCCAATTTAGTAACTTTTGGTCTTGTAGATAAAGTGGAGTTTAATACAAAAGATCTTGTATATATTTATTTAGGTACTGGAATAGGAACTGGAACTGTGATAAATGGAAAACTTCACAAGGGAAAATCTAATTTTTCAGGAGAAATAGGGGAGCTTCCAGTATCAGCAGATAAAACTCTGGAAGATGACTATAAGGAAATAATAAAAAGAAAAGATATAGAAAAGTTTGAAAAAATGATAATTTTTATACTTATGATAAATATTTCTATATTGAATCCTGAAATAATAGTACTAAACAGTGATATATTAAAAATAGAAAAAAGTTTGTTAAGACGTATAATCAAGAAAATATCTGAAAGACTTGGGGAAGAAAATATACCAGAGATTATTCTTGATAGTAATGATATTGAGAATGGAATGAAGGGAGCTTTGAAATTGGCTCTTCAGGAAAGTGACAAGGATTTGAAAATAATAGGAAAATAGAGGTAAAGAATGGGGTATATATTATCAGTAGATGGGGGAGGAAGTAAGACTTCATATTGTCTTTATGAAATAGAAAGTCATTGTAAGGAATATATTAAGGGAAAAAGCACAAATTACAAAAATATAGGAATAGAAGCAGTAAAAAAAAATCTTGAAGAAAATATAAATAAGATAATGAAAGAAAAAAATATTATTTTTCAAGATATAAAATATTTTGTATTTGGTCTGTCAAGCTGTGATACAGCTGAAGATCATAAGCTTTTTAAAGAATTGCTTGAGAGTATAGGAATAAAAGAAAAATTTGTAATAATGAATGATGCAGAGCTAGCTTTTAGAGCTATATGTCCATTTGAAGATGGAGGAGTTATTGTATCAGGAACAGGGTCTATTGGCTTTGCCTTTGATAAAGATAAAGTAACAAGAGTTGGAGGCTGGGGAAAGGAACTTAGTGATCTTGGTTCAGGATACTGGATAGGAAGAAAATTTCTGGAAAAATATATTCTCTATTTAGAAGAGATGGAAGAAAAAGATGATTCTTTTGACAAAATTGGGATGTTGGGAAGCAGCAAAAAAGAGCAGGTAGAAAAAATTATTGAAAAATATGATACAACAGAGAAAATAGCAAGCTTGGCAAGATTTGTTATAGATGAGAAAGAAAGTTCTCTATGCAGTAAAATATTAGATAAAGCAGTTGAAAAACTTATGATGATGGTAAAACAGATATCTAAAAATATAAAAAAAGACAGCTATACATTGGTGTTATCTGGAGGAGTAGCTTTAAATGATGTGATTACAGATAAAATACAGAAAAAAATAGTAGAGTGTAATTTAGAAAAGAAAATAAAAGTGATGCCTAATAGGTATGAACCAGTGGATGGTGGAATAAATATAGGGCTTAATTATCTTCAAAAGAATAAATAAATGGTGGTGGAAATGAAAAAGTATTTACAGGTATTTTCTGGAGGATTCTCAAATTTAGAAGTAGATATAGACAAACTAAAAGAAAAACTTTTAAAGATAATGGCTATAAAGAAAATAGATGGGATTATCATTGGGTGGAATGAAAATAGAGAATTGTATAAAGAGCTAAAAAATTTTCTAAAACCTTATGGAACAAAACTTTATTTTTGGCTTCCTGTGTTTTCTGAACTGTCTTACTATGAAAAATTTAATAAGGTATTAGATTATAATGGGAGAGAGATAGAAAACTTTTCATTTCAAGAGGGAGAAAATTTTGAATTTTATTGTCCTAATACTATAAAAAATATACAAAATGTAAAAAAGATATTTGATGAAAAATTTTCAGATTATGAAATAGATGGTGTTTTTTTGGATAAAATAAGATATCCAGCATTTTCAAATGGAGGGAGAGCAGTTTTCAGCTGTTTCTGTCCTGCATGTATAGAAAAGATGAAAAAAAGTGATATAGATGTAGAAAAATTGAAAAAATATATTGATAAAACTTTTGAAAATCAAGGGAATAATCCTCTTGAAATACAAAGATATAAAGATTTTAGGTATGAATTTAAAAACAAAGAAATGAATCAGTATTTTCAATTTAAAAATGATTCAATAACTGAAAAAGTAAGCGAACTTATAGATTTTTTTAAAGTTAAGGGATTGGAAGTTGGACTGGATACATATGCTCCTGATATTTCTTATTTATTTGGACAAGATATAATCAGACTCAGTGAGAAAGCAGATTTTATTAAACCTATGTATTACAGAAAAACTTATGCTCCAGCAGGAATCCCTTTTGAGATACAAACTTATGGGGAGCTGTATAATAAAAAAGCTGGAGAATTTCTTTTAAATACAATAGGAGAAGAGGATTTAAAAGATAATATAGGAAAAAAACAGATGACAAGGGAAATAAAATATTTAACTGAAAATGTAAAGGGTATATACCTAGGGATAGACTTTAATAAAAAGGAAAATATAGCATTAAGTGATGTAGAATATATAAAAGAGGTATTTGATATTTTAGAAGATGGAAATTCAGAGGGGATAGTTCTTTCCTGGGATTTAATGAGTATACCTGAAGAACATCTGAGAATATTTTTGGAAAAGGAGGAGAAATGCGAATAGGAGATGTAATTTTAAATTGTAAAAATATAAGCAAATCTTTTTCCAAAGTAGAAGTTTTAAAAAATATAAATATTGAAATAAAAAAGGGAGAAGTCCATGCCATAATAGGTGCAAATGGTGCTGGAAAATCTACTTTGATGAAAATAATTTGTGGAGTGCATGAAGCTAATAGTGGGGAACTGATATATAAAGGAAAAATAGAGAAATTCAAAACTCCTCTTGAAGCACAGGAGAAAGGAATAAGTATAATATATCAGGAATTGAGTCTTGTATCTACACTTAAAAACTATGAAAATCTTTTTGTAGGAAATGAAATAAAAAAATATGGAATATTTACTGATGATACAGAAATGATCAGAAGATTTAGGGAATTATGCAAGAGGTTGAATTTTGATATAGATCCTATGGAAATGACAAGAAATATGAGTATATCAAAACAGCAGATGATAGAGATACTTAAAGTAGTAGCAAATGATTCCGATATTATAATAATGGATGAACCAACAACTTCATTATCTGAAAAAGAAAAGAAGTCTTTATTTGATATAATAAGAAAATTGAAAGAAGCTGGAAAAACAGTTATATATATTTCTCATATGTTGGAAGAAGTGTTTTCAGTGTGTGACAGGATAAGTATATTGAGAGATGGGGAATTTATAGCTACTAAGAATGTTTTGGAACTTACAAAAGATAAAGTAGTGGAATTGATGACAGGAAAAGCAGTTAAAAGAGGAAGTATAAGAGAAAAGAGAGATAATAAAAATGAAACAGTTCTTGAGGTGAAAGGGCTGGAATATAAAAATATATTAAAAGATGTATCTTTTCAGGTGAAAAGAGGAGAAGTAGTGGGAATAGCAGGATTGGTTGGTTCTGGAAGAAGTGAACTGGCAGAATGCATATTTGGAGCAAGAGAGATAAATAAAGGAGATATTTATTTAGAAGGACAAAAGAAGAAATTTTCACATCCTAAAGATGCTATCAAAAATGGAGTAGGGCTGATACCAGAAGACAGAAAGAATTTTGGACTTATATTGAAACATACAATAAAGGATAACTCAACGTTGATACAGATAAAGAAAATGTTATCAGGATTTCTTTTAAGTAATAAAAAAGAGAATGAACATATTGAGGAAGCTATAAAAGAACTTTCAATAAAAGTTTCAGATTACAATTTAAAAGTTTCAAGCCTTAGTGGTGGAAATCAGCAGAAAATAGTTATATCTAAATGGAAAGATATGGATCTGAAGATATTGATATTTGATGAACCTACAAAGGGAATAGATGTAAATGCCAAAGAAGATATTTTTAAAGTAATAGAAGACTATGCAGCTAAAGGAGTGGGAATAATTTTTATATCTTCTGATCTTGAAGAAGTAGAAAGAGTAGCTGATAGAGTTCTTGTTTTGAAAAGAGGAAATTTTATTAGTGAACTTAGAGGAAATGATATAAATATAGAAAAAATAAACTATTTGGCATTGAATGGCTAGGATGGAGGATATATGTTAGAACAGTTAAAAAATTCTTTTAGAAGAGAGAATCTTCTAAAAAATTATGGGATAATAATTGGGTTTTTAGTACTATGTACAATAATAAGTTTTGCAACACCTAATTTTCTTACTAGAAACAATATACTTAATCTATTGAGACAATCATCTATAATTGGTGTTATTGCAACAGGAATGACTTTTGTAATAATATCTGGAAATTTTGATATATCAGTAGGAAAAATAGCTGCTTTAGGAGGAACTATAATAATGAGCATGATTTCAAATGGTCATAGTTTTATTGTCGCCCTTCTAGCTGCACTTTTGGCAGGAGCAGTTATTGGATTAATTAATGGATTTGCAGTCGCAGTCATTAAAATACCATCTCTTATAGCAACTATGGGAATGGTCGTAATTTTACAGGGGCTCATTTTTATATATACAGGGGGCTATCCAATTTCAGGAACTAATCCAGTTCTTTCTCTTATTGGAAGAGGCTATATCTTAGGAATACCTGTACCTGTTATAATCTTTTTCCTTGGGGTGATACTGGCTAATGTAGTTTTAAGAAAGACAGTAATGGGAAGAAGAATATATGCAGTAGGTGGGAATGAAGATTCCAGCAGACTGTCAGGTATAGATACCATGAAATACAAAATAATGGTATTCATGATAAATGGTATGGCCTCTATAATAGGGGGACTTATTCTTGTTTCGAGATTGAGTACAGCTACTCCTACAGCAGGAGAAGGGTATGATATGGATGCAATAGCTTCAGTAGTTATTGGGGGAACAAGTGTAAATGGTGGAGAAGGAAATGTTATGAGAACAATAATAGGGGTTCTTCTCATGAGTGTTATAAGCAATAGTTTCAATCTTATAGGTGTGAGTATATATTTCCAATATGTATTTAAAGGAATAATAATACTAGCAGCAGTAGGATTTGGAAGTTTTAAGAAAAAATAGATTTCAATATAATAAAAGGGAGGAATAAGATGAAAAAGTTATTATTAGGAGCTTTATGTCTAGTACTTGGAGCGACTGCTTTTGCAGCAGAAAAAGTTGTTGGAGTATCTTTACCAGGACCAGTGGGATATTTTATAGCTGTAAGAGATGGGATGGATACACAGGCTAAAAAAGAGGGGTTAAAGTTGGAATATACTGATGCTAACTGGGATCCAATTAAACAATTATCACAGATAGAAGATCTAGTAGCTAAAAAAGTAGATGTAATAGCAGTAGCAGCAGCAGATTCAGAAGCTATTAAAGGAGCAATAGCAATAGCTAATGAGGCAAAAATACCAGTTATAGCATTTACAAATGCAATTGGTAGTGATGAAGATGGCAAATATGAGGGTGTAGTTACTTATGTTGGACAAAACGAAGTGAAAACAGGAGCTTTAACAGGTAAAATAGCTAAGAATTTATTGAAAAAAGATGATGCAAAAATAGTTCTTATAGAAGGAGTTCCAGGAACACCTCCTCAAAGAAACAGAAAAAAAGGTCTTACTGAAGAAATATCTGGAACAAAAATGGAAATTGTATATAACCAAACAAGTAGATGGGAAAAGGAAAGAGCTATGAAAATAGTTGAGGACCTTATTCAAAAAAATCAAAAGATGGATATAATAATAACTCAAGATGATAACTCAGCTATGGGTGCAGGAATGGCATTACAAGAAGCAGGGTTAAAAGATAAAATATATGTAATTGGACTTGGAGGAAGTAAAGAGGGACTTGCAGCTATAAAAGATGGACTTATTGATGGAACTACATATATGTCAGCTGTAGAAGAAGGAGCAAAAACTATAGAAGCAGCTGGAAAATTGTTAAGAGAAGAAAAACTTGAACCAGTAACTCCTATGATTCAAGTAGAAGTAAATAAAGAAAATGTAGATAACTTTAAAGGTGAATGGTAAAATATTGAAAGGAAGTACAAATTCTTTTGTACTTCCTTCTTTTTTTATGGTATGCTATATTTGTATATATGAAAATTGAGAGGTGTAAAAATGCAGTATAAAAGTAAAGATATAGCTAAAGCTTCAGTTATAATGGCAATGAGTTCTAGAGAGGAAGAAGCAGAACTTAAAATAAAATATCTTAATTCAGGAATAAAAACAGCTGCTGTGGATATAGGTGGAAATGTAGTAGATTCTATCTCTAAAATATTAGAAAGAGCTTTAGTAGCATCAAAAAGAAATGGAATAATATCAGAATCACATATATATGAAGGAGCTTTAACAGGAGCAACTAGAGAAGCTATAGCACAGATAATGGATAAAGCAGTGGGATTTAATGTGGGAGGAAAAATAGGGATTGCAAGATGTCATGAACATCTTTCAGTATGTATTTTCCTTACAATAGGGATGTTCAGATTGGATGAAGTGGTAATAGGTCTGGGACATAGGGCAGTGCCAATAGATCAAGAATAAAATAACAGTTGACAAAATCAGAGATTTTTTATATAATCATCATTAATGAAGTATGTAGAATAGTAGAAATTGAAGAAGAAATGAAAAACAGTAGAGTAGAATTGTAGAATAGTAGGAGAATTTAATACTTTGTAGCAGAATCACCTTATTTTTAAGGGGGATTTGTTGTATTATGTTTATATTACCTTTTTACAATTTTATGTAAAAAGGTTTTTTTATTTCCTCATCAATGGTAATCAGGAGGAGAGAATGAAAATAAAAGTAGGACAGAGATTAATAATGATGGTATTGATGTTTTTAGTTGTAGCAGGAGTAAAAACTAATGCACAAGAAGGAAAAAAATTTAAAATAGGTATTTCACAGTTTGCAGAGCATCCAGCATTAGATGATGTTAGAAAAGGTTTTGAAGATGAGTTAAAATCTTTAGGGGTAAATGCAGACATAACATATAAAAATTCACAGGGAGATACTGGAGTAGCAGGAGTAATAGCACAGAAATTTGTATCAGATAAATCAGACCTTATATTTGGAATAGCAACTGTATCAGCCCAGGCTGCTAAACAGTCAACTGATAATATACCAGTTCTTTTCAGCGCAGTGACAGATCCAGTAAATTCTCAATTAGTAAAAACAATGGATAAAGTAGGAGGAAATGTAACAGGAACAACTGATGCAACTCCTATGGAAAAACAATTAGGGCTATTTCAAAAAATTAATCCTAAAATTAAAAAAGTTGGAATAATATATAATACAAGTGAGTCAAACTCAGAAATACAAGTAGCCAATGCAAAAGAAATAGGAGCAAAGTTAGGGCTTGAAATAAGAGCTGTTGGAGTAAATAATATTAATGATATACCTCAGGCTGTAAATTCTATGATATCTAAAGTAGATGGATTCTATACTATCACAGATAATATAGTTGCTTCTGCTATAAATCTTATTTCTATGGCAGCTAATGAAAGAGGAATGGTAACAGTTGGAGCAGAGGAAGCTCATGTAAATGGTGGAATACTTTTAACAGATGGACTTAGTTACTATGAATTAGGAAGACAAACTGGTCGTATGGCTAAAGAAATACTTGTTGATGGAAAGAAACCAGAAGATATGCCAGTGGAAACATTAGCTAACACTACTAAAGTAGTAAATGAAAAAACAATGAAAAATCTTAAATTAAATAAAGAGCTTCCAGTTTTTGAAGGAGCAGAATTTATAGAACAATAGGAAAAAGGGGTAAAAAATGAATTCGTTAATGACTATATCAATAGAACAGGGACTCATATTTGCAGTATTAGCAATGGGAGTATTTATAACATATAAGATTTTGGATTTTCCTGATTTGTCAGTTGAAGGAACATTTCCATTTGGAGCATTTATCTTCGCAAGATTTGCAACTTTAGGTCTTGATCCAATAACAAGTACAATTTTAGCATTTGTATTTGGATCATTAGCTGGGGTGATAACATATTTTCTGCATATAAAAATGAAAATAGCTCCTATATTAGCTGGAATCCTTACAATGACTATTCTTTATTCTGTAAATTTGAGAATAAATGGAAAAGCTAATATTCCTCTATATAACAGTCCATCTGTTTTCTCATTAGGAAATAAGATAGTAGTTCTTGTGATAATAGTCATGATTATAAAAATATTGATGGATATGTTCCTTAAAACAGAAATAGGATATCTTCTTATAGCAACTGGAGATAATGAAACTCTTGTAAAATCTTTAGGTGTGAGTTGTGATAAATTTAAACTTTTAGGTCTTATGCTTTCAAATGGACTGGTAGCTGTAAGTGGAGCTCTTATGGGACAAAGGCAGGGATTCGCAGATATAAATATGGGAACTTCTATAATAGTTTCTGCACTTGCTTCTATAATAATAGGAGATACAATTCTTAAAAAATCAACAAAGTTAAAAGGAACAACAAGAGCAATACTAGGTTCTATAAGCTATAAAATAATAGGGGGAATAGCAATAGATTTAGGTCTTGCTCCAACAGATTTGAAAGCTATCAGTGCAATAATAGTGATAATATTTATAGGATATAATAATGCATCATTCTTTAGTTTAAAAAAGAAGGGAGGAGAAGAAAATGCTAAAAATAAAGAACTTGTCAAAGAGCTTTAATGGTGGAACTGAAAATGAATTAAATATATTTGAAAATTTTAATCTTAATATAGAAGAAAGTGAGTTTGTAGCAATATTAGGATCAAATGGATGTGGAAAGAGTACTCTTTTTAACCTTATAAGCGGTTCATTGAGGGAGGATGCTGGAAGTATAACTCTTGATGAAACATCAATAAATAATTTAAAAGAGGAAGAGAGAGCATGGGGGATAGGAAAAGTTCATCAAGATCCATCTAAGGGAGTATCTCCTTCTCTTACTATATTAGAAAATCTTTCTCTGGCAGATAAAAAATGTGAAAAGTTCTCTTTGAGAAATCTTATAAAAAAAGATAAAATAAAAAGATTTGTAGAGATTTTAAAAGAAGTGGATTTAGGACTTGAAAATAAACTGGATACTCAGGTAAAATTTCTTTCAGGAGGACAAAGACAGGCTCTATCTCTTATTATGGCAACTCTTAAGAAGCCAAAACTTCTCCTTTTAGATGAGCATACAGCAGCTCTTGATCCTAAGACATCAAAGGTAATAATGGAAAAGACAAAACAGCTTATTGATAAGCAGCATATTACAGCTATGATGATATCTCATAATTTAAGAAATGCAGTGCAGTATGCTGACAGAATAATTATGTTGGATAAAGGAAGAGTTATCCTTGATGTAGAGAGTAAGAAGATAACTGAATCAGAACTTGCTAAAATATACAATTCTAAGATAGAAAAAGAACAAATGAGGGCAGCAGGATAAAATAAAATTAAGTTTTAGAGTTTTTAAGTTAGGAGGATCCTAATGAAAAAATTCTAAGACTTTTTTATTTGGAAAAATATTTTTATATCTTGACAAGTGTTTGATACTGATTGACAAAAAACAATGGAAGTAGTATTATAATAGGTAGTTTGATAGAAAAATTTAGGGAGGGAATCAAATGTCAGATTGTAATACTTGTCCATCAGGAAGTAGTTGTACAAAAGATAAAGAGAGCTGTGGAATAGTAAATAATCCACATAATAACATAAAAAAAGTAATTGGAGTAATGAGTGGAAAAGGTGGAGTTGGAAAATCAACAGTAACAACTTTATTTGCAAAAGAACTGAGTAAATTGGGATACAAAGTTGGAATAATGGATGCAGATATAACTGGACCAAGCATTCCAAGATTAATGGGAATGAAAGATGAAAAAGCTATGGGAGATGGAGAAAATATATATCCTGTAGTGTCTAAAGAAGGAATAAAAGTTATTTCTCTTAATTTGTTGATAGATGATGAAAATGAACCAGTAATCTGGAGAGGACCTGTAGTAGGTGGAGCTGTAAAACAGTTCTGGGAAGATGTAATCTGGGGAGATCTTGACTTCTTACTAATAGATATGCCTCCAGGAACAGGAGATGTAGCTTTGACAGTTATGCAGTCTACACCAGTTAATGGAGTAGTAATGGTATCTGTTCCTCAGGATATGGTATCTATGATAGTTGCAAAAGCTGTAAATATGACTAAGAAAATGAATATACCTGTATTAGGTGTAGTAGAAAATATGAGTTATATAATTTGCCCAGGATGTGAAACTAAAATAAGCTTTAATGAGGAAAATGGAACTAATGATTTCTTAAATGAAATGGGGCTTACTCTACTGGGAGAGCTTCCTATGACTAGAGGAATAGCTGGATTAACAAAGGGAAAAGAAGAGGGAATAGGAGAATTATTCACACCTATTGCTGTAAATATTGTTAAAGAAATTGAAAAATTATAAAAAATAATTACTTATAAAAAATGAGAATGGCTTATAGAGATAAAAATAATTTTAGAATAAGAGAATAGAGAAGTCTTTTTCAACTTCTAAGTTTCTAAAATTTAATCTATTTCTAGCTATTCTCATTTTTGTTATTCTTAACATTAAAATAGAATGAATTATATTAAAATAAAATAATATTTTCTGATTTTTTAATAATAAAAATAAGAAAACAGTTGAAATTTTAATTCCTAAGTGTTACTATGAAGTTGGATATTGAATACAAAATATCTTATTAAAAATTTAATAATAAGGGGGTTCGAAATGAAAAAAATATTAGCATTGTTATTTGTAATTTTTTCTGTTGTATCTTTTGCAGAAACAAAAGTTTTATACAATAAAAAAATAGCCAAAAACAATCCAAAGATGAAAATCATGACTTACAACATTGCAGCAGGGGCGAATAATTTCAAAGTAGATTTAAAGGTAACAGCAGAAACAATAAAAAAGGTAAATCCAGATATTATAGCTGTACAAGAGGTGGATAGGAATACTAATCGTAGTGGAAAGATAGATCAAGCTCAAATTCTTGCAGATCTTACTGGATATAATATGGTATTTGGAAAGACTATAGATCATGATGGTGGGGATTATGGAATAGCAATTTTATCTAAATATCCTATTTTAAGTCAACAAAGTCTTGTTTTGCCTTCTTTCCCAAATGGAGATACAACAAGTCCTGGGTATGAACAAAGAATAGCTTTAGTTACTCAAATAGAAGTTCCAGGATTTGAAGTGCCAATAACATTTATTAATACTCACTTAGACTGGCATGAAGATCCAACAGTTCGTTTACAGCAAGTAAGAACTATAAATGAAATAACTCTTGATATGAGAGGAATAAAAATATTAGCAGGAGATTTTAATGATACTGTTAATTCAGTAGTAGGAAAAGAAATGGAAAGATATTGGGTATCAGTGTTTGATGATAAGATAGATCATAGAACATGGCCAGCAGTAAATCCAGAAGTTGCAATCGACCAAATATATTTAAATAAAGCGCAAGTATGGGAAGCACAAACATATGTACCTAACAAAGAAAATGAAAAAGATGGAATTCAATGGAATAAAGTAAGTGACCATATTCCTGTAATTGTAGAATTAAAATTATTAGAACAATAATTATCTGCAAGTAAAATAAAATGGGTTAGGAGTTACGACCTAGCCCTTTTTTAATTTAGAATAATTATGAATTAAATCCACATAAATAAAAAAATATTTTAGTAAAAAAATCGTCACCCATGAGGGAAATTCACCTTGTGGGTGATTTTTTTGTTATGGCAGATGATTTTTAATAAAAAGATAACTTTAATATTAAAATAAATCATAGGATTTTTGAAATTGTGACGAAAATAGCGAATTTTTAAAATAAAAAAAAAAAAAAATCATTAAAAAATGCTTTAAAAATATCAATAAGATAAAATTGATTAAGAGAAATATCATAAATAAATATAATATATTTTATTATGTTCTTTATTTTAAGACTTGATTCTGCTATATACAAGAATAGAATGTTATGCTAATATATGAATCGTAACATTTGCAAAAAGTTTAAAAAATGTAAAAAGATTATAAAAAAGTATTAGTTATAAAAAAATTAGTAGATATTAATATAAACTTGAAGGAGTGAAAGATGGATAACAAAAGAAGCACAAAGAACCAGCCATTCTGCTGGCAGGAGAAAAAAATACTGCGGTTGTTAAGGTGTCGGTATGAGGGAAAGGAACATGACAAACTTAGAAATTTGTATTTAACTCTTACAGAAATCTACAGTGATTTTAATGGGAAAGATATCAAATACTACACTCAGACAATAATTAAATACAGCAGTTTAAGCAAAGAGTGGATACCCAAAGGACTAAAAATATTTGAAAACCTAAAAGTGATACAGCTTGTGGAAGAGAGAAACAAGGGGAAATTTAAAGGAAAAAGATTAATATTCACTCCTGAAAATATAGAAGAAATGGAAAAATTTACCAATGAACAAAAAATCAGTGACGAGAATACCATTACTGATAAAACCGTTCCTGAATTTTTAGAGCCATCAGAAGATAGTCTTTATTTAGAAGATAATAAAAGAATAGAAGATATAAATAATACACACACAGGGGAAGATAAAAAAGTTCATGATAAACTAAAACAGGAAGAAGAACTTGAAAAAGATAAATTAAGTGATACTCCTATGGAGATACAGGACATATTAAAAAAATACAGAGATTTAGGACTGCCAGATTTTAAATATCCTCCAGAGAACCATATTATCTTGAGGGTGTATAGAGAGCTAGGAATTGCCAAACTGTATGAAGCACTGACATTGATGGCTCAATCTGAATTTGTAAAAAACAATATGAGTATAAATGCAATATTTAAAATTGAAAATCTTAAAAAAGCCCTCAATGGAAATTTTAAAGATAAAGCAAATAGAACAAAGAATACCTATGAGAACAAGAAAGAGTTTGAAAGACCAGCATATGAGAATACTACAGGGGACTTTATAAAAGACTTGCTCAATGGAGCAAATGGAGGAAAATAAGATGATAAAATGTCAATTTTGTGGGAAAGAGTATATGAAAAATCCATATAAGTATATGGATTCCCTTCCAGAGATTTTTAAAAAGAATCTGGAATATATACCAGCCTGTAATTGTCTGGAAGAAAACAAGATAAGGGAGCTGGAAGAACTGGAAAAGAAGAGAGTGCAGGAATGTATGAAAAACAGGATGAAAAAGTGTAAGGATATTTCTGTGATGGATGAAAAATTCGCAAGAAGCAGATTTGAAAGGGCTGATATGAAAAGTGATTATATGCAGCTGTCAAAAAGATATGCAGAGAGCTTTATGAGCAAGGACAAAAAAGAGGGAATGCTCCTGTATGGAGGAGTAGGAACAGGAAAGACATTTGCAAGCGCCTGTATAGCTAATTACCTCATGGAAAGAGGGAAGACTGTATTGGTAATTAATCTAGGACTGTATTTTAACAAACTGACTATGGAGTGGGGAGAAGCTGAGAAAGTAGTTCTGGAACAGACAGAGAAATGTGACTTGATGATTATTGATGATTTCGGCAGTGAAAAAGGACTAGATAGAAATCAAACAGGATGGAGGGCTGAAAAGATATACAATCTCATTGATGGGAGATACAGAAGCGAGAAGCCTCTTATAATTTCAACAAATTTGAATTTCAGCGCAGATGAGAGAAAATGTGAGTTAAGCGAGAAATTCTCTACACAAGGGCAGAACAGGATAAGGGACAGAATAATAGATATGTGTTTTCCAGTAGAAGTAACAGGGAAGAGCAGAAGGGGAATGACCCAGAAGAGATTTGCAGAATTTATATCTTAAAAAATTCAAGAGGAAAAATGGGAAGAGAGTATACAAAAGAAAAACAAAGGGATATAAACCTAAAAGGAGAAGTGCAAAATGACTAGAGAAGATTATATGTGTCAAAAATTAGGAAGTCTTTCAAATTTTGATAAACTGCTGGTAGAGAAAATGGTGGAGCAACTTGGAGAATGGGCAACAATAGAGGAAGCAGCCAAGTATTTTAAAAGACATAAAAATACTATTTATGACAAAGTGGAAGGAGGAGAAGTTCTCAATAGAAGAATTGGAAATAAAATTTTAATTTATACAAGGAGCTTGATCTTTTTGATGGAATAATTTTGAGAGCTTCACAATTTGTAACAAATTGTAACAATTCGTCACTGGTTAATTGCTGTCATCCAGAGTATCATATACCTATGGAAACAACAAAAAACATAGGAGGTAACAAAATGGCATCAGAAGAAAATCAAGTAATTTTAACAGTGGTACAAAAGGAAATTGTAAAGGTAGAAAATGCAATCAAGAGAGAAAAAGCTATATTGAAAAATATAGACGACATTACAGCAACACTTGAGCATATAGGAGAATTAGTGGAGGCGGGAACAGCATTCCCAGAAAATTCAGCATATGAATCATATACTGACTGGCAGGAAAGCGCAGAGAAAGAAATCAAGTCTTACAAAACTTCACTGGGAACAATAGAGAAGTACAGAAGTTTACTTGCAGCATACAGCTTCTATGTAAAAAATAATACACCAGAAGCATAGTAGAAGCTAGGAATCAGGAAAGGAGGAGCAAGTATAAAAACACTAGTACTTAAATTCTTAAAATACTTTATCTGCAAATGGCTGGGGACTAAAACAGTGGAAAATATCTTGATAACTGCTATGGGAGAACTTGTGGAAAGAACTGAAAGCAAGATAGATGACAAGATATACGAAGCTGTATTTGGAAAACTGGAAGGGGAGAAAAGTGAATGAGAATGGAGAAATATATTTCAAGATAGTAACAACCATCATAACATTTCTTCTGGCCTATCACAAATATATCCTTTCACTCTTTGAAAAGAAAGTGGATAAAACAGACTGCGAGAAAGAAAGAATCTTTGCTGAGAAATTCAGAAAGGAAAATATAAAAACCCTTGCAGATGGAATAAACAGGATAGAAGAGAGAATGACAAGGATAGAGGAGCAGTTGATAAAACAGAATAGAAGCTGAAAGAAAAAATAAAATGCAGAGAGTAAAATCTCTGTATTTTTTTATATTACAAAAAATTTTACTTGGTAAATAAAATAAAGAATGACAAAAATAAAGAGGGATTTTCTTATAGTTCTTCTTTATGTATAAATGCGAACACTTACAAAAATATTTTTCAAATACAAAATTAACTATAACGTTTATTTTAAAAAAATTTTCTTTATACCAGTATTTTTTTCAAAAAATAATGAACATTAAGATTTTTAAGAAAAAAATAACTCATTAAAATAAATTTTTTATTAGGAAAATAAATGTTCTTTTAATTTAAAAATTTGAAATTTTTCTTAAAAAGGTTCGCATTTATACATAAAGAAGAACACTTTTAAAAACATGGAATAAAGATAATAATGGAGAGGGTGAAAAATGAGGGAGAAAGATTTTTTAAGACTCTATGTAGATTTATATAGAGAAAAAGGTGAAAAAATTTCATCAATGAAAGCAGCAAAAGGAAGAATAGATTCTATATGGGAAACCCTTATAGAATCGCTTTTAAAAGAGAAAAAAGTAATTTTTAAGGGAATTGGAAAGTTTGAATTAAGAGAAACTAACCCAAGAAGAGTTGTTCTTCCATTTAAAAAGAAAGGGGAAAGCAGTTATATGCTTGAAAAGAAAATGATACAAAAAAAAAAAAATAATAAAATTTGCTGCTGGAGATGATTTAAAAAGCTGCTTAATGAAAAGGAATGTGAAAGCTAATGAATAAAAAAAAGTTTTGTTAATGAATATAAAAAAACTTCTCACAATGGAGAAATAAAAATTTAAAAGAAGCTAGAATGGATTTAGAAGTTTTTTTGAAACTTTAAAATTGGTCTATTAAAAGATGGAGAAGTAAAATTACAAAAAGGGAAAATTTAAAATACTGCAAAAAAAAAGGAGAGAGTAATAAGTAATCCAGCAACTAGAGAAAGAATGACAATAACTCCACCTAAAACAGTAAAATTTGTTATAGCTAAAAATATAATAAAGAAAATAAATGAAATGTCTAAATAATTTTAATTAAAGGAGAAAGAAATATGAAGAAATTTATTTTGTCAGTTATACCATGCTGTATTTTTTTGTAAGTTGCTCAAGTCAAAATATAAATAAAGATGATCCCAGATATATACTAGAGCAGAGAAGAAAAGCCTATATGGAAACATCTAAAGAGAAAGAGGCAAAAACTATGACATATCAAAAAAAAATGAACAACTAATGAATGAAATAAGAGGAAAGATAGATTAATAAGTACACATAAAAGGAGAAAAATAGAAAATGTCAATGAAAATATTTAAGAGAATTATTTGCGTTTTTATACTTGGAGTGATAATGGTGGGATGTGATTCAACTAAGGATACTTCAGTGAAAAAAAAGAAAAATAACTTTAACAGATAAAGAAAAACAACTGGATAAAGATGAAATATGAAAATACTAGTGTATAAAGCATTAGTGATAGAGGCTGATAATGCGCAATATACACCAGAAGAGAGAGAGAGTATAAAAAGGCTCAGGAAAATCTAAAGGTTAATTACTTTGTAGAGAGAGAACTGAAATCAAAAACTGCTGTAACAGATAAAGAAGTACAAGATTATTATGAGAAAAATAAAGAAAGATATAACAGCAAGACATTAGAAGAGACACTTCCACTTTTGTATCAGAATTTAGCAAATGAAAAATTTACAAAAGCTCAAGTAGATTACTATAATTCTGTGATTGAAAAATATAAACTCAATGATATTTTAAAAGCAGAAGGAATCATAAAAGATGAAAAAATAATGAAAGAAGAAGTAAAAGAAGAAAAAATAAAAAGTGAAAAAGTAGAAGAAGAAAATAAAAGTAATTAGCAAATGGAGGAAATGTCTATGAAAAAAGCAGTGTTAGCTTCTTTATTACTTTCTTTAATATTGATAGGATGTTCAAATCAAAACAGCAGGGCAAGTGCAGAAAATATGGATCAAAATAGGCAGAGATTACTAAACCTGGCAATGGAAAAGAATAAATTAAAAGAACAAGAGAAGTTAAGAGAACAAGAAAAAATAAAAGAGCAGGAAAGACTAAAAGCCCAAGAAAAAGCAAGGGAAGAAGAAAAGTTAAAGGAACAAGAAAAAATAAGAGCACAAGAGAAGCTAAAAGAGCAGGAGAAATTAAGGGAACAAGAAAGAATAAAAGAAGAAAAAAGATTGAGAGAAGAAGCGAAGCTGAAAGAGGAAGCAAGACTTAAAAAAATGACAAAAGAAGAATTGTTTGAAGAGTTGAATAAAATGAATAAAGAACTTGGAAATAAGAATATAGGGGAAGAGAGAAGAAAAGAAATAATAGAGAAATTAAATTTACTAGAAGAACTTAATAAAAATAAACTTTGAGGGATTTATGAAAAACTATTAGTACTAGGAACAATTGTATTATCAGCATCAATGATGGGAGCAGAAGTGGATAATCTTGAAGCGTTTCAAAGGTTTGGAACAGGAATACAATCTATTGATACAAAAAGAGCAGGAAAAATTTAATACAGAGAAAAAGATAGCAGAAGCAGCACAATCAACTTTGGCTAAACAAAGAGAAATATACAATCAATTATCAGAAAAAGTAGCAAAATTAAATCAAATGAAAGATGTGAAATTCTATAAAGAGCAATATGGAGAGCTTGTATCAAAATATCAAGCAGCTTTAAAAGATTTAGAAGCACAAATGAAAGAGCAAGAAAATATAATTAATAGATTTAGACAATTAGAAGCATTAAAAACAAATAAAAGTAAATAAAAAAATATTTTAAATCAAAGGAGAAAGAATTATGCAAATTAAAAAAAGTATATTATTGGGATTAGGCGCAATATTAATATCAGCAAATCTAGCAGCAGCAGATATGACATTAGACAGTAAATTCTCACAACTTGAGGCAGAACTGAAGATGTTGGAGCAGAAGGAAAATGAGAGATTCAAGCAGGAAGAAATGATAGCAAAAACAGCACAGGAGAATTTGAATTTATTAACGACATTAAAAGGGAAGAGTAATGAAAGAACTCAAATGCTTATGAATATGGAAGGAAAAAGTATTTACAATGAAGAAGTAAAAAAAATATTAAAACAATACCAAGTATTTGTAAGCGATATAGATAAACAGGTAAAAATAGAAGAGAGAAAAGTATTCGAATTTAACCAATTAAAAAGTTTAAGATAAACATTAAGTATTGAAAAGGTATTGTGCTCTTATTTCACAATGCCTTTATTTTTTATAAAAGCTTTATAAAAAACTAATCAATAATAAAGAAACAGAGGGAGGATTTATGAAAAAAATAATTGCAGGCATTTTTCTTTTGTCTATATTAGGAACAAGTCTTTATGCGCAGGAAATAAGCGCAAAAGAAGGAATGAAAGTTTTGGAAGAGATAAGAAGAGAGATAAAGGCAGAGGAAAGGGCAAAACAGAAAGCTATTGAAGATGCAAAGAAGGCAGAGGAAGAAGCTGAGAAAGCAAGAATTGCTGCTGCAAAGGAAGAAGAGAGAAAAGGGAAAAAAATAATTGAAGATATAAGAAGAAATCAGAATGAATCACTTGAGGAAAAAGTATTTAGAAGTGAGAATACACCTGAAGCAAGAATGGCATCAGCAAAAGAAGCGCTAAAAATAGGTAAAGACAGAATGGCATTCTTAAGGGAAGAGGAAGAAGAAATCATGAAATTAGAAGAAGCAATAGGAATAAATCCAAATGAAAAAAGAGTATTCTTAAGTCAGAAATATGATGAAGTATATGATGAATTTGATTCTAATAACAGTGAGATTGAACTTCTATTACATGAAAATGAGAAGCTTAATGAATACTTGAGCAGACTAGATAAGATGGAACAAAAAATAAGAATAGGAAACTAAGGGGGAAAGATATATGAGAAAAGGCGATATTGAAAAATCTCTAAAAAGATTTCTAAAAAGAAAAGTGAGTTATTCTCTTGCTCTTTTGATAGCTTTCATGATAACAGGAGGAATATCATTAGGAGCAGAAATAACAGCAGAGGAGATACAGGAAAGTAAGGGAGATCTTTTAAGCAGAATACAAACAGAGCGGGAAGAAATAAAGAGAAAAATAGCAGAAAATGAGAGATTAATAAAAGAATATAATTCAAACTTTGTGGAATTAGTGAGAAAGGGAGATTTTTACTCTAAGCCTTTATTCAACAGTACGCAAGTTTTTTTCAGCTATCAGCATTTAGATAGTGGAAAAATGAAAGATGTAACAGAAAAAGAGTTTTCAGAAACAATAGATGCAATAAACAAGCATTATGGAACAAGAAGTGGAAGAAGTATATTAAAATCTACAGGAAACATAGGAAAAGATAAATTGATGGCAGGAAATGGAGTGGCTGTAGATACTGAGGTATTTAGAGAAACAATAGAAGTAGGAGCAAATATTAAACCAGTGGAACCAGTACTTCCAGAAATTAATCCAAATGTATCAGTAAATGTATCAGCACCAACAATAACACTAGGAGGATTACCATCAACAGTTGGTCCAACAGTAAGTGGAGGAGGATCAATAACAGCACCACCAGGAGTGACAATAACAGCACCACCAGGAGTGACAGTATCAGTGGCTACACCTGGAGCAGTTGGTAAGATAGAAGTAACACCACCAAAAGCAGAAACACCAGTAGAACCAACAGAGAAAAATATAACAGTAAGTGCACCAGCAACACCTGGAGGTTTCATTCCAACAGCAATAACAGCACCTATAGCACCAGAAGCGCCAACAGTAGCAGGGATTACTGTGCCTACTATAATTATCCCCAATTTAACCTCTCCATCTAGTGGAAATGGTGATGGTTCATGGGCTTGGAATACTAATGGAAGTAATGGACTTATATCTCAAATGATAACTACAAAGGGAAATTTTATATTTACAACTGGAGGTTCAAGTTCAACAGACTCTTTTACAGCATCAGTTACTGGATATACAGCAACTGCTGCAAGTGGTTATACTGTAAGTGTAGATGATGTCACATATGGAACCACAAATGTTGGAAGTGGTAAAGCTGGAATGTATAGAATTGTAGGTAGCAGATATTCAAGTTTTGGAAAGGAGACCAAGATAACAATTAATGCTACAGCTCGTCCAGATAGCGGAAATGCTTTGAGACAATTTATTCATTTTGATCCTCATGGAGATAATGCAGCTGCATCTATTAGTGCGATAACAGAGGCTTCACAAGCAGAAAAAGATCAAGCTCAAAAATTAGTGAATAAATATAAAGGGGCACATCCATGGTTTGAGGATAAAGGATATCAGATGTTAGCTTTGAACGGTGAATTAACTATAAATGGAAATACAATGGTTGGTGTAGGGCTGCAAGGTCACTCAATTAATGGAAGAAATCCAATGATTTTACATACAGGAACAACAGTTATAAATGGAAATAAAAATGCTGTATTTGCTTATCCAAATGATGGAGATGCCATGAATAGATTATATATTGCTACAAATTATGGAACTGGGAAAATAGAAATAAATGGTAATAATAACTTTGTAATGTTAGCTGAAAAAAATGTTAAAAATACTAGTGCATCTAATTCCTATGCACATGTACATAACTTTGAAAATAGTGGAAAAATAGAGATAAAATCAGGTAATAATAATATAGGTTTCTTTGGAAAACAAGGGATAAATAATGGGTATTTAGATTTACAAAATCCTATAATAATATCATCTAATGGAACAGAAAATATAGGAGTTTATCAAAATAATGGAGCTAATAATAATTTAAATGTAAATTCAGTAATTAAAGTTGATATATCATCTGGAAGTAAAAATGTAGGGTATGTAGGGAATTATTCTTCTCAAACCATAAATACAAATATTTATAATATAACAGGTGGGACAAATAATATAGGAGTAATTAGCAATAATGCTCTTATTTTAAATGGATTAGAACTGAATATATCTGCTGGAATTACAAATTTTGGTCTTGTAAATAAAGTAGAAACTTTAGCCTCTAATGGAGCAATTAATATATCTGGTGGAAATGATAACATTGGAATAGCAAATCAATCAACAGGGGCAGTTACTCATACAGGAAATATAGTATTATCAAAAGAAGGAACAAATAATATAGGGGTTTATGGGGATACTGCTAGCTCTACTAGTATAACTGGAGAAATACGAGTTGAAGGAGAAAAAAATAAAGCGGTTTATGGAAAGAATTCTCATACAATAAATGTAGATAATATAACAGCAAATACAATAGATTCAGTAGTTATTTATGGAGAAAGCGGAGCTAAGATTATAGCAAATGAATTAAATGTTATTTCAAAAGTAGGAGCAAATCCAACAACTTTAAATGGAAAAGATACAGGAGCTGCCTTTGCAAAAGGAGCTGGAACGACTATTACAATAGATAGAGGTTCATTACCTGGTGAAGCCAATATAAATATAACAGGATCAAAATTAGATGATGCAGTGAGATATGTTGGATTTGGATTAATGGCAGCAGATGGTGGAGTTATTAATGCTGAAAATAACTATATAAAAGTAACTGATGGTTCAACAGCAGTAGCCTCTATAGGACTAAACTCTAATATAGATTTATCAGGTGGAAAAGTAGAATTTAATGGCTCAGGATATGCAGTTTATTCAGATGGGAATGGAAAAATAGATTTAAGAGGTGCAACAGTAATACTTGGTGGAAGTTCCACAGCATTTGATCTTAATCTGGGAGCAACCTCTCCAATCAAATTAGATCAGAATTCAAGAATATGTGTAGAATCTAATGATGTTGTTGTATTTAATTTAAAAAATGCAACAGGATTAAATACAAATAATTTGGAAGCTAGTATAACTACATCTCTTGGAGGAGCTTTAGGAGGAGTAAATCTTGATGATCTTATAGTTGTTGAAAGAGATGAAAATAATAAACCATTTGATAAATATAAGACAGCAGCAGTAGATGGAGGAACGATTGCCATTGGAGATTTGGATAAAACAGGAACAGGAGCAGAAGGAGAATCTCAAGATAAAAAAGATGGAAACTTCTACTATAATAGATTCTTAGGACAAAGACTTGTAGCAACTGCAACAGGAAGTAGAATTTCTGCAGTTCTTAATAATGAACAGGCAGGAAAATATAATGACCAAGTAGTTGGATTGGAAATGAATTCAAGCAGCAATGCAGTTACTAATACAGAAGCAGCAATAAAATTAGTTAGTTCAACTATTACTGCTGATAGAATTGGAGAAGGCTCAGGAGCAATAGGTGCCTATATAAACTATGGAATTGTAGAAGTAGATGGAAGTAGTTCAATAAAAGTTGAAAAAGAAACTAGTAATGCAGAAAATGCTGGAGCAGTAGGAGTCTATGCAGTAAATGGAAGTGAAGTAACAAATAGAGGAACTATTGAAGTAGGAGGAAGTCAGTCTATAGGTATTCTAGGAATGGCATATAGAGAAACTTCTAGTGAAACAGGAACAACAGTAGTAGGAGCTGAGTATGGTGATGATGCAATAGGACAAGGAAAAGTAACTATTACAAATACAGGAAATATTGCTCTTGATGGAATAGGAACAATAGGAATCTATGCTAACAATAACAACACTGGCAGAGCAGCTGCAGATAATGTAGTAACTAATGATACTTTAGGAACAATAACAGTAGGAGATTCAGATAATTTTACTGCAGCTATAGGAATCTATGGAAAGAAAGCTACAATTGCAAATAAAGGAAATATAACAGTAGGAAGTGGCGGAGTAGCTATCTATGCAACAGAAGGAAGTAATGTTACAAAACTTGGGACATTAAATCTTGGTTCAGATGGAATAGGAGTAATGGTTGATGGAACATCAACTATTGCAGCTTCTACTGTTACTTTAGAAAGCAAAGAAAATACAGTGGATATTAATGGGAAAACAGGTATTTTCTATAAAGGTTCATCAACTGGAAGTGACAGCCAAGATATAGACTTAGATATAAATGCCTCAAATTTTGTAAAAGGAACAGCTATATATGTACAAGATATGGATGTTACTTCTTCTGGAACTTTAACAGTTGGAACAGAAGGAATAGGTATTTTTGTTGCAAAGACAGATGAAGGAGCAGCAGAAAGCAGAACAGGAACAAACAAAGGAACAATTGAACTTGGAGCAAAAGAAAATGCAATAGGAATGTATGGTAAAGATACATCTATTGCCAATGAAACAGGTAATGGAATAATTAATATTAACCATTCTTCTCAAATAGGAATGTATGCAGATGGAGCTAAAGGTAAAGTATCGAATACAGGAACAATTAATCTGGATGTAAATGGAGCTACAGGAATCTATGTTAAATCTGAAGCAACAGCTGAAATAACTGGAGATAATATAAATTTCTCTACTCATAACTCAAGTATAGGAGTTTATGCAGAAGGTGCAAAAGTAAACTTTAAGAGTGATGTAAATTTTGAAAATAATAATGAAAATAAAAATATCTATGTATATGGAAAAGATTCTGCTGTAGAAATTACTGATGGTAAAACAGTAACAGTAAATGGAATGGGAACTCCAACAACACTTGGAAATAAAACAGTAGGAATATATCTAGAAAATGCTGGAGCAGGAAGTACATTTAATGGAGTAGGAAATCTTGCAGTTTTAAATGGAGCAATAGGAATTTATTCTAAAGGAAATAATGATTTAACTGTAAAAGTAAAAGCAGAAGGAGATAAAACTACAGGGGTATTTATTGATGGAGGTTCTACAATAAAAGGAACTGTTACAGCGACAGGAAGTACAACATCAGGAGCAATAGGAGTATATGGAAGTGGAGGGGCTGTATTTATAGATAATGATACAGGACTTACTCTAAATATGGGTGATGCTAATACAAGAAAAAAAGGAACAGGAATGTACCTTACAGATGGTGCATATGCAACTGGAGGATTAATTACTGTAAATAATTCTTCAGATGATAATAATATAGGAGTGTATTACAGTAACGGAATTGCCTCTGGACCTGTAACAAATGGATCTGAGATTGAGCTTACAGGAAAAAATGGTGTAGGAATATATGCAGCAGATGGAATAATTCTTGAAAATAGTAAAAATATAACATCAGCAACTTCTGATAATATAGCCTCATATGTAGGAGGAGAATCAACTCTAACTTCAAATGGAACTATTACAATGAGTGGTGTTAATAATATAGGAATATATGCTGGAAAAGGAACAGGAACAAATGCTGGAACTATAGATTTAACTGGAGCATCAGGAACATCAGTAGGAATGGTAGCTCAAGCTGTTACAGGAGAAACAGCAACAATAGAAAATGCAACAGGAAAAGAAATAAAAGTTGGAGCTAATCTTGGAATGTATATAGCAGGTACAGGAACAAGTAAGGGAATAAATAAAGGAAAAATTACTGCAACAACAGGAACAGGAGTATATATAGAAGATTCAGGAAATAGTTTTGATGGAACTGGAGGAACTATCAAATCAGATAAAGTTGGAATATATCTGAAAGATACAACAGCTGGAACTGTAACTAATACAGGAACTTTAGAGATAGCTTCAGGAGGAGTAGGAGTATTTGGAGAAAATGCTCAAATAGATTTTGAAGTAGATACATCAACTTCTGAAGGGGCAATAGGAGTTGTAGCTGAAGGTACTTCAGTAATTTCAGGAAATATCAAAACAGGACAGGATTCAGTTGGAGTATACATACTGGATAATGATGTAACTTTTGCAGGTGCTGACATAACAACTGGCAATAAAAATGGAGGAACATCAGTAGGAATACTATTTGATAGTTCAAAACAAGGTACATATAATGTAAATAATGTAACTGTAAATGCAAAAGATGGAGTAGGTATATATCTACAAGGAACATCAGGAACAACTCTTAACTTTGGTGGAACTATAACAACTGCAGGAACAGGAGCAGTAGGAATATATGTAACAACTGGAACTACTTTAGATAGTAATAATTCATCATTTAATATAAGCAACGGAGCAGTAGGAGTGTATGTAACAAGTGGAGGAACAGCTAACCTTGGAACAACAGGGAATCTTACATTTAATTTTGGAACTGGTGGAGGAACAGGAGTATATAACGATGGAGGAACCCTTACATTAGGAAATAACATAACTGTAACAGGTTCAGGATCACTGGCAGCAACTGTAAATGGAGATTTAACTTCATCTGGAAATTTAACTATAGGTGAAGGAGGAACAGCACTTCTTGGTTCATATGATAATACAACTACAACAAATAAAAGTATAACTAACATAGGAAACATTAAAGCTGAATCAGGAGGAAAAGGAATTGCAGCTATAAAAGGAAGTAGTACTCCATCAGGAGTCATAACAATAAATAATGCTGGAACTATTACAGTTAGTGGAAAATCAAGTGGAGGGGACTCTTCTATAGGAATATATACAAATATAGCAGAGATAAATAGTACAGGAACTGTTGAAGTAGGAACAGATGGAATAGGAATATATGCTGCTGACAGTGGAAAAGCAGTGAAGAATGATAATATGACTATGACAGGAGATAATGGAATAGGAGTATATATCAAAGGAGCAACAGGTGGACTTACTGCAAATAACATAACTTCAACAGGAGGAAAAGGAAATACAGGATTAGTTCTTGAGGGAGTTGCTTCAAATATAAATGCAGGAACTATTACTCTAGGAGATGAAAGCATAGGAGTAATGGCAACAGGAACAGCTTCTACAATATCTGGAAGTATTACAGTGGGAGATTCAAGTACAGGTAAGAGTGCAATAGGAATAGTAGCCAAAAATTCTAACTTAAATTTAACAGGAATAACAAAAATTACAGCTGGAAAAGGTGGAATTGGAATATATGCAGAGGGAACAAGTCAAGTATCGAATGTAGATGCCTCTAAAATCATAGTAGGAACAGATGGAATATATATGTATTCTTCTGTAGGTACTTCAATAAGTTTCACAGGAAATATCACAGCAGATAATCAAATAGGAATAGTAGTAGGAGGAAGTGTAAGTGGTACAGGTTCAACAATAACAGCTAAGAATGGTGGAATAGGAGCATATGTAAAAGGAACAGGTTCACAATTTACAGGAACAAATATTATAGTTCAAAGTGGAATTGCAGAAACAGGTACTGATCCAGCAAAATATTCTGTGGGAGTCTATTATGAGGATGCAGGAGCAATAGCATCATTGCCAACAGTAACACAAGCAGGAAGTTATTCAATAGGAACAGTATTAGACAG
Organism: Fusobacterium ulcerans ATCC 49185; assembly: GCF_900683735.1. Lineage (NCBI taxonomy): Bacteria > Fusobacteriati > Fusobacteriota > Fusobacteriia > Fusobacteriales > Fusobacteriaceae > Fusobacterium > Fusobacterium ulcerans. Next base: position 3,794,473 of record NZ_LR215979.1, read on the forward strand.
AACAACAGGAACTACAACTGCTGGAATTAATATTGGAACTTCTGGAAGTAATCAAGTAGGAGTGATGGTAAAAGGAGGTTCTGTAACATCAGGAGGAATTACAGCAGCAGATGGAGACAGCAATATTGGTATATATGGAGAAAATAGTACAATTAATGTAGCTGGAGATATATCAGTTGGTACAGCTAGTTCACTTACAGATTCATCAATAGGAGTTTCTTTAAAAGGAGGTTCATATACAGGAATTACTGGGGATCTTGCAGTAGGAAATAACAGTATAGGAATCTATGGAACAAATATGACTGGAAATATTAGTCAAAGTGGAACAGCTATGACTGTAGGAGATAATGGAGTAGGTATCTATGGTTCTGGAACTGGGAATATCATTTTATCAATGACAACAATAGGTCTTGGAAATAATAATTCTATAGGAGTATATGCCAAAGGAATGAATACAGATGTAACAGGAAACATGAGTGTTGGCGCAAATACAAGTATAGGTATTGTAAGCGAAGGAAATGGAAATGTAACATATGATGGAGCTATGACTATAACAGGGAAAGGAACTGGAGAAAAAGACACAGGTTCAGTAGGAATCTATAAACTGAATGGAACAGGAACTATAACAACTACAATAGGAAATAACTGGACTGTAGGAAATAATGGATATGGAATCTTTGTAAAGCAAAATACAGAACAGAAAGTAGTACAGTCAGTAACAATTAACAATAAAGCAGATATGACATTAGGAATGTCAGCAGTAGGAATCTATTCAAGTGGAGCAAATACAGTAAATAATGATGGAACAATAACTGTAGGAGAAACAGATACAAAAGGAGATCCAAATAATACTAAAAACCATCTAAATTCAGTAGGGATATATGTAACAAATGGAACTACAGTAAATAATACTGGAGATATAAATGTAGAGCATGATTTTTCAGTAGGTATTTATGGAAGCGGAATTGGAACAAAGATTACAAATGTGCTTGGAGCAACTATCTCTGTTGATAAAGGTGGAGTAGGAATTCTTGTACAAAATGAAGCTGTAGCTGAGAATGAAGGTACTATAAATTTAGGAAGTACAGCTGGTATTTATGGAGCAACAACAGTAGGAATGGCAGCATACTCAGGAGCATCAATAATTAATGGCAGCACAGGAATCATTAATGTAGGGATAGGTTCAGGAATGGTAGTAGGAGTAGGTGCAACTCTTACAAATAATGGAGTTATAAATGTAACAAATGGAATAGGAATAGAGGGTGCAGGACATATTATAAATCAAGGAACTATCAAGGTTACAGGAACAGGAACAGATGTTGGAAACACAGGTGTAGGAAGTGCAGAAGTAGGAAGTATCAAAATAGAATCAAATGGAGATGTAATTATTAATGATAAATATGTAGGTATTGGAGGAACACTTACAACAGCAGGTGCTATAGAAGTAAATGGAGCATATGTAGATGTAACAACAGGAGTACCTTTATTTAATGCTCAAAGTGTAAGTGGAGAAGTAAATATCCTTCCAAACTTTGCGCTGACAGGAAATGGAATTACATATAAAATTGAAGGTTTTGTAAATACAGCAATGGGAACAATAACAGGAACAAAACTTACACCAGTAACATCACCTCTATTTATTGCAAAAGTTACAGATAAAGGAGATCTTGTTATTGCAAAAAGACCATATGCTGATTTGACAATAGGAGAGCAGTTTGATGCACTGGATAAAGGACTTGATAATATTCTTGCTAACAGTGGAGGAATAGGAAAAGATGCAGAGATATTAAAAGGATTGAATGCATACTTGGAAGGACTTTCTGCAGATCAATTTGAAGGAGAAACATCTAGAAAACTTGCAGAAACAAGAGGAGACATCTATTCAACTATTCAAGGAAGAATGCAGGATATCAACAGAGCATTTGATAACTCTTTCTATGAGCTTGAATCATCATACAATCTAACTAAAGACAGCAGTAAGTATAGTGTAATCTATACTGATGGAGACTACAAAGATCCAACTTTAGGAATAGAAGATTATGATTACAAGATAATGGGTCTTCTTTACATGAAAGAAAAAGAAGGAACAGAGTATGGAAGCAAATACGGATATACACTAGGATTTACAGGATCGAAATTTGAATTTGAAAATGATTCAAAAGAGGATGTGTATTCATTGAGAGCAGGAGTACATAGAGTTAAAAATCTAAGTGAAGAACATAAAGTATCATGGCTGTCAAGAATAGAACTAGGATATAACAGACATATAGCTGAGAGAAAGCTTAACCTTCATGAAACATTTGAGAATAAGGGAGAGTACAATACTTACTCTGTAGCACTTGATAACAGAATAACAAAAGTTATCTATACAGATTTATCAAGGGAATTGGATATATATGCAGATTTAGATTTAGAGTATGGAAAAGTAGATGGTTTTACAGAAAGCGCAGGAAGCAATGGCGGACTTGAAGTACAGATTAAAGATAATGACTACTTAAGCGCACAACTGGGAGCAGGAGTGAAAGCATCCCAAAGAATCTATGCAGGAAATGATGTATCAGTAAAAGTAACAGCAGATGTAAAGTATGCATATGAACTTGGAGATAACTATGATGGAAACAAAGCAAGACTAAAAAATGGAGGAGAAGGATACTACAGCTTGATTACTCCAGATGAAAGAGAAGGAAAACTGATAGGAAAAGTAGGACTAACAGTGGAGAAAGCCAACTATATGGGAGTAACATTTGAAGTAGAGGCAGCAGATGAAGGAAACAGAGAAGATTCATCAGTAAAATATGGAGTAAGATTCAATTACAAATTCTAGTAATTAAAATAGTATGAGATCATTGAAAAATGGTCTCATACTTAAAAATAACAAAAAGGGGAAATAAATACTATGGATAAAGAGAAGATTATAGAATTTTTAATGACATGCAACAGAACTTACTTGATAGCAGTAGTTTTATTTTTCCTCATTTTCCTTATTTGCCTTTTAAATTTTATAAGAAACTATATCTCAGTAAGGAAATTAAAAAAACAGAAAGGAATAAAATTTTATTATAAATTTTTAGGAAATATTTACTGGTTAAGAGGAGAAATATTAAATAAAAGATATTTAGAATTAAAATATTTAAATTCAGTTGAAAGTAAAGAAGAAGCAAATGTAGTAATTCTACTGGAAAAAGTTTTAGAAAACAGTACTGGACTTATAAGCATTTATATGAAAAATTCAAAAGTTATTTTAAAAAGACTAAAGTTAAATAATGAACAATTAAAAGAAGTACTAGAAAATATTCCATATACATTGGTAGAGAATGATGAAATAACAGAAGAAAAATAAATTAAAAAATAAGAAAATAAAAATATAACATATTGGAGGAGATAACAATGATTAAATTAACAAAAAAAGAATTGGAAACTTTAGGAGAAAATAAGGATGCTATTGCACAGCTTTTAGTAAGAAAGGCCATCCTTGCAGAAATGGAAAAGAAAGAATATACAGAAGAGGAAAAAAAGTATCTTGAGGAAATGAAACTTAATATGGAGATAGAATTCTATCTTAATTCAATAGCGCAGAAAACAGTAAAAATATATGATTACGAGTTATTAGAAGTATATAAAAATAATACAGAAATATTAAAAGATAAGAATACAGTAGAAGTATATCCACAACTTCAACAGGCATTATTTAATCAAAAACTAGGTGAAGAAAAGGTAAAAGTAATAAATGAATTAGTAGAAAAATATAAAATAAATGATACTTTAAAAGAATATATAAAGGTAGAAGATCCAAAGAAAAAAGAAGAGAACAAATAAGGGGGAAAGAAAATGAAAAAGATGTTAATAGGATGTATATTAGCAGTATCAGCAATATCATATTCAGCAACAGATGTAATGTCAACACTGGAACAGCTTGAACTCAATCTTCAAAAATTAGAGGCAGAAGAAAAAGCAATGTACAATCAAAGAAAAGCTGAAGCAGAAGAAGCAGAGAGAACACTAGCTTCACAAAGAAAAGTATATTCAGAAATAGTAGAAAAGGAAAAAATAATTCAAAGTGTAAAAGAGAATAGATTTTATAAAGCACAATATCAAGAATTAGCAAAAAAATATGGACAGGCTAAAAAAGAACTAGAAGCAGATATGAAAAAACAGGAAGAAATAATTAGTATATTTGAGGCAATAAAATAAAAAACAATACTATGATTGAAGAAAACAAGGAGAGTGTGAAAAAACTATAAATCATAACTTTATATGATGGAAAATTTTAAAGTATTAATATTTTGTAATTGAAATAGTATAAAACAGATTTTTTTCTTTGTCAAGGACACTCTCAAAGAGAGTGTTCTTTTCATATTCTTAATCTCATTTATTCCCAAAAATGATCTTCATACATAATTTGGAGTTCTCTATAAATTCTTCTCTATCCTTTCCTCCTATTTTCTCAAATCATCTACTAACTGTGTCTTTCTTAATGTTTTTTCATCTACATTTTTTATTATTCTGGCTGGGTTCCCTGTAACTACTGCTCCAGCTGGTACATCTTCAAGGACTACTGCCCCTGCTCCAACAACTGCTCCTGTTCCTATTCTTACTCCTTCTATGATTACAGCATTAGCTCCTACAAGAACACCATCTTCTATCACTACAGGTTTAGCTGAAGGAGGTTCTACTACTCCTGCAAGAACTGCTCCTGCTCCTATATGGCAGTTTTTTCCAACTGTTGCTCTTCCACCAAGAACTGCTCCCATATCTATCATAGTTCCATCTCCAATAATAGCTCCTATATTTATTACTGCTCCCATCATGATAACTGCATTATTTCCTATAGCTACTTTATCTCTTATTACTGCTCCTGGCTCTATTCTTGCATTTATATTTCTATAGTCTAAAGTTGGCACTCCTGAATTTCTTCTGTCATTTTCAATATAATAATCTGTTATATCAGCTGTATATACTTCTAAGACTCTATTTATTTCATCTGATTCTCCAATCAAAATATATGAACCATTTCCTCTAAAGACTTGCGCTGTAGTTTCTAAATTCTCTATATTTCCATTTATATATGCTTTTACTGGGGTCCTTTTCTGTGAATTTCTTATAAAGGCTATTATCTCTTCTGCTGTATTTAAATTTGTCATCTTTCCTCCTGATTTTTAAAAATATCTTTCATAGTATATAGCCCAGCTTCTTTTCCAACAAGAAACCTAGCTGCTTTTAAAGCTCCCATGGCAAATATCTTTTTAGACATTGCTGTATGTTTTATCTCTATAATTTCATCTTCTCCACAGAAAAGAACTGAATGTTCTCCAACAATAGTTCCCCCTCTCAAAGAATGAATTCCTATCTCATTTCTCTCTCTTTTACTGTTTCCTTCTCTACCATACTGTTCTCTCATCTCTTCAGTACAGCTCCTTTCTATGGTTTCAACTAAAGTTTTAGCTGTGCCACTTGGAGAATCTACTTTTTTATTATGATGTTTTTCTATTACTTCTATATCATAATTTTCATAGAGTACTGGAACTATTCTTTCAAGAATATCGTTTAAAAGATTTACTCCTAAAGACATATTTGAAGATAGAAGTACAGGTATTTCCTTTACAGTTTCTTCTATTTTCCTCATTGTTTCATTTGAATATCCAGTAGTAGCTACAATCAGAGGAATTCTTTTATTCTTTGAATAATCTAAAAGAGCATCCAACCTTGAATAATGAGAAAAGTCTATTATTATATCTCCTGTTTCATCAGTTAATTCATCTGCAAAACCAGTTATCTTTATATCTTCATAACCTTCTGCTATTTCTTTAAGGAGTCTTCCCATTGCTCCAGTTCCATGTATTATTATTTCCATCCTGTCACCTCATGAGCTATTAAAATATCTGTAAGTTTTCTTCTATTTGCCTCCTCCATTACTCCTAGAGGAAGTCTGCAGTTCCCCACTTCATATCCAAGAAAGTTCATAGCTTCTTTTATTGGAGCTGGATTTGTTTCAAGAAAGAGAGCATTTACAAGATCATTATATTTCAGTTGTAATTCTCTAGCTTTTTTTACATCTCCCTTTAGAAATGAAACTGTCATATCATGACTTATATCAGGAATTATATTAGCTGATACAGAAATGACTCCCTTTCCTCCTAAGGAAAGAACTGGTACTACCATGTCATCATTTCCAGAATAGATATCAAGCTCTGGAACTTCTCTTGCTACCTCTGCAACATATGATATATTTCCACTGGCTTCTTTCAGAGCTGTAATATTTTCTATCTGTGCCAGTCTTTTCAAAAGCTGTATAGATAAATTTACCCCTGTTCTTGAAGGAACATTATACATTATTATAGGAATTTTAACTCCTTCTGCTATTGCTTTGTAGTGTTCATATATTCCGTTTTCATTTCCTTTGTTATAGTAAGGAGTAACTACTAAAAGTCCATCTACTCCTAATCTTTCTACTCTTTTGCTAAATTCTGCAGCATGTCTGGTATCATTTGACCCTGTTCCTGCTATTACAGGTATTCTATTATTTATTATATTGACTGTAAATTCTATTACTGAAATTTTTTCTTCGTCATTGAGAGTACTTCCTTCCCCAGTAGTCCCAGTTACTATTATTGCATCTGTATGATTTATAACATGAAATTCAAGTATTTCTCTAAGTCTTGAGTAATTTACCTCACCATTTTCATCAAAGGGAGTTATGAGGGCAACTCCCGATCCTGTGAACAATTCCATTTGTTTCCTCCTAAAGTCCAAATTCTATAGCAGCTGATTCTACAGCTCTGTTTATTAAATTTCTGTCTATACTGCATGATATACTTATTTCAGAAGTAGTTACTTGATAGAACTCTACTCCAGCACTGCTCAATGCTGAAAAAAATCTTCCTGCAATTTCAGAATTATTTATCATTCCAATTCCTACCACTGATATCATTCCTAGATTATCCTGATATTCTATCTCAATTTCTGGATATCTGCTTCTTATCTGTTTCACTACCTGATCCAGCAGATATTTTTCTCCTAAAGTACAGCTGAATGATATATCTGTCTTTCTGTCTCTGCTTATATTTTGAGTAATCATATTTATATTCAGTCCGCAATTATTTATTGTTGAAAATATCTCTGCTATCTTCTCTGCTGAATAATCTATATTTGAGATTGTTGTTACAATTATTTCATTTGCTATACTAAGTCCAGTTACTAATTTTTCTTCTAAAGCACTATCTTTTTCCATGATATATGTTCCTCCTGTTTCGCTTAAACTTCTTCCCACAAAAATTGGTATATTAAACTTTTTTCCTAATTCCACTGCTCTTGTTTCCATTACTCCTGCACCAAGGTGCGCCATCTCCATCATCTCCTCATATGAAATCTTATCCAGTAATTTTGCATCTTTATATCTTCTAGGGTCTACACTGTATATCCCTTCCACATCTGTATATATTTTGCATTCACATCCTAAAGCAGCTGCCAGAGCCACTGCACTTGTGTCTGATCCCCCTCTTCCCAGAGTTGTTATATCTCCATCTTCATTAACTCCCTGAAATCCAGTTACTATGACTACTTTCCCATCTTTCAGGTGACTCTCTATTCTCTCTACATCTATACTTTTTATCTTACTCTTTGTATGTATCCCCATAGTTTTTACATTTGCTTGAGAACCTGTAAGTGATACTGCCTTTTCTCCTTCAGCATTCAATGCTATAGCTAGAAGCGTCACTGTTTGTTGTTCCCCAGTTGACAAGAGAGAATCAAGCTCTCTCTGATCAGGATTTGAAGAAATTTCATTAGCCATCTTTATTAAAGCATCTGTTGTCTTTCCCATTGCTGAAGCAACAACAACGATTTCATCATACTTTTCCTTCTTCAACTTACTGATATACCCAGAAATCGCTTTTATCTTTTCTATTGTTGCTACACTTGAACCACCATACTTTAATACTACTCTCATAAAAAATCTCCTTTTAAAGTATTTTTGTTAACTTTATTTAATTTTATATTAAAATAAAAGATAAATATAGCAATCAAATTTAAATAAATAATATTCATTAAAAATTCTAAATTATTAATAAAATATTAGATTTATTAAATAAAAATTATTCATATAAATAGAATTTCAACTTTGTATCTGTATAATCATTATTTAAATATAGATGATAATTTCATAAAAATATATTCGTAATAATAAAAAAAGTATATAAAATATTATAAAAATTATTTTAATTTTATATATTGAAAATTTTATGTAAATATGTTATATAATAAATACTTATATAACTGATTTTAGGAGGATAGTATGAAAAAAAGTTTTATAATTTTAGGAATGATATTAGTTATTGTAGGATGTGGAAAAGAGGTTGAAAAAAAAGAAGAAAAAATTAAAATCGAACAGAATATTCCAGCAAATGAAAAAGAATTAGTAACTTTTAAAAGAGAAGATAATAAAGAAATAGTAACTTTAGAATCTTCAAACTATTTTGAAACAGGAATATTGACAATTGGAAATAAGAAAATAGAAATGGTAGAAGCTGTAAGTGGTTCAGGAGTTAGACTTGTTTCAAAAAATAACGAGATAGAAGTACATTTTAAAGGAAAAGAAGGTATTTTGTCACTAGATGGAAAAGATATTAATTTAACTGTAGAAGAATAAAAAATATAAAATACCATAATATATTTGTTGGTTATCAGTAAAAATTAGAAAATAAATAGAAGCATTTGGGGTGCCAACTGAACCACAGTATTAAAAACAGTATGACATTAAACCTTCATTGATATACATATGATACAATGGGGTGAAATTAATTTCACCCCATTTATACATATTGATATTTAATTAGCTTTTACTTTATTTTTATCTAATCTAGCAATAATTTTTTCATTGATAGAGAAGAATATAAATATAGCTGTGAATATAAATAACAGAAGTTGATACCATAATAAAGGAATCACATCTAGTGGAGAAACTTTACCAGCTGTAAATCCTAGAAGAATAAGCATTTGAGCTCCATAAGGGATAAGTCCCTGGAATATACAAGAGAAGATATCCAATATAGCAGCACTTTCTCTAAGATCAACATTATATTTTTGACATATTCTTTTAGCAATAGAACCATTTATAATTATAGCAACAGTATTATTAGCAACTGCCATATCTGTTACTGCAACTAATAGGCCAACACCAATTTTAGCACTTTTCTTGCCAACTATTATTTTTTGTATCTGTTCAATCAGCCATTGGATACCGCCAGCCTTTGTAGACATAGCAGCCAGACCTCCAGTTAGCAATGAAAGAAGGAATATTTCATTCATACCTAGAAAACCACTGTATATTTCATTTGTTAAAGAAAGTAAAGTAAAATCTCCATGAGCCAATCCAATTATTCCTGAAAGGAATATACCACTAGTAAGAACAACAAAAACATTTAGTCCTGTAATAGCTAAAATAAGGACTACAAGATATGGAAGTACTTTCAAGAAATTATATGTAAGAACTTCTATGTGAGGAATATGATCTGGCTTTCCAAATATTAAGAGAAGAATAATTGTAATAATAGCAGCTGGAGCAGCTATATATAAGTTAACTCTAAATTTATCTCTCATTTCTACACCTTGAGTTTTTGTAGCTGCAATAGTTGTATCTGATATAACAGAAAGATTATCTCCAAACATAGCTCCACCCATAACAGCAGCTAAAATCAAAGGAAGTGGAACTCCACTTTTTTCAGCTAGTCCGACTGCAATAGGAGTGATAGAAACTATAGCTCCTACAGAAGTACCAGTAGCAGTAGATATAAAAGAAGCTATTATGAATAATCCTGCTGCAATATAATGAGCAGGGATATATGTAAGTCCCATATTTACAGTAGCATCTACTCCACCCATGGCTTTAGATACACCTGCAAATGCTCCTGCAAGTAAATAAATTATACACATTGTAATTATATCTTGATGTCCACATCCTTCAAGAAAAGTATCAAATTTTTCTGTGATAGTTCCTTTAAATAATATGAAGGCAAAGATAATACCTACAAAAACAGCAACTGGTGAAGGTAATTGATAGAATGCCATTGCTACACCCTTCATTTGAAGCACAATACCTGTTCCAAGATAGATGACAACAAATATTAGAAGGGGAATTAATCCTATAAAACTTGGTTTAGATTTGTTCTCCATATAGACCTCCCATTATATCTCTATATTTTGCTGAGACCGTATTCCAAATCTGCAATAATGTCTTCAATATTTTCAAGACCAACAGATAATCTTACTAATCCATCAGTTATTCCAGCTTCCATTCTTTCTTCTTTAGTATAAGGAGAGTGAGTCATAGAAGCAGGATGTTGAATTAGAGTTTCAGTGTCTCCAAGAGATACAGCCAAAGAACATAGTTTTAAATTATTTAGAAGAATCTTTCCAGCTTCAAATCCACCTTTTAGTTCAAAAGACATGATTCCACCAAAAGCGTCCATTTGTTTTGCTGCAATTTCATGACCTGGATGAGATTTTAGTCCAGGGAAGTAAACTTCAGCAACTTTATTATGAGCTGCTAGGAATTCAGCAACTTTCATAGCATTTTCACAATGTTTTTTCATTCTTACTTCAAGAGTTTTCATTCCTCTGATTATTAAATATGCTTCCATAGGTCCTAAAACTGATCCTGTCATATCTTTTATCCCAACTAATCTTATTTGATCAATTAAATCTTTTCTAGAAATAACAATACCTGCAATAACATCTCCATGTCCATTTAAATATTTTGTAGCTGAGTGAACAACTATATCAGCTCCTAATTCAATAGGTCTTTGGCAGTAAGGAGTAGAGAATGTATTATCAACAATAACTAGTGTATTTGGATTAGTATGAGCTACCTCAGCTATTGCTTTTATATCAACTATTTTCAAGTTAGGATTTGCTGGAGTTTCTAAATAAACAGCTCTAGTGTTAGGCTTCATAGCTTTTTTAACAGCTTCAGCATCTGCAGTATCAACAAAACTTACTTCAATTCCAAATCTTGATAATCCATGATTAAAGAATGCAAAAGTACATCCATAAAGTGTTTTGTCAGAGATAATATGATCTCCAGCTTTTAATATAGTCCACATAACAGAAGAAATAGCTCCCATACCAGAAGATGTAGCAACAGCTGCTTCTCCATGCTCTAATTGTGCTATTTTATCTTCTAATACAGTAGTAGTAGGGTTTCCAAGTCTTGAATAGATGTATCCTGGTTCTTCTAATGCAAATCTTTTCCCACCTTGTTCTGCTGAGTCAAATACGAAAGTAGAAGTTTGAAATATAGGTACAGCTAATGTACCATAAGGATTTTTACAGCTACCTCCATGAATACTTACAGTTCCAAATCCAGCTTTTTTGTTTTCCATAATAATTCCTCCTTAAAAACGTTAAGTATATGTTTTAAATATATAATATAAGAATAAAACGCTTTGTTATAATACGATTTTATTATATAATATAAGAAAAATCAAACATTTGACTTCAAAAGTGTCTTATGACACTTTGAATAAAATACTTTTAGAATACCTCAAAATGGGAGGAAAATATTATTATGAATGAGAAAATAATTAGGAATATAGGAACTAATTTTTATACTCAACTGTATGAATTATTAAAAGCTGAAATAATTACAAAAAAAATGAAACCTGATTCAAAATTTTATTCTGTAAGACAGACAGTTATCAAGTTTGATGTGAATATCAATACAGTTTTAAGGGTTTACAGAATGCTTGAAGAAAATGGATATATATACTCAATAAAAGGAAAGGGATGCTTTGTAAAAGAGCATTCAGATTTTACTATTAGTGATAAAGTCATTCCTATTATGGAAAGCTTCAGATATGGACAACAGAATGAACTTCCTGAAATAATTTTTTCCAATGGAACTCCATCAAAAGATTTCTTTCCAGTAGAAGTGTATCAGAAACTTTCTGAAAAAGCAATAAGAGATTGTGGAAAGGAGCTGTTTGGGTATCAAAATGTACAGGGATTAACTAGTTTAAGGGATGCTTTGGCTGATTATCTTGAAAAAGATGATATTTTTGTAGAGAGAGAAGATATAATTATAACATCTGGAACACAACAGTCTTTAGATATAGTGGTTAAAGCTTTTGGATGTCATCCTGTAAAAACAATAGTTATATCCAATCCTACCTATCCAAATGCAATAAATTTTTTAGGTGATGTATGTAACATCAAGACAATGGATATTGAAAATGATGGATGGGATATGGAAAAATTTGAAGAGATGATAAAAAAAGAAAAGATACATATGGTTTATGTAATATCCAATTTTCAAAATCCAACAGGAATAGTATGGTCAGATGAGAAGAAAAAAAGACTTATTCAACTAGCAGAAGAATATGATTTTTATATAATAGAGGATGATTGTTTTTGCGAATTTTATTATGATGATAATAAAGTATATTCAATAAAAAGTATGGATAAAAGTGGAGAGGAAAGAGTTATATACATAAGAACATATTCAAAGATGTTTATGCCTGGAATAGCTTTAGCTTTTATGATTCCTCCAAGAAAATTTATGGAGAAGTTTGTGTTGATAAAATATGGACTTGATCCCAATACACCAGGATTAAATCAGAAAATATTAGAATATTTTATAACAGAAGGTCATCTTGACAGGCATTTAGAAGAATCTAAAAAAATACTGGCAGCTAAATTTCAAAAAATGCTTTCTTTACTTTTAAAAATACCACATATAAAAATATTGAATATACCAAGAGGTGGTTTTTTTATTTGGGTAGAGCTGGCGGACTATATTGATGGAGAAAAATTTTATTATAAATGTAAATTGAGAGGACTTTCTATATTACCAGGAAGTATATTTTATTATAATAAAAGAAATTCCTGTAAGATAAGAATAAGTTTTTTATCTACAACTATGGAAGAGATTGAAACAGGGATAAAAATAATGGAAAATGTTCTCATAAATTGTGAAGGAGCAAAGAAGATTACAGGAAAAAAAGTATAAAAATAAAGAGAAAATCTCTTCTGATAATATCTTTTATAAAATCAGAAGAGATTTTTATTTTAAGGAATAAGATTATTTTTTAATAAAAATTCATGAGCTACATCTTTAGGATCTTTTCCTTCAACATCTACCATATAATTCATAGCTCGCATATCCTCATCACTAATTAAACCATCTAATTTTGAAAACAAAAGTTTTAATTCAGGATATTTTTTAAAAAGATCAATTTTCATTAAATTTACAGCATAGAAAGGAGGAAAAAATCCGAGATCATCCTTTAAAGGAACTAATGATAATTTTTTCAAAAGAGCATCAGTAGAAAAAGCATCAATAACATCTACTTCATCATTAGCAATTGCCTGATATCTAACTGTTGCACCAAGATTTTTCACTTCTTTAAAATTTATTCCTAATTTTTTTTCCATGCCTAACAACCCATCTTCTCGTTGAATAAATTCAGAAGTGCAACCTAAAGTCAATATATTTGAAATATTTACAAGATCAGAAAGATTTTTTAATTTATATTTTCTAGCAGTGTTTTCAGTTGTACTCATCACATAAGTATTATTAAATCCAATAGGTTTTGAAATAAGAACATTAAAATTTTTCAAAAGACCATCATATGCTGTTTGGTATACTGTTTCTGGATCAGAAACAATAGGTTTTTTAAGAAAGTTAGCTAAAATAGTTCCAGTATATTCTACAAAAATATCAATTTCATCATTTTTAAGTGCAGCAAAAGCAAAATCGGCTCCATTTAGATTAAATCTTTTGATGACTTTTATATCAGTATTTTTTTCTATCAATTCACTATAAATATATCCTAAAGTAAATACTTCAGTAAAATTAGTTGTTCCTATTGTTATTATTCTTTCATCTTTTTCAAAATATTTATTTAAATTTATACTTAGAGGAATAAAAAATATAATAAAAGAGATAGAACAAATAATAATTTTTTTTATGAACAATTGATGTTTAGTAAGTTTGTTTATTTCTTCGACTGGTTTTAGACCTTCTGGAGTTATTATCGCTTCAAGATTAGCTAATATATAATCTATTAAAAGAGCTAAGATAGAAGCTGGAATAGCACCTAAAAGAACCATATTTATATTTAAGCCTATTAGTCCCATATTGATAAACCATCCCAAGCCCCCAGCTCCAGCAAATGCTGCTATAGTCATAGTTCCAACAGCTGCAACAGCAGATATCCTTATTCCAGCCATGATAAATGAGGCTGCTATTGGGAGTTCTATCTTAAATAATATCTCTAATGAAGATAGACCAATTCCATAAGCAGATTCTAATGTTTTTGAATCAATGCTTTTTAAACCTGTATATGTATTTTTTATGATTGGAAGTAAAGCATAAATGATAACCATTAAAATAGCTGGTTTTTCTCCAATACCAACAAACGGAACAGAAAAAGCTAAGAGAGCAATACAAGGAATAGATTGTAATAAATTGGCTATTCCAATGATTATGCTAGCTAAAAGTTTATTTTTAGTTATAATTATACCAAGTGGTATACCTATAAGTAAAGAAATCAATACAGACATTGTTGTCATAGATATATGTTCTAAAAGTCTTTCAATAACATCTGCTCTCCTAATCATAAACAAGTTAAAGAAATCATTCATATTGTTTCGCCTCTCTCTACTATATCATTTTTTTCATTAATCTTTGTATATTGTTTACTTAAAGTAGCTAAAAGAATGCTTTTAGTAAGAAAACCAGTTAGAACATTTTCATGATTAATAACAGGAATAACTCCAGAGATATCATAGTCAATAGTATTCAATATTTTATGAAGGCTTGTATTCTCATAAACAGATACATAATCTTGAGAAATATACTGTTCTAATGGAATACTATAGTCATTGAAATTTAAAATATCTTTAAGATAGATTATTCCTATAAGTTTATTTTCATCTGTAACTAAAATGCTATCAACAGTATTATGCTTCATTATTTGTACAGCCTGGAAAGTAGTTCGTTCTTTAGAAATTTTAAATGGATTTTTTTTCATAATATCTATTGCTTTAATAAATTCTGGATTACTCCATAGTTTATTTTTTCCAATAAAATCTTCTACATAGGAATTGACAGGATTTTTTAAAATATATTCAGGAGTATCACATTGTACTATTTTTCCATTTTGAATTATACAGATTCTGTCAGCTAGTTTTATGGCTTCATCCATATCATGGGTTACAAAAATTATTGTTTTTTTTTCATTTTTTTGTAATTTATATATTTCATCCTGAAGTTCAGCTCTGGTAACTGGGTCAAGAGCTGAAAAAGGTTCATCCATAAGAATAATATCAGGATCGTTGGCAAAGGCTCTTGCAACTCCGACCCTTTGTTTTTGTCCACCACTAAGTTGGATAGGATAGGAGTCTCTAAAAGTAATAGGATCAAGATTGACCATTCTTAATAAGTTATCAATATGCCTATTTAATTTTTCTTTTTCTAAGTTTTTATTATCCAATATAATTGAAATATTTTCTGCAACAGTCAAATGAGGAAAGAGACCTCCTTCTTGGACAACATATCCTATTTTTTTTCTTAGAGCAGTATTTTTTATATTAGATATAGAAATACCATCTATTAAAATAAAACCATCATTTATTGTTTGTAATTTGTTGATAGTTTTTAAAAGAGTTGTTTTTCCACAACCACTTGATCCAATTAATATGAAAAACTCACCAGATTTAATTTTTAAATTTATATCTATAAGTACAGGTTTATTTTTATAAGACTTATATACATTTTTAAATTCTATCATTAATACCTTCCTTAATAAAAAATGTTAAAGTATAATCTATGATAATAACTTTAAAAATTATTATCATAGATTAATAAGGTTTAGACTATTTTGTTAATTCATTTAAAGCTAAGTTTAATTCTAAAACATTAACCATATTATTATTTATATTATTTTTTATTAATTCTATGATTTTTTCCTCAGAAATATTATTAGCTTTAGCAATTCTTTTAGTTTGTATCATTGCACCTTGAATTGATATGTTAGGATCTACTCCTGAACCAGAAGCTGTTACCATATCAACAGGAATTTCTTTCGTTTTTAATTCTGGATTATCATTTAAAAGTTTTTCAATTCTATTTTTTAAATTTTCAGAATATGCAGGATTACTTACTGCTAAGTTTGAACCTCCAGAAGCAGGTAGTGTTTCAGCTTCTTCTTTAGAGTTATATGTATTATAGTTGTAAGCTGATGGTCTTCCATGAAAATATTTTTCACTTGTAAAAAGCTGACCTATATATTTACTTCCTATGGCTTGTCCATTTTTATAAATAATACTTCCATTTGCACTATCTTTAAAGAATGTTTGAGCAAAGACATTTATTATAACAGTATAAACAGCAGCAATTATAAATAGAACAATAGTAACATGAATACCTTTTTTTATTAAGTTCATTTTATTTCCTCCTATAATTACATTCCTAAAATTGAAAGGAATGGAGTAACTATTAAATCAATTAATTTTATTCCAATAAATGGAACTATAATTCCACCAAGTCCATATATACCTAAGTTTTTAAGCAGCATTATTTGTACATTCATAGGTTTATATTTAACTCCTTTTAATGCAATTGGAACTAGGAGTGGAATAATAATTGCATTAAATATTAATGCTGAAATTATTGCACTTATAGGAGAGGAAAGGTGCATAACATTAAGTTTTTCCATCTGTGGAATAGCAGTTATAAACATAGCAGGGATAATAGCAAAATATTTAGCTACATCATTGGCTATACTGAATGTAGTAAGTGCTCCACGAGTTATTAATAATTGCTTACCTATTTCTACAACTTCAAGAATTTTTGTAGGATTAGAATCTAAATCTACCATATTAGCAGCTTCTTTGGCAGCAATAGTACCACTGTTCATTGCAATACCTACATCAGCTTGTGCAAGTGCAGGGGCATCATTAGTTCCATCTCCTGTCATAGCTACTAATTTACCTTGAGATTGTTCTCTTTTTATAACTTCAATTTTTTCTTCTGGTGTACATTCAGCCACAAATTCATCTATTCCAGCTTCTTTAGCTATTGTTTCAGCAGTTAAAGGATTGTCCCCAGTACACATGATAGTTTTGATTCCCATTTTTCTTATATTATTAAATCTTTCTTTAAGTCCTGGCTTAACTGTATCCTTTAAATAAATAACACCATAAATTTTACTGTCAACAGCAAGTACCAAAGGAGTTCCGCCAAGTCTTGAAATTTTATCAATTATACTATCAAGATCTTTAGGAATGGTTCCATTTTGTTCCTGAACGAATTTTTTAATTGAAGATCCTGAACCTTTTCTAATTTTTTGGCCATTTTCCAGATTTATTCCACTGGTTTTTGTTTGAGCACTAAAATCAATAAATTCAGCTTTATCAAAATCTTTTTCAGTTAAGATGACACCAAATTTTTTACTTAATTCTACAATAGACCTTCCTTCTGGAGTTAAGTCTTTTAATGAAGAAATAGCAGAATATTTTATCATTTCGTCTTTAAGAATTCCTTTCACAGGGAAAAATTCATCAGCAAGTCTATTACCAAATGTAATAGTTCCAGTTTTATCTAAAATAATTGTATTAATATCACCACAAGTTTCAACGGCTTTACCAGACATAGCAATGACATTAAATTTATTTACTCTATCCATACCAGCTATACCTATGGCTGAAAGCAGCCCTCCAATTGTAGTTGGAATTAAACAGACAAGTAAAGCAATAAGTGTAGATAAAGGAAGATGAACTCCAGCATATAATCCCATTGGAAATAAAGTTACAATAACTACTAAAAATATAAGAGTCAAACCTACCAATACAGTATTTAGAGCAATTTCATTAGGAGTTTTCTTTCTCTCAGCGCCTTCAACAAGGCTAATCATTTTATCAAGAAAAGATTCTCCACTAGAAACAGATATTTGAACCTTGATTTTATCACTAACTACACGAGTTCCCCCAGTAACTGATGAAAAATCTCCGCCAGCTTCTTTGATAACAGGGGCAGATTCCCCTGTTATGGCTGATTCATCTACAGATGCTATTCCTTCAATAACAACTCCATCATTTGGAATAAGTTCTCCAGTATTTACAATAACAATATCTCCTTTTTTCAGAGAGCCAGCATCAACCTTTTCTATACTATTATCATCCTTTAAAAGATTGGCAGATGTTTCTTTTCTGGTTTTTTTCAAACTGTCAGCTTGTGCTTTTCCTCTTCCTTCAGCAATAGATTCAGCAAAATTCGCAAATATTACAGTGATAAAAAGAATAAATGAAATAATTCCATTGAATACTCTCAAATCAGCTTCATTTTCTGTAAATAATGTAGGACTAACAGTTAAAATTAATGTTAGAAAAAAACCTATTTCAACAACAAATATAACAGGATTTTTAATTAAAATTCTAGGATTAAATTTTTTAAAAGAATCAATTAAAGCTTTATTTATTATATCTTTAGAAAAAGATTTAATTTGTTTTTTACTCATAGTTAATTACCCCCAGATGCTCAAATGCTCTGCAATAGGTCCCAAAGCCAAAGCAGGTAAAAATGTAAGAGCACCAATTATCAAAATTATAAAAAATAAAATAAAAGAAAAAGTCAGATTATCTGTTTTAAATGTTGATGCATTAACAGGGACAGGTTGTTTTTTATAAAGTGAATATCCGACTATTACCATTAATATCATACTTATATATCTTCCTAAAAGCATTACTATTCCTGTCATTATATTCCAAAATGTAGTTCCATCTCCAAGACCTTCAAATCCAGAACCATTATTAGCAGCACTTGAAGTATATTCATACAGTACTTGAGATATTCCATGGAATCCAGAATTTGTGATTCCAGAAGTACCTAAATCATTAATAAGGGATAAAGCACTTGGAACTAATATTATAATTGGATGAATTAATATTAAAAATGTTATTATCTGCATTTCTTTAGCTTCAAGTTTTTTTCCAAAGAATTCAGGAGTTCTTCCAACCATAAGTCCGCATAAGAAAACTCCAAACATCATATACATGATGATATTCATGAATCCAACACCTTTTCCTCCAAATATACAATTTAGCATCATATTCCATAGAGGCATCATTCCTCCTATTGGAGTTAAAGAGTCATGCATATTATTAACACTTCCTGTAGTAAAGGATGTTGTTATATCTGTAAATAAAATTGAAGCAATAAGCCCAAATCTCATTTCTTTACCTTCCATATTGATACCATTTATACCATATTGTGAAAACAATGGAACTCCTTGTTTTTCAAAGTGATATAACATGAAAAAAGAAAAAAGAAATAAAGCAAATATTGGTAAAAATATAAACCAACCTTGTTTTTTATTTTTAGCAGCCATTCCAAATCCTATAATAATAGCCCCTGGAATAATCATCATACACATCATCTCAATATAATTTGTATATAGTGAAATATTTTCAAAAGGATGTGATGAATTAGCTGAAAAAATTCCACCACCATTTGTACCCAAATGTTTTATAGCTTCCCAAGCAGCCGAAGGTCCTAAAGTAACTACTTGATACTGTCCTTCTAGTGTTTTTACTATTGTTTGAGTATCAAAAGTTTGAGGAGTGCCTAAAATAACTAAGGAAATTCCAACAATTATTGATAAGGGAAGTAAAAGTCTAGTTATTGACTTTGTTAAATCTTCAAAGAAATTACCTAATCTGATTTTCAATATTCCTCTAATAATTGCCATAGATATAGCAAGACCACTTGCTGCAGATGTGAACATTAAGTTTATTAAAGCTAATCTTGACATTGTTCCATTTAACCATTCACCAGAATAATGCTGCAAATTTGTATTAGTAACAAAACTTACTGCTGTATTAAAAGCCAATGAAGGAGAAGAACCATCCAAAGCTAGAATAATATATGTTAAAATAAGCATAATTAAGTTAGTTCCTAAAAAGGCTGCAATATAAGTTCTAAGACTCATATTTTCATTTCCTGTAACTTTAAATATAACTTTTTCCATTTTAGAAAATAAAGAATCATAAATTGTTTTCTCGTGCAGAATCAATTTTGATATATGTTTTCCAATAGGAATTATCAATAAAATAAAAACAATAAGAAAAATAAATACATTTAATAAAGACATCTAAAATCCCTCCCTAAAATTTTTCTGGTTTAAATAAAGCATAAAATAAATAACAAAACAAAAAAAATATAATGACACCTAAAATTATCATTTTCCATTCCTCCTTAATATTTATAAATATATAAAAATATTTTAAAAATAGTATTTTTATATATGAAAATACTATTTTTTTGACAAAAATAGACAAAACAAAAACTGCTGTTAATGCTTAAAAATATTTGAGATTTAAAAAACTAAAAATCTCAAAATATAAAAAAATATTAAGACAAAAAGAGCAGCTGGTAGTAAAGAAAATAATTTTCTCATGTTATTAAACGCCTCCAATTAAAAAATTAAAATAAAAATAATAATGGTGAAAAAATTATTTCTATTAACAAAGAGGTTTCATAGCTATGAATATTATCACTAACCTCTCATAAAAGTCAATATATATTTTTTAAAATTTAATTAATTATTTTTTGCTATACTATAAAAAGAGATATAAAATTTTTTTTATGTAAAAAAACTTGACTTTTACTTTTTTTAGGAGTATTATTAAAAAAAAATTGAATAATACCAAATCGCTTAGTTTATTTTATTGAATAAAGCGGGGGAACCATTATTTTGGGGCGTATTTCCATTTAGGAATAGGATACTTTTCAATCCGAGCCCGTCAGCTAACCTCGTCAGCGTTGAAAAGAGCCTGGGTTTGTTTATTAGAACACCATGACTTTTTTTGTTGTGGTGTTTTTTAATTTTAAATAACAAAGAGGCAAATGGTGAAAGAAAATGAAAATAAGTATTAAAAGTGTTAAAATGAGAGTTTTTTTAATTTTTATAACAGTCTTGGTAATTTTAACTTTAAACAGTTTATGGGCTGTTTTCAATTTTAATATTTTAAATAACTCAATTGAAAGAATACTGGATTCTAATTATAAAAGTATAGTTGCAGCCCAAAGTATGACAACAGCAGTAGAAAGACAAGATAGCCTACAGTTATCTTATATTTTTACAAGAGATGAAAAATATATAATAGATTTCATGAAAAATGAATCACAATTTTATGATTTTTTAAAAAATGCTCAGGACAATATAACAGAAACTGGTGAAAGGGAAATAGTAATCAATCTTGGTGATTCCTATGAAGAATACATAAAATCATTTTATAATTTTATGAAAATTGAAGATATAGGAGAACAAAGAAATTTTTATTTTAAAGAGGTCTTTCCTAAATTTGAAAAGATAAAGAATATTTCCAAGAAATTATTAGAAATCAATCAGGATTCTATGGTGGCAAAAAGATATGAAGCTGGAAAAATAGCAGAGAAAGCTACATTTTTCACAATAATGGTAGCAGCAGTTACAATATTTTTAGGAATGCTGATAATTACTTATCTTATTAAAAAGATTTTGAGTCAATTTCAAATTTTTATTGAAAAGATAGAAGGAGTATCTAAAGAAAACTATTCACAAAGAATACCAGCAGATTTAGATAAGGAATTTAATGAATTAGGAATTGCATTTAATCAAATGGCAGAAAAATTGAATAATTATAAAAACATAAATATAAAAAAAATAATGACAGAAAAAAGTAAAGCAGAAGCTATTGTTGAAAGTATAAATGATGGAATAATTGTAACTGATAGAGAAAACAAGATACTTCTTGTTAATAATGCTGCTGAAAAACTTTTGAATGTAAAAGAATCAGAATTATTAGATAAACCATTTTTTACAGCAATTCCAAATAAAAAAATATATGAAAGTATTAATGAAGTTCTAACTAACAGGGAAATAAAATCTACTTTTAAACAATTGGAATTATCTTTAAACTCTGATTTGGAAAAAAATACTTATTGTAGAGTTTTTATAAATTCTATAATTGGAAAAAATAAAGAAAATTTAGGAATAGTAACTTTATTGCAGGATATAACAAAGATGAAAGAAATAGATCAGATGAAATCAGATTTTGTATCAACAGTTTCTCATGAATTTAGAACTCCTCTCACATCTATGGGGATGGCTGTAGAGCTTTTAGCAGATGGTTCCATGGGAGATATAAATGAAATGCAGAAAGAACTTTTGAAAGTAATAAAGGAAGATAGTGAAAGATTAAATTTTCTTATTAAGGATCTTTTAGATCTTTCAAGATTGGAATCTGGGAAAACTCATATGAAATTTGAAAAAAATAATATTAAAGTAATTATAGAAACAGCAGTAAATTCTTTGAAAAATCTTTCTGGAAATAAGAATGTAAAAATTGAAATTAAAAATATGAAAGATTCACTTTTTGTTTTAGCTGATATAAATAAAATTATATTAGTATTAACCAATCTCATAACAAATGCAATAAAGTATCGAAGTGAAGAAAGAGAAGGACATATAATAATAGAAGCTTTTAAAAGAGAAAAAAATATAGTTGTTTCTGTAGAAGATAATGGGAAAGGAATACCAGAAGAATATTTAGAAAAAATATTCAATAAATTTATACAAGTTAAAGTTTCTAATGATGGAAAAATAGAAGGAACTGGGTTAGGTCTTTCTATATGTAAAGAAATTATAAAAGCTCATGGTGGAGAAATATGGGTTAATAGTGTTTTGGGAAAAGGAAGTACTTTTTATTTTTCATTAAAAAGTATAGATTAAAATTGGGAACAGGAGAAAAATGTCAAAAAAAATTCTTATTATAGATGATGAAAAAAATATTCTACTAACTTTAAATTTGATATTAAAAAATGAGGGATATGACGTTTTTGTTGCTTTTGACAGTTTAGAAGGTGTAAGAAAAGCAGGAGAGCTGAGGCCAGATTTAATATTATTGGATATATGTTTACCAAAGGCAGATGGATATTCTGTATGCAGATCTCTAAGATGTGATGTTGATCTTAAAGAAATTCCAATAATATTTATGAGTTCAAAACATGGAGAAAATGATATAGAAGAAGCTTTTGATGCAGGTGGTGATGACTATATATTAAAACCTTTTAGTAAAAAAGAAATATTAGAGGTTATTGAGAGAAATATAAACAAGGGGGAAAAATGAAAAAAAAGATATTAATTACAGATGATGAAAAAAATATTAGAACTACTTTAAATTGTTGTTTAGCTGCTGAAGGTTTCGAAATAGAAACTGCAGTTAATGGAACGGAAGCATTAAATATGATTTTAGAGCAAAAAAAGAATTATGACTTGATATTGTTGGATATTAAAATGCCAGATATGGATGGAATGGAAGTTTTGAGGAAGTTAAGATCATCAGATAATAAAACTAATATTATTATGATGACTGCATATGGAACTATAAAAGAAGCTGTAGAAGCAATGAAGTTAAATGCTATTGATTTCATAAGTAAACCGTTTACTCCAGAACAAATAAGAGTATTAGTAAAAAAAGTATTTTCAAGAGAAGAATTAAAAGAAGAAAAGCTTGAAACATATGAAGACTATATAGAATATGCAAAACTGAATATAATTGGAAAAAATTTTGAAAAAGGAGAAAATCTTTTAAAAATAGCAATTGGAAAAAGCATTAACTCTCCAGAAGCTCATAATTTACTGGGAGTGATTGCTGAATGTAAAGGAAAAATAGGAGAGGCCCAAAAGCAATATCGTGCTGCTCTAGCTTTGGATTCCTCTTATGAGCCTGCTGCAAGGAATTTAGAAAGAATAACTGAAATGGATTATTCCAGTGAAGACATAAAATTAGGATAGAAGATATGAATAAGATAGAAAAAGATTATGTAATAATTGTGGGATGTGGGAGATTTGGTTCAAGTGTAGCAGAATATCTCTCAAAAAAAAGAAAAAGTATTGTTATAATTGATAAAAATGAAGATAAATTTAGTTCTTTATCAGAAAATTTTAGTGGGTTCACAATAGAAGCTGATGGAACTGATGAAGATATACTTATTGCAGCAAATATTGAAAAAGCAGGTGTTTTACTAGCTACAACTAATGATGATAATACTAATATTATGATAGCACAAATAGCTAAGAAAATTTATAATGTTCCAAATGTTATTGTTAGAATATTTGATCCAAGTAAACATGAAATTTATGAAAAATTTGAAATAAAGACTATAAGTCCTACTCTATTATCAATGAAAGAATTTAAAAATTTAATTATAGAGGAGAATGAATAAATGAATATTACTATTGTAGGAGAAGGAAAAGAAATTGATTTTCTTATAAAATCATTTATTTCTAAAGGGCATAGTATTACTTTAGTAATAAATAATAAAGAAATATGCAGAAAATTTTCAAGAGAATATGAGAAGATAGATGTTATATATGGTGATGCAACAAAACCAGCAATTTTAGAAGATGCAAGAGCTATATTTTCAGATATTTTAATTGTTCTCACTCCCCATGATCCAGATAATTTAATCATTTGTCAAATAGCTCAAAAATTATATGGAATTTCTAAAACTTTTACAGTTGTAAATGATCCTAAAAATATTCAAATCTTTAAAAAATTAGGAGTAAAAAATATTATAAGTACTGCTAATATGATTTCTTCTTTGATAGAACAAAAAATTTCTATTGAAGATATAACTAATCTAATTTCATTAGATGAAGGTAAACTATCTATTTTTGAAATAAAAATACCTGTAAACAGTCCAATAATAGGAAAAAAATTATGTGAAATAAAAGTTCCAAATAGTGCAGTTATTGGATGTATTTTAAGAAAGGAAGAAGTAGTTATTCCCAGGGGAGATACTGTTATTTATTATGAAGATAAACTAATTGTTTTGTCTTTGCCACATGAACAATCTCAACTATTTAATATACTATTAGGAGAATGATGACATTGACTGGAGTGGATATATTAATAAAAAGATATAAAGTTATTTTAGGTTACACAGGAACTATTATTATGGGAATAGGATTTGCTTTATTGACACCATTAATAACTATATTTTTTTTCCAGTATTCCTTTAGAGAGGTTTTTTCTTTTTTGATAACAGCTACTATAACAATTTTAATAGGATTAAAATTAAGAAGATTCACAAGTAAACAAGAGAATATAACTATTTCAATTCAAGAGGGTGGAATAATAGTTTTATTTTCATGGATAGGAACTATTTTTATCTCAGCACTTCCATTTTTAATTGCTGGGGAATTAAACTTTATTCAATCAGTTTTTGAAGTGGTCAGTGGTTATACAACAACTGGACTATCTGTTGTAAATGTTTCTGTAATTTCACCAATGTTTTTGTTGTGGAGAAGCATAATGCAACTTTTAGGAGGAGTTGGGCTAATTGTTATAATGCTTTCTGCTATTATTGGTCCACATGGAGTTGGGTTATATAATGCTGAGGCAAGATCAGATAAAATTGTTCCAAATATAAAAAAAACTGCAGTTATGATAATAATAATATATTTAAGCTATATATTTGCTGGAATTCTTTTGTATATAATAGCTGGAATGGGAATTTTTGATGCTATAAACCATTCCATTGCAGCAGTATCTACTGGAGGATTTTCAACTAAGGCAGAAAGTATTGGTTACTATAATAGCCCTGCAATAGAATTGATTACAATTATTTTAATGATTGCAGGAACAATAAATTTTGCAGCACATGCTATTTTATGGAAAGGAAAAATAAAAGAATTTTTTAGTATTGGGGAATTTAAGATGATGATATTTATGCTTTCATTTTTTATCCCTTTAATTTTGTACTTTACAACATTTAATATGTTTTCTGATTTATCTAAAAGTGTAAGAGTAGCATTTTTTGAAATAGTATCAGGAATTTCAACTACTGGCTTCTCTACTGTTTCATATAATAATTGGAATGATTTTGGAATATTCATACTTATTTTAATGATGATTGTAGGTGGAGGAACAGGATCCACTGCTGGAGGAATAAAACAATATAGAGTATATGTTCTTTTAAAATCATTATGGTGGAATATTAAAAGTTATATTCTTCCAAGAAATATTGTTAAGGAATATTCTGTTAAAAGGCCTGATGGAAGATTTTATGTAAGTGATAAACATATTATAGAAATATGTTCAGTAACAACTGTATATATTATTAGTTTTTTAATATTTGTAATTATTTTAATGGCTCATGGCTATGGATTGAAAGAAAGCATGTTTGAAATTGCATCTTGTCTAAGTACAGTAGGTTTATCTATGGGGATAACTTCTCCAGAGGCTCCTAATATGGTATTAGTAACTGAAATAATAGCTATGTTTTTAGGAAGATTAGAATTTATTGTTATTTTTTATTCTATTTTGAAAATAATAAAAGATTTTAAATTTATAAATGAAAAAAATTAAAAAGGAATCTTAAATTATGGAAGAAGAAAAAAGATTGACTCCAGAAGAGGCATTAAAAATATATAATAAAGAAAAAAAGGGAAAATTAAAAATATACCTTGGGTATTCACCAGGAGTAGGAAAAACTTATACAATGTTGAGAGAGGCTAACATAAGATTAAAAAGAGGTGAAGATATATGTATTGGATATATTGAGCCTCATGATAGGAAAGCTACAACAGAGCAAATAGGAATATTAGAAGAAATTTTACCTTTAGAGATAGAATATTGTGGCAAAAAATATAAAGAAGTGGATATAGAAGGAATTAAAAGAAGAAAACCAGAAACAGTTCTTATAGATGAACTTGCTCATACTAATATAAAAGGGAGTAAAAATAAAAAAAGATATGAAGATATCTTGGAAATATTAGAAGCAGGGATAAATGTCCATACAACTATGAATATTCAGCATCTTGAAAGTTTAAATGACACAATTCGTATAATAACAGGAATAATAGTGAGAGAAACCATTCCTGACAAAATAATAAATATAGCTGATGAAGTGGAAGTTATTGATATATCAGCTACTGGACTTGAGGAAAGACTTAAACGAGGAGAAATATATAATCTTCAAACTGTTCCAAATGCCCTTAAAAATTTTTTTAGACAAGGAAATCTTAATGCATTAAGGGAAATAGCTCTAAGACAAATAGCTCAGGAAGTTGATAATAATCTTGTTGAGTATATGGAAAATAAAAAAATAAATACTAATTGGTATACAACAGAAAGAGTTTTAGTTTCAATATCCTCTAGTCCTAAAGCTGGAAGAATAATTAGATATGGTGCAAGAATAGCTCAAAGATATAAATGTGAATTTTATGTCATATCAATAGAAACTACTGGAATTTTAAAAAAAGGATTTACAGAAGAAGAATGGAAAGTGATAGAGGATCATGAAAATCTGGCTAAAACTTTAGGAGCAGAAGTTATAAGACTAAAAGGAAAGGATATTGTCAAAGAGATATTAAAATTTTCTTCAGAGAAAAGAATAACTCAGATTGTTCTAGGACACAGTAAGAGAGGCAGATTAACTACTTTTTTTAAAGGATCAGTTATAAATAAAATAATAGAAAATTCAAAGGGAGCAGAGATAAGAATAGTTCCTTGGGAGAATATGTAAAAACTTCCTTTATAATAGGCAGAAAAAATGAGAAATCTGTTTATTATAAAGGAAGTTTATTTTTTACTTTTCCAATACTGGAGAATCAAGAAAAATATGCGGATTTACAAAAGTAGTTCCAATACTGATTGTGAAATGGAGATGAGGTCCAGTGGTAAAACCTGTATTTCCACTTTTTCCAATTGTATCCCCTTTTTTTATTATATCCCCTTCTTTTACATTTAAAGAACTCATGTGAGCATAGCTTGAGAATACATTCATTCCATGATCAATAACAATAGTATTTCCTGTAGTAGTCAACTCTCTGGCAAGAACTACTTTTCCAGAATTTGATGCTTTTAAAGTAGTTCCAACAGGAACAGGGAAATCAATACCTGAATGGTATCCTACCACCTTATTATTTACAAATCTCATGGCTCCAAAAGGGCTGCTGATTTTACTCTGTACAGGAAGTATAAAGTTACTGTCCCAAAGCTTTTTTTCAGCTGGACTTTTTTTAGCTTCAGCTACAAAATTAGTCATAGCCTTCATATTTTTTTCAGAACGTTTTTCTGACATAGTTTTAGAAACTGTTATATAGCTCTTTTTAAAATTTCCATCAAGGATTTTTACAGTTCTAGAAAGAACTTCATTGTCACCTTCAGATATTTTTACAGTATATACACCTTCAGGAGTAGAATAATGTACAGGAATAAGGGCAATTTTTCTATTATTTTCATTAAAACTTCTTATTTTTATATAAGAGTTTTTAAAAGTAATTTTATAGTCTTTATCAGCAGGATATTCAATATAGAAAAATCCACCTTGTTTAACTTCATTACCTGAAAATTTTATATCTTCTAATGCAAAAATTGAAATAGTTAAAGTAAAAAATATCAGTAATATTAATTTTTTCATTTATTTCTCCTTATTAGTTATTTTTAAGCAGAGGCTTTTATATAATTAACAGTGATTTTCTTCATAAATGGAATAGTGAGGATAGCTGTCACAAAGTCTGCAAAAGGCAGAGCAAGCCAGATACCATTTACTCCTATTAATTTTGGAAGAATAACCAGTCCTATAAATACAAAAAGAAAACTCCTAGACATACATATTACATTAGAAAACATAGGTCTGTCAACTGCTTGAAGATAAGCAATATTTACAAAATTGAATCCAAGAAATGAAAGAGCTATGGAATAAAGAATAAATCCTTTAGCAGATTCCACAACAAGTGGTGCATCATGAGTAAAGATTCTTACTACTGGGGTAGCAAGAAAAAATATTATTATAAGAGAAATTATGGAAGTTCCAAAAGTTACTTTATGAGCAAAAATAAGCATTTTTTTAACTCTATCTAAATTTTTTCTACCATAATTAAAACTTACTATTGGCTGAATTCCTTGTGAAAGTCCAGTGAAAAGCATTCTAAAGAACATAAAACTATAAGATATTATTCCATAGGCAGAAGCTCCAAAAACTCCGACAGCATTCATAAATGCGATATTAAGAAGAACTGTAATAACAGCTACTGCAAATTCCAGTACAAATGAAGGAAATCCAATAGATAAAAGTTTCTTTAAAAGAAAGAAATCTATTTTTTTTAAAGAAAGATCAAGCTTAAAGGTAGAGCCAATAAAATGTCTGCATAAATATACAGCAGATATTATTTGGCTGATGGCAGTAGCATAAGCACCACCTTCTATTCCTAAATTAAATTTAAAGATGAATAAGTAATCTAATATGATATTCAATCCAGCTCCTAAAAGAGTAGATACCATTGCTCTTCTTGGGGCATTATCATTTCTTACTACTGCATTTAATGACATAGATATCATAAGAAAAAAAGTAGATACTGTACATGGATACATATAACCTTTTATCATTGGTAACAGTTTTTCGTTTGCTCCCATAGCCATCATTAAAGGTTTGGTAAATAAAAATATCATACTTGCTACTATTATATATACAAAAATATTGAGAAGAATTATATGGGAGAAACATTTATTTTGATATTTAATGTCATCTTTTTTGAATGCAATAAGGGTAGCCCCTCCTATTCCAAACATTAAACTAAGAGCAACAGTAAAATTAATGATGGGATATCCAATATTTACAGCAGCAATTCCATCACTTCCTACTCCTCTTGTAATAAAGACACCATCAGCAATAGTATAAAGAGATGTTACTATCATACTGATAGTTGAAGGAACAGCAAAACTAAAAAAAAGCTTTGATATTTTTCCTGTCTCTAAATTCAAATTTTGTTTCATTTTTCCCCCTTTTTAATATTAATAAAATTTATATAAACAATATATATCATACACTATAAATGAAAAAATTCAATAGGATTTAAGAGGAAATTTTAAAAATATAGAAAAATATGTAGTTGACAAAAATAGAAAGCAGCTTTATACTATTTATGTAGAGAAATTAAATAAAAAATTATCTTCAGGGCAGGGTGAGCATTTTGTAATTCCCGACCGGCGGTAAAAGTCCGCGAAGACCTTTGGTCTTGATTTGGTGTAATTCCAAAACCGACAGTATAGTCTGGATGGAAGAAGAGAAAAGAAATCTTTTTTGATTGTCTTTTTTATGCTTTATAGCCCGGAGTTTATCTGGGTTTTTTTATTTGTCCTGAATCACAAGGAGGAAAAATGAAAGTATTAGAAGGAAATTATGCAGGTAGAGGGTTAAGAGTTGGAATTGTAGCAGCAAGATTTAATGAGTTCATCACATCTAAGTTAATAGGTGGAGCAGAGGATGCACTTGTTAGACATGAAGTTGCAAAAGATGATATTGAATTAGCTTGGGTACCTGGAGCATTTGAAATTCCTTTAGCAGCAAAGAAAATGGCAGAATCAGGGAGATATGATGCTGTAATTACTCTAGGAGCAGTAATTAAAGGATCGACACCGCATTTTGATTACGTTTGTGCAGAAGTTTCTAAAGGAGTGGCTACTGTAAGTCTTCAAAGTAATATACCTGTAATATTTGGTGTACTTACTACAAATACTATAGAAGAAGCTATCCAAAGAGCTGGAACAAAAGCAGGAAATAAAGGATTTGATGCTGGAGTTACAGCTATTGAAATGGTAAACTTGCTAAAGGGGATGTAATCATGGATAAGAAGTACATGGAGAGAGCATTGAAACTTGCTGCTTTGGGAGAAGGAAGTGTAAATCCAAATCCTATGGTAGGGGCAGTAGTAGTAAAAGATGGAAAAATTCTAGGGGAAGGATATCATAAAAAATATGGTGGACCTCATGCAGAAGTTTTTGCTCTGGAAGAAGCTGGAGAAAAAGCAAAAGGAGCAACTATCTATGTTACTTTAGAACCTTGTTCTCATTATGGAAAAACTCCTCCATGTGCTAAAAAAATAATAGATATGGGGATAAAAAGATGCGTTATCGCATCTTTAGACCCTAATCCACTAGTATCTGGAAGAGGTATAAAAATGATGACAGACGCTGGTATTGAAGTAATTACTGGCATCATGGAAAAAGAAGCTTTAGAACTCAACAGAGTTTTTATGAAATATATATCAACAAAGACACCATATCTTTTTTTGAAATGTGGAATAACATTAGATGGGAAGATAGCCAGCAGAACAGGTAATTCAAAATGGATAACTAATGAATTGGCAAGAGAAAAAGTACAAAAACTGAGAAATAAATATATGGGAATAATGGTAGGAATAAATACAGTTCTTGCAGATGACCCAAGTCTTACAGCTAGAATAAAAAATGGAAGAAATCCATATAGAATAGTGATAGATCCATTTTTAGATATTCCTATAGATTCAAAATTTGTAAATTTTGAAGATGGAAAAAGTATTCTGGTTACTTCATATGATAATGGAGAAAAAGAAAAAATCTCTTTTTTAAAAAATAGAAATATAAATGTGATTTTTTTAGAGGGAACAGATTTTAAAATATGTGATATATTGAAAAAAGTTGGAGAAATAGGAATAGATGGAGTCCTTTTAGAAGGAGGAAGCTTCCTTATATCAAGGGCTTTTGCTGAAAATGCTATAGATGGCGGAGAGATATTTATTGCTCCAAAAATATTGGGAGATGGGGAGGCAATGCCTTTTATAAAGGGATTTAATTGTGAAAATATTTCTGATGGATTTCAGCTGGAAAATGTTAAAATAAATAATTATGGGAATAATGTATCGATGGAATTTTACAGATAGAGAGGAGAGTGAGTTCTATTTTTACAGGACTTGTAGAAGAGATGGGAGAAGTCCTTGCTATTGAAAATGGTGAGAAATCTCTTAAGATAAAAATAAAATGTAAAAAAGTCTTAGATAAAAGTAAGATTGGAGATAGTATAGCAACAAATGGAACTTGTCTTACTGCTGTTGAGATAGGGGAGAACTATTTCACTGCTGACTGCATGTATGAAACAGTAAAAAGAACTAATCTAAAAAGACTTAAAGCAGGAGATAAGGTAAATCTTGAAAAATCTATCACATTGGCAACTCCTCTTGGAGGACATCTTGTAACAGGAGATGTGGACTGTGAAGGAACTATTGCTTCAATAACTTCTGAAGGAATAGCTAAGATATATGAGATAGAGATAGACAGACAATATATGAAATATGTAGTGGAAAAAGGAAGAGTAACTTTAGATGGAGCAAGTTTGACAGTTATGAGAATGACAGATAATAGTTTAAGTGTATCTCTTATACCACATACTCAGGAAATGGTAACATTAGGAAGTAAAAATATAGGAGATCATATAAATGTAGAAACTGATCTCATAGGAAAATATGTAGAAAGACTGCTTAGTTTTTCTGGTGAAGATAAAAAAGAAGGATTACTTACAAGAGAGTTTCTCTTGGAAAATGGATTTTAAAGGAGAGTGAATTAATAATGTTAGATAGAATAGAAGACGCTCTGGAAGATTTAAGAGCTGGAAAATCAATAATTGTAGTAGATGATGAAAATCGTGAGAATGAAGGAGATATAATCTGTGCAGCAGAGTTTGCAACATTAGAAAATGTAAATCTTATGGCTGCCCATGCAAGAGGACTTATCTGTATGCCTATGTCACAAGAATATATAGAAAAATTAGATCTACCTCAAATGTGTAGTGATAATACTGATAATCATTGTACAGCTTTTACAGTGTCTATTGATCATGTGGATACAACAACTGGAATTTCAGCATACGAGCGTGGAATTACAGCTATGAAAGTAGTAGAGGAAGGTGCAAAACCAAAAGATTTTAGAAGACCAGGACACATGTTCCCTCTTAGAGCAAAAGAAGGAGGAGTTCTTGTAAGAAATGGGCATACAGAAGCAACTGTAGATCTTATGGTACTTGCAGGGCTTAAACCAGTAGGATTATGTTGCGAAATAATGAAAGAAGATGGAATGATGGCAAGAATGGATGACCTTCAGGAATTTGCTAAAAAATTTAATCTTAAAATGATATCTATAGAAGATCTTCAAAAATACAGAAGAAAAAATGAAAAACTTATGGAAATATCTGTAAAAGCAAAAATGCCAACTGCTCAAGGAGAATTTGAAATTGTTGGTTTTGATAATAAACTTGATGACAAAGAGCATATTGCCCTTATAAAAGGAGATTTGGAAGGAAAAGAAGATGTTCTTATAAGAATCCATTCAGAATGTTTCACTGGAGATATTTTAGGATCATTAAGATGTGATTGTGGTTCTCAATTAAAAAGAGCTATGAAGAGAGTAGATGAAGAGGGAGAGGGAGCAGTTCTTTATTTAAGACAGGAAGGAAGAGGAATTGGACTTCTTAATAAACTTAGAGCTTATACTCTTCAGGATAATGGGGCAGATACTGTAGAAGCAAATGTAAAACTTGGATTTGATCCAGATATGAGAGATTATTCTATAGCAGCTCAAATGATAAAAGCTCTTGGAATAAAATCAGTAAGGGTAATGACTAACAACCCAGAAAAAATTAAAGGGCTTGAAGAGTATGGAATAAAAGTAACTGGAAGAGAAGCTATTGAAACAGGATTTAATCCATCTAATGAAAGATATATGAAAACTAAAAAAGAAAAAATGGGGCATATACTTCACATCTAATATAAGAAAATAAAGTATTTGGGGAAATGAGTTCATCATTTAAAAAAATGGACTCATTTCTTTTTTTTCCAATAAATGCTATAATTAAAAAAAATAAAAAATGTGGAGAAATTATGGAAAATATTAAAGAAACAATAACTGTATCTGCTAATGAAAATGATAAGGGAAAAAGAATAGATAGTTTTTTGAATGAAGTAATAGATGATGCAACAAGATCATACATCCAAAAAATAATTGATAATGGATATGTGGAAATAACTGGGAAAAAAGTTACCAAAAGTGGGAACAAACTTAAAGGAACAGAAACAATAGTAGTAAATATTCCAGAAGATGAAATTCTTGATGTGATACCAGAAAATATTCCTCTTAATATAATATATGAAGATAAGGATATAGTTGTCCTAAATAAAGCACCTGATATGGTAGTTCATCCGGCTCATGGAAACTATAGTGGAACTCTTGTAAATGCTCTGCTTTATCATATAAAGGATCTTTCTACTATCAATGGAGTAATAAGACCTGGGATTGTTCACAGGCTGGATAAGGACACAAGTGGTGTTATAGTAGTGGCTAAAAATGATGAAGCTCATTCAACTCTTTCAGATATGTTTAAGGAAAAGACTTTGGAAAAAATATATGTCTGCATAGCTAAAGGGATATTTAAGGATAAATCTGGAAGAGTAGAAACTCTTATAGGAAGAGATTCAAAAGACAGAAAAAAGATGACTGTAGTAGATATAAATGGAAAAAATGCTATTTCTAATTATGAAGTATTAGATGAAGGGAAAAATTTCTCCCTTGTAAAAGTGAGAATAGAAACAGGAAGAACTCATCAGATAAGAGTTCATATGAAGTATCTTAATCATCCAATATTGGGGGATTCAGTATATGGGAACAGTAGCGAGGGAGTAAAGAGGCAAATGCTTCATGCATACAAGTTAAAATTTATCCATCCTATAACTAAAAAAGAAATGGTAGTTACAGCAGATATACCAGAAGATTTTAAGAGAGCAGCAAAATTTGCTGGAGTAGATATAGATAAAATAAATTTCTAAAAAAGGACTGATCATGAAAAATAAAAAGAATGATGAAAGACCAGAAAATCAACTAGGACTTTTTTCTGTAGAAGAGAAAAAAGTAACAAGAGGAAGAAAGAAAAAAGAAATTTTAAATCAAGAAGAGGAAGATATATCACTTCGTGATTTCGATATTAACATAGGAGAAGAAATCATAGGAGTAGATGAAGCAGGGAGAGGACCTCTGGCAGGAGCTGTAGTAGCTGCTGCTGTAAAAATAAAAGACTACAACAGTAAGTTAGATGAAATAAATGACTCAAAGCAATTATCAGAAAAAAAGAGAGAAAAGCTTTATGATGTTATAAAGGAACATTTTTATGTAGGTGTTGGAGTAGCAGATTCTAAAGAGATAGATGAAATAAATATACTCAATGCTACATTTTTAGCGATGAGAAGAGCTTTAGAGAATTTGAAGAAAGAGTGTGATGGAGAATATCTTGTATTAGTAGATGGAAATTTTAAGATAAGAGAGTACAAAGGAAGACAGGAACCTGTAATTAAAGGTGATGGAAAAAGCCTTTCCATAGCAGCAGCTTCAATAATAGCAAAAGTAACAAGAGATAGAATGATGAGAGAAGAAGCTCTTAAATATCCTCTATATGGTTTTGAAAAGCATAAAGGTTATGGAACGAAACAACATAGAGATGCAATAGAAGAGCATGGAGTATTAGATATACACAGAAAAAGTTTTCTTACTAAAATATTAAAATAAAAGACTGGAGTTTCTTATGAATAAAAGAAAAAAAGGAAGCATTTATGAAGAGAGAGCAGCAGAGTTTTTAGAAAAAAATTCATATGAAATTTTAGAAAAAAATTACCATGGTAAACATGGAGAGATAGATTTAATAGCATTAAAGGATGGACAAATCATATTTATCGAGGTAAAATATAGAGAAACATCTAAGTATGGTTATGGTGTAGAAGCTGTAGATAAAAGAAAAGCTGTGAGAATATATAAGACTGCAGAGGAGTATCTTATAAAAAATCATATGGAAGATCATAATATTAGATTTGACTGTATAAGCTATTTAGGAGAAAATCAAGAATGGCTTAAAAATATTTTATGGGGTGATGAAATTGGATTTTAAGTGTGTAAAATGCGGATGTGATAAATATCAGGTAAAAACTTCGATTTTACCAGAAAAAAGTCCAGGATTGAGGCTGGAATTGAGTACTTATTATATAAAGACATGCTTAAACTGTGGATATACAGAAATATATTCTGCAAAAATAGTGGATATGGAAAAAGATGAAGAGCTTAAGCCAGAATTTTAGAAAACTTTTCTTTTCAGTAAAATGTTCAATATGTGGAAAAATTGTGGATTCTGAAAATCATTACATATGTCATGAGTGTTTCAAAATATTGAGAAGAAAAGGTGAAATAAAAAATATAGATAATTATTACTTCTTATACTATTATGAAGAAGATATAAAAAAAGTTATAACAGATTACAAACTTAAGAATAGAAAGGGACTTTCGAAAGAAATTTCTATTTTAATAAAAAAACCTTTAAAGGAACTGATAAGTGAAAAAAGAATAAATATAGTGATACCAGTTCCAATAAGTAGAAACAGAATGAGAGAAAGAGGTTTTAATCAGGTTGAAGAAATATTGAAAGAATTGGATATAGGTTATAAAACAATAGATAGAATAAAAGATACAGAACATATGTATTCTATATTAGAAGAGAAAAGAAGAGAAGAAAACATTAAAAAAGCCTTTAAAAATAATGAGGTAAATGCAGATGGAAAAAATATACTCATAATAGATGATATAGTAACTACAGGAAGTACAATAAGAGAAGTAGTGAAAGAGATAAGTGAAAAAAGTTCTCCAAAAGAGATATATATTTTTTCTGTAGCGATGTCAAAATTCTTTAAAAAATAAATAAAAACAGAGGTTATGATGGAAGTATATGTAGATAATGTAAAAATGGAGATGAAACAGAAAAATTTTAAAAGTTTGGGAAATGCAATTTCTGCAATCAATAAAAAACTTATGAAAGAAAATAAAATACCCCATGAAATATATGTGAATGGGAGTACTTTAAGAGATAACAGTATTATAGGAGGAAAGGATCTTAAAGTTATTGAAGTAATAACAAAAACTCATGGAGCTATGATATTAGAATCAATTCTTACTGCTAAAGAATCTATAGACAGATATTTTGATATATTTGATGATATGGAAGAAAGCGGACAGGAAAGCCTTAATGATGAAGATGAAATACAGCTCATAGAAATGGTGATTTTTTTGAGATGGTTTTATAATCTTCTTCTTTTAATAAAGGAAAATCATATACTTGATTTTATATATGAAGACTTTGATGAATATATAGAAGATTTCAGGAAAGAACTGGAAGTTGCAGAGAAGGCATATGAAGCAAGAGATCTCATTGGATTTATAGATATACTTGAGTTCTCGATAGGAGATCTTCTGGTAGAATTTTATGATAATGTAGAAGATTATTACAATGATATTGCTGAAGAAGAAAATCGTAAAAGATTGCTCAATTAATAGTTATTATATGACCAATGATACATTTGAAAAATAATGATTACTGTGATAATATTTATTGAAAAGTAAATATAAAAATGGAGGTTATTTAGGATGAGAAAAAAAGTTATAGCTGGGAACTGGAAAATGAATAAAACTAATGCAGAAGCGGTGGAAATGCTTACTGAATTAAAGGAGCTTGTAAAAGGAATAGATAATGTTGGAATAATAATAGGAGCTCCCTTTACAGCTCTGTCAGATGCTGTAAAGGCTGTAAAAGGAAGCAATATAGCAATAGCAGCAGAAAATGTTTATCCAAAAGATTCAGGAGCATATACAGGGGAAGTTTCTCCATCTATGCTTAAAGCTATAGGAGTAGAATATGTTATTTTAGGGCATTCAGAAAGAAGAGAATATTTTAAAGAATGTGATGAATTTATAAATGAAAAAGTAAAAGCTGTACTAGCTGCTGGAATGTTGCCAATACTATGTATTGGGGAAAAATTAGAAGAAAGAGAATCAGGAAAAACTGGTGAAGTTACTGAAACTCAAATCAGAGGTGGATTGAAAGATCTTACTGCTGAAGAAGCTAAAAAAGTAATAGTTGCCTATGAACCAGTATGGGCAATAGGAACAGGAAAAACTGCTACACCTGAAATGGCACAAGAAACACACAGACAAGTAAGAGATGTACTTGTGTCTATGTTTGGAAATGAAACTGCTGAAGAGATGATAATCCAATATGGAGGATCAATGAAACCTGATAATGCTGTTGAATTATTAGCACAAAAGGATATTGATGGTGGACTTATAGGAGGAGCATCTTTAAAAGCTTCTTCATTTGCTAAAATAGTTGTAGCAGGAAAATAAAAGAGGTGGAAAATCGAATGAACAAAAAACCATTAATGCTTATGATATTAGATGGATGGGGTATTAATAAACATCCAGAACAAAAAAATGCAATAGTAGCTGCAAATCCTGAAAATTTTTATAGACTTGAAAAAGAGTATCCTCATTCTGAACTGGAAGCTTCTGGTGAAGCTGTCGGACTTCCAGATGGACAAATGGG
The DNA here is from genome assembly GCF_900683735.1 of Fusobacterium ulcerans ATCC 49185. Lineage (NCBI taxonomy): Bacteria > Fusobacteriati > Fusobacteriota > Fusobacteriia > Fusobacteriales > Fusobacteriaceae > Fusobacterium > Fusobacterium ulcerans. The sequence continues at coordinate 3,832,736 of NZ_LR215979.1, forward strand.
AAATTCAGAAGTAGGACATTTAAATATAGGATCAGGAAGAGTAGTTTATCAGCCATTGGTAGAGATATCTAAAGATATTAGAGAAGGAACTTTTTTTAATAATGAAGTTTTAAAAGAAGCTTTTGAATATGCAGTAAAAGAAGGAAAACCTGTACATTTTGGAGGTTTAGTATCTCCAGGAGGAGTGCATTCACATACTGACCATCTTTATGGACTTTTAATGATGGCTAAAAAATATGGTGTGAAAGCTTATATCCATGCTTTTCTTGATGGAAGAGATACAGCTCCTGAATCTGGAGAGGGATTTTTGAAAGATCTTGAAGTTAAGATAAAAGAAATAGGTGAAGGTAAAATAGCAACTATATCTGGTAGATATTATGCTATGGATAGAGATAAAAACTGGGACAGAGTAAAAAAAGCTTATGATGCAATGGTATATGGAGTAGGAAATCATGCTTCTTCAGCTATTGAAGCCATAGAAAAATCTTATGCTGAAAAAGTAAGTGATGAGTTTGTAATTCCTACTGTAGTATGTCCAGAAGGAACTATCAAAAAAGGTGATGTATTCATAAACTTCAATTTCAGGCCTGACAGAGCAAGAGAAATAACAAGAGCTTTAAATGATAAAGAATTTTCTGGATTTGAAAGAGAATATTTAGGACTTAAATATTATTGTATGCGTCAATATGATTCTACTATAGATGCACCAGTAATTTATGGAGAAAAAGATATAACTAATACTCTTGGAGAAGTTATATCAAAAGCAGGATTAAAACAATTAAGAACAGCTGAAACAGAAAAATATGCTCATGTAACTTTCTTCTTTAATGGAGGAAAGGAAGCGCAGTATGAAGGAGAAGAGAGAAAACTTGTAGCATCTCCTAAAGTAGCTACATATGATCTTCAGCCTGAGATGTCAGCCTGCGGAGTTACAGAAGGACTTATAGAAGCTCTGGATTCAGGTAAATTTGATGTTATTATAGTTAACTATGCTAACCCTGATATGGTAGGTCACACAGGGGTATTTGAAGCTGCTGTAGCTGCTGTGAAGAAAATAGATTTCTGTTTAGGAAAGGTTTCTCAGAAAGTACTTGAACTTGGTGGAACACTTTTAGTGACAGCAGATCATGGAAATGTTGAGCTTATGGAAGATCCTGTTACAAAAATACCATTTACTGCTCATACAACAAACAAAGTTCCATTTATAATGGTTTCAAATAAATATAAGAATTATAAGCTTGAAGATGGAAAATTATCTGATATAGCTCCAACTATGCTTGAAATTTTGGGTATAAACAAACCAGAAGAAATGAATGGAAAATCATTATTAGTAAAATAAAATAATTTATAACATTTCTTAAAAAGGTACCTGTTTTTAAAACAGATACCTTTTTTGTTTGATTAAAAAAATTTTAAATGAATAAAAAAATTGAAAAATTTTTTAAGATAAATGATTTAAAAAATAAGAATTAGGAAAAGGGCAATTTTTATACATTTCTCTTAGTAAAAGATGGGATATAAATATTAAAAAACAAGTGTAATATGTTTAGTTTTGAAATATATAGCTTGACAACTAAACGAAAAGATGGTAAAAAAGTAATAGGAAACAGGAATAAAAGCAGAATGAGTATACCTAGGAAGGTTTATTTTTATAAATTATTCTAACAGAGGAAAAAAGAAAGTATAGGTTAGGGATGTATTTTTTTATTTTTTTTGAAAGAATATAAAATAAAACTTATAGATACTGCTGCTATGAGTTATTCTTGTTTAAACTTAATAATATTTTGGAGGTAAAAATATGATAGCAGTACTTAAGTTAAGTCCAGTTTTTGTGCTAGCAGCACTTATGATAAGTGGATTTGATGCTTTAATCGCAGCACCTTTAGCAACAATAGTTGCAGCATTGATAGCTATGTGGACAGAAAAGAAAAATTTCGCATACATACTAGATGCAGCGATAACAAATGTAAGAGAGATAACAATTGCATTGTTCATCTTGATGGCAGCTTATGCTCTAGCAGAAACATTTATGTCAACTGGAGTTGGAGCATCAATCATCAATATGGCATTGAACTTGGGGATAACAGGGAAAACTGTTGCACTTACAGGGGCAATAGTAACATCTGTACTATCAATAGCTACTGGAACAAGCTGGGGAACATTTGCAGCTTGTGCGCCTATCTTCTTATGGCTTAACCATATAGTAGGAGGAAATATTCTTCTGACTACTGCAGCAATAGCTGGTGGAGCATGTTTTGGAGATAATATTGGTCTTATTTCAGATACTACAATAGTAAGTTCTGGAATACAAGGAGTAGAAGTTGTTAGAAGAATCAGACACCAAGGTGTTTGGTCAGGTCTTGTATTATTAACTGGAGTAATAGCTTTTGGAGTAGCAGGAATGATGATGGGTCTTCCATCAGTAACTGGAAATGGAGCAGAAGCTATCAATCAAATACCAGCAGAAGTATGGACAAAACTAGCTGAAGAAAGAGAATCAGCAGTTACATTATTGAATCAGGTAAGAGATGGAGTTCCTTATTATATGGTAATTCCTTTGATATTAGTTCTTGTTGCAGCATTTATGGGATATCAGACATTTATCTGTTTATTCTTAGGAATAGCAGCTGCATATGTACTTGGTAAATTTGCAGGAACTGTAACTAGTACTACAGATTATTTAAATGATCTTGTTATGACAGGATTTGCAGATGCAGGATCATGGGTTGTAGTAATGATGATGTGGGTAGCAGCATTTGGTGGAATAATGAAGGTAATGGATGCTTTCAAACCTGTATCAGATTTAGTTGGAAAAATTTCTAGAAATGTAAGACAGCTTATGTTCTGGAATGCCGTTCTTTCAATATTTGGAAATATGGCACTTGCAGATGAAATGGCTCAAATAGTAACTATTGGACCTATTATAAGAAACCTTGTTGAAAAGAATGTAGTTGGAAGTGAAGAGGATATATATACTCTTAAACTTAGAAATGCAACATTCAGTGATGCAATGGGAGTATTTGGATCTCAATTGATTCCATGGCACGTTTACATTGGATTCTATATAGGGATAGCTTCAACAGTATATCCATTACATGAGTTCATAGCAATAGATATTATAAAATATAACTTTATAGCATTCATAGCTGTATTTAGTATGTTGTTCTTAACTTTAACAGGTTTTGATAGATTTATACCTAAATTTGCTCTGCCTAGAGAACCTCAAGTAAGATTAAAAACTGCTGAAGAGAAAAAAGCTGATGAAGCAGGAATTCGTGCATAATAATTAAAAATTAAATAATATGGGGGCAGAATTGTTTAACTGTCCCTCATTTTTTTAAAAAATAAAAATTTTTTAAAAAAATATTTGTGTGGAAAAATATTTTTATAATCATTGACAAAAAATATAAAAAGTGGTAGTAGTATAGTTAATGAACGTCTTTAAAATTAAATTGAGGGAGGATGGACTTAATAATGAAAGCAAAATTATTTTACTTTATAATTTCGTGTATATTTGCTGTAGTTACTTCAACAAATAATAAAATAGATACAGTCCATTTTCAATTTAAAGAAAAAGGAGAAAATATACTCCTATTGGAGATGCAAGAAAATAAAATTAAAAATTATACTCCAATCCTTGTTAATAAAATAGAACCAGAAAGTAATTTTACTAATAGAATAAAAGGAAAATTTGATGTTTTTTATGAAAATGTTTTTAATACAGAAATAAGCAAAGAAATTAATAGAAATAAAAAAGAAAAAGAAATACCTGATAAGACTTTACCATATTATACAATTTTATATCGCTATAAGAGTCGAGTGCTCCGGATTTAATTTTACCCATCTCTCAGATAATTAAAATTAAATAAATTAACCGGAGGCAAAGATGGGAATAACAGCAATAATTAAATTAGTACCAGTATTGGTTTTGGCAGCACTTATGATGAGTGGATTTGATGCTTTAATAGCAGCACCTCTAGCAACAATGGTTGCAGCAGCAGTAGCAATGTGGACTGAGAAGAAAAACTTTTCTCATGTTTTAGATGCAGCAATAACAAATGTAAGAGAGATAACAATTGCATTGTTTATTTTGATGGCTGCATATGCTATGGCTGAAGTATTCATGTCAACAGGAGTTGGAGCATCAATCATCAACATGGCATTGACTCTTGGGATTACAGGGAAAACTGTTGCACTTGTAGGAGCGATAGTAACATCTGTACTATCAATAGCTACTGGAACAAGCTGGGGAACATTTGCAGCCTGTGCACCTATTTTCTTATGGCTTAATCACATAGTAGGAGGAAATATTCTGCTGACTGTGGGAGCTATAGCAGGAGGAGCATGCTTTGGAGATAATATTGGTCTTATTTCAGATACTACAATAGTAAGTTCTGGAATACAAGGAGTAGAAGTTGTTAGAAGAGTAAAACATCAAGGTGTATGGTCTGGATTAGTATTATTATGTGGAATAGTATCTTTTGGTATAGCAGGAATGATAATGGTACCTTCATCAGTAGCTGGAAATGGAGCAGAAGCTATCAATCAAATACCAGCAGAGGTATGGGCAAAACTAGCTGAAGAAAGAGAATCAGCAGTTACATTATTGAATCAGGTAAGAGATGGAGTTCCTTATTATATGATAATTCCATTAATATTAGTTCTTATCACAGCATTTATGGGATACCAAACATTTATATGTTTGTTTTTAGGAATAGCTTCTGCATATGTGCTTGGTAAATTTGCAGGAACTGTAACTGATACAAATTCTTTCTTCAATGATTTAATTATGTCAGGATTTGCAGATGCAGGATCATGGGTTGTAGTAATGATGATGTGGGTAGCAGCATTTGGTGGAATAATGAAAATGATGGATGCCTTTAAGCCATTGTCAGATCTTCTTGGAAGAATATCAAGAAATGTAAGACAGCTTATGTTCTGGAATGCTGTTCTTTCAATATTTGGAAATATGGCACTTGCAGATGAAATGGCTCAAATAGTAACTATTGGTCCAATTATCAAGAATCTTGTGGAAAAAAATGTAGTTGCCAGTGAAGAAGATATGTATACACTAAAATTGAGAAATGCAACATTCAGTGATGCAATGGGAGTGTTTGGATCTCAATTGATTCCATGGCATGTATACATAGGGTTCTATATTGGTATAGCAGCTACAGTTTATCCATTGCATGAATTTGTACCTATAGACATAATAAAATATAATTTTATTGCATACATAGCTGTTTTTAGTATGCTTATTTTGACATTAACTGGTTGGGACAGATTTATACCTAAATTTGCTCTTCCTAGGGAACCAAAAGTAAGATTAAAGACGAAAGAGGAAATAGCAGCTGATGAGGCAGCTCTTCATGTATAAAAACAATGAAAATATAGTTAATTTTTATAACTTTCATTAAAATAAGTGAACAATAAAATTGAATAATATATAAAATGAATGAAAATCAAAAAAAACTTTTATTTTTTGAAATAATGATGAGTTGATTTTCATTTAAAAAGAGTTTTTATTGACAATTATGTTTAAAAATGGTATAAGATAATTATAAAATTTTAATTATAAAAGATTATTTAAATAAGGAGGGGAGCAAGTTGAAAAGAAAATTTTTATATTTTATGATTGCTTGTGTATTTGCAATTGTAACTACATCTAGTGCAACTCAAAATACTTCCCTTCCTATTTTTAGAGAAGTTACAACTAATAGAATATTTGAAGATATACAAAAAAATAATGAAAAAAATTATCCGCTCTTTACAATCAAAAAAATTGATATGGAAAAAGGGATTGTTCATAAAGATGAAATTGTATATTTGGAAGATAAGCTGAAAATTGAAGTATATTCTCTTCCAGAAATGAAAACTGAATTAATGGAAAAAGTGATTAGGTTAAGACCTATTTATACAATATTATCTCGTTATAAAGAACGGGTACTTCGAAATTAGAAAATCCATATATTTTTTATTAAAAACAATAAAATATTATATGGAGGGAAAATTATGTTGACACTAAATTTTAATATGGCAGAAACACTGGCAGTTGCAATAGTTGTACTTTTACTTGGTAGAGAGGTTAAGAAAAGAGTTGCTTTTCTTGAAAGATTCTTTATCCCTGCTCCAGTAGTAGGTGGAGTTATATTTTCTATACTTCTATTGATTGGACATAATACTGGTGCTTTCAGCTTTAATTTTGATGGTGTTTTGAAAGATTTTCTAATGTTGATATTCTTCACTACAATAGGATTTACTGCAAGTGGAAAACTATTGAAAAAAGGTGGAGTTGGAGTTGCTATATTCCTGATAACTGCTACTGTTCTTGTAATAATTCAAGATATAGTAGGAGTATCATTAGCTAAAGTATTTGGACTTAATCCATTACTTGGACTTGCTGTAGGTTCTATACCATTAACAGGGGGACATGGAACTTCTGGAGCATTTGGACCAGTTCTTGAAGAATTTGGAGCTACAGGAGGACTTTCTGTTTCAATAGCTGCTGCAACTTATGGATTAATTGCAGGATGTCTAATTGGAGGTCCTATTGCTAAAAGACTTAAAGAAAAATATAATTTAAAACCTAACTTAGAAGAAGCAGGAATGTCAATTGAAGAATTAGAAGATGAAACTGCTAAACCAGTATCAGAGTCTACTTTATTTGATGCAGTAGTAGTTATT